>NZ_JAJTTF010000010.1 GCF_021341785.1 Microbacterium sp. Au-Mic1
CCTTGGCTGCGGACTCCTTCGCCTCCTCGGCCGCGGCCTCCGCCTTGGCCGCGCCCGCCTTCTCCGCCGCCGACTTCGCGGCCGCAGTGCGTGCCGCGCTCGTTCGTGCCGCCGTGCGCTTAGCGGCCGCGGAACGCGCCGCCGCCGCCTGGCTCTCCGCCTTCACCCGCGCCGTCTGCGCGGTCGTCGCTCTGGCGGCGCCGGACGGCGAGCGCCGAGGCTTTGTCGGAGGAGAGGAATCCTTGGGCGCGCGAGGGTCATTGGGAGCTCCGGTCATGCCCTTCACGGTAGCAACCGGCGGTGAGGTGCACGGGGCCGACGACCCGAAGTGACGGGATCCGACGCACAGGATGTCGCCCATGACCAACCTGGGAATGAACCGAGCAGTATGTAACGGAATGGCATCGCACCCTCTCTGCGCATGAAGGACTCAGGGCGGATCGATACCATGATCTCCGGCACGAGGAAGTGTCCCATCGGTGACGTAACCGTGAACACACGTAACAGGAGTATTTCTGTGACTCTTCAGACCATCATTCTCGCTGCCGGGATGGGCTCGCGCCTCGGGCGCTCCCTCCCGAAGCCGCTGACCGAGCTCAACGACGGGCGTTCGATCATGCGGCAGCAGCACGACAACATCCACGCCGCTTTCGGCGACGACGTGCGCATCACGACCATCGTGGGCTATCGTGCGGAGACGATCATCGAGGCGTTCCCCGATGTGAACTACGTGCACAACGAGCGCTACGACCAGACCAACACCTCCAAGAGCCTCCTGCGCGGCCTCGCCGCCACGGGCCGCAAGGGTGTGCTCTGGATGAACGGCGACGTCGTGTTCGACCCGCGCATCCTGGGACGCGCGATCGCCTACATCGAGCGCGACCAGTCCTTCGTCACGGTCAACACCGCCAAGGTCAGCGACGAAGAGGTCAAGTACACGGTCGACACCGAGGGCTTCATCAAGGAGCTCTCCAAGACCGTCAAGGGCGGCATCGGCGAAGCCGTCGGAATCAACTACATCTCGTCCCGCGACAAGCAGGCGTTCATGCGCCAGCTGCAGCGCGTGGACGACCAGGACTACTTCGAGCGCGGGCTCGAGCTCGCGATCGTCGAGAACGGCCTGCTGCTCGAGCCGATGGACATCTCCGACCTGTACGCGGTCGAGGTGGACTTCGCCGAGGACCTGGAGCGCGCGAACCTCTTCGTCTGACGCTCCTCACGCAGAGAGAGCCCGTGCCGCGACTGCCGCGCACGGGCTCTTTCCGCATTGCGAGCGTTCTCGCAGGGCCGTCGACATAGGCTCTGCTCCATGGGGCGAAAAGAAGGCAAGGGCAGGGACGACAGCACGATCCATCGGATCCACTCCCTGCCGGATGACGCGCCCTGGGCGGGCGGCCTTCCGCCCACCGGATCCTCGGAGCACCCCGCCCACATCCGCGGCCTCGACCGCGTCCTGGCCGTGCAGCGGCCGCTCGTGCTGGCGCACATCCGCAGCATCCGGCTGCGCCACCCCGACGCGACTCCGGCGCAGATCATCACGCTGCTGGAGCGGCGCTACCTCGCCGCCGTCACGACCGGCGGTGCGGCGGTCGGAGCGACCGCGGTGATCCCCGGGATCGGCACGGGAGTGACCCTCGCCCTCTCCGGCGTCGAGACGGCAGGGTTCGTCGAGACCACGGCCCTGTTCGCCCAGTCGATCGCCGAGGTGCACGGCATCACGGTGACGAACCCCGATCGCGCGAGAGCCCTCGTGATGACCCTCATGCTCGGCAAGGAGGGGGTGGATCTGATCCGTCAGCTCGCCGGGCAGGCCGGGGGCAAGGGGGTGGGCCGGCCCGCCTACTGGGGCGAGCTCGTGACGAAGTCGCTGCCGCGCGCCGCCGTGGGGCCGCTCGCGGATCGGCTGAAGAGCATGCTCATCAAGCAGTTCGCCGGCGTGGGCGGCGCATCGTTCCTCGGGAAGGCGCTGCCTTTCGGCGTCGGTGCGGTGATCGGCGGCGCGGGGAACCACGTGCTCGGCCGCAGGGTGCTCGCCAGTTCGCATCGAGCGTTCGGCCTTCCGCCCCAGGCGCTGCCCGCGGAACTCGAACCCGTGCCGGGCGCGCGACGCATCGAGCACCGGATCGCCCGCGGTGCGCAGCTGGCAGGATCGGCCGTGGCCGGAGCGGCCGGCAGCGCCGCTCGAGGCGTCGGCTTCGTCGGCCGCAAGGCCGTGGAATCGCTGCACCGCAAGCCCGCGCCGATCTCCGCCCCGGAGGCTCCGGGACCCGAGCTGCACCCGATGGAGCCCGACCGCGACCTCTGATCGGTCCGCACAGTCGCACGCACACGCGGGTTCTGCACCATGCCCGTGACCGCGGGGCAAGACGTCGTCCCCGCGTCGGCGCCCGCCCCTAGCGTGACGCCATGACCCGCTCCCCCGGCCCTCCGCAGCCGCTCATCCCCCCTCCGTCGTACCCCGTGCCGTGGGACGTCGACCGCCGCGACCGCACGCACCCGATGCTGACGAACCAGGGTGCGGCGGTGCAGTTCGCCCGTGTCTTCGCCCGCACCTCGCGCGATCCGGGGCGCACCCTCCTGTGGGGACATGTCGAGCACGGCGACCAGCTGGAGGTGTGCCTGTGCGACACGGACGTCGACGACGTCGTCGTCACGCTCGCCTGGTTCCGCCCCGAGGACGGGCGGGAGTACATCTGGCGATTCGTCGTGTGAACCGAGGCACGGGTCGGATCGACGAAGGACGACTGCACCGTGCCGAGCCTGTTCGGTGCTGCTCGGAGGCCGGAGTGCGACTCCGGCGTGAACGCCCCCATCGGGTCCGACGGCCTGGTGTACTCTCGAATCCCTCCCTGGGAGACTCCTGAGCACGAAGGACGGGATCATGAGCTCAGCACTGACCGGCAACAGCCGCACGACCCGCCTGGCGCTCCTCGTGGGCGTCGCCGCCGCGACCGTCGGCATCATCTACGGCTACGACTCGTCGAACATCGGCGGGGCCATGCTGTACCTCGCCAAGGACTTCCACCTCGACGCCGCCGGGCAGTCGTGGGTCACGACCACGGTCGTGATCGGCGAGATCCTCGGGGCTCTGTGCGGTGGCGCGCTCGCCAACCGGATCGGCCGCAAACCCACCATGGTCGCGGTCGCCCTGTGCTTCGCGCTGTTCTCCCTGCTGTCGGGTGTCGCCCCGTTCCTGTGGGTGCTCGTGGTCGCCCGGTTCCTGCTCGGACTGACGATCGGCATCTCGGTCGTCGTGGTCCCGGTCTTCGTGGCCGAGTCGGCGCCCACCCGCTCCCGCGGCGCGTTCCTCGTGCTCTACCAGGTTGCCACCGTGTCCGGCATCATCCTCGGTTATCTCGTGGCGATGGCGCTGGCTCCGACCGAGAGCTGGCGGTGGATGCTGGGACTCGCGGCGATCCCCGGCGTGATCATCACCCTCGTGCTGCTGCGGCTGCCCGACACGGCCCGCTGGTACGTGATGAAGGGCCGCACGGCCGAGGCACGGACGACCCTCGCCCGGATCGAGGGCCCGGAGGTCGACGTCGACGCCGAGATCGAGACGATCACCGCCGGTTTCGCGGCCGCGCACACCACGTCCTGGCTCGACCTGCTGCGCAAGCCCTTCCTGCGCGCGACACTGTTCGTCGTAGGGCTGGGCTTCTTCGTGCAGCTGACCGGCATCAACGCGATCGTCTACTACAGCCCGCGCATCTTCGAGGCGATGGGCTTCACCGACGACATCGTCAAGCTCGGCCTCTCCGCCCTGGTGCAGGTGGCGGGCCTGGTCGCGGTGTTCATCGCGCTGCTCGTGATCGACCGGATGGGTCGCCGGCCCGTGCTGCTCATCGGCATCGGCACCATGATCCTGGCCAATCTGCTGCTGGTCATCGTCTTCGCGATCGGCGGTGGCCACTTCGACGGTGCGCTCACGATCGCCGGCTTCATCGGTCTCGTGCTGTTCACCGCGGGCTTCACCTTCGGCTTCGGATCCCTGGTCTGGGTCTACGCCGGTGAGGCCATGCCCGCACACCTGCGCTCCCTCGGTGCGAGCGTGATGCTCACGAGCGATCTCGTCGCCAACGTCATCGTGGGCGCGTTCTTCCTCACGATGCTGAACGCTCTGGGAGGCGCCGGCGCCTTCGCCGTGTTCGGGGTGATCGCGATCATCGCCTTCTTCTTCGTGGTGTGGCTGGCGCCCGAGACCAAGGGCCGTCCTCTCGAGGACATCGGTCGGTATTGGGAGAACGGCGGGCGCTGGTAATCCGGCGCGCCCGGAGCCTGCGCCCTGGGGCCACGCAGGTCCGGCATGAAAGGATCGACGCGTGAGCCATCGCGATCCGTCCTCCCCCGACGCGGGCGCCCCGCTGTCCGGCGCGGGCGTGTCGTTCGTGATGCCGGTCCTCAATGAACGCGCCTACCTCGAGCATGCCGTGGCATCGGTCCTCGCGCAGGACGTGGATGGACCGACCGAGCTCGTGCTGGCGCTGGGCCCGTCCTCCGACGGCACCACGGAACTGGCCGAGCGCATGGCCGCGCGCGAGCCACGACTCCGGATCGTGCACAACCCCGCCGCCGACATCCCGGTCGGGCTGAACGCCGCGATCCGCGCCAGCAGGTATCCCACCGTCATCCGCGTGGACGCGCACTCCGAGCTCTCGTCCGGATACGCCGCACGCGCGCTGGCCACCCTCGAACGCACCGGAGCGGGGAACGTCGGCGGCGTGATGCGCGCCGACGGTCGCACACCGTTCCAGGCCGCCGTCGCCCGCGCCTACAACTCCCCGGTCGGTCTCGGCGGCGGCAGCTACCACGGCGGCACCCGGGAAGGCAGGGCGGAGTCCGCGTACCTGGGCGTCATGCGCCGTGCCGTCCTCGACGAGGTCGGGCTCTTCGACGAGTCCATCCGACGCGGTGAGGACTGGGAGCTGAACCTCCGGATCCGTCAGGCCGGGCACACGGTGTGGTTCGATCCGCAGCTCGCGGTGACGTACTGGCCGCGGGAGAGCTGGATCCGACTCGCCCGCCAGTTCCGCTCCACGGGCGCCTGGCGTGGCGAGCTGGTGCGGCGCTACGGCCGCAGCAACGGGGTGCGCTTCTTCGCGCCGCCCGCTCTGCTCGTGATCCTGGCGCTCGCGGTCGTCGTCGCAGTGCTGCAGCTGACCGGGGTGCTCACCGGCGTCGGCTCGATCGCCGCCTCCGCCGTGTATCTGCCGCTCATCGCCTATGCGCTGCTCGTCATCGCGATGGCGCTCACTCCCGCGCGCCCCACGGACCCGTCGCGCAGCCCACGAGAGCGCCTCTGGACGCTCGCCGTGCTGCCGACCATGCACCTCTCCTGGGGGCTGGGCTTCCTCATGGGGGTGCTGCGCGGCGCGCACGACACCGTCGACACCTCGCGGCTCGGCTCTCGCAACACACCGCTGCCCTGACCGGCGGGCGGATGCGCTCCGTCGAGGGCGCGGCGGCTGTCAGGCCTCCAGCCAGCCCAGGTCCAGGATCCGGTCGACCACGCGCACCGAGGCGGACCCGTCGTCGCGTCCATTGAACTGCGCCTGCCAGGCGACGTACGCGGCCGCGTGCGCCGCCACCGCCGACACATCGGAGAGCGCCGCGACCAGCTCCTCCTGCGTCCGCAGGAGCGGCCCGGGCGCACGTGCGGCCAGGTCGAAGTAGAAGCCGCGCAGTTTGCCGCGGTAGTGCTCGAGATCCGGCACCAGGAAGTACATCGGCTTGCCCGTCGCGCTGAAGTCGAACATGACGGAGGAGTAGTCGGTGACCAGGGCATCGGCGACGAGCAGCAGCTCGGCCGTGTCGGGGTAGCCGGTGACGTCGATCACGCGGGATCCGGCCTGGTCGCGCCCCGGGCGGATCGTGCGGGAGTGCCCGCGCACGAGCACGACCGCATCGGCGGCCGCCGCGAGCGCGTTCGGATCCAGGAAGTCCACCATCTCGGAGCGGTCGTCGCGCCAGGTCGGCGCATACAGCAGCACCCGCTCGTCCTCCCCGATCCCGAGCGCCGTGCGGATGCGTGCGGCATCGCCCGTCAGGAGCACGTCGTTGCGCGGATAGCCGTCGACCCAGATCGGCTTGCGCAGGAACGCGTAGGCCTTGCGCAGCACGCGCTCCGCATAGGGGTTCTGCGCGAGCAGCACGTCCCAGCGCCGCGACTCGCGGATGACCGCGAGCCAGCGCCGGGGGTGCAGCCCAGGGCGGTGCAGAGCCAGGCGCTTGAGCGGGGTGCCGTGCCAGGTCTGCAGCACGCGCTGGCCGGGCTTGCGGTCGAAGCGCCGGCGCAGCCAGTCGTTCACGACGAGCAGCCGCGCGTCCGCGCGCGCCCGCCACCACTCCGGCGACCCTTCGACGACCGCGATCGCTCCCTCGGGCACGGGGACGGACAGGTCCACGACGCTCCAGTACCGGACCACACCGGGTGCGCGTCGCGCGAGCTCGCGGTCGATCGCACCGGGATTGCAGCCACTGGACTGCCCGTAGAAGGCCTCGAAGAACACCGCGTTCTCGCGGGCGCCGGGCAGTGCCGCATAACGGCCCTCCAGCGCGAGGCGGCCCTCGGCGGTCTCGTAGGCGGGATCGATCGGCGGCGCGATGCGCACCGCCCCGCCCGCAGCGGCCACACGGAGTCCGGCCAGCAGCGTGCTCTCGATCTCGAGGTCATCGACCGGCACTCCGTCCACGGTGACGGCGTAGTCCCCGCTCGGCAGCGGAAGCTCGGCCCCGCCCCATCGCGAGGCCCGCAACGGGAGCGTGGCGTTCCACGCATCCGGACCGTCCTCGGCGATGCGCGCGGTCACGACGGCACGGCGGCCGGCGAGCTCGACCTCGCCCGGCGCGGAGCCCTCCCCCGTGACAAGCAACGCCTGCCGCTCCTCATCGACGCGGATGGACGTGACGCGGGGGGTCGTCATGCGGTTCCCTTCGGGGCGGGGGTAGGAGATACGCGGGTCGTCGCGGCGGGGACCGGCACGGCCCGGCCGGTGGCCGCGCCGGTGCGCGCGAGGATCGCGGCGAGCACCCGTGCGGTGTTGCCGCCGTCGCGGTGCGCGTGCATGTGCGCACTGAGATCTCGGGAGAGGCCGGACCGGCGCTCGAACTCCGCGCCGTCCTCCAGGGTCGCCTGCAGCTGCGCCGCGGCGGCGGTCCAGTCCGCGGCGGGGTCGGGGCCGGCGACCTCGGCGTAGTCGCCGTAGAAGCCGCGCGAGGTCGCATACGCGACCGGATCGGGGGCGAGGTAGATCACCGGCATGGCGAGCAAGCCGACGTCATAGGCCATCGACGAGTAGTCGGTCACGAGCACATCGATCGCCGGCAGCACCGGCGTGATGTCGGGCACGAGAGCCGAGCCGATCGCCCGAACGCGCTCCGAGGGCACGGGAGGGCGGTACTCGCCCTCGCCCAGCGGATGCGAACGCACCAGCAGCACGCTGTCGGTGCGTTCGAGGACCTCGAGGATCCGCTCCCACTCCGCCTCGCTCGGCACGGCGGGGTCGGGGGCGCCGTCGCGCCACGTCGGCGCGTACAGCACCACACGGGCGCCGTCGGCGATCGCGCCGACCGCGGCATCGCGGCGCGCGACCGCATCGGCGCGACGTCGGGCTGCGTCCCCGGTGGAGAGCACGTCGACGCGCGGTTCGCCGGTGACGAGCACCTGCTGCACGCCCAGCCCGAATGCCGACTCCAGGCGCCCTCGGGAGCGGTCGGACGCCGCGGGCAGCACGCGGATGCGCCGGCTCTGGGCACGGTAGAGCAGCCCGAGCAGCTTCTGCAGCGGCACGAAGCCGGGCAGGAACGCGCTCTGCACGGTCGCCGGGGAATCCAGCCCGATGCGCTTGAGCGGGATCCCGTGCCAGAGCTGGACGAGGTAGGCGCCCGATGTCGCATAGCGGTTGACGTCGCCGAATCCGTGGGTGACGACGACCACGCCGGCACGAGCCGTGGCCCACCAGCCGCGAAGTCCGTTCTTCGGGATCGCGCGGATGCCGAAGGCTGCGGCGTCGCGCTGCTCGCGCTCGGATCCGGTGAGCCAGAGCGGCTGCAGACCCGCTTCGCTCGCTGCCCGCCAGAGAGCGAGGGCTCCGTCGCCGATCCCCGCGCCGCAGCCGATCACCCAGCCCTGCCCGCGCGGGACCAGCAGCGTCCCCACGCGGCCGAGCAGATAGAGCGGGATCCTCAGCAGCTTGCCGGCGTTGCCCGCACGGAAGGAGAAGGACGCCACCCCGCGAGCCTACCCGTCGACGGGGCCGACGAGGAAAGCCGGCGCGACGTCGGCGGAGCCAGGAGCAGAAGGAGCGCCGTGCAGGCGGAGCCGATGACCTGGTTGCCCCGTACACGCGAAGGACGCCACCCGCGATGTGCTGCGAGGTGGCGTCCTTCGTCGGATGCAAGATCCCGGTCGAGTGGGAGCGATGGCCCGATCAGAGGGGGCGGATCACTGGGACAGAGTGCCCAGCGTGACCTTGATGTCCTGCGACTTCCCGTCGCGGTTCACCGTGAGGGTCGCGGAGCTGCCGCCGGCGACCGAGCGGACCTGCGCCGTGAGGTCGCTGGCGTCGGTGATCGGGTTTCCGTTGAAGCCCGTCACCACGTCGCCGGCCTGGATGCCCGCGTTCGCCGCGGCTCCCCCGCTGGTGACCGAGGCGATCGCCGCGCCCACGACCGTGGCGCCCTTCTGGCCGCTCGCGTCCTGCACCGTCGCACCGAGCAGGCCGTGCGTGGCCTTGCCGTCCGCGATGATGTCGTTCGCGATGCGCTTGGCGATGTTCGAGGGGATCGCGAAGCCGACGCCGATGTTGCCCGACTGCCCCGACGAGGAGGACGAGGATCCTGCGCTCGCGATCGCGACGTTCACGCCGATGAGCTTGCCGTTGCTGTCCACGAGCGCGCCGCCCGAGTTTCCGGGGTTGATCGCGGCATCGGTCTGGATCACCGAGATCGAGATCGTCGCCGCCGCGCTCTGGGAGCCGGATCCGCGGCCGGGGATGTCGAACTGGAACGGCTGCTGCGAGCCGTCCTGGTTCGGGGTCTGCTGCTGGTCTCCGTTGGAACCCTGCGACGGGGCGGCGGAGGACTGGATCTGGATGCTGCGGTTGAGCGCGCTGACGATACCGGTCGTGACCGAGTTGGACAGACCCAGCGGCGCACCCACGGCGACCGTCATCGATCCGACGTTGAGCTTGGACGAGTCGGCGAACTCCATCGGGGTCAGGCTCGAGCCGTCCTTGACCTGGATGACCGCCATGTCGTAGGTCGCGTCGATTCCGACGACGGTGGCGTCGAGGATCCGACCGTCCGAGGTGGTCACCTTGATGGTGGGGTTGGAGACCTCGCCGTCCAGCGTCACCACGTGCGCGTTGGTGAGGATGTGGCCCTCCTTGTCGAGCACGATGCCCGATCCGGATCCCGCGGCGCTGGATCCGGAGACCTCGATCGTGACCACGGAGGGCACGGCCTTGGCAGCGATCGCGGTGGCCTCCGACACGGACTCCGGGTTGTTCACCGTGACGGTGCTCGGGCCGGTGCTGGTCTTGGTCGACGAGGAGTTCGATGCGGTGAGCGAGCCGTACCCAACGGCTCCACCGACGCCGGCGATGCCCCCGACGAGAGCCGCGGCGATGATGATCGCGGCGATCTTGCCACCGCCGACGCCGCTCTTGACCTTGTGCTCCGCGACCGGGGCCGCCGTCGCGGCGGTGCCGAACGCGGCACCGGCGTGTGCGCCGGAGTGCCCGGGATTCACGGGTTGCGTCGGCTGCGTCTGCTGCGGCATCGCAGAGGCGACGGTGGGCGGGATCGGCGCGGTGGGCGCCGTGGCTCCGTCCGGGATGGGGGCGCCCGGGGTGGGCACGGGGGTGGACGAGAACGACGGGGGCACGGAGTGTCCGGCGTCGGGGTGAGGCGTCTGCTCGTTCATGTCTGCTCCTTTTGAACCTTGCCCTTACAGACTGACGGCCGTTTCTGTGTTTTTCTTATGCCCGCTGGGAGATTCCGCTATGGCGTTACCCTGGGCGGCATGGGAATCCTGCCTGGCGCCTGGCGCCGCACGGCGGCCGGCGCCGGACTGCTCTCCGCAGCCGGCGAGGTCGCCCCTACCATCTTCGCCGAGATCTCCGCACTCGCGGGCCGTACGGGGGCGATCAACCTCGGGCAGGGGTTCCCCGATGAAGACGGTCCGGCCGAAGTGCTCGAGACCGCCCGTGCCGCGATCCTCGGCGGCGCGAATCAGTACCCGCCCGGACGCGGCGTGCCCGACCTGCTGCAGGCGATCTCCGAGCACCAGCGGCGCTTCTACGGCCTGGACGTCGATCCGGACCGGGAGATCGTCGTGACCGCCGGCGCCACCGAGGCCATCGCCGCGGCTCTGCTCGCACTCGTGGACGGCCCTGAGGACGAGATCGTCGTGTTCGAGCCGTTCTACGACTCCTATGCCGCGATCGCGGCGTTGAGCGGCGCCACCCTGCGCACCGTGCCGCTGCGCCTGCCCGACTTCCAGCCCGATCCCGACGAGCTCGCGGCGGCGATCACGGATCGCTGCCGCGTGATCCTCGTGAACGACCCGCACAATCCCACCGGCGCCGTGCTGAGCGAGGCCGTGCGGGCCGAGATCGTGAGGCTCGCGCACGAGCACGATGCCGTCATCATCACGGACGAGGTGTACGAGCACCTCGCCTTCACCGCCCCGCACGTCCCGATCGCCACCCTGCCCGGCGCGGCGGAGCGCACGCTCACGATCTCCTCGGCGGGCAAGACGTTCTCGGTGACCGGGTGGAAGATCGGCTGGATCCACGGGCCCGCCGAGCTGATCACCGCGGTGCTCAGCGTCAAGCAGTTCCTCACCTACGTCAACGGCGGGCCGTTCCAGCCTGCGGTGGCCGCGGGGCTGCGCCTGCCCGACGCGTTCTTCACCGACGCGGCGGGACGGCTGCGTGCGAAGCACGACCTCCTCGCGGAGGGCTTGGCGGCGGCCGGTTTCGAGGTGCATCGCCCGGACGGCGGCTACTTCACGGTCGCCGACGCCACCGCGATCGGCGGGGCGGACGCGGACGCGTTCTGCCGGACGCTGCCGGAACGGATCGGCGTCGCCGCGATCCCGCTCACCGCGTTCGTGCGCCCCGAGCATCGTGACGCGTACCGCGGCCTGGTGCGCTTCGCCGCATGCAAGCGCCCCGAGGTGATCGCGGAGGCGGCGGAGCGCCTGGCGGGACTGCGCGCCGGGGTCTGACGGGCGTCAGCGCGGCACGACCCGGTAGCGGCGCAGCCGCAGCACCGGGTTGATCTCGCGCGTGCGGGCGACGAGCGCCGGGTCCAGCTCGGCGACGGCCACTCCCTCCCCCGTGCCGACGCCGGCCACCGTGACGCCCTGCGGGTCGATCACGGCGGAGTGCCCCACGCCGACCGGCGTCGGGTGGTCCGCGGCGACGACGTAGGCGGTGCTCTCGATCGCGCGCGCCGCCAGCAGCGTGGTCCAGTGGTGCTCCTTGAGCGGGCCGCGCACCCACTCCGCGGGCACGACGAGCGCCTCCGCGCCGGCGTCGACGAGGGTGCGCGCGACCTCGGGGAAGCGCAGGTCGTAACAGGTCATCAGCCCGAACGTGAGGCCGTCGACGACGAAGGTCGCCGCATCGCCGACCTCTCCCGCCTCGATCCAGCGCGACTCGGACTGCCCGAAGGCGTCGTACAGGTGCTGCTTGCGATAGACGGCGAGCAACCCCGCGCCGTCCACCGCCACGAGGGTGTTGCGGATGCGTCCGGCGCTCGCACGCTCGACCAGACCCGCGACGATCACGACCCCGTGCCGGCCCGCGAGCTCCCGCAGACACCCGGTGAACGCGTCGTCCACCTCCTCCGCGTTCGCGGCGAGCGTCTCGTCCAGCGGATCCACGAAATAGCTGGAGTACTCCGGCAGCACGATGAGCCGCGCCCCGCGGCCGGCCGCCTGCGCGACGAGGTCCCCGATCCTCTCCCGGTTCGCCGCACGATCGGCGACAGGCGCGAACTGGCACACGGCGACGGAGACGGCGGTCATCGCTCCATCATCCCGCACCCGGACCGGTCGGGAATCCGCGCGCCCGGAGTGGCCGGAACCCGCGACCGCCGCCGTCGGCGGGAGGACAATGGAAGCACTGGCCCGCGGCACGTCACCGGAGCCGGAGGAGGCGGTCCCCATGACCCCGCTCATCATCATCTCCGTCGCCGTGATCCTCGCGATCATCGTCTTCTTCATGGCGGCTCGGATCGTCCGGCAGTACGAGCGCGGCGTGGTGCTGCGCTTCGGCCGGCTGCACAACGTGCGCGAGCCGGGGATCCGGTTCATCTTCCCGATCGTGGACGTGCTCATCCCGGTCTCGCTGCGGATCGTGACGATGCCGATCCAGTCGCAGGGCATCATCACCAAGGACAACGTCACGGTCGGCGTCTCCGCGGTGGCGTACTACCGGATCATGGATCCGGTGAAGTCGGTCATCGCGATCGAGAACGTGCGGGCGGCGATCGACCAGATCGCGCAGACCACCCTGCGGCGCGTCGTGGGCCAGCACCACCTCGACGAGATCCTGTCCGACACCGCCGCGCTCAACGCGAACATCCGCGAGATCCTCGACGTCACCACGGTGGACTGGGGCGTGGAGGTGACCCTCGTCGAGCTGAAGGACATCCTGCTCCCCGACACGATGAAGCGCGCGATGGCGAAGCAGGCCGAGGCCGAGCGCGAGAAGAGGGCGAAGATCATCGCCGCGGAGGGCGAGGCTCTCGCCGCCGCCCAGCTGGGCACCGCGTCCGACACGATGATGTCGCACCCGCTCGCCCTGCAGCTGCGCACGCTGCAGACGCTGGTCGAGATCGGCGTGGACAAGAACACGCTGGTGATCGCCCCGGCGCCGCTCGTGAACTCGATCGGCGACGTGATGAACATGATCGACCGGGAGGCCGCTGTCGCGCAGATGCGCGCGCACTGAGCGGACGGGAGGGCGGCGCCGTGACGCCGCCCTCCCGGGTCGTCATGCGACGGGTTCGAGCGCCGGGTAGTCGATGTAGCCCTCTGCCGTATCGCCGTAGAACAGCTCGGGTCGCGGCGTGTTGAGCGAGGCGTCCTGCGCCCAGCGGGCCGCCAGGTCGGGGTTGGCGATCACGGGCCGACCGACGGCGACCGCGTCCGCCCAGCCCTCGGCGACGAGCGTCTCCGCCTCCTCCTTGACGGTCACGTCCGCGAAACCGGAGTTGACGATGAGCGGCGTGCCGGCGGTGCGGCGGAGGTGCTGCACGATCTCCGCCGTGGGCTGCGCGTAGAGGACGTCGATGAACGCGAGGTCCAGCGGGGCCAGCCCCTGGGCGACCGCCGTGTACGTGGCCCGAGCGTCCGCGTCGTCCTGCTCGAGAACGCCCTGGATGTTGTGCTGGGGCGACAACCGGATCCCGGTCCGCTCCGCGCCCACCGCGTCGGCCACGGCGCGCGTGACCTCGACGGCGAAGCGGGCGCGGTTCTCGGGAGAGCCGCCGTACCCGTCCTCGCGGGTGTTGGATGCCGGAGAGAGGAACTGATGCACCAGGTAGCCGTTCGCGCCGTGCACTTCCACCCCGTCCATGCCGGCGGCGATCGCGTTGCGCGCCGCATCCACGAACTGCGCCACCACCGCCGTGATCTCCTCTTCGGTCAGCGCGTGCGCGACCGGGAGCTCGGCCTTGCCGTGGGGGGTGCGCGTCTCCCCCGGCGCGGCGAGGGCACTGGGGCCGACCACGCGCGGCTCACCGGAGATGTCAGGGTGGGAGATCCGGCCGCCGTGCATGAGCTGCATCACGATCGTGCCGCCCGCCGCGTGCACGGCATCGGCGATCCGACGCCAGCCGTCGATCTGCGCGGGGGTCACGATGCCCGGCTGTCCCGGGTAGGACTTGCCCTCGGCGGACGGCCAGGTGCCCTCGGTGAGGATGAGGCCCTGTCCGGACCGCTGCCGGTAGTACTCCTCCATCGTCGCCGTGGGCACCCCGTCCTCCCGGGCGCGGGTGCGGGTGAGGGGCGCCATGACCACGCGGTTGGACAGCTGCAGGGCGCCGAAGACGGCGGGTTCGTAGAGATTCACAACGGGGGGTAAGGCGCGGTGTGCGCACGGTATTCCGGCTTCGGCATGCGGATCATCGCAACGCCGGATCCCACCCTCGGCGCGACGCACGATCGTCGTATGACGAAGGCCCCCTGATCAGATTTTCCCTGATCAGGGGGCCTTCTCTTGTTGCGGGGACAGGATTTGAACCTGCGACCTCCGGGTTATGAGCCCGGCGAGCTACCGAACTGCTCCACCCCGCGGCACAAGGAATAGCCTAACACGGGATCTCGCAGTGCGCGAATCGAGCGCTACTTGGTGGTGCTGCTCCCGCTCCCCTCGAGCGCGATCAGCCGGTTCACGGCGTCGGTGAGCTTCTGATCCTGCACGGCGAACTCCGAGAGATTCCCCGCCTTCAGCGCGGCGTCGCGGGCGACCATGGCCGCCTTCGCATCCGACAGGGCCGCCTGGAACGCCGCGTCGCCGGTGGGCGGCGTGGTGCCGGTTCCCGTTCCGGGGGTCGGCGTGGGCGTGGGCGTGATGTTGTTGTCGCCGCCTGCGGCGCCCGAGTCACCGCCGAACAGCTGATCCAACGCCTCGGTGAGCGTGTCGGCGAAGGCGATCTTGTCGCCGAACGCGACGAGGATCTTCTGCAGACGCGGCACCTGGGTGCCACCCGACGACTGCACGAACACCGGCTGCACGTACAGGAACCCGCCTCCGACGGGCAGCGTCAGCAGGTTGCCGTGGGTCACCTTCGACTGCCCCTGCTTGAGCAGGTTGAGCTGCTGGCCCACGGTGGGATCCGAGTCGAACGAGTTCTGCACCTGGCCGGGGCCGGGCACCGTGGTGTCCGCGTCGATCTCCAGCATGCGCAGCTTGCCGTAGGAATCCGACTTCTTCCCCGCGGTCGAGCCCGCGTCGGCATCGACCGACAGATAGCCCATCAGCACGTTGCGGCTGTTCGACCCCTGCGAGGCGGGGATGAAGCTCGTGTACATGGAGAACTGGGACTGATCCTGTCCCGGCATCTTCATGGTCAGGTAGTACGGCGGCTGCAGCTCGGGGTTGGCCGAATCGCTCTGCGGGTCGTTCGGGGTCTCCCAGAGGTTGTCCTGCCGGGCGAACGAGGCGGCATCGTTGACGTGGTAGGTGCCGAGCATCGCGCGCTGCACCTTGAACAGGTCGGTCGGATAGCGCACGTGGCTCATGAGCTGCGCCGACATGTCGCTGATCGGCTTGAGGGTCTGCGGGTAGATCTTCTGCCACGTCTTCAGCACCGGGTCGGTCGGATCCCACGCGTACAGCGTGACCTTGCCGTCATAGGCGTCGACGGTGGCCTTGACCGAGTTGCGGATGTAGTTGATGTCGTCCGTCACGAACCCGGGCTGCGTGTTCACCGAGTCGCTGATGGCCTTGGGCAGGTTGACCGTGGTCGAGTACGGGTAGCTCGAGCTCGTGGTGTAGCCGTCGACGATCCAGACGATCCGACCGTCCACGATGCTCGGGTACGGGTCGCTGTCCAGCGTCAGGTACGGCGCTGCCTTCTGCACGCGGGTCGCCGGATCCCGGTCGTACAGGATCTGCGAGTCCGCGTTCACGCTCTCCGAGAAGAGGATCTGCTCGGACTGGAACTTCAGCGCGTACAGCAGCTTGGCGAAGAAGTTGCCGATGCGCGGGCCGCCGTCACCCGTGAAGGTGGTCTTCGTCTGGTTCTCGCTCGAGTCCTGCCCGCGCGGGTAGTCGATCTCGACCGGAGAGGTGCCCTTCGGAGCCCCCACGATCGAGTACGCCGGCGAGTTCTCGCCGAAGTACACCCGCGGCTCGAACTTCTCGGTGCTGGTGAGCGCCCCGGACGTCGGGATACCCCGCTCCAGGAACACGGGCTCGCCGTCATCCGTGCGCTTGTTTCCCGCCGCGGCCACGAGCCCGTAGCCGTGCGTGTAGACCAGGGTGCTGTTGTTCCAGGTGGGGCTGGGGATCCGGCCGGTGTCGATCTCACGGACCGCGACGACGGCATCCTGCGTCTTGCCGTCGAGCGTGTAGCGGTCGACGTCGAGTTTCGACGGGAACTTGTAATAGCTGCGGTACTGCTCGAGCTGCTGGAACGTCGGGCCGATCACGTTCGGATCCATGATCCGGATCGATGCCGTCGTGTCGGCGTCGCTGCGCAGCTGCCCGGACTCGGCCGTGGTCTGCGCCTTGAACGGAGTGGTCTCCACGCCGTCGATGCCGTACGCGGCCTTCGTCGCCTTCAGGTTCCGCTCGTAGTACTGCGCCTGCAGTTGGTTCTGGTTCGGCTTCACCTGGAAGGTGTTCACCGCCCACGGGTAGGCGATGCCGAGCACGAGGGCCGCCACGATGAGCAGCGCCGTCGCCGCCAGCGGGAAGCGCCAGTGCCCGATCACCGCGGTGACGAAGAACAGCACGGCCACGAGCGCGGCGATGATCGCCAGGATCGACAGACCCGGGATCACGGCGTTCACGCCCGTGAAGGCCGCGCCCGTGATCTTGTCCTCGGTGGTCGTGAGCGTCTTGTACCGGTCCATCCACAGGCTCACCGCCTGGGTCAGCAGATAGACGCCGGCGATGACGGCCAGCTGCACGCGCGCCGCCTTGGAGATGCGCAGCTCGCCCTGGCCGATCCGCACCGAGCCGTACAGATAGAGCACGAGCGCCGACACCAGCAGGCAGAGGATCAGCACCGCGGAGATGAAGCCGAGCAGCGCCTCGTAGAACGGCAGGTCGAACAGGTAGAAGCCGGTGTCGAGGTGGAACTGCGCGTCCTTCTGGCCCGTCGCCGTCCCGTTGGCCCACTGCCAGACGGTCTCCCACTGTCCCGCGGCGGTGAAGCCGGCGAACAGGCCGAAGAAGACCGGCATCCCCCACATCGCCAGGCGACGCAGCGGCTCGACGACCTCCTGGTACCGATCCAGCTGCGAGCTCAGCCGCACGTAGACGGGCCGCATCCGGTACGCGAGCTGGATGGCGATGAACATCGGCGCCGCCATGCCCAGGAAGCCGACCACGAACATCGTGGCGGTCGCGATCCAGCGGGTGGTGAGCACGCCGGCGAAGTTCAGCTGGTCATACCAGAGGAAGTCGGTGTACATCGTCGCGAACACGAAGAACGCGGCGATGAGCACGGCGAGGATCACCACCGTCGCGAGGACGATGCGTCGGGCAGTACGGGGCGCGGCCGGTGCGGGTGAGGTGGTCACGGTCCCATCCTAGGTCGGGCACTTTGGCGAGTCCCCGAGCCGTGCGCGTACCGGCTTCGCCCGTCGCGAACGCGCTCGCTACTTCTTCACGTCCCCGGCGGTGCAGGTGGGCAGCGCCGCGACGTCTCCCCCGTCGGCGATGACCTTCAGCGCATCCAGCGACTGCTTCAGGTTGTCGGTGCGGACCACCGTGAGCCCGGACGGGACGTGTCCGTACACCTCGTCGCAGTTGGATCCCGGCGCGAGGAAGTAGTCCGCGCCCGCCGCGCGGGCGCCGTACAGCTTCTGTCGGATGCCGCCGATCGGGCCGACCGTGCCGTCGCCGGTGATGGTGCCGGTGCCGGCGACCTGCTTGCCGCCGTTGAGGGCGCCCGGGGTGAGCGTGTCGATGATCCCCAGCGCGAACATCATGCCGGCGCTCGGGCCTCCCACATTGTCCAGCTGCAGCTTCACGTCGATCGGGAAGTGATACTTCTGCTGCAGCGTGATGCCGAGCAGCCAGCGAGCGGTCCCGTTGTCGGTCTGCTTCTTCGGGGTGATCGAGACGTCCTGCTGCGTGCCGTCGCGCTCGATCGTCAGCGCGATCGGGGAGCCGCCGGACTGCTGGATCTCGGCGCGCATCGCGTCCGTGTCCGCGGGGTTCGCCCCGTTCACCGCGATCACGGTGTCGCCGGCCTCGAGGATCCCGTGCGCGGCGCCGTCGGCGGTGACGGACGCCACCTGGATCGTGACCGGCACGTCATGACCGAGCTCGCGGAGGGCTGCGGCGGTCGCCTCCTGCTGGGAGTCGACCATCATCAACTGGTTCGCCTGGTCGCGCTGCGTCGTGGTGACACCCTGCGGGAACACCGAATCGACCGGCACGACGGCCTTGGAGGGATCGAACCAGGCGAGCACGAGCTGCATCCAGGACGGCGGGTTCTCTCGATTGCCCACGACCTGCACCGTGGTGAGATCCAGCGCGCCCTTGGTCGGATGGGTCTCGGCGCCCGTGACTGAGATCAGCGGCACGGCCTTGCCCTTCGCGTCCTTGACCTCGCCGAGCGTGTTGAAGACGGGTCCCGGCTGCTCGATCACGTAGGGCAGCGGGAGGAAGGTCAGCACGAGCAGCGCGACGAGTGACGCGATGAACGCGATCAGCCCGATCCTGGTGCCCCGGGATGCGCGCCGCGCCACGCGGATCGCGACCGCGTCGGACTCTTCCGGTCCGGTCTGCTCGGGACCGCTCGACGCGGGACTGATCGTCACAGGGCCTCCAGGCCGGGGTATCGGATGCTCGTTCGCGAGCGGCGTACAGCTGAGCGGTCCGTTCCCGGCGCATCCTGTGGTGGTGCAACTAGCGTAGTCAGCACGGGCTATACACGTGCTGAGAGGGCTTCCGATGGCTGAGAACGACCCGAACCCCGACGACTTCATGGAGATGCTGCGCCGCATGCTCGGCGGATCGGCGGAGGGCTTCGATCTGAGTGCCCTGCAGGGCATGGAGGGGCTGAACCTCGACCCCGCCATGATGCAGCAGATGATGCAGCAGATGCAGAACGCCATGAGCAGCGACCCGTGGGAGACCACGCTGCGCCAGGCCCTGCACATCGCCAACCGCGACGGACAGGGCATCGACGCGGGCTCCCGCTCGTCCATCGCCGACGCCTTCGCCCTCGCGGATCTCTGGGTGGGCGAGGCGACCACGATCTCCGAGCTCGGCTCCGCCCCGCGGGCGCTCACACGCGGCGAGTGGGTCGAGCAAACCCTGCCGGTGTGGAAGGAGGTCGCCGCCCCTGTGTCCACGAGCATCGCCGACGCACTGATGAGCGCCCTCGAAGGGCAGACTCCCGAGGACATGCAGGGCATGGTGCAGGGCGCCGGGCGCCTGATGCGCGGAATCGGCAGCTCGGTGTTCGCGATGCAGTTCGGCCATGTGCTCGGCAACCTCTCGCTCGAGGTGGTCTCCGGCGGCGATGTGGGCATCCCCGTGCTGCCGGCCGGCACCGCGGCCGTCATCCCGCAGAACCTCGCCGCGTTCGGCGAAGGGCTCGAGATCCCCGAGGACCAGATCGCCCTGTACCTGGCAGCCCGGGAGATCGCGTACGCGCGGCTGTACCGGCACGCGCGCTGGCTGCATCTGCACGTGATGACCCAGATCACCGAGTTCGCGAAGGGCGTGACGGTCGACGTCGACAAGCTCGAGGACGTCGCGGGCCGGCTGGATCCATCGAACCCCGAGGAGCTCCGCGAGGCGATCGAGGGCGGCGCCCTCCTGCCCGAGCTGTCGGACGTGCAGCGCGAGGCGCTGGAGCGCCTGGAGAACCTCATCGCGACGATCGACGGATGGGTCGACGTGGTCACCACGCAGGCCACCTCTCGGCTGCCCGACAGCGTGCGGATCGCCGAGGCGGCGCGTCGCCGCCGTGCCGCGGGGGGGCCCGCCGAGGACGCGCTGGGCGCCCTGGTCGGGTTGAAGATCCGCCCGCGCCGGCTGCGCGAGGCCGCCGCGATGTGGCGCGCCGTCACCGAGGCGGTCGGCGTGGAGGCCCGCGATGCCCTGTGGGACTACCCCGACCTGATGCCGGACGCCTCCGACATCGACGACCCGGCCGCGCTCGTCGCGCGGCTGCAGGCGCGTGCCCGCGGTGAGCAGCCAGCGCCCGACGAGATGGACGAGGCCCTCGAGCGGCTGCTCAGCGGCGACGACTTCGGCGGGCCGGCCGACGCGGACGGTCCTGCGGAGGAAGGTCCTGCTGCGGAAGGTTCCGCCGACGAAGGTCCGGACGACGGCGGCACGGGCGACGCCGGCGGATCCGGCGACGGGTCCGGCGAGAAGCCGGTCTGACCGAGTTCTCCACCGATTCCGCATCGCGCTCCCGCTCGGGGCGCGGATCCGGTCATGATCGGGGCATGTCCACGATCCGACTCGATCCCGCGCACCCGGTGCTGTGGCGCGACGCCGACACCGTGCAGCTCGGCGTCGACCAGGCGCTGACGCTGCCCGTGGACGCGCCCTGGATCCCCCGTATGCTGCAGGAGCTCGCACACGGGATCCCCGCTCGCGCCTTCGAGGTCGTCGCCCACGGGGTCGGGGCCCCGTTGCCCGCCGCCCGCAGACTGCGCGCTCAGTTGGATCCGGTGCTCATGGAGGTCGTCCCCCGCTCCGCGGTGCGACTGATGCCTTCTCCGGTCGTCGGCGCCCGCACTCTGCTGCGCTTCGAGGAGGCGCTCGCAGATGCCGGCGTCGATGTCGTGGATGACGCGGAGTCGGTGACGGTGGTCGTCCGGCACGGCGCGGTGCCTGCAAGGGACGTCGCGGCGCTGCTGGCCGAGGACCGGCCGCATCTGCCGCTGGCCTTCGACGCGGGAGGATCGACGGTCGGGCCTCTCGTGCTGCCGGGACGGACGCCGTGTCTGTCCTGCCGCGACTCGCACGACCGCGAGCGGGATCCGGCCTGGGCGGCACTGCATGTCCAGCTGCTCGAGCGGGATCCGGGCCGGGTCGCGCTCGGCTCGATCGCGACCGCCGCGGAGGCGATCGCGGATCTGCTCCGCACCAGAGCCGAGGCGGTGCGGGACGGCTCGGGTCGGCAGATCCGGATCACCCGCGACGGGCGCCGATCATCGCGGACGGCGGGATTTCACGCAGACTGCCTCTGCCGATCTCCGCAAGGAAGCGCGACGGCCGCCGCCCCGCACGATCAGCGTCCCTCGACCAGGTCATCGTCAGCGCTCGCGCGGCCCGCGTGACCCCGACGTACGCGAGCCTGCGCTCCTCGTCGATCGCGTCGAAGCCCGTCGCGTAGGAGATCGGCAGCAGTCCCTCCGAGCAGCCCACGAGATACACGTGCGGCCATTCCAGGCCCTTCGCGGCGTGCAGTGTCGACAGGGTCACCGTCCGCAGCACGGGCTCGTGCTGATCCTTCGCCCGGGCGAAGAGATCGTCGGCGAAGCCACGCATGGTGGTGCCGGTCGGAGCGTCCTCCGCGAGGCGCAGCACGGCGCGGCGGGCCTCCCAGGCGTCGCGCAGTGCTCCGCCGGCCTCGGGCGGATCGTCGGTGTAGCCGAGACCGCGCAGCACATCGCGCACGGCCCCGAGGAACGAGTGCTGCTGCGGCGCGACGGCGGCGGCGCGCAGGGCCTGCACGGCCTGGCGCACCTCGGGCAGGTCGAAGAAGCGCTTCCCGCCGAGCACCGTGGCGGCGACCCCGGCCGCGGCGAGCGCCTGCAGCAGCGCCCCGGACTGCGAGTGGGCACGGTAGAGCACCGCGATCTCCTCGGGCGGGACGCCGTCGGCGATGCGCGCGGCGATCGCCGAGGCGACGCCGCGGGCCTCCTCGGCATCGTCGTCGAACGCGACCACGACCGGATCCGGAACGCTGATGGCCGGAGGATCGGCAGACGCCGGGGCTGCGGCCGGCACGAGCTCGAGCGCCCCGGGACGCCCCTTCATGAGCGCGTTCGCGACGCCGAGCACTCCTGCTGCGGAACGGTAGTTTGTCTCCAGCCGCACCACGGTGGCATCGACGTGGCGGCGCTCGAAGTCGAGCAGGTAGTGCTGGTCGGCGCCCGCGAAGGAGTAGATGGTCTGCGAGGCGTCGCCGACCACGCACAGGTCCCCGCGGTCGCCGACCCACAGTTCGAGCAGTCGGTGCTGCAGCGGCGAGACGTCCTGGAACTCGTCGACGGTGAAGTGCCGGTACTGCTCGTGCACCGCGGCGGCGACCCGGGGTTCGGCCTCGAGCATGCCCGCGCATGCGAGCAGCACGTCCTCGAAGTCGAGCTGATGCCGGTCGTCCTTGAGCGTCTCGTAGGCACGGGAGAGCTCGGCCACCTGGTTCTCGTCGAACCGTCCGACGGACCGTCCGCGCTGCGCCGCCTCCTCGATGGACAGCATCGAGACCTTGCGCCACTCGATCGCCGATGCCAGATCGCGCAGCGTGGCGGTGTCGGGTCGCAGGCGCAGCATGTCCGCGGCCTGGGCGAGCAGGCGCACCTTGTTGTCCACGATCGCGGGGGCCGGGACGCCGGCCAGCTGCGGCCAGAAGAAGCCGAGCTGCGACAGGGCCGCGGCGTGGAAGGTGCGCGCGGCGACGCCCTGCACGCTGAGCGCCCGCAGCCGACCGCGCAGCTCCCCCGCCGCTTTCGCGGTGAACGTCACGGCCATGACGCGCGACGGCGTGTAGGCACCGGTCTCGACACCGTGCGCGATGCGATGCGTGATCACGCGGGTCTTGCCGGTGCCCGCACCCGCGAGGACCGCAACCGGGCCGCGCAGCACCGAGGCGGCCTCGCGCTGACGTTCGTCGAGGCCGTCGAGGGCGCTCACCGCCGGAGCCAGTCGACGATGAGACGGTGCGCGATCGAGGCCGCGCCGGGCAGCCCCACGGGACCGTTCCCGTCCAGAGCGGATGCGACCTCGGCGCGGGTGAGCCAGCGCACGTCGATGATCTCCTCGCCGTCCCCCTGCACGTCCTCCTCGTCGACGGCGGTGGCGTGGAAGCCGACCATGAGCGAGCGAGGGAAAGGCCAGGGCTGGGAGGAGAAGTACGCCACATCGCGCACGCGCACGCCCGCCTCCTCGAACAGCTCGCGGTGCACCGTGGTCTCGAGCGACTCCCCCGCCTCGACGAAGCCCGCGAAGCAGGAGTAGAAGCGTCCCTTCCACTGCGCGTTGGCGCCGAGCAGAAGCCGTTCGCCGTCGGCGCTCTGCACGGCCACGATCACCGCGGGGTCGGTGCGCGGAAAATGCTCGCGCCCGCACGAGGGGCAGTGCCGGGACCAGCCGCTCTGCCGCAGCTCGGCGGCGCTTCCGCAGGCCGGACAGAATCCGGCATCGCGCAGCCACCCGGCCAGGGCGATCGCGGCGACGATCAGCTCGCCGTCGGCGGCGTCCACTTCGGGAAGCGCTTCGCGCAGGTCGCTCCAGCGCGGCGCCCAGGATGCCTCCGCATCGGTGTCGTCCTCCGGGTCCTGCACCGCGAGGAGCAGGCCGGATCCGTCGGCACGTCGTCCCAGGAGCGCCCAGTCCCGGGTGCGGGCGAGGACGGAGTCATTCGCGGAGAGGACGATGAGGCCATCCCCCAGGGGAACGCGGCGCTCGCGCACGACCAGGACCCCGGTGCGCGCGTCGGCGCGCAGCCGGTCGATCGTCCGCGGGTCGTCGCGCCACTCCGCCGCTCTATCGAGCGCCGCACCCTCGGGGGCGCCTCCGTCGAGCGCTGCGCCCTCCCCGGCTGCTCCTCCGACGTGCGGTTCGGCGTCGGCGTTCGGTTCGGGGACGGTCTCCGGCACGGTCTCGACTCCCCTTCTCACAGGCGTGGCGGGCCCTGTGCGGACGAGGCTCGACCTACCCTGGTGACATGGCTCGCTCACCCTTCACTCTAGCCGCGGCCGTCACTGCGGCGGTGCCCGGAGCCGATGTCGTCGGCGCGCGCGCCCTGTCCTCCGGCGGCGACGGCCGTTTCGATTCGGCCGTGGCGACGCTCGCCGACGGCACGGAGGTGGTGATCCGCGCCTCCAACGACGACGAGACCGCCTCCGAACTCGCCAAGGAGAGCCTGGCGCTGCGCGCCCTCACCGCAGGCGCACGGTCGATGCTGCGCTTCGCCGCCCCCGAGCACCTCGGCGACGGGCGTGTCGGGGAGACGCGTGCACTGGTCACGACTCTGCTGCCCGGCTTCCAGATCGACGCCGCCGACGTGCCCCCCGGACCCGGCGCCGCTGTCGCGATCGGCAAGGCCATCGCGGGCGTGCACGCCCTGCCCGCGTCCGTCGTCCGCAGCGCGGGACTCGCGGAGCGGACGGCCGCCGAGGCGCGCGACGAGGTGCGCCTGCTCATCGATCGCGCCGCGGCCACCGGCCGCGTCTCGGCACGTCTCACCGTGCGCTGGCGCGAGGCGGTCGACGCCGACGACCTGTGGCGCTTCGAGTCCGCCGTGACCCTGGGCGGCGCACATGCGGAATCGTTCGTGTTCGCGGACGACGACGAGCGCGGTCCCAGGGTCACCGGCATCGTCGGGTGGCATGCGCTGTCCATCGGCGACCCCGCCGTGGATCTCGCCTGGCTGACCCTCGCCGCCGACGCACGCTCCGACGTGCTGGACGCCTATGCGTCCGCGACGCTGCGCGCTCCCGATGCGGGTCTCGCCACGCGCGCCAGGCTGCTCGCCGAGCTCGAGCTCGCGCGCTGGCTCCTGCACGGGCATGACACGCATCGCACCGACATCGTCGACGACGCCGCACAGCTCCTGGATGCCCTCGCGGAGGGGATCCATGACGACCTCGCCCCGCGCGCGGGCGCCGGCGCCGGTGTGGACGAGGCGATGTCGGCTCTCGACCGGGTACCCGCCACCGGCGCGACTCGCATCGACACCTCCATGCAGACCGACACCTACGATGCGAGAGCGTTCGCCGGGATCTCGATGGACGACACCTCCGCCTTCGGTCCGCGCGGAGCCGAACGAGCGGAGGAGGACGAGGCCGACGGCACCTCCGGGACCGCCGAGAAGGACATCGAACCCGATGACGCCACGACGGACGGCACGTCCGGAGAGGACTTGACCGCGACGGGCCCGATCGAGGACCTGGATCCGAACGCGACCGAGGATCTCGGGGATCTGCGCGCGTCGCTCGCACCCACCGGCACCGCCTCGCGGGGATCCGCGGACGGGGACGACGAGGACCGCCGGGAACGGCCCGGCACACTGCTGCCGAGCGAGGGCGGCATCGCAGGCTCCGACTCCGACGTCGCGGAGGCTCACCGCGCGGCGCGGGCCGCGTTCCAGCGCTGGACCAGCGCCTCCTCCGAGTAGACGGTGTCCCCGCGCAGTACGAGGTCGTCGGCGACGTAGAACAGCGCCACGTCGATCTCGTCCAGCGGCACGCCGAATCGGCGGTGGTAGGCGAGACGGTACAGCGCGAGCTGCAGCATGCGCTCCTCGCGCTCGGCGGCTGACGCCGGGGGCCTGCCGGTCTTCCAGTCGACGATCTCGATCCGCCCACCGCGATCCTCGCGCCGATAGACGGCATCGAGCTTGCAGATCACGATGCGCGCCGGTTCGCCCTCGCCGACGGGCAGGGCGAAGTCGATCTCGGTCTCCACGGCGATCGGGCGGAGGGACGCCCACTCGCTGCGCTCGAAGATCTCCCGGAGGCGCGCCAGGTCCTCGGCATCGGCGCGGGCGATCTCGTCCCCGGCGTCGCCCTCGGACGCGCCTGCGCCGTCCCCGGCGAGGGAGAGCTGATCATCGTCGAGGTCCCACAGTGCATCGTCCAGCGACGTGCCGACGCCCACCGCGCCGGAGCGGTGCTCGACCCAGGCATGGAAGAGCGTGCCGAGGCGGGTCTGCCGGTACGGGCGCTCCGGCATGGGACGCGCGATCGTGCGGACCGTGCCGCCGTAGTCGGTGACGTAGTCCTTGAAGCGCGAGGCCGGCACGCGCGTGGGCGCGTCCGCGACCACGCCGCGCTGCCGCGCCGCCCGCTCGGCGAGCAGCCGGGAGAGCTCCTCGCTCGGCGCCGGTGCGTTCGGATCCGCCATGGCCCGGCGCACCTCCTCGGCGGCACCCGCGACGCGCTCCCTGCGCCCGCCGAGCGGATCCATCGGCCAGGTGCTCGTCCGCGCCGCACCCTCGTACGGGTTGTCCTCGGACTGGGGGCCGGGCAGCGGGTCGAGTCCGAGCTCCTCGATCGCCTCGAGCAGATACGGGCTGGGCTTGCGCATGTTCTTCTGCCCGGACCAGTGCGAACCGGTCATCAGAAGGTCGGTGCGCGCCCGGGTGACCGCGACGTACGCCAGCCGTCGTTCCTCGGCGCGCTGGTAGTCGCGATAGGCATCCTTGAACCGTCGCAGCGCGCCGCCGTGCGGGTAGGCCTTGGTGACGCCCGCCGCCAGCGAGTCCAGTGCGGCCTTCTCCCGCTTGCGGGGGTCGTCTCCGGCCGCGTCCCTGGCGGACTGCGGATCCCACGCGAACCGCGGCAGCGCGTCGCTGTCCCCGCGCAGCGCGAACGGCACGACGCCGAAGCCGAACCAGCCCTGCGCATCGGCGATGCGTCCTGGCAGCTCGTCCTCCACGAGCCGGACCACGGCGACCGCGTCCCACTCCAGCCCCTTCGAGCCGTGGATCGTGAGCAGCTGCACCACGCCCGGCTCGGGCGGCTCCGTGCGCGGCATGAGCTCGTCCGTCATCTCGGCCTTGTCCAGCCAGGCGAGCAGGCTCGAGATCGTGCCGCGATCGTCGGCGACGAGGAACGCGCGCACCTCGTCGCCGAAGGCGCGCAGCTGGGTGGCGGCGACCCTCGCCGGACCGCGCGTCTCGTTCACGGCGAGCTCGATGTCCAGGCGCAACTCCGACTCGATCCTGCGGATGAGTTCGAGGATCGGCTGACCGGCCGCCCGGCGCAGGCGCTCCAGGGTCTCCCCCGCCGCGCGCAGCCGCGCACGCCCCGTGGGGCTGATCCGCTCCAGCAGTCGGTAGTCGTCGCGCGCGGTGCGCACGAAATCGACCGCGTCGACGATCGACACCGCCTCGTCGGCGCCGCGCGACGAGCGCAGGCGCTGCTTCAGCTCGTCCGTCAGCGGGGCGAGCGCGCCGTCCCGCACCGCGAGTTCGCGCGCCAGGTCGTACAGCGCCGCCATGTCCGCGACGCCGATCGCGAAACGAGGACCGACGAGCAGCCGGATCAGCGCGGAGCCCGCGGTCGGGTCGTGGATCACCCGCAGCGCCGAGACCACGTCGACCACCTCGGGCGTCGCCAGCAGCCCGCCGAGGCCGAGGATCCGGTGCGGGATGCCCTGTGCCGCGAGGGCACCCGCGAAGGTCTGCATGTGCCGCTTGGACCGGAACAGGATCGCTCCCGTGTGCGGGCGATGATCGGGCGAGCCCGCTCCGGCTGCTTCGTCGTGCGCGGCGCGGCGCTCCGCGAACCACGTCGCCACCGCCTCGGCCTCGTCGTCCGCGGTCTCGCGGTACTGCACCTGCACCCGGCCGACGCCGGATCCGGGACGCGGTTCGAGGGCCGGGACGTCCAGGCCCGGACGCTGGAGCGGAAGCAGCAGGCGATTGGCGACATCGAGGATCCGCTCGTCGTTGCGCCAGCTCGTCATCAGGCTGTAGGTCTCGGCGCTCCGCTCTTCGGCGAACGTCCGCCCGAAGGCGTAGAGGTTGTCGGCGCTCGCGCCGCGCCACCCGTAGATGGACTGGTGCGGGTCGCCGACCGCCATCACGGCTCCGTCCCGGAACAGCGCGGCGAGGAACCGGGTCTGGATCACGGACGTGTCCTGATACTCGTCCAGCAGCACGACGCGGTGCTGCGCGCGCAGCTCGGCACGAACCTCGGGCGACGCCTGCACGATGTCGAACGCGCCGCCGACCTGGTCGGCGAAGTCGAGCACGCCGCGGCGCCCCTTCTCCGCGATGTACTCGCGCACCAGATCCGCGAGGATCGGCATCGTGCGGAGGTTTTCCACCGCCTTGGCCACGTCGACGTTGCCGCGGAAGGGCTCGAAGTCGGAGGCACACGAGACGGCGATGCGGACCATCGCGTCCAGGTCGACCCGATGGTCGAGCACATCGCCCGCGAGACGCTGCACGGCATCGATCACCCCGTTCAGCGATCGGTCCACCTCGTCGAGGCCGTCCAGCTCCGCGCGCAGCACGACCGCGCGGGCGATGAGCCACGACGCCGACTGGCTGAGCATCGCCGCATCGGGATCGCGGCCGATGTGCGCGGCGTGCTCGCGCACGATGCCGTCCGCGAATGCGTTGTAGGTCGACACGCGGGGCCGGATGATGAGATCCTCCGCAGCGCGGGGAGCCGTCGGATCCCACCCGGTGTCGAACCGCACGGCGAGTTCGTCCAGCACCTCGCGCTGCACGGCGGCGCGCTGCGCGGGACCGGTCGCCGCCCCCACCCGGTCGAGCGCGCCGGTGCGGACGATCTCCGCAAGATGCGGCAGCAGGCCCCTGCGTCCGTACTCGTCGATGCGATCGAGGCGCAGCGCGATCCGCTCGGCGAGCTCGCCGGCGGCCTTGCGGGTGAAGGTGAGCCCGAGGATCTCGTCTCTTTCGACGTGACCGTTCGCGACGAGCCAGACCACGCGGCCCGACATGGTCTCGGTCTTGCCGCTGCCTGCGCCGGCCACGACGAGCGCCGGCGCAGGCGGCGCCTCGATCACGCGCTGCTGCGCCAGGGTGGGCGTGGGCAGCCCGAGGGCCGCGGAGATGTCGGTGGCGGCGATGCCGTGTCCCGGGCCCCAGCCGCCCTCGACGGCGCCGTCCAGCAGGGGGGTGCCCACGCCGCCCGGCGCGCCCGCGCCGCTCACGCGCTCACCGCCGGGATCGTGTGGATGCGGCACGGGCTGATCCGCACCTGCGTGTCCGCGCAGTGCGCCTCGACCTGCGCCGTGAAGCTGGACGCGGCCATGCCGCGGCCGGCCTCGGCGACGCGCGCCAGGAACGCGGTGCGCGCCTCGTCGCCCAGCCGATGCTGGTGCGCGACGCGATAGGGGCTCTGCCCGATGGTCTGGGCGACGAGCACGAGGCGCGCACCGGCGAGCGCCGCGGGGTCGGCGTCCTCGACCTGCCCCTGCTCGACCGCGAGCTGATACGCGGCCAGTTGGGCGTGCTCGGTCACGAGCGCCTCGGTGCCAGGCTCGTACTTGCCGGTCTTCAGATCCACGACCACCACGCGCTCTCCTCCGGCGCCGTCCGCCATCGTGTTCCAGGTGCGTCCGCGCGCGGCCTCGTGCTCGCCGGAACCCGCCGGATACGCCTCCACACGATCGATGTAGCCGCTGACGACCGCCTGCTGCGACGGCTTCTCGGGGTCGACGGGATGTGCGGACGGCTCGGCGGCGAGATCGACGGCGAAGCGGAATCCGCCCTCGGAGGCGACCACGCGGCCGCCCTCGCGCTGCACCTCGGCCAGGTAGTCGTGCAGGCGCTGCAGGTACAGATCCGCCCTGCGGCGCTCCTTCGCGTCGATCCACGGCGTCTCGAAGTCGAGCTCACCCCAGCGCTCCTCGAGGATGCGTCGCATGGCCTCGAGGTCGCCATCGGGCACGTGCTCCATCGCCGCGTGCACGATCGTGCCGATCCCCGCCGAGGGCGGAGCCACGGTGTCACCGCCGAGCGCCGCCACCGCCCAGTTCACCCCGCACTCCTCGAACGCCTCGAGCCGCGAGGGCGAGACCGGCACGGATCCGGTCTCGAGATCCCGCAGTGGCCGGTCGTCGGACGGTCCTCGCACACCGAACCACTCCTCGGGATCCGCCCCGGGCGCCTCCGCTTCGGCCAGCAGTCGCAGCTGCGCGGCCGCCTCGGACCGCGCGGCCGGGTCCGGCGAGGTCGTGAGCACTCGGCGGTGCTTGGCGACGAGGCCCCGCAGCGTCAGCGGATGGGCGTGCCGCTCCTGCGCGGGGAGCGGATCCGGCAGGAATCCGAAGAACGCACTCGGACTCTGGTCGTCGTCGTCGACCGCGGTCACGAGGAGCCGGTGGCGTGCGCGGGAGAGCGCCCGAACGAAGAGACGCAGCTCGTCGTGCAGCGCCGCGCGACGTCGGTCGAGCGTGGAGTGCTCGTGCTCCGGCTCGCCGGAGCGGGCGGCGGCGACCGCCTCACCGAGCCGCCAGGTCTCGAGCAGTCCGCCGCGCAGCCGGACGTTCGGCCACACCCCGTCCTGCAGGCCGGCGATCACGACAGCGTCGAACTCCGTGCCGAGGGCGGTGGCCGGCGTCATCAGGGTGACCGTGGCAGGGCGTTCCGGCGCGGAGAGGGAGTCCTCGGGCACTTCGCTGTCGAGGATGTCGTGGATGAACGCCTCCGGTCCCTTCTCCGGCGCGCGTTCGACCGAGCGCTTGGCCGCGTCGAACAGCGCGACCAGCGCGTCCAGGGCGCGTGCGGTCTCGGCGCCGGAGGGAGAGCCCGCGGCTTCCTGCCAGGCGAGCGCGAGGCGGCGTCCGTCGGCGGCGCGCGAGGAGTCCCATACGCGCCAGAGCAGCTCGTGGATCGTCTCCCCGCGCAGCCGGGCCTCGCGCACCTCGTGCAGCACGGTGCCGAACCGATCCGCGGTGCGGGCCTCCGCGGTGTCGATCCGGGCGAACCGCGCGGGCTCCGCGAGCCCGTCACGCAGCAGCAGCCGGGCCGGGGCGGATCCGCCGGCCTCCAGCTCGAGATGACGCAGTCGCGCGCGCAGCCGGCGCAGCCCCACGCCGTCCAGTCCTCCGAACGGCGTGCGCAGCGCCTCGGCGAGCAACTGCGGATCGCGCTCCGTCGGCTCGGTGAGCGCGAGCCGCACGATCCCGACGATGTCGCGCACCGTCGTCTCGGTGCCGAGCGGGCGCTGCACGCCGGCCGCTCGCGTGGGCACCTCCCGGGCGGCGAGCTCGGCCTCCAGCGCGGCGACCTGGCGGGTGTCGTGGGCGATCACCGCCATGCGCTCCCACCCGATGCCTCGCAGCAGGTGCCATTCCCGCAGCGTGTGCGCGATGAGGTCGTGCTCCTCGTGCGGCGAGGGAGCGACGAACGCCTGCACGGCGTCCCCGGCGTCCCCGGCCTCGGTCGCGCTCGGCGCCCGACGGTGCTCGACCCGCCCCGAGGCGCCGATCGTCTGCACCACGGTGCGGGTGAGCGCGGTGAGCGGCGGATCCTGCCGATGCGCCGCGTCGAGCACGTGCACGTCGCCGAGCATCGCGGCGAGTCGCGCGAACAACTCGGGACCGGCGCCGCGGAACGCACCCGACGAGATGTCCGGATCCCCGAATGCGAGCACCGCGATACCGCGCTCGCGCAGGGCTTCGACCAGTGCCACCCCGCCCGCGGTGAGCTCCTGCGCATCGTCGATGAGCACGACGCGCAGCCCGCCGAGCGGGCCCAGCATCTCGGGTGGCGCGGTGCGCAGGATCGCGGCCGCCTCCGCGAGCAGATCGGCGGCATCGCGGTGCGCGGCGCGCGCACGGTCCAGCACCCTCCGGTAGGACTGCGCGAAGGATCCGACGGCACGCCAGGCCGGGCGCTCCGACCGTCCCAGCTCAGCCGGCGTGACGCCGAGCTCCGTGCACTCCGCGAGGAAGGCGCGCAGCTCGGAGCGGAACGCCCTCGACGAGCGCACCGTGGCGGCCAGGTTGTCCGGCCAGCGGCTGCGGAGCCCGTCGACCTCGTCCTCCGCATCGCCGGAGAGCAGATCCGCGATGATGCGATCCTGGTCGGCACCCGTGAGCAGCGCCGGCGGTTCCTGCCCGGCATGCACCATGGTGCCGCGGACGAGCTGGAACGCGAACGAGCCCAGCGACCGGGCGAGCGGGCCCGGCGTCGCGACGCGCACGCGCACGCCGATCCGGTCGCGCAGGGCCGTGGCCGCCTGCCTGTTCGGAGTCAGGGCGAGCACCTGCTCCGGGGCGAGACCGGCGTCGATGAGAGCGGCGACCCGCTCCACCAGCGCGTGCGTCTTGCCCGTTCCCGGCGCACCGATCACGGTGCCGACCGCCGTCGCAGGGGCGCCGATCACGGCCGCCTGCGCGGGCGTCGGAGCAGGCTGTGCAGGCATGCTCCCACGCTATCGGCCGCGGCGGACATCGCGTCCCCGGGCTGCTCCGCGACACCGGGCAATCGCCCTCGGCGAACACCGCCCGGCACGCGGTCCCGCCCGCTCGCCCCCGCGATAGAGTGACGGGACATCGACCTTTCAAGGAGCATTCCGTGGAGATCCGCATCGGCATCATCAACACCGGCCGCGAGCTCAGCTTCGAGACCTCGGCATCCGCCGACGAGGTGCGCACGCAGATCGCCGGCGCCCTCGATCAGGGTGCGAGCCACGTGACGCTGAGCGACACCAAGGGCAACTCCTACATCGTGCCGACCGCGAACCTCGGCTATGTCGAGCTCGGGACCGAGGAGTCCCGCCGCGTCGGCTTCGTGGCCTGACGCGGGCCAGGGCCGCATGTACATCCTGCTCGCGCTGATCGCCGCCTGCGCACTCGGCGTCGTGGTGCACTTCGCGATCCCCCACCGGGAGCTCCGCGGGGTCGCGCTCGTCCCGGCGATCGCCACCGCCGTCGCGGCGGCGGCCTACGCGCTCGGCCAGTGGGCGGGGCTGAAGGAGTCGAACGCGTGGCTGTGGCTGATCGCCCTCGGCGGAGCGGTCGTGATCTCGGCCGCCGTCGGCGCGGTCCTCACCCGCGTGCGTCGTCACGGCGACGCCGTGCGCCGCGCCGAGCTCGGCGTCTGAGCCTGGCGTGACCGCCTCCGGGCGCGGGGATCGCGCTCGCACGCTGCGCGGGATCCGGCTCTGTCTGGGAATCCTGATCGTCGGCCTCGTCGTGAGCGGCGTCACCGCGTTCCCCCTCCGCGAGGAGCTGCGTCTCGCCGCAGGGGTTCTGGACGGTTCGGTCCTGTCCGCGCTGCTTCCGGATGCGACGGCGTGGGTGAACCGCGTCGCGGACGCCCTCGCCGACACCGGGACGCGGTATCCGTTCATCGCCTATGGCACCGACTGGCTCGCCTTCGCCCACCTCGTCATCGCCGTCGTCTTCGTGGGCCCACTGATCGACCCTGTGCGCAACATCTGGGTGATCCAGTTCGGCGTGATCGCCTGCGCCGGGATCGTTCCCCTCGCCCTCATCGCCGGATCGGTCCGCGGGATCCCCTTGGGATGGCAGCTGATCGACATGTCGTTCGGCGTCCTCGGGGTGATCCCTGTCGCTATCGCCTGGCGGCTGACCCGTCGCCTGGAGCGCATGGACGCCGCCCGTTCGACGGATCCGCCGGACGATGTCGAGAACAGGGATCCGGTTCCGTCTCCTCTGTGAAGCGGCCAGAATGGGCCGCACCGACAGGGAGGTCGACATGACCAAGTATCTGATGCTCAAGCACTACCGCGGAGGTCGTCCGTCGGCGAACACGACGCCGATGGATCAGCTCGCCCCTGAGGACTGGGCCGCGCACATCCAGTACATGCAGGACATGGAGCAGCGGCTCATCGCCTCGGGAGAGATGGTGTCCGCAGAGGGACTCTCGATGGATGGCGCGTGGGTGCGCTTCGACGGCGAGGGTCGCCCTCCGATCGTGGACGGCCCGTTCGCCGAGACGAAGGATCTCATCGCGGGATGGATGCTCGTCGAGGTCGACTCGTACGACCGCGCTCTGGAACTCGCCGCGGAGCTCTCGGCGGCGCCCTGGGCCGGCGGCGAGCCGCTCGGCGAGTGGCTGGAACTGCGCGAGGTCATGAGCGCGCCGCCCGCCGAGCTGGGATGACGCCCGAGGACGCGGCCGCGCTGCGCCGCGCGATCCCCGAGGTCGTCGGCATCCTCGTCCGTCGCGGGGCGGACTTCGCCTCGGCCGAGGATGCCGTGCAGACGGCGCTGGTGCGCACCGTCGAGCGGTCGGGCGCCCCGCCACGGGATGTGCGAGCGTGGCTCGTGACCGCGGCATGGCGCGCGTTCATCGATCAGGTGCGCAGCGACTCCGCGCGGGCGGCGCGTGAGGAGCGCGTCGCCCGCGAGCCGGATGCCGGCGCCGTGCCGCAGCACGACGACACGCTCGGTATGTACTTCCTCTGCGCGCACCCGGTGCTCACGTCCGCCTCGGCGATCGCCTTGACGCTGCGTGCGGTGGCGGGACTCACCACGCGGCAGATCGCCGAGGCGTTCCTCACCCCGGAGGCGACGATGGCGCAGCGCATCAGCCGTGCCAAGCAGCGACTCGCCGGCATCCCGCTCGACCGCCCCGGGGATCTGTCCCGCGTGCTCGGGGTGCTGTACCTGCTCTTCAACGAGGGGTACTCGGGCGAGATCGATCTCGCGGCCGAGGCGCTGCGCGTCACCCGCCAGCTCACCGCGCTCGTCGACGAGCCCGAAGCGCACGGGCTGCTCGCCTTGATGCTGCTGCATCACGCCCGGCGGCCCGCACGGGTCGTCTCGGGCCGCCTGGTGCCGCTCGCCGCGCAGGATCGCCGGCGGTGGGACGTCGCGGCGATCGCCGAGGGAGTGCAGATCCTGCAGGCCGCACTCGCCCGCGACCGCCTCGGCCCGTACCAGGTGCAGGCCGCGATCGCCGCCCTGCACGCCGACGCCGCGAGCGCGGCCGACACCGACTGGGTGCAGATCGTGGAGTGGTACGACGAACTGCTGGCGTTCTCGGATTCGCCGGTGGTCCGCCTCGGTCGCGCGATCGCGGTCGGCGAGGCGGACGGCCCGCAGGCCGGCCTCGTGGCGCTCGGGGCCGTGGACGAGAGCGTTCCACGCCATCGCGCGGCGCTGGCCTACATGCACGAGCGCGCCGGAGACCTCGAGACGTCGGCAGCCGACTACGCCGAGGCCGCGCGGCGCGCGACCAGCGTCCTCGAGCAGGAGCACCTGCTCCGCGAAGCCGAACGACTTCGACGTCGCTCCTAGGAGGCGAGCCCCATCGCGTCCATCCGCCGGGCGTGCGCGCCCATGAGCTCGGTGAACACCGGCTCCAGCTTGTCGTCCTCGGCGCCGGGGAGGTGCGGGCGCAGCGCCGCCCGCGCCACGAGGATCGTGTCGCCCACCAGGCGGCGCCCCCACATCGACAGCAGGGAGCGCCACTGCTCGTCGCTCGCGATCGTGGCCTGCACGATGCCGATGATCTCGTGCCGGTCGTCGGCCTCGGAGAGGATCCTGGCGACCTTCGCCCCCGTCTCGCCGTAGCTCGACGCGAGAGCGAGATAGAAGTCGTCAAGCATGCCCGCGGTGAGGTACACCGCGAGCATGGTCTCCGCGATGCGCGGGCCGAGCGTCTTGCGGCGGAAGGCGTCGAGCTGCTCGCGGAACGGCAGCATCACCTCGGTCGGCCTGTCGCCGTGCGCCGAGATGATCGCGACGATGCCATGGTGCTTGGCGAGGGCCGCCCCGGCGGCTCGGGAGAGGATCTCCTTCTCCGCGAGATCGTCGGTCGCGCGGATGAGGCGGGTCAGCGTCTCGAAGTAGCCGAGCTGCAGATAGGCGGCCTGACCGAGGAAGGTGTTCAGCTCGGGCGCCAGTTCCGCGAAGTCGACCCGGGTCGCGTCACCCGCATCGCCCCGGGAGCGGAGCACCAGCGTGCGCCGCGGCGCCTTGTCGCGCTGCCAGAACCACCTCACCACGCGCCCAGCCTAGTCGAGCCGTCGCCCGCGAACCGGGGCGCCGCGCACGCCGATCATTCCGATCCCGGAGAGGAGAGCCCGCTCCGGTAGGCTGGATCCCGCTCCGGCGACGGATCGGAGCCCCGCGCCTGTGCATACGGATTCGGCGTGGACCCCATCAACGAGGCGGCGCCCGCGATCGCAAGGCCCGCCGGACAGGCAATCAAAGACTGTGACTTCTTTCGCCGATCTCGGCATCGATCAGGACATCGTGGACGCCCTCGCGGCGAAGGGCATCGTCGACGCCTTCCCGATCCAGGAGCAGACCATCCCCCTGGGCCTGCCCGGCCAGGACATCATCGGACAGGCCAAGACCGGCACCGGCAAGACCTTCGGATTCGGCATCCCCGTGGTGCAGCGCCTCGGGCTCGACCCCGAGCCGGGCGTCAAAGCGCTCATCGTCGTGCCCACCCGCGAGCTCGCGGTGCAGGTGTACGAGGACATGGACCTGCTGACGAGCAATCGCTCGACCAGCGTGGTCGCGATCTACGGAGGCAAGGCCTACGAGGGTCAGATCGACCAGCTCAAGGCCGGTGCCCAGATCGTCGTCGGCACCCCCGGCCGTCTCATCGACCTCGCGGGCCAACGGCTGCTCGATCTCTCGCACGCGACCGAGGTCGTGCTCGATGAGGCCGACAAGATGCTCGACCTCGGCTTCCTGGCCGACATCGAGAAGATCTTCTCCAAGGTCCCCGCCGTGCGTCACACGCAGCTGTTCTCGGCGACGATGCCCGGACCGATCGTGGCGCTGGCGCGCCGGTTCATGACGAACCCGATCCACATCCGGGCCAACGACCCCGACGAGGGCCTCACCCAGGCCAACATCAAGCACCTGGTCTACCGTGCGCACTCGCTGGACAAGGACGAGGTCATCGCCCGCATCCTCCAGGCCGAGGGTCGCGGCAAGACGGTGATCTTCACGCGCACCAAGCGCGCGGCGCAGCGACTGGTCGACGAGCTGAGCGACCGCGGCTTCAACGTAGGCGGCGTGCACGGCGACATGGGCCAGGATCAGCGCGAGCGCTCCATGGCCGCGTTCAAGGCCGGCAAGAAGGACGTTCTGGTCGCGACCGACGTCGCCGCTCGCGGCATCGACGTCGATGACGTCACCCACGTGATCAACCACACGATCCCGGACGAGGACAAGACGTACCTGCACCGCGCCGGTCGCACCGGTCGCGCCGGCAAGACCGGCATCGCGGTCACGTTCGTCGACTGGGAGGACCTGCACAAGTGGGCCCTCATCAACCGCGCGCTCGAGTTCGGCCAGCCCGAGCCCATCGAGACCTACTCGTCGAGCCCGCATCTCTACGAGGACCTCGACATCCCGGCCGGCACCAAGGGCCGCCTGGTCACCGCCCCGGTGTCCGAGAAGCCGGCCCGCAAGCAGCGCGAGCCCCAGCGAGCCGCCGACGCGGCCGCAGAGGGCACGAGCGAGGGCACCACGCGCCGTCGCCGCCGCCGCCGCAACGCGGAGGACGAGGTCGGGTCGACCTTCGCCGAGGGCGCCGACGCTCCCGCCGCCAAGGCCTCGGGATCCGGTGACTCCGATCGCGCCGCCGAGGGATCCGGAACCCACGACGGCCAGGGCGCCGAGCACCACGACGGCAAGCCCGCCGCACAGCGTCGTCGCCGCCGTCGCCGCCGCCCCTCCGGCGGTGCCGCCGCGGGCAGCGCCCCGCAGCCCGGGGCCTGACCGCCCCCGCTCTCACCGACGCTCCCGTCACAGAAGGTGGGGCGCGAGCGCCGAGACCCCCACTGAGCGTCGAAACCCCCTCACAGCGACGGATCTGCAAGGGGGTTTCGACGCCAGAAGGGGGTTTCGGCGATGAAGGCTCGAAACGCTCCGACCCGGGCAGGCGACGATCGACGCGGGCAGGGTCAGCCCGCGCGGGCAGGGTTACCCGACCGGATACACCGGCGCCGAGCCGGAGCCGCGATCGATGATGCGCTGCAGCATGGCCGGATCCGTCGTGTTCTCACCGGGAACGTTGGGCTTGCCCGCGCCGTGGTAGTCGCTCGAACCGGTCACGATGAGGTCGTGCTCCACGGCGATGCCGCGCAGCCATGCGCGCCCCTCGGCCGTGTTCTCGCGATGGTCGACCTCCAGTCCGCCCAGGCCCGCATCGATGAGGCGCCGCAGGGTCGCATCGGTCATGCGCTCGCGGCCGGCCGGATGCGCGATCACCGGCACTCCCCCTGCTCCGACGACGAGCTCGATCGCCGTGAGCGGATCCGGTGCGTAGTGCGCCTCGTAATATCCCTGGCGCGGATGCAGGATCCCGTCGAAGGCCTCACTGCGGTCCCGCACGATCCCGCGCGCGACGAGCGCATCGGCGATATGCGGCCGCCCCACGGTCGCGCCGGGATCGGTCTGCTCCAGCACGTCCTCCCAGCGCAGCGCGTAGTCGCGGCCGATGTTGCGCACGATGCGCTCGGCGCGCCCGATGCGGTCGTCGCGGATGCGCGCCGTCTCGGCGAAGAGATCCGGATCCGTCGGGTCGAACAGGTACGCGAGCACGTGGACGCTGCGCCAGCCGTCCTTGGACGACAGCTCCATGCCGGGGATGAACGTCATCCCCCGCTCCGTCGCGGCAGCGGCGGCATCGACCCACCCGGCCGTCGTGTCGTGATCTGTGAGGGCGATCGTGCGCAGCCCCTCGTCCGCCGCGCGGGCGACGAGGGTCGCGGGATCCTCGGTGCCGTCCGAGCGGTTCGAATGCAGATGCAGATCGATCGGCCCGTCGAAGAGGGCGGGGCGTGACGTCGGATCGGCATCGGTCATCCTCCGAGCGTAGCGATCCCCCGACGCTCGGACCTCCGCGGCCTCGACGGCAGGGCGGATCCCCGGCTGCGCACCAGATGCCTCACAGATCCGCTCGCCTAGGCTCGAAGGCGATGTTTCGACTGATCGGGATCCTCCTCACCGTGCTCTTCGCGATCGCCACGGCGATCGTGACCTGGCCGCAGTTCTTCCACCTCGAGCAGACGTTCCCGATCACGCAGATCGTGGCCTCACGCGCGGTGCTCGTGCTCGCGTTCGGCGCGATCCTGGTGCTGGCGCTGCTGCTCCTGCTGGCCCGGCCGCTGCGCGGGTTCGCGGCGTCGATCGCGCTCGTCGCCCTGCTCGGCGGCGGCGCGTCCGCGGCCATCCTCGCGGTGCGCGGCGTCGACACCGCCGACGCTCTGCCGGCCAAGACCGCGACGAGCGTGCGCGTGCTCGCCTGGAACACCGCGGGCGAGGCGGTCTCGGCGAACGAGATCGCGACCACGATCGTCGCCCAGAAGGCAGATGTCGTGGCGCTGCCGGAGACGACCGAGGCCGTGGGCGAGGAGATCGCGCTCACGCTGCGCGAGGCGGGGCACCCGATGTGGGTGCATCACGTGCAGTACCGGCCCGAGGTCACCCAGGGGCCGGATTCGTGGCAGACCACGGTGCTCATCTCGCCCGCACTCGGCGACTACGCGGTCATCCCCTCCTCCGCCGACGGGTCCAGCAACACGTCCTCGGTTCCGAGTGCGGTCGTGATGCCCGTCGACGGCGACGGTCCCATCGTCGTCGCCGTGCACACCGTGGCCCCGCGCCAGGACGAGATGGCGGACTGGACGCAGGATCTGCGGTGGGTCGCCGACCAGTGCCCTGCCGGGAAGAACGTGATCCTCGCCGGAGACTTCAACGCGACCCTGGACCACATGGGCGGGCTCGGCACCGGCGGCGGCGACCTCGGCGCCTGCCGCGACGTGGCATCCCGCTCCGCCTCCGGGGGCGTCGGCACCTGGCCGACGACGGTGCCGGCCCTCCTCGGCGCCCCGATCGACCACGTGATGGCGAGCGCGCACTGGCGCGCGACCGGATCCGCCGTCCTCCCTGCCGGATCAGGCGGCAGCGATCACCGCGCCCTCATCACGCAGCTGGAGCCCGTGACCCCGTAGCGTGCAGGCGCAGGCTCGTTGGTCGGGACGCTCAGCGATGCGCACGCGGCCGGACGACGAGCGCCGCGATCGCGCGCCATCCCCCGAGGAACACCAGCAGCGAGACCGTCGCGACGATGATGAACGCGACCGCGGTCGTGCCGCCGCTCACGACCCGCAGGATCATCCCGAGCACGACCGTGACCACGGCGAGCAGCACTCCGGTGCGCACCGGTGCGGCCGGTGCCCGCCACGCCCGGAGCACCAGCCAGCCCGCCGCGAGTCCCACCAGGAACGGCCATGCCGTCTCCAGCACGCCCAGCGCGTCGACCGCGCGCTCATGGCTCGCCCGGCCGATCACCGCGAAGACGATCACCAGCACGGCGTCGATCCCCAGCGCCCACGGCCAGGACGGAACGGATCGGCGGACGGAGGCGGCTTCGGTCATGCCTCCACGCTAGCTCGGCGGGCTGTGCGTCGCGTCCTGGGAGGATCCGCTGCCCTCCTCCTACCCTGATACCCGGCTATCAGCAAGCATTGAAATGGCTGGGAGCGCCCGCTAGAAACGATGCAGGGCCATCCGCCCGCGCCGACCTGTCGGCACCCACCCCCACGAGAGGACCCTCACCGATGAGGATGCCAACCCCCCACCGCTCGTTCCGCACCATCGCCTGCACCGTCGCGGCGCTGGGCCTGGTTCTGGCGGGCTCCGTCAGCGCCACCGCGGCGACGAGCGAGCCTTCGACGCCCGTCCCGATCACCCCGCCGGACGGCACGGTCATGAGCTACGTGGTCAACACCGGCCAGGCGAACCCGGGCCAGACGCGCAAGGCGGAGAAGGCGGTGACCGACGCCGGCGGCGTGGTCGTGCAGAGCTGGCCCGAGATCGGCGTCGTGATCGCGCAGTCCGATCGCGCGGCGTTCCGCGAGAACGTGAAGGCCAAGGGCCGCAACGTCGTCGCGTCGGTCGGCGCGACACGCACGGTCGAGGTCAAGGACAAGGTCACCGGCCCGCAGGCGCCCTGGGGTCCCGGTTCCTCGGGCTGGAAGCAGGGCAAGAACAAGCCCGTCAATGGCGACGAGCCCACCGAGCCGGTGCCCGCGACCGGTTCGGACTCGCTCGAGGGTCAGCAGTGGGACATGACGATGATCCAGGCGGATCAGGCGCACAAGGTCACCGACGGCAGCCGCAACGTCCTCGTCGGCGTGCTGGACTCGGGCATCGACCCGACCCACCCGGACCTGCAGGCGAACATCGACGTCGCCGACTCGGTCAACTGCACCACCGGCGGGCGCCCCGACCAGACCGACGGCGGCTGGTACCCGACCACGTCCGACCACGGCACGCACGTCGCGGGCACGATCGCGGCAGTCCGCAACGGCGTCGGCATCGTCGGGGTCGCCCCGAATGTGCGCCTCGCGTCGGTGAAGGTCGTCAACGACGACGGGTTCATCTACCCGGAGTACGCGGTCTGCGGCTTCATGTGGGCGGCTCAGCGCGGCATGGACGTCACGAACAACAGCTACTACATCGACCCGTTCGAGTTCTGGTGCGACGACCAGCCCGACCAGGCGGCGGTCCGCGAGTCCGTCGCCCGCGCCGTGAACTGGTCCAACTCCAAGGGTGTCGTGAGCGCGGCCGCGGCCGGCAACTCCGGGCTCGACCTCACGGTCAACACGCGCGACGAGGGCAGCCCCGACGACGCCGCGCAGCCGACTCCGCGCACGATCAACCAGGGCTGCAAGGACATCCCGGCGCAGGTCCCCGGTGTCGTGACGGTGTCGTCGCTCACCCAGACCGGTCAGCTGTCCTACTTCTCCAACCGCGGTCTCGGCGAGATCGACGTGGCGGCGCCCGGATCCCGGATCCTGTCCACGATCCCCGGTGCGAAGTACGGCCTCAAGAGCGGCACCTCGATGGCGTCCCCGCACGTCGCGGGCGTGCTCGCCCTGATGAAGTCCGCGCACCCCGAGCTGACCCCGGCTCAGATGGTGCAGAAGCTCGAGGACGACGCGACGCCGACCGAGTGCTCCGCCCCGCAGTACGACGAGGGCGCCGCCTGCGTCGGCACTGCCGAGCTGAACAGCTACTACGGCCACGGCATCGTGAACGCGCTCAAGGCCGTGCAGTGATCTGACGCGGTTCGCACGAAGGGGCCCGGGGCGCTGCGAGGCGGTCCGGGCCCCTTCCGCTGCCGCGGCGGGCGGATCCGGCTCCCGTCCGCCGGTGAGAGGATGGATCCATGACCTCCGAGCACGACACGATCGAGCAGCAGGGCGACGCCGCCACCGCGACCACCTCGACGACGACCAACCGCCGCCAGCCCTTCCCGCAGGGCTTCCTGAACACCATCTCGACGGGCTGGGCCGAGCGCCCCGAGTCGCTTCCCGCTCCGCGCGCGCAGGCGCCGTACGCGGCCGCCCGCCGCGCCGCCGTCTCCGCGGCCTTCCCCGGCAAGCGCCTGGTGCTCCCGGCCGGATCCCTCAAGCAGCGCAGCAACGACACCGACTACCCGTTCCGCGCGCACTCGGCGTTCGCGCACCTCACGGGATGGGCCGCCGACTCCGAGCCCGACTCGCTGCTGGTCTTCGAGCCGACCGCGGACGGCCACGACGTCACCCTGTACTTCCGCGAGCGCGCCGACCGCACCACGAGCGAGTTCTACTCCGACGCCACGATCGGCGAGTTCTGGATCGGGCCGCGTCCCGCACTCGCCGGCGTCGCCGCCGACCTGGGCGTGGCCACCGCGCATCTCGACGACTTCTCAGCGGGCGACCACGATCTCGTGGTCGACGACGACGACGAGCTCACGCAGTTCGTGTCCGAGCTGCGCCTCGTCAAGGACGCCTACGAGGTCGCCGAGATGCGCCGTGCCGTGGAGATCACCGCGAACGGCTTCGACGACATCATCCGCGACCTCCCCCGCGCGATCGCGCACCCGCGCGGCGAGCGCATCGTCGAGGGCGTCTTCCACCAGCGCGCCCGCAGCGACGGCAGCTGGGAGGGCTACGACACGATCGCCGCGTCCGGGCCGCACGCCTGCTACCTGCACTGGACCCGCAACGACGGCGCGGTGCTGCCGGGCGACCTGATCCTCATCGACGCCGGGGCCGAGGCCGACAGCCTCTACACCGCCGACATCACGCGGACGCTGCCGGTGAACGGCACGTTCAGCCACGTCCAGCGCCGCATCTACGACACCGTCGTCGAGGCCGCGGACGCCGCGTTCGCCGCCGCGAAGGTCGGCGTGCCGTTCCGCGAGGTGCACGCGGCCGCGATGGACGTGATCGCCCGCCGCACCGCCGAGTGGGGTCTGCTGCCCGTCTCCGCCGAGGAGGCGCTCGACGCCGACAAGGGCGGCCAGCACCGCCGCTACATAGTGCACGGCACGAGTCACCACCTCGGCATCGACGTGCACGACTGCGCCCAGGCGCGCCGCGAGATGTACTACGACGGCCTCATCGAGCCGGGCATGGTGTTCACGATCGAGCCCGGTCTGTACTTCCAGATCGACGATCTGACGGTTCCCGAGGAGTACCGCGGCATCGGCGTGCGCATCGAGGACGACATCCTCATCACCGCCGACGGCCCCCTGAACCTGTCGGCCGCCATCCCGCGCACCTCCGTCGAGGTCGAGGCGTGGATCGCCCGCGTGCAGGGAACCGCGTCCTGACCGAGGACATGCATCCGGATCAGGCTCCGGTTGAACGAGGCCGCCGCGACCGAGAGGATCGCGGCGGCCTTTCCCGCACTCGCGGAGCTGCCCGTCCACGCGCTGTCGACGCCCGGCACGGTGAACGCGCTGTTCCGGATCGGCGACGCGCATGTCGCCCGGTTCCCGCTGCAGTCGGCGCCCCTCGACGACGTCTCCGCGGAGGCGCGCGCCCTCGACGAGTTCGCGACGTGCTCGCTGTTCCCCGCGCCCGTCGTGGACGGCGTCATCGACCGGGATGAGGACTACCCCTCCGCGTGGTCGGTCCAGACCTGGATCCCTGGGCGCACCGCCGCCGAGACGCTGTCGGAGGAGGATCCTGGTGCACTCCCGCTGCTCGCCGACGATCTGGCGCGGCTGATCGGGGCCCTGCGTCTCACACCCCTGCGGGGGCGGACGTTCGACGGCCGGGGCCGCGGCGGCGAGCTGCACGCCCACGAGGAGTGGATGGCGGAGTGCTTCGCGAGGAGCGGGCACCTGCTGGATGTTCCGGCCGCGTGTGCGCTCTGGGAGCGCCTGTCGCGGATCCCGCATCCCAGCACCGAGGTCATGTCGCACAAGGATCTGATCCCGCCGAACCTGCTGGTCTCGGACGATCGTCGGCTCGCCGGCGTGCTGGACGGCGGGTCCTTCGGAGCCGCGGATCCGTCGCTCGATCTCGTGGTCGCGTGGCACCTGCTCGGACTCGACGACCGGCGCCGGCTCCGGGCCGCGCTGGGCTGCGATGACGACGAGTGGCGCCGTGGCGCCGCGTGGGCGCTGCAGCAGGCGATGGGCCTCGGCTGGTACTACGAGCGCACCAATCCCGTCATGGCCGCCCTCGGCCTGCGCACCATGCGACGGCTGCTCGCCGATCCGGATCTGGGCTGAGGCCCCGCTCTCCGGCGGAGCGGTCGCGGCCCTCAGCCTGCGTCGTGCTCGCAGAGCGCGGCGGCCATCTGGCGCACGGCCTGCTCGATGACCGGGCGGGGCGTGGCGAGGATGAACCGCAGATAGCCCTCCCCTGCGGCGCCGCAGGCGATGCCGTCGGTCATCGCGACCCCCGCGTGCTCCCGGAAGAACGCGGCGGGCGAGCCCTCGATGCCGAGTGCTCGTGCGTCGAGCCAGGCGATGTACGTACCCTCCGGTGCCCGGTAGCCCATGCCAGGGATGTGCTCGGCGAGCAGCTCGCCCAGGAGGCGTCGGTTGCCGTCGAGGTAGTCGAGCGTGTCGTCGAGCCAGTCCCGGCTGTCGTCGAAGGCGGCCGTGGTCGCGATGACGCCGAGGTTCGCCGTGCCGTGCTCCGCCCAGGCGACCTCGGGTCGTGCCCACGTCTCGGCATCCGCGTCGTTCGTCAGGATCACCTGCGCCGCCTTGAGGCCCGGCAGATTGAACGCCTTCGAGGCGCTGGCCGCGGTGATCGTGTGCCCCGCCGTCACCGCGCTGATGCTCGCATAGGGCACATGCCGATGCGGGGCGAAGACGAGCGGCGCGTGGATCTCGTCTGAGAACACGCGCGCGCCGTGCCGTGCGACGACCTCCGCGACGGCCTCGAGCTCTGCCCGCTCGAACACCCGCCCCAGGGGGTTGTACGGGTTGCACAGGATCAGCAGGCCGCCGCCGTCCGCGAACGCCCGGTCGATGCCCTCCAGGTCGTAGACGTGGCGACCTGAATCGACCAGCATGGGCACCTCGACGATCTCGCGATCGTGCATCGCGGGGATCGTCAGGAACGGCATGTACGCGGGCGTGGGCAGCACGATCTTCGAGCCGGGCTCGGTGAAGAAGTCGATCGTCGCACGCAGGGCGGTGAGAACGTCGGGCACGGCGCGGATCCGATCCGCCGGCACGTCCCAGCCGTAGCGCTCCTTCTGCCAGCGCGCGGTCGCCTCGGTCATACGCGTCCGCACGGCCGCCGGCAGGTATCCGGTCAGGCCGTCGTCGATCGCGTCCTTCATGGCGGCGGCGATCGCCGGCGCCGGAGGGAAGTCCATCTCGGCGACGAAGGCGCCGATCGCCTCGGGGAAGACCGACCACTTGAGGCTGCCGATCTCACGCAGCCGGTCGATCCCGATCGCGTCCCATTCCTGCGCCGTGCTCATGCGTCTCCCTCTGCGGTCCTGCCGGATGCGCCGGTCGTCGACGCGTCCGCGCCGGCCCCCGACCGTGCGAACTCCGCGACGAGGGGCGCGAGATCGGCCCCGACCTCGGCGGCCGGGCGCTTGCGGCCCTTCACCTCGAACGAGTGCCCGCCGCCGTCGATCCAGACGATCCGCGCCTCCTGGCAGGCGGCGACCGCCTCCTCGAGCTGCGACAGCGGCTGCACGAACGGGTCGTTCGTGCCCTCGACGAACAACTGCGGCTGCGGCACCGCGGGCAGGTGCTCGATCCGCGGCTTCTCCGGCTTGCCCGGCTGATGCAGCGGGTAGCCCAGATAGACCAGCCCCGTCACGGCGAGACCGCCCTGCTCAGTGGCGGCCATCGATGCCATCCGTCCGCCGTACGACTTGCCGCAGGCGATGACGGATCCGGAGCCGCGTTCGCGCGCCGCAGCCGCCACGGCGTGCCAGGCGAGCATCGCGTGCGCCGCCGGCCCGGGCATGCGCCGGCCCGCCTCGACGTAGGGGAAGTTGAACCGCAGCGTATGCAGTCCCACGGCGCGCAGACCTGCGGCGAAGCCGAGGAGGAACGGATGATCCATGCCCGCACCCGCGCCGTGCGCGATCGCCACGATCGGCGCATCGGCACCGGCGCGATCCTCAGCGGCGGGGCCGAACGCGGCCGACACCTCGATCGGCCCGGCGGGCAGCGGAACCGCGATCCGGAACCGCTCCTCGACCGTTCCCATCATCGCGAGGCGCCGTCTCCCGCCGGGTTCTCGCCCTCGGCGGGGGCTTCCGCCGAGGGCGGCGTCTCCAGAGGGTGGTTCTCCGCGGGCGCGGCCGGGGCCGTATCGGGTGCAGGGGCATCGTCCGTTGCCGTGGGCACGGCGGGCTGCACCGACGCGACCGGCGGCGCCGGCGGCATCGGCGGGCGCGGCGGCGCGATGCGCTCGCCGTAGCGCGGCGGCTCCTCGACCCGCTCGCCGTACTGCGGGGGCGCTGCCGCGGTCGTTCCGGCGGCAGGAGCGGGCTGCGGGATCGGGCTCACGGCACGACCGAGCACCTGCCGCGCCTTGCCGACCGAGTCGGACAGCACGGTCACCTCGTAGTGATCGGCCTTGAGCTGCATCACGCTGGCGTAGTCGCGGCGACGACGCACGATCGAGTACGTGATGAGGCTCAGGATCATGCCGATCGCGACGCCGACGAACAGGATCCCCACGAACGCCTGCATCGGCACCGCGGGATTGCCCAGCACGAAGATCGCCGAGAGGAAGAGGCCGATGAGCACGCCGTTGACCGCGCCGGAGCGCGCCGCGTTGGCGTAGCCGAGCCGGCCGGTCACGCGCTCCACGGTCTGCACGCCGACGCCAACGATGGCGATCGCCCTCGCCGGGATCTCCCCCGCGATCAGCTGCGAGACGAGCTTCTGCGCCGCCTCGTACTCCGAGACGGAGGCGACCGTCTCGCCGATCTCGCCCGCGGTGCCTGAAGCGTTCATCATGCTCATCGGTCCATTGTTCCATGCGCCCGCGACAGGGCCGCCGGATGCCGTCACCCGCCCCGGATCCGGGGGCGCAGGACACTACGCTGGAACCATGAGCACACAGCGGGTATTCGTCGCACGCCTGGCCGGGTGCGCCGTGTTCGACCCCGCCGGCGACCGGATCGGGAAAGTCCGTGATGTCGTCGTCGTGTACCGAAGTAGCGCGGCACCGCGTGTGATCGGCCTGGTGTGCGAGATCCCCGGCCGCCGGCAGGTGTTCCTCTCGATCGGACGGGTCGGATCCATCAGCACCGGACAGGTCATCACGTCCGGGCTGATGAACGTGCGCCGCTTCAAGCCGCGCAACGGCGAGGTGCGCATCATGGCCGAGCTCATCGGCCGGCGCGTCGACTTCTCCGACGCCTCGGGCACCGCGGTCATCGAAGACGTCGCGATCGAGCCGAACCGGCTCGGCGAGTGGTCCGTGAGCCAGCTGTTCCTGCGCAAGCCGAAGACCAGCGCCTCGCCGTTCGCGAAGGGCCCCACCACGTTCGCGACCTGGAACCAGGTGCACGAGCACAACCGCCCGGGCGAGGCGCAGTCCGCCGAGCAGCTGGTCGCCACCTATTCCGAGATGCACCCCGCCGACCTCGCGAACACCCTGCTCGACCTGCCCCAGCAGCGTCGCATCGAGGTCGCCGAGGAGCTGCCGGACGAGCGGCTCGCCGACGCCCTCGAGGAGATGCCCGAGGACGATCAGATGGACATCCTGGATCGCCTCGGCGACGAGCGCGCCGCCGACATCCTCGACCAGATGGAGCCGGACGACGCCGCCGACCTGCTCGCGCAGCTCCCCCAGGGCCGTCTGGAGCACCTGCTCGAGCTGATGGAGCCGGAGGAGGCGGAGGACGTGCGCATGCTGCTGCGCTACAGCCCCGACACCGCGGGAGGTCTGATGACCCCCGAGCCGATCATCCTCTCCGCCGACGCCACCGTGGCCGAGGCGCTGGCGCTCATCCGCCGGCACGAGCTGCATCCTGCCCTGGCCGCTGCGGTCTTCATCACGCTGCCGCCGTTCGAGACGCCCACCGGGCGCCTGCTCGGCGTCGTGCACTTCCAGCGGATGCTGCGCTATCCCCCGCACGAACGGCTCGGCGCCATCGTCGACGACACTCTGGAACCCGTCCCCGCGACCGCGTCGGCGGCCGAGGTGGCGCGCATGCTGGCCAGCTACGACCTCGTGTCGCTGCCCGTCGTGGACCAGGCGCACCGACTGGTCGGCGCGATCAGCGTCGACGACGTGCTCGACTACCTGCTGCCCGACGACTGGCGTTCGCACGACGCGGATGACCGCCCCGGATCCGCGTCGTCCGTGCCGACCCAGGGAGCGGCCGGATGATGGCGAAGTCGGGCCGTCGCGGGCTTGACCTGCCCCGCGGCCGCTCCAGCATGCTCGGACGCGGCACATCGACACCGTCGAGCGACACGTTCGGGCGGTTCTCCGAGGCGTTCGCGCGGGCGATGGGCACCTCGGGCTTCCTCATCGGGATGTCGGTGTTCGTCATCGTCTGGCTGTGGTGGAACATCGCCATGCCCAGGGAATGGCAGTTCGATCCCGCCGCGACGAACTTCACGCTCCTCACGCTGATCCTCTCGCTGCAGGCCTCCTACGCCGCCCCGCTGATCCTGCTCGCGCAGAACCGTCAGGACGACCGCGACCGCGTGCAGATCGAGCAGGACCGGCAGCGCGCCGAGCGCAACCTCGCCGACACCGAGTACCTGGCGCGGGAGATCGTCGCGTTGCGCATGGCGCTCGAGGAGCGCTCCGCGCAGGGCGTCACCCGCGAGGTCCTGCGCGCCGAGCTCCGGGCGATGCTCTCGGAACTCCGTAACGAGGATCCGGCGGAGCCGACTCCGTGACCGGCGAGCTCGCCGACGCGGTCCGCCGCGCGGTCGGCGCCGTCACCGACCCCGAACTGCGCCGCCCGCTGGCCGATCTCGACATGCTCCGCGACATCACGGTCGCCGGCGCGGTCGCCCATGTCGGCATCGCGCTGACCATCGTGGGCTGTCCCGCTGCGAACCGGATCGAGGCCGACGTGCGCGCCGCCGCGGCCGCCGTGCCCGGGATCGACGCGGTCGAGGTCGCCGTGGGCGTCATGACGCCGGAGGAGCGCCGCGCCCTCACCGAGCGTCTGCGCGACGGCAGGGCGCCCCGGCAGATGCCGTTCGGCCCGGATTCGCTCACGCGCGTGATCGCCGTCACGAGCGGCAAGGGCGGGGTCGGCAAGTCCTCGCTCACCGCCAACCTCGCGGTCGCTCTGGCGGCGCGCGGTCGCAGGGTCGGGCTCATCGACGCCGACGTGCACGGCTTCTCGATCCCCGGCCTGCTCGGGATCGCCCCCGGCACGCAGCCCACCCGGATCGACGACCTCATGCTGCCCCCGGTCGCCCACGACGTGAAGGCGATCTCGATCGGCATGTTCCTGCGGGAGGGTGAGTCCGTCGTCGCGTGGCGCGGGCCCATGCTGCATCGCACCGTGCAGCAGTTCCTCACCGACGTGTTCTTCGGCGATCTCGACGTGCTGCTCATCGACATGCCGCCCGGCACCGGCGACATCGCGATCACGCTCGGCCAGCTGCTCCCCCATGCCGAAGTGCTGGTCGTGACCACGCCGCAGGAAGCCGCGTCCGACGTGGCGATCCGCAGTGGGCTCGTGGCCCGGCAGACCGGGCAGCGCGTGATCGGGGTCGTGGAGAACATGGCCGCGCTGACGCTGCCCGACGGCACCGTGCTCGATCTGTTCGGATCCGGTGGCGGGCAGGCCGTCGCGGACGCGCTGTCGCGGGACGCGGACCCGGTTCCGCTGCTGGGCTCGGTGCCGCTGAGCCCCGCATTGCGCACGGGCGGGGACGCGGGAGTTCCCGTAGTGCTGGCGGATCCGCAGGATCCCGCGGCGCGCGCCATCCTGGCGGTCGCCGATGCGGTCGATCAGGGTGGGCGCGGCCTCTCCGGGCGCCGGCTGCCGGTCAGCCTGGGTTAGACGTCAGGTCGCTTCGCTGTCGTAGGGCGGGAGCTCCTCGGCGGAGAACACCTTCGGCGCCTTCGACACGGGAGCGGACTCGCCCCCGGCGGACGCGGCGTTCATCGCGGTCGCCGTGGCCAGCAGAGCGGCCGCCGAACCTGCGGCCGCAGGGGCCGCGACCGGCTCGGCCTCGGCGACCGGGGCGGCCGGACGCGGGGGCGCCGGGGTGTCGTCCATCAGCGCGTCGCGGATGATGCGACGCGGGTCGTACTGCCGGGGATCCAGCTTGCGCCAGTCCAGCTCGTCGATCTCCGGCCCGACCTCCTCGCGCATGCGGTCTTTCGCGCCGCGCAGGTAGTCGCCGGCCCTCTTGACCAGGCGCGCGAACGACTCCGCGTAGCGCGGGAGCCGCTCAGGGCCGACGAGAAGGGCTGCGATCACGCCGATCACGATCAGCTTCTCGAAGGTGATGCCGAAGAACATGTCACAAGGGTACCGCCGCGCCTGGCCCCCGGAGACACGGGGGACGCCTACGCTGGGGGAACATGCGGAGCATTGAGCGACCGCCAGGGAGTCGAAGTGAGCGAGCAGGACGCCAACGCACGGTACGTGCGCGAAGCAATCGTCGAGCCGGATGAGATCGTCAGGGCGCGCGCGCACGCGGTCGAACTCGGTGCGCAGCCGATCAGCGCCGCCGTCGGCGCGCAGATCGCCGTGCTCGCCGCGGCCACCGGCGCGCGCTCGATCGTCGAGATCGGCACCGGCGCCGGCGTCTCCGGGCTGTGGCTGCTGCGCGGCGCCCCGAAGGCCGTGCTCACGTCGATCGACAACGAGCCGGAGCACCTCGCCGCCGCGCGCAGCGCCTTCCAGGACGCACGGATCGCCCCGACCCGTGCGCGCTTCATCGCCGGCAGAGCCGCCGATGTGCTGCCCCGGATGAACGAGGCCGCCTACGACATCGTCCTGGTGGACGCGGATCCCGAGAACGTGATCGAGTACGTCGAGCACGGCCTGCGGCTCGTCCGTGCCGGCGGGACCGTGCTCGTTCCGCGCGTGCTGGCCGGCGGAAGGGTCGCGGATCCGGTGCAGCGCGACGACGTCACCGTCGCGTATCGCTCGCTCATCCAGGAGACCCAGCAGTCCCCGGCCGTGCTCGCCGCGCTGAGCACCGTCGGCGAGGGGCTGCTGCAGCTGACCGGCATCGCGGAATGACGAAAGGCCCGCAGGAAGCGGGCCTTTCGAAGATCTGAGAAGATCTGGATTCTGTGCAATCGTGCGGTCAGGCGGCTGCCACGACGCTGCTGAGCACGTCGTGAAGCTCCTTCGCCTCGGCGTCGTTGACGGAGACGACCAGACGCCCGCCGCCCTCGAGCGGCACGCGCACGATGATCAGCCGGCCCTCCTTCACGGCCTCCATAGGTCCGTCGCCAGTCCTCGGCTTCATCGCTGCCATCGCGGTGCTCCCTTTCCTCGGTGGTCTACAGCTCCCATATTAGTGGGTGCTGGGACACCGCTTACCGCGGCGTGGCCGGGCCGGGTGGTGCGCGCGCCGGCTCAGGGCACGCGCCAGAAGGTGTTCGCCAGGCCGTACACGTTCGCGATCCACAGCGCCTGCAGGCCGATGCACGCCACCAGCACGGCGATGCGCAGCCACCAGGAGCGGCGCCAGCCGACCGCGCCCCAGAGCGGTGCGAGCGGGAACAGGAGCCGCAGCGTGCTGGACTGCGGGAAGAACACGGCGAGCAGATACAGTGCGTAGCTCGCCGCGAAGAGCCGGATCTCCGGACCGAGTCGCCGCACCCCGGGGCCGAAGATCAGCGCCGCGGCGAACAGCAGCACGAGCAGTGCCAGCGCGACGAGCCCGAGCCATCCGGGCAGACCCAGCAGCTGCGCCCAGTACGGCATCGCGCTCAGCCACCCCTCGAACGGCGAGAAAACGGTGTGCCCGTCCTGCGGCATCCAGAACCCGCGCCAGCTCAGCTCGGTCTCCAGGTAGGCATTCGGCACGCCCGTCGCGATGCCCGCGATCACCTGCCAGGCGAAACCCACGACGACGCCCAGCGCGCCGAGTCCGAGGTAGTGCGCGATCTCGCGTCCGGACAGCGGATCCGACTTCCGTCGGATCCAGCGCACCACGAGCATGAGGCCGAGCATCAGCGCGAACGACAGCACGCCGGGGCGCGTGAAGCCCATCAGCACGATCAGCGGGTACAGCCGCACGTAGCGGCGGCGGATCAGGCCGTCGAGCGCGAGCAGCAGGAACAGCATGTTCAGGACCTCGGCATAGCCCACCTGGAACAGGGCTCCGAGGGGCCCGGAGGCGAAGAAGACGACGGTCCACACGGCCGCCATCCGGCCGATCCGACCACGCATCATCCGGAACAGCACGAGGCAGCAGAGATATCCCGCGACCAGGGACACGAGAGCCGCTCCCACTCCCCAGCCGCCATCGCCGAACGGAAGCGCGAAGACCTGTGAGACCCAGGGGTACACCGGCAGGAAGGCCCAGGAGTTCTGGGTGATGTGCCCGTCCGCCCCGAGCGGGAGCGTGGTCGGATAGCCGTACACGACGATGTACCAGTACCACTGCGCATCCCAACCGGTCACGAATGAGGCGATCGACGCCCCGTGCCCGAACCGCGAACCCGGAGCGCCGGAGAGACCGGTCGCCCACAGCAGCAGGCCCGTGGTGATCAGGCGCGCTCCGAGGTAGATCGCGAGGATTCCGGCCCACGCGGGGGTGCGGGAGTAGCTCCGGGCTGCCCAGCGCGGCCCGGTCGCCGCAGAACGCGGGCGGCGCACCGCCGCTGCAGCGAGCTCAGACACCGCTGAGCCAGGAACGCAGGCCCCGTTCGGTGGCCGTGATCTGCGTGAGCGGCACCCGCTCCTCGTCGTGATGGGCGAGATGCGGATCCCCCGGTCCGTAGTTGACGGCGGGGATGCCCAGCGCGGAGAAGCGTGCCACGTCGGTCCACCCGTACTTCGGCTGCGGGGTCGCGCCGACGGCGGCGAGGAAATCCTGTGCGATCGGGGCGTCGAGGCCGGGGCGCGCACCCTCGGCGACGTCCGTGATCTCGACCGCGAACCCGGCGAACACGTTGCGCACGTGCGCCTCCGCATCGGTCGCGGACTTGCTCGGGGCGAATCGGTAGTTCACCTCGACCTCGCAGGCATCGGGGATCACGTTGCCGGCGATGCCGCCGCTGATCCGCACCGCGTTCAGCCCCTCGCGGTACACCAGAGCGTCGACCGCGATCTCGCGCGGACGGTACTCGGCGAGACGCGCGAGGATCGGTGCGGCACGGTGGATCGCGTTCTCGCCGATCCATGCGCGTGCCGAATGCGCCCGCACGCCGGTCGTGCGGACGACGGCGCGCAGGGTGCCGTTGCAGCCGCCCTCGACCTCGCCGTTGGAGGGCTCGCCGAGGATCGCGAAGTCGGCCTGGAACAGATCCGGGCGGCGATCGGCGAGGAGCTTGAGGCCGTTGCGCGCGGCCTCCACCTCCTCGTTGTCGTACCACATCCACGTGATGTCGACCACGGGCTCGGTGAGCTCGGCGGCGAGCTTGAGCTGCACGGCGACCCCGGCCTTCATGTCTACTGTGCCGCGCCCCCAGATCAGCGCCTCGCCGTCGATGACCACGTCGCGCGTCGGCACGTTCGCGTTGATCGGGACCGTGTCGATGTGCCCGGCGATCGCCACGCGCTGCGCGCGACCCAGGTTCGTGCGGGCGACGATCGTGTTGCCCTCGCGCAGCACCTCGAGATGGCCGAGCGCGCGCACGGCCTCCTCGATCAGGTCTGCCAGGGGCTTCTCCTCCCCCGAAACGCTGGGGATGTCGCAGATCGCGCGGGTGATGTCCGCCGCGGAGGCGGTGAGATCGAGCGGCATGGTCCCCACCCTAGCGCCGCGTCATGAAGGGGAAGCTGGGGGCGGGCGTTCGGTAGCGTGGAGGCATGAGCGACGCGCGCATGATCCACGGCTCCGGCCTGACCACCATCGCCGGCGACGGCACCGTCCTGGACGCCTGGTTCGCCGAGATCGGCGCGGCCGAGCCGTCCGAGGCAGAGCTCGCCGCGTCCGCCATGACCCTCGAGGCCCTCGCCGGTGCGGACGAGCGCCGCAACGTCACCGTCGAGACGGTGCAGCTCTCGATCGACCTGGATGCGGCTCCCGCCTCCACCGCCGACGCCTACCTGCGCCTGCACGCCCTCTCGCACCTGCTGGTGCGCCCCAACGAGCTGAACCTCGACGGCATCTTCGGGCACCTCCCGAACGTCGCCTGGACCAGCGCCGGCCCGATGCTCCCCGCCGACGCCGCACGACTGCGTCCGCTGCTGCAGCGTTCCGGGATCCAGATCTCGGGCGTGGACAAGTTCCCGCGGCTCACCGACTACGTGCTTCCGGAGGGCGTGCGGATCGCGGACGCGTCGCGGGTGCGCCTGGGCGCCCACCTGGCGCCCGGCACCACGGTCATGCACGAGGGCTTCGTGAACTTCAATGCGGGCACGCTCGGCGCCTCGATGGTCGAGGGCCGGATCTCCCAGGGTGTGGTCGTCGGCGACGGATCCGACATCGGCGGAGGCTCCTCGATCATGGGCACGCTGTCCGGCGGCGGCACCCACCGGGTCTCGATCGGCGCGCGCACCCTGCTCGGCGCGAACGCCGGCATCGGCATCTCCCTCGGTGACGACTGCATCGTCGAGGCGGGGCTCTACGTCACGGCCGGCACGAAGATCGTGCTCGCCGACGGCGCCCCCCTGGCCGACGGCGGACGGCCCGTCGTCAAGGGCGCGGACCTGAGCGGCGAGAACGGGATCCTGTTCCGCCGCAACTCCCTCTCCGGAGCCGTCGAGGCCGTGCGCCGCGCCGGCGTGGGCGTGACGCTGAACGAGGCCCTGCACGCCTAGAAGCGCAGGGGCCGTGCGCCCCGGCCGTACGCGGCCTGTGCGCCGCGCACGGAGATGTACGCGATCATCGGAGCGATCTCGCGAATCCGTCCGAGATGAGTGCACTTCTCCGAGCGAACGGCTCGGAGATCCGCCCCCTCGGGCAGAGCTCAGGAGCGCAGCGATCCGATCGCGAGGCCGAGCACGCGACGGCGCTGCTCCTCGTCGTCGTAGGCCACCGCGCTCACTCCGGCGACGAGCTTGACCACGTCGGCGATCGCGAGATCCGCCTTGACGGCGCCGTCCTCCTGCGCACGGGCGAGCAGCGGCTCCCCCGCACCCAGCATCACGCCGCGGCACTCCGCGAACACCGACGACTCCCGGTTCAGCCCGTCCAGGAGCACGTGCTTGGTGCCGACGTACTCGATGAACCGCCCCAGCCAGGCCTCGAGCGCCGGCCACGGCGCCAGATCGGCCACCTCGTCCGCCGCGTCGGCGAGCGCGGCGACCTCGCGGAGGTAGAGCGTCTCGATCAGGTCGTCCCTGGTCGGGAAGTTGCGATACAGCGTGCCGATGCCGACCCCGGCCCGACGAGCGATGTCCTCCAGCGAGGCGCCGGAGCCGTCTTCCGCGAAGGCCTCGCGGCCGGCGGCGACGAGGGCGTCGAAGTTGCGAGCGGCATCGGCGCGGCGCGGCCGCCGCTCCTCCAGCGTCGTCGTCGCACGGTTCTGGCCACCCATCGTGCCGTCCTTCCAGAAAGTCTCGGTCGACCCCTTGCAAAACGGAGGGACCCTCCGGTAATCTCAATCCGGAGGCATCCTCCGTTCGGAGGTCTCCCTCCACTTTACCCCTCTTCTCCAGGCTCCGGAAGGGAACTCATGTCCCGCTCATCCACCTCGATCCTGGTCGCGATCGCCGTCGCGGTCTCCTCCATCGCTCTTCTGCAGAACCTCGTCATCCCCCTCGTCCCGCTCATCCAGGCCGAGTTCGGCGTCACCGCGGATGCGGCCAGCTGGACCATGACCGCGTGGCTCATCGCCGCCGCCGTCGCCACGCCCACCCTCGGCCGCATCGGCGACCTTCGTGGCCGGCGCACCACGTTTCTGATCACCCTGGGCGTCACGGCGGCCGGCGACGTCCTCGCCGCGATCGCCCCGACTCTCGAGGTGCTCATCGTCGCCCGCGTGCTGCAGGGCGTCGGCGGGGCACTGTTCCCCCTCGCCTACGGACTGCTGCGCGACGCCCTGCCACGCGAGCGCGTCACCGGTGCCATCGGCGTGGTGAGCGCCGTCATCGGCATCGGCGGTGCGGCGGGTACCGTGCTCGCCGGTCCGCTGGCAGACCTGGTCGGCTGGCGCGGCACCTTCGCCGTGCCGTTCCTGGTCGCGGCGCTCGGCGCCTTCCTCACGCTCGCCGCCGTGCGCGACAGCGGCGCCCGCGCCCGCGGGCGGGTGAACACGCGCTCTTCCGTGCTGCTCTCGACCTGGCTCGTCGCGCTGCTCGTGCCGCTCAGCACCGGCTCCCGCTGGGGCTGGACCTCGCCGGCCGTCCTCGCGCTGTTCGGGCTCGCCGTGCTCGCCTTCGCCGCCTGGATCGTCTCGGAGCTGCGCTCCGCCGAGCCGCTCGTGGATCTGCGGCTGCTGGCCTCCCCCGCGATCTGGCCGGTGAACGCCGCTTCGCTCCTGATCGGGGCCGGCGTCTTCGCCTTCTGGGGCTACCTGCCGCAGTTCCTCGAGCTGTCGGCCTCCGCCGGCGGTTCCGGTCTCACCGTGCGCGACGCCGGGCTCATGCTCGTCCCGATGCTCATCGGCATGAGCGGGGTCGGCTTCGCCACCGGCGCGCTGAACCGGATCCTCTCGCTGCGCACCCTGCTCGTCATCGGCGCACTGCTCATGGGCGCGTCCGGCGCGAGCGCCGCGCTCGCGCATTCGTCGCCGTGGCAGCTCGCCCTCGCCGGCGCCGGCTTCGGCATCGGCTGCGGGCTGGCCTACGCGGCGTCGGCCGGCATCGTCGTCCAGAGCGTGCCCGCCTCGGTCACCGGCGTCGCGACAGGCGTGAACGCGAACCTCCGCACGATCGGATCCGCGATCGGCTCGGCGGCGACCGGCGCGATCGTGTTCGGCTCGGCTCCGCACGGAACCGGATCCGGCTTCGCCACCGCATGGGGGCTCGTCGCCGTCGTCACGATCCTCGCCGGCGCGATCGTCTGGGCGGTGCGCACTCGCCCCCGCGTCACGACGTCGGCGACCGCGCTCCCCGAGCTCGTCGAGGCCTGAACCGACGATCGGGCGATTCACGATAGGATGGACGGGATGTCGGATCTTCCGGCATCTCGTCGCCATCCCGGATCCCCTGGATTCGATCCCTGGAAGTGGAGCCCTGCTCCCCCTCGCGATCCGGTTCTCGAGCGGCGACCTCTCGCGTCGATCAGACGCCCGTATGCGACCGGAGATCCGGTCCAGGAGATATCCATGCCTTCCTTCCTCGAACTCGGCGTGCCCGCCGAGCTCGCCTCCGTCCTCGCCGCCGACGGCAAGACCGAGGCCTTCCCCATCCAGCAGGGCACCCTGCCCGACTCGCTCGCCGGTCGCGACCTGCTCGGCCGTGGCCGCACCGGCAGCGGCAAGACCCTCGCCTTCGCGCTCCCGCTCGTGGCGCGCCTCACCGGCGTCAAGGCCCGGCCGCAGCACCCCCGCGGCCTCGTCCTCGCGCCGACCCGCGAGCTCGCCTCGCAGATCGCCGCGACCATCGCCCCGCTGGCCAAGGCCGCGGGCCTGCGCGTGACCACGGTGTTCGGCGGCGTCAGCCAGCGCCCCCAGGAGGAGGCGCTGCGCCGCGGCGTGGACATAGTCGTGGCGTGCCCCGGCCGTCTCGAGGACCTCATGAAGCAGGGCCTGGTGCGCCTGGACGAGGTGCGGATCACCGTGCTGGACGAGGCCGACCACATGGCCGACCTCGGCTTCCTCCCCGGCGTCACGCGCATCATGACCGCGACGCCCAAGGAGGGCCAGCGCCTGCTGTTCAGCGCGACCCTCGACAACGGCATCGACGTGCTCGCCCGCCGCTTCCTCTCCCGCCCGGTCAAGCACGAGGTCGACGAGGCCAGCGTGCCGGTCGGCGAGATGACGCACCGCGTGTTCGAGGTGGCCGATGCCGACGCGAAGAAGACGCTCGTCAACGCGCTCGCCTCCGGGACCGGACGACGCATCCTGTTCACCCGCACCAAGCACCAGGCCAAGAAGCTGGCCAAGGCGCTCACCAGCGCGGGCATCCCGGCCGTGGACCTGCACGGCAATCTCTCGCAGGGTGCACGTGAGCGCAACCTCGCCGCCTTCTCCGCCGACCCGGCGGACGGCGGAGTCCGCGTGCTCGTCGCGACCGACGTCGCCGCGCGCGGTGTGCACGTGGACGACGTCGACCTCGTCGTGCACGTCGACCCGCCCGCCGAGCACAAGGCCTACCTGCACCGCTCCGGCCGCACGGCGCGTGCGGGAGCCGCGGGCACCGTGGTCACCGTGCTGACGCCCGAGCAGCGCCGCGACGTGAAGGACCTGCTGCGCAAGGCGAAGATCAGCGTCGAGATCGAGCAGGTCTCCCCCGCCTCGCCCGCTGTGGCCGCGCTCATCGGCGAGACCGCCGCCTACGTCAAGCCGGTGGCTCCCGCCCCGCAGCCGCAGCGGCAGACGCCCAAGAAGAAGCCGGCCGCACAGGGCACGTCGCGCCAGGCGCAAGGACAGGGCACGCCGCGCCAGGGACAGGCCCACGGCCAGCGTCGCCCGATCGCCGTCGGCGAGGCGATCGCGCCGGCCCGGCGCCGCCGTCGTCGTTCCTCGCGCCCCCAGGGCACGCCCACGGCGCGCTGACGACCGCACCCACCACGCAACGGCGACGGCCGCGAGACCTCCTGTCTCGCGGCCGTCGCCGTTGCCGTGCGGATGACGATCACGCGGGCTTCGCGTAGCCCTTCACGCCGGTGTCGAGGAAGACGCAGGCGGTGTCACCGACGGTCCAGGCATCGTGGCCGGGACTCAGGTCGACCACGTCGCCCGGACCCAGGTCGAGCTCGGTGCCGTCGTCGAACCGCACGGTCATCTGTCCCTCGAGGCAGATCCCGGTGTGGTGGGTCTGGCATGAATCGGTCCCGGCGATCGGCTTGACGTCGTTCGACCAGCGCCAGCCCGGTTCGAAGACCCCGCGTCCCAGCGTGAAGTCACCCAGCGTGACGACGTCCATGTGGCCGTGGTCGTGAAAAGGTCGTCGCTCGTGCGGCGTCTCGATGTTGTGCTTGTCGGACATGAGAACCTCCCACGGGTGATCGGGCGACCGACGTCGGCAGCGCTCACCCGGGACGCTCGTGACGCCGCGACGGTTGCGCCCGGGCGCAGCCGTTCCGCCTGGCTCTCATCGTCGTGTGCGGCGTTCAGGACCACGGCACCGCCCTGGTCCTGAACCGTCTCGCGGCGTCGTCAGGTCGATCCCGACCGTTCCCGACCGCCCCCAGTCATGAGAGTCCTACACCCGTCGCCGGGCACCGTCAAGGGAGACGGGCACGATCCTCGATGTCTCAGCCGCGGCGGAACTCGCGCTCCGGCGAGCCCGTGTACAGCTGCTGCGGGCGGCCGATCTTGGTCTGCGGGTCGAGGTTCAGCTCGCGCCACTGCGCCAGCCAGCCCGGCAGGCGGCCGATCGCGAACAGCACGGTGAACATGCGCGTCGGGAAGCCCATCGCCTTGTAGATCACGCCGGTGTAGAAGTCGACGTTCGGGTACAGGCGACGCTCCTGGAAGTAGTCGTCCGCGAGCGCCACCTCTTCCAGCTCCCTCGCGAGGTCGAGGAGCGGATCCGTCACGCCGAGCTCGGCCAGCACCTCGTCCGCCGCGGCCTTGACCAGCTTGGCGCGCGGGTCGTAGTTCTTGTACACCCGGTGCCCGAAGCCCATGAGCTTCACGCCGTCTTCCTTGTTCTTCACGCGCTCGACGAACCGCTGCACGCTCTGGCCCGAGTCCCGGATCTGGCCGAGCATCGTCAGAACCGCCTCGTTCGCACCGCCGTGGAGCGGGCCGGAGAGGGCCTGGATGCCGGCCGAGATCGAGGCGAACTGGTTCGCCCCGGTGGATCCCACCAGCCGCACGGTCGACGTGGAGGCGTTCTGCTCGTGGTCCTCGTGCAGGATCAGCAGCAGTTCGAGCGCCCGTGACATGACCGGGTTGATCTCGTACGGCTCGCTGTGCACGCCGAAGTTGAGCTTGAGGAAGTTGTCGACGAAGCTCAGCGAGTTGTCCGGATAGAGGAACGCCTGCCCGACACTCTTCTTGTGCGCGTACGCCGCGATCACCGGGAGCTTGGCGAGCATGCGCACCATGTTCAGCTCGACGTGCTCGGGATTGTGCACGTCGGTCTCGCCCTCGTAGTAGGTCGAGAGCGCGGCGACCGCGCTGGAGAGCACCGACATCGGGTGCGCGGTGTGCGGCAGGGCCGAGAAGAAGTGCTTGAGATCCTCGTGCAGCAGCGTGTGCCGGCGGATCTTCTCGTCGAACTCCGCGAGCTCGGAGGCGGTGGGCAGCTCGCCGTAGATGAGCAGCCACGCGACCTCGAGATAGGAGCACGTGTTCGCGATCTGCTCGATCGGGTATCCGCGGTAGCGCAGGATCCCCTTGTCGCCGTCGATGAACGTGATCTCCGACTTGGTGGAGGCCGTGTTCACGAAGCCGTAGTCGAGGCCTGTGTGGCCGGTCTGCCTGGTCAGGGTGGAGAAGTCGATGCTGGCGTGCCCGTCGGTGCCCTGCAGGATCGGGAACTCCGCGGTCTTGTCGCCTACTGTCAGCGTCGCCTTCGTAGGCCGCTCGCCCGCTGCGCTCACGCAGACCTCCTATGCGTCTGTCTCGTGTGGGGGATGCGCGATCGGCGCCGGTGGGCCCGCGATCGCGTCGCTCATACAGCCTAGTCCGCGCGCAGACCTACTGTGAAAACGGCCAAGAGTTAAGCCCGAGGCCCTGTGGAAAGCTACGAAGCCATACCGCGCAGGCGCGCCGCGGCCGCCTCGATCCGCTCGAGCGGCGCGGTCAGCGAGAGCCGCACATGCTGCGGAGAGTGCTCGCCGTAGAAGGGTCCAGGGCCCGCCAGGATCCCGAGATCGGCGAGCACCCCCATGGATTCCCAGGCGTCGCGGCCCTGCGTGACCCACAGGTACAGACCCGCCTCGGAACCGTCGATCCGGAATCCCGCGTCGAGGAGCGCCGGTCGCAGCACGTCACGGCGCTGCCGGTAGCGCTCCTTCTGCACCGCCACGTGCTCGTCGTCGCGCAGCGCCACGGCCATGGCGTGCTGCACCGGAGCGGGCGGCATGAGGCCGAGGTGCTTGCGGGCGGTGAGGATCTCCCCCACCACACGGGCGCACCCGGCGACGAAGGCGGCGCGGTAGCCGGCGAGATTGGACTGCTTGCTGAGCGAGTAGACACTGAGCAGGCCCGCCCTGGTGCCGCCGGTGACCCGCGGATCCAGCACCGAGGGCACGGGCTCGCTCGCCCACGGCCCGTCCCAGCCGAGCTCGGCGTAGCACTCGTCGCTCGCGAGAATCGCGCCCAGCTCGCGCGCGCGACGCACGGCGGCGGCGAGCTCGTCGACGGCCCAGGTGCGTCCGTCCGGGTTGCCCGGAGTGTTGATCCAGATGAGCTTGGCACCCTCGGGCCAGCGCGCGGGATCGTCCTCGCTCACGACGGTCGCTCCGGCCACCTGCGCTCCGACCGCGTAGGTCGGATAGGCGACACGGGGCTGCACCACGATGTCGCCCGCACCGAGCCCGAGCAGGGTCGGCAGCAGTGCGACCAGCTCCTTGGAACCGATCGTGGGCATCACGTTGTCCACGCGCAGGTCGGGCACGCCGCGGCGCCGCGCGTACCAGTCCACAATGGCCTCGCGCACCGCAGGGGTCCCGACGGTCTGCGGATACGAATGCGCGTCGGTGGCCTCGGCGAGGGCATGGCGGATGATGTCGGGGGTCGGGTCCACGGGGGATCCGATCGCGAGGTCGACGATGCCGCCCGGGTGCGCAGCCGCGCGCTCGCGGAACGGGGCGACCGCGTCCCAGGGGTAGTCGGCGAGATCGCGAACGCTCACGGGGCTACTCGCCCTGCGGCGGGAGGACGGCGATGACCGGATGGTCGTGATGGATCACGCCGACCTTGGCGGCCCCGCCCGGAGATCCGATCTCGTCGAAGAACTCGACGTTCGCCTTGTAGTAGTCGGCCCATTCCTCGGGGAGGTCGTCCTCGTAGTAGATCGCCTCGACGGGGCACACCGGCTCGCAGGCGCCGCAATCGACGCACTCGTCCGGGTGGATGTACAACGATCGCTCACCCTCATAGATGCAGTCCACGGGGCACTCGTCGACGCAGGCACGATCCTTCACGTCGACGCAGGGAAGGGCGATCACATATGTCACGGACTCAGTCTACGACCCGTCGACGGACGCTTCTCCCGCCAGCCGGCTGCGCGCGGCCTGCTCCTGCTGCAGACGACGGATGCGCGAGAAGTCCGGCCATGCGACGATCAGCAGCACGATGCCGGCGATGGTCCAGGTCCAGGTCACGCCGAGCAGATCGTTCGGCACGATCACCGACCCGCCGGGGCCGCGACCCGAGATCACCACCATGCCGACGAGCACGCCGAGTCCCGTCACCAGCGCACCCCAGCGGTCGTGCAGCAGCAGCCGCACGGCGAGGAGCATGCCGCCGCAGGCGACGGCGCCGAGCACCAGCCCGACCCACGGCAGCCCCCACACGGAGGTCGAATGCGTCACGGTCGTCGCGAGGCCGAAGACGGCGCCCACCGCGAACAGGGCCACCCACGACAGTGCTCTGCTGAGCCATGATCCACGCACGGCTCGAGCTTACGCGGCCCAGCCGAGGAGCCGCAGGAGAGCAGCGACGACGGCGGCGGCGATCACCACGACGAGGAAGGACTGCCGCAGTGCCAGCAGCCCTGCCGCGACGAGCACCGCGGGCACGCGGGCGTCCACGACGATGTGCGGGCCCGTCGCGAGCGCCTGCACCGAGACGAGCGCGGCGAGCAGTGCGACCGCGAGCAGGTCGGTGATCCGGGCGGGCCGGGGCGCCTCCAGGACGGAAGCCGGCACCAGATAGCCCGCTCCTTTGAGGACGAGGCAGCCGATGGCGGCCAGCAGCACGGCGTTCCACAGGGTCATGACGTCTCCTCCGCGGCCGCGCGGACAGCCGCCTTCGACCCGAACCAGTTGAACCAGCCGACGACGATCGCCACGAACGCCGCCACGAGCACCGGCAGCCCCGGGATCAGCACGGGCGTGAGCGCCGTCGCGACCGCGGCAGCCGCGATGCCGACGGCGATGGCCTGCCGTGTGCGCAGACGCGGCCACAGCAGCGCGAGGAACGCCGCAGCCGCCGCCGCGTCCAGCCCGTAGGTCTTCGGATCCCCCAGCACGTCCCCGAGCAGCGCGCCGAGCAGAGTCGCCAGATTCCAGCCGACGTAGATCCCCACCCCGGTGATCCAGAAGCCGACCGTGCGCGCCCGCGGCGACCGCTGTGCGAGCGAGACGGCGGTGGATTCGTCGATCGTGAACGGGGCCGCGAGCGCACGCCGGGCCGTTCCGCGTCCGATCACCGGCGACATGCGCATGCCGTACGCGACATTGCGCACGCCCAGAAGCAGGGCGGAGGCGATGGCCGCGGGTGCCGCCGCGAGCCCACCCGCCCCGATCACGCCGACGAAGGCGAACTGGGATCCGCCGGTGAACATCAGCAGGCTCAGCACACAGGTCTGCCACACGTCGAAGCCGCTCGCGACCGCGAGCGCGCCGAACGAGATCCCGTAGGCACTGGTCGCGAGGGCGACCCCGATCGCCTCCCGGCGCGCGACGCGCACCTCGGCGGCGGCATCCTCCGGGCCACGGTCGATCGTTCGCTCCTCTGAACGCATGACGATCATTCTGAACATCCGCAAATCGTTTGTCAAGATGAACGAACGTTTGGAATACTGGCCGGATGGATGATCTCCGTGAGCGCATCTCCCGGTCCCTGCGTCGCGAACGCGAGGCCGTGGGGATCTCCGTCTCCGAGCTCGCCCGCCGCGCCGGCGTCTCCAAGGCCACCGTGTCGCAGCTGGAGAGCGGATCCTCAGGACCCAGTGTCGAGACCCTGTGGGCGATCGCCGACGCACTGGGCGTGCCCTTCGCGGCCTTCGTGGAGGAGCGCACCAACGCGCCGACCCTGATCCGGGCCGGCGACCACGCCGGGGTGCCATCCGCCGCGGCGCCGTACCTGGCCACGCTCATCGCGGCCTGCCCCCCAGGCGCGCGTCGAGACCTCTACATCATCCAGGCCGAGCCCGGCGAGCCCCGCCGCTCGACGCCGCACCACATCGGCACCACCGAGCACGTCGTGCTGATCAGCGGTCGCGCTCTGATCGGCCCTGCCGAGGCTGCCGAGGAGCTGCGGCCCGGCGACTACCTCTCCTACCCCGGCGATGCTTCGCATGTGTTCGAGGCGCTCGAACCCGGCACCTCCGCGGTGCTCATCTCCGAGCTGCGCTGAGGGGCCTGCACGCGGAACGGCCCGCCTGCCGGCCCGCCCCTCACCGCCGAGACCCCCACGCAGAGTCGAAACCCCCACGCAGATCCGTGGATCCGTGGGGGTCTCGACAGCACGTGGGGGTCTCGATGTGCCGTCCGGCGACGACTTACGCGTTGACGTCCTGGCGCTTCTGGCGCGAAGCCTCGCGGCCACGGACGGTCGCGTCCAGGATCACCTTGCGGATGCGCACCTTCTCGGGCGTGACCTCGACGCATTCGTCATCGCGGGCGAACTCGAGGCTCTCCTCGAGGGTCAGCAGGCGCGGCGGCGTCATCGACTCGAAGTTGTCGGCCGTGGAGGAGCGCATGTTGGTGAGCTTCTTCTCCTTGGTGATGTTCACGTCCATGTCGTCGGCGCGCGAGTTCTCGCCGATGACCATGCCCTCGTAGACCTCTTCGGTGGGCTGCACGAAGAACGACATGCGCTCCTGCAGGGCGATCATCGCGAACGGCGTGACGACGCCCGAGCGATCGGCGACGATCGAGCCGTTCTGACGGGTCGTGATCTGGCCGGCCCACGGCTCGTAGCCGTGCGAGATCGCGTTGGCGATGCCGGTGCCGCGGGTCGTGGTGAGGAACTCGCTGCGGAAGCCGATGAGGCCGCGCGACGGAACGATGAACTCCATGCGCACCCAGCCGGTGCCGTGGTTGGTCATGTTGTCCATGCGGCCCTTGCGGTTCGCGAGGAGCTGGGTGATCGCGCCGAGGTGCTCCTCCGGCGTGTCGATCGTGAGGTGCTCGAACGGCTCGTACGTCTTGCCGTCGATCTTCTTCGTGACCACCTGTGGCTTGCCGACGGTGAGCTCGAAGCCCTCGCGACGCATGTTCTCGACGAGGATCGCGAGCGCGAGCTCGCCGCGGCCCTGCACCTCCCAGGCGTCCGGGCGGCCGATGTCCTCGACCTTGAGCGAGACGTTGCCGATGAGTTCGCGGTCGAGGCGGTCCTTCACCATGCGCGCCGTGAGCTTGTGCCCCTTGACCTTGCCCATGAGCGGCGAGGTGTTGGTGCCGATCGTCATCGAGATCGCGGGGTCGTCGACCGTGATGGCCGGCAGCGGACGCACGTCCTCGGGATCCGCGATCGTCTCGCCGATCGTGATGTCGGCGATGCCGGCGATCGCGACGATGTCGCCGGGACCGGCCTCCTCCGCGGGGTAGCGCTCGAGGGCGCGGGTCTTGAGCAGCTCGGTGATGCGGGCGTTGCTGCTCGAGCCGTCGCCGCGCACCCAGGCGACGGTCTGGCCCTTCTTCAGGGTGCCGTTGAAGACGCGCAGCAGCGCGAGGCGCCCGAGGAACGGCGAGGAGTCGAGGTTGGTGACCCACGCCTGCAGGGGCGCCTCGTCGTCGTAGGCCGGGGCGGGCACGTGCTCGAGGATGGCCTCGAACAGCGGCTCGAGATCCTCGTTGTCCGGCAGCGATCCGTTGTCGGGGCGGGTGCGGGACGCGGCGCCGGCACGACCGGAGGCGTACACGACGGGCACGTCGAGCAGGGCGTCGACGTCGAGGTCGGGCACGTCGTCGACGAGGTCGGACGCGAGGCCCAGCAGCAGGTCGTGGGCCTCCTCCTCGACCTCGGCGATGCGCGCGTCGGGGCGGTCGGTCTTGTTCACCAGCAGGATCACCGGGAGCTTGGCCTCGAGCGCCTTGCGCAGCACGAAACGGGTCTGCGGCAGCGGGCCCTCGGAGGCGTCGACCAGCAGCACCACGCCGTCGACCATGGACAGGCCGCGCTCGACCTCGCCGCCGAAGTCGGCGTGGCCGGGGGTGTCGATCACGTTGATCGTGATCGGGGTGTCGGTGTGGATGCCGTTGTAGGTGATCGCCGTGTTCTTGGCGAGGATCGTGATGCCCTTCTCACGCTCCAGGTCGTTCGAGTCCATCGCGCGCTCTTCGACGTGCGCGTGCTCGCCGAAGGATCCGGTCTGGCGGAGCATCGCATCCACGAGCGTGGTCTTGCCGTGGTCGACGTGCGCGACGATGGCGACGTTGCGGAGATCGGAGCGGAGGGCGTGCGCCATGAAGGTGTCCTAAGCAGATGGGGTTTCGCCCGGGAATCCGGACTCTTCAGGATACAACACCGCTCCTGGACGTCCTCTGCGGGGCTCATGCATACCGGCTCGCCGTACGCTCGACCCATGAGGATCGCGCTGCCCCCTCCCCCGCCGGACGCACCGTCGCGGGCACGGATCGGCTGGGAGATCGCGATCGTGCTCTGTCTCGGGCTCGGTCAGTCCGCGGTGTACGCGATCGTGCAGCTGCTGGACCGCCTGTCGCTGTCGACGCCGCTGGCGGATCAGACCGCGACCCTGAACCCCTCGCAGTCCAGCCGCGAGCTGTTCGACCTGGTCTATCAACTGCTCGGGATCGGCTTCTCCGTGGTGCCGGCGCTGCTGGTGTGCTTCCTGCTCTGGCGCCCGGCGCGCCCCCGCCTCGGTGCGCTGGGGTTGGACGACGCCCGCATCGGCCGGGACACGGGAGGCGGCCTTCTGCTCGTGCTCGCGATCGGGATCCCCGGGCTGGCGCTCTATGTCGTGGGGCGGCTGAACGGCTGGTTCGTCGCGGTGGACCCGGGGGCCCAGAGCACGTACTGGTGGACGATCCCCGTGCTGCTCCTGTCCGCGGCGCGCGCCGCCGTGCAAGAGGAGTTCGTGGTGCTCGGCTACCTCTTCGCGCGGCTGCGCCAGCTCGGCTGGGGGCCGTGGACGATCCTCGTCGCCACGTCGGTCCTGCGCGCGAGCTACCACCTGTACCAGGGACCCGGCGCGTTCCTCGGCAACCTCGGCATGGGGCTGCTGTTCGGCTTCCTGTTCCTGCGCACCGGCCGGCTGCTGCCGTTCCTCGTCGCGCACTTCGTCATTGATGCCGCGGTCTTCGTCGGGTACCCCTGGGCGGCGGCGATGTGGCCGACGCTGTTCGGCCTGCCGGCGCACTGACTCTCCGCCCCGCCCGTCCCGGCCGCACGCCCGAATCTCGGATCCAGATCCGCGAGACCGAATCTGCGTCTCGAGACCGACGATAAGAACTTCGATCTCGAGACAGATGTTCGGTCTCGCGGTCGGCATCCGCTCGTCCTCCACAGGTTCCGACGAGGCGGTGTTCCGCGCGGTTTCCGCAGGGGCCCTCTCATGTCGCACGCGGAGAGACGAAGATCGGGGCGATGAACACCCGTTCCGATTCCGTCGCGGAAAGCGCCCTCGTCTGTGCTCCCGTCGAGCTGCTCCGACCGAGCGGAGCAGCGAACGCCAGTCTGATGAATCGCGCCTGGCATCGAGGCGAGCTCATCCGGGTGATGCCCGGCGTCTATGCAGAAACGAGAGCCTGGCGTGAACTGCCGCGCTGGAGCCGCTACCTCGCGCAGGTGCATGCGGTCGCCATGAAGGATCCGAATGCCGTGTTCTGCGGGCTGTCGGCGGCCGCCCTTCGCGGGGTCTACCTCGGCCGGGTCGATGAGCCGATCCACGTGCTCGAGCCTCTTGGATCCAGTCGAATCGCGGGCAGGATCCGTATCCATACCGGCGCCCTGGATCGTGCGATCGAGGAGCTCGACGGCACCCTTCTCACGGGGATCCCGGACACCATCGTGGATGTCGCTCGATCCGTACCTCCGATCGAAGGTCTCGCCTACGCAGATGCGCTTCTGCGGCGCACGCAGTACCCGAATCCGGAGCAGCTACGAGCGATCAACGAGAGTCGTAACACGTCACGCGGGCGCCGGAACGCGCGATGGGCGCTTGAACGTGCCACCGGCGTGCCCGAAAGCCCGCTCGAGTCGCTGAGCCTCGGTGTCATGGAGTCGGCGGGATTCGAGATTCCCGAGCTGCAGGTCGAGTTCCGGCTCGACGGCTACGTGGACCGCGCCGACTTCTTCTGGCCGAGCAGAAGACTGATCGGCGAGGCAGACGGCGGGATCAAGTACGACGGAACACTCCAGGACCCGACCGGGGCGATCCTGCGTGAGAAGCGGCGCGATTCCCGCCTTCGCCGCCAGGCTTCGGGCCTCATGCACTGGGGCTGGAGCGAAGTCCGGGACTCCGACCTTCTGACCACGATTCTGGCGAACGCCGGTGTGCCCCGTCCGCATCGCCGCGACGCTGCCTTGCTCGCCACACTCCGCGACCTCGCGTGACCACGGTCGACAGCCACGGCACCATGGCGCATGGTGCCGCATGCTGTGACCGCGAGACCGAACCTGCGTCCCGAGACCGCCGATAAGAACGTCCGTTTCGAGACAGAAGTTCGGTCTCGCGGTCAGTACGGGAGCGGCCGGACCTGCCGAGCGGTCAGCGGGTGACCGCGACCGCGATCACGGCTCCGACCGCGATCACGACGAGAGCGCCGATCGCCGGCCAGTCCCAGCTGCGCCGGATCGGCGCGTCCACGCCCACCCCCGCGGCTCCCCGCGGGCGCTCGACGGCGTTCTCCCAGCGGGTGCGCACCTCCGTGAGCGTCTGCAGGCTCTGCGGCACCTTGACCTCGCCCGAGCGCCTGCTCAGCCGCGGCGACTGGATGCGGCCGGGGCCGCCCCAGCACGCCAGCTTCCGACCGTCGTCGAGAGCGAAGTCCAGCTGCCAGCGCAGGTCGAGCTCGGCGACCCGGCGCCAGCCGAACGTCGTGCGGCGCAGGAAGTTCTGCACGGTCGCGCCGTCCTCGTCCACCCGCACCATCGACACCACGCTGATCACGTAGACGAGCCACAGCACCAGCAGCACCCACGGCGCGTACAGCAGCATCTGGGCCCAGCTGCCGCGCACCACCGCGTCGCCGAGCAGGAAGACGGCGAGCACCGCGCACAGCACGAGCACGGCGATGCCCGTGGACGCGCGGTACGTCCGCGCGCCCACGGGCATCTGGTCCATCGAACTCACGCGCTGCGACCGCCCAGGGCGATCGAGACGCCGGGGATGGCCTGGAGCAGCCGCTCCGTGTACTCCTGCTGGGGGTTGGCGAAGATCTCGTCCACCGTGCCCTGCTCGACCAGCTTGCCCTTCTCCATCACGCAGACCAGGTCGGCCGCGACGCGCACGACCGCGAGGTCGTGCGTGATGAACAGGTACGTGAGGTCGAGCTCGCTCTGCAGCTCGGCGAGCAGCTTCAGGATCTGATCCTGCACCAGCACGTCGAGCGCGGAGACCGCCTCGTCGAGGACGACGATGTCGGGCTTGAGCGCCAGCGCACGCGCGATCGCGACGCGCTGACGCTGACCGCCGGACAGCTCGTTCGGATACCTGGTCGCCAGCTCCCGCGGCAGCGAGACCTGATCCAGCAGCTCGAGCACCCGCTCCCGGCGCGACGCCTTGTCGCCCACCCCGTGGATGTCCATGGGCTCCGAGATGGTGTTGCCGATGTTCCGCAGCGGATCCATGGATCCATACGGATCCTGGAACACGGGCTGCATGCGTCGGCGCAGTGCGAGCGTCTCACGGCCGGAGAGGCTGGAGATGTCGACGCCGTCGATCGCGATCGAGCCGCTCGTCACGTCCTCCAGCTTCAGCACCATCTTCGCGACCGTCGACTTCCCCGAGCCCGACTCGCCGACGAGCGCCAGCGTCTTGCCCTTGGGGATGTCGAACGAGACCGCGTCCACCGCGCGGAACGGCACGCTGCGGAACTGGCCCTGACGGATCCGGTAGTCCTTGGTCAGATCGCGCACGGAGACCGTCGGCGCGATGCCGGCGATGTCCTCGCTGGTCTCGATGCCCTGCCGCTCGTGGACGGCCTGGATGCGCTGCGACGCGATGCTGGGAGCCGCGGCCACCAGCTTCTTCGTGTACGGGTGCAGCGGGTTCTCCAGGATCTCCCGGCTGGGCCCGGCCTCGACGATCTCGCCGTTCTGCATGACGATGATCTTCTCGGCGCGCTCGGCCGCGAGACCGAGGTCGTGCGTGATCAGCAGGACCGCCGTCCCCTTCTCCTTCGTCAGCGACGCCAGGTGATCCAGGATCACGCGCTGCACCGTGACGTCCAGCGCCGAGGTGGGCTCGTCCGCGATGAGCAGCTTCGGGTCGGCCGCGAGGCCGATGCCGATCAGCGCGCGCTGGCGCATGCCACCCGAGAACTGGTGCGGGTACTGGTGCAGACGCTTGGCGGCGTCCGCGAGACCCGCCTGCTGCAGCACCTCGACGGCCCGCGCCTCGATCTCCTTGCGCCCGGTGGCGAGACCGTTCGCACGGATCGCCTCCTTGACCTGGAAGCCGATCGACCACACGGGGTTGAGGTTGGACATCGGATCCTGGGGCACGTAGCCGATCTCGCGGCCGCGGATCTTCTCCATCTGCCCCTCGGTGAGCCCGGTCAGCTCCTGACCGTCCAGCGTGATGCTGCCCGCGGTCACGTGACCGGTTCCGGGCAGCAGGTTGACGATCGCGGATGCGGTCGTCGACTTGCCGGATCCGGACTCGCCCACGATGGCCAACGTCTCGCCTGCGTACAGGTCGAGGTTGACGCCATGCAGCACCTCGCGCGAGCTCTTCTGGGTGTCGAACGCGACGCGCAGGTCGCGGATCCGCAGCAGCGGTGTGTCAGCGTTCGCGCTCATCGGCGAGCCCTCGCTCTCGGGTCGAGGGCGTCTCGCACGAGCTCGCCCAGCATGATGAACGCGAGCACCGTGACGGTCAGCGCGATCGACGGGTAGATGAGGGCCATCGGCGCGACGCGCAGCGACTGCTGCGCCTGGCTGATGTCGTTGCCCCAGCTCATGGTGCCGCTGCCGAGTCCGACGCCGAGGAACGACAGCGTCGCCTCGGCGACGATGGCGGCGGCGAGGCTCAGGGTGGTGACGACCAGCAGCGGTGCGATCGCGTTGGGGATGACGTGCGACATGAGGGTGCCGAACCGCGACTTGCCGAGCGCACGCGAGGCCATCACGAAGTCGGCCTGACGCACACGCAGCACCTCCGCTCGCACGACGCGTGCCGTGGATGCCCACGCGAACCCTCCGATCGCCACCGCCAACGTGAACACGTTGCGGTACTGCGCGAACACGCTCATCACGACGACGGCAGCGAGGATGTAGGGGATCGAGAAGAAGATGTCGCCGACGCGCGACAGCAGGCCGTCAAGCCAGCCGCCGTAGAACCCGGCCAGGGCCCCCATGATGAGACCGATCGAGGATCCGATCAGGGTCGCGAGCAGGCCGACCGAGAGCGAGGTGCGAGCGCCCCACACGGTACGGGCGTAGATGTCGCAGCCCTGGAACGTGAAGCCGAGCGGGTGCCCAGCGGTCGGTCCCCCGTTGGAGTTGGACAGCTGACAGTTGCTGTTCGGCGGGGTCTGCGTGAACAGCGTCGGGGCGACGGCCATGACGAGCACGATGAACACGATGACGAGCGAGATCCAGAACATCGGCCGGCGGCGCATGTCCGCCCAGGCGTCCCGCCAGAGGTTGGACGGCTTCTCCGCGATCTTGATCGCGTCGACCGCGATCGTGCCCTCGGGAATGGGAGCGACGTAGTGCGTCGCACTGGTGTCAGACATAGCGGATCCTCGGGTCGAGCAGGCCGTACAGCAGGTCCACGAGCAGGTTGACCAGCACGTAGATGATCACGAACACGGTCACGAAGGAGACGATCGTCGGCCCCTCGTGCTGCAGAATCGCGTGGAACAGCGTGTTGCCGACGCCGGGGACGTTGAAGATGCCCTCGGTGACGGTCGCGCCGACGAGGAGCACACCGAAGTTCGTCGCGGAGTTGGTGATCACCGGGATCAGGGAGTTGCGCAGCACGTGCACGGGGATGACGCGTCGTCGCGGCAGGCCCTTGCTGTAAGCGGTGCGCACCCAGTCCTGGTTGAGGGTGTCGATGACCGAACCGCGCATGAGTCGCATGCTGGTGGCGTACAGGCTGACACCGAGCACGATGGCCGGCAGCCACAGGTCGCCCCAGTCGTTCTCCGCCCCGACCGTGGGACTGAACCACTGCAGCTTGACGGCGAGGAAGTACTGGGAGAGGAACGCGATGACGAAGATCGGCAGCGAGATGAAGATCAGCGAGACGACCAGCATCGAGTTGTCGAAGATCTTGCCCTTGCGCAGCGCCGAGAAGGTGCCGATGATGATCGCGAGCGTGAACTCGAGTCCGATCGCCATGACCGCCAGACGCCCTGTGACCGGCAGCGTCGCCGCCAGGACGTCGTTGACGGACCGACCGGAGAACGTGGTGCCCATGTTGCCCTGGAAGATGCCGACCAGGTAGTACCAGTACTGCACGATGAACGGCTGATCAAGGTGATACTGGGCCGTCAGCGCGGCGAGCAGCTGCTTGCTCGGCTGCTTGTCGCCGAAGAGTGCGGCGATCGGATCGCCCGGCATGGAGAACACCAGGAAATAGATGAGCAGGGTGGCCCCGAGGAACACGGGGATCACCTGCAAGAGGCGTTTGAGGATGTACCCGACCATGCGCCCCTCCTTTCAGATGAGGAGGCGCCTCGGGAACCCGCACGATCCGTGCCGGTGCGACGCCTCGCTGAGAGCATCGTGTCACGTGTTCGACGTGCACGACACTTTTGATTTGCGCTGAGTTGACAGCGCGCGAGGCGGTGACGTGATCGTCACCGCCTCGCGGGTGTGATCCCTCGGGCCGGTCAGCCCTTGGTGATCTCGTAGTACAGCGGAACCGAGTTCCACCCGAACTGGACGTTGTTCACGCCCTTGGCGAAGCCGCCGTTGACGTTCGAGTACCACAGCGGGACGGCGGGCAGGTCCTTGAAGAGGATCTCCTGAGCCTGCGCGTAGTCCTTCGTGGCCGCGGCCTGGTCGGTGGCCGAGGCGCCCTTGGCGATCAGCTTGTCGAAGTCGGGGTTCGAGTAGTCGCTGTCGTTCGACGAGGCCTTGGTGCCGTAGATCGGCTGCAGGAAGTTGTACTGCGCCGGGTAGTCGGCCTGCCAGCCGGTGCGGAACGCGGTCTTGATGGTGCGCGCGTTCACGTCCTTGCGGAGCGAGGCGAAGTCGACGTACGGGTTGCCGGAGGCGTCGATGCCGAGGTTGTTCTTCAGCTGGTTCGACACGGCGTCGACCCAGGCCTGGTGGCCACCGTCGGAGTTGTACGCGATCTGGAAGGTGCCGCTCCACGGCGAGATCTTGTCGGCCTCGGCCCACAGCTCCTTCGCCTTCTTCGCGTCGAACTTCAGCACGTCCGCACCCTTGATGGAGTCGGACCAGCCCGCGATGACCGGCGAGGTGAAGTCGCTGGCCGGAGTGCGGGTGTTGTTGAAGATCGTCTTGGTGATCGCGGCGCGGTCGATGGCCATCGAGATGGCCTGCTTGCGCAGCGCACCCTCGTCGCCGGTGAAGTGCTCGGCGTTGCCCGGGATCGTGAACGACTGGAAGATCGCAGCCGGCTGGTTGACCGCACGGTCACCGAGGTCGGACTCGAACGTCTGCTGAGCGGAGGACGGGATCTGGTCGATCACGTCGATCTTGTTGCTGAGCAGGTCGGCGTACGCCGCGTCGGGGGTCGCCTCGAAGACGAACGTCACGCCGCCGTTCTTCGCCTGACGGCCACCCTTGTAGGAGTCGCTCTTGACGAGGTCGATCTCGACGTTGTGCTGCCAGGCGCCGTCCTTGGCCAGCTTGTACGGGCCGTTGCCGATCGGGTTCTCGCCGGCCGTGGCCATGTCCTTGAGGGACGCGGCGGGCAGCGGGTAGTAGGCCGAGTAGCCGAGGCGCTGCGACCAGTCCGCGGCGACCGGGTTGGACAGCTTCACGGTGAACGTGTAGTCGTCGACCTTCTTCAGACCGGTCAGGTCGGCGTCGGCGTCGGCGCTGAAGCCCTCGATGTCGGAGAACCAGGAGCTGTTCAGCTGCTTGTTCGAGAACTTGGCACCGTACTGCCAGGCGTTGATGAAGCTGTCGGCCGTGACCTTCTCGCCGTTGGAGAAGGTGTTGCCCTGCTTCACCTTGATCGTCAGGTCGGAGTCGTCGTCGACCTTGATCGACTCGGCCATGTCGTTGACGAGCTTGCCCTTGGCGTCGTAGTACGCGAGGCCTGCGAACAGGGAGTCGAGGATCTTGCCGCCGCCCACCTCGTTGGTGTTCGTCGGGATCAGCGGGTTCTCGGGCTCACTGCCGAGGGCCCGGATGACGGCCTTCGAGTCACCGCCGGCCGAGGCGGTGGCGTTGCCACTGCCGCTGTTGCTGGAGCAGCCGGCGAGGGCGAGTGCGCCCACCGCAAGCAGTCCGATGCCCGCGAGGGCGATCTTGTTGCGCTTCACGTTGTGTCCTCCTGTGGACAGTTGACAGCAATCTGCGCACTCGTCGTCGAGCGCTCAGGGATACCTGAGCCTAACCGCCCGTCCGCCGATCGCACGAATGCGTACCGTTAACCGTTACTTACTGGTGACCTGAACGACGAGGCGTCCTGGGAGCGGTTCCCAGGACGCCTCGTCGTTCTTCGGATCGTGCGGATCCCTACAGCGCGAACGCCTCCACCGGCGGGCAGGCGCACACCAGGTTGCGGTCTCCGTAGGCGTTGTCGATGCGGCGCACGGGCGGCCAGTACTTGCCGGCGATGAGCGCGTGCGTCGGGTACGCGGCCTGCTCACGGGTGTAGGCGTGGTCCCACTCCCCCATCAGCAGGGCCGCCGCCGTGTGCGGCGCGTGCACGAGCGGGTTGTCGTCTCGCGGCCAGACGCCCGCGGCGACCTCGTCGGCCTCGGCCTTGATCTGGATCATCGCCTCCACGAAGCGCTCGAGCTCGCCGAGATCCTCCGACTCCGTCGGCTCCACCATGAGCGTGCCCGCGACGGGGAACGACATGGTCGGGGCGTGGAAGCCGTAGTCGATGAGGCGCTTGGCGACGTCGTCGACCGTGATCCCGGTCGCCTCCTTGAGCGGACGCAGATCGAGGATGCACTCGTGCGCCACCCGGCCCTGTTCGCCCGAGTACAGCACGGGGAAGTGATCGGCCAGGCGCGCGGCGACGTAGTTCGCCGCGAGCACGGCGGCCGCGGTCGCGTCGCGCAGGCCGTCGGCGCCCATCATCCGCACGTACGCCCACGAGATCGGCAGCACGCCCGCGGATCCGTAGGGCGCCGCAGAGACTGGGCCGCCCTCGAACACGTAGCCGCCCGCGTGCTCGGCACGCTGCGCCTGCGGGTGACCGGGCAGGTACGGCGCGAGGTGCGCCTTCGCCGCCACGGGGCCCACGCCGGGGCCGCCGCCGCCGTGCGGGATCGCGAACGTCTTGTGCAGGTTGAGGTGCGAGACGTCGCCGCCCAGGTCGCCGAATCGGGAGTAGCCGAGCAGCGCGTTGAGGTTCGCGCCGTCGATGTAGACCTGACCGCCGGCCGCGTGCACCGCAGCCGTGATGTCGAGCACGTCGTGCTCGTACACGCCGTGCGTGGACGGGTAGGTGATCATGAGCGCCGCGATCTCGTCGGCGTGCTGTGCGATCTTCGCGCGCAGGTCGTCGAGGTCGACGTTGCCCAGCTCATCGGTCGCGACGACGACCACCTTCATGCCTGCGAGCACCGCGGACGCGGCGTTGGTGCCGTGCGCGGAGGACGGGATCAGGCACACGGTGCGGTGGTCGTCGCCGTTGGCGAGGTGGTATCCGCGGATCGCGAGCAGGCCCGCGAGCTCGCCCTGGGAGCCGGCATTCGGCTGCAGGGACACCGCGTCGTAACCGGTGACGTCCGCGAGCCACGCCTCGAGCTGGTCGATGAGCTCGAGCGAGCCCTGCACATCCGCCTCGGGGGCGAACGGGTGCAGCTGCGCGAACTCCGGCCACGTGATGGCCGCCATCTCGGTCGCCGCGTTGAGCTTCATCGTGCAGGATCCGAGCGGGATCATGCCCCGGTCGAGCGCGTAGTCGCGGTCGGCGAGGCTCTTCAGATACCGCATCATGGCGGTCTCGGAACGATGCGCGTGGAACACCGGGTGCGTGAGGTACTCGTCCTGGCGGGCCAGGGCCCCCGGCACGCTGGTGACGGGGATGTAGGCGAACGAGCCCTCTCCCGCGCCGAAGACCGTGGCCACGGCGAGGATGTCCTCGTAGGTCGTGGTCTCGTCGGTGGCGATGCTCACCGTGTCCGCGTCGACGGGGTTCAGCAGGATCCCCGCGTCGTGGGCGGCGGCGACGATCGCCTCGGCCCTTCCGGGAACCCGCACCGTGATCGTGTCGAAGTAGTCGGCATGCACGATCTCGGCGCCGGCCTTCTCCAGCTGCGTGGCGAGGAAGCGGGCCTTGGAGGCGACGCCGGAGGCGATCTCCTTCAGTCCCTCCGGACCGTGGTACACCGCGTACATCGCGGCCATGACGGCCAGCAGCACCTGGGCGGTGCAGATGTTCGAGGTGGCCTTCTCGCGGCGGATGTGCTGCTCGCGGGTCTGCAGCGCCAGGCGGTAGGCCGGGTGGCCGTCCGCGTCCTGAGAGACGCCGACCAGGCGCCCGGGAAGCTGGCGCTCCAGGCCGGACCGCACGGCCATGTAGCCGGCGTGCGGGCCGCCGAAGCCCATCGGCACGCCGAAGCGCTGCGTGGTGCCCACGGCGACGTCCGCGCCGAGCGAGCCCGGCGAGGCGATCAGGGTGAGCGCGAGCAGGTCGGCCCCGACGACGGCGAGGCCGCCGGCGAGGTGCGCCGCATCGATCACCGCGGACGGATCCCAGATCCGCCCCGAGGCGCCCGGATACTGCACGAACACCCCGAACAGCTCCTCGGGCAGGGTCTCCCCGCCGCCGAGGTCGCGCTCGACGAGCTCGATCCCGAGCGCCGCCGCACGCGTGGCCAGCAGCGCCTTGGTCTGCGGCAGAGCGTCGGCGTCGACCACGAACACGGACGATGGGGACTTGGATCCGCGCCGCGCGAGCAGCATGCCCTCGGCGACCGCGGAGGACTCGTCGAGCATCGACGCGTTCGCCGTGTCGAGACCCGTGAGGTCGGAGACCATGGTCTGGAAGTTGATCAGCGCCTCCAGGCGACCCTGCGAGATCTCCGGCTGATAGGGCGTGTACGCCGTGTACCAGGACGGGTTCTCCAGGACGTTGCGCTGGATCACGCTGGGCGTGAGGGTGCCGTAGTAGCCCAGACCGATCATGGGGCGGTTCACGGCGTTGCGATTCGCGAGCGCGCGCAGCTCGGCGAGGGCTTCTGCCTCGCTCGCCGCGGCCGGCAGCACGCTGACGCGATCGGCGGCCGAGCGGATCGAGGCCGGGACGGCCTCGCGCATGAGCGCATCGACGGGGCGCTCGTCGGCGCCGTAGGAGATGCCGATCGCGTCGAGCATCGCCTGCTGGGCGTCGGCGGTGGTGCCGATATGGCGGTCGAGGAACGCGGTCACTCTCAGCCCTCCGTGTGAGCGACGTAGGCGTCGCGGTCGAGGAGACCGTCGACGGCGCCCGCGGCGATGGAGACCTTGATCAGCCAGCCACCGTCGAACGGTGCGGAGTTGACCAGCGACGGGTCGTCGATCACGGCGTCGTTGATCTCGACGACGGTGCCGTCGACCGGCGCGTACAGCTCGGAGACCGACTTGGTCGACTCGGCCTCGCCGAAGACGTCGCCGCGGCTGAAAGAGGTGCCGACGGCGGGCAGCTCGACGAAGACGATGTCACCGAGGGCGTCCGCGGCGAAGTCCGTGATGCCGATGGTCGCGGAATCGCCGTCGACGGCGACCCACTCGTGCTCTTCGCTGTAGCTCAGGGTGTTGAGATCGGTCATTTCTTCCTCCGGTAGAAAGGCAGGGCGGTGACGGTCGCGGGGATCTTCGTCCCGCGGACGTCGAGGAACAGGGGGACGGAGCCGTCGGCGACGGCGGGATCGACGAAGGCCATGGCGATCGGGTGGCCGAGTGTGGGGCTCAGCGCGCCGCTGGTGATCTCGCCGATCACCGCGCCGTTCTCCGTCACCACCGCGTACTCGGCACGGCCGGCCCGGCGGCCCTCGGCGGCGAGGCCGATCAGCACACGTGCACCCTCGGCCGGCGTGACCTCGCCCTTGCCGACGAAGTCGTCCTTGTCCTCGACGACCACGCGGCCCAGGCCCGACTGCGCGGGCTTGGTCTCGCGGTTGAGCTCGTGGCCGTACAGCGGCATGCCCGCCTCGAGGCGCAGCGTGTCGCGCGCGGCGAGACCGGCGGGGACGAGGCCGTGGTCGGCGCCCGCGGCGAGCGCGGCGTCCCACAGCACGGCGGCGTCCTCGGCGGCGACGAGCAGTTCGAAGCCGTCCTCGCCGGTGTAGCCGGTGCGCGCCAGCAGCAGCGGCTTGCCGTTGTAGGTGGCGGAGGCCCAGGCGTAGTACTTCTGCTCCGACCACGGGATCGAGACGTCCGCGATGCCGTCGATCGCGGCGACGATCGCCTCGGCGTTCGGGCCCTGCACGGCGATGAGCGCGTAAGAGTCGGAGACGTCCTCGACGACGACCTCGCGACCCGTGGTGCGGGCCAGCAGCGCCTCGCGCACGGCGTCGCGGTTGCCCGCGTTGCTGATGATGAGGAAGTCGTCGTCGCCCAGTCGGTAGACGATCACGTCGTCGATGATCCCGCCGTCCTCGGCCAGCAGCAGCGAGTACTTCGCCTTGCCGACCGCGAGGGCGGAGAGCCGGCCGGCGAGCGCGTAGTCGAGATACGCCGCCGCACCGGTGCCGATGATCGTGAACTCCGCCATGTGCGAGATGTCGAAGATGCCCGCGCTCTCGCGCACCGCGTGGTGCTCGGCGAGGTCGGACGTGTAGCGGACCGGCATCTGCCAGCCGCCGAAGTCGGTGAAGGAGGCTCCGAGTGCCTCGTGACGCTCTCGGAGCGGTGTGTAACGGGCCTGTGAAGGTGGAGATTGTGTCATGGAGCTCTCCCGTGCGGATCGGTGAGGATCCGCACGGCGCGCGGATCCGAGAACTCCCCCTCTGTCATGAGCCTGAGAGCTTCGCCCGCGCGCGTGCGCAAGGGCTTTCACCGTCGGCGGATCTCTCACGCGAGAAGTGGGGAGCCGCGAGGATCCTCTCACCAGGGTTTCGGCTCGGGCGCCTTCGGCGTCCTCGCTCAACCCGATTTCTCGCTTCGCTTGAAATCGCTTTTCAGAGCGGCCGGGTCTGCGCGGTGCGGTTACCTGAGAGATTGGCGGGGAGGCTTGCTCCTTCGGTGTCCGGCTGCGATCACCGGACTCTCCCGCGCGGACCATGCGGCCACGTGTTCAGTTGATGCCCCCAGCATAGCGGCACGGTCCGCGCGGGCGCAGGGGCCGGCACGGGCTGTCGTCGCTCGAACCGGAGTCCTCACCCTAGGCTCTTGGTGTGACCGAGGCGAGGACAGAGGACGACGCGATCCGCGTCGCCGTGTCGGCCGTCATCTTCTCCCTGCGCGCCTCGGACGACGGCGACCGGCTCATGCTGCCGCTCGTCCGGCGCACCCGGGAGCCATACCGCGGCCTTTGGGCGCTGCCAGGCGGCTGGCTGGGCGTCCACGAAGACCTGGATGCGGCGGCGGCGCACACCCTGGCCGACACGACCGGACTCACACCGAGCTACCTCGAGCAGCTGTACACGTTCGGCGACGTCGATCGCTCGCCGAACCGGACGATCTCGGTGGTCTACTGGGCTCTGCTCCGCTCGGATCTCGTCGACGCCCAGCGCTCGGCGGCCGGGGCGCCGGAGAACGTCGAGTGGCTGGACGTGGACGCGATCCCCCCGCTCGCCTTCGATCACAACCGCATCGCCGCGTACGCACTGGACCGACTGCGCAACAAGGTCGGCTACAGCCGGATCGCGGCGGGGCTCCTGCCCGATGAGTTCACCCTCGCGGAGCTGCGCGAGGTCTACGAGACCGTGCTCGGGCGGCGCCTGGACCCCTCGAACTTCCGCCGCCTGCTCGAGGGCTCCGGCGAGCTGGTCCCGACCGAGTCGTTCCGCACCGGGAACCACCGGCCCGCGCGCCTGTACCGCTACTGCTCCGAGAGCTGAGCCCTCCCGCGCGATGGACTCCCGCGGCACTCCCCCCGCCCCGCTTGCACTTCTGGTCAGTTCGACTTAATGTGCACTCAGTGACACTAAATGTCGATTCGACCAGAAGGCGGCGCGCCATGTCCTCCTCCCCCCTCCTCGATCCCTCCGTCGATCACGCGCTCCGGCTGATCGTGACCGGCGCGTCCACTGAGGAGACCTGCACCACCGATCTCGCTGCGGGTCCGTGGAACTTCGACACGATCCCCGGGTACGGGCCTGGCTCGTCCATGGGCGACGTGATCCCGACCGGCGCGCCGCGGCAGGGCGAACTGCCCGCCGCGTATCGCGAAGCCGGCGAGGACGAACTGCACGAGCGGATCCGAGCCGCCAAGGCGACCCTCGGCGAGCGCGTCGTGGTGCTCGGGCACTTCTATCAGCGCGAGGAGGTCGTGCAGCACGCCGACCATGTCGGGGACTCGTTCCAGCTCGCGGGCTTCGCGAAGCAGCACCCCGACGCGGAGGCGATCGTCTTCTGCGGCGTGCACTTCATGGCCGAGACCGCCGACCTGCTCTCCGGACCCGACCAGGCCGTGATCCTGCCGAACCTCGCCGCCGGGTGCTCGATGGCGGACATGGCCGACATCGACCAGGTCGAGGACTGCTGGGAGCAGCTCGCGGAGGTTCTCGGCCCGCTGGACCAGCCCGACGCCGACGGCCTCGTGCCGGTGATCCCCGTCACTTACATGAACTCCTCCGCCGCGATCAAGGGTTTCGTGGGGCGGCACGGCGGCATCGTGTGCACCTCGTCGAACGCCCGCACCGTGCTCGAGTGGGCGTTCGCGCGCGGGCGGCGGGTGCTGTTCTTCCCGGACCAGCACCTGGGCCGCAACACGGCGAAGGCGATGGGCGTGCCGCTGGAGCAGATGCCGATGTGGAATCCGCGCCGCCCGCTCGGCGGATCCTCCGCGGAAGAGGTGCAGGACTCCCGCGTCATCCTCTGGCACGGCTTCTGCTCGGTGCACCGTCGTTTCACCGTCGCCCAGATCGGCCAGGCCCGCGCCGAGCATCCGGGCGTGCGCGTGATCGTGCACCCGGAGTGCCCGATGGAGGTCGTGGACGCCGCCGACGAGGCCGGGTCCACCGACTACATCCGCAAGGCCATCGATGCGGCGACCGAGCCCACCACCTTCGCGATCGGCACCGAGATCAATCTCGTCCGCCGGCTCGCGGCACAGTATCCGCAGCACGAGATCTTCTGCCTGGATCCGGTGGTCTGCCCCTGTTCCACGATGTACCGGATCCACCCCGGCTATCTGGCCTGGGTGCTCGAGGAGCTCGTGGCCGGGCGCACGCCGAACCGCATCACCGTGCCGGCGGACGTGGCCGACCCGGCGCGCGTCGCGCTCGAGCGCATGCTGGCCGCACGCCCTCCGGTGGCGGTGGCCTGATGCGCACCCCCGGCGAGCACCGCGCCCCCGGCGCTCTGCGCGTCCTCGTGATCGGCGGCGGGATCGCGGGGCTCACCGCAGCGCTGCACGCGCACGAGGCCGGCCATCGTGTCGAGGTCGTGGTCAAGGACGCTCTCGGCGACGGCGCGACCGCGCTGGCCCAGGGCGGGATCGCCGGGGTCTACGGCACGGACGCCGACGGCGTGGCCGACTCCCCCGCCGCGCACGCCGCGGACACGCTCACCGCCGGAGCCGGACTCTCCGACCCCGCGGTCGTGGACGTGCTCGTCGGAGAAGCGCCGGCACGGATCGCCGAGCTGATCGCCCGCGGGGTGCCCTTCGATCGGGACCCCCAGGGGCGGCTGCTGCGCGGCCTCGAAGCGGCCCACTCCGCCGCGCGGATCGCACACGCTGGCGGCGACGCCACGGGAGCGGCCATCTCCGCCGCCCTCGTCCGCGCCGTGCAGGAGGCGGGGATCGCCATGCGCGAGCATGCGATGCTGATCGATCTGGTCGTCTCGGACGGGGTGGTGCACGGAGCCCGACTGCTCACGGCGGGGCGGATCGCGGAGGTCGGCGCGGACGCCGTGGTCCTCGCGACGGGTGGCGCCGGGCGGCTGTTCCGGCACACCACCGCGCCGGCCGTCTGCACGGGCGACGGGATCGCCGCGGCGCTGCGGGCCGGCGCCGCGGTCGAGGATCTGGAGTTCGTGCAGTTCCACCCCACGATCCTGGCCGCCCCCGGGCCCGCGTTCCTGATCTCCGAGGCGGTGCGCGGAGAAGGCGCGACGCTCATCGACGACGAGGGCCGGCGCTTCGCCTTCGACGCGCACCCCGACGGTGAGCTCGCGCCGCGCGACGTCGTGACACGCGCCGTCGTCCGCCGCGCGCAGGAACAGGGCGGCCCCGTGCGGCTCGACGCCACGGGGCTCTGCGACCGAGAGGGCTGGAGCGCGGAGCGCCTCGCCCGGCGCTTCCCCACGATCGATCGGGTGACGCGGGAGCGCGGCTTCGACTGGACCCGCGAACCCCTCCCGGTCACCCCGGCCGCGCACTATCTGATGGGCGGCGTGGTCACCGACGCCGACGGCCGCACCACCCTGCCCGGCCTCTACGCCGTCGGCGAGACCGCGCGCACGGGCGTGCACGGTGCGAATCGCCTCGCCTCGAACTCCCTACTCGAGGGGGCGGTGTTCGGCGCGCGGGCTGCGGCGGCGCTGGACACCCCGTGGTCCGGCCCCGTCACCGACGCCCGCGGATGGGCCGGCCAGGTCGACGTCCGCGATCGGGACGTGGCATCGGATCCGTTCTCCCGGCCCGCCCTGCAGGAGCTCATGTGGGACCTGGTGGGCCCGCTGCGCACCCTCGACGGCCTCGAGGAGGCGCTGACGACGGTCCGTTCCTGGAGCGCGCCGGAGGCCCTCACCCGCACCGCCGTCGAAGATCGCAACCTGCTCCAGGTCGCGGAGGCCATGATCGCCGCCGCGCTCGCCCGCCCGGTCTCGATCGGCGCCCACCACCTCGAACCGTCGCCCGCCCTGATCGGAGTCTGATGCTCACCCCCGCCCTCCTCACCCGCGTCGTCGGAGCAGCTCTCGAAGAGGACGCCCCCTGGGGCGACCTCACGAGCACCGCCCTGCTGCCCGCCGACGCGACGGCGACCGCCGACCTCGTCGCGCGCGAGTCCGGAGTGCTCGCCGGCGGCGAGGTGTTCGCCGCCGCCTTCACCCTCACGGATCCGGCCACGGTCGTCGACCTCCATGTCGCGGACGGCGACGCCTTCGAGGCCGGAGACGTGTTGGCGACAGTGACCGGCTCCGCGCGCAGCCTGCTCACGGCCGAGCGCGTGGCGCTGAACTTCGCGCAGCGACTGAGCGGCATCGCGACCCTCACCGCCGCCTACGTCGGCGCCGTCGACGGCGCCGGTCCCGACGGCAAGCAGGTGCGCATCGCCGACACCCGCAAGACGACGCCCGGCCTGCGCGCCTTCGAGCGGCACGCCGTCCTCGCGGGCGGCGGACGCAACCACCGGTTCTCGCTGTCCGACGCGGTGATGGCCAAGGACAACCACCTCGCCGTGCTGACCCGCGGCGGACGCGACGTCGCGACGGCCCTGCGTGAGGCGATCGCGACCCTGCCGCACACCACGCACGTCGTGGTGGAGGTGGATCGGCTCGACCAGATCCCCGCAGTGCTCGACGGCGGCGCCCACACGGTGCTGCTGGACAACTTCTCCCTGGAGGACCTGCGCACGGGCGTCGCCCTGATCGGCGGACGCGCGACGGCGGAGGCCTCGGGCGGCGTGAGCCTCGACACCGTGCGGGCGATCGCAGGCACCGGGGTCGACGTCATCTCGGTGGGCGCGCTCACCCACTCCGCGCGGGCGCTGGATCTCGGGCTCGACGTGCGGATCGACTGAGCATGTCCGTCCCGCTCTACCTCGACCATGCGGCGACCTCGCCGATCCGGCCCGAGGTGCTCGAGGCGATGGCGCCGTTCCTCACCCGCACGTTCGGCAACCCGTCCAGTCATCACACCGTGGGCGAGGCGGCGAGCGCCGCGCTCGAGGACGCCCGCGCGCGAGTGGCCCGTGTGCTGGGGATGCGCACCGGCGATGTCGTCTTCACCGCAGGGGGCACCGAGGCCAACAACCTCGCGGTCAAGGGCATCGCGCTGGCCGCGCTTCCCCGGGGCGGGCGGCACGTGGTCACGACGCCGATCGAGCACGAGTCGATCCTGGAGTCGGTCGGGTATCTCGAGCGGTTCCACGGTGTGACGTCGACCCAGGTCCCAGTCGACGACGCCGGACGGGTGGATCCGGCCGCCGTGGCCGCTGCGATCCGGGATGACACCGCTCTGATCGCGGTGGGGCACGCGAACAACGAGATCGGCACGATCCAGGACGTCGCGGGCTTCGCCGCGGTCGCCTCCGCCCACGGCATCCCGCTGCACGTGGACGCGGTGCAGTCCGCGGGATGGCTGGCGCTGTCGGACCTCGGCGCGGATGCGATCGCGCTCGCCGGGCACAAGCTCGGCGCACCCAAGGGCATCGGCGCGCTCGCAGTGCGCGGACGTGTGCCGCTCGAGCCCCTCCTGCACGGGGGCGGGCAGGAGCGCGGCCGCCGCTCCGGCACCGAGAACGTCGCGGGCGCCGTCGGACTCGCGGCCGCGCTGGAGCAGGCCGAGGGCGAGCGCGCAGAGGCCGCCGCCCGGGTCGGGGCGCAGTGCGCCCGGTTCATCGCCGGAGTCCTCGCGGCGCTGCCGTCGGCGCGTCTCACCGGGGATCCGGTGCACCGGCTGCCAGGCACGGCGAGCTTCGCCTTCGCGGACGTCTCCGGCGAGGCGGTGCTGCTCGAGCTGGAGCGGCGCGGCGTGGTGTCGTCCAGCGGTTCGGCGTGCGCCGCGGGCAGTGACGAGCCCTCGCACGTGCTGCTGGCCTGCGGCCTCGCCCCCGTGACCGCACAGACCGCAGTGCGCTTCACGCTCGGCCGCGCAGGGTTGCCGGACGACGGCCCCGAACGGCTCGCGGCACTGGTCGCCGACGCCGTGGCCGCCGTGCGCTCCTAGACTGGCGAGGTGCCCGCTCCGCTCGTGACCGTGATCGTGCCCGGTCGCGACATCGCCGAATTCGCTCCTGCCGCCCTCGACTCGCTGCGCGCGCAGACGGAGACGTCCTGGCGGGCGATCCTCGTCGATGACGGGTCCCGCGATGACACCGGCCGGATCTTCGACGCCGCCGCGGATGCGGATCCGCGCTTCACGGTCCTGCGTCACGCGGAGGCCCGCGGACTCGGCGGCGCTCGCAATGCCGCGCTCGAGCTCGTCGACACCGAGTACCTCGGCTTCCTCGACGGCGACGACGAGCTGACGCCGACCGCGCTGGAGCGGATGACCCGCACGCTCGCCGCGACCGGGAGCGACTTCGTGGCGGGCGCCTACGTGCGCTCCCGCTGGGACGGCGAGACCTACGCGCCGGGCCGTGTTCAGCCCTGGGTCGCCGCCGCGACGGACCCGCAGCGTCTGCGCACCACGATCTTCGCGCACCCTGCGGCGTCGGCGAACATCGTGGCGTGGTCGAAACTGAGCCGCAGCGCGTTCTGGCACGACCTCCGCTTCCCGGAGGGCGTCGCCTACGAGGATCAGGTGGTGGCGCAGCGCATGTACACATCGGCGCGCGCCTTCGACGTCATCCCCGACGTGGTGGTGCGCTGGCGACTGCGGGAGAACGGATCCTCCATCACGCAGGGCAAGCACCGGCTCCGCGTTCTGCGCGACTACCTCGCAGCCCTCCGCGGAGGCATCGATGAGCTGCAACAGGCGGGCGCGCATGCCGCCGTCGTCGCTAGGCTCGACCTCATCCTCGCGATGGATCTGCCGCCGCTCCAGGAGATCGCCGGCACCCACACCGACTCCGCGTATCCCGCGGCGGTGCGAGCGTTCGTGCAAGACCTCGAGGCACTCCCCGAGTTCGCCGACGCCCGCGTGGACCCCACTCTCGTCGCCGCGCTGCGCTGGTAGCAGCCCGCACTGCCCGGACGGCCGGCGCTCCCGTGCGCGTCGCTCCGTCCAGAATCAGGACCATCATGAACGCCTACCTCTCCGACCTCTTCTCGCTCGACGGCCGCACCGCGGTCGTCACCGGAGGCAGCTCGGGCATCGGCCGCGGCATCGCGACCGCGCTCGCCCGTGCGGGCGCCGCCACCGTGGTCGTCGCCCGCGGAGCCGAGCGGATCGACGAGACGGTGCGCGAGCTCGCCGCGGCCGGCTGCCGCGTCGCTGGAGTCGTCGGCGACCTCGGCACCCGCGAGGGCATCCTGGCGACGGCGGACGCGGCGGCGCGCCCGTTCGGCGAGCCGGACATCCTGGTGAACTCGGCCGGCATCAACATCCGGCCCGCCTTCGCCGACATCACCGAGGCGGACTGGGACGCCACGATGACCGTGAACGCGCTCGCCCCGTTCCTGCTCGGTCAGCGCTATGCGGTGGGCATGGCCGAGCGCGGCTACGGCCGCCTCATCCACATCAGCTCGCAGCAGGCGCACCGCGCGTTCGTCGGCAGCGGCGTCTACGGCGTCTCGAAGGGCGCGGTCGAGTCGCTGATGCGGTCGGAGGCGGAGGCCTGGGGCGGGACCGGCGTCACCAGCAACACCCTCGTGCCGGGGTTCGTGCTGACGCCGCTCAACGCCCGCCTTCAGGAGGATCCGGTGCAGATCGCCGCGCTCGCCGGGCGCACTATGATCGGCCGCAACGGGCTGCCCTCCGACTTCGCCGGCGCGGCCGTGTTCCTCGCCGGAGCCGGATCCTCGTACGTCACGGGCCACTCGCTCTTCGTGGACGGCGGGCTGAGCGCGCACTGAGCGCGGCCGCCGCGCGCACGACCGCCGGCCGGACCCGCCCAGCGGCGGTCAGGCCGAGCGGACGTCGTCGTCGATCCTCGCCGCGGCCACCTGCTGCGCGGCGAGGTCGGCGTACAGCCCGCCCTGCGCGAGCAGCTCGGAGTGGGTGCCCGATTCGACGATCCGCCCCTCCTGCACGACGTGGATGACGTCCGCGCCGATCACCGTGGACAACCGGTGCGCGATCGTGAGGGTCGTGCGGCCCTTGGCGGCCTCGTCCAGCGCCTCCTGCACGACGCGCTCCGACACGGTGTCGAGGGCGGAGGTGGCCTCGTCCAGCAGCAGCACCGGCGGATCCTTGAGCAGCACCCGCGCGATCGCGATGCGCTGCTTCTCGCCGCCCGAGAGCCGGTAGCCGCGCTCTCCCACCACGGTGTCGTAGCCGTCCTCGAAGCCGGCGATCACATGGTGGATATTGGCGGCGGTGCAGGCGGCCACGAGCTCCTCGTCGGTCGCATCGGGCTTGGCGTAGATCAGGTTCTCGCGGATCGTCGCATGGAACAGATACGTCTCCTGCGACACGATCCCGATCTCGTCGATGATCGACTCCTGCGTGAGGTCGCGCACGTCGGCGCCGTCGAAGAGGATCGCTCCCTCCGAGGCCTCGTAGAGCCGGGGCGCGAGATAGAGGATCGTCGTCTTGCCCGCCCCCGAGGGGCCGACGAAGGCGACATGCTGCCCCGGGTCGGCGGTGAACGAGATCCCCTGCAGGGTGTCGCGCGCGGCGGGCGACGCGTCCGGATAGCGGAACCGCACATCACGGAACTCGAGACGCCCGCGGGGGCCGGGCGCTGCGGATGCCGTCGTCGCATCCGGCGCGTCCTGGATCTGCGGCACCAGGTCGAGGTACTCGAAGATGCGCGCGAACAGAGCCTGCGAGGTCTGCACGTCGAGCGCGACGCGCATGAGCCCGATCAGCGGCATGAGCAGACGCGCCTGCACCGTCGTGAAGGCCACGATGGCGCCGGCGGTGATGGATCCCGTCCCGCCGGCGACGAGGAATCCGGCGACCAGGTAGATGATCGCCGGCACGCTGGACATCAGCACGGACACCACCGCGAAGAAGCCCTGGCCGCTCATCGCCGTGCGCACCTGCAGGCGGATCTGCGTGCGGTTCTGCGCCTGATACCGGGCCGACTCGGAGCGCTGCCGGTTGAACGACTTGGACAGCAGGATCCCCGACACGCTCAGCGTCTCCTGCGTGATGGCGGTGAGCTCCGAGAGCGACTCCTGCGTCTCCCCGGCGATCCGTGCGCGCACCTGTCCGACGCGCCGCTGCACGAGCACCAGGATCGGCATGACGCACACGGCGATGATGGTCAGCCGCCAGTCCAGCAGGATCATCGCCACGAGCGAGGCGATCACCGTGACGGTGTTCCCGAGGATGCTCGTGACCGTGCTCGTGAGCACTCCGGACACCCCGCCGACGTCGTTCTGCAGACGGGACTGGATGACACCGGTCTTGGTGCGGGTGAAGAAGCCCAGCTCCATCGCCTGCAGATGCTCGAAGAGGCGCACGCGCAGATCGCCCGTGACGCTGTTGCCGACCGTCGAGGTGAGCCAGGTCTGCACGACGCCGAGTCCGGAGGAGAGCAGGTACAGCCCGATCATCGAGACGACGAGCACCACCAGCAGTCCGAGCTGCGGCCCGCCGCCGCCGTGCGGGAACAGCGCGTCGTCGAAGACCTTCTGCACCAGCAGCGGCGGGATGACCCCGAGCGCGGCTCCGAGGACGACCAGCAGAACCGTCATCAGGATCCGGTTCCGGTACGGCCGGAACAGCGCCACCACGCGGCGCCCGAGGTTCGGGATGCGGGGCGCGTCCGCGTTCTGCCTGCGCTGAGCCGCCTCGTCCACGGGCCGCCCGCCGCGCGCGCCGCCCATCCTGGCCATCATGCTCATCCGCTCACCCCTGCCCGCCGTCGGTCACCTGCACCTTCGGCACCTCGCAAGCGTAGATCCCCGCGCCGACGCCGAGGCGCCGCTGCCGCGCGCGTCCGCTCAGGGCGCAACGCTGCCGAGAGCAGTATCGGGCGGCCGACGGGAATGGAATGTCCGACCCTGTGGTTACGCTGAAAGTCGCTCGCAGCTCCGCGCAGCTCATCCCCCCTTTTTTCGCCCCCGCCGAGCCGGAGGAAACACATGTCCGCCATCGAAACCGGATCCGTGCCGACCAGCACCGGATCCTCCCTCATCCCCCGCCGAGACATGGCGGTCATCTGGGTGCTCCTGGCCGCCGCCTTCGTCGCGATCCTCAACGAGACGACGATGAGCATGGCCATCCCGCACCTCATCGACGATCTGAGCATCACCCCGCTCGCCGCGCAGTGGGTGACCAGCGCGTTCATGCTGACCATGGCCGTGGTGATCCCGACGACCGGCTTCCTCCTGCAGCGCTTCACGACCCGGCAGATGTTCCTCGGCGCGCTCGCGCTGTTCTCGGCGGGAACGCTGATCGCCGCGCTCGCGCCCGGCTTCACCGTGCTGCTCATCGCGCGTGTCGTGCAGGCCTCCGGCACCGCGATCATGATGCCGCTGCTCATGACCACGCTCATGAACCTGGTCCCCTCGGAGAGCCGCGGCCGGATGATGGGCCGGGTCAGCATCGTCATCTCGCTCGCGCCGGCGATCGGCCCCACGCTGTCGGGCTTCCTGCTGGACCACTTCAGTTGGCGAGCGATCTTCGTGGTCGTGCTGCCGATCGCCCTGGCCGCGATGTTCATCGGCTGGCGGTGGCTGACGAATGTCGGCGAACGCACCGACGCGCCGCTCGACGTGCTGTCGATCGTGCTGAGCGCCTTCGGCTTCGGCGGGCTCGTCTTCGGTCTCAGCCAGATCGGCGCCCTCGCGGGAGGCGGCGGATCCCCCGTTCCGCTGGTGATCGCACTGGTGGTGGGCGTGGTGGGCCTGGTGGCGTTCCTCTGGCGGCAGGTCATCCTGCAGCGCAAGGACGACGCCCTGCTCGACCTGCGGGTGTTCGCCTCGCGCGACTTCACCCTGTCGATGGTGCAGATGTTCCTGCTGTCGCTGGCGTTCTTCGGCACGCTCACGGTGATCCCGCTGTTCCTGCAGAAGGCGCTCGGCCTGGAGACCACCGAGGCGGGGCTGGTGCTGCTTCCCGGCGCCCTCGCGATGGGACTGCTCGGACCGGTGATCGGACGCATCTACGACGCCCGCGGCACGAAGATCCTCCTGATCCCCGGCTCGATCCTCACCGCAGCCACGCTGTGGTTCTACACGACGCTCGCCACGAACACCTCGGTGTGGATCGTGCTGGTCGCGCAGACCCTGCTGTCGATCGGGCTCGCGCTCTCGTTCACGCCGCTGTTCACCGCGTCGTTGGCCTCGCTGACGCCGAAGTTCTACTCCTACGGCAGCGCGGTCATCGGCACCGTGCAGCAGGTCGCCGGCGCCACCGGCATCGCCGTGATGATCGCGGTGTTCACGCTCATCGTGAACGCGAACGGCGGTACCGAGGTGCCCGACGCGGTCGCGGCGGGCTCGCGCAGCACGTTCGTGATCGGCGCGGTCATCGCGACGGTGACGATCCTGGGCGCCTTCATCATCCGCAAGCCCGAGGACCAGCCGCACGAGGCGGGAGCTCCGGAGGGCGCCGCCCCGGCGATGCACTGACCCGGCACACCTCGCATCCGAGTCGTCCCCCTGAGCACGATCGAGAGATCGTGCTCAGGGGGACGACTTTGGTGAGGGGTCAGTCCTTCGCGCCGGGCAGGCGGCAGACGCCGCCGATGCACAGTCCGGTGTCGTCCGCGTTGAGACCGGGGAGCAGGGACAGGCCGCCCGGAACGGCGCTCAGCGCCGGAAGCGCGGCGTCCGTGGGGGTCTGCTGCTCGGAATCGGCTGCGGTGGTCATCCCTCGATGCTACGCCCGTGCACGGCGGTGGGCGCCGTTGAGGCGTTCGCCCCATGTCCCGGGCCCGGCGCCCGGCGTAGTCTTCGCACGTGCGCCGGGTTCGCCGCCTGCGAGAACGCCCCGACGCGGATGCGAAGGAGCCTCCCATGATCATCAGCACTCCCCCGGCCGAGACCGCCGAAGGCCATGCCGCTGACATGTACGCGGAGGACGTCGCCGATGTGGGCTTCGTCTTCGCTCACACCCGGGTCATGGCGGTGAACCCCGAGGCGCATGAGGCCTTCATGGCGCTCATCCGCGCGATCGTGCCGTCCATCGGGGTGAGCGTGTACGAGGCGGCGACGCTCGGCGCCGCTCGCGCGATCGGATCCCCGCACTGTCTGCTCGCGCACGGACGCAAGGCACTCCGCGCGGACGTCCTCACGAGCGACGGCCTCGAGGCGTTCGCCCGCCAGGACGACAGCGGCTTCTCTGCCGCCGAACAGGCCGTGGTGCAGTACGCGGCAAGGCTCTCCGTCGATCCGCGCGGCATGACCGATGCCGACACGCGCGCTCTGCGAGACGCCGGTTACGACGACCGTCAGATCGTGGACATCACGTTGGCCGCGGCGGCGCGCAACTATTTCAGCCGCGCGCTGCTCGCCCTCGCCGTGCCGACGGAGGAGGTTCCGGGACTGGATCCCGAGACGGCCGCAGCTCTGCGCGCCGCGGCAGGCTGAGGCCGGTCGCACGCGATGCGCGCCCAGGTGGGAAGAACCTCCGAATCGGGTCGAATCGCCGCAGAGCGGTTGAGAGCTCGAGCCCGAAGGGGAATCGTGGCCCGGACACATGCCGTGACCTCGGCATGTCCGCAACCGGAAGGAGTGCCTCGTGCTCACCTTGACCGACAACGCCACCGCGCTGGTCACCACACTCGTCCGTCGTCGCACCGACACGGAGGGTGCGGGACTGCGCATCCACACGGCCGACGCCCCGGGACAGGCGGGCGAACCCCGCCTCGCTGCCGACGTGGTCGTCTCGCCCGAGCCCGACGATCAGATCCTCGATCTGCCGGGCGCCCCGGTCTTCCTGGAAGGGGAGGCCGCCATCGTCCTGGACGACAAGGTCCTCGACGCGAACGTGAATGAGGAGGGCGCCGTGTCGTTCTCCCTGATGCCTAAGGTCGCCTGACCGGCAGGCCGCCTGGCCCACGACAACCGAATGGGCGCATGGCTCGGACCCTCCGTCCGGCCATGCGCCCATTCCGTTCTCGCCGCGTTCATGCAGTGCACGGCATGGGCGCCCCTCTACGGTTGACGGATGCTCCGACGCCTCGCCGCCCGCCTGTTCTGGATGTTCAGCCGATGGACGCTCGCATCCGAGCCGGCCCCGACCCGCCCCACCGTGCTGATCGGCGCCCCGCACACCTCGAACTGGGACTTCGTGCTGATGCTCGGCATCGCCTGGCGACTCGGCATCGACGTGCACTGGCTCGGCAAGAAGAGCCTGTTCCATGGCTGGCGCGGCCCGCTCATGCGCCGTCTCGGCGGCATTCCGGTGGATCGATCGGATCCCTCCCGCGTCGTCGATGAGGTCGTGGCACAGGTGCACGGCGGTGCCGTGTTCGGATTGGTCGTCACACCCGACGGCACCCGCGGCGGCAATGCCTACTGGAAGAGCGGCTTCTACCGCATCGCCCGGGAGACCGGCATGCCGGTGACGCTGGGGTTCGTCGATCGCACCACCATGACGACCGGGCTCGGACCGACGTTCGAGCTCACCGGCGATGTCGCGGCCGACATGGATCGGATCCGCGCGTTCTACGCCGACAAGGCGGGTGTGCGCCCCGAGCGCCGCACCGAACCGCGCCTGCGCGAGGAGCTCTCCGCAGTCACCCCAGTCCCGTGACGAGGTTGATGATCGTGCCGAGGATCAGCGCGCCGAACACGTAGGCGATCGTGGTCTGCGCGATGACGATGCGCCGGATGGCGTTGCGCGTGACGTTGGTGTCCGCCACCTGATAGGTCATCCCGAGGCCGACCGAGAAGTACGCGAAGTCGGTGTATTCGGGGTCCTCGTTCTGGTTGAAGATGATGCCGGCGGATCCGTCGTAGTAGAGCTTCGCGTACCGCAGCATGTAATCGGTCTGGATCAGCCCCCACGAGGCGGCGACGCTGAGGACGGCGCTCCCCGCGAGGGCGAACTGGGTCCAGCCCTCCGCGTGGCGGGCCTGCAGCACGACGACCAGCACGGCCGCGATGCTGACGAAGCTCCCGATCACCGCGACCACCCGGGCGATGCGTCGACCGGGGTCCTCCTCAGTGGCATGCGAGCGCGTCTGTTCGGCGTTCATCGGCCATACGACGAGCAGGATCCACACAGTGCTGACGAGCGCCAGCGCACCCCAGGCCGAGAGCAGGCCGGCGGCCAGGCCCAGGAAGGGCGTGACGATGAACCCGACCGCGATTCCGACCAGGATCGCGACCGAGGTGCGCACGCGCCAGCGATGGCGCAGGGGAAGCGGGCTCACCTCGGAATGCTAACCCGCAGGCGAGCTCACGCCGTGGAGCGCTCGGGCTGGCAGTGCGGGCAGAGCTGTGCGGACGCGCCGGAGAAGACATGGTCGACGATGGTCGTGCCGCAGACCGGGCAGGCTTCGCCGCCGCGCCCGTGCACGGCCATCGCGGCGACCTTGGCCTGCTTGAGCCGGTCGGGCGGCAGTCCCCGCCGATCGGCGAGCGCGCCCCGCAGCACGTCGACCGTGGCGTGGAAGAGCCGTTCCCGCTCCGCGTCGTCGAGCACCGCGGCATGCACCGCGGGTGAGATCTTCGCGCGGTGCAGGATCTCGTCGGAGTAGGCGTTGCCGATGCCCGCGAGCGATGTCTGCTCCTGCAGCAGCGCCTTGATCTGCTTGCGTCGCGTGCCGAGGGCGCGTTCGAACGCAACGCGGTCGAAGTCCGCAGCGAGCGGGTCCGGTCCGAGCGCCGCGATGCCTGCGACGTCGCCAGGTGCGTCGACGACGTTGGCGGTCACCGCCAGGAAGTCACCCAGATCCACGATCTGCATCACGGCACCGTCATCGAGTGCGATCCGCACGACCTCGGGGACAGGCTCATCGTTGCGCGGTGCGTCGGGCGCCGACCAGCGGATCCAGCCGTTGCGCCCGAAGCCGATCATCAGCCAGCCCGCGTCGGTGTCGAAGCCGACATGCTTGCCGAAGCGCTCCAGGTGCCGGATCCGTGCACCGACCAGCGCGCCGGGCGGGCGGTTGCGGGTCTTGACGATGCGGAACTCGCCGACATCCAGGTCGGTGATCGCACGACCGCGGATCCGCTCGTCGAGGAACTCGACCAGCGCCTGCACCTCCGGAGACTCGGGCATGCGCCCATCCTCGCACCGGGGTCGGACATCCGCGCGACGCGGCGGTCAGGCGAACGTGACCTCGTCGTGCCGCAGCGCCGCGAATTCCTGCCCCGGGTAGCGGAGACCGGCGAAGTACATGTTCGTGTGGGCGATGATCTGCTCGCCGGAGATCGGGACCCCGTCGGCGGTCGCGTCGACCGTGGTGTGCACGTCGCGCACGAGCGTGACGTCGTAGCCGTCCGCGGCCGCACGCTGCGTCGTGGTGCGCACGCAGAAGTCGGACTGAGCGCCCGCGACGACCAGCCGGGTCGCGCCGTAACCGTCGAGCACCGCCCGCAGATCGGTCTCTGCGAACGCATCACGGTAGCTCTTGCGCACGACGGGCTCATCGTCGGCGCGGACCAGCGGTGCGGCCAGCTCCCACTCCGGCGTGCCCACGCCGACGGGGTCATGGTGCACCCACACGACGGGAATCCCTTCGTCGCGAGCCCGGCGCACGAGCGCCTCCGTCCGCGAGAGCACACCGCGCTCATCGAAGCAGCCGGGCATGACACCGGCCTGCATGTCGATCACGAGCAGGACGGTGCGGGCTTCCGTCCGCGCAACGGTGCCGGGCATCAGTCCCAGGCCAGGTAGTCCTCGATCGCGAACGCGGTGTCGACCGGGTCGCTCACGGGGAACAGATGCCCGCCGCCCTCGATCGTCACGACGCTGGCGCGCTCGACCGCGGATGCGCGCAGCTTCTCGCCGTTCGCCGGGGGCATGACGTCGTCCGCGGATCCCTGGATGATGAGGATCGGCACGGACGGTGCGATCGGCACGTCAACGTCTTCGACGCCCAGCAGCAGCACGCCGAGGGCGCGGTCCGTGCGCTTCGCGGAGAGTGCGCGGGCGACCGTGCCACCCACGCCGTGGCCGCCGATCCAGGTGGCGCCGATGCCGACATGGTCCATCACGTCGCTCGCGTCCTGAACGCGCTCTTCCAGCGTCGCGGCGTCGTCGGCACGACTGCCGATCCGGAGCACCCTGATCCCTTCACCGGCGAGGATGTGCGCCACCGAACCGAGCGCGCCACCCTCCAGACCACGCCCCGGGATCAGCACCAGAACGGGTCCGTCGCCCTCCGACATCTCGTCGACGTAGGGGATCGCGCGGCCATCGGGTTCGAAGATGCTGTTGTTCTCGGTAGTCACCGAGCCATCGTATCGAGTCTCCCCGAGGCTCCTCCTGCGGCGTAGCATCGCGGAAGGCGCGGGGACCGACGAGGAGCGACGATGAGCCAGTACATCATCTACTTCAACCAGCAGTGGGTCGGCGAGCACAGCGACGAATGGTTCGCCGAGCGCGGCGCACTCTGCAACGCCGTCGTGTCGGACATGCGTGACAGCGGAGTCCTCGTGTTCGCGGGAGGAGTGCACGAGGACATGGATGCCGCCTTCACCGCCGATGCCTCCAGCGGCACGCCAGTGATCGCTCAGGGGCAGTTCGCACCGACGGAGCAGTACATCGGCGGCCTCACGATCATCGACGTAGCCGATGACGATGCTGCGAAGCTCTGGGCCGGCAGGATCGCCGTGGCCTGCGGCTGGCCGCAGGAGGTCCGGCAGGTCAGCTGACCTGGTCCCCCTCATCGGGCTCGGCGCGGAGCAGGTCGGCGATCTCCTCCTCCGGACGGGGCGCGATGTTCTCGTCCGCCTCGAGCTCGGGGATCGACGGCTCACCGGGCTCCGGCACATGCGGACTCGTGGACCGCTCCTCGTTGTCAGCCATGGCGGCGTCTCCTCTCGACGACATCGCCAGCCTACGAGCGCGGGCGCGGATGCGACAGGTCGACGCGGGCCCGTACGCTGGGTAGCGCCGCGACCCGTGCGCGAAAGGAACGGCATTCCATGAACATCACCCAGCTTCGGCGGTTCGTCGCCGTCGCGGAGGAACTGCATTTCCCACGTGCGGCAGCCGGACTCGGGATCTCCCTCGCCGCCCTGTACTCATCGATCGAGAAGCTCGAGGAAGAGGTCGGGCACCCGCTCGTCACCCATGGCGGAGCCACCCGTCTGACCAGTGCCGGGCTTCTCCTGCTGCCGGAGGCGCGCAACAGGATCGCCGCAGCTCCACCGGTTCAGCGCACGTCGGACAAGCCCACTGGCGGCAAGGCCAAGGCGTCCAAGGGGAAGGGTCGCGCCCCTGTGGTGAAGGGGCAACCCAAGCCCTACAAGAAGCGCCAGGGCCGCTGATCCGGTCCGGTACCGGCGACACGGACGGTGTTGCTGACGGTATAGACCGCTTCGGGCGCATCCGCATCGCTGAAGCCGCGGCGGATCCAGGTGTAAGAGGTCGATGGGATCCCGCGCGTCGGCCGTGCCCGTGAACCGGCCGATCGATGTCGGGGGTGCCTCGTACCCTCGATGCATGGCCACCCTCGACGATCTGCGCACCGTGGCCGCGCGGCTCCCCGGCAGTGAGGAGCGGGCGACGACTGGCGGTGCGGCGTGGTTCGTGCGGAACAAGCTGTACGCGTGGGAGTGCCACCCGTGGCCAAGCATCCCTGACCAGGTCCGCGCGATCATCGCATCGGAACTCGTGGTCGGCGTGAAGATCGCCGACACAGACGACGCGCTCGCCCTCCGCGAGATGGAGCCCAGCGTCTTCCTTCCGGCGACGACCCGCTGGGGCGAGCCCAAGATCGCGTTCCGCATGGCGGCGATCGACCCCGAGCACTTCACCGAGCTCGTGACCGAGGCATGGCGGGTGCAGGCACCGAATTACCTGCGCCGCGAATTCGATGCATCGACGACGCACGGAAGCGGCGGCTCTGGCAGCGCATGACAGCGCTCGTGGACGAGTTCGACACGCTCCCCGCCGGGGCAAGGTCCTCCGCGCCTTCGCCCTCAAGATCTACCCGATCCCCGATCGTCCCCGGCTTCCGGACGCGTCGGCTCGGGTCCCGCCGGACGAACCGTTCAGACGTTGAAGCGGAACTCCACCGGGTTGCGCCATCGTTAGGCATTTCCGAGGTTCGCGGGAGACATCGTGTTCCGCTGTCAAGGCGTTGAGTAGTCAGAGGTTCTTATGCCGTGGACGGTCCCAGACCTTGTGGGGCCTTCAGCGGTCCCCGCAACTGTGGAGTCGGTGTGAAGGACTGTCGCTAGGCCCTTCGCCAGCGGGCGAGGAGAGTGCTCCGGGGTCCACGACTCCGGGGCATTCTTGCAAGTCTGAACGGCGTGCATGCGACACCTCATTGGTGTCTTGGCTCGTTGGTATGGTTCGTCCATGACGACGCTCTTGGACGAGATCATCGACGGCAGCAGCGATGAGAGCGTGAGGACCACTGATCTACTGCGAAAGGTCCAGGTCGCGGCAACACGAATCGGCGCTCCGGGCGTCGTGGAGTGGGTCAAGCGAGAGCTCCAGGGATACTCCGATGAGGATGACCTTCCCGACTACCGGAGGATGATCACGTCAGTCACGGGTCATTTCACGGGTCCGATGCAGAGTCAGATCAAGAAGGCGCTACCGCCTTACCCAGGCTTCGAGAAGGACTTTCAGGTCGAGATGCGCCAGCCGCTGATCACGCTGCAGTCGTTCGCAGACGCGGCGGAGGATCCTCAATTGCAATGGCCCGCGTGGCGTGTGGAGGAGTATGAGAAGTCGGGGGCGTTCGCGATCCAGTTCTTTGGCTTGTTCGGCGCGTGGAATGTGATCACCCGGCAGTCGCTCCACGGCGTCATCGACACGGTTCGCTCGAAGGCGATGGAGTTCGCGTTGGAACTTCAGATGAGCTTCCCGGATGCAGGCACAGTCGACGGACCGTCTGTTGCGACTAACACGGCGGTGGCGCCGGTGGTCTTCAACACCACGAACAACATCTATGGGCATGGAGCGAACATCGCCACGGGCTCCGATATTGCCCAAAAGAGCATTATCAAGGGCAATATCCAGGAGTTCGAGCGCCAGGTGAAGGCGCTGGGGCTGGGAGATGCAGACGCAGCCGAGTTCGCGACGATCGTCAAGGACGATCAGTCGCTTGAAAAGCCGCGCGCGAAGGCCTTCCTGGAGAAGGTTCGGGCGGGAGCGATCGCCGTGGGATCAGCAGTCCCGTCTGACGTGATCGCGGGTTCTCTAATCGAACTGGGAAAGATGTTCCTCGGCCTGTCCTGAACTGATCAGGCCCCATCCTTCTGCACGGGCATTGGAGCGAAGAGCGCGCCGAGGGCGTGCCGCGGATCGGGTGGATCCGGGAGCTCCAGGTGTGCTCGGATGCTTTCGGGCGTGGCGCCGGTCTCCATGACCTCGGCGACGGCGCAGGCTTGCTTGTAGATCTCGAGTTTCTCGCCGTGCTCCGCTTCGAAGCGGAGCTTCTGAACGACCGTGCCGAGGCCCATCAGGAGAACGAGAAACAGACCCTGCATTGTGTCGGCGGGCTGGACGTCGCGAACGGTGGGAAAGCTGATCTTGCGGAGCCGCTCCTCACCCAGTCCGCGCTCCCGGGCCTGCTCGTTCCATCGTTCTGCTTCGGCAGCGCGCTCTTCGATTCCGACAGAGACGACGTCGTCGACGGCCTTCCGGATCCGAGCGGGGAGCTTGCTGAGCAGCACGGCAAGCCGCTCGTCGGTCACGATGGCATCCAGACGATGTGCGAGGTGGTTACGTTCGCGGTTCACGAGGCGTATGGCAGTGACAAGGTGCTCGTCGAGGAGACCGAAGCCGTCGCAGAGGTTCAGCTTTGTGCTGAAGGATGCCCGTTCGAGAAGCACCTTCGTGCGGGCGCCTTGGAGTTCGATGATTGTCGTCATCGCCTGCTCGATCACCAGGTGCCCGCGCAGGAAGATCATTCCTATCTGTGCCTGCTGGTCGAAGAGGAGCCGACCGAACTCTTTTGTTCCTGCGAAGCTGCCCACAGGCGGCATTCAACCAGCATCCCGGCATCGATCGCGAATGCAAGGTGCCTCCCGCGACAAGAGACGTGCTATCGACCCGTGCTCGGTGTGAAGAGAGTGCACCGAGAGCGTGGAGCGGATCGGGCGGTTCGGGGAGACTCAGGCGGGCTCAGGTGCTTTTGGGCGTGGCCGCGGCTCTCAGAGTCTCGTCATTCAGGTATTCGTCCCAAAGAGCTTTGAGTCTCTGCCGGCACTCGGCTTCGTACCGAAGGTGCTGGACGACGACACCGAGCGGCATCAAGAGAACGAAGAAGATCGCCTGGATCGTGTCAGATGGCACCGCTTCTCGAATGTTTGCAATGGTGGAAGCAAAAGGCCGCTACAAACACCATGTTCCTGGCCGGCTTTTGGCGGCCAACAGCATGCTGACCAGGCATTCAGACGTTGAAGCGGAACTCCACCACGTCGCCGTCCTGCATGACGTAGTCCTTGCCCTCCAGGCGCGCCTTTCCCTTCGAGCGGGCCTCGACGACGGATCCGGTCGCGACGAGGTCCTCGAACGAGATGACTTCGGCCTTGATGAAGCCCTTCTCGAAGTCGGTGTGGATCACGCCGGCGGCCTGCGGGGCCTTGTCGCCCTTGTGGATCGTCCAGGCGCGGGCTTCCTTCGGACCGGCCGTGAGGTAGGTCTGCAGGCCGAGGGTGTCGAAGCCGATGCGGGCGAGCTGGTCGAGACCCGACTCGTCCTGACCGGTGGAGGCGAGGAGCTCCGCGGCATCCTCCGGATCCAGGTCGATGAGCTCCGACTCGATCTTCGCGTCCAGGAAGATCGCCTGCGCCGGGGCGACGAGGGCGGCGAGCTCAGCCTTGCGGGCGTCGTCGGTCAGCACGGCCTCGTCGACGTTGAAGACGAAGATCACGGGCTTGGAGGTCAGCAGGCCGAGCTCCTTGATCGGGGCGAGGTCGATGCCGCTCGTGGAGAGCAGCTGCCCGCGCTCGAGCGCGTCCTTGGCGGCGTTCGCGGCCTCGAGCACCGAGGCATCGGTCTTGCGGCCGCGCACCTCCTTCTCGATCCGCACGATCGCCTTCTCGAGCGTCTGCAGGTCGGCGAGCATGAGCTCGGCGTTGATCGTCTCGAGGTCGTTCTTCGGGTCGATCGCGCCCTCGACGTGCACCACATCGTCGTCGGCGAAGCCGCGCACGACCTGCGCGATCGCGTCGGCCTCGCGGATGTTCGCGAGGAACTGGTTACCCAGCCCCTCCCCCTCGCTCGCGCCGCGCACGATGCCCGCGATGTCGACGAACGACACCGTCGCGGGCAGGATCCGCTCGCTGCCGAAGATCTCGGCGAGCGTGTTCAGCCGCACGTCGGGCAGGTTCACCACACCGACGTTCGGCTCGATCGTCGCGAACGGGTAGTTCGCCGCGAGCACGTCGTTCTTGGTGAGGGCGTTGAAGAGGGTGGACTTGCCGACGTTGGGCAGTCCTACGATTCCGATGGTGAGAGCCACGGGGTACGAGTCTACCGGGGCTCGCGCCGGCTCAGGATCCGCGGATCGCGCGATAGGCGGCGGTGACGTACGGCATCGACAGCGTCGTGCCCTCGACGAGCCCGAGCTCGTCGAACAGCTCGTCCATGGCGGCGGCGATCCGCGCCTTCTCCGCATCGGACGACGTGATGATGAGGCTGCGCGAGCTGGCCATCGCATGCAGCTCGGCGCGCGTCATGTCCCGGGTCCACTCCCAGCGCCGCTCCTCGAGGGGGCCGAACGGCGCGGCGACGCGCACGGCGTTCTCGCCGATCATCTCCTCCGCCGCGCTGCCACCCATGATCGCGGTCAACCGGCGCACCCATTCGGTCCGGTCGTCGCGGACGTTCCAGATCAGCCCGAGCACACCACCCGGGCGCATCACGCGGCCGATCTCGGCGGACGCCGCGACCGGATCCACCCAGTGCCAGGCCTGGCCGAGCGTGGCGGCGTCGACGCTCGCGTCGGCCAGAGGCAGCGACTCCGCGGTGCCACCCACCGTCTCGACGCCGGGTGTCTTCTCGCGCAGCGCCTCCAGCATCTGCGGATCCGGATCCACGGCGACGACGCTCGTGCCGCCGAGGGCGAGCACGGCCCGGGTGAGCTTGCCGGTGCCCGCACCGATGTCGACAACCGCCTTCTCGGCGTCCGACAACGGCTCCAGGAGCCAGGCGACCGCGTCCGACCGGTACTCCGGACGCCCCTTCTCGTAGCTGCCCGTCTCGGATCCGAAGCTCGTCGCACGTTCCACCATGCTTCGAGACTACGCCCGCCGATCTGCACCACCTCGGCGCGCCTGAGCGGTCCCGGCTCCTCGGCGGCAGAGGGTGGATGCGTGGCCCTGGACTTCACCGCGATCGACTTCGAGACGGCGAACTCCTCCCCTGCTTCCGCCTGCGCAGTCGGGCTGGTGCGCGTGCGCGACGGCATCGTCGTCGCACAGACCGGATGGCTGATCCGCCCGCCGGCCGGGCACGACGCCTTCCAGGAATGGAACGTTCGGATCCATGGCATCCAGCCGCACGAGGTCGTGGACGCGGACGGCTGGAGCGAACAGCTCGACCGGCTCTGCGCATTCGCCGGTGCCGACGTGCTCGTCGCGCACAACGCGGGCTTCGACCTGAACGTGATCCGTCGTGCCTGCGAGGCCACCGGCGACGAGTGCCCGCCGTACCGGTCGCTGTGCAGTCTGAGCGTGGCGCGCAAGGTGTACGACCTCGACTCCTACAAGCTCCCGGTCGCCGCGGCCGCCGCCGGCTTCGGGGCCTTCCCGCACCATGACGCCCTGGCCGATGCACGGGCGTGCGCGCAGATCGTGATCGACGCCGCCCGGCGCACCGAGTCCGGCACCGTGCACCAGCTCGCCGAGGCGATCGGCGTGCGTCTCGGCGACCCCCTCGCTCCGGCGGCGCCCTCCAAGGTGCGCGCCGCGGCCTGACGCCGTTCCGGGCTGCCTTCCGGCCCACTACGGCCGCGCTCCCCGGCGATGTCGGCGGCCCCGCCCATGATGGACGCATGGACGCGCTCGCACTGCTCATCGCCGCACTCACCGCCGTGGCGGGCCTTGCGGTCGGCTGGCTCCTCGGCCGCAACCGCGGCGCGGCCGACCTCGCGCGCTCCGATGCCGAGCTCTCGGTCGTGCGCGAGGACCGCGACCGTCAGCACGACCTGTACCGCGATGCCGTCGAGCACGCCCGCCGCGAGCAGCACGACGCCGCGGAGCGCGTACGGCAGGAGAACGCCGTGCTCACCGCGCTCGCCCCGGTGCGGGAGAGCCTGCACCGGATGCAGCAGACCGTCACCGTGCTGGAGCGCGAGCGCCAGACGCAGTTCGGACAGCTGAGCGAGCAGCTCCGCCGCTCCGAGGAGAACGGCGAGGCGCTGCGCTCCACGACCGAGTCCCTGGCCGGCGCGCTGCGCTCGACCTCCGCACGCGGCGTGTGGGGCGAGACGCAGCTGCGCCGCGTGGTGGAGGCCGCCGGCCTCACCCGGCACGTCGACTTCGACCTGCAGGCCACGATCCACTCCGATGCGGGCCATGGCCGCCCCGACATGGTGATCCGTCTCGCCGGCGGCGCGTCGATCGCCGTGGACGCCAAGGCGCCGCTCGACGCATTCCTGGCGGCGGGCGCTCTCTCCTCCGAGGACCCGCAGCGGCGCTCGCTCATGCAGCAGCACGTCAAGGCCGTGCGCGCGCACGTCGACGCGCTCGCGAAGAAGGCCTACTGGTCGGGGCTCGACGTGAGCCCCGAGTTCGTCATCTGCTTCCTGCCCAGCGAGTCACTGCTGTCGGCCGCACTCGACGAGGACCCGACTCTCCTCGACTACGCATTCGGCAAGCGGGTGGCGCTGGCCACCCCGGTGAACCTGTGGGCCGTGCTGAAGACGGTCGCGTACACCTGGAAGCAGCAGGAGCTGTCGGCCGAGGCGGCCGTGCTCCTCGATCTCGGCACGCAGCTGTACGACCGGCTCGGCGTGCTCGCCGGCCATGCCGACGACCTGCGTCGTGCACTCGAGCGCACCGTGGACAGCTACAACCGCTTCGCCGGATCCCTGGAGAGCCGGGTGCTCGTGACGGCCCGCCGTTTCCCGGGCGTCGATGCTGACGCGCTCACCGCGCCTCCGACGCTGACCAGCGCCACGCGACGGTTCACCGCCGACGAGCTGGTGTCATCCGCCGACGAGGATCAGGCAGAGGGTATACGCGCGGACCTCGGCGAGCTGCGGGGCCGTCTGAGCGAAGACGCCGACGCCGCGCTGATCGATCAGGACGCAGGTCGCCCCGGGCACGACGATCGGCGCGAGGCTGAGGATGAGGTCAGGCGCTCCCGGGAACAGCGCTGAGCAGGAAGACCACAGTGGCGGAGAAGAGCACGAAGGCCCCGACCATCCACCAGGCGCTGATCTCGTGGCCCTCCTCGCGGCGGACGCGGAACAGCACATCGGTGCGGCGAGCGGCATCCATCTCGACGATCTTGACCGATCCGGTGTCGGTGACCGTCTCCTGGCGGTAGATGTTCTCCGCAGCCATCGTCCACGCTCCCCTACTCCGCATTCCGAACCGCGCTGAATGCGCCGTGCACGCCGGTCGGCGCCCCTCCATTGTGACAGGTGCGGCCGGGAAGACGCGGAATGCGATCAGGTCGTTATCGCACCGGGCTCGCTCAGGACCCCGGTGCGACGGGGAATCCCGCTCAGAGCCACTTGGAGACGAGGTGCTCCGAGGCGATCCGGCGCAGTGTGCCGGAGGCGCTGCGCAGCACGACGCTCTCCGTATAGAGATAGTCGCCCTCACGCCGGACGCCGGCGACGAGCTGACCATCGGTCACACCGGTCGCCACGAAGATCGTGTTGTTGCCGCTCACCAGGTCGTCGGCCTCGTAGACCTTGTCCATGTCGAGCCCGGCGTCGATGCCGCGCTGGCGCTCGTCGTCGTCGCGCGGCCACAGCCGGCCCTGGATGTGCCCGCCGAGCGCCTTGATCGCGCACGCCGTCACGATGCCCTCCGGGCTGCCGCCCACACCGATGCACATGTCGGTGCGCGCGCCGTGCCGGGCCGCGTTGATGCCGCCGGCGACGTCGCCGTCGCTCATCAGGCGGGTGCCCGCTCCGGCATCCCGGATCTCCTGGATCAGCTTCGCGTGACGCGGACGGTTCAGCACCGAGACCACGATCTCCTCGACCGGCTTGCCGAGGGATCCGGCGAGGCGCTTGATGTTCTCCGCGACGGGGAGGCGGATGTCGACGACGCCGACACCGGCCGGCCCCGTGACGAGCTTGTCCATGTAGAAGACGCTCGAGGCGTCGAGCATCGTGCCGCGGTCGGACACGGCGATGACGGAGACCGCGTTCTGCCGGCCGTCGGCGGTGAGCGTGGTGCCGTCGATCGGGTCCACGGCGATGTCGTACTGCTGCGCCCATTCGACGCCGCTGCCGACGTGCTCCCCGTTGAAGAGCATCGGGGCGTTGTCCTTCTCACCCTCGCCGATCACCACGAGACCGTCGAAGTCGACGGTTCCGAGGAAGGCGCGCATCGCATCGACGGCAGCGCCGTCAGCCGCCTCCTTCGCACCGCGTCCGATGAACGGGACGGCGCGGATCGCCGCGGCCTCCGTCGCACGGACGAGCTCCAGTGCGAGGTTGCGGTCGGGGCTGAGGGGGCTGAGATCGGCTGTGAGGCTCACCATGCCCCCAGCGTAGGGGCGGGCGGGTTACGGATCCGCAGATTTCTGCGCGGGGAAAGCGAAAGATGCGCCCTTCTTTACCAGGGCGAAGATCCGCCCTCCCGAGCCCGCCGTCACGCGCTCTGAATCGCCGATCCTGCGGCGCTAGAGTGGCACCGACCCCCGTCATCCAGCACAGGAGATGCCATGCCCGTTGCCACCCCGGATCAGTACGCCGAGATGCTCGACCGCGCGAAGGCGGGCGGCTTCGCCTACCCGGCGTTCAACGTCTCCAGCTCGCAGACCATCCACGCCGTGCTGCAGGGTCTGACCGAAGCCGGATCCGACGGCATCATCCAGGTCACCACCGGCGGCGCCGACTACTTCGCCGGCCAGACCGTCAAGGCCCGCGCCACCGGCGCCCTCGCCTTCGCGAAGTTCGCCACCGAGGTCGCCAAGTCCTACCCCGTCACCGTCGCGCTGCACACCGACCACTGCCCGAAGGACGCGCTCGCCGGCTTCGTGGAGCCGCTCATCGCCGCCTCCGAGGAAGAGGTGCGCGCCGGGCGCAACCCGATCTTCCAGTCGCACATGTGGGACGGCTCGGCCGTGCCGCTCGCGGAGAACATCGAGATCGCGAAGGATCTCCTCCCCCGCATGAAGGCGATCAACGCGATCCTCGAGGTCGAGATCGGCGTCGTCGGCGGCGAGGAGGACGGCGTCGCGCACGAGGGCTCGAACGAGGCGCTCTACACGACCTTCGCCGACGTCGACCAGGCCGTGCAGGCGCTCGGCCTCGGCGAGCAGGGCCGCTACATCGCCGCACTCACCTTCGGCAACGTGCATGGCGTGTACAAGCCGGGCGGCGTGAAGCTGCGCCCCGAGCTGCTCGGCGAGATCCAGCAGCAGGTCGCCGCGAAGTACGGCACGGGCGCCAAGCCGCTCGACCTCGTCTTCCACGGCGGATCCGGTTCCACCGACGCCGAGATCGCCCTCGCGGTCGCGAACGGCGTCGTCAAGATGAACATCGACACCGACACCCAGTACGCGTTCACCCGCTCGATCGCCGGCTACATGTTCAGCAACTACGACGGCGTCCTGAAGGTCGACGGCGAGGTCGGGAACAAGAAGGTCTACGACCCGCGCGCCTGGGGCAAGGTCGCCGAGACGGCGATGGCGCAGCGCGTCATCGAGTCGACCCGCCAGCTCGGCTCGTACGGCCAGTCGAAGAGCTGACGACCAGCGCCGTCCAAGAGCTGACCGCGCCTCAGCACAGTCCAGGAGCGTCGCCGGGATCCGTCCCTGCGGCGCTCCTGTCGTCTGCGGATCAGCCGCCGATGTCGTGGCGCAGGATGACGGCTCCCGCCGCGGTGCGGATCTCCACCGACCGGATGTCCTTCAGCGCTGCCGCCGTCCCCGCCGACAGCGTCGCCGTGCGCCCCGGCTCCGCTTTCCAGGTCGACAGATCCGTCGTCGTGCCGTCGCGACCCACGACGGTGAGCACGTACGTCCACCCGGCGTCGGGAGCATCCGCCGCGTACAGGCACGCCATGTCGATCTTCGTCCCCCAGGGGACCGGCGTCAGCGACACGGTGGCGCTCACCGGCACCGTGGTGGCCCCCTCCAGCGCGACCTCGACCGCAGGGCGAGGGGCGAGGGCGGCGATCGTGACCGGCACGGCGACGGCGAGCGCCGCCGCGATGCCGACACCGGTCCACAGCGCACGACGCCGGGAGCGTCTGCGGGCGCGGGCGATCGACAGCAGCTTCGGCCCGGCTGCGTCCGCGTGCTCCACGCCGATGCGGGCCGCGTCATCGGCGTGCACTCGGGACAGCAGCCCCACGGCGGGCACGAGGTCCGCGACCGCTTCCCGGCATTCGGCACAGCCTGCGAGGTGTGCCTCGTACCGCGCTCGGTCCGCGGCGGACAGCGCGCCCATGACATAGGCGGCGTCCCACATCGCGAACGGATCCGCGCTCACCGGATCACCCCTCTCTCCTGCAGTGCGAGCCGCAGGGCCCGCAGCCCGTAGTGCATCCTCGATTTCACCGTGCCCCCCGGGATCCCCTGCTCGGTCGCGATCTCCGCGACGCTGCGCCCCCCGTAATAGGCCGCGACGATCACGGCACGGTGCTCGGGGCTGAGGTCGGCGAGCGCGTCCTCGATGAGGATCGCGTCGAACAATCGGTCCGTGACATCGCCGGAGGCCCGCTCGGGAAGCTCGGCGACAGGATGCTCGTGTCGGCGCCGGGCGCTGCGCGCCTCGTCGATGACGAGGTGCCGGGCGACGGTGAACATCCAGGCCCGCGTCGTCGTCACCTCCTGTTCCAGGATCCGCGGCGTGCGCCAGGCGCGCAGCAGCGTCTCCTGCACGACGTCGTCCGCCGAGGCGCTGCTTCCCGTGAGATGCACGACGTAACGACGGATCGGCCCTGCGTGCACGTCGTAGAGCGCGGTCAGCCGCTCGTCGTCGTCATCCACAGTCGCCTCCTCAGTGGGAAACGAGGCGCGGGCCCCGAAGGTTCACCGGCAGGAGGATCCCGGATCCGACCGCGTGCGGACCTGGATCCCCGACCTGTCGTCCTCTCAGTATGGCCGCGTTCCCCGCACCGGATCCCGCCGCCGGATCATCCGCTCGGCGACGCGGGAAGTAGCCGATCGGCTGATGTGGGCGATGCACCCTGATTCCTAACGTGGAGGACATGAACATCTCCTTCTCGCGCAAGCTCATCGCCGCCTCGACCATCGCCCTCGCCGCGGTCGCCATCGTCCCGACGACCGCTGCGGCGGCCGCCCCGACCGCCGTCTCCGCGTCCCACGCGGCCGGCAACAAGGCGCTGACCCCGTCCGAGACGCTGGCCTCCACCCCGTGGAAGACCACGAGCGCACGCGACGCCCAGGGCGACCGCGTGGCGCTGGACGACCCGGCCGTGTCGAACTTCGTGGGCTGGGCGTACTTCAAGGCCGACGGCACCTTCACCATGTACAACCTCGACAACAGCCCGAAGATGCACGGCGACTGGTCCGTCCCGGCCGATGGCTCCTCGCGCTGGATCGCCGCGAAGGATGCGAACGGCAACGTGCTGTTCCAGCGCGTCGTTCCGATCGTCGAGCTGAACAAGAACGTGTTCACCTACCGCGTGTTCCCGAACGCGGCCGACCAGACCGTCTACTACGACATCGTGCACACCAAGACCAACCACGTCGAGCCCGGCACCGACGGCCGCGGCCCCGGCGCCAACGGCCACGGCACCACCGGCAACGGCGACTACCACTTCAACAACGGCAACGCGCGCTGATCCCGCGACCGCCCGCAGAACGCGATGAGCCCGGCACCCCGAGGGGGCCGGGCTCATCGTCGTCTCAGGAAGCTACTGCTGCATCCGCTCATTCAGGTAGGAGATGACGGCCGGATCCGTGAAGAACGGCACCATCATGCAGATGGTCGTCAGCAGGACGAACACGACACCGCCGGCGACCGGCAGCCACCAGGTGAGCTTGCCGCGCCGCAGCCGGAGCACCGTCCACGCGGCGGTGGCAACCCAGCCCACGATCAGCAGGATGCCGGCGACGATTCCCCAGACCCGCGCCTGCTGGTAGTTCGAGAACGTGCCGGAGATCCCCACGGCCTGCATCATCGTCGCCATGAGCGACGACGGGTTCAGGAACGCGAAGGTCGAGGTGATCACGTTCCAGAGCCCGTAGGCGAGGAGCGCGATCGACGCCATCCGGTCGACCGGGTGCGCGGGCCGCTCCGCCACGTCCGCGGCGGGAGCCCCGGGCTGGGCGACGGGCGCGGCCGCGGGCGGCGTGTGCACGACGGGGGGCGGCAGCGGCCTTCCCGCCCGCCTGCTCTGCTCCTCCGGCGTCGCGTACTCGCCGAAGGCCGGCCGGCGAGACTGCTCCGCGGAGCCGGAATCGGTCATCGGCTGCGTCCGCCCAGCGCCCGCTCGTCGCGCTGACCGGAGATGTCCTGGCGCAGCTCCTTCGGCAGCGAGAACATGAGGTCCTCCTCCGCGGTGCGCACCTCCTCGACGTCGCCGTATCCGGCCTCGGCGAGCACCTGCAGCACCTCCTGCACGAGCACCTCGGGCACCGACGCGCCGCTGGTCACTCCGACCGTCGCGACGCCGTCCAGCCATTCCTGCTGCACCTCGTCGGCATAGTCCACGCGGTAAGCGGCCTTCGCACCGTACTCGCGCGCCACTTCGACGAGGCGCACGCTGTTGGAGGAGTTGGCGGACCCGACCACGATCACCAGATCCGCGTCGGCCGCGACCTTCTTGATCGCGACCTGGCGGTTCTGCGTCGCATAGCAGATGTCGTCGGAGGGCGGGTCCTGCAGCTCGGGGAAGCGCGTGCGCAGCCTGTTCACGGTCTCCATGGTCTCGTCGACCGACAGCGTGGTCTGCGACAGCCAGACGACCTTGGACGGATCGCGCACCTCGACGGTGTCGGCCTCGGCCGGGGAGTTCACGACGGTGACGTGATCCGGCGCCTCACCCGCGGTGCCCTCGACCTCTTCGTGCCCGTCGTGGCCGATGAGCAGGATCTCGAAGTCGTCGCGGGCGAAGCGCACGGCCTCGCGATGCACCTTCGTCACCAGCGGGCAGGTCGCGTCGATCGCGTGCAGATGCCGATCCTCGGCCGCCGAGACGACCATCGGCGAGACACCGTGCGCGCTGAAGACGACGTGCGACCCCTCGGGGATCTCGTCCACCTCGTCGACGAAGATCGCGCCCTGGGCCTCGAGCTCGGTGACCACGTGGATGTTGTGCACGATCTGCTTGCGCACGTAGACAGGGGCGCCGTAGCGCTGGAGGGCCTTCTCGACGGCCACCACGGCACGGTCGACGCCGGCGCAGTAGCCGCGCGGGGCGGCGAGCAGCACGCGCTTGCGCCCGTCGACGGGACGGTCCTGGAGCGGCTCGCGCACGGCCGTGGGGCGGCGGCGAGGGATCTGCGGCACGGGCAGAGCGACGGGTGAACTCACGCCCCGATTCTACCGGCGGCGTCCTGACAGCAGGCCGGGATGCGGCGGATGCCCATTGCTACGCTGGGGAGGCGATGACCGTCTTCGAAGCAGCCTCCGTCCCCGGTGAGGCCCCGCCCGCCGACTCCGTCGCGCCGCGCGAGTCCTCCGCGGATGCCCCGACCTCGATCGCACGGCTGAACGCCACGATCCGCGATTTCGTGGCGCAATGGGGCACGGTCTGGGTCGAGGGCGAGATCACGAGCTGGAACGTGCGCGCCGGCAACGTCTTCGCGCGGCTCAAGGACACGCGCTCCGACGCCCAGATCTCGATCCGGGTGTGGTCGAGCGTGCGCGCGCGGATCCCCGCCGATCTCGCCGTGGGCGATCACGTCGTCGCCGCGGTCAAGGCCGACTACTTCGTCAAAGCGGGCGACTTCAGCTTCACGGTCTCGGCGATGAAGCACGTGGGCCTCGGCGATCAGCTCGAGCGCCTGGAGCGGCTGCGCCTGCAGCTGCGTCAGGAGGGCCTGTTCGACCCCTCCCGCAAGAAGCCGCTCCCCTTCCTCCCGCACGTGATCGGGCTCATCACGGGCGAGAACTCCGACGCCGAGAAGGATGTGCACCGCAACGCCGAGCTGCGTTGGCCGCAGGTGCGCTTCCACACCGTGCACGCCGCAGTACAGGGCGACCGCTGCGTACCGGAGACACTCGCCGCGCTCAAGAAGCTCGACGCGGATCCCGATGTCGACGTCATCGTCATCGCGCGCGGCGGCGGGGATCCTCAGACGCTCCTGGGCTTCAGCGATGAGCGGCTGGTGCGCGCCGTCGCGGCCGCACGCACGCCCGTGGTCAGCGCGATCGGACACGAGAACGATCATCCGCTGCTGGACGACGTGGCGGATCTGCGTGCCTCGACTCCGACCGACGCCGCCAAGCGCGTGGTGCCGGACGTCGGCGAGCAGCGGGCGCTCGTCGCCCAGCTGCGCGCACGCGCGACGACCCGGGTGTCGCAGCGCGTCGCGCACGACATCGCCCAGCTCGAGCAGTTGCGCTCGAGGCCCGTCCTGCGGGATCCGGATCCGCTCATCGAACGCCGCGCGCATGAGGTGTGGCTGCTCGCCGCCCGCTCCCGAGACACGCTCGGCCGTGCGGTCGATGCCGCGGGCCGGCGCACGGCCGAACTGCGCGCCTCCTTGCGCGCCCTCTCGCCGGCGGCGACCCTGGCACGCGGGTATGCGATCGCGCACCGCGAGGACGGCCTGATCGTGCGCGATGCCGCCGATGCTCCGGCCGGCACCGCGCTCACCCTCACGGTGGACCGCGGCTCGCTGCGCGCCGTGTCGGAAGGCGAGATCGCCGAGTCGGACGGGGATGCCGTTCGCCCGGGATCCGTGGCTCCGGGAGCGACCGACGCGTCCTCCGCCTCACCGGCGGAGGGCTCCGACGCGCGCCGGTAGGATGGAGGCGTGACTGTGTCGAACGAGCCGTCCGCCTCCGCAGGGAGTTCTGCGCCGACCGTCGCCGATCCCGCGAGCCTCAGCTTCGAGCAGGCCAGGGATGAGCTGGTCCGTGTCGTCGCCGAGCTCGAGCAGGGCGCCCCGACCCTCGAGCAGTCGCTCACGCTGTGGGAACGCGGCGAGGCGCTCGCCGCGCGCTGCGAGGAGTGGCTGCTGGGCGCCAAGCGCCGCCTGGACGCTTCTCGCCCCGAGAACGGCGCCGCTTCGCGCGCCGCCGAGGAGGACGCCCGATGAGCCGTGCCCCGAAGCAGCCGCCGGTCGTCGCCGAGCTCGGTCGCCCCGAGACCGCCGAGGAAACGGCCGACCGCAAGGCCGCGTCGTCCGCCGCCTATCGCTCCAGCCAGACGTTCCGCGGCCTCATCGCCGCCCTGATCGCGACCGTCGGCGTGGTCCTGCTCATCGTGCTCATCGTGCCGCGCGGCGACTTCACCGGATCCAACGCCGTGGATCTGCCGGCCGCTGCCAAGAACGCGCAGAGCACCCTGGACCGCCCGGTGCTGCTGCCGACGCCGCCCAACAACTGGCGCGTGAACAAGGCGGTGCTGATCGATGGCAAGCCCACGGTGTGGGACATCACCGTCGCACCGCAGGCCGACGACGCCCGCGGTTACGCGCACATCGCCCAGGCGTTCGACGCCGACGCCGACTGGGCGGCCACGCCGCTGCGCGGGACGTCGTCGAAGGGCACCGTCAAGATCGGCGGACGCACCTGGGACGAGTATGTGATCCCCAACCCGGACTCGGCGGCGAACATCAACTACGCACTCGGCACCCAGGTCGGCAAGGACTACGTCCTCGTCTACGGCGCCCTCGGCAAGGCGGGCACGGCAGAACTGGTCGCCAAGATCAGCCCGCAGATCGACCGACTCGGAAGCGAACGATGACCGACACCACCACCCTGACCCCGGACGAGGCCTGGCGGCTCATGAGCGAGGGGAACCGGCGGTTCGTCGCGGGCGACCCCGAGCATCCCAACCAGGACGTCGGCAAGCGCCACGAGCTCGTGGACGGGCAGGCGCCCCTGGCGACGCTGTTCGGCTGCTCCGACTCGCGTCTCGCCGCGGAGATCATCTTCGACAAGGGCCTCGGCGACCTGTTCGTGGTGCGCAATGCCGGACAGGTGCTCGGCGAGTCGATCGTCGCGAGCCTCGAGTACGCCGTGGCGATCCTCGGCGTGCCCCTCATCGTGGTGCTCGCGCACGACAGCTGCGGGGCCGTGCGCGCGGCGATCGACGGCACCGCGATCGACGCCGCCCCGCTCCCCCCGCACATCTGGCGGCTGGTCGCCCCGATCGTGCCGGCCGCCCGCAAGGTGCTCGCCGAGCAGGGCGGATCCACCGTGGCCGACATCGATGCCGAGCTCGTCGGGCAGGAGCATCTGCGCAACACCGTGCACGACCTGCTGCAGACCTCGGAGCTGATCGCCCAGGCCGTCGCCGACGGCAAGCTCGGCATCGTCGGCGCCAACTACCGACTGAACGAGGGCACGGCCGTGCCCGTCGTCACCGTGGGCCTCAGCGACGCCCGCGCCTGAACATCCCCCTCATCACACCGTCACATCTGGAGGAACAGCAGTGGCTGACATCGAGTACCGCGTCGAACACGACACCATGGGCGAGGTGCGCGTGCCCGTGAACGCTCTGTACGGAGCGCAGACGCAGCGCGCCGTGGAGAACTTCCCGATCTCCGGCAAGGGTCTGGAATCGACGCAGATCGCGGCCCTCGCCCGGATCAAGAAGGCCGCCGCGCTCGCCAACAAGGAGCTCGGCACGCTCGACGGCGCCATCGCCGACGCGATCGCCCAGGCGGCGGACGAGGTCGCTGCGGGCAAGCACGACGGCGAGTTCCCGGTCGACACGTACCAGACCGGATCCGGCACGTCCTCGAACATGAACATGAACGAGGTTCTCGCGACTCTCGCGACCCGGATCCTCGGCGCGACCGTGCACCCGAACGACCACGTGAACGCCTCGCAGTCGTCGAACGACGTCTTCCCGACCTCGGTGCACATCGCCGTCACCCAGGCGCTCATCGACACGCTCATCCCCTCGCTCGACCACCTCGCGGTCGCGCTCGAGGCGAAGGCGGAGCTGTGGAAGGACGCGGTCAAGTCCGGCCGCACCCACCTCATGGACGCCACGCCGGTCACCCTCGGCCAGGAGTTCGGCGGCTACGCCCGCCAGATCCGCCTCGGCATCGAGCGCGTGCAGTCCGCCCTCCCCCGCGTCGCCGAGGTCCCCCTGGGCGGCACAGCGGTCGGCACCGGCATCAACACCCCGCTCGGCTTCCCGCAGAAGGTCATCGCGCTGCTCGCGGCCGAGACCGAGCTGCCGATCACCGAGGCCAAGGACCACTTCGAGGCCCAGGCCAACCGCGACGGCCTCGTCGAGGCGTCGGGTGCCCTGCGCACCATCGCGGTCTCGCTGACGAAGATCAACAACGACCTGCGCTGGATGGGCTCGGGCCCGAACACGGGTCTCGGCGAGCTGCACATCCCCGACCTGCAGCCCGGCTCGTCGATCATGCCGGGCAAGGTCAACCCCGTCATCCCCGAGGCCGTGCTGATGGTGTGCGCCCGCGTGATCGGCAACGACGCGACGGTCGCCTGGGCCGGAGCCTCCGGTTCATTCGAGCTGAACGTGGCGATCCCCGTCATGGGCACCGCGCTGCTCGAGTCGATCCGCCTGCTCTCCAACGCCGTGCGCGTGCTCGCCGACAAGACCGTCGACGGCCTGCAGGCCAACGTCGAGCGCGCCGCAGCCTTCGCCGGCATGAGCCCCTCCATCGTGACGCCGCTGAACAAGCTCATCGGCTACGAGGCCGCCGCGAAGATCGCCAAGCACGCCGTCGCCAAGGGCATCACCGTCCGCGACGCCGTGATCGACCTCGGCTACGTGGAGCGCGGCGAGCTCACCCTTGAGCAGCTCGACGCCAAGCTCGACCTGCTGTCGATGACGCACGCCGGCTGATCCCGGATCCGCTGAACGCACGGATGCCGCGTCCCCTCCGGGGGCGCGGCATCCGTCGTTCGGGGGCAGGGCGGTGGGGCGGTGGCTCGGCGGTGGGGTGGTGGGGCCGGTGTGGTGCGGTGGCCTCGCGGGCGGTGGCGGTGCGGTGGCGCGGTGCGACGTCTGCACGACGTTGCGACGTCTGCACGATCCAAGCCGTGGATCCGTCGCGCATCCGTCGCAGGGTCGTGCAGGCGTTGCGAGGTGTTCGTCCTCCACAACCCCGCACCACGCCAAAGTGTGCACCGGTTGCGCGGGCGCCCCGCCGGATCCCATCCTGCACCATCAGAGTGGACCGCATGTTGGATCCGGCCACCACTCTCACCCGGCTCGGCGGCGTCGCCCGAGGAGAGCACCTCCACGCGCTCGGCCTCACCCGCAGCGCTCTCGCGCGTGCCGTCTCGTCGGGGCGGATCCGACGCGTCCGGCCCGGCGTTTTCGCCGCCCCGGGCGCATGCCCGAAGACGGTGGCCGCCGCGGCGCACGGGGGCGCCCTCACCTGCGGAGCGGCGCTGCGACTGAGCAAGGTCTGGGTACTCGAAAAGGACGCCCCACCGCACGTGTGGGTGGGACGCGACGGCCGGGTTCATGCGCACCCCGCCTGCGATTGCACGAGCCACTTCTTCGACGGCGCGACGCGGTTCGGAGTGGTCGAGGTCGAAACGGCGCTGATCCACCTGCACGGTTGCGCGGGCGCCGAGGCGTTTTTCGCCTCGTTCGAGTCCGCCTGGCGCAGGGGGCTTCTCTCCCGCGCCGCGAGAGCGCGGATCCGCGATGCTCTCCCGCAGAGCGCGCGTTGGCTGGTCGACATCGCGCGCGCAGATGCCGACAGCGGCCTCGAGTCGCTGCTGCGGTTGAGACTGCACGTCCTCGGGATCCGCCTGGACTGCCAGGTACGAATGCCGGGCGTCGGGAAGGTGGACTTCGTCGTCGCAGGCCGGCTGATCATCGAGGTCGACGGCCGGGAGAACCACGACGGGGAGTCCCTCCGCCACAAGGATCTGCGGCGGGACGCCGCGGCATCGGCGCTCGGCTACGAGACGCTGCGCTTCGACTACGCCCAGGTCCTCTACGACTGGCCGTCCGTGCAGGCGGCGATTCTGGCCGCCCTCCGCCGCATCCACGCGTGACCCTGCGGCGTCAGGGCGCCGTCAGCTCCTTGCTCGGTATCGCGACGCCCCCGGATCGTGCGACGCCTGCACGATTCTGCGACGCCTGCACGACCCGAACCGCGGATCCGTCCTGCATCCGTCGCGAGATCCTGCAGGCGTCGCAGGCCGACGCGGCAGGCGTCGCAAGCCGACGAGGCCGACGCCGACCGCACTCCGGACGCGGTCGGCGTCGGCCACAGGTCAGCTGAGCTCCCCGCCCTCCAGGAGCTCGGTCACGAGGGCGGCGATCGCGGAGCGCTCGGAGCGCTGCAGGGTCACGTGGCCGAAGAGGCTGTGGCCCTTCAGCGTCTCGATCACGCTCGCGATGCCGTCGTGGCGGCCCACCCGCAGGTTGTCGCGCTGACCCACGTCATGGGTGAGCACGACCCGGGAGTTCTGCCCCATCCGGCTCAGCACCGTGAGCAGCACGTTGCGCTCCAGGGATTGCGCCTCGTCGACGATCACGAAGGCGTCGTGCAGCGACCGTCCGCGGATGTGCGTGAGCGGCAGCACTTCGAGCATGCCGCGCTCGACGACCTCTTCGACGACGTTGCCCGAGACCACGGACCCGAGCGTGTCGAAGACCGCCTGGCCCCAGGGGCTCATCTTCTCGTCCTTGTCGCCGGGCAGGTAACCGAGCTCCTGCCCGCCGACGGCGAACAGCGGCCGGAACACGATGATCTTCTTCTGCTGCTGCCGTTCGAGCACCGCCTCCAGGCCCGCGCACAGGGCGAGGGCGGACTTGCCGGTGCCGGCGCGTCCGCCGAGCGAGACGATGCCGACGTCGGGATCGGAGAGCAGGTCGATCGCGATGCGCTGCTCGGCCGAGCGCCCGTGCAGGCCGAACACCTCGCGGTCCCCGCGGACCAGCGCGTACTCGCCGTCGGCCGTGACCCGCCCGAGCGCGGATCCCCGCTCGGAGTGGATGATGAGGCCCGTGTTCACCGGGAGCCCGATCGCCTCCTCGCTCGTGCCGACCTCGCTCTCGTACAGGTCGCTCATCTCGTCGCCGGAGAGCGAGATCGAGCTGATCCCCGTCCAGCCCGAGTCCACCGCCTGCTCGGCGAGATACTCCTCGGCGTTGATGCCGAGGGAGGCGGCCTTGACCCGCATCGGCAGATCTTTGGAGACGACGGTGACGTCCTGGCCGTCCTGGGCGAGGTGCATCGCGACGGCGAGGATGCGGCTGTCGTTGTCACCGAGGCGGATGCCGCTGGGCAGCACCGTCTGATCGGTGTTGTTCAGCTCGACCCGCAGCGTGCCGCCGTCGCCGATCGGGACCGGGAAGTCGAGCCGCCCGTGCTCGACGCGCAGCTCGTCGAGGTGGCGGAGGGCCCGCCGGGCGAAGTACCCGAGCTCCGGGTCGTGGCGCTTGCCCTCCAGCTCGCCGATGACCACGACCGGCAGGACGATGGAGTGCTCGGCGAAGCGGAAGAACGCCTGCGGATCCGACAGCAGGACGGACGTGTCGAGCACGTACGTCTTCAGATCCTGATCGGGCGTTGCACCCCCCTCGCGCGCTGCCGCTTCGGCGGCGTTCACGGCGCTGGTACGGGTGCTGCTGTTCAGTGCGGTACGTGCGGCCACGACCCTCTCCCGACCCGGGGATTCCCGGAACTAGGCGAATCGGCCAGGGCCACGAGTCGCGATCCTTGAGGCCGACTCGATCGGACGCCGTGTCCGATGCCATGAACGTACGACCCCCCACCGACATCGCGCAGGAAGGACACGCCCTCTGATCGGTTAAGAGCGGGTTATGAGCGGGTGAACTGCCGGGCGTCGTCGAGGGCGGCGTCGAACAGCCCGAGCGTCTCCGCCGTCGTGCCGGCGTGCGGCGCCACCCGCACGGTCCCCGATCGCACCGTCACCTGGCAGCCGGCCGCGGCGAGCACGTCGCCGACCCGCTGCGGATCCGCCGGAGCGAGCACCACGATCCCGGCGCGTTCCGCGGGCTCCCGTGGGGACGCCACGTCGATCCCGTGCCTGTCGGCGATGCCGAGCAGGACGTCGACGTTGCCGGACAGACGGTCCTCGACGGCGCGGACTCCGACGGCCCCGATCTCGGCGACCCCGGCCGCGAGGCGTGAGGCTGCGAGGGGATCCGGTGCGCTGACCGCATACGCCTGCGCCGACAGCGCCGGATCCGGCAGCACGTCGGCAGGAAGCCCCTCCACGGCGGTCGCGATCCGACCGCTCAGCACAGGCCGGATCCGCTCACGGGCGCGATCCGTGAACCGGGCGAACCCGGTGCCGCGCCCGGAGCGAAGCCACTTGTAGCCGTGGCCCACCACGACGTCCGCGACCGCCCAGTCCTCGTCGACGACGCCGAAGGACTGCACCGCGTCCACGATGAGCAGCCGGTCCTTTCCGAGCGCCTCACGGAGCGCCGCCAGATCGGCGCGGTACCCCGAGCGGAAGTCGACATGGCTCACGACGAGCGCCGTCACGTCCGGGTCCAGCGCGTCGATGACGGCGTCGGCGGTGACCCGGGTGCCGGCCGGGGCGATCCAGCGCGGGGCGAGCCGGCCACCCGATGCGGCCGCGGCCCGCTCGAGCGTGATCGTGACGCTCGGGAACTCAGCCGCCGAGGCGATCACGACGCCGTCGAGCCCGGTGAGCGCCTGCTGCAGGGCATGCGTGGAAGAGGGATGAACGGTGACCTCGTCCGGAGCGGAACCGAGCAGCGCCGCCACCGCCGTCTGCGCCTCGGTCGTCCGACCCGCCGTCGCGGCGATGCCCTCGGGTCGCCCCGTGGCGAGCAGTTCGGCGTCGGCGACCAGTGCGGCGCGCGCAGCCGGCGAGATCGGACCGAACGCCGCCCAGTTCAGGTATCCCAGGTCCTCGTCGAACGATGCGATGTAGTCGTCGATGGCACGCATCCGGTCAGTCTGACACGCGGTGCGTGCGCCTCCGCCGCGCGTCGCCGATCAGCGGCCGAACCGGCGGTCGCGGTCGGCGTAGTCGCGGATCGCGCGCAGGAAATCGACCTGCCGCAGATCCGGTCCGAGCGCCTCCACGAAGTAGAACTCGCTGTGCGCGCTCTGCCAGAGCAGGAAGTCGCTGAGCCGCTGCTCGCCGCTCGTGCGGATCACCAGATCCGGATCCGGCTGCCCGCCGGTGTACAGGTGCTCCCCGATCATCTCGGGCGTGAGGTGCGCGGCGAGGTCCTCCAGGGTGCCGCCCGACGCGTCGTGCTGGGCGATGATCGACCGCACCGCGTCGACGATCTCGTTGCGCCCGCCGTAGCCCACCGCGAGGTTCACATGCAGCCCGGTGTGGTCGCGGGTGCGATCCTCCGCCTCGGCGAGGACGCGCGCGAGCTCCGCCGGCAGGATGTCCGCGCGGCCGACATGCTTGACCCGCCAGTTGCCCTCGTGGGACAGGCCGTCCGCGAGTTCGCCGATGATCTCGATGAGGTCCGCGAGCTCCGCCGAGTCCCGTTTGAGCAGGTTGTCCGCTGAGAGCAGGTAGAGCGACACCACGCGGATGCCGAGCTCATCGCACCAGCCCAGGAACTCGCGCATCTTCGCGGCCCCCGCCCTGTGGCCGTGCGCGGGCGTCGCGTAACCGAGCTGGCGCGCCCAGCGGCGGTTGCCGTCGATCATCATCGCGATGTGGTGCGGCATGGTCGCCGGGTCCATCCGCCGCCTCAGACGTCGGGAGTAGAGCCGGTAGAGGGGGCCACTCCCTGGCTGATCGGACCGTGCGCTCACTCCCCTACGCTACCGCGCGGATGGATCCGGCCGTCACGTCGGCCACGGGATATGTACGGTTTGCGGAATGCGGAGACGCCTAGAGTTCAAGCATGCGCCGAGCGAGCCGATCCGCTGCCCCCGATGTGCCCGGACTGCCCCTCATGGAGGTGGCCGCCGTCGACGCGCAGCTCGAGATCAAGCCGACCTGGCGGGGCTGGATCCACGCCGGCACCTTCCCGGTGGCGATCGCGGCCGGCATCGTGCTCATCGTGCTCGCCCAGGGGACGGTCGCGAAGTGGGCGGCGGCGGTGTTCATGATCACCTCGCTCCTGCTGTTCGGCAACTCCGCGCTGTACCACCGCTTCAACTGGAAGCCGCGGACGAAGTCGATCCTGAAGCGGATCGATCACGCCAACATCCTGCTGCTCATCGCCGGAACCTACACGCCGCTCGCGACGCTCGCCCTCACACCGGAGAAGGGCACGCTGCTGCTGATCCTGGTGTGGTCGGGGGCCCTCCTCGGGATCCTGTTCCGGGTGTTCTGGATCAACGCCCCGCGCTGGCTGTACGTCGCGCTCTATCTGCTGCTCGGCTGGGCGGCCATGATGTACATCGTCGACCTCGTGCAGGCGAACGTCGCCATGATGGTGCTGGTGTGCGTGGGCGGACTGCTGTACACCGGCGGGGCCGTCGTCTACGCGCTGAAGAAGCCGAACCCGTGGCCGGGGAGATTCGGCTTCCACGAGATCTTCCACGTCTGCACCGTGCTGGCGTTCCTCTGCCACTGGACCGCGTGCCTGCTCATCTCGCTGGCGCCGCTGCACCCGTCCCTGGGCCTGCCCGGCTGAACCCGGCCCGGCTGAACGGGTGGGCTCGGTCTGCCCCGCGGCGTCAGGACCTGCGCGCGTCCGGTTCGTCCTCGCCCGTGTCGGCGCCCTGGGCCGCCTCCTCGGCGTCGAGCTCGGCGCGCACCTCCTCGCGGTAGCGCACCCGGCGGATCCGTCGCTGCATGTCCCAGATCAGCAGAGCCGCGAACACGACGATCACGGCGACGATCACGAATCCCACGGGCCCCGGCGTGACCAGGTTCGGGTCGACCGTCGGGGTCGGAGTGGGGGTCGCCGTCACGGCGGCAAGGATCGCCTCGATCATCTCTCAGCCTTTCTGGGCACGGCCCGTTCGGGCCCCAAGGCTCCCTCGGGATAACCTGGAACCACCAGCCTAACGATCGGATGCACCCCGCCGTGACGACCCCCGCCCAGCTCGAAGAGCGATACGGCCGCGGACCCCGCCGGCGTCTGCCGATGATCCTCGCGATCGCGGCCGCCGCGATCGTCGTCGGTGTCTTCGGGTGGTGGACATGGCAGGGCTCCGCAGACACCGTGGATGTGACGGGAACGGGCTTCCAGCTCGTCGACGATCACAGCGTGACGGTGTCCTTCCAGATCACCGCGCCCACAAACCGGCCCGTGCACTGCATCGTGGAGGCGCAGGATGAGGAGTTCGGAATCGTGGGCTGGCGCCTCGTCACCTACCCCGGATCCGAGAAGCACTCCCGTGCCTTCACCGAGCATGTGCCGATCGTGTCGGCCGCGACGACCGGTTTGGTGAACTCCTGCTGGGTGTCCTAGGCTCATCGTGTTGAGCGACGCCCCGGCAGGTGCCGGGGCGTCTTGGCATATCCGGGACCTGCTGATCCCGGATCCGATTCGCAAGGAGTTCACCGTGTCGAACGACGCACAGGTCCCCTTCCTCACGCAGGAGGCCTACGACCGTCTTGTCGCGGAGCTGGAGAACCTCTCCACGGTCGGCCGCGAGGAGATCGCCAAGCGCATCGAGGTCGCGCGCGAGGAGGGCGACCTCAAGGAGAACGGCGGCTACCACGCCGCCAAGGACGAGCAGGGCAAGATCGAGGCGCGCATCCGCACGCTCGAGACGCTGCTGAAGACGGCCAAGGTGAGCGAGGCCCCGGCCAGCCGGGGCATCGTCGAGCCGGGCACCGTCGTGACTGCGACCGTCGCGGGCGGCGAGGAGGTCTTCCTCCTCGGCAGCCGCGAGATCGCCGGCGGCACCGACCTCGACGTCTACAGCGAGGCGAGCCCCCTCGGATCCGCGATCCAGGGCCTCAAGGTCGGCCAGAAGACCTCGTACGAGGCCCCCAACGGCCGCTCGATCGAGGTCGAGATCCTGAAGGTCGAGACCTTCGCGGGCTGACCGCATCCGCACACGACGAACCCGCCGCGCCATCGAGGGCCGGCGGGTTCGTCGTGTGCGGCGTGCGTCTCGCACCGACTGCGTCGGTGCTCGCTCAACGCCCCGGGGGATCTAGTCCTGCACCACGATCGGCTCGAAGCCGGCCGCGCGCAGCGTGTCGAGGGTGAGCTCGGAGTGCTCCGGGCCGCGGGTCTCCACGCTGAGCTCGAGGATGACGTCGTTGATCTGCAGGCCGTGGCCGTGCCGCGTGTGCATCGCCTCGATGACGTTGGCCCCGGCGTGCGCGATGAGCTCGGACACCCGGGCGAGCTGGCCCGGGCGATCGGGCAGCGGAATACGCAGCGTGAGGTAGCGGCCCGAGGCCGCGAGGCCGTGCGAGACGACGCGCTGCAGGAGCAGCGGATCGATGTTGCCGCCGGAGAGCACGGCGAGCGTGGTGCCGCTCTCGTGCACCTTTCCCGCCAGGATCGCCGCGACCCCGACCGCGCCGGCCGGCTCCACCACGACCTTGGCCTGCTCCAGCAGCAGCAGCAGGGCACGCGCGATGTCGTCGTCGCTGACCGTGACGACCTCGTCGACGAGCTCGGCGATCATCGCGAAGGGCACGTCTCCGGGGCGCGCCACGAGGATGCCGTCGGCGATCGTCGGCTGCGTGGTGATCTCGACGGGGTGGCCGGCCGCGAGCGACGGCCCCATCGCGGCGGCGTTCTCGGCCTGCACCCCGATCACCCGCACCGTGCGTCCCTGCTCAGCCGCACGCGCCTTCACCGCGGCCGCGACACCGGCGATCAGGCCGCCGCCGCCGATGCCGACGAGGATCGTGTCGACGTCGGGCACGTCCTCGACGAGCTCGAGGCCGAGGGTGGCCTGGCCCGTGACGATGTCGCGGTGGTCGAACGGCGGGATCAGCACCGCACCGGTGCGCTCGGCGAACTCGGCTGCGAGGCGCAGCGACGTCGCGACCGTCTCTCCCTCGAGCACGACCTCCGCACCGTATCCGCGCGTGGCGAGCAGCTTCGGCACCGGCACGCCCATGGGCATGAAGATCGTCGCGGGGATGCCCAGCGCCTGTGCCGCGAGGGCCACACCCTGCGCGTGGTTGCCTGCGGAGGCCGCGACCACACCGCGGCTGCGCTCCTCGGCCGTGAGCGTGGACAGCCGGTGCACCGCACCGCGGATCTTGAACGACCCCGTGCGCTGCAGGTTCTCCATCTTGAGCAGCACCGGCGAACCCAGCACCTTCGTGAGCGCGACCGAGGGCAGCGTCGGGGTGCGCACGATCACGCCGTCCAGGCCGTCCGCCGCCTGCTGGATCTCCGCCAACGTGGGGATGGGGGCGACGGTGGGGGTCGTGTCGTTCGTCATCGCTTGCTCCTTCTCCGCGCCCGGGGCACGGTCTGCCAGATGTAGTCGCCGTCCGGGGCGGCGCCGGTGCGCCACGCACCGGAGTTGATGGTCACGGCGGCCACGTTCACGAACGCGGCGAGCGGCACCGCGAACAGCGCCCCGGGGATCCCTGCGATCAGGGCGCCGCCGGCCACGACGAGCACCACCGCGAGCGGGTGCACCTTGACCGCGGATCCCATCAGGATCGGCTGGAGGATGTGCCCCTCGATCTGCTGCACCGCGAGCACGACGACGAGCATCCACAGCGCGATCCACGGTCCGTTGTAGACCAGCGCGAGGAAGACCGCCAGGGTTCCGGTGACGACCGCTCCGACGATGGGGATGAAGGATCCGAGGAACACCAGCACGGCGACGGGGACGGCCAGCGGCACGCCCAGCAGGAAGGCGCCGAGCCCGATGCCGACCGCGTCGATGAAGGCGACCAGCATCTGCGTGCGCGCGTAGTTGATCACCGTGGCCCAGCCGTTGCGGGCCGCCGCGTCGACGGCGGTGCGCGACGCCTTCGGGAAGAGCTTCAGGGTCCATCGCCAGATGCCGCCGCCGTCGGCGAGCAGGCAGAGCAGGATGAACAGGGTGAGTACGGCGCCGGTCGCGACGTGGCCGAAGGTCGTGCCGACCGCGATCGCCCCGCTCTTGAGCAGCTCCCCCTGTTCGCCGAGGAACTTCACCGACTGGTCGAGCAGATCCTGGATCTGCTTGCTCGTCAGGTGCAGCGGGCCGTCGAGGAGGAACTGCTGGAACTGCGCCCAGGCGGCGACGGAACGCGCCTGGACCCCGTCCCATTGCTGGGTGATCTGCCAGATCGCGAGCCACAGCAGTCCGCCCACGATCGCCAGCGTGCCGACGAGAGCCACCACGATCGCGAGCCAGCGCGGCCACCGCGCCCGCAGCATGGTGCTGAAAACGGGCCAGAGCAGCGCCGTGAGCAGGATCGCGACCATGAGCGGGATGACCAGGATCTTGAACAGCATGACCAGCCAGATCACGACGCCGAGCGCGGCGGCGATCACCAGCAGCCGCCAGGCGTAGGAGGTGGCGATGCGCAGGCCGATGGGCAGCGATCGCTGCACGTCGTCGCGCACATCCACGTGGCCTGTCACCGTGCGCTGGCGGATGAGATCGCGCAGCCGGGGCGTGCTGTCCTCGCTCATCGGCCCAGTCTACGGGCGCGGCACCGGACGCCTCATCCGTGCGACGGCGACGACGGGCTCCGCCGATGTCGACGGCTGTCGATACGCTGACCGACGTGACCGACTCCCCCGCCGAGCCCCGCCGACCCTCCGGACACTCCGGACACTCCGTGGTCGACACCTTGAGCGCCGGCGAGGCCCGGCGGATCGCACTGGCCGCGCAGGGGTTCTCTCGCCGACGGCCTGCCGATCCTGGCGTGCGCCATCTGCACACGGCCATGGCGCGCATGGGCGTCCTGCAGATCGACTCGGTGAACGTGTTCGCGCGCTCGCACTACCTGCCGCTGTTCTCACGCCTGGGCGTCTACGACCCCGCCCTGCTGGAGCGTGCGTTCCTGGCCCGGCCGACCGCCGCGCGCTCCGGCCGGTACACCGAGTACCTGGCTCACGAGGCGACCTTCCTTCCCGTCGAGGACTGGCCCCTGTGGGGCTTCCGCCGCGACGCCTTCCGCGCAAAGCGAGGCGAGTTCTGGGGGCGGACCTCGTCGGCGCGGACGCTGGGCTGGGTCCGGTCCGAGCTGCGTGAGCGCGGTCCCTCACGTCCCGCCGACATCCGCGGCGATGCCCCGGGCGGCAAGGCCGGATGGTGGGAGTGGGACGACGTCAAGCACGCTCTGGAGTATCTGTGGCGGGTCGGAGAGGTGGCGATCGCCGGGCGCGACGGCTTCGAGCGCCGATACGCCCTCGCCGAAGACGTGGTGCCGGTCGATCTGCTCGGGCGCGATCTGGACCGCGCCACGGCCATCGGCGAGCTCGTGCGCCGGGCGGCCAGGGCGCACGGGGTCGCCACGGCAGCCGACATCGCCGACTACTACCGGATCAAGGACCGCACCGCCGTGCTCGGTGCGATCGACGTCCTCGTGGAGCGAGGCGAGCTGGAGCCCGTGCGGGTGCGCGGGTGGGAGCGCGGGGGGCGGGCGGTTCCGGCCTGGCGGCATGTGGACGCCGTCCTGCCGCGCCGGATCGACGCCACCGCGATCCTCACGCCGTTCGACCCGGTGGTGTGGTTCCGGGACCGGGCGCTGCGGGCGTTCGCGCTGGACTACCGGATCGAGATCTACACGCCGGCCGCCAAGCGCCGCTACGGCTACTACTCGCTGCCCGTGCTGGTCGGCGATCGGATCGCCGCCCGAGTGGATCTCAAGGCGGATCGCGCCGCGGGCACGCTGCGCGTGCAGTCGGCGTGGTGGGAGCCGCAGGCGCGCCCGGCGACCGACCTCGAGCCGATCGCCGCCGAGCTGCGCACCGCCGCTGCATGGCAGGGTCTCGAGCACGTCTCGGTGTCGGGCTGGGGCGACGCGTCAGCGGCCCTCGCCGATGTGCTGGACGGGCACCCGGAGCGGGTCCGGCGGCACGATGTGGGACGGACGGATCAGGTTCCGCCCGGGAGCTGATCGCCCCCGGGGTCTCCGACTCGGGGTTTCGGCTCGGTCGCCTTCGGCGTCCTCGCTCAACCTTGATACGCGAAGGGCTCAACGCCGCTTCGCGGCATTGAACCCGTCCGTGTCAGAACTGGACGCGCGGGGGCTCCGCGATGGCGGCGCCGTCGGCCACCTCGAAGAACTCGCGCTCGGTGAAGCCCAGGTTGCGGGCGAACAGGTTGTTCGGGAACACCTTGATCTTGGTGTTCAGCTCGCGCACGCCGCCGTTGTAGAACCGGCGCGAGGCCTGGATCTTGTCCTCGGTGTCGACGAGCGCCGCCTGCAGCTGCAGGAAGTTCTGGCTGGCCTGCAGCTGCGGATACGCCTCGGCGACGGCGAACAGGCTCTTCAGAGCCTGCTGCAGGTGTCCTTCGGCTGCTCCCGCCTCACCGGGGCTGGAGGCGGACAGCGTCTCGGCGCGGGCGCGGGTGACGTTCTCGAACACGGCCTTCTCGTGCGCGGCGTAGCCCTTCACCGTGTCGATGAGGTTGGGGATCAGGTCCGCTCGGCGCTTGAGCTGCACGGTGATGTCGCTCCACGCCTCGTCGACGCGGACCCCCAGCTGCACGAGCGAGTTGTACGTGGCCCACAGATAGATGCCGACGGCGACGATCAGGACGACGATCACACCGACGACGACGAGTACTGGAACAAGAACATCCACGGACGACGACCCCCTTGCTGACGCGGTTTCGGCCCATCCTATCCCGGCATCCTCCGTGTTCGCCGGGCTGCCAGGGAACGGTCAGGCGCCGAGAACGCGCTCCAGATAGCCGTTGCCGAATCGGCGCTCCGGATCCATCCTGTCGCGCAGCGCGAGGAAGTCGTCGAAGCGCGGATAGCGCTCCCGCAACTCGTCGGCGCCCAGCGTGTGCAGCTTGCCCCAGTGCGGCCTTCCGCCATGTGCGAGGCAGATCCGCTCCACCGCGTCGAAGTATTCACGAGGGTCGTGGCGCCAGTACCGGTGCACGGCGAGGTATGCGGAATCGCGCTCGTGCGCGGTGGACAGCCAGCGGTCGTCGGCCGCCGCGAACCGCACCTCGATCGGGAACTCGATGCGCCAGCCGCGCTTCGCGATGAGCGCCTGCACCGCGTGGAAGACGGGAACGATCTGATCCTGCGGCAGCGCGTACTCCATCTCCCGGAAGCGCACCGTCCGGCTCTGGGTGAGCACGCGATGGGAGAGATCGGTGTACTCGCGGTCGCCCGTGAGCTTCACCGCGAGCCGGCTGAACGACGGCGTGATCGTGGGCACCGCGACGCCGGCCGCGCACACGGCTCGGTACACGCCGTTCGAGAGCAGCGTCTCGTCGATCCACTTGCCGACCTTCGGCAGCGGCCGCCGCACCGCCGACTCCGGAAGCCGCTCCGTCGTCTTCGTGAGCGCCACGTCGGTGTGCGGGAACCAGTAGAACTCGTAGTGATCCGCCGCGGCCACGCGTTCGTGCACGCCCTCCAGCACCTCGTCCAGCGGGGCCGGTGCGTCGACCGCGTGCATCACGAACGCCGGCACGCACTGCAGGGTCACCTCGACGAGGATCCCGAGCGCGCCGAGCCCCAGCGCGACGGCGGGGAGCAGCTCCGCGTTGCGCTCCTCGTCGACCCGGAGGAACTCGCCCGCCGCTGTGATCAGAGTCGCGCCGACGACCTGGGCGGCGATGCCGCGGAAGGCGGCTCCGGTGCCGTGCGTGCCCGTGGAGATCGCCCCGGAGATCGACTGCCGGTCGATGTCCCCGAGGTTCTCCATCGCCAGCCCGTACGGGGCGAGCAGCGCCGGGATCCGGTGCAGCCGCGTCCCCGCCAGCAGCGTGACGCGCCCGCGGGCCTCGTCCGCCGAGACCAGGCCCTGCAGGTCGTCGAGTTCGAGCAGCACATCGGGGGCCACCGCCACACCCGTGAAGCTGTGGCCGGCACCGACCGCCTTGATGCGCAGCCCCTGGGCTGCGGCGGCGAGAACGGCGCGCTGCACGCCCTCCGGTGAGCGAGGACGCTCGACGCGGATCGGTCGGATCGAGGCCGACCGACCCCAGTTCTGCCAGGTTCCGCCCATGCGTGTCACAGGAACGCCTTTCCCTCACCGCGATAGGTGGACAGCTCATCGACGACGCGCCCGCCGTCGACGAGGTGATAGCTCAGGATCCGCTCGGCCGGCTCGCCGCTCTTGGCATGCCGCAGCCAGACGCGGTCCCCCACACGGAGCGTGCGTGCAGCCTCACCGCGCAGCGGCGTCTGCACCTCTCCCGCGGCCTCCCGCGGCGCCGTCTGCAGGCCCTGCGGCCAGACCGGCAGAGGCTGACGCGAGGCGACCGGCGGCCCGGATGCGATCCACCCGCCGCCGAGGATCGTCGCGATGTCGGCAGCGGGGCGGCGCACGACGTCGAACGCGAAGGCGCTGGCGGGCGCCGGCGCGAAACCGCGGTAGCCGTCGAACAGGTGCCCCGCGAGGAGCCCGCTTCCGGCCGTGATCTCGGTGAGCGCCGGGTCGGATCCGGTGTACTCCAGGGATCCCGTGCCTCCGCCGGTGACGAACTCGAGGGGCACGAGCGCTCGTACGGCCTCCACGATGCGTGCGCGCCGTGCGCGCAGCTCCTGGCGAGACTGGGTCTGCACGGCACGGATCAGCGTGTCGCCGCTGCCGGTGTCGTCGCCCTGGCCGGCGATCTGCGCCTCGTACATCTGCAGCCCGACGAGGCGGAAGCCATCGCGCTCGGCGGCCCGGCGTGCGAATCGAGCAACCTCCTCCGGCGTGTGCAGCGGCGAGCGGAACACGCCGATGTGGCCGAGCGCGGGGGCCCGCCAGGAGGCGTCGGCGTCGATCGCGATGCGCACACGCGGCCGCCGTGCGGGAGCCGCGACCGCGTCGATGAGATCAAGCTGGGACTCGTCGTCGACCATGAGCGTGATCCGCGCGGCGGCCCGCTCGTCTGCGAGCAGCCGCTCGAGCCCCGGACGGTCGGCGGTCGGGTAGGCCAGCACGATGTCGTCGTGATCCTCGGCGAGCCAGAGCGCCTCGGCCAGTGTGAAGGCGAGGAGGCCCTGATACCCCGGCACCCGCAGTGCGGCATCGATGACCTCGCGCACGCGCACCGACTTCGTGGCGATCCGGATCGGCAGCCCGCCAGCGCGCACCACCATGTCCATCGTGTTGTAGCGCAGCGCGTCGAGATCGATCACGGCGACCGGCGCGGGCAGGTGCGCCGTGGCCTCGGTCAGGCGCGGCCACCAGCGGGCCGGGTCCTCCCAGGCGTGCGCAGCGGGGCGGGCGGACGCGGACGCGTGGCCCTGATCGGCGATGAGCTCGAGCACTCCCCCACCCTATTGGCTCCGAGTCAACATCGCTCGCGGGGCGGCGCTCGCTAGGCTCGACCTGCAGCCCCCGTAGCCCAACGGCAGAGGCAGGCGACTTAAAATCGCTTCAGTCTGGGTTCGAATCCCAGCGGGGGCACGTCGGAGTTCGACGCATGTCGGGCACGCGTCCGGCGCCGCCTGTTCCGCTCTGCCCGACGCAGGCCGACGAACCTTCACCCCCCTCGTTTCGGCCCGTAGAGCGCGCGCTCGGCGGATGCGCGATGCCGCGGAGCGCCAAGAGCTCCGTTTCGTACAGTCAGCTTCGTACAGTCAACGTGGGCACTGTCGACGGAGGCCGCCTCCCCCGTGAGGGGGATCCTGCGCGGTTCGCTGCTGCACTTGACGAGGGCACTCGACAGACCGTCAGACGCGCGGCATACAGGTGATCAGTGCCGGAATCCCGGACCTGCCGTGCGATCGGGCAGCGGCGCGGTGAGCGCATCGAGGTACGCCACCTCCTCGCGGATCGTCGCGAGGAGCGCCTCGGCAAGGTCCATCGTCACGCCGTTTCGGACCACGATGCGCTGCACGGTGATCTGCTCCCGGTCGGCCGGCAGCGGGTACGCCGGGACCAGCCAGCCGCGCATGCGCAGCCGATCGGACAGATCGTGCAGCGTCCAGTTCTCGGTGTGGCCGTCGACAAGCCGCCAGGCGAACACCGGGATCGTGGATCCGTCGCTGATGAGCGCGAACTCGTCCATCGCTCCGATCCCGTCCGCGAGATATCGCGCGACCGCGCGCGAGGTGCCCTGCACCTCCGCATAGCCTTCGCGCCCGAGCCGCAGGAACATGTAGAACTGCAGCAGCACCTGCGCCCCGGGTCGGGAGAAGTTCAGCGCGAGCGTCGGCATGTCGCCGCCGAGATAGCTGACGCGGAAGATCATCGACTCCGGGAGCGCCTCGGCATCGCGCCACACGACCCAGCCGAGCCCCGGGTAGACCAGTCCGTACTTGTGCCCCGAAGTGTTGATGGAGGCGACCCGCGGCACCCGGAAGTCCCACTCCAGGTCGGGGTCGAGGAACGGCGCGACCATGCCGCCGGAGGCCCCGTCGACGTGGATCGGGACGTCGTGCCCCGCCGTCTCCGCGATCCGGTCGAGCGCCGTGGCGATCTCCGTGACCGGCTCGTAGGCGCCCGTGTAGGTGACGCCCATGATCGCGACGACGCCGATCGTGTTCTCGTCCACGTACTGGTCCAGCAGGGCGCCGTCCAGTGCGGGATGCTCGTCACTCACGGGCACGTAGCGGGGCTCGACCTCGAAGTAGTTGCAGAACTTCTCCCAGCACACCTGCACGGCGCTCGACATCACCAGATTGGGCCGCGCGGCATCCTGCCCGGCCGCGCGCCGGCGCTCCTGCCAGCGCCTCTTCAGGGCGATGCCGGCGAGCATGCAGGCCTCGCTCGATCCGATGGTCGAGGTGGCGGGAGCGGCCGCAGGATCGGGAGCGTGCCAGAGCTCGGCGATCATGCCCTGGCAGTACGTCTCGATCGCCGCGGTCTGCGGATACTCGTCCTTGTCGATCATGTTCTTGTCGACGGCGTCGGCGTAGAGGCGCTGCGCCTCCTCGTCCATCCAGGTCGTGACGAAGGTGGCGAGGTTCAGGCGGGCATTGCCGTCGAGCATGGTCTCGTCGCTGACGACGTGATACGCGAGAAGGGAGTCCATCCCCTGATCCGGGATCCGGTGCTTGTCGACGAGCAGCTTGGCCCCCGGCCGATGGTGCAGCGGGTTGACGTGGATGCGTTCCTGCGACATGGGCGGTGCTCCTCGGTGCGCTGTTCCTCCGGCCGTTTCGGGCGCCACCCTAGCATCGCCCGGAATGCCTGCTCCGGGAACCCGCGGGGCGAACGTCGCGCCGTCAGAGCGATGCCGCGAGGTCGTTCGCCCAGCTCTTCAGCAGAGTGGAGTAGGAGGACGCGACGTAGCGGCTGACGGCGTCGGAGGCGAAGGTCGCGAGGGCGGCCTTCGCGGCGGCCACGTTTCCCGCGGCAAGGGCGTTCTGCGCCGTCGTGAGATCGCCGAGGAGCTTCGACGACACGGACGACGAGGTGATGTACCCGCTCGACGTCCCGTACGAGACCGCGGTCCGCAGCCCCGCGATCGTCGCCCGCACCGTGATCGTGAACGTCGAGGTCGAGACATTGCCGACGGCGTCCGTCGCGGTCACGATCACCGTGTGCGGGCCGGCCGCGAGGCTCTCGCCGATGAGCGCGACCCCGTTCCCCCACGCCGTGCCATCGATGGTGACGCGCACCGACGCGACCCCGGATCCGGTGTCCGTCGCGCTGCTGGTCAGGGCGATCCGCTGCGAGACGTCGTACGCGGTGCCGTTCGACGGCGCCGTGATCGCCCAACTGCTCGTCGGCGGTGTGCGGTCGACCACGAACGAGCGCGTCACCGTGACCGCGTTGCCCGCGCGGTCCGTCACCTGGACGGAGACCGTGTGCGCGCCCTCCGTGGACAGCGCCGCGAGCGTCGCCGACGCGGCGTATCCGACCGGAGCGCTGAACGGTGCGCCGTCGACCGAGAACGCCACCTGCCAGAGCCCGGCCGGCGCCGCGGTGAACGACAGCTGGAGCGAGAGCGATCCGGCACCGACAAAGGTGGTGCCGTTGACCACGGCACCCGCGACCGTGACGGTCCCCGACGGGGGAGAGTTGTCGACGACCAGCGTCGCCGGTGCGGATGCCGTGGCCGACGTGTTTCCCGCGGCGTCGACGCTCACCGCAGTCACGGTGTACGTTCCCGTCGCGAGGGTCTGCCCGGTGTACGCGACGCCGTTCACGTACACCACGGTGGAGACGGCGTCCGCCGCCTGCACCACGACGAAGCGCGGGTTCGCCACGTTCGTCACGGAGTCCGAGTTCGACGGGCCGCTGTCATCGAGGGCGTTGAGGGTCACCTTCGGCGCGGCCGGCGGACTCACCTTCTTCAGCAGGGTCTGCGTGAAGACCGTCGGGTTGCCGGCCGGATCCGTCTCGGTGATCGTGAGCGTGATCGACCCGTCGCGCAGCGCGGAGAGCGATCCGCTCCAGAGGTTGGTCTTCCCGCTGCCGTTGAAAGTCGCCGATCCGGAGACCGAGGCCGCACCGTCGCTGAACACGTAGCGGACCAGGGCGCCGGTCTCGCCGTACACCGTCACGGAGATCCCGCCGACGTTGGAGGACGTGATCGTGGAGGCGACAGGACCGACGGCGAGCGACGGAGGCGCCGAATCGAGGACCGTCGAGGTCACGGTCGCCGTGCTCGCGCCGATGCCGTTCGTCAGGGTCGTCGTGATCGTGAGCACGCCGTCGACCAGCTGCGACACGTCGACCGGGATGACCAGGACGCCGGTCGTGTCGATGATGTCCATCCCGTTCGCGACGCGCCCCGCACTGTCCGTGATGATGACGTTCGCGATCGAACCGGCTTGGCCCCTGACCGTGACGAGGTAGACGCTCCTCGTCGCGAGGTTCGCCCAGGACGGCGAGGCGACCACCGGGGCCGTCGGCGCGACGCTGCTCTTGCCGAGCGGAGCGGTGAGCGTCACGGGAGGCTGTGCCCCCGCCGTGATCACAGCGCGCACCGTGATGATGCCGTCGGCGAAGGCCGACAGGTCGAGCACGACGGCGAAGGATCCCCCCGCTGAGATCACGCCGGACCCCGACACGACGCGGCTTCCCTGGGTGAACGAGTACGTCACGCCGGCCCCCGGAGCGCCGCTCACGACGAAGGGCACCGCAGCCGCCGTTGCCGGGGTGATGCCGGAGGGCAGATTCACGCCGGCGCCGGACGGGAGCGACAGGCGCGCACCCGCGAACGTCCCCGCCGCGTTCACGACGCCGGACGACGTGCCCATGCCGGACGAGTTGAACGGACGCACGTTCGCGGTCTTCTGCACATCGTTGGCGACGCCGCCGAGGTTCTCCGGCATCTGGTTGAACGGATCGCCGGTCTGCTGGTGCCAGGCGGCATCGTGCTGCAGCACCAGTCCCAGCTCCCCGAACGGCTCGCCGTTGCGGGACGCCACGCCCTGGTAGCGGTCGTCGTACGGGGCGTACCGGGTCATCAGCGTCTGGTCGGCGCCGTCGCTCTTCGACAGGGCGTACAGGAACTCGGGCAGGAACGGCTGCAGGGTGCGGCTGACGGCAGGCATGCCGAACTGGGAGAACGGCACGTAGTAACTGTTGTGGTTACCGACCCAGTCGATGAGGCGGTCTCCCCCGGTTCCGGCGAAGAAGATGTCCTGGCCCGCGCCGCCGTAGGCCAGAGACTCCCAGGCCGGCGTGCCCCACACGAAGCCGCCCGTCGCCCGGCTGAACGAGCCGTCGGCATTGCGGACGAGGTTCGGCACCGGACCGTCGTTGAGGCCGCCGTCGACGTGAGTGTCGGCACGGAGGTCGATGAGATCGTTGCCCCAGCCGCCGTACACCCGCACGCGGCCCATGCCGGAGACGATGTAGTCGTTGCCGAGGTCGCCGAAGATCGCCTTGTCGCCCGTGGTCGGCATCTGCGGTTCGCCGGTGCCGGGGTACCAGGTGAGGTCGAGCGGCAGGCCCGCATCGGTCGGATCGAAGGTCAGGAAGAACGGCAGGCAGGTCGGGCTCAACGCCATCGTCTTGCAGAGCAGCGGGTTCGGCGCGCCGAGGACGAAGTTGTTCGAGACCACCGAGTTCAGCCAGACCTCGCGGCGCGGATCGGTCGGATCGAAGTAGCTCGACTTGCCCGACATGCCCGCGCGGGCCGCGTTGCCGTTGCCGTCATCGCCGAGCGGGTGCCAGCCGGCCGGGTTGCCCGGGTTGAACGGGTGGTACCAGTCGGTCTCGTACGGCGTGTGGTTGATCGCGGTGCCCGACATGTCGAAGTTGTCGGCGTAGCCGAGCTCCGGCGCATCGGCGCCCGAGACCGCGGACTGTCCGGGGCCGGCGTGGATGACCCCGTTGCCCCAGCCGCCGTAGATGATGTTGTGCCCGAAGCGCGGCTGGTAGTGGTCGCAGATCGCGTTCTGCTTGCACCCCGTGGAGAAGCTCGGGCTGCCGTTCGCGGCCGGATCCCAGTTGTACGGCCACAGCACCGCGGTGTAGGTGAGGGCGCCGGCGACGTTGATCACGGCCTGCTGCACGTTTCCGGGCGTCGTGATGAGCTCGGAGAGGTTCGCGGCGGGGATCGGCGCGATCCCGTAGAGCGGCTCGCCGTAGCTCGAGCTGTTGCGGCTCGTGAAGCAGCGTCCGCCGCCGCCGATGATGCAGCTGTCGCCGCGACCGGCGGAGACCCAGTTGTCCGCGTAGCCGAGGATGATCGTGTCGTTCTGGCCGCCGCCGTAGATCACGTCGTTCGCGGGTCCGCCGTAGATGAACGCGTCGCCGGACTCGGCGTGGATCTCGCTGCCGCGCATGAGGCTCACGCCGTCGACGGTGATCGGGGTGCCGCCGATGTCGCCCCAGCCGTTGCTCGCCTTGGTTCCGGTGACCTGCGGGCCGGGCTGGTTCGCGAGGTCCGGGCCGCCGGGGGTGGCGTCGAGCAGGTTCACGGCCCGGGCGATGATGCGCTCGGTCGCGGTCAGGTACCCGTTCACGTCGTAGTTGAAGTTCAGGTAGCCGACCGACATCGCGACGCCGGCGGCTGCAGCCCCGGCGGGACCGTACGTGTGGTTGACCCCGACGAGCCGGATGATCTGGCCGTTGTTGGCGAGGATGACGTTGGCGTCGTGGGCGTGCCCGTTCGGGTTCGTGATGCAGTGGTTCGTGGCGTCTAGCGCTCCGTCGCCGCAGTCCTCACGGCCGGCGTCGAGGCCGGATCCGCCGAAGATCAGGTTGGATCCGCTCGCGCGCTCGCTGGGCAGCGTGAGGCTGAACAGGTTGCTGTTGCCGCCGATGATGTCGTTCTGCCCGCGGTTCGCGAAGATCGTGTTGTCACCGCGGCCGCCCTCGACGTAGCTCTGTCCGTCGGTCGCCGCGACCGTCGCGGTGACCGTGCACGGCAGCGACACGCACGAGGCGGGCGCCGGAGCGCCGGTGACGGTCAGGGTGCCCTGGTTGACGGCCGTCACCACGCCGACCATCGCGCCGTTCACGATGAGCGTCTGCCCGACCGCGATGCCCGCGTCGGCCCACCACAGGCCGTCGGTGCGAGCGATCGTGTGAGCGCCGAACACGAGGCTTCCGTTCAGCCGGTACTGCAGCGACGCGTCGTCGTCGACGGACGGGTTGATCAGCAGCGCGTTGTTCGCATCACGGCAGGCGCCGACGCGGTTGCCGAGGAAGGATCCGCGGAAGGCGCACGTGGCCGCCCCGCCGAAGACGCTGCCGATCGACGGCGAGCCGTTCGATGCCGTCGGGTAGCCGGTGGGCGAGTCGGGCGCCGTGATGTCGATCGAGCCGTGCGCCTGGATGATGTTGTCGTTCGACTCGCCGAAGATCATCGCGGATCCGGATCCGCCCGCGATGTAGTCGGCGCCCTTGTTCGCGGAGTCCTGCAGCTGCGTGGGCCGGTTCGTGTCGCCGAGCGGGACGGAGAGCAGGATCCCGCCGGTGCCGGAGAGGAAGTCGCCCCACCACGCGTGTCCGGTCGGGTCGTTCTGCGCGAGCCCGTCGGTGAGGCTCTGCGTGAGCGAGCCGGGCGTGGTGCTGTAGATCTGGGTCCCGGCGAGGTCCTGGAAGCGCGGGTTGCGGTAGTCGAACAGGTGCGCGGCGCGGTTCAGCGCGACGCTGCCACCGATGATGAGGTTGCGTCCCGGGCCGCCCTGGATGTCGTTCGCGCCGTCGCCGCCGACGATCACGTTGTCGCCGCCGGACGCGTAGATCCGGTTGTCGCCGTGGTTCTGCGTCGCATCGGAGTATGCGGCGAGGATGTCGTGCGTGGTCTGGATCTTCTCCACCCTGGCGTCGCCCCACGGCGTGGTGCCGCTCGCCGGGCAGTAGACGTTGAGCGCGCTCGCACCGGTCGGCCGGCAGTAGCCCTGCGGCGGGCCGACGGTGAAGGAGGCGCTCCCGACCGAGACGCTGCCGATCGCGTTGCGCGAGAGCGTCGCGGTCTTCAGGTCGGCGCTCACCGCCGTGATGATCGTGCCGGCGGACAGCAGCGTGCCCGCGGTGTCGGCGATCGCCAGACCCACGTCGGTGAGGCGGAAGCACGCGGCCGCGCAGCTCACGGTCGCGACGCCGTTGAGGGCGGTGCCGGACGGCGCGTGCGAGGTGAGCGCGCCGATGACCGTGCGGGTGCCGCCCAGCGGTCCGGCCGTGATCACGCCGACCGTCGCCTCCTGGGTGTCCTGCACGACGACGCCCATCGCGCCGAAGATGATGTTGTCGTAGTCGCCGTAGCGGTCGGTCGCGGTCGCGCCGGGCACGTCGCCGTAGATCAGGTTGTCCCCCGCGACGAGCGGATCGGCGTTCTCGTAGACGCTGTTGTTCACGGTGGGGAACGAGACGGCGCGGGTGATCACGTTGGTGTTGACGCCGTTCGCGCCCAGGATGATGTTGTCACCGCGGCCGCCGTAGATCGTGTTGTTCCCGGACCCGCCGGCGATGAAGTCGCCCGCCTGGCTGCCGTAGATCGTGTCGTCGCCGGATCCGCCGTAGATGGTGAGCCCGACCGAGGGCACCTGGCCGTTGGGCACGCCCGCGAACAGCGCGCTCGCGTCGATCACGTTGTTGCCCGCGTGGCGGAACGGGTTCGCGACCGGGAAGACGAACTGCGGCGTCCCGACGCCGACCTGGTTCGGGAACGGCTTGGATCCGAACACCCGGCTGGTCTGCGTGTGCGGGTCGCCGGAGTACCAGATGCCGTCCTGCGAGGTCGCACCGTAGACGACGAGCGGCGAAGGCGCGTAGCCCACCACGGCGACGCTGACGGTCGCGTTCGTGAACGCGGGGCCGCTGAGCGTGAGGACCGTGGCGGTGACGCCGATGATGGTCCAGGCCGGGAGCCCGCCGACCTGCAGCACCATGCCGTACATGAAGCCGTCGGCGATCCAGGATCCGCTGCCGCGGGTGAGCGTCGGCGAGGATCCGGACAGCCCTGTCGTGAACGTGCCGGTGACGCTCGGCGGGGTCGCGCCCGGGCCGGGGCCCGCGCCGCCGGTGACCGTGAAGACGTTGCCGCCGTAGCGGACCGCGTTGTCGCTCGCCGCGCCCTGGGCGACCGTGACCACGCAGGTGCTGCCGCTCGCGCAGGGCGGGACGGCCACCGCGGTGAGCACGAGGATGTCCTGGGTCGGTCCGGTGAAGCCGGCGACCGCTCCGACCACGACGCCGTTCACCGTGACGAGCTGCCCGATCGAGAAGCCCGCCTCGACCCAGCTCCGCATGTCGGTGCGGATCAGGGTGTTGCCGACGAAGTGGACGTTCGTGGTGACGCGGACGACGGGGTCGAAGACCGCCACCGTGCCGTGCACGTCCGTCCCGGTCGCCGGGCCGTGGCCGACGAAGGTGATGGCGGCGCCGTTGATCGCCGTGATGACGCCGATCGGCACGCCGTTCCACATCAGCTCCTGGCCGACCGCGAACTGGTCCGCCGCCCAGGCGGTGCCGTCGTCGCGGGTGATCGTGGTCGCCGTGATGTCGAAGGTCCCGGTGATGCTGAGCGCTGCTGCGCCGCCGCCGTGCAGGGCCGTGAGGCCGCCGTGCGCGAAGGTCGTGCCGGGAGTGCCGTCGGGGTTGGTGTACGGGCCGCCGACGAGCGTGCCGGTCACGGTGAGGGTGTCGTTGCCCTGACCCTCGAGGATGTTCAGCGACTGGATCGTGGACAGGCTCGCGTTCGTCTGGATCTGCCCGGTGACGGGGTCGACCGTGACCGAACCGAAGCTGATGCCGCTCGGGAACACCGGCGGCTCGCCGAACGTCGGCTTGGCCGGGTTGCCGGGCGCGTAGCCCTTGTGGTGCGTGAAGTCGAGCCCCGGGCCCATGCCGAAGCCGGTGAGGGTCGTCGAGCTGAGCACGCCCGTCTGGTTCTGCTGCGCGCCGTCGTCGAAGATGTTCAGGACGTTGACCTGCTGCGCCTCGGGCGGCTGGATCCCGATGCCGAACGGAAGCGCGTTGCCCTCCTGCGGCAGCATCACGGGCAGCTGCAGCGCGGCGTGGTTGCCTGCGGTGGGACCGCCCTCGACCGACAGCGGGCCGCGGATCGCGGAGAGCAGGTGCGGCGTCTTCGGGAAGCTGAGCAGCGACGCGTTGCCCGGCGGGACGTTGTACTTCGGGTCGGCGACGACGCCCATCGCGACCGTCTGGTACCAGTTCGACGGGGTGAACGTCACCTGCGCCGCCCACTGGGTGAGGGTGAGCGTCATCGTGCCGGAGGCGCCCAGCACCGCGGCGAGCGCGGCCTTGTCGGTCACGGTCAGGATGTCGACCCTGGTGGACGTGCTGCCGGTCAGCGCCTGGATCTTCAGCATCGTCGCGGAGGCGCCGATCTTGAAGATCTGGCCCTCGAGGAAGCCGTCGTCGAGCCAGCTCGAGCCGTCGGCGCGACGGAGCGTGCCGGCCGCGGAGCCGTAGACCACGGATCCGGTGAACAGCCCGGCGTTCACCACCCGGCCGATCGTGACGGTGTGCGGCCCTGCCGCCGGCGTGGCGCTCAACGTCATCGTGGTCGCGGTGACCGCGGTGATCGTCGCGGTCAGCGGCGCCCCGGCGCCGGAGAGCCGGATCTGCTGGCCCTGCGCGAATCCGTCGGCGAGGAAGCTGCCGAGCTCGGTGGCGGCGAGCGTCACGACGAGGCCGGCGATCGTGACGTTGCCGCTGAAGAACGTGACGGTCTTCTGGGCGCCGATCCCACCGTTCGTGACCCGCACGCCATCGGCGACGATGTCGGTCTGGCCGTCGGTCACGAGAGCGACCGTGACATCGGTGCTGGGCGGCGCGGCGAGACGGATGCTGATGCTCGACCCGGGCCCTGGCACGGTGCACAGCGCGTCACCGCACTTGGTGACGACCATCCCCGCGGGCGCCTGCACGATGCCGGCCGGGGTCAGGTCGTTCATGACCAGCACGTCCCACGGGGTCAGGCTGTTGTCGACGCCCGCGTACTCGGGCCCGCTGCTGGTGACAGTCGCCGTGAGGTAGGAGTTGTGCGGATCCGCGATGCTGTAGTGCGCGGTGGCGTCCTCGCGCACGATGACCGGCGTGGACCAGTCCCCCGTCGAGAAGGTGATCGTGTACACGCCTGCGGTCGTGCCGAACGCCGCGGTCACCACGTGGAACCGCGGATCGGTGCTGGACAGCGAGACGCGGGCATCGTTCGCGGCCGTGATCGTGACGGTCACCGGAGCGCTCGGCTGGGCGGCGAGCACGACGGAGGCGTATCCGGAGATCGCGTAGGTCGCGGTGCCGCTGCCACCGAGGACCAGGTTGCTCGCGTTGCGGTCCGGAATGGCGAAGACCAGGCCGGTGACGGTGGCGACAGCGGCGACCGAGAGCTGCGCCCAGGTGCCGTCCGCGGCGACCGCGACGATCGTGGCGCCCGCGGGGATCGCGCTGCCGGTGTCGGCCTCGACGATGCCGCGGCCGACGTCGCCTCCGTTGAAGCCCGCGCTCGCCGAGTACAGGATGTTCGACCCGTTCGTGGTCGCCCCGTCGCGGTACTGCTGGACGGCGGCGAGCCGGCTCGGCAGGGCGAAGTGGATGCCGCTCGCGTTCGCGACCGCGGCGGACAGGACGACCGTGTGCGCGTCGACGACGGAGAGGATCACGGTGTTCGCCGGGATCGCGGCGCTGCCGTCGATCGAGGCGATCGGCTGCCCGACGTCGCTGAGGGTGAAGTTCGCGGTGGCCGAGGTGAACGTCGTGCCGCCGTTGCCGACGCCGTCGGTGAAGCGCGAGGCGATCGAGATCCCGGTCGGGTTGGTGTTGCCGAGGTTGGTGACGAGGATCGCCGGGGTACCCGGATCGATCTTCGTGACCTCGACGTTGCGCACGGCCGCGTTCGCGTAGAACGGATCCGCACTGAGCACGCTGTGGCTGATCTCGTAGGTGCGCAGGCCATCGTCGAGGGCGTCGTTCATCGCGCCCGCCCAGACGAGCTGCGGGATCTGCCAGTTGCCGGGTGTGAAGACCAGCACCAGCGCCCGCTGCGGCAGGTCGGTCGTGAGCGCGTCCATGAGCACGTGCCGGTAGAAGTCGCTGTCGGCGGTGGTCGTGCCGGGGTTCGGGACGGATCCGAGCGGGGTCGTGGCGAGCAGGATCGAGTCGCCCTGCGGGGTGCCCTCGCGGTTGAGGCGGATGTCGGGCTCCGCGGTGACCGCGATGTAGACCGTCGAGGTCGGCGCCTGCGCGAGCCGCACGCTGTACGAGTCGATCGTGCCGATGGGCGGTCTGATGGCCTGGCCGTTCTGCGTCTCCTTGACGACCGTGCCGCCCGCGTGCTCCGTGATGATCACGGCGCCCTGCGAGCCCTGTGCGACGCTGAGTGCGACGCCGGGGATCACGACATCCTGGTATAGCTGGTCCTGCGTGATCACGGCGAGGTTGATCGTGCCGCTCGTGCCGTTGATGTCGCGCGAGTACACGTTGCCGCTGACGTCGCCCGCGACGTTGATCTGGTTGCTGCCGAGTCCGCCGATCACCCGCACCGCGACGCCCGGAGGCGTGGAGAGCACATCGATCACGTCGTCGCCCTCCAGGGCGTCGACCTCGATCACCTGGATGTTCTTGAAGGTCACCGAGACCCCGGCCCCGAAGATCCCGTGGTCGGTCACCACGATGTGGTCGGCGAACTCGGTGCCCAGGATGATCAGCTTGTTGAAGCCCGTGCCGCCGTCGACGGACACCGGGGCGTTCATGTTGTACTCGACCTGGTTGTTGCCGGCGCCGGTGCGCACATCGGTCTGCGCGGCGGTGGAGTACCCGTTGGTCGTGATCGGGATCGGGATGCACGCGGGGGCCTCGATCGTCGTGCAGCCGCCGGGCAGGATGATGTTGCCCGCCGCATCGGTCTGCGCGAGCGCGAAACCGCGGACGATGAAGAGGTTGTTGCCACCGTCGCCCTCGAGGTGCAGCACCGCGTGGTTCGAGTAGACGGTGAACGTGTTGTTGCCGGTGCCGCCCTGAGCGACGAGCGGCGCGCTCGTGCCGCGGGAGAGCCAGCCGCGCGTGGTGGCGACGGTCGCGACGTCGAAGACGTTCTCGGCGGCGAGGTTGCCCGAGGCTCCGTAGGACGGCGGGGGCGAGGCGACCGCGCCGGCGCTGCGGCGCTCGCCGTACATCTGGCCGATCTGGAACTGGTTGTCGCCCGATCCGCCGTCGAGGTAGGTGGCGGCGGCGTTGTCGTCGACGGCGAAGTAGTCGTTCCCGCCGAGCGCGTAGACGTGCAGGCCCCCGTTGATCGCGGAGTCGTAGTTGATCCGCTCGACGCCGTAGACGCCCGTGGTGCCGGTGGTCGTGGTGCCGCCGAGGTTCGCCTGCGTGGCCGCGAGGGTCGAGTGCAGCAGGGCGACGAAACCGGATCCGGCCGAGTACGGGTCTGCGGAGACCGGGTGGGCACCCGTGCCCTGGTAGAGCGCCGGCCGTGCCGCGGTCTCTCCGAGGATGCCTGCCGGGGTGCCGCGCAACAGGAAGATGTCGTTGGTGGCGTACTCGTGCTGGGTGGACGGATCGATGCCTGTCGAGTCCGGGGATCCGGCCGTGTACGTGTCGTAGCCGTAGATGTTGAGCGTGTCGGTGCCGTCGGAGGGGGCGTGCGAGCCGAGCACGTTGAGCTCGTAGTTGTTGCTGGTGAACTGGCTGCCGCTCGTGAAGATCGAGTAGACGTTGCTGCCGTTCTGGCCGTCGAGGGTCAGGGTCGCACCGCGGCTCACCTGCTGGCCGAGGGCGACCATGGACTGCAGCCGGTTGACGACGAACGTGTCGACGCACATGTCCGGGGGGCCGTTGCAGAGCGGGGCGTACAGGCCGGACTGCGTGGGTGTGCTGTCGCCGTAGGCCCGGGTCTGGCCGACCAGGATCGTGCGGTCGAAGATGAACGTGTCGGCCTCGGAGTTGCCGAACACCCGGGTCAGGCCGCCGGTGCCGTTCGCGATCTCGCCCGGCAGGCCGCCCGCCGCCGCCTGGCCGCTGCGCAGCACGATCACCGTGCCATCGCCGATCGTCGGGTCGGGCGCGGTCGTGTCGAGCGCCGGCATCGAGCACGCGCCCGAGGCGGCGTTGTGGCAGTCGCCGTAGATCTCGATGTTGCCGGTGGCGTTGCCCTGCTGGTTCGGGTCGCTCACGACGCCGGCGACCGTGCTCGCGAAGGCGAGGATCATGCTGCTCGGATCCGTGACGATGTCGTCGGCCGAGCGGAGCACGATGTTGCCGCCGTCGGTTTCGATGAGGCCCTGCAGCACGGTCTGCGGCGCGTTCTCGACGACGAGGGTCGACCCGGAGTGCAGCAGCAGGATGTCGTTGCCCTCGACGCCGGTCTCGGTCGTGGTGAGGCGCACGCTGTTCAGGCCCGCGACGTGCCCCGCGTTCTCCCCCGCGTGGGCGAGCAGCACGTTCATGGGGCCGGCGACCTCGGTGAGGAAGATGCTGCCGTCGGCCTGGGCTGCGACGTCGCAGGTGGCGGTGACGACGCGCTGCGCATCGGTGGCGTTCTGATAGTTCGCGCCCTGGTACAGCAGCGTGTCGTGGCTCGTGCAGCCGCTTCCTCTGGCGGAGTCCAGCTTGAGGTCGTTCGTGCCGTTCGCGGCGCCGATGCTGCCGTACCGGGCGAGCAGGTCGATCGTGTCGCCGATCACGTTCGCGCTGGTACCGCCGGTTCCGAGGTTGTGGCCGTCGGTGATCGAGCCCTGGAAGTTCGTCAGCGAGATGTTCGCGCACGTGGTGGCGCTCGAGCCGTAGCAGGTGGTGACGGTGTCGACGTGCAGGTCGCCCGTGGTCTGCGAGACCCGGATCACGCCCGGGGCCTGCGCGTTGAGGACGCCGAACCTGTCGACGGAGGACTGGATCTCGAGGAAGTTGCTGTCGAGGCCGATCGTGCCGTTCTGGGCGGTCAGAGTGACGTTCACGCCCACGACCTGCGGCGTCGTCGCGGCCGGCGTGTGCCCGGACGCCGGAGGGTTCGGCGACGGCTGCGGCGCGTCGTAGATGGATCCCGGCGCGGTCAGCGTGACGTCGTCGTCGGTGGACCGGATGAGGCCCGCACGCAGGTCGCCGTACTGCTCGGTGAGCGTGATGAAGCCGTTCGTGTCGGCGTTGACCGTGCCGTAGGTGGCCGCGGTCACTCCCGAGGCGGGCTGCTGGATGAGCACGAGGCCGATGATGTTGATCCGGGTCGCCGAGGGCGAGTCGTTCGCGGCGAAGACGTCGATCTGGCCGTTGTCGCCGTGGGATCCGGCGTCGAGCAGGCTGAAGTCGTAGGTGCTCGCGGTCGCGCTGCCGCCGGTGGCGAAGGCTCCCGGCTCGAGCGTCGGGTGCGGGCTCGTGCAGCCGTCCGAGTAGTAGCAGTGCGCGCTGTCGGGGTGGTAGAAGCTCACGTACTGACCGCTCGGTCCGGGCGTCGCGGTCACCTGGATTCCGGGCACGGTGCCGACCGAGGTCTGGTACTGGGTGGCCTGCAGGCGGACGAAGATGCTGTCCCCTGCCACGAGGTGATCGATCGGGATGACGTACGCGGGCGTCTGCGGGTTCGCGATCGCGGGGTCGCGCAGCAGCGTCTGCAGGTCGAGGTACTGGCTCGTGCCGGAGTTCGCCGTGAGGTCCTCGTCGTGCCCCGCCCACTGCACGAGGTCGATGTTGAGGTACGTACCGGTGGCGGCGATCGAGGTGCCGGCGGCGAGGTGCAAGATGTTCGTCCGGATCAGATCGGTGTGCGGGCCGCTGAACGCGGAGCTGGATCCGCCGCGCACCGTCGACGAGGAGATCGATCCGGTACTGGACACGTCCGTCTCGCCGATCGGATTGAGGATCGTGCCGTTGATGAGCAGATCGGGCGAAGACGTCGGGGCGTCGTTCGTGATCGTCACGAGCGTCGGGTCGACGTGGCGCACGATCGCGAACATCGCGGTGACGGTGGGAGCGGCGAGCGTCACCGTCGGCGTGCCGACGTTCAGCACGGTGATGTCGTCGATCACGAGCCGCTGGGTGGAGTGGTTGAGGATCGTCACCGCTCCCCAGTTGTCGCGGTAGTAGAACGTGCCCCAGTAGTGGCTCGACACGTTCGCGCCGCCGTTGAGGGTGTTCTGGATGGTGCCGCCGCCCGAGCTCATCAGCACGTCGCCGGTGTCGTGGTCGACGAGGTCGTTCACCTCGATCACGGGCGCGCCGCTGAAGTCCGTTCCCGGCGCGGGGTTGCTCACCCCGTTGACCGTGATGTTCACGGCGGTCACCACGTGGCCGTCCGGGCCGATGACCAGCAGCGGGCTCGGGCCCTCATGGATGATGACGTCGGCGTTCCAGTCGACATGTCGGGTGCCGGTGTTGTCGACCGGATCGCCTGGTCTCGTCTCCGCCTGCACGTACAGCGCGAGGTGCGTCTGGCCGGCGGGGTGCGCCAGGTGCCACGGCGATGGGTCGGCCGGGTCGAGGCTCTGATCGTTCATGTTCACGCCGTACTGGATCCGCGTACCCGCCTCGACCGTGACCCCTGCGTGGGCCGCCGCCGTCTCGGAGAACTCGAGGTTGTCGTAGCCGTCGCTGTACGACGGGCCGATGCACCAGCATTCGGGGTCGTCGTCGTGCGAGCGCGCGTTCCCGCTGTGGAAGGCACGCAGATCCACGCCGCCGTCGCCCTCGACCCAGGTGGGCGTGCCGGTCTGGCCGTCGATGAGCGCGGTGTCGCGGCTCTTCAGCTCGGAGACGGCCTTCGCGGTGGCGAACCCGGCGAACGCGATGAAGATCGACTTCGAGTGGCTCGTGATGTTCGACCCGGTGGTGGTGGCCAGCACGTTCACGGATCCGCCGACGACGTGCGCCCCGGCGCCGATCACGGACGCGGTGTTGTCGGTGAGGTGCACCTCGGCGTGCGAGATGGATCCGCCGGCCAGTCCCCCGCTCTCCGTGTCGCCATCGGCGTTCGCCACGAAGGTGGCGGTGGAGAACACCCGCACCATGCCGCCGGCGGTGATGCCCACTCCGCTCGCGTTCACCTGCGTCCCCGCGGCGTTCCCGGTGATGCCGTCGGGGCCGGTGCCGATGAAGGCCGAGGTGTTGCCGGTGCCGTCGACGTGCGAGGAGACGCCGGCGCCGGAGATGAGTCCGCCCGATCCGTTGCTCGTGTTCGCCGTCGCGTTCGTGTGCGTCGTGGCGCTGATGCCCACGTTGCCGCCCGCGGTGATCGACGCGGCCGCGTCGTAGGCGCGCACGGTCGGGTTGACGGTGGTCTGCGCGGTCTGCGAGGTGAAGGAACCCAGGCCCCCGCCGCCGCCGTTAGCCGAGGCGTTGGTGACCCCGGTGCCCGGAGGAGGCGAGGCCGCGCGCAGCGACGACCCGTCGGCGGTGAGCAGCTTCTGGGATCCGGTGAGCGAACCGGTGAGCCGCAGCACGAGCTGCTGCGTTCCGGTGCCCGCACTTAGCGCGGTCCCGGCCAGGAACAGCGTCTGGTCGCCGAACACGTGCGGCGTGCTGAGCGACTGCCCGGTGAGGGTGATCTGACCGGACCCGTTGCGGCTGCCGACCGTGTAGGTGCTGCCGTCGGTGAGGCCGATTCCCGCGGGGGCGAACGCCTGCGCGTCCCGCGACTCGGGCGGGGCGGAGATGTGGATCGGGGTGACGACGGAGGCGGCCGGGCAGGCGGCGTCGCCGGCGTGGCCGACCGCGTCGCAGTAGGTCGCGGCGAGCCGGATCGCGTACGCGCTCTGGCGGATCACGTAGTAGGTGGCGCCGACCGTGAGTTCGGGGATCTTGTGCGAGGCGTCGCTGATCCGGTAGATCACGGCCTGGCCGTCGTGCAGGTTGTGGTCGGAGAGGGTGACGGCATGCGTGATCGGATCCACGTTCACCGTGGGCAGATAGACGTTGTAGGCCGATCCGCTGTCGCCGGTGACGTGCCCGCTGCCGTCGACCGTCACATCGACGGCGTGGTTGCAGTACGCGCACGCGGGGTGGCCGTTGATGGCCGGGATGCCCGCCCCGTGCGTGAACGTGCTCGCCGGGGCCGAGCGATAGGTCACCTGCTGGCCGGCCGTGAACGGCGTGCCGCCGATGAGGTTGCCGCTCACGTCGCCCGTCTGGAACACGCTGGCGGCCCGCAGCGCATCCGCCTGGGAGGTGTAGAGCGCGATCGTGTAGACGTCGATCACGCGCACGTAGTAGACGCCGCCGTCGGTCAGGCCGATCGACGAGGCGTGCGCCGGGTCGTAGCGGTAGATGAGGGCGTCGCCGTTCTCGAAGTGGTGCGGCCCGCTGAAGCGCAGCAGCCCGCGGGACGTGTCGACGCCCGACGTTCCCGGCACCAGGCTCAGCGCGTCGATCGACGCCGCGGTCCAGGTGACGCCGAAGCCCAGGTGATCGGGGTCGGGATCGCCGTTCACGACCGGCACGACGACCGAGTACACGTGCCCGTTGCGCAGGCCCCCGATCGGGCTCGAGGAGCTGTACTGCACCTGGTCGCCGGTGGACAGGCCGTGCTGCGGGAACAGCACCGTGTCGTCGGGCACGGCACCGCCGTCGACGTTGAGGCCCACGATGTCGTCGGTGAGCAGGGCCCCCTGCGGGTCTGCCAGCGACTGCGCGTCGAGGGTCACGGTGCCGCCGGCGACGATCGTGGTGTTCGCGCCGAAGTGCGCATCCACCGTCGGGGACGTGGTGGCGTCCGCGCCCGGCAGACCCACGTTGGCGATGCCGCCGCCGACCACCTTGGCGGTGCCGACGGCCTGCGCGCGATGCGAGATCGCGGTCACGGTGACGCCGTTGGTCGCTCCCGTGCCGAGCACCACGTGCACGCCGGTGCCCAGGTAGGCCTTGACGGTGGGGTTCGCGGTGGCCGAGCCGACCGCCGCGCCGATCGTGAGACCGATCGAGCCGGCTCCCGCCTTGGCGCCGGCGCCTGCGACGGCCGCGTCGTCGGCGGTGACCGCGAGGGATCCGGGCCTGCCCGACACGGTGCCGACGGTCGCGCCGTCGTCGACGAAGGCCGAGACCGTGCCGCCGACGGTGGCGACCGCCTTCATGTCGGTGCCGGATCCGAGGATGCCGCCCGCGCCGCCGGTGACGTTGGTGAGCGCGATCGCCCCGCGACCGGCGTGCACCGTGATGGCCGTGCCGGGGCTGTGGATGTTCGCCGATCCGCCCAGCGCCGCCGCGTCGGTGCCGTCGATGGCGCCGGTCGCGGAGACGGCCGAGACGCCGACGGCGAGCGAGACGGAGACGATGTCGAGGGTGGTCGTGGTCGCATCCGTGGCGTCGGTCTTGACGGTGAGCTGGCTGCCGGTGACGAGCTCGCCGCCGAAGGCCGCGCTGCTGCCGCCGTGGTCGGCCGCGGTGGATCCGATGATCCCGACGCTGATCACCAGCGAGGCGTTGACGCTGCTCGTGGTGGAGACGACGGTGTTCTTCTTGACGGCGCTGATCGTGGCCGCCCCCGACAGCGTGACCGTGCTGTGCGCGCCGACGGCTGCGGTGACGAGGGCCGAGGACTGGATCGTCGCGTGCGCGTCGTTGGCGCCGCCGGCCCCGAGTCCGCCGATGCTCAGCATGTCGGTGACCGAGGACGCGTTGTTGGTGCCGTTCGCGGTGACCGAGAGCGAGGCCGCATCGACGCCGACGTCGACCGAGGCGGTGGTCGCGGCGGCGATGTCCGCGGTCGGCACGCTGACGCTGATACCGACGAGACCGCCTCCCGAGCCCATCTGCGTCTTGGTGTAGGCCGTGTTGTGGGACTCGGCGTCGAACGTCACGGGGCCCGCGCTCGTGATCGTGCGGGACGCACCGGCGTAGACGGCGACGGCCTCGACCTTCGCGGCCGCGCGGATCTCGGCGTCGGCGAGGCTCACAGAGATGCCCGCGAGGCCGCCGACGCTCACCACGAGCAGCTGCGCCTCGGCGCGGTTGGCGCCGATCGCGCTGACCGCGACGCTCGCGGAGCTCGTCACGCTGCCGGAGAGCTCTGCGTGCACGGCGCCGCCCATGAGGGCCTGGGCCGCGAACACGGCGCCCGCGCCCACGAATCCGGCGCTCAGGTTCCTGCCGATCGCGATCGCCTCATTGCGCGCGTTCGGTCCGTGGATGTCGGCGGTCACGTTGACCGTGCCACCGGAGGTGATCGAGGCGTCCGAGCTCACGGTGGCCGCGATGTCGGCACCGTCCGCGATGGTCGCCTTCGCGACGCCGACGTTGAGCGACAGACCGGCGATGCCGAGGATGTCGACCTCCGCGTTCGCGTGGTTCTCGCCGCTCGCGTGAACCGTGACGCTCGCGGATCCGCCCACCCGGCCGGTGAGCTTCGCCGTGGTGTGCCCCGAGATCGTGGCGATCGGGATCATGGCGGTGATCGCCGCGGCGCCGATCGCGACGCCCGGCGTCGTGGCGCTCACGACGTTGCTCGCGTTCGTCTCGACGTCCACACCGCCGCTGGTGGTGACGTCGCCACCCAGTTCGGACTCGGTGTGGCGACCGCTCGACGCGATGAGCAGAGTGAAGCCCACCGCGGCGGCGCCGGTCGAGATGTTCACCGCGACCGGCGTCATGTCGGTGCGCGTTCCCATGGCGCTCACCGTGACGCCGGCGCCGCCGATCGTGACGGATCCGTGCGCCGCGGCGGCGGCCCGGGTGGTGCCCGTGTAGTTGAGGATCGCGACGATGCCGCTGATGCCGGCGAGGATGCCGCCCTGCGCGGAGACCGCGAGGATCTTCGGGGTCACGTGATCCGTGGCGGTGACGGTGATGCCGCCGATGGCGCCACCGGATCCGATCCCGACGTTCCCGATCGTCGCCGTGGTGTCGCCCGAGAGGTTCAGCACCACGACCGCGACGCCCACCGCGCCGGCGGCGAGCGTGATGCCCACCGCGTAGGCGGTGATGGTGCGGGTCGCGAGGGTCGTGACGTCGATGGTCGTGCCGGCCTGCGGGATGCTCGCGCCGCCGTCGATGTGCGCGGCCTGCGCGCTGGTGTCGTTCAGCACGACGATCTGGCCCGTCACCGAGATGCCGGCGACAGATCCGGTGACGGCGATATCGGTGACGTTCTCGGTGAGGTTCGCGTGCACGCCCACGGTGCCTGCGGCGGAGAGGCTCGCGGTGTTCGCGACGCCGGCGTCGGTGTGCAGGCCGATCGTGAGCACCGAGATGCCGGCGCCGAGGGCGCCGAGTCCCACGCTGGCGGCACCCGCGAGCACGACGACGTCGAGGCGGTCATCGGCCGTGATCTGCACGTCGGACTGCAGGGAGTGGACGGTGCCGTAGATCGTGGCGGAGGTGCCGGCGGGAGGCGCCGGGTGCCCGACGGTCGGGTGGAACGTGTCGGCCGTGACGGATCCGCCCGGCGATGCCGCGACGAGGCCCTGGTTGGCGCGGTCGCCGCCCGAGTAGACGTAGCTCGCGTAGGGGGCGTTGATCGGGGTCCACTTCGCGCCGTCGGCGGCGATCGACGCGCCGGAGGTGAAGGCGATGTTCGCCTGGTAGTAGTGGCCGGACCCGTCGGTGACGATCACGCCGTTCTTGTACGCGTGGCCCGCCTGGTAGAGCGCGACCTTCTGCGCGGCCGTGCCGCTGAGCGCGCTGCCCCATCCGTCCCCCGAGCCGGAGGCCGTGCCATCGGCCTGATCCTGCGCGGACATCGCCCCGCTGTCGCCCGTGGCGGCGCTCTTCGGGTCGGACAGCTCCCAGTAGGCGCTGTCGCCGGTGTTGTGCGCGTTCGTGGGGTCGCTGTTCTTGCGGGCGACGTAGGTGTGCCCGGAGGCGGTGACCACGTCGCCGGTCGTGTAGCTGTTCGCCGCGGAGTACGCGCCGCGCTGCGGCCCGCTGGCGTCGGAGTTGTACTGGTCCGTGGGGGTCGTGCCGATAGACCAGACCGACACCGCGCCGGCGAGGCCGACGAAGCCGCCGCCGACGCTCACCGCATAGCTGGCGACGTGCTTGATGGCGAGCGCGTTCACGGCCACCGCGCCGTTGGCCCAGACGTCTGCGGTGCCGATGTAGCTGGTCACGCTGACGTTCGCGACACCGATGTCGATGCCGCCCGCGGCGCCCACGAACCCGCCGGCCACTCCGCCCGCGAAGGTGAGCGAGTCGAGCCGGTCGGTCGCGTTGACCGTCACCGACTGGTTCGCCGCGACGCCGCCGAGGATCGTGCCGGATCCCTTGTTCACGGTCGTGCCGTCGTCGATCCAGGCGCCCGTGGCGACCGTGAGGATGCTCACCCCGACGTTGCCGCTGACGCCGACGAATCCGGCCGCCAGTCCCGCGACGATGCCGAAGAGCTTCTCGGTGGATCCGGCCTGCACGGCGAGTCCGTGCACCGTCTGCGACCCGAACGAGTCGTTCGCGATCGTGCCGTCATCGATGCAGGCCTCGCCGGTGCTCGGGCAGCCGTACCCGGCGCCCGTGCCCTTGACGACGACCGTGTTGTCCGTGCCGAGGTGCGCCTGGGTGCTCTTCGTGGCCACGACCACGTCGACGCCCACGCCGACCCCGACCCAGCCGACGGCGAGGGACGCGGTGACGAGGATCAGCGACGTGTCGTCGGAGGCGAGGACCGCGATGTTTCCGTCCGAGCGCAGCGTGACCGCGTCTCCGGTGTACGCGTTCGTGAAGGTCTTCAGGACGGTGACGCCCACGGTGCCGGCGACGCCGACCGTGGCGCCGGCGGCGGCGAGGATGACGGAGACGACGGCGTCGCTCGTGTGCGAGACGACCTCGATGTCGTGGCGGGCGTTGACGATCGCGTCGTGGTCGATGTAGGCGTCGGCGTGCAGCTCGACGACCCGCACGGCCGCGGAGAGACCGACGGCTGCGGTGCCGCTCACCGCGACGGAGGCGGCGAGGCCGAGCGTGCGGTAGTTGTTGCCGGCGGCGACCCGCACGGACTGCCCGGATCCGGCGGCGGGATCGTCGGCCGCGCAGGCCGCGGTCGCGCAGTTGATCTCGGCGTGGTCGCCGATCGATGCGGTCGTATGCACGGTCAGCACGGAGACGGATCCGGAGAGGTTGACGGCGACCGTCCCTGCCACGCCCGCGGAGACGCCGAGCGAGGCGATGTAGTCGCTGTTGGTCGCGGTGACCGCGACGCCGGAGAACCCGGACGAGGTGCCGGTCGTGATGGTCTGCGGGCCAGTCTGCCGACCGTCGGCGCCGGGGAGCTGTCCGGAGCGGACGAAGCTGTGCGAGCGGCCGGCGCCGGTGGAGCTGAAGGCGATCGGCACGGTCGCGCCCGGCACGGCCATGCCGTCGTGCGCGCAGTCGTCGGCGTTCAGCGTGGCCTCGCACTTGGTGCGGGCGATCTGGAAGTGGCTCGGGGTGTGGTCGACGACGTAGTAGGTCGCGCCGTCCACGAGTCCGCCGATGGGGGTGCCGCCGCCGGCGCTGTACACGACCGGGTCGCCGTTCGCGGCGTTCGGGTCGTACGGGAGGACGATGTAGTTCGAGCCGACGTCGACGCCGGGGTTGAAGCGCGGCGCGTCGTCGCCCGCGGCGCCCGGGGTGTTGGTCGGGATGAAGCGCTGCGATTCGCTCATCATCCCGGAGGGCAGGGTCATGCCGGTGATGATCGGGGAATCCGGGTTCGGCCCGCGGATCTGGATGCACGTGCCGCACCCGTTCACCAGGTGGACGAAGTACGTCGCGCCGTCGGAGAGCCCCGTGATGGGCTTGCCGCCGCCCGCGTCGTAGACGACCTGCTGGCCTTCGACGAAGTTGTGGGTGTAGCCGAGGTTGATGGTGGTGCCGTCGAACATGAGGCCCTGGGGGGCCGGCGAGTTCGGCAGCGGGCCGCCGGGGTAGCCGCCCTGGTACCCGCGCGGGTCGAAGCGCGTGTCCGTGCCCGAGGTGATGTAGCCGCCGGTGTTCACGGTGCCGTGCGTGGTGGCGCCGCCGAGCGCGGTGACGATCGCGGAGGAGCCGATCGTGGCGTTCGTGGTCTTCGTGACGACGGGCACGGCGACGCCGGCGCCGATCGCGGCCGTGCCGCCGACGCTGATGTTGCCCGCGATGACGAAGAGGCTCAGGGCCTCGTCGGCGGAGACGATGACGTTGCCGCCGGCGCGGACGTTCGCGCTGGATCCGATTCCGGCCGTCGTCGTCACGCTGATCACGGGGACCGCCGCATTGACGGTGACCGCGGCCGTGCCTCCGGCGGAGACACCCGCGGAGATGGACTTGATGTCCTCGCTCGAGGTCGAGGTCACGACGACGTCGCCGTTGGCGTGCACCGTGGACGACGAGCCGATCGTCGCCGAGGTGGTCTTGTGCAGGTCCTCGACGTCCAGCCCGACCCCGACGCCCGCCGTCCCGCCGACCGCCACCGCACCCGCGAGCGCGAGGATCGTCGTCGTGTCGGACGCGGTGACGGCGACCGATTGCGAGGTGTGCGCACTCGAGTTCGTGCAGCCCACGCCGACGCAGTTCACCGTGGTGCTGGCGCCGATCCCGGCGGTGGTCACGTCGGTGAGCACGTCGATCGAGACGGATCCGGCGACGCCCGCGTTGTTGCCACCGGCGCCGGCGACCGCGACGAGGAGGACGTCGCCGACCTGCGTCGCGGAGACCGTGAGCCCGGTGGCGCCGTCGGCCTCGATGTCCGCGTGGTCGCCGATCGTCGCGACCACGTCGCCGTTGCGGACCAGGAGGGCGAGCGAGGCGCCGACACCGGCGCTGCTCGTGGAGATCGCGACGTTGCCGGAGGCGATGCTGAGCTTGTCCGCGTGGTCGGAGGCCGTCACGGCGATGTCGCCGCCGGCGTGCACGACCGCGTTGTCGCCGATGGTCGCCGAGGTGGCGTGGTCGCCCGGGTTGATCACGATGACGGCGAAGGTGCCGGCGACCGCCGCACTCGAGTCGGAGGCGCTGCCGCCGACGACGATCTCGAGGAGGTTCTCGGTCGAGACCGCGGTGACCGCGACCCCGCCGCCCGCGGCGACCTTCGCGCCGGCGCCGATCCGCGCCTTCACGTCCTTCGTCATGACGAGGACGATGATGGATCCGGCGACCGACGCGGATCCTCCGCTGAGGGCGAGCCCGCCGGAGACGTCCACGATGTTCGTGTCGTCCTGGGCGGAGACGGTCACGGACTGGCCGGAGTCGCCCGTCGTGGTCTGGTTGACCTTCGCGCTGTCGCCGATGTACGCCTCGGTGTCGAACAGGAGCACGTCCACCACGACGGTCGCGCTCACGGCGAGTCCGTCGCCGCCGACCGCGCCGCCGAGGGCGAAGGACGAGATCGCGGGAAGGTGCTCGTCGATCGTGCTGTTACCGGTCGTCGGTGCCAGTGGCGCGTAGGTCTGGTGCGCGGTGACCCCGATCGCGCCGGAGGCCTGCAGGGTCGTCACGGCGGAGGAGCCGGTGCAGTCGGGATCCGTCGTCGGATCCGTCCCCGAGCACACCGAGGCGACGGTCGACACGGCGGGCAGGATGTTCACGGCGAACGCGCCGCCGATGCCCTTGCCGCTCGTCGACAGCGCACCGGAGAGCGCGAGGTTCAGCAGGCGCATGTCCGTGACGGCGTTGACGTCGATGCCTGCGGTCGAGGTGACGGTGGCGCCCTGGCCGATCCGTGCCGCCGTGTACAGGTTGAGGACGTTGATGCCCGCCGACGCGGCGAAGCTCGTGCCGGACTTGCCGCCGGCGGCGGCGAACGCCCAGATGATGAAGTCGTCGTGCTTGCCGGCGGGGGTGATCGCCTCGACGGTGACGCCGGCTCCGGTCACGGTGGCGCCCTGCAGCACGTGCGCCTTGTTGGTGAGGTTGAGGTAGTTGAAGCCGACCGCGGCGCCGATCTCGGTGCTGCCCGAGGTGAGGTCGAACGCGGTGCTGATGGCCTTCGCGGTGTTGCCGGTCAGATCGGACGCGCTGACCTTCACCGCGCCGCCCGTGGCGGTCACCGTGATGCCGCCGCCGATGCGCGCCTCGTTGGTCGCCTCGATCCAGTTCCAGGCGATGGAGGCCGCGATGCCGGTGCCGCCGCCGCTCTGGCCGGTCTTGCCGCTCGAGCTGCTGTTCGCCGACGTGGTCTGGTCGTTCGACTTCGGGGTGGTCTTCCCGTCCGTGGTTCCCGCGGTGTTCGGGTTGTCCTTGATCTGCTGGTCGGACTTCTTGTCCGAGTCGTTGTCGCCATCGCTGCTGCCGCGCGCGCTCGCGGTGGCGTTGGCGGCATCGGCCAGCTCCGAGGTCGCCTCGATCGTGACGGACGTGCCGCTGATCGTGCGGTCGATCGCCGCGAGGGTGTTCCAGTCGAGGACGACGTTGAGGGCGACGATGGCGCCGACGGCGACGTCCTTGCTCGCGGCCTCCGCCTTGCCCGAGGTGTCGATCTCGTTCGTGTGCTCGGCGCTGACCGTGACGGTGCCGGTGGCGGTCAGGGTCGAACCGGTGCCGAGGCGGGCGATCACGGTCTCGTGGTTGCTCACGACGAGCGCGACGGCGGGAGTGATCGCGGGGTTGTCGCCGCTGGTCTTCGTGCCCGCCTCGACCTCGGTGGAGATCTGCCGCCACCCCTTCGCCTCGATCTCGATGTTGCGGCCGCCCGAGATGGTCGCGCCGTTCGCGACCTCGGAGCGCACCCGGTTGGACGGCAGCAGAGTGACCGGATCCTGGCCCGCGAGGATGTTCATCGCGACCGAGGCTCCCACGCCCACCGAGTCGCCCGTCTCCGCCTTGCTCGTCGCCTTCGCCGCGTCGCGCTCCGTGCTCCGGCTCTTCAGAGTCAGGTCGTCCGTGCTGAGGGTGATCGAACCGCCGGTGGGCACGACCGCCTCGGTGCGGTTCTTGACGATGTTGATCGCGACGGATCCGGCGACGCCGATCGTCGTCGAGTCCCCCGCTCCGGACTCGGCCTGAGCCTCGAACTCGTGCTCGTCGAGACGGAAGATCTGGTCGGTCGTGGGCGACGACGGCAGGTCGATGCCGTGGCTGAAGGTGCTGCCCTGCGAGGTCCAGGCGTGGGCGCCGGACCCGAACCGGTAGAGGCCGGCGCTGTGGCCGAGCCCGTCATCGGCGGTGAGCTGGTAGTAGTCCTTGTCCTTCGGGCCATCGGTGGGCAGCTTCTCGCCCGATTGGTCGCCGGCGTACTGCCATGCCGAGCCGTCCCAGCGGTACAGGCTGCCCTGCGCGTGGCCGGCGTTCGGCACGGTCAGGACGCAGAAGGCCGGGCTCGAGGCGTGCGCGCAGTCGCTGAGCTTGTCCTGCTCCGGGACGACGCCGGTGAGCACCGCGCTGCCCCAGCTGCCGCCGGAGGAGTACTGGTAGACGCCCTTGCCGTTCGAGCCATCGTCGGCGGTGAGCCGGAAGTACTGGCCCGCGTAGGGTCCGGGCAGGTCCTTGCCGCGATCGATGATGTCCCACGACGTGCCGTTCCAGTGCCGCAGCACGTCGTGGTTGTCCGGGTCCGCGATGTCGGTCATCCGCGCCTCGGCGTCGAGGCCCGTGGCGACCACGGTCGAGTCGCCGGTGCTGGCACGGTTGGTGACGTCGACGGAGTTCACGCCGACGCCCGCGCCGACGCCGACGGCCGCCTTCGCCGTGGTGTCGCCCTTGCCGTGCGCGGACGAGTCGGTGTGGGCCGAGCTCAGGAGCGTCAGCACGCCGCCCGCCGTGATCGTCAGGAAGTCGGCGACGGTCGCGGTGCTGACGGTGGTGACGATGTTGATCGCGAGGGCCGCGGCCACCGACAGGGACGGGGAGCTCGACCCGCCGCTGTTGTCCTGGCCGTCGGCGGTGCCGGTCTTCGGAGTCGAGGTCTTGCCCGAGTCCTTGCCTGCGGCGTTGTTGTCCTTCTGCGTCTTGTTCGCATTGCCGAGGTTGTCGTCGGCCTTGCTGTTCGTGTCCTGGCCGTCGTCCGAGGCGCCGCTCGCGGAGGCCTCCGCCTCGCTCGTGGTCTGCGAGCTGCCGGTCGCGGAGAACGAGATCGCGCCGCCGGCGCTCAGGCTGCGGTCGGTGTGCGCGTCGACGGTGTGGTTCACCACGGCGAGGGCCAGCGACAGGCCGATCCCGGCGGTGGAGCCGACCGTGGTGTCGCCCTTGGCGGTGGTGTCGACAGCGCCCGTGAACGCGGCGGTCACGGAGATCGCTCCGGTCGTCTGCACGACCGGGCCGGCACCGAGAGCGGCCACAGACGATTCGTTCGCGATCGATACCGCGACGGAGGGGGTGACGGTCACCTTGCCGCCCTTGCCTCCCGCATCGGTCTCGTTCGTCAGCGCATCGGCGTTGGTCGAGTTCAGCGTGATGTTGCGCGCTCCGGTGACCGGCGGACCGTTGGCCGCCGAGCTGTTCAGGTCGAAGCCGGTGAAGACGTCGTTGTTGACGAGGTTGAGGGCGACGGACGCGCCGATGCCGACGGTCGCGCCTCCGGACTGTGCGGCCGCCGCCTTCGTCGTGCTGCTGCTGGAGGATCCGCCCGTCATCGTCACATCGCCGACGCCGGTGATCACCACTCCCCCGCCACCGACCGGCGATGCGAACACCACTGCGGTGGTCTTCTCGTTGAGCAGGTTCATCGCGAAGGCGCCCGCGAGACCCAGCGTGCCGTCGGAGCTGGACGCGCCGGCCGTCGCCTCGGCATCGATCGTGTGCGTCCCGTCGGGGACGGTGTTCATCAGCGCGGTGAGCGTCAGTCCGTGCAGTGCGGTGACCGTGCTGCCGACGCCGATCGACGCCTGGTTGATGATGTTCACGAGGTTGACGGCGACCGCCGCGCCGATCGTGAGCGACGACCCGGTGCTCGCCGTGCCGGTCGCGATCGCCTTGGCGTGCGTCGTGTTCGTGGTCGCCAGGGTCACCTGTCCGCCCGAAGCGGTGACGGACTGGCCGTCCGCGAGCTCTGCCGTCGACGTGGAGTCGACGATGTTGAACGCGATCGCGGCCGCGACGCTGATCGATGTGCCGCCGCTGCCGCCGGCGCCGTCGCCGGACTTCGCCGCCGGGGTCGTGGAGCGGCTGCCCTTGCCGCCGTTGGCGGTGGAGCGCCCGTTGGCGAAGCCTGCCTGGCTGTCTCCCTTGCCGTTCACCGTGGTGGTGTCTCCGCTCGGGTCGCTCGCGGACTTCTCGCCCTTCGCGCCGGCGACGCTCGCGGTGGCCTCCGTGTCGGTGTCGCTCGCGTCATCGGCCTTGAAGCTGACATCGCCGCCGCCGGAGACGGCATTGCGGGCGAGGGAGGAGTCGGCGCGGTGCTTGGCCAGGGTCATGGCGAAGGACGCGCCGATCGCCAGGTCGCCGCCGTCCGTGGCGCCGGTGGCCGTCGTCACGGCCTTCGCGGTCTGGCTCGCGTGCGCGGCGATCGCGCCCGTCGTGTGCAGGTCGGCGCCGTCGGCGATCCCGGCCGACGTGGACACGTTGTCGACGTTGAGGGCGACCACCGCGGTGAACGTCAGGCTGCCGCCGCCCTTCGCTCCGCTCTTCGCCGTCGTGCCGCTGTCGCTCGCACCCGTGGCGTTCAGCGTCAGGGCATGCGCACCGGCGAGCGTCGCGCCGCTCACGACACCGGCGTTCGTGGTGTTGTCGACGATGTCGATCGAGATCGAGGCTCCTACGCCGATGGACTTTCCGGTGCCGTCCTTCTTCGAGGTCGCGTCCGTGCGATCCTGCACGTTCGAGCCGCCGGTCAGCGTGAGATCCGCGTTGACGGTCGGGGTGCCGCGCACCTCCGCGAGGGTCTTCAGAACCGCGACGTTGATCGCGAGCGAGCCGGCGACCCCGACCGAGCCGCTCCCCGCCGCGCCGGACTGGGCGCTCGCGCCGTATTGCGACTGTCCGGGGGCGAGCGCCTCCACCGTGACACCCGAGGCGTTCAGAGTCGCGCCGCCGCCGAGGTACGCCTCGGTCGTGAACGTCGCGACGTCGACGGCGATGCCGATGCCGATGCCGCCGGATCCGTCGGCGCTCCCGCCGGACGCCGATGCGGCGTCCACGTTCCTCGCCGCGGCGTGCACGGTCTGCGTGCCGCCGGTCGTCGTGATGACGAGAGCACCGGCCGTCGGGGCGATGAAGGCGTGCGTGCCGCCCGTGAGCGCCACGACGCCGAGCGCGCCCGCGATGCCCGTGCTGCTGCCGCTCGTGCCGCCCGCGGGGCCGTCGGCGGACTGCGCCTGGCCGTTCGCACGGCTCGGGTCGTTGACGCCCTTGTCGTTGCCGGTCGAGCCCTTCGGGCTGGTCTGCGCGGTCGCGGTCGCGGTGTTGTCGCTGTCCGCGGCGACGGTCAGCGCGCCCGCGGTGATCGCCGTGCTCGACGTGGAGTCGATCGAGGCGGTCGTGTTCTGCGAGACGATGATCACCGCGATGCCGGCGCCGCTGGTCGCCGGGGTGGCGTCGCCCGTCGCGACGACGTTCACGTGGTTGTTCGCGTGCAGCGCTGCCGCACCGGTGGCGGACAGGCTCGCCGTGCCGGTCAGGGTGGTCGACGCATTGCTGAAGACGGTCACCGTCGCGACGGCGGCGTCCTGCTGAGCCGTGCTGCCGTCGCCGCCCGCACTGCCCTGGCTCTTGCCGCTGTCGACCTGCGGGTTCGCCGTGCCGTGCACGTCGGAGGTCGTGGTGAACGTGGCGGTCGAGCCGCTGCTGAGCTGAGCGGATCCGCCCACCGAGACCGTCGCTCCCGCATCGAGGAGGAGGTTGTCGGTGTACTTCTCGTCGGCCGTGAAGGTCGGCACGGTCGCCGTGGCCGACAGGGACAGCGCTCCGGTGGTGTGGATCGAGCCGCCCTGCACGGTGACGGCCGCATGGTCGCTCACGATGATCCCGTAGAACGAATCGGGAGTGACGGTGGAACTGGCCGTCGCGGTGAGGCTGTTCGCCGTGACCGCCGCATTCGCGAAGCCGATCGACGTGTCGGCGCAGTGCGTCGCGAGCGTGCCGTTCACGAGGCAGGAGAGGGCGTTCGAGAGTCCGCCGGTGACGGTCTGCGTCGCGGTCAGCGACACGTCGCCTGCGGTGAGGGACATGCCGCTGTCGAACAGGATCTGGCGGAACACGACCGTGAGGTTGGCGGCGGCCAGGTTCAGGGCGCCCTGCAGATGCAGGATGTCGTTGCCGGTGCCGGTGATCGTCAGCGAGTTCGTCGGGATGACGAAGTCCGTCACCTCGGCGGCCCCGGGGCAGTTCATGTTCATGCTGCCGGCCGTCGCCGACGGCGACAGCGTGCAGGTCGCATCCGCGCCGCCCAGGTCGAACGCCACATCGGTCGAGGTGTTCATGCTCATCGGCGCGATGCGCGAGTAGTCCACGGTGGTGCGGTCGAGGACGACCGTGCCGGAATGCGCGTCGACGGGCCGGGAGACCGTGCTCGCCGCCGTGCCTGCGAAGTTCAGGGTGTTGTAGCCGTCTCCGCCGTCGAACCGGACGGTGAGCGCCGGGTCGACCGCACCGCGGTCGATGACGAGCGTGTCATCGCGCCCGCCCTGCACGTCGATCTCGGTCAGACCGGCGTAGCTCGTCGAGATCGTACCCGCCGCCGTGGTGAAGGTGACGGTCCCGTCGGCGTGGAACGCGAGTGTGCCGGTGCCGGTGGGCAGCTGGACGCTCCAGAGGGTCGGGGTCGGGGTCGGGGTCGGGGTCGCGGCCGGGGCCGGGACGGCGGCGGTCGTCGGGGCCGCCGCAAGGGTCGCGC
>NZ_JAJTTF010000011.1 GCF_021341785.1 Microbacterium sp. Au-Mic1
CGCCGAGGGTCGGCACGTTGGCGCGCGCGCCCGTGGCCAGCACGAGCCGGTCCCAGCCGATCTCCTCCCCGTCGGAGGTGCGCACCACGCGCTCGGCGCGGTCGACGGCGACCACCGTCTCGTCGAGCCTGATCCGCACTCCTGCCGCCCGGGCCGCGGCGGTGTCGGCGATCTCGAGGCGCTCGCGTGAGGTGGCGCCCACCGCATACTCGGCCAGCAGCACACGGTTGTACACGTCCTCGGCCTCCGCACCCAGCACCGTGAGCGACACCCGCCCCGCCGTCACCGCGGGCAGCAGCTCCTCGACGAAGCGGGCGCCGACCGGTCCGTAACCGATCAGCACGATCCGCAGCGGGGTCGTCATGACCGCGCCCGCGCGGCGCCCGCGAGCACGGGTCCGCTCCGCCGGTCCGCGGGCGCGACGACCACCAGCGTGCGCTTGAACTCCGGCATCCCCGAGATCGGATCCGTCACCGCGGCCGTCAGCAGGTTGGCGCATTCCTCGTCCGCGAAGTGGAACGGCAGGAACACCGTGTCGAGGCGGATCCGCTCGGTCAGAAGGGCGTCGGCCACGACACGCCCTCGGCGATTTCGGACCACGACAGGATCCCCGTCCGCGACGCCGAGGCGCGCCGCCGTCGCGGGGTGCAGCTCCGCGCGGGAGCGCGGCTGCGCCTCGGTCAGCTCGCCGACCCGACGGGTCTGCGCCCCGGACTGGTAGTGCTCGAGCAGGCGCCCGGTGATGAGCGTGAGCAGCATGGAATGGGCCCCCGCGCCCGTCGTCGCGCCGCCGAGCGGCTCGTCGAGCGCCTCCGGCTCGTGTTCCCGCGGCTGCACCGGCACGAGCCGCGCCCGGCCGTCCGTGTGCGCGAACCGCTCGGCGAACAGCCGCGGCGTGCCGTCGGAGCCCGCGGGGTACGGCCAGTGCGCGGCCACCCCCGCGGCGAGCTGGGCGTCGAGCAGCGCGTGGCTGAGCCCCGAGTAGTCCGCGATCCCACCGGCGGAGGCGCGGGCGAGCTCCGCGAACACGATCGCCGGATCCGTCGGCCACTCCGACGGCGCCTCCAGCCGGGCGGCGAGATCGGCGAGGATCTCCAGCTCGCTGCGCACCCCGGGCGGTGGCGTCAGGGCGCGGCGACGGCGGATCACCCGTCCCTCGAGCGTCGTGAGTGTGCCCTCCTCCTCGGCCCACTGCGTGACCGGGAGCACGACGTCGGCGAGTGCGGCGGTCTCCGAGAGGACGAAGTCGCTCACGACGAGCAGATCGAGCGCGCGCAGCCCCGCCGTGACCGCGTGCGCGTCCGGTCCGGAGACGACCACGTTCGCGCCGTGCACGAGTAGGGCACGCACGCCCCCGGGCCGGCCGAGCATACCCAGCAGCTGCACGGCCGGAACTCCCGGCCCGGGCAGGCTGTCCGGATCCACACCCCAGACGGCCGCGACCGCCGCCCGGTCCGTGGGATCGGCGATCTTGCGGTAGCCCGGCAGCTGGTCGCTCTTCTGCCCGTGCTCCCGCCCGCCCTGGCCGTTGCCCTGGCCGGTGAGCGTGCCATAACCCGAGCCCGGCCGGCCCGGCAGCCCGAGTACGAGAGCGAGGTTGATCGCCGCCGTGGCCGTGTCGGTGCCGTCGACGTGCTGCTCGACGCCCCGCCCGGTGAGGATGTAGGTGCCGCGGCCGCGCGCGAGCCGGTGTGCGGTCGCACGCAGCACGGCGACGGGGATCCCCGTCGCCGCCTGCACCCGTTCCGGCCACCACGGCGCGACACTGCGACGCAGGGCGTCGAGGCCGAGGGTGCGCTCATCCAGGTAGTCGCGGTCGGCGAGTCCGTCCGCCAGCACGACATGGATGAGGCCGAGCAGCAGCACGAGGTCGGTGCCGGGCACGGGCTGCAGGTGCGAGCCTGCGCCGTCCGCGGTGAGCTCGGCGGTCTGCGAGCGGCGCGGATCCACGACGACCAGGCCGCCGGCGGCGCGGGCTCCCGCGAGGTGCGAGAGCAGGGGCGGCATGGTCGCCGCCACGTTGGAGCCCAGCAGCAGGATCGTGTCGGCGTCGTCCAGGTCGGAGACGGGGAAGGGCAGACCGCGGTCGATCCCGAAGGCGCGGTTCCCCGCCGCCGCGGCGGACGACATGCAGAACCGGCCGTTGTAGTCGATGCGCGAGGTGCCCAGCGCCACCCGGGCGAACTTGCCGAGCAGGTATGCCTTCTCGTTCGTGAGCCCGCCGCCCCCGAACACCGCCACCGCGTCGGGTCCATCGGCCGCGCGGATCGCGCGCAACGACGACGCGATCCGGTCCAGCGCCACGTCCCAGCTCGCCGGGCGCAGGGCGCCGGCGTCGCGGATCAACGGGGTGGTGAGCCGTTCCGGGGAGGCGAGCAGGGCGGCCGAGGTCCACCCCTTCTTGCAGAGCCCGCCGCGGTTGGTCGGGAACGTGCGCCCCTCCACTCGCACCGGGGCTGAACCGGCCGGATCCGGGGTGAGCGTCATGGCGCACTGCAGCGCGCAGTACGGGCAGTGCGTGTCCGCCGCGGCCGAAGGGGCGGCGGTCGCCGAGCGCGGGGATCCGGTCGTCATCGCCGTCGCCTCAGATCCGCGCCCCGCGACGGCGCCCGCGCAGCAGCACGGCGGTCGTGACCCCGCACAGCACCACGTAGACGACCACGAACCAGCCGAGACCGGCGGCGTAGCCTCCGGTGGCCGCCTTGGACAGCCCGAGCGCCTGCGGGATGAGGAAGCCGCCGTAGGCGCCCAGCGCGGAGACGATCCCCAGCGCGGCGGCCGCGGCGCGCTGGGTGGCAGCGTCGCCGGACGAGGAGTGGCCGTCCACACCGGACCGCAGCGCGAACAGAGTCGGGATCATCCGGTACGTCGCACCGTTACCGGCGCCGCTCGCGACGAACAGAAGCAGGAAGAAGCCGAGGAACAGCCAGAAGGAGTGCAGCGGCAGGGTGAGCACCACGGCGAGGGCGCCGAGCGCCATGACCGCGAAGGCGGCGATCGTCACGGCGCTGCCGCCGAACCGGTCGGCCAGCCGTCCGCCGAAGGGGCGTGCGAGCGACCCGACCAGCGCTCCGACGAACGCGAGCGACAGCATCGCGCCGCCGACCGGGAAGGCGGTGAAGGCGGGGAACTGATCGGCGATGAGCTTGGGGAACACGGCGGAGAAGCCGATGAAGGATCCGAACGTGCCGATGTACAGCAGCGCCATGAGCCACAGCTCGGGATAGCGCAGCGCGGCCAGAGACGCCGAGATGTCGGCGCGGGCGCTCGTGAGGTTGTCCATTCGGCGCCAGGCGCCGAGGGCCGCGATCAGGATGAGCGGCACCCAGATGAGACCCGCGAGCGGCAGATGCAGGGTGGCACCGGCTCCCAGGGTGATCACGATCGGCACGACGAACTGGGCGACGGCGGCGCCGAGGTTCCCGCCGGCGGCGTTGAGCCCGAGGGCCCAGCCCTTCTGCCGCTGCGGGTAGAAGGAGGTGATGTTCGCCATCGAGCTCGCGAAGTTGCCTCCGCCGAGGCCCGCGAGCGCCGCGACGGTGAGCATCACCGGGAACGGCGTGCCGGGGTTCGACACGCACAGCGCGAGCCCGAGCGCGGGGATCAGCAGCAGCAGCGCCGACACCACTGTCCAGTTGCGTCCACCGAAGCGCGGCACCATGAACGTGTACGGGAAGCGCAGGGTCGCTCCGACCAGGCTCGGGATCGAGATCAGCCAGAACGTCTCGGAGACGGTGAAGTGGAATCCTGCCGCCGGCAGCGCCACGACCACGATCGACCAGAGCTGCCAGACGACGAAGCCGAGGAACTCGGCGAAGATCGACCAGCGCAGGTTGCGCCGCGCGATCGCAGAGCCCCTGGTGCGCCACTGATCGGGGTCCTCGGCGTTCCATCCGGAGATCCAGCGTCCCGGCAGGAAGCCGAGCGCGGAGCCGGTCGCTGGCCTCTCCGCGGTGGGCGTGGTGGTGCTGTTCGTGGCGATGCCGGTCATGCGGACCTCCCAGGAGTGCGTGTGCGATCACGCTAGGAAGTCCGTGTTTCCGGCTGTCGCGCGCGCCGTAACGACTGCATGTCGAAGTCCTCTCCGGCCAGGAGCGGTGCTGTGAGGTGCCGCGCCGACGACACGCGGTGCGAGGTGCGGCGGACGAAACGGATCCCTCCCCTGCACGCAACGGCCTCGAAACACCGGTGTGCGACGCTCAGGGGAACGGAGCCTCTTCGAGCCGACGTCGCGATGGCGGGATCCCCGGTTCCCGGCTCCATCCGTCTGCCGGAGAGGACTGCTCATGGATCCGCTCATCACCTTCGTCCTGGTCGGCTCCCTCGTGGTGGGGGCGTCCTGGCTCGCCCCGAGACTGCGCGTTCCCGCCCCGCTGCTGCAGCTGCTCCTCGGACTTCTCGTCGGGTTCATCCCGGCGGTGCGCGACATCCACCTCCCGTCCGATGCGGTGCTCGTGCTGTTCCTGCCGGCGCTGCTGTTCTGGGAGGCGCTGATGACGCCGCTGCGCGAGGTCCGCCGCGATCTGCGGGTCATCCTGCTGCTGAGCACCCTGCTTGTGGTCGCGACGACGTTCGGCACGGCGGGCATCGGCGTCGCCTTCGGATGGGGGTGGCTGCCCGCTCTCGTCCTCGGCGCCGCGCTCGCGCCCACCGACGCCACCGCCGTGGGAGCCCTCGCCCGCGCGCTCCCGCACCGCAACGTCGTCCAGCTCCGGGCCGAGAGCCTGGTCAACGACGGCACGGCCCTGGTCGTCTACACGATCGTGATCGGGCTGGCGGCGAGCGGCGCGCACTACTCCGGCTGGGACGTCACGGGCCTCGTCGTCCTCGCCTACGGCGGTGGCGCCGCCATCGGCCTGCTCGCCGGTCTTCTGGGAACAGTGGTGCTCCGCCGCCTCCAGGATCCGCTCCTGCACAACGCCGCGCTGGTGCTCGTGCCCTTCGCCGCGTTCCTCGCCGCCGAGCAGATCCACGCCTCGGGCGTCATCGCCGTGGTCATCGCGGGGCTGTACCTGAGCCGCACGGGACCGCGCTCCGGCACCCCGCAGTCCCGGCAGCAGCGGGACGGCTTCTGGACGCTCGCGACCACGACGCTGAACGGCGCCCTGTTCGTGCTGATCGGGATCGAGGCGCAGTCGGCGATGCGCGCGGTGTCGCTGCAGAGCATCCCGATGCTGCTCGGGTTGTGCGTGCTGATCTGGATCGCGATCCTGCTCATCCGCTTCGCGTTCCAGATGGTCACGACCTGGACGATACGGCTCGTCGACCGCAGCGCCGCCCAGCGGAGCAAGCGGATGACGCATCGCGCCAGAGTCGTCTCGACCGTCGCGGGGTTCCGCGGCGCGATCTCCCTGGCCGTCGCGCTGGCCGTGCCCGCGGCGATGCCCGGTCGCGCCGAGATCATCTTCGTCGCAACCGGGGTCGTCGTCCTCACGATCCTCGCCCAGGGGATGCTCCTGCCCGTCGTGATCCGCTGGGCGCGCCTCGAGCCCGACTCGATGGTGTCGGCCGAGTTCACCCACGCGCATCGCGCCGCCCTACGCTCGGCGATCCGGGCGACCCCCTCTCTCGCCGAGGGGATCGATGCCCCGGACCACGTGCGGGAGCGGGTCGTGAACGAGTACCGCGAACGGCTCGAGCGGATCGACTCCTCACCGCAGCCGGGACGACGCACCCGACGCGACCTGGATCACGACTACGCCGCGCTCAGCCTCGCCCTGGTGGACCACACCCGCGATGTCGTGATCCGCCTCCGCAACGACGGTGCGATCAGCGACGCCACCCTGCACCGGCTGCAGACGCGGCTCGACCGCGACGCCCTGCACCTCACCCCAGCGTCGGCGGAGCGGCACGACTGACCACCTGGTGTCCTCCGCGACGCACCGGATCGGCGCGCCGCGGAGGAGGATCAGGCAGCCGTCAGGGCGCTCGCGAGTTCCACGGCGGTCGGCGGCATCGCGCCGGCTCGGGCCACGGTGAGACTCGAGGAGGAGGAGGCGATGCGGCCGATCTCGGCGAGCTGTTGAACCGTCAGCGTGCCCGAAAGGGCGGCGTCGATGCCGACGCGCTCGACGATCGCGGCGATCAGGCCGGACATGTACGAGTCCCCGGCGCCGATCGTGTCCACGGCGTTCGTCGCCCGCACGGGCACCCCGACCCGGTGGGTCGCGGTGTGCAGCTCGCTCCCGGCGGCGCCGTGGGTGACCGCGACGAGCCGCGCGCCGGCCGCCAGCAGCCGCCGGGCCGCGGTCCCGGCCTCACCCGGGTACAGCCATTCGGCGTCCTCGTCGCTGAGCTTGACCACGGCGGCGCGCGCGGCGTAGCGCTCCACGAGCGCCCGACTCTCGGCCTGCGGCGGCATGAGTGCGGGACGCACGTTGGGGTCGAACGTCACCAGCACGCCTTCGTCCAGCGACTCCACAAGGGCGAGCACGCCCTCCGCTCCGGGCGCGCGGAGGGCGCCGATCGACCCGACGTGCACCACGGACGCGTCGCCGACGGTCGGCGGGTGTCGCAGGGTCCAGTCGATGTCGAAGTCGTACACGGCGGATCCGTCGGCCTGGATCCGCGCCCGCGCGGTCGCCGTGCGCCGGGCACCGCCGGCTGTGCGGACCACGGCGACCCCGGCGCCGGCGAGATGCGCCGTGATCGCCGCGCCGTCCGCGTCGTCGCCGTACTCGGTCGCGAACACCGTCGGGATGCCGAGCCTGCCGAGACCGAAAGCGACGTTGAGCGGACTTCCGCCGACGTGGCGAAGAGGCCCGGATCCGTCCCCGCGATCCACGATGTCTATCAGCGCCTCGCCGATCACGAGCGCGGGCGAGCGCGGGCTCTCACTCATGCGGGGATCGTCTCCAGCCAGGTGAGGGCCGAGCCGCCGCCGACGACGAGTGGAGCGAGCGCCTCGTTGAACGCCGCGCAGTACGCCGCAGTGACATGCGCCTGGAAAGACGCCTCGTCCACGTACTCCTCGTACACGAAGAAGCGGTCGCGATCCTCCCGCAGTCGGTGCGCGTCGAAGCGCAGGTTACCCGGCTCGGCCGCCACGCTCCGACGGTACCCGGCGACGAGGGTCGCGACCGCGTCCCCTGCTCCGGGCACCGCCTGGAACTCGGCGTAGAGATGTGTCGAGGTCACAGCGTCTGCGCACCCGTCATGATCGCCACGGCTTCGCCCATGGTGTGCGACTGCGGCGTGATGGTGCCGGCGCGCTTGCCGAGGCGCTGGATGTGGATCCGGTCCGCGACCTCGAACACGTGCGGCATGTTGTGGCTGATCAGGATCACCGGCACGCCGGTGTCGCGCAGGCGCTTGATGAGCTCGAGCACCTGGTTGCCCTCGCGCACGCCCAGCGCCGCGGTCGGCTCGTCGAGGACCACGACCTTGGACCCGAAGGCCGCGGCGCGCGCCACGGCGACGGCCTGACGCTGACCGCCGGAGAGGTTCTCGATCGGCACCGTCACGTCCTGCAGTGTGGAGATGCCCAGTCGCGTGAGCTCGTCACGGGCGTTCTTGCGCATCGCCTTGGTGTCGAGCATGCGCAGCGTGGATCCGAGGAAACCCGGGCGGCGCAGCTCCCGGCCGAGATACATGTTGCTGGCGACGTCGAGTGCCGGCGAGACGGCGAGCGACTGGTACACCGTCTCGATCCCCGAGTCGCGGGCGTCCTGCGGGCGGCGGAAGTGCACCGGCTTGCCGTCGAGCAGGAGCTCGCCGCCGTCCGGGATCTCCGCGCCGGTCAGGCACTTGATGAGCGTGGTCTTGCCGGCGCCGTTGTCACCGATGATGGCGAGCACCTCACCGGCGTACAGGTCGAGGCTGACGCCGTCGAGGCCGACGACATGACCGTACGTCTTGACGAGCCGCTTCGCCGACAGCACCGGCGTGCGGGTTTCCGTGGTGGCTGCGGCGTTCACTTGCGCACCTTCCGAATCCACTGATCGATGGAGACCGCGACGATCACGAGGATGCCGACGGCGAGGGTCTGGTAGAGCACGTCGAGACCGGCGAGGGCGAGACCGTTGCGGAACACGCCGACGATGAGCGCACCGAGCAGGGTGCCCCACACGTTGCCGCGACCGCCGAAGAGGCTGGTCCCGCCGATGACGACGGCGGTGATGGCGTTCAGGTTGGCGTCGACGGCGGCGTTCGGGCTGGACCCGAAGTCGCGGCCGATCTGGATCCAGGCGGCGAGCGCCACGATCGCTCCCGCGACCACGTACACGCTGAGCAGCACGCGGTTCACCCGGATGCCGCTGAGTCGGGCGGCCTCGGGGTCATCGCCGACCGCGTAGACGTGGCGCCCCCAGGCGGTGCGGCCGAGCGCGAAGGCGACGACGACGTAAAGCAGGATCATCATGAGCACGCCGTACGTGACATCGACGCCGAGGTGGAACGTGGATCCGGTCCAGGTGATGATGTCGGGCAGCTTGTTGCCCTGCACGGTCGCGCCGTTCGAGAGCAGCAGCGTGAGGGCGGTGAAGATGCTCAGCGTGCCGAGCGTGACGATGAACGGCGGCAGGTTGAGGCGGGTGACCAGGAAGCCGTTGACGACGCCGGTGAGCACGCCGGCGATCAGACCGATGACGAGGGCGAGGATCCCGGGCAGTCCGAGCCCTGCGGCGGCGTTGCCGATCACGACCGAACTGAGCACCATGGCCGCGCCGACCGAGAGGTCGATGCCGGCGGTGAGGATGACGAGCGTCTGCGCGACGCCGAGCGTGCCGATGACGGCGACCTGCTGGGTGACCAGGGACAGGTTGTTCGGGGCCAGGAACCGCGGGTTGATCACGCCGAAGATGATGATCGCCACGACGAGCACGATGGCGGGGCTGATGGCCGGGTACCGGTACAGGATCGCGCGGATCCGCTGCACCGGCGTCTGGCGGGCGAGGAACTCGTCGGCGAGATGCAGCGCCGAGGTCGGCGGCCCCGCCTCGGGCGTGGTGGTGGTGTCTGACATGGTGACTTTCCCGTTCGGAGAGGAGGTGGGGAGAGGGGCGCCGGCGACTCCGCCGGCGCCCCGGTAGATCACTTGCCCCAGCAGGTGCTGCCGGCGTCGGCGGAGGTCAGGCTCTCCAGGCCGGTCTGGGCCTGGTCGGTGACGAGCTTCTGACCGGTGCTGAAGAAGTCCAGGCCGTCCGTGGTCTTCGGCTTCTCGCCGCCACGGGCGATCTTCGCGATGGCCTCCATGCCGAGCGAGGCCATCTTGGACGGGTACTGCTGCGCCGTCGCGCCGATGATGCCGTCCTTCACGTAGCCGACGCCCGTGCAGCCACCGTCGATCGACACGATCGTGACGTCCTTCTCCTTGCCTGCGGCCTTGAGCGCCTGGTACGCGCCGTAGGCGGCCGGCTCGTTGATCGTGTAGACGACGTTGATGTCGGGGTTCTTGGAGAGCAGGGTCTCCATCGCGGAGCGACCGCCGTCCTCGGCACCCTGGGTGGCCTGGTGACCGACGATCGTGTACTCGCCGCCCTTGCCGCCGGTGTAGGAGCCGCTCTTGGCCTCGGATCCGTTCTTGCTCTTGTCGGGCACCTCGATGCCGAGGCCCTTCAGGAAGCCCTGGTCGCGGTTGGTGTCGACCGAGACGATCTGGTCGCTGAACAGGTCGAGCATCGCGATGGTGGCCTTCTTGCCGTCGAGTTTCGCGGCGGTCCACTTGCCGATCAGCTCGCCGGCCGCGAAGTTGTCGGTCGCGAAGGTGATGTCGACGGAATCGGCCGGGTCGGGAACCGTGTCGAGGGCGATCACGTACAGGCCCGCCTTGCGCGCCTTCGCGATCTCGTTGTTGACCGCGGAGCCGTTCGGCGTGATCAGGATCCCCTTGTCGCCACGGGAGATCGCGTTCTCGATCGCCTGGATCTGGCTGTCGGTGTCGCCGTCCTTCTTGCCCGCCGCGAGGGTGAGCTTGACGTTGGCCTTCTTCGCGTCCGCCTGAGCGGCGTCCTCCATCGAGACGAAGTACGGGTTCGTCGTGGTCTTGACGATCAGGGTCACGCCGACCTCGTCATTCGGACCGGCGGTCGCACCGGCCCCGCCGGTCGACGAGCACGCGCTGAGGGAGAGAGCGGCGATGGTGGCGAACGAGGCTGCGACGGCGAGCTTCGCGCGGCGGGTCATGTGGATTGGCATCTTTGCTGTCCTAACAGGATTCGGGGCGACACCCCTGACAACGGTGTCAGAGGTATGTTTAATGCATCGGTTCGCGCAGCGCAACCGAAACGTCAAGGAAACACAACGGGTATATGACATCGTTATCAGCGCCGAAACCACCACGGGTCACCATCCGCGAGGTGGCGCGGCACGCGGGAGTCGGCATCAAGACCGTCTCCCGGGTGGTCAACGACGAGCCCAACGTCGCACCCGCCACCGCGGCCCGTGTCCGTGCATCGATCGAGGCACTGCACTGGGAGCCGGACGCGCACGCAGCGAACCTACGCCGCACCACGACGCGGACGCGCTCGGTCGGACTGCTGCTCGGCAGCGTGTCCAACCCGTTCGCGGCGACCATGCACCGCGCGATCGAAGACGTCGCGGCGCACCGCGATGTCGCCGTGTTCGCCTCCAGCCTCGACGACGATCCGGAGCGCGAGGTCGCCGCCGTCGAGGCGTTCGTGCGGCGCAAGGTCGACGGCCTGATCCTCACCTGCGTCGCCGAGAGCCAGGACTACCTCGCCGAGCTCGTCCCCTCGGAGATGCCGGTGGTCTTCGTCGACCGCGAGCCGAGCGGGTACGCCGCCGACAGCGTCCACTCGGACAACCTCGCGGGGGCCGGCGTGGCCGCGCGGCATCTGCTCAGCTTCGGACATCGCCGCCTGGCTCTGCTCATCGATCGCCGTTCCATCTGGACGGCCCGGGAGCGAGAGCGCGGGTTCCTCGCCGCGCTGGCCGACTTCGGCGTGCCGGCCGACACGGCGACGATCGTTGCCGACCTGTCCGATCAGGATGCCGCCGAGCGCGCAGTGATGACGCTGCTGGGCGCTCCCGATGCGCCGACCGCGATCGTCAGCGGCCAGAACCTGATCACGATCGGCGCCGTGCACGCGCTGCGCAAGCTCGGGCGGCATCGCGACGTGGCCCTGGTCGGCTTCGATGATGTCGAGCTCGCCGATCTGCTCGAGCCGGGCCTGACCGTGGTCGCGCAGCGCCCGCAGGAGATGGGGCACGCTGCCGCGGAACGCCTGTTCACCTCCCTCGACGCCGGCCAGCGTCTGGCCGCCGAACGCATCGTCATCCCGGTGGATCTGATCCCACGGGGTTCCGGCGAGATCCGGCCGCCGCGGGCCTGAGCAGGCAGCGGCGCGAACGTCGGGACGTCGGAGGACTGACGAGCCGACCCCGTCGCTCGCGCCCAGCGCCGAGCCCCGAGCCCTGCCCGACAACGGTGTCGCGAATGAAGGCGAGAGGAGTCACTTCGCGAGGAACACTTGCGCAATCGCGCGGCTCTCACTATTGTCGGCGCGGGTGACATCGTTGTCAGCCACTTCACAGGAAGGCAACTCTCATCGTGAGAAGGCAAAGAAGCCGCAGGTCCTCCACGCTCATGACGGGCATCGCAGCGTGTGCGCTGCTGCTCAGCACCTCGGTCGCCGTGTCCGCTCAGGCTGCCGACGCTCCGCCGCCGGCGTCGCAGCAGTATCGGCCGCTGGTGCACTACACGCCGACGACCGACTGGATGAACGATCCCAACGGTCTCGTCTATGTCGACGGCACCTATCACCTCTTCTATCAGCACAACCCGTCCGGCACACGCTGGGGCAACATGAGCTGGGGCCACGCCACATCCGATGACCTGGTGCACTGGGTCGAGCAGCCGCTGGCCATCCCGCAGACCCTCAACGATCAGGGCCAGTCCGTCGAGGACATCTTCTCCGGATCCGTCGTCGCCGACGTGGACAACACCTCCGGGTTCGGCGCCCCCGGTGGGCCGACCCCGCTCGTGGCGATCTACACCTCGGCGTACACGGACAAGAATCCGACCTATGCGGGAATCCAGGCGCAGTCCCTGGCCTACAGCCTCGATCACGGGCAGACCTGGACCAAGTACAGCGGGAACCCGGTGCTGAATCGGAACTCGGCGAACTTCCGCGACCCCAAAGTGTCCTGGTACGACGGCCCCGCGGGCAAGTACTGGGTGATGGTCGCCGTCGAGGCCACCGATCACAAAGTGGTGATCTCCAAGAGCACCGACCTCAAGACCTGGACGCATCTGTCGGACTTCGGGCCCGCGAACGCCGTCGGCGGCCAGTGGGAATGCCCGGATCTGTTCCCGCTTCCGGTCGACGGCGACCCCACCCGCACCAAATGGGTCATGGTCGTCAACCTGAACCCCGGAGGCCCCAACCAGGGCAGCGCGGGACAGTACTTCGTGGGCGACTTCGACGGCACGACATTCACCAGCGAGACGACGGACGGCCCCGGCGCCCTGCCCGCGGGGACGACCTTCGCCGATTTCGAGAACGGCAGCTATGACGGCTGGACCGTGAACAACGAACCCGGTAACCGGTTCAACGGCCCGTGGGGATCCGCCCCCGCCACCGGCGCGCTGGACGGACAGAGCCCGGTGAGCGGCTTCGTCGGATCGGGGCTGGTGAACAGCTTCATGGATCACGATTGGGCCGTCGGCACGCTGCAGTCCCCCACGTTCACCATCACCGACGACTACGTCAACTTCCTCGTCGGCGGGGGCAAGCACCCGCACGTTCCCGACTCGCAGCTGACCAACAACCCGCCCGCCGGCCGGACCCTGTTCGACTTCGAACTGCCGGACGGCCAGAACCTCGCCGGCTCGGGATGGACCCTCACGGGAGACTTCGCGACGGATCCGAACCGCAACCCGTCCACAGCCGGCGGCGACTACTACCTCGGTGCGAAGCGCATCAACACCTTCGAAGGAGGACCCAGAGGCGACGACAACACCGGCGACATGACCTCCCCCGCCTTCACTCTCGACGGCGCGTACGTCTCGTTCCTGATCGGCGGCGGACACCGCGACGACGGCAGCCTCGAAGCCGAGCTCATCGTGGACGGGGCCGTGGTCAGGACGGCGATGGGCAAGGACGACGGCGCCCTCAACTGGGCCTCGTGGAATGTGCAGGACTATGCCGGCAAGCAGGCGCAGATCCGGATCCACGATGGCGCGACGGGCGGATGGGGGCACCTCACCTTCGACAACGTGGTGATCGGTGACGAGCCGGCGCAGGTGCGCTCCGACGAGACGGCGGTGAATCTCATCGTCGACGGAAAGGTCGTCCGCACCGCCACCGGGGCGAACAGTGAGAACCTCGACTGGGCGTCGTGGAACGTCCGTCAGTTCCGGGGCAAGCAGGCGAGCATCCAGGTCGTCGACAACAACCGGTTCGGCTGGGGTCACATCCTGCTGGATCAGGTGATGTTCGGCGACACGTCGGCCGCGTCGGCGCTCGACGGCTACGACTGGCTCGACCACGGGCGCGACTACTACGCGGGCGTCTCCTACGGGGGCACTCCGGCCAACGGAACGCGCATCATGCAGGCCTGGATGAACGACTGGGACTACGCCGAGAACATCCCGACATCGACGTGGCGCAGCTCGATGGCGCTGCCGCGCGAGGTGAAGCTGGTGAGCACTCCCGACGGTCCGCGGCTGAGTCAGCGCGTGGCACCCCAGGTCGATGCCCTGCTCGATCAGCCGAATGCCCAGACGCGTTCCGCGGTCGCCGTGAACGGAGCGACGGACCTCGGCCTGTCCGGCGAGGTCGCCAAGGTTCACGTCGTGCTGAATCCCGGAGCGGCGACGAGAGCCGGTATCACGGTCTTCGGGGACGGCGGCAGCGGGACGAAGATCGGCTACGACACCACCCAAGGCCGCCTGTTCCTGGACCGCACGAACTCGGGCAACGTGGGCTTTGACAGCAGGTTCCCCTCGGTGGACGGCACCCCCGTCTCGTTGCAGAGCGATGGGACAATCGCTCTCGACCTGTATCTCGACCGGGCCTCCGTGGAGCTGTTCACCGCGGACGGGCGCACGAGCCTGACCGATCAAGTGTTTCCGAACGCGGGAGCCACCGCGATCAGCGCCTGGTCGGAGGGCGGAACGGCGACGATCGACAGCATCACGGTCACGCCTCTGACGCAGAGCATGTTCGTGAACCATCCCGCGCCACGGGCCTTCGCGACGGTGGACCGACGTACGGTGTCGCTGACCGCCACCGCGACGGATACCCGGATCGCTCGGATCGAGTACTCCGTGAACAACGGCGCGTGGCAGCAGTACTCGGCCCCGTTCGCCGTGGACGGCGATCAGTCGGTCCCGATCGCGTTCCGGGCGACGGACCTTCGCGGAGCGACGAGCTCACCGGTCGCCGTGACCGTCGCCGCCACGCGCGTCGGAGCCGATGCCGTGCTCAAGCCGTTCGGCGCGACGAAGACGATCCTGACGGGGCAGGCGACCAACGGGTTCGCGGCGCAGATCGTCGACGGCAACGGCGGCGGCGTTCTGGGCACCGACATCACCTTCACCCTCACCGGCGGGACGTTCGCCCACGGTGCGACGACGGCTGTGGCCACGACGAACGCGGCCGGCATCGCGATCGCCCCGGCAGCATCCTCTTCGACCCCGGGGACCATGTCGGTCACCGCCGTCGGGGCGGGTCAATCGGTGGCACTGCCGACGGTCGCCGTCGTCGCGCCGGTGCCCACGCTCAGCGCGGAGAGCACGGCCGAGTCGAAGATCGTGTCGGGCAAAGTGTCGGTCCAGGTCACGGCCAGGAACACGGGCGCGAATCCCGTGACGATCAAGCTCCTGACGAAGTACGGCTCCAAGACCTTCACAGCCGTGGCACCGGGGGCGTCCGTGACGAACGAGTTCAAGACCTATCTCGCCTCGATCCCGGCGGGAGAGGCCACGATCTCGCTCAGTGACGCATCCGGCACCGCGATCACCACCACCCCCTACGCATCCCGATGACATCCCGGACAACGGTTCACCCGCGGAGAGAAGACATGACTGAACACGATTCCCCCACCGCTCCCGAGGGCTTGACGCGACGTGCCGCACTCGTGGCGGGCGCCTGGTCGGTGCCCGTCATCGCCGCGGCGGTGGCAGCTCCCCTGGCCGCCGCCTCGACACCCCTCCTCGACGCGACAGCGTTGAACGGAGCGGGGCGGGCGTTCGACTTCGATGGAGTCTCCCCCGGGGACTCCATCGCGCTGATCATCCAGGTCAGCGACAACGGCACTCCGTACTCGGGCAGCGCGTCCGCCGTTCTCGCCGGCGCCTCCGGGATCGCCACCTGGGACGGTGACCTCCTCGACGTCGGCGCCGATCCGAACAGCGCCTCCGCTCCCGTCGACGGCGGCGAACTGTCGCTGCCGATCGTGGTCGGAGCGCTTGGGTCCTTCTCGGTGACGGTGCTGATCGCAAGCAGCACCTGGACCTTCTCGGTCACGCTGAGCTGACGATGCGCACGCCCCCGCTCACCGCGGTCCTGTCCGTGCTCGCGGTCGCCGTGCTCGTGTCCGGCTGCACCGCGCCGTCGGACACGAGCCGCGTCGCGACGCCGACGCCGACGGCCACACACGGCATCAGACTCGTTTCGCCGGACGGCCCTGTCACGCTCGGCGACGAGGTTCGCATCATCGTCGAGGTGACGAACGGCCGGGCACCCGTCGCCGGTGCGCATGTCACCTTCGACGTCCTCTCGGGACCCGGGATCTACCCGGACGGATTCGAGACGGACACCACCGACGAGGCCGGTGTGGCGACCTCTCTTCAGCTCCATGCCGATTCGCCCGGCACCATCGCCGTGCGCGTCGCCGCGGATGCGCAGTCGAAGGAGATCGACATCACGGTCGCGCCGTGACCGTGACCGTGCCTGCTCGACGGGCGCCGGTGCCCGGCCGGTCGCCGACGGCGGTCAGTCGGCGACGATGAGGTCCGCGACGCCCCGGCGCGCGCGGATCCGCTCGGCGTTGGGCTCGTCGACGGCCGCGACCCAGGCCTCGGCCTCGGCGGGCGTCTTCCCGAACGCGACGTGCCGGGCGACGAGTCGCTCCCGCCGCAGGTCCTGGGGCGTCTCGGCGAACCAGACCTCGGCGAGCAGACCGCGCGCGACCGCCCACGGCTCCTCCGCGTCGAGCAGGTAGTTGCCCTCGGTCACGATCAGGGCGGGTCCGGCGGCGATGCGCCGGTCCGCGGCGATCGGCTGCTCCAGAGTCCTTTCGAATCCGGGGACGTAGACCGGGTGGTCCACCTCGGTGAGCGCCCGGCGCAACGTCGCCGCGTACCCCCATCCGTCGAAGGTCTCGATCGCCCCTTTGCGGTCGACCAGCCCCAGAGACCGGAGGCTGCCGTCGCCGAGATGGAACCCGTCCATCGGGAGCCACGCGACCGCGACCCCTCGTTCCTCCAGCGCCGCGATCAGGGCCAGGGTCAGCGTCGTCTTGCCGGATCCCGGCTCCCCTGCGATGCCGAGCGCCACACGGTCCGCGCGCCCCGCAAGACGTTCGGCACGGTCGATGAGGGCAGGGGCGACGGTCGGCACCCGGGAATGGTACCGGATCAGGCCTTGCCGGACCGGTGCCCGCCGTCCGCCCGGCCTCGGGAACCGCCCGGGCGGACGGCCGGGATCCCGCCGCATCCCGGCCGTCGCGCGGCTGGATCGCCGGCGCCCGCGGTTCAGGCGGTGCCGAAGGGGTTGTCGATGACGTAGCGCCATCCGTGCCGCTCGTCGTGAACGGCCACGTCCGCCGTCGTGCCGGCGAGGTGGATCTCGGACCCGTCGGGGCCGGTGCCGCTGATCGTCCAGTCGGCGATCGCCAGACCGGTGCTCCCCGTCTGGAACACGTGGCGCACGGTCATGGTGATGGGCAGGTTCAGCCCGAGGAACTGCTCCAGCGCGCCGCGCACGGCGTCCTGGCCGGTGACGGGGGTGCCCGGCGCGGGCACGAACACGACGTCCTCGGTGTTGAGCGCCATCAGTCCCTCGAGATCGCGTGCGTTGAAGCGGTCCGCGAAGGCAAGGTTGAGCTGGTCGAGAGCGGTCACGGTCATGAGGTTTCCCTTCTTCCGAGACCCGCACGGTGCGGGCCTTCAGAGAGGAAGACGCCCCTGACACAGAAGTGTGACAAAGCCGACGAGGAGGCAGCAGCCCGGGTCAGGCCCCGACCCGCGAGGCGTGTTCGGACATGCCGGAACGCCGGCAGCTGTTCAGCGCCTTGCGCGCGCGGGCGATCCGCTGCCGCGCCGTCACCGGGGTGATGCCCAGCCGCTCGGCGATCTCCGTGGCAGAGAGCTGATCCACGACGTTCAGCAGCAACGGCTCTCGGAGCGCCTCGGGCAACCCGCGCAGCGCCTCGAGCGCCCCGTCGAGAATCACCCGCATCTCGACCTCGCCGCTCACATCCTGCTCGTCGCGCACGTCCTGCGGAAGCATCGACTCCGGCCGCCGGAGCCGCAGGCGCGCGAGATCGATCGCGGCGTTGCGCGCGATCGCGTCGAGCCAGGAGCACATCTGCCCCGGTTCCGGTGCGTGCAGCTGTTCGATCGATCGCCACGCCCGAAGCAGCGCATACTGCGCGACATCGTCCGCGTCGTCGACCGGGACACCCAGAGAGATGCTGCGGCGGCGCAGCCGCTGCGGATCCGCTGCGATCATCGCCGTCAACGACGCCCGACGCGCGTCATCCGCCTCGCGCTCCCCTGCCATAGAACTCCCGTGACTCCCCTGCTCCGACATGTCGCCCGGAGGCGAGGCCTAGCCGAGCGCCGTCTCGATCTCGTGGCGCGCGTCGAGGATCAACGCACGGGAGATCATTTCGATCTCCGGCCCGTTCGCTCGAATCTCGGCCACAAGCCTCCGATGCAGATCCAGCCCTCGAAGAATCACATCTTCCAGGGGGAACTGCAACGTCTCCCTCGTGCTCACTGCTGAAGCGACCGGTCCGGCAAGCGAACGGAACATGTTGCTCCCGCAGGATTCGAGGATGTGGGCGTGAAACCTCACGTCCGCAGTCGCGAACGCATGCAGATCCCGGCGTTCGTACGCGGTCAGCATCGCTGAGATCTGTTCGTCCAGCTTGTCCATCGTTGCCGGCTCTGCCTTAGAGGCCATCAGCCGACAGGCGACCGGCTCCACCCCGAGCCGAAGGGAGAAGAGCTCCTTGACCTGATCCGCGCGATCAGGACTACGCAGTCGCCATCGGATCACATCCGGATCCATGAAATCCCAATGTTCGGGCGCGGCCACGAGCGTCCCCTGACGCGGCCTCGCGGTGATGAGGCCCTTTGCCTGCAGCACGCGGAACACTTCCCGGAGCACCGCACGCGACACCTGGCGCTCAGCGCCCAGTTCCTCCGGGCTCAGTTTCTGTCCAGTGCTGAGTGCGTGCGTCACGATCCGCGCCCCCAGCCATTCCAGGACATCGCGATGCAAGCCTGCAGGGCCTTGATCGTTTGATGGTGACAATTTCCCGCCTCAGGTCACCAACACGATACAAGACCCCGGACGAGGGTGGCAGACCACCTGGATCTCTGAGTCAGACCATCACACGTCGCTCACGAGCTCCGCAGAGAAGGTCACGGCCGATTGGGGATGGAGGAGAGGCATGTGGAGCCCCACCTCCCGGAGAAAGCGACCGCTTGCCTCGATGCCGTCCAGCATCCAGCTGGGCGGTGCCTGCTCAGGACGATCGCGCGCGTCGCTGAGCAGCATCCGGATTCGGTACACGGCATCGCTCTGCAAGGCGGGCAGACCCACCGGAGAGGGCGTGTCCGTCGTCGACGGCTGCAGCGCAACGTACTGGAAGATCGCTTGGTCCTTGGAGGGAGACACGACGCCGTGCAGCAGATGGGCGCCGTCAGGCCCCTCGCCCCGGACGACCTCCCCCGAATGAAGCAGTTCCCGGTACGTCTTGTGCAACCGGATGGCGTTCGCGAGGACTCCCTCGTCTTCGGCGCTGAGGCTTCGGATGTCCCACTCGACACCCAGATGGTGCATCCAGCTTGCGCTGACCCGGAAGGCGAGATCGGTGACCCTGCCCGTGGTGTGCGAGCGGGGAGCGCCGATGTGGCATCCGAGGCGCTCCGGAGGGATCAGCTGCATCGCCCAGCGTTGGATCGGATAGCGCTCGACGGGGTCGTTCGTGTCGGAGATCCAGACCCGATCGGTGCGGGCGCCGATCCCTAGGTCGACCCGTCCGCCGCCTGAGGAACAATTCTCGATCTCGACATCGGGGTGCCGGGCGCGGATGGTGTCGAGGAGCCGGTAAGCGGCCTCCACCTGCGCGTGGGCCCGCGGCGTGTGGCCGTCGCCGATCTCCGTGCTGTCCCTGTTGTAGTCCCACTTCAGGTAGTCGATCCGGTACTCGTTCAGAAGCCGATCGAGTTGGGCGTACGTGTTGTCCCACGCAGCCGCATCCGTGAGGTCGAGCAGTTGCTGGTTCCGCCACGTCAGGGGCCGCGTCTTTCCGAGGCGACTGATCCAGTCCGGATGCTCACGGGCGAGGTCGGAGTCCGGGCTGATCATCTCCGGTTCGACCCAGAGGCCGAACTCCATCCCCAGATCGTGGACCCGGTCAACGATCTGACCGAGTCCTCGAGGCCAGACGGCGGGATCGACCGACCAGTCCCCGAGGCCCGCAGCGTCGCTTCGCCTTCCGAGGAACCATCCGTCATCGAGCACGAATCGCTCCGCTCCGATACGGGCTGCAGCCTCGATGAGCTCGAGCAAGGTCGCCGACTCGTGCTCGAAGTAGACAGCCTCCCAGCTGTTGACGGTCACGGGCCGGGGTCTGACGCCGACGCGGCTGGCGCGGTCCCACCGGTGGAACTGCGCCGCTGCTGCGTCCAGGCCGTTGCGCGAGTATGAAGCGAAGATCCACGGCGTGCTGTACGCCTCGTTCCGAGCAAGCACGACATCGCCCTGCTCCAGGATCTCCCCCGCGCCGATCGCGTAGCCGGCTGACGGCGACTTCTCGACGTAATGCTGGGCGTTTCCGCTCCAGGCGAGGTGCACAGACCACACTTCGCCGTGCCGGAAGCCGAACCCGGGGGTTCCCGCCGCGAACACGAGGGGCGCGTCGTGTCCGGTCCGCCCGTGGCGCGTCGGCCGCATCCAGGTACCGAATCCCATCACGTGCCGCTGGGGTTGTACCTCGCGGCACCAGCGACCCGTGGTGTCCAGAAGCTCGCGGGCACGATCCGGCAGCGGAAACGTCAGGAGCAGGTGGTGGACGTCGAGCGGCACCGAGGAAGTGTTCGCCAGGGTGTGACGCATGCGGACGAGTCCTGCATCCTCCAGACGGAGTTCGGTGATGAGCTCGATCTCGTTCTCGACGTCGCGCTGCGTGATGACAGCGGCGTGGGCGGCCTCCCGTGACACGTCGCGAATGGTGAACGTGCCGTGGAGCTCGTTGCCCTCCCTCCCGATGCGGAGCCCCGGGGTCGCCAGCCACCCCGAACCGGCCTCCGGCACCAGGTGCTGCGGGACGCGAGCATTGAAGAACGACTGCGGGACGGGACCCGAGATCCGATCGCCCTGCGGCAGATCGCTTCCGAGGGAAGCACCCCAATGCACGAACTCGGGCTTGCCGTCCGTCGTCCTGAGGAGCAGGCTGACATCGTCCTTCGCGAGGTGAATGTACTCGGACGGCAGACGCATCAGCAAGGCCCACCCGCACCGATGACGATGAGGCGGTGCGATCCGTCGAGGCGGGCGCACACGGGTCGTCCTCTCACTGGACTTCTCGCCGCGACGCAAGGTGCTCCTCGACGACGTCGAAGAGATCTGCGGCCGCGGATGCCGACTGGAGGACGGATCCGATTCCGAGCGCGATCGCCCCGGCGGAGAGGAAGTCAACGGCGTTGCTCGCGTCGACGCCTCCCGTGGCGACGAAACCCGCCTCGGGGAACGGGCCTCGCATCTCCCTCACCCAACGCGGAGAGAGACTGGACGCGGGGAACGCCTTCGAGATGGCGAATCCGGCGCGCGCCGCCGTCTGCACCTCGGTCGCCGTCGCGACGCCGGGCAGGTGCGGCACTCCCGCCCGCATGCTCGCCCGCGCGATGCCGAGATCGAGCCCGGGCGCGACGGTGAACGAGGCACCGGCATCGATCACGCGCAGGAGCGATCCCTGGTCGACGACCGTGCCTGCTCCGACGGGCTCCCCGCGCTCGGCGCCGCGCCTGACGACCGCCTGGAACGTCTCGAACGAGGCGAGGTCCTGGACAGGCACTTCCACGATCCCGATTCCGCGTTCCCACACCCGCTCGGCGACCGAGATCGCACGGGAGATACCCAGCCCTCTCAGGATGGCGACGAGCGGCCGACCGCGCAGGACAGCGGCGAACCCCGTCACGCCGGTCGGCATGGAAGGCCCTCGTTCGCGTTCGTGCTCGGCACGCTGATGACCGGCCCCGGGGTCCGCGTCAGCCGCCACGGTTCCCCCGTCCCTGGAGTTCGACGACCTCCGCAACGCGCAGAGCCCGATCGTAGATCCGGAGGGCTCGGACTTCGCGATGCGCTAGCCCATGCACGGACAAGGGCGCTGCGCTGTTGACGTCACGCAGGTCATCACTGAATCGTCCCCATCCATAGGGGCGGGCCTCGGCGCCGTCTTGCAGCCTGCCATCCGCGACGAACATGATGATCTTCGGCCCGCCGTCGACGATGATCCCGATGTGCGTCTCGATGCCGACGGTGAAGGTGCCGGCCTCGGACGTCCACGAGCACTGCCTTCGACCGTCGGACATCGTGAACCGGATCCGGCCCTGGTCGCCGATCTCCACGCAGACCCCGCGGTCCGAGGCGTCTCGGTTGTCGAGGAGTATCCGCCCCGGAGTCGGATCCTGGATCTTCACGGCGGCCGAGAGCGTGAATCCGGCCCTCGCCTCCTCGATCTTCCAGTTGCCCCGACGCAGCTGGAACGGAGTGACTGTGAACGGCACCATCGCCGCGCCGTCGACGTAGTCGAGGATGATGTCCTCCTCGAGCCGCGTCGATGGTTCGCCCCAGAGTCCCTGCACCAGCGCATCGTCGACCTCGTGGACTCGCGCGGTGTGCTTCTCAGTCTCGGTGAGGTAGAACCGTCCGTCGAACCGCACGAGGTCCGGGTAGCTCATGCTCACTTGCGGGTCGTCGGCGTAGACCGCGATCTCGGGCTCCGACCATCGGATGACGCCGTCGACCTCGATCCCGCCGCTCAGCCAGGCCGGGTTCCGATACGTTCCGAACCAGGTGTTGCTGTTGTTGTGGAACCAGAGCAGGTGTCGCCCGTCGCCGCACGACCAGGCGAACGTCGCCGCCCGCGGGTTCTTGATCGGTCGCCCGGAAGCGTAGGTCGCCCATTCCGGTGTCGACCAGGTGTGCCCGCCGTCTCGACTGGTCGCGCTGGCGACGTACCCCTTCTCGCTGCGGTAGACGCAGAAGAGATCGCCGCCACCGAGTCCGACGACCTTGTGTTCCTCGGCGACTTCCCCGTCAGGCGCCTGCAGCCCGAAGTCGCCATCGGGGAGAGTCTCCCAGCGGATCTCGGCGGCGTCCTGCACCTCCAGGATGTTGTCGCTGCGCAGCAGGAACCCCTCGCTGGTCTTCTGGAATCCCTGGGACTCCTCTCGGAACTCCCCGACCTTGGAGGCCGCGATGAACACGCTCGTTCCGACGATCTCGGGCTTGCCGACCGACCACCAGAACAGGACGTCGCCGCCGAACGGGTTGCGGCGGTCGATGTCGAAGGTGCGGATCGGGACCTGAAACCGATCGGCGGACCAGGACCGGCCCTCGTCGTCTGAGTATCGGAAGACCATGTCGCCGAGCGTGTCGACGCGAGGGCTACGTCCGGTGTCGGTTGGCACCTCTCGGATGTTCTGCGTGTTGTACGTGTAGAACACGTAGACACGGCCGGAAGGCGTGACCAGGGGGACGGCCCAGGACGCCTCGGGGCCGTCCGCCGGTTCGATGTCGATCGGCTGGGACCACGTGCGGCCGCGATCCGCGCTCGTCCGCGCGATGATGCGCTGCGAGGAATCGCCCTCGTGGGCGTCCGAGCTGGTCACGACACACAGCCACGACCCCGATCGGTTGACCACCACGTACGGCTGATCGCTGTAGCCGTTCGCCTGGATCACAGGCCCGTTCTCCAGCAGCCGAGGGTCACGGCGTGCAATCTGCGGGTCGTCGGGCAGCTGCGGCCCGGATGCGATGATCACCATTCTGCAAAACTCCCATCCAAGTGCCGCCAGACCGCGTTGTGCCAGTTGTGCGGGGACTGGGCTGCGCGACGCACCTCCTTCTCGTCGATCTCAATGCCCAGTCCTGGCCCGAGCGGCCTTTCGATGTACCCGTCCGCCGTGGAGAACACGGAGCGATCGAGCAGATAGTCGAGCAGGTCGGTCTGCACGTTGTAGTGAATGCCGAGGCTCTGCTCCTGGATGAGGAAGTTCGGCGTAGCCACGTCGACCTGGATGCACGCGGCGAGCGCGATCGGTCCCAACGGGCAGTGCGGTGCGAGCGACACCCCATACGTCTCGGCAGCCGCGGCGATGCGCCGCACCTCGGAGATCCCCCCGGCGTGCGACAGGTCCGGCTGCGCGACGGCGATCCCATCCGCGAGGACATCACGGAAGTCCCATCGCGAATAGAGCCGCTCGCCTGTCGCGATCGGGATGGGAGTCTCGTGCGCGATCTGACCGATCAAGGAGGAGAGCTCGGGGACGACCGGCTCCTCGACGAAGAGAGGCAGGTACGGCTCCAGCAGTGGAAGCGCGCGCCGAGCCATGGCAGGGGAGTACCGGCCGTGGAAGTCGATCGCTATGTCCCGGGAGTCGCCGAGGACCGCACGGACCTCGGCGACTCTGTCGACGAGACGGCTGAGGGACTCCGGGACATCGATGGCCGAGAGCTCCTCGGATCCGTTCATCTTGACGGCGGTCAGACCTGCCTCGACCTGACGTTCGGCATCGGCGGCGAGGTCGCTGGGGCGGTCGCCGCCGATCCACCCGTAGATGCGGACTCGATCGCGGACTGCGCCGCCGAGCAGTTCATAGGTCGGCACGCCCAGGCGCTTCCCCGCGATGTCCCACAGGGCCTGATCTATGCCGGCGACAGCGCTGGCGAAGACCGGGCCGCCCCGATAAAAGCCACCCTTCGTCAGCACCTGCCAGGTGTCCTCGATCCGCGTCGGATCCGACCCGACGAGATATTCGCTCAGTTCGGCCACCGCCGTCGCGACGGTCGCCGCCCGGCCTTCGACGATGGGTTCTCCCCAGCCGGTCAGGCCGTCGTCCGTGGTGATGGCCACGAACAGCCATCGAGGCGCAACCTGGAAGGTCTCTACTCGTTCGATTCTCACTGTCTGATTCCTGCTGATCCTTCTAGACGATGGTCAAGTTGGCGATCTTCGCCTGCTGGTCGGCGGCGATGAGGACGTTGCTGCCGCCGACCCCGGTGAACGTGTTCCCGGAGATCGTCAGCGTGTTGATCTGGCATAGAACGGTGCCGATCGGTGACTTACCGCCCACCCAGACTCCGGAGAACGGGGCACTCGATATCGTGTTTCCGGAGACGGTGAACGTGCCAGCCGTCATCCCCGCCGTTTCGCGAATGGAGTGGATCGAGATGGCGCCCGGACAGTACGTGTAATCACCGGTGCAGGCGTTCGTGACAGTGTTGTTCGTGATCTCGGCGCTGAACAGCGGGAAGCCCGGAGCGCGTCCCCAGAGGTAGATTCCCGCCTGGCAGGTGTTGCTCACCGTGTTGTGATCGATGACCAGGTCGGCGCCGCTGCTTGCCAGAATGCCCCCGCCTTCGACGGAGCCATCGATCGTGTTGTCGTCGACGTGCACGAACTGGGCTTCCCTGTACACGGTTCCTACCCAACCGACCTGAATGCCCCCATCGCGGTTGTCATCGGCGGTGCAGCCAGTCACTCGCACCTGACGTGAACCTTCGACGTCGATGCCGTACATGTTGGCGCCAGAGCTCGTGACAGCTCCTACATAGACACCGGTGCAGGTGTCTATCACGAGGTTTGAGCCGCTCGCACCCGACAGCGACACGTCCGTCACGGAGACGTTCTTCGCACCTGTGACATCCAGCAGCGCGCGGTTTCGACGGAGGTCCGGCCGGTCCGGAAGGGAGAACGCGACGTTGGAGACCGAGCATCCCTCACCGCCGATGATGCGGATGCCCTGGGCGTCTGGGCTTGTGCATACGATCACGGACGTGCTTCCCACACCTACGATGTGTACGTTGTCGCGTTCGGCGATGGCGAAGTGATGTGTGATCTTCGTGTCGCGGAACGTCGATGACGACGGGTCTACAACGAGGCGGAACTGTCCCGCGGGGACAACGATGATGCCTCCGGTGAGCGGCAGCGCAGCCAGAGCTGCTCGGAACGCCGGGGTGTCATCGTGAACGCCGTCTCCCACCGCCCCGTAACTGGTCACGCTCGCGCTCGGCAGGCCTGCCGTGCTCTGTGGCTGGGGGTCCGCCCATGCCGTCTCGCTCGGTTCAGCACGACGGGATGCATATGGGTCGCTATAGGGGGCGGATGTCGTCGTTGTGAATCCCGTCATGTCACCGCCAACAGATCCGGTCACAGAGGGGAGAGCCGTGACGTGGTTGCCGCTCGAGGTGACGCCGGTCGCTGTGCCTTTGACAATGACGGAGGGACCGGTGTTCTCGATGATCCTGTTCTGGCTGATGTCCAGGCCGGAGATGGTGCTGTTGACCGGGAGGTTGATCCCGGTTCCATCAGCGGCGTAGAGATGGTTGCCGAAGATCTCGATGTTGCTCCCGGTCACCCCGAGCCAGTTCGTGATCCCGACGGCGATGTCATTGTCCTCGGACGCTCGGACGCAGTTGTTCTTGACGGTGAGCGTGTCGACTTTGTTCAGGAAGGCGATGGCGCCGTGATAGCCGCCCCCACTCGCCAGAGCACGATTGTCCGGTCGCATCTCCATGCTGGAGCGGACCATCGTGTTGGCGAGTACGGTGGCGTCGATCAACGTTGCAGGCGACGCTGTGTTGCTGATGTCGCTGAGGACCGCGGCACCCATGGTGTTCTCGATCCAGTTGTTGTCGATCGACTGGTGCGATCCGCCAAGGGTCATTCCGCGACCCCAGCACGCGCTGACAACCGTGTTTCGTGTGAAGCGGACGTTCGGGATGGCAGTGCTGTCTGGGAACAGGTTGCTGTCTTGGTAGTTGGCGAATCCGTCATCCCCGATGGCCTCCGCCCAGTTGTACGCTGCAACGCTGTTCTTGGCGCCGCCGTAGTTGAAGGCATCTGAACCGCTGTTGCGGAGGACGTTGTCCACCATCCAGCTGTTATTCGCGTGCGGGAGGATGATGCCCGGCTGGCAATGATCGACTGTCATCCGGAGGATCTGCATCGATTCCGGAACCCGGACGAGCAGAGCGGTCGCGGTGGTCGTATGCCGGATCAGGTTGAGCGGAATCCACTGCATCGCAAAGTCTCGCAGCGAGACGTTGGTCGCGTTGACGAACGTCCAGCCCGCACCCGCTGGGTACAGAGGTGCTTCCTGGCCATTGGTCGTCATCTTCGGTCGCCGGAAGACCACAACGCTCCCCTCCCCCTCCCCCACGAAATGGACGTTCGCGATGGTCTGCTGGTTCCACCAGTTGACGTTTCCCGCAGCGTTGGGCGGGAAGAGATATCGGCCGACGGGAAGGTAGACGATTCCACCGCCGAGGGCGTTCACCGCAGCGACGGCGCTGTCGAAGGCAGCGCGATCAGACGTTGTTCCGTTGCCGGTGGCGCCGTGATCCATGACGTTCACCACGGGCATGCTCGCATAGTCGATGATGGGCATGCCCTCCAGACCGGGCCGCCCGTAGAACGACGCCGGGAGGTTGGCGATTGTGCCGCTCGGTGTGAGGTTGCCGATGGCACCTGGCGTCGTAAGGCGGGGCCGGGAGGGAAGTCCGAATGCGGCGCCTGCCCCGCTGACCAGAGCGGCCGTGGCACCTGCTGCGCCTGCCACGGCTGCCGCACCTATGAACGAGCGGCGGGTGAGTTCAGGTGACATCGTTGTACTCCGTTCTCCGTTGCACTGCATGGTCGAATGGCGCGGTAGATGCTGCGCGCCAGCTTGTGGTGGGCCACCAGCTAAGAGCGGCAGCGGTCGGGGTGAAATCGAGGAGCGATCGGTGCTCGTTGCTGTCCAGCGAGGCATCGAAGTCCTCTCGCACGGCACCCGTCCAGCAGTCGAGCAACCGGCGAGTCGGTTCCTCCGAGCAGGTGTCCTCCGCAGAGAGGAAGTAGGGACCGGGACCGGCGCCACTTCCGACGGCCGCGAGGACGAACGCGCGTGCGCAGTCGTCGAGGTCTACATAGGCGAAGAGTTCGCTCGCCGAGCGAGGCAGCCCGATGAAGTCCGGTGCGTGCCACGTCGTGTAGTCGCCGGCATCCGCGATGTACGGCGGGCGGAGGATGACGACCTCTAGCGGCGTGGCACGGTGGAGATAGAGCAAGTACTCCTCAGCCAGGCGCTTCGAGATCTGATAGGGGGTGACCGGATGCGCCCGCTGCCGAGCGTCGATAGGCAAGTCATCGGGCCTGCCCGGTCCGGTCACTCCGAGCGCGTTGATGCTGGATGCGTAGACGAACCTCTCACAGCCGGCCTTGAGTGCCCGGTCGGCGAGCGCGATGGTCCCGAGCGCATTCGTTCTCAGGATCTCGGCGGGTGTACCCGCACTGTCGCTCGGGAGCGCCGCAAGGTGGATCACACCCTCGACGCCGGAGAGCGCTTCCGAGGCGTCGTGCGGATCCGCGACGTCCCCCGTCCGGTGATCCGGGCGCTCACCGGGCGAACGATCGAAGGTCCTACAGGGGATGCCTGCGGCGTCCAGGTGCCGCACGAGCACCCGCCCGAGCTTTCCTTCACTTCCCGTGACAAGCCAGGTCATGATTCGGTCTCCGCCCGGGGGATCCACGTGGCGAGTTCAGCCGCGACCTCCGTGCCCGCACGCACCAGTGCCGGCAGACCATCGAGCGGCACAGCGATCTTCGTCGTCACAGGCCCGCAGATGACCGTCCCGCTCTGAAGGGGAATCCATTCGCCGGCGGGCACGAACACCTCGCGCGTTTCGGCTCCCCGCTCGGTGAGAGGGGCGACGAGGACGTCCGAGCCCAGCAGGAACTGGTCCTCGACTTCCCAGGCGCGTTCCTCTTCCGGGTACTGGAGGAACAGTGCGCGCATCGCGGGGAGGCCGGTGTCGCGTGCTTCCTCCATCACACGGTGCAGATAGGGGCGCAACGTCTCACGGACGTCCAGAAGCTTGGTCGCGATGGCGAGCACGTCATCGCCGAAGCTCCAGACCTCGTTCGGCGCCCCATGCTTCAGCTCGCCGGGGACATCGGGGATGCGGTGACCATGCAGGCGCATGATCGGGCTGAACACACCGAACTGCAGCCAGCGCGCCATGAGCTCGCGCATCGCTTCGGAGTCGTTGGTCTCCTCACCGTGAAATCCTCCGATGTCGCTGCACCACCACGCCATGCCGCTGAGTCCCGCGTTGATGCCTGCCGGGATCTGGGCGCGAAGGGAGGCGAAAGTGGAAGGGACATCTCCGGACCACAGTGCGACGCCGTAGCGTTGCGTCCCGTGCCAGGCCGACCGCGTCAGGTTGAGCGCGTTGCGAGGGTTGTCGCCGGTCATCCCCTCGCTGAAGGCGCGTGCGTTCCAGTGCGGGTAGAGGTTGCCGACGGCGTCCGCGCGGCCGGCGGCATAGTCCCACTGCGACGGCTCCTGAGGCACGATCTCGGGTTCGCACGCGTCGAGCCAGAAGCTCTCGATGCCGTGACGGCGGTATCCCTGTGTCACGGCGTCCCACACGAAGGCGCGCGCGTCGGGATTGCTCGGATCGTAGAAGTGCAGGAACGCCGGTCCGTCCTGGCCCGTGTCCAGGAACCGTGCGGCGACGCCCAGCCCCTCGGACCGCGTCATGAGGAAACCGGAGCGCTCCATGGCGCGGAAGTTGCGACTGCTCTCGTTCACGGCGGGCCACACCGAGACGAGCGGCTCGACGCCGAGGTCGCGCAGTTCTGCGACCATCGCCGCGGGGTCGGGCCAGAGGGCCTCGTCGAAGGACCAATCGCCGAAGAAGTTCCAGTGGAAGTAGTCGATGACGATGGAGGCGAGCGGCAGGCCTCGGCCGACGTGCTCCCGAGCGACCGCGAGCACCTCCTCCTGTGAGGCGTAGCGCAGACGCGACTGGACGAATCCGGACGCCCAGTCCGGGAAGCGGGGAGCGCGCCCGACGAGGCCGGTGTAGCGCCCGAGGATGTCGGCCGGTGTCTCCCCCGCGATCACGATGTAGTCGACCTGCTCGGAGTTCTGCGCCGACCACTGCGTACGGTTGCGGCCGAGCTCCACCCGGCCGGGGCTCGGGTCGTTCCAGAGGAGGCCGTAGCCGCGGTTCGACAGCAGGAACGGAATGGACACGTTCGAGTTGTGCTGGATCAGGTCGATGACCGCACCCTTCTGATCCAGAAGACCGTGCTGCTGCTGCCCCAACCCGAAGAGCCGCTCTTCCGCGCGTGCGGCGAAGCGCACGTCCAGTCGCGTGGATCCGCCCTCGCGGCGGCTGTAGCGCGGAGGCGTCGACGCGAGCGTCTGGGGATCCTCGGCCAGGAGGATCCGACCGACGGGATCCGTGAACGTGAGATTCCCTCGAGGATCGACGGTGACGCGAATCCGCCCGTTCTCGAGAGCGGCTCCACCGTCGTCGGAGCGGGTGAGGGTTCCCGTCGACGATGGGGATCCGTGCTCGAGCCCGCCGAGGCGTGTCTCGTCGATACGAGCGCGTCTCGTCGCCCGCACCCGGATGGCGTCCGGCCCCCAGGGTTCGACCCGGAGCGTCTCGCCCCGATGACGGCGCTCGATGATCGCAGTGTCGTCGTGTGTCACGGTTAGCCCTTCAGCCCGCTGAAGCCGACGCCCTGCACGACCTGGCGCTGGAAGATGATGAAGACGATCAGCGGCGGGATGGTCGAGATCAGCATCCCGGCGAGCACCAGGGCCTGATCGGCGTTCTGAGCGAGCCGGGGAAGAGCCACGGACAAGGGTTGCCTGGTGGGGTCGCTCATCGCGATGAGGGGCCAGATGAAGTCCTTCCATGCGCCGATCAGCGACAGCAGGCCGATGGCGAACATCATCGGGCGCGAGAGCGGCATGGCGATCTGCCACAACATGCGGAGCGAGCTCGCACCGTCCACCGAAGCGGCCTCGAAGAGCTCACGCGGAAGCGTGTCGAAGAACTGCTTCGCGATCAGAACGTTGAACGCGTGCGCGCCGGCGGGCAGCCAGATCGCCCACGGCGTGTTCGCGATGCTCACATGAAGGCCGGGGAGATCGATGATCGTGAGGTAGAGCGCGACGAGCGAGACGGTACCGGGGACGAAGAGCGTCGCGAGGATCGCGCCGTAGACGACGGGGCCGAATCGGGGTCGCAGTACCGAAAGCGCAAATCCCGCTGTGACGGCGACCAGGACCTGGGTGAGGGCGGCACCGACGGCGTAGACCACCGTGTTGAGCAGGTAGTGCCCGATGTCGAGCTGAGTCCAGGCGTCGCCGAGGTTGGACCATTGAGTGATCCCGGGCCACAGCGATGCGGGATTCCTCAGGAGTTCCTGGGTGCCCGACAGAGCAGCTTTCACAAGCCACCACAGGGGTCCGACGCCGGCGAGCGCGACGAGGACCAGGAGCACGGCCTGGGTCAAGCGGACTCCGGCGCGCACGCCCGGCCGACGAAGATCTGCGGGCGAGATGACGCTGCGGACGGCGGTTTCAGGCGCTTTCCGTCTGCGGCGGGGATGCTGGTCGTTCAGCATTGGCGATTGCATTTCTGCTGACATCAGTTCTTGCTCCAAGACCGCGTGAGGCGGAGGTAGACGGCCGAGACGATTCCGAGGGCGATGGCCAGGAGCACGCTCAGTGCGGTCGCATAGCCGAAGTCGCCGTTGAGGAATGCCGCGCGGTAGATGAGCATCAGGATCGTCACGGTCGAGTTCTCCGGGCCTCCATCGGTCATCACGTATGGCTCGGTGAAGATCTGGAGGGTCCCGATGATCTGCAGGAGCAGGAGGATCAGCATGATCCCCCTGAGCTGAGGAAGAGTGACGTGCCAGACACGACGCCAGATCGACGCGCCGTCGACCTCTGCCGCTTCGTACAGCTCGGGCGCCACTCCGGACAGAGCAGCGAGGAACAGTAGGACGGTGCTACCTGCCCCCGCCCACACGATCAGAACGACCAGGCTCGGAAGTGCGGTCGCTTGCGTCTGCAGCCAGAGAATCGGGCCGAGCCCGAACGCGCCGAGGACAGTGTTGAAGAGCCCGTTGTCGGGGTCGTAGAAGAACTTCCAGAGCAGCACCGACACGACCGGCGGAATGATGACGGGGATGTAGACGAGCACCCGGAAAACCCCACCCAGTCTTCGAAGCTCGAACATGATGATCGCCAGCAGCAGAGGGAGAGGGAAGCCGATGAGGACGGAGAGCGCCCCGAACTTCACGGTGTTCGCGACGGCAGTGAGCAGCATCGGGTCCGCGAAGACGTGCACGAAGTTCTCGAGCCCCACCCACTTCGGCGGATCCACCAGGTTGTTGTATTGGACACTCAGGAGCAGGCTCCGCAGGATCGGCCACCACGAGAAGACACCGAAGAGCACGAGCGCTGGCAGCAGGAAGAGGAGTGCCGCCAGGTCACGCCGCCAGCGGCGGGGTCGCTTCATCTGCGGAGGGGCCGGCGCCGAAGGGGTCCCTCCGGGGGAGGCTGACGGCGACGCCGCAGCCTCCCCCAGGGCGTCAATGCTCATTGTCACTGCTGCGCCTGGGCGACAGCCTGCTCCGCAGAGGACTGCGCCTTCTTCAGCTCCACCGCCGGATCGGCATCCTGCCGGGTCAGCACGGCCTGCATCACGGGGTCGAGCGCCTGGTAGACGAGTTGCGCCGCGATCGGCGGTTCAGCCTTCAGCTGGAGCTTCGCCGTCCCGGTGACGAACGGCTCGAAGTTCGCCGTCTTGATCGTGACGTATGGCTTGATCGCTGCGGCGATCTTGTCCTGAGTTGCGGTGTTGAACAACGGGACCGCGGGAATGCCGACCGGGATATTCGCGGCCGCGTTCGACTTCGCCACGCTCGCCGCGGCCGCAGCGTCGTACTGGGGTCGGAGCCAGCGATAGTCGATCCACTTGACAGCCGCGGCCGTCTGGGCCTTCGTCGCCTTGGCGTTGACCATGGCCACGCTTCCACCGGCGAGGGTGGTGTTCCCGCCCGACTGCGGATAGGCCGTGATGCCGAACGCATTCGGGTCGCCCTGATACTGCTGAATGTAGTTGGTGTAGTAGTCGGGTGCGGAGATGATCATCGCGTATTTGCCTGCCGCGAACCCGCTGTTGATGTCGTCGTAGCCGAGCAGCGCGTTGGCGCTCATCGAGCCGTCCTTCCAGCGCATCGCCTGAAGCTGCTTGAGGTACGAGACGGCGTCGGGGTTGTCCACCTGGACCGAGTACTTGCCGTTCTTGCCGAGGGTCTCCATCGTCCCGCCGTAGGAGTAGGTGCCGGCGGTCAGATGCCAGCCGCCTGAGCCCTTCGCGGTCATCTCCGCGAAGCCGGGAACGCCGGTCGCATCGGTGATTTTCTTGGCGGCGGCCTCCACCTGCGCCCAGGTCGCGGGCGGCTTGTCCGGGTCGAGGCCAGCCTTCGTGAAGAGATCGCGGTTGTAGGCCAGGCCGAGCGCATACTCGGCGGTCGGCACGCCGTAGAGCTTTCCGTTGCTCTTCAACGGCTCCAGCACCTTCGCGTTGAACTGCTTGGAGGCGGAGAGCCCGTGGAAGTCGTCGGTGAGGTCTGCCACCTGCTTCCGAGCGATGAGCCCGGGCGGATCGGTGAGCGGCACCCACAGCAGAGTGGGCGCCGTGCCGCCTGCGAGTTCGGTGACGTACGACTGGGCGTTCCACTTCTCATCCGTGGGGGTCACCGTGATGTTCGGGTTCGCCTTCTCGAAGGCGGCGATGTCATCCATGAACGCCTGACGCGCTGCGGGCTTGGTGGTCGCGGGGATGCCCATCACCGTGATGGTGACGGGCTCTGCCGATTTGCTGGGATCCGGGCTTCCCGACCCGGTGCAGGCCGACAGCGCCAGCCCGATGGCCGCGGTCGCGGCAAGCACCGCTCCCCATCTGAGGGTCATCTTCATTGATTGCTCCTGTTTGTGAGTGGTGTACGTGCTCGGGTGTGTTTCTAGCGCGCCGGGACGACGACGTTGCGCAGCGGAAGCCCGTCTCGCAACGCCGCGATGTTCGCGGCGACATCTTTCATGCGGTTGTGGAAGACGTCGGTCGTCACGCCGGAGGTGTGCGGGGTGACGAGGACGTTCTGAAGGGCTCCGAATGGCAGCTTCGATGGATCTGCACGGTTCCCCTCTGCGGGGTATCGCCACCAGACGTCGATCGCCGCCCCTCGGATTCTCTTCTCATGCAGAGCCGCATACAACGCTTCCTCGTCGACGATCGGGCCACGAGCCACGTTGATCAGCACGGAGTTCCTCGGCATGAGCGCAAGCTCCTTCTCGCCGATCAGCCCCACGGTGCTCTCGGTGAGCGGCACCGTGACGATGACGAAGTCCGAGGTGCGCAGCAGGTACGGCAGTTGATCGGGAGAGCCGACCCAGTCGAGCTCGTCGGCGGCCGTCGACTGCGGATTCCGCCGGACCGCCGCGACCCGCATACCGATCGCGCGGGCGAGCCTTCCGATGTGGCTGCCGATCTCTCCGTAGCCGATGATCCCCACGGTCTTGCCGGCGAGCGTGTCATGCACCGGCGCGGTCGGATCCTGGAACACGGACAGCCAAGTCCCCTCTCGGAGCGCGCCGTCCTCGACGAGGAGGTTGCGTGAGAGGGCGAGCATCGACATCAGGCAGTACTCCGCGATCGCCCGCCCGTGATGCGACGTGTTGGCCACGACCACGTCTCGGGGCACAGCGGAAAGTTCGATTCCTTCGTATCCGGCACCGGCGACCTGAATGAGCCTCAGCTTCGAGCGTTGACGGATCTGGTCCGCGTCCATCCGTGAACCCACGAAGACATCGGCATCCATCGACGCGTGCGCGATGTGCTCCGGCCGATCAAGGAACTCCCAGCTCACGCCTTCGCCAAGCGCGGCGCGCAGCTCTTCCGCCAAGCGCACCTGCATGGGATCAGCAACGATTACGTGCAACAGTTTCTCCTCGATCGATTCTCGAATAATCAGATTATTATGTTTAAATGATCTAGCGTCAACCGTCCGAGCGAACTTTTCTGAGACGGTGGCGCAGACAGGAGTGACGTGAGAGACATGACCATCTCGCCGACATCGGGCGCACGACTGTATGACCAGGCGGTCGAACAGATCGGACGCGCGATCGTTCAAGGAGACTTCGAGATCGGTGCACCGATCGCGCCCGACCAGCTGGCACTGGATCTGGGCCTCTCACGGTCCGTGCTGCGGGAAGCGTTCCGCGCACTCGAGTCGAAGGGACTCGTGCAGGCCCGCCCGCGGATCGGCACGCGCGTCTCTCCGAGGGCTCTGTGGAACTTCCTGGATCCGCACGTGATCTCCTGGCGCCTTCACGGCGACGACAGGTCGAACCAGGTCGAGGAGCTCTACGCGACCCGACTCGCCGTCGAGCCGGTGGCGGCGCGACTCATCGCCGGGCTCGCCGACGCCGATGCGGTCGAAGAGCTTCGCGCGCTCATCACGCGCATGCGCGAGGCGATGGCCGCGCGCGATCTCCACGCCTTCACAGAGGCCGATGTCCTCTTCCACACGGAACTGCTGACGCGTTCCGGCAATGAGATGTTCGGCTGTTTCACCACCGTGATCGCGGCAGCCGTGAGAACTCGGGAGACTCTGGTGTTCCCGCTTGTCGAGGAGACGACGAAAGGACTGGACATGCACGAGCGCCTTGTCGAGGAGATCGCCACGGCCAACCCGAACGTGGAGTCGACATCGCGCACCCTCATCCGCGAGGCCCATGGCGAGGCGCGCGCCGCGCTCGGGCACTGGGACCGGTCGGGGGCACTCTCGTGACCGCGACGACCCCAGCCACTCCAGGGATGGCACACACTCTGGTGTTCTTCGGTGACAGCATCACCGAGGCGGGCCGGCGCCGTCCGGGCGGCAACGCGCTCGGCGAGGGCTACGTTCGAATGATCGCTGAGCGCACTTCGCCTGCCGGCATCGTCAACCTGGGCATCGGAGGCGATCGGGTCCGCGACCTTCGTAGCCGTTGGAACGACGTGGTCGCGGCGCAGCCGGATACGCTCACCGTTCTCATCGGCATCAACGATGTGTGGCGCCACTTCGACAGGGACGACTACACACCGCCGGATGCGTTTGCGGCGGATCTGCGCACGATTCTTGACGGAGCACACACCCGTGGCACCCGGGCGATTCTCATGGAGCCCTTCCTCCTGCCGGTCGAGCCCGGCCAGTGGGGCTGGCTCAGCGAGCTGGAGGAGAAGATCGGCATCATCAACATGCTCGGCACGGAATACAGCACTCCCGTGGTGCCGCTCAGCCGACTCTTCATCGAGGCAGCCGCCGAGCTCGATCCTGCGGACCTCGCGCCGGACGGCATCCACCCGTCTCCGCGCGGCCATCGCCTCATCGCCGACGCATGGCTCGCCGTCGCAGGACGATGCCCGATATCCAAGAGATCGCACCCCGGGCATACCGCTCGATCCAGCACTCGCTGATCACGATCTTCGCGTGGGAGCTGTCCGCGGAGTACGCGAGCCGGTTCGATGCCACCGCCTAAGCCGCGCCCTCACTCGCTCTTGGTAACACCTACTCCAACGATCTGGAACCGTCCCCGGAGCGCACCGCTCAAGCCCGCACGGGTGCGGAACAGCTCATCGCCACCCTGTCGTCGCGGCCCGGAGATCCACTCCGCTAGCTCACGACCTCGGACTCGACGCCTGCCGGATACGTCCGGCAGACCCACCAGAAGCGGCCTGGTCGACCAGCGAGGATCGTCATAGGTTGAAGTCATGCCGCCCCGCGTCCTCGTCCTGGTCCTTCCTCATGTCAATGTGCTGGATCTGTCCGGTCCGGTTCAGGTGCTTTCGGCCGCAACGCACCTGGGCGCCGACTACGAGGTGTCGTTCGTCGCCGCCGACCCCTCGGTCGTCTCGGCCCAGGGGCTGACGTTGGCGGCGCTGGGGCCCTTGCCCTCCGCGACCCACGGGGATCTGGTGCTCGTGCCGGGCGCAGACCTGACGATCTCTCAGGAAATCGATCCGCGCGCGATCACCTGGATCCGCGAAGCCGCGGAGGCGGGCGCACAGATCGCGTCGGTATGCACAGGGGCGTTCGTGCTCGGCGAGGCCGGCCTGCTCGACGGACGCCGGTGCACCGCGCACTGGAGCGTGCTCGAGCATCTGCGCGATCGCTACCCTCGGGCGCGGGTCATCGATGACGTCCTCTTCGTGATGGACGGGCCGGTCCTCAGCAGCGCCGGCATCGCCTCGGGGATCGATCTCGCGCTGGCCATCGTCGAGCGCGATCACGGCTCGGCCCTCGCCGCCCGCGTCGCGCGCGAGCTGGTGGTGTACCTCCGGCGCAACGGAGCGGAAGTGCCGACCAGTCCCTTCGTCGAGCTGCGCGACCATGTCGTGCCCGAGGTGCAAGCGGTCCAGCAGCTTCTGTCCGACGATTTCGCCGGACGCCACACGCTCGCCGAGCTCGCCGCCGCGGTTCATGTCGCCCCTCGAACGCTGACCGACCACTTCGTGCGCACGATCGGTATGACGCCGTTGCAGTATCAGCAGACGCTCCGGATCGGTCACGCCAAGACCCTGTTGTCCTCCACCCACCTGTCCATCGAAGACATCTCGCTCGCCTGCGGATACGGCGATCCCCGTCAGCTTCGGCGCGCCTTCCGGCAGGTCAAGGGCGTCTCACCGCGGGCCTACCGCAACGCCGTGCGCCGCTGATCCCGCGCTCGCCCTCTTCCCCGTCTCTTCTCTTCTCTTCTCTTCTCCCGGAGCCCTGCATGCATACCGTCCTTCGTCGCGCCCTCCTCACGGTCAGCGGCCTCGTCCTCGGCGCCGCCACCCTCGCCGGCATCGCCGCCGCAGGCTTCGCCACGACCATGGCTCACGACTTCTCCGCGCTCGAACCCCCGCACCCGCCGACCGCGGCGAGCACGACCAAAACGGCGCAGGGCGACCGGATCAAGGTGGCGGTCCTGCTGGGGCGACACGGAACCGTCGCTACCGATGCGATGGGCCCGTACGGGGTCTTCGCAGCCTCGGAACGGTTCGACGTCCGCACGGTCTCCTCGTCCCGCGCACCGGTCGCACTGTCCGGCGGGCTCACCGTCGTGCCGGATGCCGCGTACGAGGACTACGCCTCGGGGCGGCTCACCCTTCCGGATCTGGTTGTCGTCCCGGCGATCAGCGATCCTGCTGCGACCGAGGAAGCCGACCTTCGGGCCTTTATCGAGACCGCGCACGCCTCGGACCGCACGGTGATGGGGGTATGCGCCGGCGCCCGAGTGCTCGTCGAGACCGCCGTACTCGACGGACGCAGGGCCACCTCGTTCTGGTCCGACCTCGACGACATGAGGGCGACTCATCCGGAGACGACCTGGATCAGCGGCCAGCGCTGGGTCGAGGACGGAAACGTCCTCACCACCGCCGGAGTGAGCTCCGGCATCGCCGCGAGCCTGCACGTCGTACAGCGGCTCGCCGGCACCGCAGAGGCCGTGCGCATCGCCGATGACGTCCGATATCCCCACTGGCAGCCCGAGGGCGGAACCGACATTCCCGTGAACACCGTCTCACCGGCCGACTACCCGTACGTGCTCGGCGCCACGCTCCCCTGGGGGCAACCGCGCTACGGCCTCGGCCTCACTCCCGGCGTCGACGAGATCGACGTCGCCGCCGCCGCCGAGCTGTACGGCGGCGCCGCGTTCACCGCCCACGTCATCCCTGTCGCCGAGACGGGCGAGGTCACCACCCGCCACGGGATGACACTGCTCGCCACCCCGATCACCGACGCCGGTCCCATCGACCGCCTCGTCATCCCCGGCGTCACGTCGTCACAGCTCACCCAGGCCGCACCCGGAGTGCCCGTGTTCGTTCCCGCCGCGACCGCGAATGGCGGCAACACCAGCTTCGATCCGGTGCTTGCCGACATCGCCCGTACGGAAGGGCGCTCCGTCGCCACGACCGCAGCCAAGTACATCGAGTACCCGCTCCCGGCGCTGCCCGCCGGCGGCGGGTTCCCGACCCGTATCTCCGTGCTCGCGATCCTCGCGCTCCTCGTGAGCGCGGCCGTCGGACTCCTCCCTGTGGCGATCGGCCGGATGCGGCGGCGTCAGGCGGGACGCGCTCGAACCGTGACGGACGACGGGGACCTGGCGTCGACTCCCTAGGCTTCCGCGTGTGGACCGGGCAGCACCGTCACCGACAGCTCCAGACCCTGCGCACCCCCGAGCACCACCGCCTGACGATTCGCCTGCGTGCGCACGGCGGACCAGGGCTCCTCCCCCGTGCCCGGCTTCGGGATGGACTCCGGGTAGTCGCTGCTGCTAGCAGGGCAGGCGAGCAATCAACCGCTCAAGTGATGACCCGACCGCAGAAGACAACGCCTCGCGGTGCGAGGGGTACCCCTCGAGTGAATCCGACACGCCCGCGATTCGATGTCCCTCCATGAGCCGGTATGCTGGGCGGCATGGAACTCAGTGAGGTCGACAGACACTAGCCGCCGAGCTGTCGGCGGCGCCTCCGGTTGCACGCGCTCCTGTGCGCGGACGATGAGGCCTGCCTGTTCCTGAGGGACTCCTGTTCGCCTGTCTTGGCGCCGATGATCAGTCCTGCTCTGCTGGCACGCTCGACCTCACCTGATCACGGTTCGTCGCGCCTGGCCATCCGACCTCATCGCATCTGTTGATGTGGTCGTCGCGCACCCAGGCGGGTCCGCTCGATGACAGCCTCTGCAGCGCGTGTACTCGCGCGCCCGCGCAGCCCTTGGCGCGCCACTCCGTGATCCGGTAGCCCGGCCCGCCCACCCGGCGGCATCCGACCCGTACCGGAAAGACATCATGCAGCACCGAAAATCTCGTTCTCGCACCCTTCACCACCGCGCGCACTGGAAGGCGCAGGCCCCCGCGCTCACCACCTGCACCAATCCCGAGTGCGGTCGAATTACGCCCCCTCATCGCGCTTGCCAGCGCTGCGGCTTCTACCGCGGACGACTGGTCCAGCCCCGACGCGATGAGAGCTCATGAACAGCGCCCTGACCGCCCGTAGCCGATGGATGCAGATCAGAGAGCACTTCGCGCAGTCGGGCGAACCCGCATTCCGATTCCGCCAGCTCCTCATGGCCTGGCAGCAGTCGACAGCGGAGACCTTCGCCGATGTCGCGAGCCTGCCCTCCCGGGTGCGCTCCGACCTCACCACGCGGTTCGGACCACACCTGCATCCGCTCTCGGTGCTCGACGTCCAGCGCGACGATCATGTCGAGAAGGTGCTGTTCGCCTCCGACAGCGGGGCGCGCATCGAGACGGTGGTCTCGCATTACCGGGCTGGGTGGGATTCGATGTGCATCTCCTCGCAAGCCGGCTGCGGACTGGGCTGCACATTCTGCGCCACAGGAGCGATCGGCTTGCTCCGCAACCTCACCGCCGATGAGATCGTCGCCCAGGTGATGCACCCGCAGTGGACGCGATCGGGGGCGCCTCGCCCGGCCAGCGTGGCGTTCATGGGCATGGGAGAGGCCCTCGCCAATCCCCAGATCTTCGACGCTCTCACTCTGCTCACGAACGCCGAGTACGCAGGGATGGCAGCACGACGTATCACCGTCTCTACGGTCGGATTCGCACCCAACCTCGAACGACTCGTCCAGGAGCACCCTCAGGTGAATATCACGCTGTCGGTGCACTCGCCGTTCCCGCAAGAGCGAGCACGGATCATTCCTCTGGAGGAACGTTTCTCGCTGGAACGAAATCTCAGCGTCCTCGATGAGCACGTCGCGCGCACCCGGCGGAAGGTGTATCTCGCCTATCTGCTGATTGCCGGCGTCAATGACCGCCATGACGACCTCCGAACCCTCGCCGACCTGGTCCTGACTCGCTCACGGCCGGATCTGTTTCATGTGAGCGTGATTCGTTACAACGAAGCTGCAGGTCTCACCGCGAACTATCGAGCACCATCTTCAGCCCGCGTCGATGACTTCGTGCGCGGCCTCCAGACTCGAGGCGTCCGCGCGACGCGACGACGCCAACTCGGCACGGCCATCGATGCGGCTTGCGGTCAGCTTCACGCGAAGTACCTGGCATCGCCGCCTCCCGTGGCAGCACCTCAGACATACACCTTGAATCCTTCATCGCCGCAGCGGTGATTCCCGACAACGAAAAGAGACCCGCCATGGCTCCTGCCCCCGCGATCACCCTGCGTGACCTGACCCTCGAATGGCCCGATGGCTCCCTCGCACTGGACAGCATCTCCGGCACCTTCCCCGTCGGGCGCACCGGATTGGTCGGACGCAATGGCGCCGGCAAATCCACGCTGCTGCGACTCATCGCCGGAGAACTGCAGCCGACCAAGGGACGCATCGACGTCGGCGGCGAGATCGGCTATCTGCCGCAGACGCTAACCCTGCGCCGGGACGCCCCCATCGCGGATCTGCTCGGAATCCGCCCTGTCCTCGAAGCGATCGCCGCGATCGAGTCCGGCGACGTGGATGCGCGCCATTTCGACACGATCGGCGACGACTGGGACATCGAGTCCCGCGCCGACGAAGCCCTGCATCAGATCGGCTTCTCCGCCGCCGACCTCGACCGCCGCGTCGCTGAGGTCTCGGGCGGCGAGGCGATGCTCATCGCGATCACCGGACTGCGCGTCCGCCGTACCCCGATCACGCTGCTCGACGAACCCACGAACAACCTCGACCGTGTGACGCGTGCGAAACTGGCCGAGTTCGTGGATCAGTGGCCTGGCACGCTCGTCATCGTCAGCCACGACCTCGAGCTGCTCGAACGCATGGACAGCACGACGGAACTGCACGACGGCGCACTGAGCACCTTCGGCGGCCCGTACAGTGCCTGGCGCGCGCATCAGGAACAAGAACAAGCCGCGGCGGCGCAGGCGGCCCGCGCAGCGCAGCAGGCGCTGAAGGTCGAGAAGCGGCAACGCATCGAGATCGAAACCAAGCTCGCCCGCAGGGAGCGCACTGGCAAGAAGACGCAGAAGGACGGCGGCATCCCGAAGATCCTCGCCGGAAACCGCGCCAGCAAGGCTCAGACCTCCGCCGGCACACTGCGGTCCACGCTCGACGGCAAGGTGCAGTCGGCCCAGGCCGCGGTCGACGCTGCCGATGCGCGCGTACGCGACGAGGAGCATATCCATCTGACGCTCCCCGATCCGGACGTCCCTCGCGGCCGACGGATCGCCGAGCTCGCGGATCACGGTGAGACGATCGTCATCCAGGGTCCGGAACGTGTTGCTCTCGTCGGTCCGAACGGTGCCGGCAAGTCGACCTTGATCGATCAGCTCCTCCACGCCTCGGATCCGGTACCCGGACGCCCGCACGGCCGACTGCTCACCGACCTTGTGGGTTTTCTGCCTCAGCGCCTCGATGCTCTCGATGACCGAGCAAGCGCGATGCAGAATGTGCAAGCCGTCGCGCCGCAGACCCCGTCAGGCACCGTTCGCAATCAGCTCGCTCGCCTGCTGCTGCGTGGCGACAGTGTGGACCGCCCCGTGTGCACGCTCTCCGGCGGTGAGCGCTTCCGCGTCTCTCTCGCTCGGCTCTTGTTCGCCGAGCCGCCCGCACAACTGCTTATCCTTGACGAGCCGACCAACAACCTCGACATCGCGAGCGTGGAGCAGCTCGCCGAGGCGCTCGACGCCTACCGCGGGGCGCTGCTCATCGTCAGCCATGACGCGGCATTCCTCAAGCGGATCGGCATCGACACGATCCTTGAGCTCGGAGCAGACGGGACCATGGTTCAACGTCAGGATCTCGGCGCATAGGCGGTGGCCGACGCGGTTGCTCACGCGGCGACGTCGATCGCCGAATGAGCCGCGCCGGCCGGTTGCGGCGGTTCGGCCCTTGGGCCTGTCACAGGGGTCGAACCGTCGCGGGCGCTTCAGCACCCCCGCAACCGCTATGCGTCCGGCCTGTGGCGTTCTCGGAACTTCGACGCCTTCACGCGGTTGCCGCAGGTCTTCATCGCACACCATTCCCGGCGGTGACCCCGCGACCGATCGAGATACACCTGGGTGCACTCCGGGCGGGCACACTCACGCAGCAAGGCCGCCTCCTCACCACCGACGATCTCGACGGTCTGGCGGGCGAGGGCGGCGAGCCCCTGTCGGATTGTGCCGCCACGACGCACGCGAACCGCAGTGGGATCCAGCCCATCCAGTCGCACCCCGATCGGCACCTCCGCAGCGTGGACGTTGACGATGTCCACCGCATGCGCCGGCAGATTCTCGCCGAGCCTGCGTGCAGTGACCACATCGTAGATCGCCTCCCGCAGTTCGATCGCTGAATCCCGGTCGGAACCGGCAGCGCCCGGTGCCTCGTCGACCAGCCCCGCCTCGATGAACCAGGCATCGAGCATCGCATCGCTGTCGAGCTTCTCGAGCGGCGCGGCATTGCGCCGCGCCCGCAGAGTGCCCACGAAGTCGAGGGCGGGGGTTCCGCAGGGGAAAGCATGGTTCATGTAACCAGTCTGACAGGTGATCCTCTCCTCAGGGCCACATCTTCAAATAACCCATTTGACAGGTTACGCCGGATCCCACATACTCATAACCAGTCCAACCAGTTACTTTGAATGGAGCCCTCGATGACCACCGTCCGCTTCCAGCTGACCTCCGCCCTTCCCGCCACGCAGGCGTTCGCCGTGCTCACCGACTTCAGCGCGACGCGCGCCGACATCTGGCCGTCCATCGATCTCGATCACCTGCAGGTGCACGACCGTGGCGAGAACTGGGCAGAGGTCACCGAGGGAACGGACGCCGCCTGGGAACGCTCGCGCTACGAGTGGGACACAACGGGAACCCGCGTCGATGTCACCACTCACGACTCCAAGCTGTTCGGAGCGGGCGGCGGCTGGACCTTCCGGCTCACGCCGGTCGCCGACGGCACCCTCGTCGACGTAGAACTGGTGCGCGAACCCCGCAGCGTGAAAGGCAGGATGCTCGCCGCCCTGCTCCCCCTCGTCGGGCCGACCTCGCTCAAGAAGTCCTTCGCGACTGCGCTGCAGGCGCGCTGACCACATCCTTCCGCACACAGCCGCACGAGACAGGAATACGCACTGCCATGGAGCTCACCCTCGAGATCTTCGTCCTCCCCGTCACCGATGTCGACCGCACCAAGGCCTTCTACACCGGGCTCGGATTCCGCCTCGACGCCGACTTCACCACCGACCGCGGCCTGCGCGTGGTCCAGGTCACCCCTCCCGGCGCCGGGACCGCGTCGATCATCTTCGGCGACAAGCTCACCACTGCGACTCCCGGATCCACCCGCGGACTGCACCTGGTCACTCCCGACCTCGCCAACGCGCGCTCCGAGCTCCTGGCCCGCGGCGCCGCCGTCAGCGAGATCTGGCACGACGCCGACGGCGTCTTCCACTGGGCCGGCGACGCTAACCGGGTCACCGGGCCGAGCCCGGACCACGACAGTTATGCGTCGTACGCGTCCTTCGCGGATCCGGACGGCAACGAGTGGATCCTGCAGCAGGTGATCAACCGCCTCCCCGGGCGCTGATCGACGCACCCCACACCGAACCCACGAACGCGAAAGGTCTTCCCGACATGAGCACAATCGACACGACTCCACTCGTTCTCGATCTGCTGCGCGCCGCCGCGACGGCGCACGGCGCATACGAAGCGCAGGATCTCGGCGGCATCTACGACGAGCAATGGCCGGAGTGGTATGCCGCACACATGGTCCGACAGCTCGAGGAGCGCGGCCTGCGGATCGCGCCCGCCGAGGCCCTCACCGACGCACCCCGAGGCGGTGAGCGCGATGGGGCTTCGTGAGGCCGCCGAGACGAGGCGCGCTCTGCGCGTGGACATCGCCGCCGTCGAATCGTACGAGCGTCGCCTGGCACGGTCGCGGAGCGGTCAGATCCAGGAGGCGGAGATCGACTCGTTCGTGGAGCTCAGTCCGTCACAGCTCGGACTGCTGTTCGACCGGCATGAACAGCGGCGTCAGCAATGGCAGCGATCGGTCCGCCGTGCGCGACGGGGTGATCCCGCGTCACGTCAGGTCTTCGCCTGGTTCGGCGTCCCGGCTCTCGCGACCATCGCCGCCTACGGCGCGGCACTCCTCTTGGACAACGTGTGGATGCCCGACGCTGCGAACACGGCGCCCCCCGCATCGGACCCCTCGAGCGTCTCGCAGGCCTACGACCCTGGCGCGTGGGACCTCGGCGGCTACGACCTCGCCGAATAGCGCCCGGCGAGCGGTCCCGCCCGCAAGCCGAGCATCCACATCCTTCGGACGTGAGCCTCCTGACGGACTCGCGCTCACCGCTCCGAGCGACACTCACACGTCCGGTGAGAAACGACGACAGGGTGGAACTTATGAATCCACCCAGACCGTGACCAAACCGTTGCATTCGTTACCCCGCCGTTATACAGTGATCGCACGGTGAAAGTTTGCTGTGGCTCTCACCGCATGTGATTGCAGGACACTCTTGGTGCAAGGGACAAAGGCCGGTCGGGAGCCTCTCCGACCGGCCTTTACTGCGCGCGGCCCCTGTCCGCGCGGGCGGATATCCTGAGGCGATGAGCGACCGGAAGCTGGCCCTGGCCGCGTGGGAGACCCTCTTCCGCGCCCAGCACGAGATCTTCACCGAGATGTCGACCGACTTCGACGGCGCCGAGCTCTCGGCAGCCGAGTACGACGTGCTGCTCACCGTCACCCGCTGCGCATCCCACACGGCGCGCCTGCGCGAGGTCACGGCGAACATGCTGATCAGCCAGCCGAGCGTCTCGCGACTCGTCGACCGGATGGTCGCTCGCGGACTGCTCGAGAAGTGCCCGGATCCGGAGGACGGACGCGGATCCCTCGTGCACGCGACGGAAGCGGGAAGGCGCGCCTTCCGCCAGCTCGCAACCGCGCACGGACGCTCCATCGCCGAGCGCATGTCGACCCTGGACGACGAGGAACTGCGCACGCTGACGACGCTGGCGGAGAAGCTGCGCAAGCGCTGACTTCGATCAAAGATACGAAAGACAGTTGCTTCAACACTCGTTCCGCACAGGCCAAAAGGCAGGCGACTTGTCCACAGATTCGTATATATATTTGAATCTTGTTGTGGCCCGGCGTAGAATCGATGCATGACCGGACATCTCCATCCCCTGCACGAGGCGCTGCAGCGTCTCGATGAGGTGTGGGGTGGCGCCGGTGAGGCGGGTGCGCTCTCGCGCACTCAGCTGATGGCTGTCACGGAGGCACTCGGGCTTCTGCATCGCCGATCCGGCGCGATGCTCGCCGAAGTCGCCGCCTGCGTGGCTCATGAGTCCCGCACCGAGTTGGGCGCGGAGTCGATGGCGAAGGAGCAGGGGTTCCGCAACGCCGCACAGCTGATCGCCACGACGACCGGTGCGACCACGGGCGACGCATCACGACTGGTGAAGGTCGGCGAAGCGACGGCACCGCGCACGAACCTGGTCGGGGAACCGGTGCCGGCGAAGTACCCGGCGGCGCAGCAAGCCCTCTCCTCCGGTGCGCTGAGCGCTCAGACCGTCGCGGTGATCATCGCGCTTCTCGACAGGGTGCGCCTGAAGATCGGATCGACGCGGACGATCGAAGCCGAGCAGCTGCTGGTCGACAGGGCTGCAGGCCTGTCCCACGACGATGTACGTCGGCTGGTCACCCGCGCCGAGGCGTGGCTGGACCCGGATGGCGTCGCCCCGCGCGAACAGGATCAGCGTGACCGCCAGACGCTGTCCCTCTACGAGCGCGACGGCCGGATCCATCTCGACGGCGACTTCGACGCCGCTCACGGGGCCCCGATCGTCGCCGCTGTGAACGGATACGTGTCGGCGCTGTTCGCAGCCCAGAAGGGTCAGCTGGACCCGGACGCGTCCGATGTCGACCATCGCTCCGTCGCGGCGTTGCGCGCTGAGGCGCTCAGCGCGATCTGCGCCCACGCGCTCGGCTGCGAGAACGACGCCCCCGCTCTGGCGGGTGCGACCGTGGTGGTGCGGGTCGACCTGAACGACCTCACCGACGGCACCGGCTACGCCACGATCGACGGATCCGATCTGCCGCTCAGCATCGGCGCCGCCCGACAGCTCGCCGCGAGCGGCGGAGTCATCCCCTGCGTGCTCGGAACGGACAGCGAGGTCCTCGACTACGGCCGGCGACTGCGGTTCTTCACCACCGCACAACGCCTCGCCCTCGCCGAGCGCGACGGAGGCTGCGCGATGTGCGGGCTGCCGCCGTCGATGACCCGAGCCCATCACATCCGCTGGTGGAGACGCGACGCCGGGCCCACGGACCTCGAGAACGGGATCCTGCTCTGCGAGAGCTGCCACCATCGCATCCACGACAACGACTGGGAGATCCGGATCGAAGGCAAGGGCAAGCGCAGCCGGGTCTGGTTCATCCCGCCCCCTCACGTCGATCCCGGCCGCACACCACGGCTCGGGGGCAGAGCACGCTTCGACCTCGCGGCCTGAGGGGGGTCGGGAATCACTCCGCGCCCCAACGGCGCGGCCCACCACCGTTCACGGCTGCTTCATAGGCTCTGGCATAGTCGTTCGTGACGCCCTCACCCAGGGCGACCGGAGAACACAGGAGTGCATATGGACCCCGCCGCCCTCGTCGGGTTGCTCATCATCATCGGCGCCGCGATCGTCGGCGTCGTCATCGTCCTTCTCGTCGTGCTGCTGCTCGCACGCAGCTGGATCAAGGTCGCCCGCGCCGACGAGGCGCTGGTGATCTCGGGCCGCAAGCAGAAGGTGCAGCGCGCCACCCTGCTGCCCGACGGATCCACGAGCTCCGAGATGTCCGAGTCGCCGGTCACCGTCATCGTGAACGGCAAGTCGCTGGTCAACCCGATCACGCAGCGTCACGAGATCATCTCCCTGCGCTCGCGCCAGGTGCTGCTGAACGCCGAGGCGCAGTCGCTCGACAGCGTCACGCTGAACGTCGACGGCGTCGCGATCGTGAAGATCGGATCCGACCCGATCTTCGTGCGCCGCGCCGCCGAGCGCTTCGCCTCCCAGGACAAGGCCATCGAGCAGTTCACCACCGAGCAGCTCGAAGGTGCGCTGCGCGGCATCGTCGCGACCCTCTCGGTCGTGGAGCTCATGCGGGAGCGCAAGAAGTTCTCCGACCAGATCGCCGCGGACGTCTCGCAGGAGCTCGCCGAGCAGGGCCTCATCCTGGACTCGTTCCAGATCAAGGGCATCACCGACAAGGTCGGCTACATCCAGTCGCTCGGCGCGCCGGAGATCCAGGCGAAGCGTCAGGCCGCCGAGATCGCGCAGACCAACGCCGACCGCGCGATCAACCAGAAGTACATCGCCAACCAGGAGGCGAACCTCGTCGAGCAGACCGCGCTCGACACCAACACCGCGAACGCCGCAGCCGGCGTCGGCCGGGCGCGCGCCGAGGCCGAGCAGGCAGAGCAGCTCGCCCGCGCGCAGTCCGAGCAGGCGGTGCTGCAGCAGCAGGCCGAGAACAAGCAGGCCCAGCTCGACGCCGACGTCAAGCGCGTCGCCGACGCCCAGCGCTACGAGGCGGAGACCCGCGCCCAGGCCGAGCTCTACACCCGCGAGCGCGCCGCCGAGGCCGCCGCGATCGAGCAGGTCAAGCAGGCCGAGGCGTCCACCCGGATCGCCGAGCAGCAGGCGCAGTCCGACAAGGCCCGCGCCGACGGTGAGGCGGCCGCTGCGGTCGCCAAGGCCACGGGTGAGGCCACCTCGCTGCGCGCTCAGGCCGACGCGCAGGCCGAGGCCCGCCGCGTGCGTGCCACGGCCGAGGCCGACGCCATCCGCGCCGAGGGTGAGGCCCGGGCCGCCGCCGTCGAGGCCGAGGCGAAGGCCATCGCGTCGAACCAGGAGGCGTTCCTCTCGCAGCGCGTGCTCGAGGTGCTGCCGTCGATCATGGCCGAGTTCGCCAAGGGATACTCCACGATCGGCAATGTGTCGATCATCGGCGGATCCGGCGACGACGGCGCCTCCAGCGTGGTCGGCGGCGACAGCGCCAAGGCCCTGCGCAGCGTGTTCGACAGCGTCCACGCCGCGACGGGGCTCGACCTCGCCGGCATCATCCAGGGCCAGGCGGTCGGCCGCGGCTTCGGAGCGGGCCTCGCCCAGTCCGAGTCGCACCAGCCGACCGCACCGGGGTCCGCGCCCACCACGCGCGCTGCCGCCGCGAAGGAAGCCGCCGAGGCCACGGAGTAGTCCCACCCGACGGACGGCGCTTGGATCCCTCGGGGTCCGGGCGCCGTTCGCGTTTCGCGGCAGACTGGACGGATGACCGCCACGCCCTTCGACCTGCGTTCGATCGGCATGGGGCTGTCCTTCGCCGCCGCGCTCGACGAGGTCGCCACGGCGCTCGACGCCGGAACCGCGGTCGTCATCAGCGCGCCGCCCGGAACCGGCAAGACCACGCTGATCCCTCCCCTCCTCGCCACCCGCGCGCCGGGCCGCGTGATCGTCACGCAGCCGCGCCGCGTCGCGGCCCGTGCGGCCGCACGACGGCTCGCACAGCTCGACGGATCCCCGCTCGGAACCAGGGTCGGCTTCACCGTCCGCGGCGAACACGCCATGAGCCGCGACACCCGCGTCGAGTTCGTGACCGCGGGCGTGCTGCTGCGCCGGATGCTCGACGATCCCGGTCTGGACGGCGTGGATGCCGTGGTCATCGACGAGGTGCACGAACGCGCCCTCGAGACCGACCTCCTGATCGGGCTGCTCGGCGAGGTGCGCGAGCTGCGTGACGATCTGACCCTCGTCACGATGTCGGCCACGCTCGAGGCCGAGCGGATCGCCGCCGTCATCGGCGACGACCACGCGCCGGCTACGATCGTCGAGCACACCGTCCCCGCGTATCCGCTCACCGAGCGCTGGGCGCCGAGCCCCGTGCCGCGGCTGGACGAGCGCGGCGTCACCCGGGGCTTCCTCGACCACGTGGCCCGCACCGCGGCCGAGGCCGCGCGGGATCTCGCCCGCGACGACCCCTGGGCCGACGTACTGGTGTTCGCACCGGGCGCGCGCGAGGTCGCCGAGATCGCGCGCCGCCTGCGCGACGATGAGCGAGGCTTCGACGTCCGGGAACTGCACGGGCAGATCCCGGCCGCGGCGCAGGACGCGGTGATCCGCGGCCGGGACGCGTCCCCAGCGCCGCGCATCATCGTCACCACCTCGCTCGCCGAGTCGTCTCTCACAGTCCCGGGGGTGCGCGTCGTGGTCGACAGCGGCCTGTCCCGGTTCCCGCAGCGCGACGCGGCCCGCGGCATGAGCGGGCTGGTGACCGCCGGCGCCGCCCGCTCCTCCGCCGTGCAGCGGGCCGGCCGTGCCACCCGCCAGGGGCCGGGCACGGTCATCCGCTGCCTCGACGAGCGGACGTACGCGGCTGCGCCCGCCCGGCCCGCCCCGGAGATCGCGACGGCGGACCTCGCCGATGCCGCGCTGCTCCTGGCGTGCTGGGGTGCACCGGGCGGAGCAGGGCTGCGCCTGATCGATCCGCTCCCCGCCGACGCCCTCGCCGAGGCGCAACGCGTGCTGCACGATCTCGGCGCGACGGACGCCGACGGCCGCGCCACCGACGAAGGACGCGCGCTCGCCCGGATCCCGGTCGACCCGCGCCTTGCGCGGGCGCTGATCGACGGCGGCCGCCTCGTGGGCTCCCGGCTGGCCTCCGAGGTCGTCGCTCTGCTCGGCGGAGACCTGCGCGTGCCCGAGGCGGATGTGGCGGCTGCGATCATCACCCTGCGCAACGGCCGCGGACCCGAATCCCGTCGCTGGTCCCGGGAGGCCGACCGCCTGCGGCGCCTCATTCCGCCGCCGCCGTCATCCGCACCGTCCTCCGCGCCGGCGCCGCGGACTCCGTCAGCGGAGACCGGGGGCGACCAGGCGGGACTCGTGATCGCTCTGGCCTTCCCCGCACGTGTGGCCCGTCGGGTCGAACGCACTGCGGACGGGGCGACGTTCCTCCTGGCCTCCGGAACCCGCGCCGGCGTGCGGCCGCCACTGGCGGAGGTGGAGTGGCTGGCCGTCGCCGACGTCGCACGCGCCTCCGGCCGCGTGGCGGGCGCATCAGGAGCCGTCATCCGGGCGGCCGCCGCGATCACCGAGACGCAGGCCGCGCAAGCCGCCGACCACCTGGTCACGGACCGGGTCGAAGCGGAGTTCGCGAACGGCAGGGTCGTCGCCCGCCGCGAACGCCGGATCGGTGCGATCGTGCGCTCATCGGTGCCGATGCGGCCGAGCGTGGAGGAGGGCCGCGACGCGGTGCGGCGCGCCCTGCGCACGCACGGCCTCGACGTCTTCGCCTGGTCCGAGACGGCGGATCAGCTGCGCCGCAGGCTCGCCCTGCTGCACCACGCGATCGGATCCGGATGGCCCGACGTCTCGGACGCCGCCCTGACCGCCGCCCTCGACGACTGGCTCGGCCCGGAGATCGACGCACTCGCGACCGGAACCCCGACGGCGCGGATCGACCTCGGCCCGGCGCTGCGCCGGCTGCTGCCCTGGCCCGCCGCCGCGGAGTTCGACGCGCTCGCACCCGAGCGCCTGGAGGTGCCGAGCGGATCACGGATCCGGATCGAGTATCCACCCCACGACGACCCCGCCGCCCGCCCCGTGGTCGCGGTGAAGCTGCAGGAGTGCTTCGGCTGGGCCGAGACTCCGCGGCTCGCCGGCGGACGTGTCCCGGTGCTGTTCCACCTGCTCTCCCCCGCCGGGCGCCCGCTCGCCGTGACCGGCGACCTCGCGTCGTTCTGGTCGGGGCCCTATGCCCAGGTGCGGGCCGAGATGCGCGGGCGCTACCCGAAGCATCCCTGGCCGGAGGACCCCTGGCAGGCCGCGCCGACCCGGCACACGAAGAACCGCGCCGCGCGCGACTAGGACGTGCGCCGGCGCAGCGTGAGCGGCGCGAGCACGAGGAACGCCACAGCGAAGCCGGCCACGATCAGCACCGGACGCCACAGGTCCCAATCCCCGGTGCCCGCGGTCACGGCCTGGATCGCGTCGATCGCATGGCTGAGCGGCAGCCTGTCGGAGATCGTGTAGAGCACGTCGGGCATCTTGTCCCGCGGCATGAACAGGCCGCCGAGGATGATCTGCGGGAACACCAGCACCGGCATGAACTGCACGGCCTGGAACTCGGTCTGCGCGAACGCGCTCGCGAGCAGTCCGAGCGAGGTGCCCAGCAGCGCGTCCACGACCGCGACGAGCCCGAGCTGCCAGAGCGGCCCGTCCACGGTGAGCCCGCACACGTACACCGCGAACGCGACCGTGACGACGGCCTGCAGCACCGCCATCAGCCCGAACGCGAGTGCGTAGCCGAGCACGAAGTCGGCCTTGCCGAGCGGGGTCGTCATGAGCCGCTCGAGCGTGCCCGAACGCCGCTCGCGCAGGGTCGTGATCGAGCTCACGAGGAACATCACGATGAAAGGGAAAAGGCCGAGGATCGCTCCGCCGAACGTGTCGAACACGCCCTTGGTGTCGGTGAAGAGCCAGGCGAAGAGGCCCACCAGCAGGCTCGGCGCGACCACCATGAGCGCGATCGAGCGCGGGTCGTGACGGAGCTGCGCGAGCACCCGGCCCGCCGTCGCGAACAGCCGGCGCGGGTTCATGATGCCGCCGCCTCACGCTGCTGCCGACGGGTATGCGGCTGCGCACCGCTCTCCGCGGCCTCGTCCCGGGCGATGAGCACGAGGAACGCCTGCTCGGGATCCGTCTTGCCCGTGTCCGCCAGCAGCTCGGCCGGCGTCGTGTCGGACACGATCCGCCCCTCGCGCATGAGCAGCAGCCGGTCGCAGCGCAGCGCCTCGTCCATCACGTGGCTGGAGACGATCATCGTGGTGCCGGCCTCCGCGATCCGGCGGAACAGGTCCCACAGCTCCGCGCGCAGCACCGGGTCGAGCCCGACGGTCGGCTCATCGAGCACCACGAGCTCGGGCGAGCCCAGCAGCGCGACCCCGAGCGACACCCGGTTCGCCTGTCCGCCGCTGAGTGCGGAGACCCGCTGCCCGGCGTACGGGGTCAGCCCGACCTGCTCCATGACACGGTCGGCGTCGGCATGGTCGACCCCGAGCACCGCGGCGAAGTAGCGCAGGTTCTGCCGCACCGTGAGGTCGGAGTACACGGCGGCGCCTTGCGTGCCGTAGGCGACCCTGTGGCGCAGGGCGCCGGATCCCGCGGGCAGCCCCAGCACCTCGACCTTCCCCGAGCGGATCCGCTGCACGCCCACGATCGCGCGCATGAGCGTCGTCTTGCCGCAGCCCGACGGGCCGAGCAGCCCCGTCACCTCGCCGCGGGGAATCGTCAGCGCGAGGCCGTCGAACACGTCGTGCCGGCCGCGCCGCACGTGCAGCCCGTCGATCACCACCGCGTTATTCATCATGTGATGAATTATGGATCCGGGAGGGGCGAGGGTCAAGGGTCTACGGTCGTTGCGCGCACCGACACGTGCCTCCCCCGGGGTCGTTGAGCGAGCACCGAGCGCAGCGAGGAGCGAGACGAAACGCGGCGCCCCGCACGATCGCCCCGTTTCGTCTCGGTCGCCTGCGGCGTCCTCGCTCAACGACCCCAGCCCGAGGCGGGGCGCAAGGCCGAGTCAGTCGAACAGGTAGCGCTGGATCGTCGGCCCGATGCGCACGACGAGCTCGTCGATCGGGGCATCGGCGATGGGCTGCAGCCTCACCACGTACCGCGTCACGATCAGCCCGGCCATCTGAGAGGCGACGAGCGTGGCCCGCAGCGCGGCATCGGGCACCTCGAGAAGCGCCGTGATCCGGCCGATCAGCTCACGCGAGAGGAAGCCGACCAGCACGGGCGACATCGCCTTGGATCCGAGCGCGACGCGGATCATCGTCACTCCGCGCCGGCGCACGTCCGGGCGCTCGAACGCCTCCAGCACATAGTGCACCACGCGCTCGCCGACCTCGTCGCGGGGCCCCTGCACGATCGCCGGCACGTCCACATCGGGGCGCAGCGGGATGCCGACGACCTCCGCGAACAGATCCGCCTTGGCGCCGAAGTAGTGGTGCACCAGCGCGGAGTCCACCTCCGCGCGCGCTGCGATCGCGCGGATCGTGGCGCCGTCGTAGCCGTTCTCGCCGAACTCGTGCTCCGCGGCGACGACGATCCGCTCCCGGGATCCGGACTCCCCTCTGGGGCGCCCGCGGCGACGCGTCGTGCTCATCTGCTCACCCTACGACGGGTGCGCACAGGGCGCGCACCGGGGCTCAGAACTCGGCTCAGCACTCGATGACGTTCACCGCGAGGCCGCCCTCGCTCGTCTCCTTGTACTTGGTCGACATGTCCAGGCCGGTCTGCCGCATGGTCTCGACGACGGCGTCCAGCGAGACGTAGTGCTGGCCGTCGCCGCGCAGCGCGAGCCGGGCCGCGGTCACGGCCGTGGAGGCGGCGATCGCGTTGCGCTCGATGCACGGGATCTGCACGAGCCCGCCGATCGGGTCGCAGGTGAGCCCGAGGTGGTGCTCCATGGCGATCTCGGCGGCGTTCTCGATCTGCCGGTTCGTGCCGCCCATCACGGCGGTCAGCCCGCCCGCGGCCATGGCGCACGCGGATCCGACCTCGGCCTGGCAGCCGCCCTCGGCGCCGGAGATCGACGCGTTCGCCTTGAACAGGGATCCGAGCGCGGTCGCGGTCAGCAGGAATCGGCGGATGCCGCGACGACGGTTGGCCTCCGCGAGCTCTTCGGGATCCTCGAGCGCACCGACCGCGACGAGCGAGGCCTCCGCGCCGAAGCCGAGCAGGGCGCTGCCGACCAGCTCCCCGTACGGGGTGACCGCATTGCCCGCGCCGAGTCCGGAGTCGGCGAGGAAGCGCCACCAGTACATCGCCACGGCGGGCAGGATCCCGGCGGCGCCGTTCGTGGGCGCGGTGACCACGCGTCCGCCCGCGGCGTTCTCCTCGTTCACGGCGAGCGCGAATGCGCCCAGCCACTCGCCGGGAACGGCGGGGTGCCCGTCGGACTCGACCTCGTCCAGCTGCTCCCGGATCGCACCGGCGCGACGCTTGACCTTGAGGATGCCGGGCAGCGTGCCCTCGGCGTGCAGGCCCGCGTCGACGCAGGCGGCCATCGCGTTCCAGATCGCGTCGAGCCCGGCCGCGACCTCCTCCTCGCTGCGCAGTGCGGTCTCGTTGCGCCGCGCGAGCTCGGCGATGGTCAGCCCGTTCTCGTCGCACAGCTCGAGCAGCGAGGCGGCGTCCTTGTACGCGAAGGGGAAGGCGGCCTTGCCCAGGGAGCGTCCTGCCTCCTCGCCGTCACGGCGGATGAACCCGCCGCCGATCGAGTAGTAGGTCTCCTGCGCGAGATGGATCCCGTCCGCGTCGAGGGCGCGCAGCGTCATCGCATTGGGGTGGCCGGGCAGGCGCGTGCGCGGCTCGAAGGTGATGTCGTCCTTGGCGAACACGATGTCGTGCGTGCCGTTCAGCGCGAGTGAGGATCCGTCGGTCCAATCGGCCCAGGCGCGGCGCACGTCCGCGGGATCGCAGGTCTCGGGAGTGAGGCCGCGCAGGCCCGCGACGACCGCGTCGGGCGTGCCGTGACCGAGGCCGGTCGCGCCGAGGGATCCGTACAGCGAGCAGGTGACGCGGGCCACCTGGTCCAGCGTGCCGTCCGCGGCGAGCCGGGCGGCGAAGTCGACGCCGGCACGCATCGGGCCCACCGTGTGGGAGCTCGAAGGTCCTACACCGATGGAGAACAGATCGAAGGCCGAGACGTACGCAGTCACCCCTCCAGCGTAATCCGCGCGGAGGCTCCCGGATCCGCGTCCGGTGACGGCAACGCCGTTCACACGGCGGGCAGCGTCACCACGAACGTCGCGCCGGGGCCCGGTCCGATCGCGACGACACCGCCGTGGGCTTCGACCACGGCACGTGCGATCGCCATGCCGAGACCGGTGCCTCCGCCCTCCCGCGAACGCGAGGTCTCGCCGCGGGCGAAGCGCTCGAACACGCTCTCTCGCACCGCAGCGGGCAGGCCGGGTCCGTCGTCGGAGACCGTGAGGCGCACGGATCCGACCTCGTGCCCGGTCCGCACCTCATCCAGCCGCACGTGCACGGTCGTTCCGGCCGGAGTGTGCACCCGGGCGTTGCCGAGGAGGTTGTCGACCACACGGCGCAGATCCGCCGCGTCGCCGCGCACGAGCGCGGGATCCTCGCCGAGCTCCATCACCCATGCGTGGTCAGGGCCCGCGAGGCGGGCCGCGAGCACGGCCTCGGCGACGAGGAGCCGCAGATCGATCTCGTCGCGCGCCAGCTCGGGCAGCGCGTCGAGGCGCGCCAGCACGAGCAGCTGATCGATGAGCGCCCCCATCCGCACGCCCTCGACATCGATGAGCGCCGCGTTGCCGCGGACCTCCCGCTCCTCGGCGTCGGATCGGCTCGAGAGCTGGGCGTAGGCGCGGATCGTCGCGAGCGGGGTGCGCAGTTCGTGGCTGGCGTCGGCGACGAAGCGCCGCATGGTCGACTCACTCGCCTCGCGCTGCGCGAGGGCGTTCTCGACGTGGTCGAGCATGTCGTTCAGAGCGGCGCCGACCTGGCCGACCTCGGCGGTCGAGGCGATGTCGCGCGCCTCGACGCGCTCGGCGAGCCGCACCTCTCCCCGATCGAGCGGCACCGCCGTGACCGCGGCGGCCGTGTGCGCGACGCGGCGCAGCGGGCGCAGCGCCCGGCCCATCGCGACCGCCGCGGCCGCGATCGCCAGAACGATGCAGGCGATGCCCACCAGTGCCACCACGAGTGTCAGCCGCCCTGTCACGGCGGTGACCGACTCCAGCGGCAGGGCCGTGACCACGCCCACGCCGGTCGGCGTCGTGCGCCCGGCGACCCGGTACGCGCCGAGGGAGCCGCCGAGGTCGAGGGTGACCGGTGCCGTGCGATCCGCGGATCCGGTGGGGAGGCGCGTCGCCAGGAGCGTCTTCTGCGCGGCGGTGAGGTCGTGCCGCACACCGTCGGATGCGATCCAGCCGCCGATCTCGAACGTGCCGTCGCGGAAGATCGCCGTGATCGTGCCGGCGGACTGGCCGGGGGCGCCGACCACGTCGTCGCGGTTGGGGCGCGTGGCCGGCGGCGTCGGCGCCGGGGTGGGTCCCGGGGTGTTCTGAGGCGTCGAGCCGGGCGTCGAACCCGGTCCCCGACCCCCGGCGATGTCCGCCCCGCGCGCGGCCGCGCCGTTCAGGCGGGCATCGACCTGACCCAGCATGTAGTCGTGCAGCGACAGCACCGCGACCACGCCGACGACGATGCTCACCGCCGCGACCAGGGCCGAGGCGATGAGCACCACCTGAAGGCGGAGGCTGCGAGGGCGTCTCATGCGCCTCCCCCGGCTCCGGAACCGGAACCGGAACCGTCGACCGGGACCGTACCGCCGCCCGCACCGTCCGCGACGCGCAGCACGTAGCCGACCAGCCGCACGGTCTCCAGGTTCAGCACCGTCGATGCGGAGAGCTTTCGGCGCAGGCTCGACACGTAGACCTCGACGAGGTTCGACTCGGTGCCGAAGTCGTACCCCCAGACCGCCTCGAGGATCTGAGCCCGCCGCAGCACCCGCCCGGCGTTGTTGGCGAGCAGGAGCAGCAGCTCGAACTCGGTGGGCGTCAGCTCGAGCGGCGATCCGGCGAGCTCGGCCGTCGACTCGCCCTTGTCCACCGCGAGGTCGCCGACCCGCAGCTGCGATTCGGCGGGCCGGGCGATCGCCGCGGCGCTGCGGGCCAGCACCCGTACTCTCGCCTGCAGCTCGGCGATCGCGAAGGGCTTGGTGAGGTAGTCGTCGCCACCGGCGCGGAGCCCTGCGATGCGGTCGTCGTGGCTGTCCAGCGCCGTGAGGAACAGCACCCTGATCTCGGGCCGGATCGCACGGATCCGCTCGAGGGTGTCGAGCCCGTCGATGTCGGGCATCATGATGTCGAGCACGACCACGTCGGGCTGGAACTCGCGCACCGCGATGAGGGCGCTCCGGCCGCGGTGCTCGATCCGCACCTCCCAGCCATCGGCTCCCAGGGACTCGCCCACCGCCGCGGCGAGCGCCTGCTCGTCGTCGACCACGAGCGCCCGTGCCGGCGATCCGTCTGCCCGCACCACCGGCGGCAGTCCGAGCGGCATCGACGTCGCGGCGGATCCGGACTCGGTCGTGGCATCGGCCATGATCTGCTCCCCTCGCCCCTGCCGGTTCAATTCTGCGCCGTCAGGTCGTAGACCGTCACGCCGTCGACGGTCTTCGCCGTGAAGTTCGCCTCGACCCACTGCTGGATCTGGGCGGACGCGTCGCCGCCACCGTTCGATCCTCCCATCCGCCCGCCGGCGATGAAGTAGTGGATCCGTCCCGCCGTGACGTAGGCCTGGAACTGGGCGAGCGTCGGCGAGGGATCGCTGCCGTTGAATCCGCCGATCGGCATCACGGCCGCCCCCGTGCCCAGCTGGTAGCCGGCTGCGGTCTGCGAGCCGATCGCCGCGGCGGCCCAGGTGTAGGCCGACGCGTCGGCCGTGAGGAGCGTCTTCATGGCGGAGCCGACCGTGGAGGCCTCGAGCAGACCGCCCGCGCCACCCATGCCACGCCCCGCGCCGCCCGCGCCACCCTGGGTTCCCGTGCCGCCCGTCTGCCCGCCGGTCTGGCCTCCGGTCTGCCCTCCAGGGAAGCCGCCGGTTCCCCCGGGTGCGCCACCGCCGAAGCCGCCGTTGCGGCCGGGGGTCCCGCCGGCGAAACCGCGCCCGCCGAATCCGCCCATGCCGCCCTGCACCGTCGGCCCCGCCGTCACGATGGAGCCGGAGTGCGCCGCACCGACCGTCTCGAGCGTGTACGCGGCGGGCGCAAGGAGCGCGCCCACGAGCAGGGCGGACAGCGTCGACGCGGTGAGGATCCGCGACCGCGGCGGAAGGAGCACGAGCGCGGCGCCGGCGAGCGAGACGACCAGCACCACGACCTTGAGCCACGGCAGCCAGGAGACCGCCCGGTCCAGCAGCACCCAGGCCCAGCCGGCCGTGACGACCGCCGACACCGCGAGCAGGATGCGCACCCACAGCCGCTCCCGCTGCCGGAACAGGACAGCACCGGATGCTCCGACGAGCCCGGCGAGCGGGGCCGCGAGCGCGACCGTGTAGTAGGCGTGGAAGATCCCCGCCATGAAGCTGAATGCGAGCATCGTGACGATGAGCCAGCTCGCGAGAGCGACGATCAGAACACGGCGAGGATCCCGCCGCGGCGCCCGGCCGATGAGTACGAGCGCGCCGACGCAGAGGATCAGGGCGGCGGGGATCAGCCAGGAGATCTGACCCCCGATCTCGTTCTCGAACAGGCGGAACAGGCCTGTGGATCCCCACATCCCCGCTCCGCCGCCGGCAGCCGCACCGCCGCCCCCGGTGACGCTGCCGGTCTCGTTCCCGGTGAGCCGGCCCAGGCCGTTGTAGCCGAAGGTGAGTTCGAGGAAGCTGTTCGTCTGCGAGCCGCCGATGTAGGGCCGGGTAGACGCCGGCACGAGCTCGACCACGGCGACCCACCAGCCGGCCGAGACGATCACCGCGCCCAGCGCAGCGAGCAGATGCCAGAGCCGCTTCAGGATCGGAGCCCCCGCGAAGGCGGCGTACAAGCCGGCGAGCACGGGCAGCACGAGGAAGGCCTGCAGCTGCTTGGTGAGGAAGCCGAAGCCGACGGCGACCCCGGCGAGGAGCAGCCAGCGCAACTGCCCGCGGTCGATCGCGCGCAGCGTCAGCGCCACCGACGCCGTCAGCAGCAGGAGCAGCAGCGCATCCGGGTTGTTGAACCGGAACATCAGCGCGGCGACCGGTGTCAGCGCGAACACTGCCGTCGAGACCAGCGCGGCGGCCGCACCGAACCGGCGCCGCACGGTGAACAGGATGATCGCGGCCGTGGCGACGCCCATGAGCGCCTCCGGCACGAGGATGCTCCACGAGCTGAGCCCGAAGATCCTCGCCGACAGCTCCATCACCCACAGGCTCGCCGGCGGCTTGTCCACCGTGATGGAGTTGCCGGCGTCGCTGGAGCCGTAGAAGAACGCGACCCAGTTCTGCGTGCCGGCCTGCACGGCGGCGGAGTAGAACGCGTTGGCCCATCCGCTCGCGGCGAGGTTCCAGATGTACAGGATCCCTGTGAGCAGGAGCGCGCCGGCGAAGGCGGGTGCCTCCCAGCGGGCGCGCGGGATCGCGTCTGCGGTGGAGATCGCGGCGACCGGATCCGGTCCGGCCGGCGGGTGGGCGGTCAGGGCGGGCGCGACGGCCACGGATGCGTTCATGATCGGTTCGCCTCCTGAGCGAGCGTGGTGAGATGGTGGCGGGTGGACAGCGGTTCGACGGGCTCGGCGGGCGCGGGCTCCCCCCGTCCGCGCACGGCATCGCGGAACACCCAGATCTTCAGCAGCGCGAACCGCAGCAGTGTCGCGACGAGGTTCGCGACGGTGAGGACGCCGACCTCGGCGAGGGCTCCCGGACGCGGATCCGCCGTGTGCAGGAGGACGAGGGATCCGCTCGTGAGCGCCCACGCCATCCCGAACACCGCGAGACCCTGCAGATGATGCGTCGTGGCGCCCGCTCTGCCGCGGATGCCGAAGGTGAAGCGGCGGTTGGCGGCCGTGTTGGCGACCGCGGTGACGAGCAGTGCCAGGAAGTTCGCGGTCTGCGCCGGCATCACGACCTGGAGCACCAGATAGACCAGCGCATACGCGATCGTGGAGAGCACCCCGATGACGCCGAAGCGCACGACCTGCGCGATCAAGGGGGTCCGCGGCTGGGCGAACGGGTGGCGCCCGATGTCGCGATAAAGGTCGTCGACGGGGATCCGTCCGCGCGCGAGGCCCGTGCCGACGCGGACCATGCCCTTCAGATCGGCGGCCGCGGTCGCGACGATGTCGACCGAGCTGTGCGGATCGTCGACCCAGTCGACGGGCACCTCGTGGATGCGCAGCCCCGCGCGCTCCGCGAGGATCAGCAGCTCGGTGTCGAAGAACCACCCGGTGTCCTCGACATGCGGCAGCAGGCGGCGGGCCACGTCGGCGCGGATCGCCTTGAACCCGCACTGCGCGTCGCTGAACCTCACTCCGAACGTGCCGCGCAGCAGCGCGTTGTAGGAACGCGAGACGAACTCGCGCTTGCCCCCGCGCACGATGCGCGAGGTGCTCGCCAGGCGGGATCCGATCGCGAGGTCGGAATGACCGCTGAGCAGCGGGGCGACCAGCGGCTGCAGCGCGCGCAGATCGGTGGACAGGTCCTCGTCGAGGTAGGCGAGCACCCGGGCCGGCGACGTCGACCAGGCCGCCTTGAGCGCACGGCCCCGCCCCTTCTCCGCCAGGTGCACCACCACCACGTGGTCGAGCCGGGCGGCCAGCTCATCGGCGATCGCCGCGGTGCCGTCGGTGCTGGCGTTGTCGGCGATCGTGATCCGCCAGGAGCCCGGCGCCTCGGCGCTGAGGTGCTCGTGCAGCAGCGCGATGCTCTGCGCAAGCGTCTCCTGCTCGTCGTGCACGGGGACGACGACGTCGAGGTCGAGGTCGAGAGTCGGATCCTGGGTCATGGGATCCATGCTCGGCGGCGCCCCGGGACGGGCGCTTTGGCACCGCTATGCGATGGCTAAGGACCCGCCTCGCTCACGCCGGAGCCGGCAGTGCCCGCCCGCTCCTCGAGGTCAGCGCGACGGCCAGAGCGATGAGAGCGGGCGCACCGCCCGCGAGCAGGAACGTGATCTCTCCGCCGAGCGCGTGCACGGCCCAGCCCGCGGCGAGCGCCCCTGCCGCCTGCATGCCCGTCATGCACACGACGTAGAGCGACACCACCCGCCCGCGGATGGCGCCGTTGGCGGAGAGCTGGGTGAGCGAGTCGTTCCCGATCATGAACGCGGTCCGCATCAGCATCGACGCGACGAGCCCCACGACGAACAGTCCGGCGACGGGCGCGAGGCCCGAGCACGCCCAGACCAGGCCCGAGCCGGCGAGCAGCAGCGCACTGTCGCGGAGGCGCAGCTGCCGCCGGCGCGCGGCCACCAGGCTGCCCAGCAGCGCACCCACCGCCGATGCGGTCTGGAACAGGGTGTACCCCAGCGTGCCGAGGCCGTAGCGCTCGTTCGCCGCCCAGGCCATCAGGATCGATGCCGTGAGGGCGAAGAACGCGAGCGACGAGATCAGCAGCAGGGCGGTGCGGATCTCCGGCTTGCGCTGCACGTAGCGGATGGCTTCGCGGATCTGCCCTCGCCGAGCGACGACCTTGATAGCCGGATGCAGCGCGGAGCGGCGGATCCCGAGCAGCATCACGATGCCCGCGAGCGGCCCGAGGGGTGCCGCCACGAGCGCCCATCCGGATCCGATGATCGCGACCAGGCCGGCGGTGAGCAGTGCGCCGAGGATCCCGGCGAGCTGCTGCACGGCGGCGTTCAGGCTCATCGCGTTGGGCAGTGCGCGGGTACCGACCACCTGCACGAGCAGCACGGCCCGGGCCGGCGCCTCGAACGCCGCGGCGACGCCGAGCAGGAGCGAGGAGGCGACGATCAGCGGCACGCCCGCGGTGCCGAGGATCGCCGGCACACCCAGGCAGAGCGCCGACAGCACGACGAGAAGCTGGGTCAGCACGACCGTCTGGCGGGGCGCGAAGCGGTCGCTGAGGACGCCTCCCCACGGCCCGAGCACGATGGAGGGCAGCAGCTGCGAGGCGACGACCAGGGCGACGAGGCCGACATCGCCGGTGAGCTCGATCATCAGCGAGTCCGTGGCCAGCCGCGCCAGCCATCCGGCGGCGGAGGTCGCCGCGAGGCCAGCGAAGTAGAGCCGGAAGTTCGCCTCACTCAGCGCCGCGAAGGTCGCGCGGAAGGTCGGTCGGGTCGCGAGCACCGGCAGCGGCTCGGTGATCGGATGATCCACGCCCGACAGAGAAGACATGACCTCAACGGTACGGAGGATCACGCGATCACTCACGATAATGAGAGACATAACTGTTATTGGATCTGTGAATGAGCAGGATCCTGCGGGACGGGAGCGCACGTGTTCGAGCCGGATCTGCTGCGGTGCTTCGTCGCCGTGGCGGAGAATCGCAGCTTCTCGGAGGCCGGGCGGCAGCTCGGGATCAGTCAGCCGACGGTCAGTCAGCGGGTCAGGCGACTCGAGGAGCAGGCCGGCCGCTCGCTGATCGCCCGGGACACCCACAGCGTCGGCCTCACCGACGGCGGCGAGTCGATGCTGGCCTTCGCGCGTCGCACGCTCGCCGTGCTCGATGAGGCGCAGGCCTACTTCTCCGGCCCTGCCGAACGGGCGACGGTCCGCTTCGGCACGGCGGACGACCTCGCCCTCACCCACCTGCCCGGGATCCTCCGCGACTTCCGCCGGAAGAACCCGCACATCGACGTCGAGATCACCGTCGGCCAGTCCGCAGCCGTCGCCCGACGCCTGCGCGCCGGCGCGCTCGACCTCGTCTACGTGCGACAGGAGCCGGGCATCGCGGAGGGCAGGGTCGTCCGGCGCGAGCAGCTGATCTGGGGCGCGCACCCTTCATTGCGACTCGATCCGGGCGACGTGGTCCCGCTCGTCACCTATCCCCGACCGAGCCACTCCCGCGCCGCCGCGGTCACCGCGCTCGAGACGGCGGGGCGACGCTGGAAGGCGAGGTGCACGGTGCGCGACATCACCGGGATCCTCGCCGGCGTCCGGGCGGGCCTGGGTGTCGCCGTCTTCCCCGGCGGGATGATGCCCCCGGATCTCGTGCGCGCCGACGCCGCACTGGGCCTGCCGCACCTCGACACACTGGACTTCGCACTCATCGACGATCCCGCGGCTCCCCGCGCGCCGATCGAGGCGCTGAGCGCGGCGATCATCGACTCGCACACCCGTGAGGCGCGCCAGCTCCCCGGCGCTTCGGAGAGCTGACGGGGATCGGCCGCGGCCAGACCGCGGACGCCGCGCGACAAAAGCGAAACGGCCCGCCGAAGCGGGCCGTTTCTTACTGTCTCAACACAGTGTGCGCCTGGAGGGACTCGAACCCCCAACCTTCTGATCCGTAGTCAGATGCTCTATCCATTGAGCTACAGGCGCATCCGGTCTTTCACAAGACCGCCCGCTCTCGCGGGCCTCGTCAACAATACCCCAGAGGCGGGGCGGAACGCGAATCGAGAGCGCGGCGAGCGCACCGGTCGGGCGTGGCGGATATCAGCGCACCTGCCGTGCGGCGCGCTTCTCCTCGCGCTCCGCCGCCTTCGCGGCCGCCTTGTCGGCCTTCTCCGCCGCCTTGTCGACCTTCTCGCGGTTCTTGCGCCGCGCGCGCTGATCCGAGGCGAGCGCCTGCAGGTCGACGAGCCGCAGCGCCTGCATGCGGGCCTCACGCATCGTGGCGTAGTCCGGATCCTCGTCCGGGCGCATGGCTTCGACGGAAAGCCGGCTCTGCAGGTTTCCGGCGACGTCGCCCCACGCGGCGGCGCGCGCCGCCTCCACCAGGAACCGCAGCGTCTCGGGATCGTCGGCCATCTCCCGCAGCCGGTCGGCCACCGCCGAGGACTGCTTGGCCCGCCGCTTGAGGTTGCGCACATCGCGGTCGCGGTAGTCGTGCGTGCCGTGCGGATCGGAGTACCGGCCGTGGGCGCGCTTGCGCAGCCTGTTGGCCAGCTCCGCCGCCTCCTCGGACTCCGCGGCGAGCGCGATCAGTGCCTCGTGCGCGTCGTTCATGTACTTGGCGACGTCGAAGGATCCGCCCTGCGCGATCGTGCCCACGAGGATGTGGTTCTTGACGGTCAGACGGGCGGCAGACGTGGCGATCGCCACGCCCTCGGCAATGGCGTCCGCGCTCTTTCCCACTCCGACCTCCTCCTGACATCGAGCGTACCGGTTCCCGTTCCGCAAGAGCAGGGCGATGCGGCAGGATGGGACCAGCGTCTGCGCCCACCCGACGCGTGCGACGAAGCGTGCGAGGGCGCAGCGGTAGGAGGAGCGTTGCCTGTTCTCGACGCATCAGGGCGCAGCAGTGCCATCACCGGGGCCGCCAACGGCATCGGCGCCGACACCGCCAGAGCGCTCGCGCGCCGCGGTGCGAACCTCGCGCTCATCGACCGCGACCGGGCGGGTCTGACCCGCATCGCCGACGAACTGCGCGCCACCGGCGCCACCGTGACGGTGCATCCGGTCGACCTGCGCGATGACGACGCGGTCGTCGCGGCCGGCGAGGACGTCGCCGCCGCGCACCCCGAACTGCAGACGCTCATCACCTGCGCCGGATCCTCGATGCTCGGTTCCCTCGATCAGCTCTCCATGGAGGAGATGCGCTGGCTGATGGACGTGAACCTCTGGGGCACGGTGTCGATCACGAAGGCGCTGCTGCCCGCCCTGCGCCGCGCTCCCGCCGCGCACATCACCCATATCGCCAGCATCTACGCGATCGCCTCGCCGGGCGGGCGGATCCCCTACGCCATGACGAAGTTCGCCGTGCGCGCGTTCTCCGAGGCGCTCATGCACGAGCTCGAGGGGTCGACGGTCACGGTCGGCGCGATCTATCCCGCCGGTGTGCGCACGGGGATCATCCTGCACGGGCGCTACGCCTCGTCGATCGACCCCGGCGTCGCCGGACGGGCCGCCGCCGCCCAGGCCGCGATGTACCACATGGAGCCCGCCGCCGCGGCGGAACGCATCGTGCGCGCCACGTTGCAGCGCCGGGCGCGCACTCTGATCGGGCGGGAGACCCGCCTCGTGGACGCGCTGGTCCGACTCGCGCCGGTGCACTACTGGGGACCGATGCGGCGCCCACTGCGCGAGGCGATCGACACGACGACCCCGATGTCGCCGCGCTGAGCGCGTCACTCGCCGGCGACCGAGGCCTCCTGGCGGGCTGCGGGAGCCTCGTCGCCGTCGGCCGCCGCAGCCGCATCCTCGCGCACGGGCTCCTCCGCGGCTCCCCCACGCGCGGCCGCGGCGCGCGCACGGATCGCGGCCGTCTCGGCGTTGTACTCGGCGAGCTTGCGCAGGGCCGTCTCGGTGCCCGCCCTCAGGTGACGCTGCACGCGCAGCCGCAGGGTCGCCGTGTCCCGCGCCGCGAACGACTCGAAGATGCGCGCGTGGTCCTCCGCCATGGAGATCAGGTCGTCGTGGTCGCGGAACAGCAGGAGCAGGCGCCCGCGCATCATGCCCAGGATCTCGTTGACGGTCGCGTTCTCGGCGAGCTCGGCCATGACCAGGTGGAACTCCGCCCCCGCGGTGTGCGCCGCCGCCGTGTCGCCGACCCCGGCCGCCGCGAACTCGCGCTGGAGCGCCGCCTCGACCTTCGCGATCCCGTCCGACGTGTGCCGCAGCGCCGCGATCTCGAAGACGAGCACCTCCAGCACGTCGCGCACCTGCGCGATGTCGCGCACGTCGTCCTCGGTGAACTGACGGACCACGGCCCAGGAGCGGGGACGCGCGGTGAGCATTCCCTCGGCGAGCAGCTGCCGGATCGCCTCGCGCACCGGCAGCCGGCTCACGGCGAGCTCTTCGGCGATGTCCCGCTCGATGAGCCGGTCGCCGGATCGCCGCTGTCCGGACAGGATCGAGTCGCGCAGGAGCCGGACCACCCTGGCCGACTCGAGCTCCACGCTGCCCGCGTTCCCCATGGGCCCATTGTGGCACCGTCGAGTGCGGGTGAACCTTGTCGGACCGAGTCCATCAACCAGGGCCGACAGGAGGGATCGCCGTCGTCGTCAGGACCGCGTCGGCGTCCCGTGCTCCTCGAGCCAGTCGAGGACCTGCTGGGCGGCGTCCTGCACCGGCAGCGCCGCATCCACGACGAAGCCCGCCTCGCCGGGCGCGAGCGGCTCGAGGGTGTCCAGCTGCGAATCCAGCAGCGACGCCGGCATGAAGTGCCCGAGGCGGCGCCCGAGGCGTTCCGCGAGGTCGTGCTTGGTGCCCTTCAGGTGCACGAACTCGACGCCCGGGCGGGCGAGGATCTCGCGATAGCTGCGTCGCAGCGCGGAGCACGTCACGATGCCGGGCTCCCCCGCCTCCTGCTTCGTGACGATCCACTCCCGGATCAGCTCGAGCCAGGGGCGGCGGTCCTCGTCGGTGAGCGGGATGCCGGCCTCCATCTTCGCGACGTTCGCCGCGGGATGCAGGTCGTCCCCCTCCTGCAGCGCCCATCCCAGGCGCCCGGCCAGCACTCCGGCCAGCGTGCTCTTGCCGGATCCGGAGACCCCCATCACCACGAGGACCGTCGGAGGCGCCGCGTGCGTCGTCATCATCGCTCCGTTCCCGTCAGCCGACGAAGACGCCGATGATCATGACGCCGGCGAGACCTGTGACCGAGATCAGGCACTCCATGATCGACCACGACTTCAGCGTCTGCGGGATGCTCAGGCCGAAGTACTCCTTGATCAGCCAGAACCCCGCATCGTTCACGTGCGAGAGGAAGACGGATCCGGCGCCGATCGCGAGCACCAGCAGGGCGGATCCGGCCGGCGACAGGCCGAGGTCGTGCACGAGCGGCTGCAGGATGCCGGCGGCCGTGATCGTGGCGACGGTGGCGGATCCGGTGGCGACGCGGATCAGGACCGCGACGAGCCAGGCGAAGAACAGCACCACGGGCAGCGCGCCGCCGATGCCGGAGATCGCGTGGGCGATCACCGTGCCGATGGTGGAGTCGACGAGCACCTGCTTGAAGCCCCCGCCCGCACCCACGATGAGCAGGATGCCGGCGATCGCCGGCAGCGAGGACGACACCGAGGCGCCGACCTCCTTGGAGCTCATGCCGCCACCGCGACCCAGCACGACCATGCCGACGAGCACCGCGATGAGCAGCGCGATGACCGGCTTGCCGAGGAAGTCGACGATGCCCTTGAGCGCCGAGGTGTCGTTCGGGGCGACGATGTCGACGATGGCGGAGAGCAGCATCAGCACGACCGGCAGCAGGATGCTGAACAGGGTGGTGCCGAATCCGGGGCGCTTGCGCGCTTGGACCGCCGCGGTCTCACCGGGCTGGGCGGAGTCCTGCGCCGTCTCGAACAGCGCCGGCACGGGCACGTCGACCCAGCGGGCGGCGAGGCGGCCGAACAGGGGGCCGGCGATGATGACGGTGGGGATCGCGACGAGGACGCCGAAAGCGAGGGTGAGGCCGAGGTTCGCACCGATCAGGCTGATCGCGGCGAGCGGGCCGGGGTGCGGCGGCACCAGGCCGTGCATCGCGGAGAGCCCCGCGAGCGTCGGGATCGCGATCTTCATCAGGGAGACCCCGGAGCGGCGGGCGACCAGGATGATCACCGGCACGAGCAGCACCAGACCGACCTCGAAGAACATCGGCAGGCCGATCAGCGCGCCGACCAGGCCCATGACCCACGGCAGCGCCGCGGCACTGGCCTTCGAGACCAGGGTGTCGACGATCCGGTCCGCGCCGCCCGAATCGGCGAGCAGCTTTCCGTAGATCGCGCCGAGCGCGATCAGCACGCCGACGCCGCCGGCGGTGGATCCGAAGCCGTTGGAGAAGCTCGTGACGGTCTGCGTGGCGGACATCCCGGCGACGAGACCGGTGACGAGCGCGCCGATCACGAGGGCGAGGAACGGATGCAGCTTGACCCAGGTGATGAGCACCACGATGGTGGCGATGCCGATGAGGGCAGCGAGGATCAGCACCCACTCCGGGGCTGTCGTCGTGGGAGGAACGGGATCGGCCGCCGCGAGGAGGGTTCCGGGAACGGCGGCGAGAAGGATCGAGGACATGGCCATGAGCTTCCTTGGTCTGGCGGAGAGATTTCGCCTCAGCGTAAGCGATAAGTAGGACTTAATCAAGCACCTTCTCGCAATACGCCCTCCTACAGTTCACTCAGGCGCCTTCTTGCCGGGCTATCGCCATAATGGGCTTCATGGCAGAAGGGATCCGCGAGGCGGCCTCCGCGCAGCACCATCGGCTGCTCGACACGATCGGCATGCGCATCGTGGAGGGCGAGCTGGCGCCCGGTGCCCGGCTGCTGACCGCCGAGGTCGCCGCCGAGTTCGGCGCGTCCCGGTCCGCGATGCGCGAGGTGGTGCGCGTTCTTGAGACCATGGGCATGGTCGAGGTGCGCCGCCGGGCCGGGGTGGAGATCCTGTCCGCGGACCGATGGAGCCCGTACGCCCCCGAGGTGATCCGCTGGCGGCTGGACGGATCCGACCGGCTCCGCACCCTGCACGAACTCAGCCAGCTGCGCTCAGCGATCGAGCCGCTCGCCGCGCGTCTCGCCGCAGTGCAGGCCCCTCCGGAGCACCGTGCGGCGCTCGTGAAGGCGGTGCTCGGGATGGTCGAGAACGGCGAGCGGGCGGATGAGCCCGCTTACCTGCAGCACGACATCGACTTCCATGCGGCCGTGCTGCGCGGATCGGGCAACCCCTACCTCGCCGGGCTCGCCGACGTGGTCGCCGAGCTGCTGCACGGCCGCACCGCGCACGCGCTCATGCCGCACCGCGCGGATGAGACCGCGTTGCGACTCCACCAGGACGTGGCCGCCGCGATCACGTCCCGCGACCCCGAGGCCGCGGCCACCGCGATGGCGGCGATCGTGTCCGAGGCCGACGAAGCCGTGGAGGCCATGTCGCAACCCGAGCCCTGAGCGCCTCAGGGCCCTGAGCGCGCGAGCGACCGGCGGCGGTCTTCATCCCGCTGATAGCCGCCGGACAGCGCCCGCCAACGGCCGGCGCGCATAATCGAGGCATGACGAAGGCGGACAGCGGGACCGGTCGGGGCACGAGGGCGCCCAGCCTGCTTCCCGGGCTGCTCGCCGCCTCCGTCCGGGGCGTGCGGCGCGTGCGGCGCCCCGCCACGTCGACCGGGCCCGCCTTCGACCTGGCGTACGTGCGCACCGGCCCGCGCTCGGCCGTTCCGATCGTGGTGATCCCCGGCGGCCCCGGGCTCGGATCCGTGCTCCCCTATCGCCGCTTCCGGCGCCGCGCCGCGGCCCTCGGCCTCGACGTCATCATGATGGAGCACCGCGGCGTCGGGCTGTCCCGTGCCGATCTGAACGGACGCAGTCTGCCGCTGTCGGCGATGCGCATGGTCGACGTGATCGACGACCTCGCCGCCGTGCTGGAGGCGGAGGGCGTGCGCCGTGCCTACATCTCGGGCTCCTCGTACGGCAGCTACGTCGCGGCGGGATTCGGCGCGCGCCATCCCGAGCGGGTGGCCGGGATGCTGCTGGACTCCGCCCTGCAGTCGGTCGCGGATCGCGATGCCGAGCGGGCGATGATCCGCGAGCTCTTCGTCGACGGGGACACCAGGATCGCCGCGTCGGTGCGCGAGCTGCTGGACGACGGATCGGATCCGCGGATCCTCCTCGGAGTGCTGCGCGCGGCATACGAGCTGGGCGGAGCGGGACTGCTCGAGCCGCTGCTGCGCCAGCGCCTGCACGGCGCGCACCGTGCCGTGCGCGACGGCCGGCCCGGCGGCTCGCACGGGCGAGGATCGGTGTGGTCGGCGCTGGAGGCCTACGTCGACAAGGGCGAATCCGAGGCGCACGTGCCGGGGTTCTACGAGTTCGACCTCGTCGGGGCGATCGCGTTCCGCGAGCTGGGGTTCGGACCGGATCCGGACGGATCCGCCCTCGACCCCTCGCTCACCTACGCGCCGATCGCCGACCGGTTCCCGCGGTTCGCCGGCGAGCCCTTCGACCTGACCGCCGCGGCGGCGGGCTTCGACTGGCCCACCGTGCTGCTGACCGGCTCCCGCGACCTGCGCACGCCGGCCGCCGTGGCAGAGCGCGTGGCCGCGGCTGCTCCGGACACGGTGCTCGTCGAGATCGAGAACGGGCACAGTGCCCTCGAATCGCACCCGCTCGCGCTGCTGCACGCGCTGCAGCGACTGAGCAGCGGCGAGCAGCAGCGCCTCCCCGCCGAGAGCGCGATGATGAGCGCGCTCCCGCGCCGCGGACTCGTGGCCGGTCTGCCCCGGCTGCTCACCGCGGGCACCCGCTGGGAGGCGGCGCTCCGGTCGTGAGACCGCGCTCCGGTCGTGAGACCGCGCCGCGCCCGCCGGAATGCCCTGCCGGCGGCGCAGGCCCGTCCCGGAATGGATCCTCGACCCATTCCGTTGCAGAGATGGTGACCGCCTCCCGCTCCGATCTCCTTGCCGCCGACACGGCGATGGGCGCCGTGACCCTGCTCGTCGCCGACCTCGACGCCATGACCGCGTACTACCGCGACGCCGTCACGCTGCGGGTGCTTTCGGCCGAGGGCGACCGCGTGGTGCTCGGCCGCGGCACGACCCCGGTGGTGATCCTGCTGCACAGCCCCGGCCTCGCCCATGCGGCGCCGCGCGCCGCCGGACTGTTCCACACCGCGATCCTCTTCGAGACCCAGGCGGCCCTCGCCGCCGCGCTGTACTCCGTCGCGCGGCGCGCCCCTGGAACCTTCACCGGCAGCGCGGACCATCTGGTCAGCCAGGCCTTCTACTTCACAGACCCGGAGGGCAACGGCGTCGAGCTGTACTGGGATCGCGATCGCACGCAGTGGAGCTGGGCGCACGGGCAGATCGAGATGGACACGCTGTACCTGGATCCGAACGCCTTCCTGGGCGAGCACCTCACCGAGACGGCCGCCGATGACCCGGTGATCGGCGGCGCGAGCGTCGGCCATGTGCACCTCTCGGTCGGCGACGTGGCCTCGGCACGCGAGTTCTACGTGCAGCGGCTGGGATTCGAGACGACCGCGGAGCTCGGCGGATCCGCGCTGTTCGTGAGCGCCGGCGGCTACCACCACCACGTGGCCATGAACACGTGGAACAGTGCCGGTGCCGGCCGGCGCTCCCCGGCACTCGGCCTCGGCCGCGTCGACATCGTGCTGCCCACCGACGACGAGCTCGGGGCCGTCGCCGAGCGCATGACGCACTTCGGCGTGGACGTGCGCGACGACGGCCGCACGCTCGCCTTCGAGGATCCCTGGGCGAACGCGATCCGGCTCACGACCGCCGGCTGAGCCTCACGACCGCCGCCCAGCACGGGGCGACCGCGGGCTGAACCCGCCGACCGCGGGGTGAGCCCGCCGACCGCGGGGTCGCCCGACCGCCGCCGTCGGCGCGACGACGATCGGTCGGGCGTCCTCAGCCGATCCGCACGGCGCTCACGGCGCCGTCGGGCCAGGTCACCTCGAGGATCGCGTCGCCCTCGCGCGTGGTGACGACCCGTGACGACGGCCCCGCCTCGGCACCGCGCCCCAGCCGCACCGCCGCGACGACCACGTCGCCCTCGGCGACGGCGGCGAACTCCAGCCGTGGGATCGTCGTGATCGCCCCGATCGGCGATGTCCCCGTCTCCGTGCGCACCGAGGCGGCGAGCGCGCCGGCGCCGATCCCCGACAGCGCCTGCAGCTCGGAGCGCACCCCGTCCAGCTCCAGCGACACGGCGTCATCGACGCTGACCACGACCGCCTCGGCGGGACCGGTCAGCGGCCAGCCGCTCACGCGGATGGGGAGCGGCGACGCGGCGACGCCCTCACGCGCCAGGCGCCGGGTCGCGCGCACCTCCCACGAGCCGCGGACCACGCTCGCCGTCGCGAGCAGCGGTCCGTCGGTGACGATCCCCGCGCGCCCGGATCCGTGGTCGTATCCGGGACCGTCGGTGCTCGAATCCACCCAGTGCGCGTCGGCCACGGACGTCGCGAACGCCGCGATGCCGTCGTCGCCGATCGCACCGCGGGCGAACCCCGTGCGGTGCGTGGAGCGCCCCGCGGCGTCGACCGCGCCCACCATGTTGTCGGCGGGATCGTCGATCGTGGCACCGGTGAGCGGCGGCAGTGTCGCGCTGGAGTAGCCGAACCGGGCGTAGAGTGCCGAGTCCCCGATGCGGTCGCCCTCGAAGGCATGGTCCGCGCCGTGGTTGATCACGCGCACGATGCCGTCCGCGGCGGTGCCGCTGACCAGCCAGCCGGCGGGCCGGATCACGCGGCGCACGTCGCCCTGCTCGATCGGCAGCGGCTCCTCCACCGCTGTCCAGACCTCATGGTCCGCCGGGAGCACGAGTCCGAGGAAGCCCTTCGACGCCCAGTACGGCGAGCCCGCACCCGAGTACGTCTGCGCCATCGCCGGCCACTCGCCGAACAGCCCCATCGTGAGCAGGCCGCGCTCGTCCATCGCCCCGCGCTCCACGAACGCGCGCAGCTCGCCCGAGGCGGCACGGCGCAGCGTTCCGAGCGGCAGCCGCGTGGCGCCCGAGACGGCGCCCATCCACAGCGGCGCGGCCGTGGCGAACCGGTAGATGAGGCTGCGCCCCTGCAGCACGGGCATGCCGTCCGCGCCGATGAGCGCCGCGTAGTCGTCGAGGAATTCGGTGAGCCGGGCGCGGAAGACGGGCGCGAGCGCGCCGGATCCGTACCCGTCCGCCCCTTCGGAACCGGCCCACAGCAGCGGATACAGATGCATCGCCCAGCCGCAGTAGTAGTCGTAGGCGCGCCAGGTGCCGTCGGCCCACCACCCGTCGGCCTGGTAGTAGTCCTCGATGCGGGCGAGGTCGGCCGCGATCCGTGCGGGATCGTGCGGTCCACCGACCGAGGCCAGGAAGGTCTCGACGGTGATCCGGAACCACAGCCAGTTGTTGTCCGGGTACCGGCCTACGGGATTCAACGCGAGCCAGTCCACGATGCGCTGCTGCGCGACCGCGTCGAGCGTGTCCCACAGCCATGGCCGGGTGAGCTGCAGGCCGAGTGCGATCGACGCGGCCTCGACCTGGGCCTGCGGCTGCGCGGCGGGCAGGATCCACCGCTCCGGATTCGCCGGATCGGTGCCGGCGACGAGCCCGTCGCGGTACCAGTCCAGGAAGCCGTGCGGGTCCGCCCCGCGCTCCCCGGTGAGGCGGAAGGCGAAGAGCATGAACGAGCGCGCGAAGCCCTCCAGGCCGTCACTGTCCGCCCCGCTGCTGCTGGTCTGACCGGGCAGGCGCACCTGGCTGCGCGTTGGCGTGAAGTACGGCCGCAGCGACAGCAGCAGGTGGTCGGCGACGGCGGCCCAGTGAGCGCGCGTCCACCCGGTGCGCGGCGAGAGCGCGCGATCCTCGGGCGGCAGGATCAGGCGAGCGGGGTCGAACGCGGTCACGGGGTCTCCTTCACGAGCGGGTCCTCTGGGGTCGGGATGATGGCGGTGGGGATGGCGGCCGGCGCCACGGCGATCGGCGCCGGGATGCTCGGCCGCAGGGAGGATTCGCGCACGTGCAGCTCGGGACCGAGCTTCACCCGGAACGCGGGGCGGCCGCTCCCGGCCTCGAGCCGGGCGATCAGCAGGTTCACGGCCTCGCGTCCGACGTGCTGCTTGGGCGGACGGACCGCGGTGATCGCGGGGTCGCCGAATCGGGCGACGTCGTCGTCGTACGCGACGATCGCCAGATCGTGCGGCACCCTGATGCCGCGATCCAGCGCGTGCTGCTCGAGCGCGAGGGCCTGCGGATCCGGCAGCACGATCACCGCCGTCGTCTCCGTGTCGCTGATCACCTGCAGCGCGTCGTCCATGGCGCGCTCCCGCCCCGCGGTGTCGAAGCGCACGCCGTTGATGCACGCGGCGTCGGTCGGCAGCCCGAGCGAGCGCAGTGTGCTCTCCCATCCGCGCCGTACGTAGCGCCCGGTGGGCCGCTCGGTCTCGGTGATCAGCCCGATCCGCTCGTGGCCCTGCTCGTGCAGGTGCCGCACGGCGAGCGCGGCGCCCGCGGTGTGGTCCGACACGACCGAGTCCAGATGCGGTGCCGCAGCCGCGGAGCGCACCCGGCGCTCGGCCAGCACGACGGGCACCGGGAGCGCATCGAGCCACTCCAGCATCTCGATCGCGTTCTCGCCGAAGGTGTCGGGGGCGACGATGAGCCCGTGCAGCCCCGGGGTGTTCAGCAGCGCCTCGACCTGGCGGCGGTTGTCGCGCAGGTCGTAGGTCGAGGCGCGCAGCAGCAGCCGGGCGCGCAGCTGCGCGGCCTGGGCTCTCGCGCCGTGCACGATGGGCGGCCAGTAGTAGTCGAGCGAGGGCACGACCATGCCGATCGTGTAGCGGGTGACGGCGGGGTCGTGGCCCGCGAGCGCGGGGCTGAGGCCGGGTTCGAGGCTGCTGCGCAGGGTCGCTCCGCCATGCACGCGCGTGACGAGCCCCTGCTGGGCGAGGGCGTTGATGTCGCGTCGGATGGTGAGCTCGCTCACACCCAGGCGTGCCGCGATCGTGGAGACGCTCACCGAGCCGTGCTCGCGGATCTCGTCCATGATCCGCTCCCGGCGTTGCAGCGCGAACAGCGGATCCCGCCCGCTCACGAGATCTCCTCGATCACGGTCGTGAACGTGCCGGCGCGTCCGCCGACGCTGTAGACGAGGCGGGTCAGCCGCGGACCCCACACCGCGATGAGCTCGGGATCGTCCAATTCCCACTCCTCGAGCGCGGGGACGATGGGAGTGCTCCCTGCCGTCGCGGCGATGCGGATCCGGTGTCCGTCGGCGGCGACCTCGACCCCGCCGGCGGACGGCGTGACCTTCCCCGCGGCGATGAGATGCAGCCGGTGCGCGCCGTCCTCGCTCAGCCGCCAGCGGTCGGCGACCTCGATGCGCTCCGTCCCGCTCGGGGATCCTGTGCCGTCGAAGCGGAACGTCCGCCGCCAGGAGTCTCCCGCCGGGAGCGGGTAGGCGCCCGCCAGCTCCAGTTCGAGCACGGCGGGATCGGCGGCGAGCGGCGCCGGCCCCGGTTCGCCGCGCGGCGCGGCGATCACCTGTGCGGCGAACACCGGCCCCTCGCCCTGCTCGAGCCCGAACGGCGCGGGGGCGTTGTGCCAGCCGCTCTGCATCGCACGGATCCGATACCGCTCGGCGCTGAACGTCTGCGCGGTGTAGGTGGGCTTGCCCACGTCGACGAGAAGCTGCCGACCGCCGGCCGCGACGAGGAAGGATCCGAGGTCCTTGTGGTTGTGGTTCTCATCGTTCGTGCCGCCCTTCGCGGCGAGCGCCAGCCCGGCGGCCGTACCGTCCCCGGAGCGGCGCACCAGCACCTGCACCGACGGCAGCCAGACGGCAGCGGGAAGCGGGGCGGCGGCCGGCACGGCGTCCCGCCACGCCGTGTCGGCGAGCGCGCGGACCAGGCGCGGCAGCCCGCCCGCGACATGCGCCACCGGAGCCTCGGGCCGGCGGGCGGCGCGCGCCCAGGCCGTCACCCTCGCGTCACCGGTGAGCGTGCCCCAGCGGAACGGGAGCTGCCAGGGCTCGTGCCCGCGTGAACGCGCCCAGCCATCGGCCACGTTCACGTACCAGTCCCCGCCGAGGTGCATGCGCATCGGGAACCGCAGCGTCTCCGCGACCACGGGGATCCCGGTGGCGTCGAGCCCGCCGTCGGTGATCGCGGCCACGATGTCGAGCATCTCGAGCATGCGCCCCGCGCCGTTCCACCAGTACGCGACGCCCTCATCGATGGCCCCGTCGGCGGGCAGTTCCGCGACGTAGCGGTCGAGGCTGTCCAACGCCCGCGCGAGGATGCGCGCCACACGCTCCGAGTCGTCGAGCAGCAGCACGGCGGCCAGCAGCACGTTGCCCAGGATCCACGGGTTCCAGTTGTTGACCTCGCGCCAGTAGCCGAGCCACCACAGGTCGTCACGGGTCTCGAACGGTGTGAAGACGCGCGTCTCGGCCTCGTGCCGGATGCGCTCGCGCAGCCCTGGCCAGCTCTCGTCCCACCGCGGGCCGAGCAGGCGGTCCGCGACCGCGAGCTGCGCCACGATCTCACCCGCGACGAGGTCCAGATAGGGGGAGGCCACATCGGGCAGCACGAAGCCGCGGCGGGCGTGCGCGTCGTCGTGCGCCGGGAGCGACCAGGTGCTCTGCTCGCACAGCACCACGGCCCCGTCGGCGGCCTCGTCGATCCACGTCTGCTCGTCGGTCACGGCCGCGGCGGCAACGGCCCCGGTGAGTCGCTCCTGCCGGTCCGACACGGCGCGCTCGTACGTCGCGCGATCGCCGTCGCGCACGTATCGGGCGAACAACGAGCCGAGAGCGTCGGCCCAGGGGTGGCCGAGGGACTCCGCCGCGGCCGCGCGGATCCGTTCGATCGTGATCGGATCCGCCTGCTCCCACACCTCGCGCTGCGCGATCGAGGGGATCCCGACCCGTTCGCGCAGCGCTTCAGGGGTGGCGCCGCCGACAGTCGTCCGGAGCGCCTCCCCGCGCATCGCCTGGCGCCACTCCGTGAACAGCGGACCGCGGAATTCCGCGGATCTCACGTCCGTGCCGTGCGGCGGCACGGCGTGCGCGCTGACCCGGGAGAGGGCATCAGCATCGAGGTTCCGCGACATCGTTCAACCTTCGCTTGTGCTTGTATCTGTTCGACTCTGAATGTTTGGTTTCGTCTCGAACGAGTCCGAGTATCTACTGAGTTCAGCGACGACGCAATGCCCTGCTTCGTCGGGATCTGACGAAGGACGGGAACCCCCGGGAATGACCGCAACGACCACCCCCAACGCTCTCGTCGTGATGTCGCGCGAGGTGTTCGAGCGCCAGTTCGACGCCGCGCGCATCGCACGGCTGCGCCGTCTCGCGACCGTGCCCGAGCCGGTCTTCACGGACGACCTCGACGACCCGGCCCTCATCGGACGACTGGCCGAGGTCGAGGTGCTCCTCACCGGCTGGGGCGCCCCGCGCCTCGATGCCGCCCGACTCGATCGGATGCCGAACCTGCGCGCCATGCTGCACTGCGCCGGATCCATCCGCCCGCAGGTGAGCGACGAGTTCTGGCGGCGCGGCATCCGTGCCGCCTCGGTCGCCGAGGTCAATGCGGCGCCCGTGGCGGAGTTCACCCTCGCCGCGATCATCTTCGCCGGCAAGAAGGCGCCGTTCATCGCCGCCGACCCCGAGACGCGCCGGCAGAACGGGCTGCGCGCCGAGCGCTTCGGCGCGCTCGGCAACCTCGGGCTCACGATCGGCGTCGTCGGGTTCAGCCGCGTCGGCCGCCGTGTCGTCGACATCGTGCAGCAGCTCGAGGACGTCACGGTGCTCGTCGCGGACCCGTACGCGGACCCCGCCGAGATCGCCGCAGCCGGCGGCGTGCACACCACCCTCGAAGACCTGCTCCCGCGCGTTGACGTGCTGTCGCTGCACGCGCCGGAGCTGCCGTCGACCCGGCACATGATCGGCGCGACGCAACTCGCGGCGCTGCAGGATCACGTGACCGTGATCAACACCGCCCGCGGCAGCGTGATCGACACCGCCGCCCTCGAACGCGAGTGTGCGAGCGGCCGCCTGAACGCGATGCTCGACGTGACCGACCCCGAGCCGCTCCCCGCGGACTCGCCGCTGTACCGGCTGCCGAATGTCATGATCACACCGCACCTGGCGGGCTCGCTCGGCTCCGAGCTGTACCGCATGACCGACGCTGCACTGGACGAGCTGGAGCGCTTCGTCGCCGGTCAACCCCTGCTCGAAGAGGTCACCGTCGACGCGCTCCAGCTCAGCGCCTGACCCCACGCGCTCCCCTTCTCTTCACCCGCACCACCGCATCCACCTTCAAAGGAGAACCTCGCATGAAGCGATCCCTCATCGCCGTCGGCACCGTCGCCGCGGCGGCGCTCGCCCTCGCCGGCTGCGCCGGCACGTCCGCCCCGGCCGCCACCGCCTCGGGTGGGAAGACGACCCTGCGCATCTCGGTGTGGAACTACGCACAGACGCCCGAGTTCAAGGCGCTCTTCGACGCGTTCCACACCGCCAACCCCGACATCACGATCGAACCGGTCGACATCCTCGCCGCGAACTACGAGGACAAGGTCACCACGATGCTCGCCGGCGGCGACTCCACCGACATCATCACCGTCAAGAACCTCACCGACTTCGGCGGCTACGCCCAGAAGAAGCAGTTCGTCGGGGTGAACGACCTCGTGAAGGCGCTGCCCGCCGACAAGATCCCCGCGCTCAGCGAGTACAAGGCCGATGGCACCTACTACGCGGTCCCCTACCGCCAGGACTTCAGCGTGCTGTTCTACAACAAGCAGATGTTCAAGGACGCCGGTGTCGCCGACCCCTCCGCCCTCACCTGGGAAGAGTTCGCCGCCGACGCGAAGAAGCTCACGAAGGGCGACGGCGCGGACAAGGTCTATGGCGCCTACATCCACACCTGGAACTCGATGGTGCAGGGCTACGCCTCCGCCCAGCAGGACAAGACCTTCGACAAGCCCGACTACTCGTGGATGAAGGACCAGTACGACCTCACTCTCGGCATGCAGAAGGACGGCACGATCCTGGACTGGGGCACCGCCAAGAGCCAGCAGGCCCAGTACAAGACGGTCTTCGAGACCGGCAAGGCCGCGATGGTGCCGATGGGCACCTGGCTCATCTCGCCGCTGCTCGCCGACGCCGCTGCCGGCACCACGTCCGTGGACTGGGGCATCGCGCCGATCCCGCAGATCAAGAGCGGATCCAAGATCACCACGATGGGCGGCCCGACCGGTTTCGGCATCAACAAGAATTCGAAGAACCAGGATGCGGCGAAGAAGTTCCTGTCGTTCGCGGCGGGAGCGGACGGCGCCAAGGCCGTCGCGTCGATCGGCATCGTGCCCGCTTACCACAGCGACGAGATCACGAAGCAGTACTTCGGCCTGAAGGGCATGCCGCAGGACGCGACCTCGAAGAAGGCCTTCACGCCCGACACGATCCGCCCCGACGGCGCGACCGGCACCCTCGCCGCGCAGCTGCAGGGCGTGCTCGATCAGGAGCACCAGCTCATCATGACCGGCAGCAAGTCGGTGGACGACGGCATCGCCGAGATGGGGAGCCGCGTCAAGTCCGAGGTGCTGAACCAGTGACGACCCGGGGTCGTTGAGCGAGGACGCCGAAGGCGACCGAGACGAGACGCCGCCACGCAGGTGGCAACCGAGCCGAGCGTCGCCCAACGACCCCGAACCTCCCCTCCCCCGATCCGGAGCAGAGACATCATGACCACCCTCACCGACCAGCCGTCCGCGGCCCCGGCGCGTTCCGTGGCGAGCCGCCGGATGCGCCGGCGCAGCATCCTCGTCGGCTGGAGCTTCATCCTGCCGAACTTCCTCGGTTTCGCGCTGTTCACTCTGGTGCCCGTGCTCGCCGCCTTCGTGCTGGCGTTCATGAACTGGGATGCCTACAACCCGCCCACGTTCGCCGGGATCAAGAACTTCACGCGCCTGTTCGCCGACCAGAACTTCCACGTCGCCCTCGGCAACACCCTGCTCTACGCGATCGGTCACGTGCCGCTCACACTCGTGTGCTCGCTCGGCCTCGCGATCCTGCTCAACCAGAAGCTGCGCGGCATCGCGTTCTTCCGGGTCGCGATCTTCTTCCCCTACATCACCTCGCTCGTCGCCATCGCGATCGTGTGGAACATGCTCTTCGATCCGGTGAACGGACCGATCAACCAGTTCCTGCATCTGCTCGGCGTCGCGAATCCGCCGGGGTGGACCTCGAGCACCGGCTGGGCGCTGCCCGCGGTGATCATCACCAGCGTGTGGCGCGACATGGGCTACTACATGGTGCTCTTCCTCGCCGGCCTCCAGGCGATCCCGCACGAGTACTACGAGGCGGCGGCGATGGACGGCGCGGGACGCTGGCGCACCTTCTGGAACATCACGCTGCCGTCCCTGCGGCCCACGACGTTCCTCGTGCTCGTGCTGCTCAGCGTGTCGAGTTTCAAGGTCTTCGACCTCATCTTCGTGATGACCGGCGGCGGTCCGGGCCGAGCGACGCTCGTGCTGTCGCAGCTCATCTACCAGGACGGCATCCTGAACGGCCAGTTCGGGTACTCCTCGGCGATCTCGCTCGTGCTGTTCCTCATCGTCCTCGTCGTCACCGTCTTCCAGTTCCGGATCCAGCAGAGGCGGGAGCGCTGATGTCCACCCTCATTTCCGACCTCGCCCAGGAGCTCGACGGCGGGCACACCGTCGCCCCGGCCCGTGCCCGGCACGGCAGGCGACAGGTCCGCGCCCGGATCGGCCGCATTGCGATGTACCTGCTGCTCGTCGTCCTGCTGGCCGTCGTGCTGCTGCCGTTCCTGTGGATGCTGTCCTCGTCGTTCAAGCACGACGACGAGGTGCTCACGGTGCCCGTCCAGTGGCTGCCGACCACGTTCGTGTGGAGCAACTATGCGGCGATCTGGACCCAGATCCCGATGGCCGGTTACCTCGCGAACTCCGCGTTCCTCGCGATCGTCATCACGATCCTGCAGGTGCTCACCGGCAGCTTCGCCGCCTACGGTTTCTCCAAGGTGCGCTTCCCCGGCCGGGACGCCCTGTTCCTGGCGTACATCGCGACGATCGCGGTGCCGTGGCAGGCGTACATGATCCCGCAGTACGTGATGATGCAGAAGGCGGGCCTGACGAACACGTTCACGGCGCTCATCCTGCTGCAGGCGTTCGGCGCGTTCGGCGTCTTCCTGATGCGCCAGTACTACATGACGATCCCCGACGAGCTCAACGAGGCCGCGCGGATCGACGGGCTCAGCGACTACGGCATCTGGGCGCGGATCATCCTGCCGCTCTCGAAGCCCGCGCTCGCCTCGCTGGCCCTGCTCACGTTCGTGAACACCTGGAACGACTACATGGGTCCGTTCATTTACCTCTCCAGCAACGAGCTGTGGACCGTGCAGATCGGGCTCAAGTCGTTCATCGGCCAGTATTCGGCGCAGTACGCCCTGATCATGACCGGATCCGTGATCTCGATCGTCCCGATCCTGGTCATCTTCCTCGCCGGGCAGCGCTATTTCATCGCCGGCATCGCGACGAGCGGGATGAAGGGGTGAGCGTCGTGACCGGCGAACGCAGCGGATCGCGGCGGCGGGGCCTCCCGCGCCTGCGGCAGGAGACCATGGAATCGATGTTCGGGTATGCGTACGCGATCCTGATGGTCGATCTGCTGCTCGTGCTCGCGAACCTGCCGCTCGCGGTGCTCCTGTTCGTCTCGCGCGACGCGCTGCAGGCGTGGCCGACCGTGCTGCTGCTCTCGCTCACGCTCGCCCCCTCGCTGGCCGGCGCGTTCGAGGTGTTCCGCCGCCTGCGCGGCGACGAGCCCCCGCGGCCGTTCGCCGCGTTCTGGCACGGGTACCGCGCCCACGGCGCGCCAGCCGCTCTGCTCGGCCTCATCACAGCGCTCGTGATCGGATTCGTCCTGTACGACGGCGCGATCCTGACCGGCACCATCTGGGCGCCGCTGCTCGCGCCGACGCTCGCCGTGGTCGCGGCCTGGGCTCTGGCGACCTGCACCTCGACGCTGGCCGGCATCGTGCTGTATCCGCAGGCGTCGGTGCGGGCGATCGTGAAGGCCGCGGTCTACCTGTCGGTGCGGCGCTGGTACTTCAGCGTGTTCGCGCTCGCTCTGCTCGGGATCTCGGCAGCCGCGGTCATCGTGCAGCCCGTGCTCGGCGCCCTCGTCCCGGGGCTCCTGCTCTACGTCGTGTTCGCCAACTCCGAGTTCGCTTTCCGCCGTGCGGTGGAGGCGGAGTCCGTCGCAGGCTGACCTCTGGCCGTGATCGGGAGTCCCACCCGCGCCGCAGCGAAACCGATCGACCCTGGACGCGTGCGCCTTCCGAGCGCATGCTGGAGCCATGACCGGCTTCCAGACCACGCACGCGTTCAGCGGCTTCAGCGTCGACGACATCGACGCCGCCCGCACCTTCTACGGCGAGACCCTCGGTCTCGAGGTGTCCACGAACCCGATGGGCTTCCTCGACATCCGGCTGCCGCAGGGCGGATCCATCCTCGTGTACGCCAAGCCGAACCACACCCCGGCGAGCTTCACCATCCTGAACTTCCCCGTCGACGACGTCGAGGCGGCGGTCGACGACCTCAACGCGCGCGGAGTCGTCACCAAGATCTACACGGACCCGGACTTCGGCACCGACGCGAAGGGCATCGCGCACGGCGGACCGGGCCGCGGTCCGGACATCGCCTGGTTCACCGACCCGGCCGGCAACGTGCTGTCGGTGCTCGCCGCAGGCTGATCGAGTCCCCTTCTTGACTTCGAGTGCACTCGAAGTCGTAGCGTGGGGCGCATGCCGGAAACCACCACGACGCGCTCGATCTCCGAGGCGGCGCACGAGCTCGGGCTGACCGCGCACACCCTGCGCTACTACGAGCGGGAGGGGCTGCTGCTGGCGCCCGTCGATCGGGAGTCGTCCGACCGTCGCCGGTACACCGACGGGGACATCGCCTGGCTCGGTTTCCTGCGCAAACTCCGCTCCACCGCCATGCCGATCGCGACCCTTCGACGCTACGTCGAACTCGCCCGCGCCGGCGACGGCACGAGCGCGGACCGTCTCGCCCTGCTGCGCGAGCACCGCGAGACGGTGCTGGCCCGGCGGGCGGAGCTGGACGACGCCCTCGGCGCCATCGACATCAAGATCGCTCTCTACTCCGAAAGGCTCTCATGAAGCACGCAACCCTCGGCACCCTCTCCGTCGGCCGGCTCGGCCTCGGCTGCATGGGCATGTCGGCCTTCTACTCCGGTGCGAACACGGACGAGACCGAGTCCATCCGCACGATCCACCGCGCGCTCGATCTCGGCGTGACCATGCTCGACACCGCCGAGATGTACGGTCCGCACACGAATGAGGAGCTGGTCGGCCGGGCGCTCGCGGGACGACGCGACGGCGTCGTGATCGCGACGAAGTTCGGCATCCACGCAGGGGCGGACGGCGGACGACGGCTCGACGGGACCCCGGAGAACGTGCGCCGCTCGGTCGAGGGATCGCTGCAGCGCCTCGGCACCGACAGGATCGATCTCTACTACCAGCACCGGATGGATCCCCGGACTCCCATCGAGGACACCGTCGGCACCCTCGCCGAACTGGTCGCCGAGGGGAAGATCCTGCACTACGGGCTCTCGGAGGCCGGCGAGGAGACGCTGCGCCGCGCGCATGCAGTACACCCCGTGACCGCGCTGGAGACCGAGTACTCGCTGTGGACCCAGGAGCCCGCCGAGCAGCTGCTGCCGGTGCTGCGCGAGCTGGGCATCGGTCTCGTGCCGTACTCGCCGCTCGGCCGGGGCTTCCTCACCGGAGCGATCCGCTCCGCCGAATCCCTCGACGCCGGCGACTTCCGGCGGAGCAACCCGCGCTTCGTCGGCGAGAACCTCGATGCCAACCTGCGCATCGTCGACGCTGTCGAGGAGGTCGCCGCCGACCTGGGAGCGACGCCCGCCCAGGTCGCCCTGGCGTGGGTGCTCGCGCAGGGCGACGACGTCGCGCCGATCCCCGGGACGAAGCGGGTGTCCCGCCTCGAGGAGAACGTCGCCGCCGACGCGCTCGTGCTCTCGGAGGAGCAGCTCGCCGCGCTCGGGGCGCTGCCGTCGGCCGCGGGCGACCGCTACGCCGACATGTCGAGCATCGGCCGCTGAGGAGGGCGGCGCCGGTTCAGCCCCCGTCGGCGAACCGGCGCTGCACCTCTGCATACGGGAGGGCTCCGTCCATAAACCCGAGCGTGCCCGTGTCGAGCAGTTCACGCCCGGCGCGTTCGAGTGCGGTGAGCGCGGCGCGGGCGAGGCTGCCGCCGAGGCTCACCCGCTTCACCCCGAGCGCGAAGAGCTCCGGCGCAGGGATGACGTGCGCGGCGAGCCCGGCCACGATGTTCAGCGGGGCCGGGATCTCCGCGGCGAGGCGCCGGATCGTCTCCTCGTCATTCACCCCGGGCACGAAGACGCAGTCCGCCCCGGCCTCGACATAGCGCTGCGCCCGCGCCACCGTCTCGCCGAACGGATCCGTGGTCCCGCCGAAGAAGTAGGCGTCGGTGCGGGCGTTCAACACGAACGTGCCGCGCGGCGCGACCCCGCGTGCGGCCGCGATCCGCTCGGCCGCCTCGTCGATGCCGAACAGCACGCCGTCCGCGGTGTCCTCGAGGTTGCCGCCGACCGCGCCGATCTCGGTCGCGCGCAGCACCGTGCGCGCGACGTCCTGAGCATCATCGCCGTACCCCGCCTCGAGGTCCGCGGTCACCGGCACGTCGACCGCGGCGACGATCGCCGCGACCTTCTCGAGCATGGTGTCGAGGTCGAGCGCGCCGCCGTCCGGCACGCCGAGCGACCACGCGATCCCGGCGCTCGTCGTCGCGATCGCGGGGAAACCGAGCTGGGCGAGTATTCGCGCGGATCCCGGATCCCACGCGTTCGGCAGCACGAAGCCCCCGCCGTGGTGCAGCGCGAGGAAAGCGGTGGCACGATCGTTCGACATGGTCCTCCTGGATGCTGGTTCCGGACTACGCCGCCGCGATGGCGTCCGTCAACGGCGCATCACCGCTCCGGGTCGTCGGAGCGGTTCCACGCGATCTCGATGAGGCGACGCAGCACGCCGAGGTCGATGTCGTCGAGCTTGCGGACGTAGACGCAGCCGCGCCCCTCGGTGAACTTTCCGAGGCTCGGCAGCAGCTCGGCACCTGCGGGGAGGTCCTTCAGACCGTAGAGCGACAGCTGCGCCTTGCGGGGCGAGAACGCGACCTTGGGCCAGTCGCCCTCGCTGCTCGCGCCACGATAACTGTAGCTGCCGTAGCCGACCATCGTCGGTCCCCACAGCACGGGTGCGGCGCCCGTCACCTCGCCGAAGAGCTCGGCGAGCGCGATCCCGTCGAGCCGGCGGCGCTCGGGCGTCGCGGCCTCGAGGAACGCATGGACGTCCGCCGTCGTGGGCTGGGTCTTGATCTCGGCCATGCTGCCATCATCGCGCACGGCACGGACACCGCCACGGGGACGGCACGGTTCCACGTGGCTCAGACGATGCGGGCGAAGCGCGGCCCGCTGTACCCGTCGCGCTCGACGTGCTCCTCGAACATCGCCAGCGGCCGGGCCCAGTAGCCGTAGTCGTCGTAGAGCTTGCGGTAGAAGACCAGCTGTTCCTCGGTCTCGCTGTGCCGACCGACCGCGATCACCTCGTAGCGGGCGCCCTTGAAGTGCCGATATATGCCGGGAGTCACGGACATCACCGACTCCTCACCGTCACGCATGCAGGATCCGACATCCTCAGAGAAGAGGATCCGATCAGGGATTGTGGCGGAGACGGAGGGATTTGAACCCTCGGTCCCCTTGCGAGGACTCCACCTTAGCAGGGTGGTGCACTAGGCCTGACTATGCGACGTCTCCAGATGTCCGGCACGCCGAACACCAGGGACCATCCTAACGGACGCCGCGGGGTGCCGCGAACCGACCGGATCTCGAGCGCCCGCGTCTGGGGCGACACGCGCGGAGTGCGACGATCAGCACAGGGTGTCACGATCAGCACACGGATCCACGCCAAGTGGTGTGCCGATCGTGACATGGTGTGCCGATCGTCACCCCGCGGGACCGGGGCAGGCCACCCGACCAGCCGCACGCCGCGCGACCGCGGGCAGGGCCACCCGACCACCCACCGCCGCGTGCGGCCGGGCACCGCCGCCGGGTGCCACTGCGAGCAGAGCCAGCGCCGCGGCCGGGCGTGGACTCGCGTCAGCCGCTGAAGCCGTTGCCGTTCGAGCAGGTCTGCTGCGCGGCGGACTGGCCGGAGACGTTCTTCGGGAGCTCGACGGGACCGCCGGTCGCGCCGGGCGTCGGCGTCGCGGAGGGATCCGTCGTCGCGGGATCGGTCGTCGCCGGGTCGGTCGGTGTCGGCGTCGCGGAGACGACCGCATCGTCGCGCTGGCCGGCGACCTGGATCGGCTGGTTCGCGGCGAGGGCGGACCAGAGCTGGTCGGCGCTGTCGGTGTCGGGCACGACCTTGTTCGGGTTGTCGGGGTCGGTGAGCACCGGGTAGTTCACGAAGTTGATCTGGTCCAGCGGAACGTCCTTCATCGCCAGGGCGATCTGCACGAGCAGCGTCGGGCTGGTCAGGGTGGTGCTGGGGGTGACGTTCGACATCACCGTGTTGGCGAGCTTGAGCAGCGTGGCGGGGTTGCCCAGCACCTGGGCGGACACCATCTTGCGCGCCAATGACGCCATGTACACCTGCTGGTTGCTTCCGCGTCCGAGGTCGCTGCCGTCGCCGACGCCGTGCCGGGTGCGCAGGAACTGGAGCGCCTCGTAGCCCTGCAGGGTGTGCGTGCCCGGCGTGAGGTTGAGGGCGGTGTCGGGATCCGTGATGCCGTTCGCGATGCAGACGTCCACGCCGCCGATCGCGTTCGTGATCTCGATCACGCCGCCCCAGGTGACCTTGGCGGCGAACTGGATATCGAGCCCGGAGACCTCGTGAATGGTGCGAGCGACGCAGTTCAGCCCGCCCGTCTCGAGCGTGACGTTGATCGGCTGCTTGGACATCTCGCTGGTCGCGTTGCCCTGCGCATCGGTGCACGACGGGATCGGGACCATGAGGTCGCGCGGGAAAGTGATGACGGTGACGCGGCGAGGGGCGTCGGAGATGTGCAGCAGCAGGTTCGTGTCGTTGCGCTCGCCCTCGTTGCCCGGATCCGAGCAGCGGTCGCCGAACTCCGCGGAGAACTTCGCCTCGCAGATGTCGCTACCCACGAGCAGCATGTTCACGCCGCCCTTGATCGCGCCGATGTCCGGCGGCACCGACTTCTCGCCGTCCAGGGCGACGGCGTTCGCGCTGAAGGTGTGGCCCAGATCGTAGGCGACGTACGCCGCGACGGAGACGCCGGAGACGAGCACCACGGCCATGGCGATGCCGACGATCTTCATCAGCTGGCTCCAGGCGCTCGGACGGCGCAGCTGGCCGTGTCCGGCGACGGGGCGTCGGGATCGGGACGTCACGCTCACACGGTGCCTTTCACGATTCGGCGGGTGACCCGCGCCACCCTGCGCTCACTCAGCGGAGAGTGTGGGATTCGAACCCACGGGACATTGCTGCCCACTGGTTTTCAAGACCAGGTCCTTCGGCCGCTCGGACAACTCTCCTCGGCGTGCATGCACACGCCGAACAGGGGTCGAGTCTAACGGAGAACCGGGTAGCGCCCTGCGAGCGCTCCTCCATTGTGCCCGCCAGCGGCTGGACGGGTGCTGAGTGAAGGCCCAGGTCAGGCCTGAGAAGGCGCCCCTCCGTCTCGCGGCGCCGCTCAGGAACCGTCGGCCGATCGCAGACGTTTCGCCTCGGTCGCCTTCGGCGTCCTCGCTCAACGACCCCGGGTGGGGGCGACGGGAGCGGCCAGCACGATCCGCTCGATCGCGGCGGCGAGCCCGCCGTCCTCGACGTCGCCGGTGACCTCGCCGGCCGCGGCCTTGACCTCGTCGGGCGCCTGCCCCATCGCCACCGCGCGGCCGCCGAACCCGCGCGCCCAGGCGAACATGCCGAGGTCGTTGCGGCCGTCTCCGGCGACCAGCACGCGGTCGCCCTCCCCGCCGAGCGCCTCCCGCACGCGGGCCAGCGCTGTGCCCTTGTCCACGCCGCGCGGAGCGATGTCGAGCCACGCGGTCCAGCCGATCGCATACGACACCTCGTTGAGCCCGGCGTCCTGCACGAGCCGGTGGAAGTCGTCCTCGTCGTGGCCCGGAGAGACCACGACCACACGCGACACCTCCTGGGCGCCCAACTCGGCGAAGGAGACCTGGCGCCCACCGTCGAGCGTCCAGTCGTCCAGCTCCGCGGTGTACAGGCGCTGGCCGGAGCCGAGCTCCACCATGTACCGCGCATCGGGCAGACGATCGTGCAGCAGCGCGAGCACGGCGGAGGGGTCGAAGGTCTCCACGTTCCAGCGCTCGTACTCGTCCGCTGCGGGCCGTTCCGAGGCCGCGGCGTCCGCAGCCTCCCCGATGCGGCGCATCGTGACGGCGCCGTTCGAGCACACCACGAACTCCGGCCGGATCTCGAGCTGGTCGAGGAAGCGGTGCGTGCCCATCCAGCTGCGGCCGGTCGCGAGCATGACCTCATGGCCGGCGTCGCGGGCGCGGCCCACGGCGTCGAGAACGCCCGGGCTCATCGTCTCGTCCTGCAGCAGGATGGTGCCGTCGATGTCGAGGGCGATGAACCAGGCGTTCGTCATGCGTCCGCGCCCTCGGTTCCCACGGTGTCGGTGGCGGCCAGCGGCCTCAGCACCTCGAGCCCGCCGAGATACGGGCGCAGGACTTCCGGCACCCGCACGGATCCGTCCTCCTGCTGATGCGTCTCGAGGATCGCGACGATCCAGCGCGTCGTGGCGAGCGTGCCGTTCAGGGTCGCCACGTGCTGTGTCTTCGCCGCGCCCTCGGCCGCCTCCGGGCGGTGGCGGATGTCGAGGCGCCGCGCCTGGTACGTGGTGCAGTTCGAGGTCGAGGTGAGCTCGCGGAACGCACCCTGGGTAGGCACCCACGCCTCGATGTCGTACTTGCGCGCGGCACTGGATCCGAGATCCCCGGCCGCCACGTCGATGACTCGGTAGGAGAGGCCGAGGGCGGTGAGCATCTCCTCCTGCAGCGCGACGAGGCGGAGGTGCTCGGCCTCGGCCTCCTCGGGCGTCGTGTAGACGAACATCTCCAGCTTGTTGAACTGGTGCACGCGGATGATGCCGCGGGTGTCCTTGCCGTAGGAACCGGCCTCGCGGCGGTAGCAGGTCGACCAGCCGGCGTAGCGCAGAGCACCGCGGGACAGATCGACGATCTCGCCGGAGTGATAGCCGGCCAGGGCCACCTCGCTCGTGCCGACCAGGTAGAGGTCGTCGTCCTTGTCGAGGTGGTAGACCTCGTCGGCGTGCTTGCCGAGGAAGCCGGTGCCCTGCATGATCTCCGGGCGCACCAGGGTGGGCACGATCATCGGGGTGAACCCGGCGGCGAGCGCCCGCTCGAGCGCGAGGTTCATGAGCGCGATCTCGAGCCGGGCGCCGATGCCGGTGAGGAAGTAGAACCGCGCGCCGGAGACCTTCGCGCCGCGCTCCATGTCGATCGCGCCGAGAAGCTCGCCGATGGCGAGGTGGTCGCGCGCCTCGAAATCGAAAGTCGGAGTCTCCCCGACCCGGCGCAGCTCGACGAAGTCGTCCTCGCCGCCCGCGGGCACCCCGTCGATGACGACGTTCTCGATCGCGGAGAGCGCGTCAGCGGCGACCTCCGCCGCCTCGTTCGACGCCGCCTGCGCCTGCTTCACGCGCTCGGCGAGATCCTTCGCCTGCGCCACCAGCGCGGCCTTCTCGTCCTTCGGCGCTTTCGCGACCTGCTTGCCGAACGCGTTCTGCTCGGCGCGCAGCTCCTCGAATGCGGAGAGGGCCGAACGGCGCGATCGGTCGGCCTCGATCGCCGCATCGACGGTCTCCGGCGCGTTGCCGCGCGCGGCCTGGGACTGACGGACGAGCTCGGGCTGGTCGCGGAGAAGGGCGAGATCGATCACCGGTCAAGTCTATCCAGGCGTCACCCCGCGGTTCTCCGGGCTCCGCGAGGGCAACCCAGGCGCACCACGGCCCTGTCGACAGCCGAGGACGGCTTCGCCGGCACCGCCTCCCCGACGCGGTGCATGCCCGTGTCACCCGGTCGCGGATCCGATTCCGTCGACGCCGGAATAGGCTGAGCGCATGACTGACGATGCCGGACGCCCGCGCGCCGCACTCGTCGTCAACCCGGTCAAGGCCGATGCGCCGAAGCTCGTCGAGCTGCTGCGCGCGCGGTCGGCGGAAGCGGGCTGGGACGCCCCGCTCATCATCGAGACCTCCGTGCAGGATCCGGGCCAGGAGGCCACCCGCGTCGCACTCGCCGACGGAGTCGCCGCCGTGCTGGTCGCCGGCGGCGACGGCACCGTCCGCGCGGTGTCCGAGACGATGGCGGGAACCGGCGTTCCGCTGGCGATCGTTCCCAGCGGCACGGGCAACCTGCTCGCCCGCAATCTGGGCCTCGCGCTGGACATGCCGTCGGCCGTGATCGACGCCGTGTTCCACGGCGACCGGCATCCGGTCGACATCGGCTGGGCCGAGCTGACGCGCGCGGACGGCGCCGTGCAGAGACACGGTTTCGTCGTCCTCGCCGGCATCGGACTGGACGCCCACATGATCGCGAACACCCGTCCCGGTCTGAAGAAGTCCGTGGGCTGGGTCGCCTATGTCGACGGCGCCGCGCGCTCCCTGCCCGGCGCGAAGCCGTTCCGCATCATGTACGCCGTCGACGATCTCAAGCTGCACTCGGTCAAGGTGCACAGCATGCTGTTCGCGAACTGCGGCGCGCTGCCCGCGGGCATCGCCCTCATCCCCGACGCCTCGATCACCGACGGCACCCTCGACGTCGCGGTCATCCAGGCACGCGGTCCGTTCGGCTGGCTGGCGGTGTGGCGCACGGTGTGGTGGCAGAACTCGGTGCTGCGCCGCAGCAAGGCCGGCCGGCGCATGATCGAGCTCACGGGATCCGGCGGCTCGATCCGCTACCTCAGCGGCAGCGACGCGGACGCCGCCACCACGGAGCCGGCCCCGGTCGAGCTGGACGGCGACGAGTTCGGCGAGGCCGTGCGGATCCACTGCAGGATCGACCCGGGCGCGCTGCTCGTGGCCGTACCGGCCGGGCATGTGATCAGCCCGGCCTGAGCAGACCTCAGCCGATGACGGCGACGGTGCCGTCCAGCTTGTCCCCCTTGAGCGTCAGCGTGTAGCCGGCCGGATCGGCAGGCGCATTCACGCCGAGCATCGTGATCCGGGGGACGAAGTCCATGGTGCAGGCCTGGGTGGCGTCGGTCTGGAACGTCACCGTCGCGCCGGTCTTGTCCTGGTTCTCGGTCAGATCGGTCACGACCGGCCGGCACGTCGAGGATCCCCAGGTCAGAAGCAGGATCCCGTTCTCCGAGAACCATCCCGCGCTGGGCTTGCCGTCGCTGCTGCCGCCGGCGCTGAGCGAGCTGTTGCCCGAGAGAGGCAGCCGCCCCTGGAAACCGCCGCCCTGGAAGGACACCGTCACGTCCTTGGTCGCGTCGATGCCCTCCGGCACGCCGATGAGGGTCGCCCGGGGCGCGAAGTCGGCCGTGCACACGGCCTTCGGATCCGGTTCGGCGAGCGTCACGGTGATCGTCTGCCCGTCGGCCTTCACGTCCTCCGCGACCGGGGTGCAGGCGAGCGAGGAGGATCCGTAGGTGACGAGTCCGATCCCGCGCCCGCCGTCCAGCCAGGCCGCCGCCGGATCCGTGGACGGCTCCGGGGATGCGGTCGACTCGGCCGTCGGAATGGGCGCGCTCACCGGTTCCAGCTGGGCGCAGCCCGCCAGGGCGATCGTTGCGGACGCGGCGAGCGCCGCGATGGCCAGAGCGGTCCGGATCCTCATGCGCTCATGCTATCCAGCGCGAGCGCCCGGCCACCATGCCCGCGGGGCGGTCCGGCGACCGGGGCACCGTCCGGCGCCGCGCTACTGCAGCGACGAGGTGAGCCGGGCGAGGTTGTCCAGCACGGTGGAGCGAAGCGGCTGCTGCATCCACTCCTCGAGCGTCAGCTCCCGGCTGAGCGAGCGGTAGCGGTCTTCGACCTCGCGCAGTTCCCGGACGAACTCCTCCCCGCGCACGAACATCGAGATCTCGAGGTTCAGACCGAAGGAGCGCATGTCCATGTTGCTGGATCCGATGACCGCGACGTCGTCGTCGATCGTGAGGCTCTTGGTGTGCAGGATGTAGGGCTTTCGGTACATCCAGATCCGCACGCCGGCCTTCAACAGCGCCTCGTAGTAGCTGCGCTGCGCGTGGTAGACGATCGCCTGATCGCCCTCCTCCGAGACGAACAGCTCGACCTGGACCCCGCGATCGCAGGCCGTGGAGACGGCGAGCAGCAGGGCCTCATCGGGCACGAAATAGGGGCTCACGATCATGATCTTGCGCTCGGCCGCGTACAACAGGCCGAGGAAGAGCCGGAGGTTGTTCTCCGCCTCGAAACCCGGCCCGGACGGCACGATCTGGCAGTCCAGGTCGCCGCTGCCGCTCTCCGTCGGTGCGAAGGCGACGGAGTCGGGCACGTCGTCGGTCTCGCTGTACCAGTCGGACAGGAAGACCGCGTTCACGCTCCCGACCACCGGGCCGTCGACGCGCACCATCAGGTCGACCCAGTGCAGGCCCCGCTTGATGTTCTTCGGCAGGTTGTAGGTCGAGTCGGTGACGTTCTGGGATCCGAGGAACGCCACTTCGTTGTCGACCACGAGCAGCTTGCGGTGGTTGCGCAGATCGGGGCGCTGGGTGCGCCCCTTGAGCGGCTGCACCGGCAGCATCAGGTGCCAGTCGGCGCCCATAGCGTCCAGCCGGGCGATGGTCTGCCGGTACCGCGGCTTCCACCGGTTCGCCCAGTGGTCCAGCAGCACGCGCACGGGCACGCCGCGGGCGGCCGTCTCCTCCATCGCGCGGAAGAAGTTGTCGGTCGCGGCGTCGGACTGCAGGATGTAGAACTCGACGTGCACGAACTCCGTGGCGTTCCGGATCGCGTCCGCCATCGCGTCGAGCGAGGCCTGGTAGTCGGAGATCAGGTGCGCGCCGTTGTCGCCGAACAGCGGCAGGGCCCCGAGCCGCTGGTTCATGCGCACGAGTGAGGCGAGGCTCTCCGGCATCTCCGTGCCGGAACTGCCCAGATGCAGGTCCTTCGTGACCTCGGCGATCGTCTCGTTGATGAGATCCTGCTTCTTGCGCCGCGCACGGGGCAGCCGCGGGTTCCCGATCAGCAGGAACAGCAGCACCCCGATGTATGGGATGAAGTAGATCGCCAGCAGCCACGCGGTCGCGGCCGTGGGGCGGCGGTTTCTCGGCACGACGATGATCGCGATGATGCGGATCGTGAGGTCGATCAGAACAGCCGCCACCGCGATGATCAGGGACCACACACTGGGGTCCATGCGCCACTCCTGATCCGGGAAGGGTCGCCCGATCGGCGACTTCGTCCCACAGTAGCGGCTGGAGCGGACAACGCCCGGAGGCGACCTTGGGCGATGCGATGAGGCGGCCCCGCCTCAGGCCACGACGAGCCTCATGTCAGGACGAGCCTCGCGTGACGAGGACCCGTGCGTCAGGACGAGCGGGGCGGCATGCCGCGGGCTGCGCGCTCTTCGGCCTCGATGCGCGCGTGCGTCTGCCGTTCGGTGCGATCGAAGCGCAGGATCCCGCGGAGCACGAACCAGAACACGACGCAGACGACGATCGTGGGGATCACCGACCACGCGGCGGCCACCCAGAATTCGTCCATGCTCCGATCCTACCCGGGGCTCCGGTGCGCCCGCTGGGAGCGCCCGGAACCGTGCCGGGCCTCGGGCGCAATCGATCCGCACATCCGGGATCCGCAAGATTCCTCCGCACCGTTCCGTTCCTGACGGGGAAGGCGATCCGGCGCGCTCACGATCGTGGGTCCATGACCACCATCGTTCACGCCGCGGGAGCCGCAGAGCTGCTCGCCGCCATCCCCGTGCTCACCGGCTTCACTCCGCGCGACTCCGTGGTGCTGCTGCCGTTCCGCGGATCGCGCACCGCCGGGGCGCTCCGCTTCGACCTTCCTCCGGGATCCGTCTCCGTCGCATCCGCGCCGCCGGACGCACCGCCGCCGCCCTCCCCTCTTCGCGAGTCCGCCGCCCCCACCGCCGAGGAGTTCGCCGCGACGGCGATCGGGCTGGCCTGCCGCGTCCCGGACACGGATGCGCTCGCGATCGCGGTGTATGCAGACGGCGGTGTTTCCGCGGTGACGCCCGACGCCGGCACGGCGCGGTCCGCGACGCCCGGGCGGCCGCCCCACGCGGGGCTTCCCGCGGCGTCACTGGTCGAGGCGCTGATCCGTCGTGCCGAGGCGTGCGGCCTGCACGTCGTCGAGGCGCTGTTCGTCGGAGCCGGATCCTGGGCCGACTACCGGGATCCGCAGGCCCCGCCGCGTCCGCTCGAGGAGGTGCCGCCCCCGCCCTCCGTCCCGGGCTTCGCAGGGCCCGCGCCGGATCAGTTCAGCGGCACCGAGCTGCCCTCGCCCGGACTGTTCGCCGCGGAATCGGTCGGCCGTGCGCTCCTCGCCGTCGAACGCGTGCTCGGCCCCGCCTCGGCCGGGCGCACACCTCCCGCCGCGGAGGTGCGGACGGATCCGAGGGCGCAGGAGACCGCGCTGCTGCTGGACGATCTGCCCTCGTTCCTGGAGGAGGTGCTGGATTCGCCCGAGGCGCTGTCACCGTTCGCGACGGCCGCACTCGTGTGGATCCTGAACCGTCCGGCGCTGCGCGACGTCGCACTCGTGCAGTGGGCGAGCAGCATCGACCGCGGCGATCGGGCGCTCGTCGCGCAGCTGGGCCACAGCCTGAGCGGATCCGCGGTTCCTCCGGACATCGGCGGCATCCTGATCGGGCACGGCCCGCGCCCGGACCGCGATCGCCTGGGCGTGGCGCTGACCCTCGTCCGCCGCACGATCACGCTCGCGCCGCGCCAGGCGCGGAGTGGACCGCTCGCGGCCGCCGCGTGGCTGTCGTGGGCGGTCGGGCGCTCGACGCATGCCGCGCGGTTCCTCGATCAGGCGCAGGAGATCGACCCCGGGCTCACCTTCGTGCAGCTGCTGCGCGCCGTGGTCGACGCCGGCATGCTGCCGGAGTGGTCCTTTCGCGCCGCCGCGGCGTGACGCCGGCGGGAATCGGGCTGTGGACGACTACTTCACCAACGGGAACAGGATCGTCTCGCGGATGCCCAGGCCCGTCACGGCCATGAGCAGGCGGTCGATGCCCATGCCCATTCCACCGGTCGGCGGCATGCCGTGCTCGAGCGCGCGCAGGAACTCGTCGTCCACGCGCATCGCCTCGAGGTCGCCGCCCGCGGCGAGCTTCGCCTGTTCGACGAACCGCTCGCGCTGGATGACGGGGTCGACGAGCTCGGAATAGCCCGTGGCGAGCTCGAAACCGCGCACGTACAGGTCCCACTTCTCCACGACGCCCGGGATCGAGCGGTGCTCGCGCACGAGCGGGGAGGTGTCGACGGGGAAGTCCATGACGAAGGTCGGCCGCTCGAGTCCGCCCTTGACGAAGTGCTCCCACAGCTCCTCGATGAGTTTGCCGTGGGTCGCGTGCGGCGGGATGTCGACGCCGTTCGCCTCGGCGAACGCGATGAGCTCGGACACCGGGTCGGACGGGGTGAAGGTGCGCCCCGCCGCCTCGGACAGGGAGTCGTACATCGAGATGCGCGCCCACTGCCCGCCGAGGTCGTACTCGGTGCCGTCGGCCCAGGTCACGAGGGTGGATCCGGCGACTGCGATCGCGGCGTTCTGGATCAGCTCCTGCGTGAGGTCGGCGATGCCGTTGTAGTCGGAGTACGCCTGGTACGCCTCGAGCATGGCGAACTCCGGGCTGTGCGTGGAGTCGGCCCCCTCGTTGCGGAAGTTCCGGTTGATCTCGTACACCCGCTCGATGCCGCCGACGACGGCACGCTTCAGGTACAGCTCCGGCGCGATGCGCAGGTAGAGCTCGGTGTCGAACGCGTTCGAGTGCGTGATGAACGGGCGGGCCGAGGCGCCGCCGTGCTGCACCTGCAGCATCGGGGTCTCGACCTCGAGGAAGTCGTGGCTCGTGAAGGTCTGGCGCAGGCTGGCGTTGACCGCTGCGCGGGCGCGCACAGTGCTGCGGGCCTGGTCGCGCAGGATCAGGTCGAGGAAGCGGCTGCGCACGCGGCCCTCTTCGCTGAGCTCGCCATAGGCGTTGGGCAGCGGCAGGATCGCCTTGGATGCGATCGTCCAGCTGTCGGCCATGATCGACAGCTCACCGCGGCGGCTGGAGATCACCTCGCCGTGCACGAACACGTGGTCGCCGAGGTCGACGAGTTCCTTCCACTGCGCGAGGGACTCCTCCCCCACGTTGGCGAGCGAGATCATCGCCTGGATCCGGGACCCGTCGCCGGCCTGCAGCGTGGCGAAGCAGAGCTTGCCGGTGTTGCGGCTGAACACCACACGCCCGGCGACGCCGACGAGCACCCCGGTCTCGGCGCCCGGCTCGAGCTCGCCGTATTCGGCGCGCAGCTGCGGGATGGTGTGCGAGACCGGCACGGCCACCGGGAAGGCCCCGCCCGACGCGTCCGCACGATCGGCGATCAGCCGCTCGCGCTTGGCGAGGCGCACCTCGCGCTGCTCGAAGGTGTCGTCCGCCTCGGCGGTGTCGTCGGTGGGCGCGGTGACGGGCGCGTCGGTCATGTGCAGGGCTCCTCGGAAGTCGCCGTCAAGTCTACCGGCGCGCACCTTCGCGCCCGCCGGGCACGGGTCGGGGGCGCGCCCCGTGCGACCCCGCCGGAGGCTGGAGGACCCGATCCTGACCGTGAGACCGAACTTGCGTCTCGAAACCGCCGATGAGAACGTCGGTCTCGGGAGGCAGGTTCGGTCTCGCGGTCGAACGGCACCGGAGCGGTCAGGACGGAGTCGTCAGAACCGGAGCGGTCAGGACGGAGCGGTCAGAAGACTCCGGAGGGCGAGAGCGGATCCGGCGGGGACGCCTCGCGCAGCGCCCGGTCGAAGGTCGACGAGACCAGCGCGGACAGGTATCCGCCGGGGTTCTCCACGCCGATCCCGCGCAGGATCCCGGTCGCCTGGCCGACGATCGAGCGAGCGAACTCCGAGGCCGTCGAGATGGCCTCCGCATAGGCGGGACGATCCGCCTCCTCGATGACGACCGGCTCGCACCCGAGCTCGACCGCGAGCGCCTGGGCGATCGGCAGCACCATCGCGGGTGCGGTCACCGCGGCGTACGACGCGTGCAGCTGGCGCAGGTCGAGCGTGGTGCCGGTGAACGAGATCGCCGGATGCACCGCGAGGGGGATCGCGCCGCCGCGGACCGCCGGCTCGAGCACATCCGTGCCGTAGGCGGGATCGGTGTGCAGCACGAGTTGACCCGGCTGCCAGGCTCCCACCTCGGCGAGGCCCGCGACCAGTCCGGGCAGCTGGTCGTGCGGCACCGCGATCACGACGAGCTGCGAAGCGCGCACGAGTTCTGGCGCGCCCATCACGGTCACGCCCGGCAGCACCGCAGCCGCCCGGTCCGGGTCGGATCCCGCGGTGATGCCGACGAGGGCGTGACCCGCTCCGCCGAGCGCCGCGCCGATCACCGGCCCCACATGGCCCGCGCCGATGATGCCGACGTTCAGACGCCCCGCTCGGCTCACGCGGCACCGTCCGCAGGTCCGCCCAGTCCGGCGGGGAGACCGTGACCCGCAGGGAGGCCGCCACCGGCGGATCCGCCCAGCCCGGCGGATCCGCCCAGCCCGGCGGATCCGCCCAGCCCGGCAGGTCCGCCCAGCCCGGCAGGTCCGCCCGGCCCGGCAGGGTGGCCGCCACCGGCGGGTCCGCCCAGCCCGGCAGGTAGGCCCAACCCGGTGGATCCGCCCATCCCGGCGGGAAGACCATGCCCCGCAGGTCCGCCCAGCCCGGCGGGGACGCCGTGCCCAGCGGGGAGATCGTCACCCGCGCGGAAGCCGGGAGTTGCGGGCGCCGGGTCATGGTCCTCGGCCCAGCGATGCGCACGATCCGCGGCGGCCGCGCGCGCGGCCGACACCGACAGCGTGTTCAGCATGCCGAGCAGCACCTGGCTGTCCAGCCCCGAGACCTCGCCCCGCACCGGGCCGACGGCGGAGTGCGCCTGCGCCTTGGCGACGCCCTGCGCCCGGTCGATCGGCCCCTGGTGCAGGGAGAAGCCCTGCAGACGCGCGAGTGGGAACACCGCCAGCTGCCGCCAGATCCGGCCGCGCCGCAGCAGGAGCGCGAAGTCGGTGAGCGCGGCGCCGTGGCGGCGCCACGACAGCGGGCGCCGCCACCACGCCCGCGGCGGGATCGTCGTGTACGGGTCGTCGGCGACCGGGCCGAGCACGCCCTGCTCCCAGATCAGGGGCAGCACGTCGGCGGGGACGTCGGGCAGGATCAGCCCCAGCACGCGCTCCACGTCTGCCCGAGCGCCCACAGGCAGCACGATGTTGAACTGCTGTGCCTGGCTGGACTGCTGCTGGGACGCGGCCTTGCCGCTCATCCGGTTGATCCGCACGGACCACCAGCCGAACGGCCGCCACAGCAGCGGCTGCATGACCTCGACGGCGAAGATGCGCCCGGGTGGAATCGTCTCCGTCACGGTCGTGAAGAGCCCGAACGTGATTCGCACCCCGTCAGGGGTCGGCGCGATCGAGTAGCGCAGCGCACGCGCGATCCGGCCCCAGGTGACCGCGATCGCCGCGAGCAGCAGCGGGATGCCCATCGCGAGGGCGATGCCGATCGCGACCGCGCCTCCGGCCGGCCCGGCATCGGCGAGCACAGCAGGCAGCGTGCCGATCATGCCCCCCACGAAGATCACGGCGAACAGCGCGAGCCAGGTGAGCCCGGACAGCACGTGCGACCCGACGAGGCGCCCCGTGGGGATCCGCAGCACGTGCTCGGGGGCGATGTCGTCCAGATCCACCCCGGCGATCAGCCCGGTGACACCGGCATCCATCGAGGCCGCGAGCTGCGCGCGCATCGTGCGCGCGGCTCCCGGATCGCCGCCGCGCGTCGCCTCACGGGCGTGCCGCGCCCCGGAGGCGAGGCGCAGGATGTCGGCGCGCACCGACTCGGCCTTCGCCGTGGATAGGTACTCCAGCGGCACGTTGGCGTCGTTGCCCGCGCCGTCGACCTCGAGCTTCGCCAGCCCGATCAGGCGCGCGGGGAACGGGCGGGTGAGGTTCACGCCCTGCACCCGGTCGAGCGGAGCGCGACGGTGCGAACGGAAGATCACGCCCTTGCGCACCTCGACGTGCGCCTCGGTGATGCGGAAATCATGGAAGCGCCACATCAGCCAGAACATCGCCACGAGCAGCACCGCCACGGCGAGCACGCCCAGCAGCACCACGAGCACGAGGTTGTTGTTTAGGACCCAGTCGACGGGATCGCCCCCGAACTCCGGCACGCGCGCCGGAGTGAACAGCGAGATGAGCCAGTACACGATCTTCTCGCGCAGGTTCGCGATCAGATAGCCGATCACGATCACCAGGACCAGGCCGCCCTTCATGAGCGGCGTGAGCGGGTGCATCCGATGCCACTCGCCGTCGGCGAGCGAGGGCGTTCCCAGCGGACGGGCAGGCACGGTCCCGAACGGGGCTCCCTGCTCCGGTGCGGACGGCGAGCCGTAGGGCAACTGCTCGGGCGTGCTCACAGGCCCGTCCGGCGCATCTCGGCGACGTCGATCAGGGTGTCGCGCAGCGACTCCGCAGCGTCTTCGGTCATGCCGGGGATCTCGACACCGGTGGTCGCGGCAGCGGTGACGAGCTTGAGCTTGGCGATCCCGAACGCCCGGTCGACCGGCCCGCGGGTGATGTCGACGAGCTGCATGCGGCCGTAGGGCACCGCGATCATGCGCTGCCACAGGATCCCGCGCCGGAAGACGATGTCGTCGGCGCGCAGCATGTAGCCGATCGCCCTGGCCTGTCGCGGCAGGATCACGAGTTCGAACAGAATGCCGAGCGCGATCACGCCCGCGACCGTCCAGGCCCACGGCCAGGGCTGGGCGAGGAGGGTCGTGGCGGCGTACGCGCCGACGGCGATCACCACGAGCAGGATCACCCGCAGGATCACCTCGGCGATCACGAACTTCGGAGAGATCTGGTGCCACGTGCCGTCCAGCGCGAGCGCACCGCGTGCCGTCGGCGTGCGAAGCGCGGGGTACGTGCCCTCGTCGAGGACCGGAGCGAGGGCCGGTGCCGCGTGAACAGGCACCGGGCTCTCGGCCGGAGCGACGGCGGGTGCCGCAGGCACGGGGATCTCGGCCGCGGCGGGAGCGGATCCGTGCTGCGTCTGGGGCACGGGAACCGGCTGGCCCGGCGCCGCGGCGTGCGCGGGCTGAGCGCCGTTCGCGGCCTGAGCGCGGGCCTGCGCGCGTGTCGGCGGTACGACGGGCTCAGTGCCCGGGTTCTGCGGCGGTTCGGGGATGGTCGTCATCGTCGTCCTCCAGGCGCGGCCCGTCGTGGCCGTCGGGGTCGTGGGGCCCGTTTCCGGGCAGCAGGCAGAAGCTCTCGGCGATCACCGCGGCGATCGTGAGCACGAGTGCGGCGACCGCGGTCGCGATGATCGAGCCTATCGGCGGGGTGATCGGCCGCGAGAGCAGATAAGCCCCCAGGCCGACCGCGAAGCCGGTGATCCCCGCGCCGACCAGGCTCGAGGCCCGCGCGAGCATCGCGATCCGCACGGCGCGGAACGGGTTGACACGAGGCAGCGATGCCGACCGGGTGCTGCGCCGGATCGGCCATGCCAGTGCGAGCACCGCCATCGCCAGCAGCACGAGGAAGATCGGCAGCAGGATCGACGGGGTGAACGTGGCCCTGCCCGCGGTGGTCAGCGCATGGTCGAGCAGGAACCCGGCCGCGGCGCCGGCGAGCGCCAGCACGAACAGCACCACAGGCGAGATCCGTCTCATGAGTCGTCCTCGAGCGCGGCCAGCAGGTCGGCGACCCGTCCGCGTCCCGGCAGCACGGCATCCGGATCCACGTCGAGCCAGGGCCCCAGCACGAACGTGCGCTCGGCTGCTCGGGGGTGCGGCAGCAGCAGGTGCTCGTCGTCGCTGCGGACGTCGTCGTACGCGATCAGATCGAGGTCGAGGGTGCGGTCGCCCCAGCGCTCGGCGCGGATGCGGCCGTGCTCCTCCTCGATCGCGTGCAGCATGCCCAGCAGCACCTGCGGGGCGAGGCGGGTGGTGACGATCGCGACGGCGTTGGCGAACTCCGGAGCATCCGGATCCGGCCCGTCCAGCCGCACCGCGACCGTGCGGAAGATCTTCGAGACGCGCACGTCATCCACGAGGGGCAGCCGCCTGATCGCCCGTACCGCCTCGTCGATGGTCGAGGCGGTGTCGCCGAGGTTGGACCCGAGGGCGACGACGGCCTCGACCGGCTCCTCCTCGGGGCGCGGATCGATGGCCGGGAGCCTCCGGCTGCGCGGGACCGGGGGGATCGGGCGCGCCGGCGTCATGCCCCGCTCCACTCGCGCTGCACCTGGCTCACGCGCTGAACCGTCACCGACACGTCGGCGAAGGTCAGCGGGATCGGCGCGTGCGGCTTGTGCACGGTGACCTCGACGCCGTGGATCCGCTCGTCCTCCATCACCACGTCCGCGATGCGGGTGGCGAGCGTCTCCAGCAGGTTGACCGGTTCCCCGGCGACGACCGCGGCGACCCGTTCCGCGAGTTCGCCGTAGTGCACGGTGTCGGCGACGTCGTCGCTGATCGCCGCCTGACGCACCGACAGATGCAGCCGCAGATCGACGATGAAGTCCTGGCCGTTCTCGCGCTCATGGTCGAACACGCCGTGCCGCCCGAACACCGTCAGGCCGGTCAGCGTGATCGCGTCGAGGAAGTCCATGTCCCCCAGCCTACGGCGGGAGGCGGTCAGCGGTCCCAGGCGCCGAGCACGGCGAGCGCGTCGCGCGTGGCGGCGACGTCGTGCACCCGCACGGCCCACGCCCCGGCGCGCGCCGCGAGCACGCTCGTCACGGCGGTCGCCAGATCCTTGCGTCGCTCATCGGCGTCCGCGCCCAGCGCGTCGGCGAGGAAGCGCTTGCGCGAGGTGCCCACGAGCACGCGCGGTCCGAGCGCGACGACGTCGGCGAGCTCGCGCAGCAGATCCCAGTTCTGGCCCGCGGCCTTCGCGAAGCCCACCCCCGGATCCACGATGATGCGGGACGGAGCGATCCCCGCAGCGGCCGCGGCGGCCACGCGCTCACGCAGCTCGGCGGCCACCTCGCGGCCCACCCGGGCGTACTCGGCGCGCGCGTACATGTCCGACGACGGGCCCCGCCAGTGCCCGAGCGCGATGTCGGCGCCCGACTCGGCCACGGCCGCGAGCATCTCCGGATCCGCGAGGCCGCCCGAGACGTCGTTGACGATGCGCGCTCCCGCCCGGACGGCGGCGGCCGCCGTTGCGGCGTTCAGGGTATCCACGCTCACCGGGATGCCCTCCGCGGCGAGGCGCTCGATCACCGGCAGCACCCGGCGCTGCTCCTCTGCCGCGGTGACCCGCTCGGCACCGGGGCGGGTGGACTCCCCGCCGATGTCGAGCACGTCGGCGCCCTGAGCGCGCAGCAGCACGCCGTGCGCGACGGCTCGGTCGGGGTCGGCGTAGCGGCCGCCGTCGCTGAACGAGTCGGGGGTGGCGTTGACGATCCCCCAGATCGCGGTCATGCGCCGGATCCCGAGCCGATCAGCGCGATCAGCTCGGCGCGCGCGACCGGATCCGTGTACACGCCCCTGGCCGCGATCGTGAGCGTCGATGCCTCGGTCTGGCGACCCCCGCGCATGGTGACGCAGCCGTGCACCGCGTCCATCACCACGAGCACGCCCTGCGCGTCGAGGTGGGATGCGATGGCATCCGCCACCTGCTCGCCGAGTCGCTCCTGCACCTGCGGACGGGACGCGAGGATCTCGACCACCTTCACCAGCGCGCCGAGGCCCACCACGCGCTCCCCCGGCAGGTACGCGATGTGCGCGTGCCCGGCGAACGGGAGCAGGTGGTGCTCGCACACCGAGCGGAACCGGATGCCGCGCAGCAGCACCGCACCCGAGGGCAACGTGTCGGGGGCGGGCCCGTGCGAGACGCTGATCGTGTGCGCGAGGGGAGCTGCGGGATCCTCGCCGAGGCCGGCGAAGAACTCCGCGTACAGGTCCGCCATGCGCGCCGGGGTCTGCTTCAGCCCCGGACGCTCCGGATCCTCGCCGATCGCGAGCAGCAGCTCACGGGTCAGGCTCGCGACGCGGTCCCGATCGACGGCCATCGCTCAGGCCGTCGCGGGGCGCGGCTTCCCGCCACCCGCGGCGCCCGGCCGACGCTCCGTCGACGGCTGCGCCGCCTCGGTCGCCGCGGTGCCGACCTCGACGCCGCGCTGCGGCATCTCGATCGGGGGCAGCAGCGACACCGGACGGTCCTCGCTCGAGAGCCACTGCGGACGCTCGGGGAGCTTGCGGATCTCGGTGAAGATCTCCGCGATCTGGTTGTGGTCCAGCGTCTCCTTCTCGAGGAGCTCGCGCGCGAGCTTGTCGAGGATGTCGCGGTTGGCGCTGAGCACCTCGTACGCCTCGTTGTGCGCCTGCTCGATGAGCGCGCGCACCTGCGTGTCCACCCGCTCGGCGATGGTCTCGGAGTACTCGCGGCCACGGCCCATGTCGCGGCCCGCGAACGGCTCGCCGCCCTCGGTGCCGAGCTTGACCGGGCCGAGCTCGGTCGTCATGCCGTACTCCAGCACCATCTTGCGGGCGATGGAGGTCGCCTTCTCGATGTCGTTCGAGGCTCCCGTGGTGGGGTCGTGGAACACGATCTCCTCGGCCACGCGGCCGCCCATCGCGTAGGTGAGCTGGTCCTGCAGCTCGTTGCGGGTCACCGAGTACTTGTCGTCCAGCGGCAGCACCATCGTGTAGCCGAGGGCCTTGCCGCGCGGCAGGATCGTGATCTTGGTGACGGGGTCGGTGTAGTTCATCGCCGCCGCCGCGAGCGCGTGACCGCCCTCGTGGTACGCCGTGATGAGCTTCTCCTTGTCCTTCATCACGCGGGTGCGGCGCTGCGGACCGGCGATGACGCGGTCGATCGCCTCGTCGAGAGCGCGGTTGTCGATGAGCTGCGCATTCGAGCGCGCCGTCAGCAGAGCGGCCTCGTTGAGCACGTTGGCCAGGTCGGCGCCGGTGAAGCCCGGGGTCTTGCGGGCGACGACCTCGAGGTCGACGCCGTTCGCGAGCGGCTTGCCCTTCGCGTGCACCTCGAGGATGTGCTGGCGACCCTTGAGGTCCGGCGCATCCACGCCGATCTGCCGGTCGAAGCGGCCGGGGCGCAGCAGCGCCGGGTCGAGGATGTCGGGGCGGTTCGTCGCTGCGATCACGATGACGTTCGCGTTCGGGTCGAAGCCGTCCATCTCGACGAGCATCTGGTTCAGCGTCTGCTCGCGCTCGTCGTTTCCGCCGCCGAGGCCCGCACCGCGGTGCCGGCCGACGGCGTCGATCTCGTCGATGAAGATGATCGCGGGGGCGTTCTCCTTGGCCTGCGTGAACAGGTCGCGCACGCGAGAGGCGCCGACGCCGACGAACATCTCGACGAAGTCGGATCCGGAGATCGAGTAGAACGGGGCGCCCGCCTCGCCGGCGACGGCACGTGCGAGCAGGGTCTTTCCGGTTCCGGGAGGGCCGTACAGCAGCACGCCCTTGGGGATCCGCGCGCCGATCGCCTGGAACTTGCCCGGATCCTGCAGGAACTCCTTGATCTCGTGGAGCTCCTCGATGGCCTCGTCGGCACCCGCGACATCAGCGAACGTGACGGTCGGGTTCTCCTTGTTCACGAGCTTCGCTCGGGACTTCCCGAACTGCATGATCTTGCTGTTGCCGCCCTGTGCGCTGGAGAGCAGCCACCAGAACAGCAGGCCGAGCAGCACCATGGGGATCAGGATCGAGAGGAAGCCGTCGAACCAGCTCGCCTTCGGCACGGCGTCGTTGAAACCGTCCTTGGGTGCGGCGGAGTCGATCGCCTTCACCACATCGGCCGCGCGGGCCTGCACGTAGTAGAACTGCACCGTCTTGGAGCCCTTGTACTCCTCGGACAGCGTCATGTCCACGCGCTGGTCGCCGTCGGTGTTGACGACCTTCGTGACGCTCCCCTTCTTCAGCAGGTCGAGCCCCTCTTCGGTGGAGACCTGCGAGGAGGATCCGAGGTTGCTGATCAGCAGAAAGCCGCCGACCAGGAACAGGCCGATCAGCACCACATAGGTCAGCCAACTGCGCGTGATCTTCTTGACATCCATGATCCGATCAGCGTAGCGCGAGAGACTTGGGGCCCTCCTGGGGATTCGCCCACGGCGTACCGTGCGTTGGCTCCGGGAGGACCCGGTTCCTGAGCGAGTCGCAGGCCCCAGCCGGCTCCTGAGCGAGCCGAGCCCGCAGGCGAGCCGAAGGGCGTCAGGCGTACACGTGCGGCGCCAGCACGGCGACGTCGCGCAGGTTGCGGTAGCGCTCGGCGTAGTCGAGGCCGTAGCCGACGACGAACTCCGGCGGGATGTCGAAGCCGACGTACTTGCAGTCGATCTCGACCTTCGCCGCCTCGGGCTTGCGCAGCAGTGCGAGCACCTCGATCGACTCGGCGCCGCGCGAGGCGAAGTTCTCCAGGAGCCAGCTCAGGGTGAGGCCCGAGTCGATGACGTCCTCGACGATGAGCACGTGCTTGCCGTGCAGGTCGGTGTCGAGGTCCTTGCGGATCTGCACGACGCCGCTCGACTTCGTCGACGCACCGTAGCTCGACACGGCCATCCAGTCCATCGGCGCCGAGAACGGCAGCGCCCGCGCGAAGTCGGCCATGACCATGACGGCGCCCTTGAGCACCCCGATCAGGAGCAGGTCCTTGCCCGCATAGTCTTCGGCCACCCGCACGGCGAGCTCATCGAGCTTCGCGCGGATCTCCTCCTCGGTGACGAGGATCTCGGTCAGGTCGTCGGGGATGTCCGCAGCGCGCATGGATCGATTTTACGCGACCGGATCCGTTCTCCCGCAGGCGTGCCGCGCCCGCTACTGTGAGCGGAGAGGCGGGGTGGCGCTTGGGGGAACCGAGCCCCCGTCGCGGACGGAAGGAGTCCCATGGACATCGACGAGATCCTCAACCAGGTGCCGATCGGCGACATCGCCCAGAAGCTCGGCGTCAGCGAGGACGTCGCGCGGCAGGCGGTGCAGGAGGGCGGGGCCGCCCTGCTCGGCGGCCTCGCGAAGAACGCCGAGACGCCGGAGGGCTCCTCCGCGATCGAGGCCGCTCTCGCCAAGCACGACGGCTTCTCGGGCGCGGCGTCGGTCGACGACGTCGATGAGGCCGATGGCCAGAAGATCGTCTCGCACGTGTTCGGCGACAACGCAGACCAGGTCGCGCAGACGCTGACGAGCGACCAGAAGACGGCCGGCATCGACTTCGGCAAGCTGCTCCCGATCCTCGCCCCGATCGTTATGGGTCTCATCGCGAACGGCCAGAAGGGCTCGTCGGCAGGCGGTGGCGGTGGCCTCGGCGACATCCTGGGCGGCCTGCTCGGCGGTGGCGGCCAGCAGCAGGGCTCGTCGACGGGCGGCGGTGGCCTGGGTGACATCCTGGGCGGCCTCGGCGGCCTGTTCGGCGGCGGCCAGCAGCAGGGTTCCACGGCCGGCGGCGGCATCGACATCGGTGGCCTGATCGGCGGCCTGCTCGGCGGCAAGAAGTAGGAGCCGACTCACGGCGATTCCGGAACGCGGCTCCATGGGGGGCCGCGTTCCGGAGTCTCCGCGTCTAGCGTGTCTCCGCGTCTAGCGCGCGGCGAACACGATGCGGCCGCCCACCCGCGCAGCCGTGCAGCCCGGCAGGTCGAGCGGGCCCTGGCCCGACCAGTCGGTCACCAGACGCGCCACCTCGACGGTCTGAGTCCGGGTCAGGCCGACCCCGAACTCGCTCTGCACGACGAGGCGGATCACGCGATTGCGCAGCGCGGCCGGGTTGGCGGCGAGGGCCGCAGCACTGACGGAGATCCCCGCCTCGGCGTGCTCCACGATGTCCTCGATGGTCTCGTGGATCATCTCGTCGAACGCCTCCGCGTCCTCGCGCAGCTGCTCCGCCGTGCGAGCGAGGGCCTCGGCGATGCCCGGCCCCAGCTCGGCCTCGAGCACCGGCAGCACGCGCTCGCGTGCCCGCACCCGCAGGTAGCGGGGGTCGGTGTTGTGCGGATCGTTCCAGGGCTCGAGCCCCTCAGCGGTGCAGGCGGCGCGCGTCGTCTCACGGCGCACGGCGAGCAGCGGGCGGATCCAGGTGGTGTCGTCTTCGTCGATGCGCACGGGAGCCATGCCCTGCAGGCTGCCGGCGCCCGATCCCCTCGCCAGGCCCAGCAGCACCGTCTCCGCCTGGTCGTCGAGCGTGTGCCCGAGCAGCACGGGGGCCTGCTCGCGCTGAGCGACCAGGCGCAGCGCCGCGTAACGGGCCGCTCGGGCGTCGGCCTCCGGCCCCTCCCCGGACTCGGCCACGACGACCCGTTCCACGAGCGCCTCGATGCCGAGCGCCGAGGCCTTCGCCGCCGCCTCGGCCGCGACGCGGTCGGATCCGCTCTGCAACCCATGATCGACCGTCAGGCTCCGCACGCGGATCCCCGCGGCGCGCGCCTCGAAGGCGGTCGCCGCGGCGAGCGCCAGGGAGTCGGCGCCCCCGGAGAGCGCCACGATCACGGCGCTCGGTCGTTCGGGCAGCGCCGCCAGTGCGGCACGCACGGCACGGCGGATCTCAGCGACGGCGGGAGAGAGGGAGGGCACGCTCTCACGCTACCCGGGCGGGTTGGACGCCGCCCGTCCGTCATCGCCGGCGGGCGCGTGCTCCGATGCTGGCGAGCACGGGCCCACGCGTGAGGCTGCGCGCGAAGTAGGCTTGTCCGCGGCATCCAACCGTCTTTTCTGAGGAGCACACGCATGGGCGCACACGACGCCGTCATCGAGATCCCGCGCGGCAGCCGCGTGAAGTACGAGGTCGACCACGAGACCGGACGAGTGCACCTCGACCGCGTGCTCTACACGACCTTCGGCTACCCGGCCGACTACGGCTACTTCGACAACACCCTCGGCGAGGACGGCGACCCGCTGGACGTGCTGGTGCTTCTCGACCAGGCCATCTTCCCCGGCGTCGTCGTGAACGTGCGTCCCGTGGCCGTGCTGAAGATGAGCGACGAGGCCGGTGGTGACGACAAGCTCGTCGCCGTGCTGAGCAAGGACCCGCGCTGGTCGCACATCCAGGACGTCGACGACCTGGCCGAGTACACGAAGAAGGAGATCTCGCACTTCTTCGAGCACTACAAGGACCTCGAGCCCAACAAGTGGGTCAAGGTCGACGCCTGGGGCGACGCCGCCGAGGCGCAGCGGATCCTCGACGAGGCCATCGAGCGCTTCGCCAACGAAGGCCACTGACCCGTTCGGGCCCCGACATTCTCGAAGGGGCCCGAAACGCCTGATACACAGAAGACCCCCGGTGCCGCTCAGCGGCCCGGGGGTCTTCTCCGTGAGGATCCGAGGATCAGCCCATGTAGACGCCCTGGCTCTCCATGAAGCTGATCGGGTTGATCGTGCTGCCCCACTGATAGACCTCGTAGTGCAGGTGGCAGCCGAAGGATCCGCCGGTGTTGCCCGCGAAGGCGATTACGTCGCCCGCATTGACCCACTGCCCGTAACCGACGTTGAAGCCGCCGTTGAGGATGTGCCCGTAGCCGGTGGCGAGACCGCTGCCGTCGCCGTTGTCGATCTTGATGTAGTTGCCGTAGCCGCCGTTCCAGCCCGCGTACACGACCGTTCCCGAGTGTCCGGCGTAGATCGGCGAACCGCAGCTGCCGTCGGCGAGGTCGACGCCCGCGTGGAAGCTGGAAGAGCAACCCCAGTAGTCGCAGTCGGGCACGCGATATCCGTAGCCCGAGGACTGGTAGCCGCCGAACGGGCGCACCCAGCCTCCGGTGCCGCCGCCGGTGCCACCACCGGTGGAGCCACCACCGCCACCGCCACCGCCGCCGTTGTTGGCCGCGGCGTCGATCGCGGCCTGGCGCTCGGCGGCGAGCTGGGCCTGACGTGCGGCCTCGGCCGCAGCCCTGGCCGCCTCACCGGCCTGATAGCCGGCCACCGTCTTGGCCGTGGTGTCCTGCAGCGCGGCGAGCTGCGCCTGAAGCTGGCCGAGATTGGCCTGCTGGTTGGCGAGTGCGGCCGCAGCGGCATCCGCAGCGGCCTGCGCCTTCTGCATCTTGTCTTCGGCGATCTTGGCGAGCCGATCACGCTCGGTCTTCGCCGCACTCGCCTGATCCGTCAGCGCCTGCGCGGTGTTCTTCGCTTCGAGGGCCTTGTCGTAGATCGCCTGGGTGCCGGAGAGCACACGGTCCATCTGGCCGAGCCGCTGGAGCAGCTCGTCCTTGTTCGCCGTGGAGTTGGAGAAGAACAGCTGAAGCGCGGTGGTGTCGCCGCCGTCGCGGGAGAGCTGCGCGGCGATCTGCCCGGCCTTGCTGGCCGAATCATCGGCGACCTTCTTCTGCGCATCGGCCTGCGTCTGCAGATCCGAGAGGCGGCGCGCCTGCGCATCGAGCGCCTGCTGCGCCGCGAAGTACTCGTTACCGGCTGCCTCGGCCGCGGCCTTGGTGTCGGCGACGTTCTGCGTGAGGGTGGCGATGAGCCCCTGGATGCGCGAGACCTCGGCGGCGGCGGTGGCCTCGTTCGCCTTCGCCGCCTGCACGTCATCCCAGCTGGGGTAGTCGTCGGCGTAGGCAGCAGGAGCGCCCATAAGGAGGCCCAGGATCAGCGCACCGACGGTGGCGATGCTGAGAGCGACGCCGCCACGGCGACGTCCGAGGCGCGCCGCGCGGGCACGCCGAACCAGCGACGCCTGTCCGGGTCGGCGGGCGTCTTCGATGTTCAGATGGTTCACGCGGCTCCCTTTCGCCGGTTTCACTCATGTCACACTAACAACATCAGCCTCAATCGCAACCCTCGGATCCGGCTCAGGATCGGGAATTCTTCGAATCGTCAGGTGCTGGTCGAGCGTTCGGGGACGGGACGGGACCAACTTCCATTCTGCGCCCGGACACGCCCGGGATCCAGAGCGACGCGCTCTCGATTGGTGTTTTCGCTCAGGAACCCCTTATGCTTGAGCGTCGGCAAGTGAGCCCTGCGGCTCACCCCGGCCCCATCGTTTAGTGGCCTAGGACGCCGCCCTTTCACGGCGGTAGCACGGGTTCGAATCCCGTTGGGGTCACTCTTTCCGATACAATTTCATAGTTCTGGCCCTGTAGCGCAGTTGGTTAGCGTGCCGCCCTGTCACGGCGGAGGTCGCGGGTTCAAGTCCCGTCAGGGTCGCTCCATGCGACAGGCCTTTCTTCGGAAAGGCCTGTCGTCTAGGACGCAGGTCAGAAGCTTCCACCTTCCGATCTGTGCGGCTCTGTAGCTCAGTTGGTAGAGCGTTCGACTGAAAATCGAAAGGTCACCGGATCGATGCCGGTCGGAGCCACACGGGTGATCGTTACAATCACCCCAGGAACCCTCGCGTAGCTTCTACATCGCGGGGGTTTCGTCTTTTCCCGGTGAGGCCAGGTTTCCGTGCCGCTCCCCTGGGTCGATCTGGCCTCGCTGTCATGCGAGTGAAGCCCCGGTCGTTGAGCGAGCGGAGCGAGACGAATCGCTCCACTCCCGAGGCTTGTGCCGGCTAGCAATGTCGGCTCCCCTCCCTACCGTCTAAATGCAGGACGACAACGAGGGGGCTGACGTGTACGAGTCAACGAGACCATGCGCTGGGTGCGAACGGCCAATAGATGCCGCGTTCGCGCACTGCAACCACTGCGGCACCGCGCAGTTCACACCACAGGCACAGGCGGTTGCATCGACCGCGCAAGGCATCGCCATCGCTGTGAAGACGCGCGACATTCACATCACCCAGGGCAGGGGGTGGGACAACCGGCCGACTGCAAACCATGAAAAGCACGGCACGCGCTTCGTCAGCCGCGGACTGGAGGTTGCGGCGAACCTCGCCACTGTGATTGGCCTCGCAGTGACGTTCGGGGGCATCCTGATCGCACCGAACGGTGACGGCAAGCTGATCGTCGTCGGGATTGTTGCGGCTCTCACCGTGGGCGCCGCGCTGATTGCGGTGCCGCTGCTCACCGCCCGAATGAACGGCTGGACAGTCGTTCGACTGGGATCGCTCGTGCTCGGCGTCGTTCGGAAGCGTGAAGACAATCATCGACTCGAATGGATCGATGCCCGGCTCAAGTGCCCACAGTGCCCCGCTGGTTCATCCCGAGGCATCATGACTCTGCAGCACTTCGACAACGAGACGTGGTGGGTCTGCACCGCTAATAGGAAGCGGCACCAGTACGTCTTCGACGGAACGCAGTACGTCGACTGAGCCTTGCTCACGACTCCTCATAACCTGCGACGCGGCGATGCGCGAACTGCTCAGACTGCTGCAGGGCCGTACCCGCGTGAGGCCCCGCTGGCCCTCGAACCTCTCCGGGACTCCGATGCCGTACGGTCGGCCCCGCACCGCCGGCGATCGAGCCGTGAGAACTTTCTTTACTCAATCAAGGCCGGCCTAGCGGCCTGCTGCACCGCCTGCGGTGCGTCCGGTCCTCGGCGACGCCCGGCTAACATGAGCCTGTGCCCAATCATGTACACGACGGAGAGTGCAAGTGGTGCGCACTCGATCTAGATTTTGACCTGCCTCAGGACTTGGTTGAAGCGTACACAGCAGGAAAGCTTGTCATCTTTGCAGGCGCTGGCATCAGTACAGAAGTCCCAACTGTCCTCTCGGAGACGCTCTTCGAGCGAGCCCGGAAACGCGCGGGTTCCGACGCTGACACTTTCCCCGAGGTCATGCAAGCCTTCCAAGAGAAGTTCGGGCGCGCCGCTCTTGTGAAGGAAATTCGGGCGCGATTCACCTATGCCGACTCTTTTCCGACGGCCCGCCGAGCGGCTCGACAGTTCCACGAAGAGCTCGCAACGCTTCCTGGGATTCGAGATATCATCACCACGAACTGGGATACATACTTCGAAGAAGCGTGTCTCGCCACGCCTTTCATGATCGGTGAGGACATCGCCTACCACGACGAATATGAGCGGCGCGTATTCAAAATTCACGGATCAATAAGCAACCTCGCGACCCTAGTCGCCACGAGCGACGACTACGTGGAGTCACTAGCCAGGTTGGGGTCTAACGCACTCGGAGCGCATCTACGTCAGTTGTTGGCCACAAAGACTGTGGTTTTCGTTGGATATTCCCTAACGGACTGGAACTTCCGTCGTTTGTACGAATCGCTCCGTGCGGATCTAGGGAAGTTCGCGCCGCGTGCGTACGTGGTAAGCCCGTTTGAAGCACCTGAAGCAAGCGCCCTCGGGCTAACTCATCTGCGTACCAGCGGGATGAAGTTCGTCAAAGAGATCAAGAGATCGCTCCAAGGGCATTGCATTTTGCCGGACGAGACCTACGATCTCATAGCGAGGATTCAGAGTCGCGCAGAGCGTGCGGACCGAATCGCGAAAGAGGTAGACCACAAAGAGTATCCATCGGTCGTATACACCTGGTTCTACAGCGACGCGGTGCTTGACGCTTGTTTCAGGGTGCTCCACCGTCGCGGCTCAGGTGAGTACTCGGACGCTCATCACGTTCAGGCGCTCGCTCATAGCTACGCAGCTGCCGCACAGCGAGCCTTCAAACGTGGAAACTATGGCGACGCCTCATACCTGGAAGGCTACTTCAACGTTATGGTGGCACTTCTCAGCCCGTGGATGAGCGTGAACGCCGCAGACAACGACGGTGAGCCGGCTGCCGATGGCGGGGCTGATCCGTTATCCGGGCAGGACGGCACTGACGACGACGAGGCCACCGACGGGGACGACTTCGACCCGTACGACGACTGCTACGAGTCTTTTCCTCACTTCTACCTGCCAGGAATAGATCTTGAGATGGACGGACCCGACGAATTCCAGGCGGCACTAGAGGCAAGCCGCAGGAGAGCGCCACGGCAACGCGCGCTTGCGCGATCCATCGTGGCAAATCTTGGCCCCGACATGGTTTTCGAACACACACGAAATCTTCCCGACCTCTTTGCTACGCCCACATCCCCGGGACAGGCGCACTGATCACGAGAGTTACACGCCCGCTGGAATTGCCGGTGCGCCAGACCGTAGTCGATGGCCAGTGAGCACCCACCTATCGACTACGTCCAACACATGGTCGTTCCGCTCAACGGAGCCGCACTCGCCAGGAGAATTCAATGTCTATCAGCCCATCCGAAATCCAAGGCCTTCAGGAGCGAGTGCGGAGACGCGGCTACAAGCACTACCTCTACGAAATGGAACTCAAGAAGATCCGATCGTTCGAGGATGCCGTTATTCGCTTCGACTTTCCCGTCACCGCACTCGTTGGACCCAATGGCGCAGGGAAGACCACCGTACTCGGCGCGGCAGGCCTTCTATATGACGCGGTCCAACCAAGACGCTTCTTCGCGCGGGGCGGTCTCTACGATCGGTCGATGAGTGGCTGGCGTGTCGAATACAGCGTTACAGCCGACAACACAACGACTACGCGCAGTGCGTCCTACACAGATCGCGTCGATGATGTCAGACGAAGCAAGTGGAACAGAAAGGCAGTTCAGCGACCGGTCAAGGTGATCGGTGTGAACCGTACGCTTCCCGTATCGGAGCGATCGGATGTGTACAAATTCGCAAAGGGCGATTTTGTCGGAGCTGCCGAGACAGCATTCACCGAAGAAGTTGTGACAGCGGTCGAGAGAATCCTAGGCAAGACTGCGACACACTATCTCGAGGTTTCCGCCGACCTCGGCGGCAAGTATTCAATCTTGGTGCGCCGCCCCGAAATCGGTAGCGACCCTGCATACTCTGAGTTTCACTTCGGTGCGGGCGAGGCCAGCATCATCCGAATCGTTGGGGAGATTGAGGCGGTCGATGACGGGGCACTTGTGCTCATTGAAGAGGTCGAAAACGGACTTCACCCGATTGCTACGCAACGACTCGTCGAGTATTTGATCGAGGTTGCCAAGCGCAAAGGCTGCCAGGTCATATTTACAACTCACTCAAACGCCGCGCTGAAGCCACTCCCCGGCGACGCAGTCTGGTCCGCCTACCGTGGGAAGCTAACGCAAGGCAAGCTTGATGTGGAGTCTCTGCGCGCCCTTACTGGCGAGATCGATGCGCGGCTAGCAATCTTCGCTGAGGACAAGTTCGCGAGCCTAGTTGCGGAAATCTCCTTGCGGAGATACGGCGCCGTCGCTTTCCAGAAGCTGGACCTCAAAAGTATCGAGATTCACGCCCTAGGAGGGGCTTCGCCGGCACGGGATCAAGCGAAGCACAACAATCTCAATAACCCGGCCCGCAAGTATCCCGCCATTGCGTTGCTGGACGGCGACAAACTCACGGAAGACGGTTATAGCCCGTCGTCAACATCGGAGCTTAACATGCCGGACGGTACTCCCTTCGTGTCGTTCCTACCCGGGGACGACGATCCGGAGGCCGTTATTTTCGGAGACATGGTAGAAGCGATTTCTACGAACGGCAAGGTGCTACCTCGCCTAGCACTGGCGCTCCAGTTGGACACTGCTGATCAAGGACAGGTCAGCGATGCTATCGAGCTTGCCTTGCGAACAAATCGCGACCGACACACAGTCTTCGCTGAAATCGGCGAGAGTCTGGATTTCCTGGCCGAAGAAGTCGTTTCGCGCGCTTTCGTGTCAACCTGGACGAACTTTCATGAAGCCAAGGTTCGACACATCTGGGATCCCGTAGCGCCGCTCCTGCCGTTGCTCACGGACGCTGTCGAATAGGATCCCTCCTCTCCGCCAAACCGCGCTTCGGGTGCCGGTTCCGTGTCGGTAGCTCCGCTGAAACTACCCTGTACCAGCCGTGACGGCTTCCGCGGAATCACGCGGCGAACGGCACCCAACGAGCGCCCGCTGCCCCGCCAAACCCAACTGAAAATCGAAAACGTCACCGGATCGACGTAGCGTCGAACTCTGATCCTTGGGAGGCATGCTGTCGCGCTACCTGGACATCGTCGCCGGGAACAGCACAGCCGCCGGCACTCGTCTGCGAGCTATCACCCGAGTTGGCTTCGGCACTTCGGGCGGACCGAGGATGCCACGAGGGCGCTCGCGGTCAGTGAACCGTCTGTGCGTCCAGCACGACCATCCCGCCGTCGACGCCGGGGGCCTCGATCGTGCGCACCGAAAGACCGGGCTGGATCTCCGGCACGAGGTAGATGTAGGCGGCATAGGCTCCTGCATCGAATGTGGTGCGCATGACGGGAGCCTCCGTGGCGCGGGTGGCACCCACACCAATCGACAATCACCGCGCCCCCGCCTGACCGGCGACCGGGTGCCGAGGGTACCTGCCGTGACCCGATTGCGCTGTCCCCCAAAGTCCCTACAGAGGTTTGCGGACCATGTTCATAGGTTTGAAGTAGTTCCGCGCGGGGCTTCAATCAACCACGAACAGTGACTGCGACATCGAGACTGGAGAAGACATGCGTATCAATGATGGAAGATCGAAGACCATGCGAGCGCTTGCACGAGCAGGCGTCGTCGCAGTAGTGCTCGGGCTCTCGCTGGGGGGCGCATCCATGGCCCAGGCCGCGGAGACAAGCACGGCTCAGGACAGTTTCGTCGCCGAGCTCCGCACAGACGGCGTTCCCGCGACGGAGATCGAGAAGTTCGAGAACCTGACGCCGGCGGACCAGCAGCGTTTCATCGAGGTGTACTCGAGTGACAATCCCTTCGCGGAAGCAGGGGTCACCTTCACCGAGGCAACCACGGTGACATCGACTGAGCCTGCCGTTGCTGCCAAGGTCGGCGGAGAGTTCTCCACCCAAGACCTGTGGGACGTCGCAAGCAACTACCGCGTCAACGCGGAGTTCCTCGGGATCGTGCTGGGGTACTTCAACCAGGACTTCTACTATGTGACGGGTAGCGGGGTCGTGCAGGATGTGAAGTCCTGCACCGGTACCTGGACCGGGTTCTCGGGCTTCTGGTCAGTCTCCAAGAATGACTCCATGTGGGTGCAGAGCGGTCAGGGCTACTGCAAGACCATCTTCACCGGCAGCGTGTTCTACGAGGGCTCGAACGTTCAGATGAACAAGGAGATGATGACGATCACGAACGGTCCCGGAGTCGTGGAAAAGCACCTCTACAACATCTAAGCCTGCCTCGAAGCGGAAGGAACGATCATGACTACCCATATCGATCGGGCGGACTCCAACAGCGCTCGTGTCTGGTCCATCAGCTTGCTTGCCGTCGCAGTACTTTCTGCGATCGGCTGTCTCGTCACACCATGGGCGGGGCTTCTTGCGATCGCTGTCATGGTGGCGTCGATCATGAAGCTCAAGGGTAGCCAGGGCGCTGACCGCGGACTCCTCGTCGCAGCATTGGTGATCGCAGCCATTGTCGTGGCAGCCATGGCGGTTGCAACTGCCCTCTTCATCAGTGTGATCGCGTAACCGTAGGCCACCTGCCAAGCACCTTGAGATGGCCCCGCACCAGGCGTGCGGGGCCATCTCTCACGTCCACTATCCAGCCATCTTCCTCACGGAACTCGACAGCGTCTAGCCAGTTCGATGTCGCCTATCGTCTCCGCCCGTCGCGATTCGACAAGACACGGAAGCGTCCGGCAGGGCTGCCTAGCCGAGCTTTCGAAGGTACTCGTCGATGTCGAACGAACGCATCTGAGCGTCGCCCTTCACGTAGAGCGGGTGCCGCGGGTGCCCGTGCTTGGTCGGTTCCCCGAGCGATAGCCAGATACACCCCGCCGCAGCCGTGATCCGGGTGATGTCCTGCAGCAGAGGCTGCAGGTACTCACGAGTCTCGATGAGCGCTCCCCACGCAGCCAGCAGAGTGCCCTGCCGGCCCTCGAGGAGCGCCGCGATGTGCCGCTCGTTCTCGAGTTTGAGCGCGGCGCTGTGCTCGCGATCCAAGCCTCGTGGGTCGGTGGAGATCTGTGGATAGACGTTCAGCATCACCCAGCTGTCGTAGCCGTTGTCGGCCGCGAACCGGGTCAGGCGCTTGATCGTCGGATCCGGAGCTCCCGGCGCCGCGGTGCTCGGGTTGATCCCGAAGCAGATCAGCGGGTTCGCGCCGACGGTGCCGAGCGCGAACCTGGCCGAGCCGTCGGCCGCGTGCTCGTAGATCCACTGCTCCTCGGCGACACCGGCATCGTTCGTCATGGTCACGACTATCCCATGCTGCACTGTCGCCGCCGCCGTCCCGACGCCAGACTGACAGCGTGCGCTATGTGGGCAGGAAGCCGGCTCCGCCGCTGGACCGCTACGCCGATGATGTCTACTGCCTCTTCGGCGACCCGGGTCATCGGCGTCGGCTGCTCGTGCCTCCGATGCCGTCCGCCCACCTCATGATCAACCTCGGGGACCCGATCGTGCTTCATGATCCGGCCGGCGAGCGCCCGCCCGAGACGCTCGTGGACGCGTGGTTCATCGGGATCTGGACCCGCCGGTACGTCATCGAGTACGGCCGCGAGGTGAACGTCATCGGCGTGCACCTCAAGCCGTGGGGCCTCGCACCGTTCGTGACCGCACCGATGGGCGAACTGCGGGATCGCTGCGTGCCCGCTGACGGACTGTGGGGGTCGAGCCTCTCGGAGCTCCGCGACCAGCTGGCGGAAGCCACCTCCACTTCCGCGCGGATCGGCCTGCTCGAAACCGAGCTCCTGTCCCGGCTCACCGAGTCCACGGCGGACGAGCGGGATCCCGCCCAGCAGGCTGCTCGACGAATCGAGTCGTCCTGGGGCTCCGGCACCGTCGCGGCCCTCACGAGCGACACCGGGCTCAGCAGCAACCGGCTCGCCTCCCGGTTCACCTCGATGGTCGGCGTCACCCCGAAGCGGCTGGCCCGCATCTACCGGTTCGCCCGTGTGGTGCTGTCGGTCGACGCGGCGACCCCGCCCGCCTGGGCCGATCTTGCGCAGACCGCCGGCTACTTCGATCAGCCGCACCTGATCAACGAGTTCCGCGACTTCACCGGCCGCACTCCGACCGACTACCTGGCGCTGCGACGCCGAGTTCCGCCGGATCCGGCGTTCCCGCCCGACATGGGACCGATGCCGGCCGAGTGATTTTTTCCAAGCCCTCGCCCCGAAGTCCGGCGAGGATCGTCACATCCGCATCCGGCACGACGAAGGGAACCCACCATGGGCACGGTGATCATGCACAGCGTGACGAGCCTCGACGGCTACATCGCCGACGACCACGACGATGTCGGCCCGCTCCACGACTGGTACTTCAACGGAGACACCCCGATCCTCCCGGAGCCGGATGCCTCAGAGGGAGATCACGACCATTCGGGATCCGGGAGCAGCTTCCGCGTGTCTCCGGCGTCGGCCGAGTACGTCCGCGGATTCTGGCAGTCGATCGGTTGCATCGTGATGGGCCGGCACCTCTTCGACCTCGTCGACGGCTGGGAGGGACGCCCGCCGGCGGGCGAGCACGTGGTCGTCGTCTCTCACCGACCCAAGCCGGAGGGCTGGCACCCCGAGGCCTCGTACCACTTCGTCGACAACGTCACCGAGGCGATCGCCGTGGCCCAGGACCTGGCGGGCGACCGCATCGTCGCCGTCAACGCCGGCCGGGTCGGCGGTCAGATCCTCGCGGCCGGGCTCGTCGATCAGGTCGCGATGGACGTCGTCCCCGCCGTCTTCGGATCCGGCAGGCCATACTTCGGAGACCTCGTCGGCCCGCACCTGTTCGAAGGCCCGACGGTCGTGGTGCAAGGCGACGGCGTGCTGCACACTCTCTACACGGTGCCGGGAGCAGCACGCTCCTGAACACCGCGCTGGATCCAACCACTGCAAGCCCTACGGCTGACACGTCCCGCCCGGCGCGCACCCGCTCCCCGACCCGCTGCCGGTCCCCTGCGGCATGACGAGTCCGAGCAGAACATAAGCGCAGGCTCCGAACACCAGTGCGACGCCGACAGTGAGGACCACACGAGTCCACGTTCTATCCCGCAATACGAGGACGAGGATCCCGCTCGCAGCGATCAGGATCCCGCCGCCGAGCATGATGCGGAAGGGTCCGAAGATCGCGCCGAGGAATCCGGCGACAACGCCAGGGATGACCGCGATCCCCACGCCGAGCCACATGCGGGCACGCCCCCGCTCGACCCGGCCGCCGTTGATCGCACTCACGACCTCACCGTAGCTCCGTCGCTCCGAGCAGTCCATCGTCCTGGCAGGGCTGCGCCTTCAGTGGCGAAACGCATCCAGACGGCGCGTCCCGGTATCGTCGCGGTATGACGCCCCGGCCCGCATCACGCCTCGGCATGCAGGGCGTCGGTGCGGCGCGACTCGTCCTCGGCGCAGCGATCATCACGATCCTGATGCTCACCTACGTCCGGGGCGGCGCCGACAACGGATACAACCCGTTCGACTACTTCGGGTTCTTCACGAATCTGACGAGCCTGCTCGCAGCGATCATCCTGATCCTCGTGGGGGCTCGGGGCATGACAGCGCAAGGGGCGCCCGGCTGGCTGACCGACGCGCGCGCCGTGGCGACCGCGTGCATGCTGCTGGTCGCCGTGATCTACAACGGCCTCGTTCCGGGTACAGGATCCGCCCCTCCGTGGGTGAGCGTCACGCTGCACATCGTGTTCCCGTCGGTGATGGCGCTGGACTGGCTGATCATCGGCGACCGCGGACCGATGCCATGGCCGCGGTTCTGGATCCTGGCGCCCTATCCGGTCCTCTGGCTCATCGTCGTGCTCGCGCGAGGGGCGACGGACGGCTGGGTGCCCTACGGATTCCTCCTGCCGGAGCGGGGCGTGGGCGCGATCGCCCTGACGGCGCTCGGTCTGCTCGGCGCGCTGGGTGCGGCGGGCGCGCTCGTCTGGTGGGCGAGCCGTCTTCCCGGGATGCTCGGAGCCCGGTCTGAAACAATGAGGCAGTGATATTCCGGAATGGACGCGTGTCGGCGGCGATCGGGATCGGCGCCGCCGCCGCCGCCGCCGCGATGCTCCTCCTGAGCGCGTGCGCTCCGAGTCCTGACTACGCGCATCAGAACGCATCGGCGCAGAGCGGTGCGGCGACGTCCACCGTCGAATCGACGGCCCAGGCGTCGGATCCGGCGACGCCCCACCCGCTGGGTGCGGCCGACGCGTTCCGCGCCTGGCTCGACGCCTCTCGCGTTCCCGACACCGCAGCATCCTGTGCGGCCCTCTCTCCCGAGCTCGCGACGCGGATGGTCGCCGAGCTCAACGAACGGGGCCCCGTCCACGTGTCCAGCTGCGACGAGATGATCGCCGTCACCGCAGAGCTCTATCGCGCCCTCGGTCAGGACGCGCAGGTCGACATCGCGGTGCAGCAGGAGACCGCGACCGACGCGACCCTCTTCGTGACCTACCTCGCATCGGGCGACTGCGGCACCGTGGTGATGACGCGACCGACGTCCGACTGGACCATCACCGACCAGTCGCGGGAGTGCGCCGGCTGAACCGCGCGGCTGGGGACGCCGGCGTCAGTCGCGCGCTTCGAAGTGCGCCAGCCAGCCGGTCAGAGTCGCCTCCAGCGCCCTCCGCTCCGATGCCGGAACCATCGCCAGCAGTCGCTGCTCGTTGGCGACGTGATCGGCGAACGCGGCGTCGATCAGCGCCCTGCCCTCCGCCGTCAGCGCCACGACCCGACCACGTCCGTCGCCGGATCCGGCCCTCCGCGTGATGAGCCCGGCGCCCTCCAACCGGTCGAGACGCTTCGACATCCCGCCGCTCGTGATCATCGTCGAGGCGGCGAGATCCGTGGGGCTCGCCTCGTACGGCTCGCCCGAACGGCGCAATGCCGCCATCACATCGAAGTCACCCTCCGACAGCCCGTGCCTGCGATAGACCGCGACGAGCTCCTCGGTCAACGCCAGAGCCAGGCGATGCAGGCGCCCGATCGTGCCGATCGGGGTCACATCGAGATCGGGGCGCTCCCGCCGCCACGCCTGCTGGATCCGCGTCACCTGATCATCGATCTCCGTCACCCCTTCACTATATCTTCCAAGGAAGCTATAGTGTCTTCCATGGAAACTAATTGGCGGTGGTTCGTCGTCGCGATGATCGCTCCGATCGCCTGGGGCAGCACCTACTTCGTCACGCGCGAGTGGCTCCCCGACTCCCCGATCTGGGGTGCCGCGATCCGCGCACTGCCCGCGGGACTGCTGCTCCTGACGCTGGTCCGCCGCCTCCCTCGCGGCTCCTGGTGGTGGAAGTCCGCCCTGCTGGGCACCCTCAACGTCGGGGCCTTCTTCGTGCTCGTCTACGCCGCCGCGCAGCTGCTGCCGACGAGCATCGCGTCGACGATCATGGCGACCTCCTCCGTCGCGATCGCCCTCGCGGCCTGGGCGATCCTGCGCGAGCGACCCGGGATCCTGCGCCTGCTCGGCGCCCTCGTCGGCATCGGCGGCGTCGCGCTCATGCTGCTCGGCACCACGAACTCCGTCGACCCGCGCGGCGTGATCGCCTCGATCGCCGCGATGGCCATGTCGTCGATCGGGTTCATCCTCGCCAAGCGCTGGAACGGCGAGGTCGGGATCCTCCCGTCCACTGCGTGGCAGCTCGTCTTCGGCGGCCTCGCGCTCATCCCGGTCGCGGCCATCATCGAAGGGCCGCCGCCCGCCGTCGACGGCGCAGCTCTGGCGGCGTACGGCTACCTGACCCTGATCGCGACCGCCGTGGCCAACGTCGCGTGGTTCGCGGCGCTCAAGCACCTGCCCGCCGGCACCGTCGGCCTCATCGGCCTGCTCAACCCGGTCACGGGGGTGCTTCTTGGGGTGCTCGTGGCGGGCGAGATCCTGGAAGGCCGCCAGCTGGCCGGACTGGCGTTGGTCCTCCTCGGCATCGCCGCACCGCTCGTGCTGGATGGGTTCGTGGCACGGCGACGGCGCGCGCGCGACGCGTCGCCCGTCCACCCCCAGACCGAAGCGATTCCCGCCCCCTGCACGACCTGAACGAGCAGTCCGCTCGCCGTCCGATGTGCATTCCTGCACACTCCGTCCGCCGCATATGGGCATTGTCGCAACGACGGAGTCGACTCAGGCTGGAGAACCGACAGACGTCTCCGAACGTGCAAAGGAGCACACATGGCGTACGAGTCAGCATCTCCCTCCGGCCTGCGCCGCGTCGTGGCCGCGTCCATGGCGGGCACGGTCGTCGAGTGATACGAGTTCTTCCTCTACGCCTCGGCGTCGACGCTCGTGCTGGGCACCGTCTTCTTCCCGCCGTCGGACGACCCGTTCAGCGGGATCATCGCGGCCTTCGTCACCTACGCGATCGGCTTCATCGCCCGCCCGCTCGGCGGGATCGTGTTCGGGCACCTCGGCGACAAGTACGGGCGCAAGAAGCTCCTGCAGGCCAGCATCCTGATCATCGGCGCCGCGACGTTCCTCATCGGCTGCCTGCCCGGCTTCGCCCAGGTCGGGTATCTCGCACCGGTCCTGCTGGTGCTGCTCCGGTTCGCGCAGGGCTTCGCGATCGGCGGCGAGTGGGGCGGCGCCGTGCTGCTGGTCGCCGAGCACAGCCCGCGCGAGCGGCGCGGGTTCTGGGCGAGCTGGCCCCAGGCCGCAGTGCCGGTCGGCAACCTGCTCGCCACGCTCGTGCTCTTCGCCCTGTCCGCGACGCTGCCGCAGGATGCGTTCCTCGGCTGGGGCTGGCGCGTCGCGTTCTGGCTCTCGGCCGTGATCGTGCTCATCGGCTGGTACATCCGCACCAAGGTCACCGAGGCGCCGATCTTCCTGGAGATGAAGGCGGCGCAGGACCAGGAGGCATCGACGAGCTTCGGGCCGCTCGAGGTCGTGCGCCGCTACCCGCGCGGCGTGCTCGTCGCGATGGGCCTGCGCGTCGCGGAGAACATCCTCTACTACGTGGTGGTCACCTTCTCGATCGTGTACCTCACCCAGTCCGTCAAGGAGGCGACGTCGGCGACGCTGCTCATCCTGGCCGGCGCCCACGTGGTGCACTTCCTCGTGATCCCGCTGTTCGGGCGACTGTCGGACCGCTGGGGCCGCAAGCCCGTGTACGCGGCCGGCGCCCTCCTCGGAGCCGCCTGGGGTTTCTTCGCCTTCCCGATGATGAACACCGGCAATCCCGTCGTCATCTGGGCGGCCATCGCCCTCGGCCTCGTCTTCCATGCCGCGATGTACGCGGGGCAGCCGGCGATCATGGCGGAGATGTTCCCCACGCTGATGCGGTACTCGGGTGTCAGCCTCGGCTACCAGGTCACGTCGATCTTCGCCGGATCCCTGGCCCCGATCATCGCGACCAGCCTGCTCGCGCAGTATCACTCGAGCGTTCCTGTCGCGATCTACGTGGCGATCGCCTGCGCGATCACGCTCGTCGCCGTGGCCGCCGCCCGCGAGACGAAGGGGGCGGATCTGCGCGCCCTCGACGCGGACGACCGCTCGCGCCTGGCTCAGCGGATCGGATCCGAGGACCCGGCCGTCGCACGACACTGAGAGCAAACCGCGAAAGGCCGCCGCGCTGCGATGCCGGCGGCCTTTCGCATGAGCGTCCCCGCGCGCGACGTCCGAAGGGAACGGCTTAGACCGCGAGCGGCTGCGACGCTCCGACGGCGGTCGCCGGCGCCTCCATCGTGATGTCGAGATCGCGCATCACCACGACGTGATCGAGCACGACCGACCCTCGCGGCAGCGCATCGAAGAACGACGAGTGCACGCTGTGCGCCTGGGCCGCCTCCACCGCCCATTCCTCCGCGGCAAGCGCGACCGCCTCCAGGGTGCGGCCGTCGTGTCCTAGCGACCAGCCGATCCGTCCGGAGCGATAGAACGCCGACGCCTCCTCCACCGAGCCGAAGAACGAGCTCGCCCAGGCACCGCCGACCTCGACGTCCGCATCGAGATGCTCCCCCGAGGCGTCCATGCCCATGGCGTAGCGGCCACCGTGCTCGTCGACGGCGAATCGCGCTCGGCGGTGCACCCGGGGAACAGCCGGCCTCCGAACAGCACCGGATGCCAGGCCGAGCTGTGGCGCTCCAGGATGAACACGCCCGTGCGCACGAGGTCGCCCTCATCCCACTCCACCGCGATCCGATGCGCAGCGTTCCCGGAGCGCAGACCGAGACGAGCCGAGAACCAGCGCGGCCGGATCGCGTCGAGCCCGAGCACGCAGAAGCCCCCGAGCGCTTGTCCGTCGATCAGCTGCGGGCGCAGCGGTGCGGGCACGAGCGTCCGTGCGATGTCGGGATCGAGCCGGTAGCTCACGAGCAAGCGGCGGCGCAGATGCGCCTTCACTCCGGGCACGACACTCACGCCGGCACCGCCGAGTGCTCGCCGGTGCCGCCGGGATCACCATCGGACGGGCGCCGCTTTCGCACCTCCCGCAGCACGATCTGTTCGGGGCAGACCGTGGACAGGAAGTCGCCGATCGACAGGGCGAGCCTGTCGCCGGCGAGGGAGTAGAAAATCCGGTTCGCGTCACGCCGTTCGACAATCAAGCCGGCACCCCGGAGGATCCGCAGATGCCGGGAGATCGTCGGACCGCTCACCGTGAACCACGCCGCGATCTCTCCCGCCGCCTGCTCGCCATCCTTCAGATCCTGCAGGATCTGCCGCCGTGTCGGGTGGGCCAGTGCCTCGAACGCGCTGTTCTCCGCTTCGCTCATGAACGCAATCTAGCACCTGAGCTAAATAGCGAACAACGCACGACTCAAGCACTCGCCGCACGGACAGAGCGGAACCGCCCGGCGAGGAACGGGCGGTACGACGCGGAGTGGTCATGCCCGCAGGCGCAGCGCCCGACATCGCCGTGCAGCAGCTCGCGAGGCGTCTGCCCGGTCAGCCGCAGGCACTCGCGCCCCAGATGCGCCTGGTCGGCGTACCCGGCGTCCACGGCGAGCCCCGCGATGCCGTCGGCGCCGACACGGCCACTGGGCACAGCGCCGGCCTGAGCGAGCGCGAGAAACCCCTGGAACCGCAAGGTGCGCTGCAGCACCTTGGGGCTGAGTCCGACCGCGCTCAGCGAGCGCCGGCGCAGCTGACTCTCCGACAACCCCACGTCGGCGGCGACCGTGGCGACCTCGACCGGACGCCAGGGCATCAACGCCTCGACTGCGGCGCGCAGCAGAGGGTCGGCAACCCTCCCCACCCGGAATCGCTGCAACAGGAACTCCTCGAGCACGCCGGTCGCGCGCTCGGCCGTGCCGGCGCCGGCGACATCCTCGAGCAGGCGTTCAGCGAGGCCGCCCCAAACCTCCTCGAGCGGCACGCTCCGGTCGACCAGCTCCTCGAGCGGCATCGGCAGCGGCGGCGCGCCACCCGGACGGAAGCGCACCCCGACGATCGTGGTGCGCGGCGGGATGACCTCGAGCCGGTATCCCGTGAGCGGACCGAGCAGCCGCGCGGCCCCGCCGACCGCCGCGTGGAGCTCCACGCCGCCGGTGGGCAGATGGCGGTGGACGGCGGGTTCATCGCCGACGCGCTGCACCCAGATCGTGCGCACCGCTCCGGCCAGCGCCGCACTCGGCTCCCGCTCGCGGTACGTGTCGGCCATGGCGCCTCAGCTCGCCTTGGGGAACGCCGTCCGCGTCGAACGCCGGTTCAGCAGGACGGCGATCGCCACGATCAGGATGCCGATGAGACCCTGCTCGATCTTCATCCAGATCGGATACCCCGAATCTGGCGAGACGATGATCAGGCCGATACCGATCGGCGCGAGGATCGAGATCCATCGCATCCTCGTGAACGCACGGCGGCTGCCGCGCGCGGCTGTTCTCGTCACGAGGACGAACACGAGGCTCGCCGCCGCGACGACGGATCCGCGAAGCCACACCACCCAGTTCACCTCAGCGGGGTCGACGATCGCGAGGACCGCGGCGGCTCCCAGGGCGATCAGCGACACCGCGGCGCACAACCACCACAGCCGGCGCACGGCGTCGAGTGCGGGACGCACCGCCGCGAGGCGGTCGGCGGTCAGAGTCATGATCGAACTCCTTCTTCCGGGCGAGTGGCCCGGTGATACATGGCGACGATCTCGTCGATCGCCGACGTGGTCGCCGCCTTGTCGGACGGCATGGTCATCGCGAACGCATCGATGGTTGCGCGGATGGAGCGCGCCACCACCACGGGGTCGAAGGCGCGGAACTCGCCCGCCTCCTGCCCCTGGGCGAGAAGCACCGAGAGCAGCAGGGCCGAGGTGTCCTCGCGCAGGTCGTTGTCGGCGCGTGGGGCATTGCGGATGACCTCGATCACGGCACGGGCCGCGAGCCGGTTCTCGGCGAGGAAGTGCAGGTTGGACCTGAGGTATGCCGCGAGCTTGCCCGCCCAGGTCGGCTCGGCCTCTATAGCGGGGACCATGACGGCGGCCGCCCGGTGCACGACGTGCTCGACGAGCGCACCCATGAGCGCGCCCTTATCGGCGAAGTGATACGAGATCATGCGGGTGCTGCTGAGCTCCGCCGTCTCCCGGATCCGGGCGAACGACGCGGCCGCGAAACCCTGCTCGGCGAGAACTCGCACCGTCGCGTCGATGATCTCGGCACGACGTTCCTGCGTCGTGCGGTAGCTGCGCGTCGATGTCATGGATCCATATTTACTCACTTGAGTAAATATGACAAGCCCTTTTGCACGCCTCTCAGCGTGGATTCTCACGCCGCCATTCGACGTAGTGCGCGACCGCGCCGGGCAGATCGAACGCGGGCTCGAATCCGGTCTCGGCACGCAGACGAGTGATGTCGAGGTACGGCGCGCCCTCCACCGCCCCTTCGACTGGCGCCGCCACGATCCCGGATCCGGGAAGCGCGGCGTTCAGCGCGTCGACGAGCTCGCGGGCGGTGAACGGAACGCCGCTCGACACGTTGTACGCGACGTGCGCGAGGGCGGGCGCCGTCATGAGCAGCGCGATCGCACGACCCGAGTCGGGCGCATAGCCGAAGTCTCCCGCGACGGAGGACAGCGGGCCCGGACGCTCACCGCGCAGCACGGCGCTCACGGTCGCCGGCACAGGGTTGAAGGGAGACTCCGGATCCATCAGCGGCCCCCAGGTGCTGCCGATGCGCAGCAGCGCCGGCTGCACGTCCGTGCCTGCGAGGGCGTACAGCGTCAGCGGCTCGACGGCCTTCTTGAAGGCCGCGATCGGATGCGGCGGCACGGCGAGCGGCAGGGGGAGCTCCTCGGTCCACGGTCGCTCGTCGCGCCCCTCGTACGAGCTGATGCTGCCGGCGACCGCGAACCGGTCGACACCCCAGGTCCGCGCGGCCTCGAGCGCGGCGAACAGCGCCGCCGAATCGCGCCGGTAGTACGGGATCGGATCCGGTTCCGGGATGCTGCCGGCCAGGTGCACGATGCCGCCGATGTCGTGGCGGTCGCCGAGCGCGAGGAATGTCTCACGGTCGGCAACATCCACGATCTCGACGACGACGCGACCTTCGAGGAACGACGGAAGGTCCGTGCGCCGGTGCGCCGTGATGACTACCTCCTCGCCGAGGTCGGCCAGCGCGGCCGCGGTGTGCGCGCCGATCATCCCGAGACCGCCGGTGACGAGGATCATCGTGCGTCCTCCTGCGTCGCGGTGCGTCCGACGTTATCCACGAGATAGTGCAGATGCGTGACGTCGGGCGCGGATACCACGTCGTGGATCCGGAGCGCGATGTGCTGCGGAAGCTCATGGAAGAAGCGACGTCCGGCGCCCAGCAGCACGGGCACCTGGTGCAGGATGAGCTCGTCGACGAGCCCGGCCTTGAGCGCGTCCGTGACGAGGACGCCGCCCATGAGCCCCACGTCCTTGCCGCCGGCGAGACGCTTCGCCGTGTCGACGGCATCGGCCAGCCCCGTGCTCACGATGGTCTGACGCTCGTTCGCTGGAGGGAACGACGCGTGCGACAGCACCACGAGCGGCGCGGTGGGATGCGGCGCTCCTCCGGCGAAGTCGTCCGAGTCGGTGTAGGTGGTGTGTCCGGCCAGGCTCGCCCCGACGCGGGAAGCGAGTGCGTCGAACACGCGCACGCTCGGCGCCGACAGGCGGAAGCCGGCGAACACCGTGCTCGGCACTTCGCCGCCGCCGTACCAGTCGAACAGCACTCCGCCGTCGCCGAGCCCGTGCCCCGGACGCGGATCCCTGCCCGTGATGAAGCCGTCGACGGAGACGGACAGACCGCAGATGACCTTGCTCATGATCGAACCTCCCGCTCGTGGATGACTCCGACGATAGGAAGGACGACGGTGCGGGCGATTGAACAGAACGCGCATCGATCCGCAGGCGATGGCGACCGGGACCGCCGACCCCACGGCGAAGGGCTGGGCACCCCACACGGGCGCCCAGCCCTTCGCGATCACGCCTGTTCGCGGGTCAGGACCACTGGGTGGACAGCGGGATCCGCACCTGCTTCATCCACTCCTTGCGCTGGAAGTCGCGCGCCTTGATCGTCACGGACTTCGCGCCGACCTCGACCTGCAGACCCTGGTTGAAGCCGCCGGGCACGACGGACTCGCCACCCGAGCCGTTGTCGGTCCAGCCGGTCTGGATCGCACCGGTGTTCACCACGTTGAAGCCGTCGAGGTTGCCGGTGCCCGCCACGATCCGGCGCGCGTACCAGTCGGAGAGCGCCAGATCCCAGTGCGTGTGCCCCGTGAACAGGAAGACATCGGGGTGGCGCCCCAGCAGATCCAGCAGGCGGTCGGTCTGCAGATAGTCCGACATGTAGAGCTTGTTCCGCGAGCCCGAGACGGTGTTCGGCAGCGGGTGGTGGCTGATCACCATGACGGGACGCTTGCGGTCGCGCCAGTACCAGAGCCGGTCCTCGAGCCAGGCGAACTGCGCGTCGCTCATCCACACCTCATCCCAGAGAGTGGCGTCGTGGTAGTGCATGTACTTCTCGGTGCCGATCATGAGCACCGGGACGTCGCCGAAGACCTGCTCGTTGTAGATGGTGTTGCGGCCCGCGAAGTTGTAGAAGCTCTTGAACAGCGAGTCCTCCGTGGTGCCGTTGGGCCAGGTGGCCTGGGCGAGAGTGTTCGGGTCGGAGTACTTCGGCACGTAGAACTCGTGGTTGCCGATGGCCCACGCGAGCGACTTCGGTGCGGGGTTCGCGGCGAGCACCTTGCTCACCTGCGCGTACTCGAAGTCGTAGCCGCGCGGGGTGATGTCACCGGCGATCGCGATGCCCTTGCTGCCCGGGTTGATCTGGGCGATGTCCTGCAGCGCAACCGCGAAGTCGGCGAGGTCGCCCTGGATGTCGCTGATGACGTTGAAAGCGGTGACGGATCCGCCGCCGTTGCCGTTGCCGTTGCCGTTGTTGCCCTGTCCGTTGCCGTTGCCCGGCCCCGTGCCGTTGCCGTTGCCGGCGGGCAGCACCCGCGCGGAAGCCGAGGCCGCCGTCTCTACCGCCAGGAGCGCCCCGGCTGCGGCACCGGAGGTGATGAGTGAGCGTCGAGAGATCACGATGTTCCTTTGCTGTCGCAGAACCGTCTGTCTCTTCGAGATCAGCAAAGGCACGCGAACAGCGCATGAACGGACGACGACATCGTGGCCTCGATCGGCGGCCGAGGTCGAATCGCTGCGCCGAGTGTGCGCATTGGGCCGGATCCCGCACACGGCGATGCCGGGCGTCCCGTCTGGGAGCGCCCGGCATCGTCGTGATTCGGCGGGATCAGGACCGGATCCGGATCAGGACCGGATCCGGATCGGCGACCCTGACAGGATCCTGATCAGCCGTCGGAACCCGCGGCCGTGGTGGTCACCTTCGTGCCGGCGTCCTTGTTGGCCTTCTGCGCGTAGTCGTTCGTGAAGGTCTTGGAGATGTCGACCTTCGAGGTGTCCAGACCGAGCTGCTTCTCCATGTCGAGCACCGTCTTGGGTCCCCCGGCGGGCATGATCCCGTCGGGCAGGAACTGCCCCTTGTCGGTGGTGAGACCGGCCACGTACTGGTCCTTGGTGATCGTGGAGTTGTTCACGTACTCGGCGGGCAGCTTGTTCGCGATGTCCGCCGCGGAGTGCTGGTCGATCCAGTGCATCGTGGCGACCAGGGCGTTCACGACCCGCTGCGTCGCGTCCTTGTGCGCGTTCACCCACTCCGAGCGGCCGAGCAGACCCGCCGCCGGCCACGCTCCGCCGAGCGCCTTCTGCGCGCCCTCGGTGGTGGCGAGGTCGACGACCGTGTCGGCGACCTTCTGCGTGGTGAGCGCGGTCACCGTCGGCTGCGTGGTCATCGCGCAGTCCGCCGAGCCCTGCTTGAGGGCGGCGATCGCGGTCGCGCCGGCGTGCACGGCGACGGTCTGGTAGTCGCTCGTGGACAGCCCGCCCTTGTGCGCGATGAACTGCGTGAGCTTGTCCGTGCCCGAACCCAGGTCGGTGACTCCCATGTTCTTGCCCTTGATGTCGGACGGGTTCTTCACGCCGCTCTTGTCGGTGCACATCAGACGCTCGCCCGGGGCGCCCGACAGCTGCACGACGTCGATGACCTCCTTGCCCTTGGGCTGCAGCTCGATCGTGTGGTTGTACCAGGCGCCGGCGAAGTCGACCTGGCCGGAGATCATCGCGTCCTCGGCGCCGACGCCGCCGTTCTGCTCCGTGGAGAGCTCGACGTTCACGCCGAACTTCTTGTAGAAGCCGAGCTGGTCGGCGAGTTTGTACGGCAGGTAGATCTGCTTGTCGATGCCACCGACCATGATCTTCACGGTCTCAGGCGAGGAGCCGTTCGCTCCGGCGGTGCTGGATCCGGAGGATCCGGACGCTCCGCCGCTGCAGGCTGCGAGGCTGAGCATCAGTGCTCCGGCCGCCGCGACGGCGACGATGCCGCGCTTGTTCATGTGGGTTTCCTTTCGTTGCGCCGATCGGGCCGGCGTTCCTGGTGAGGAGGGATTGCGAGGGGAGGGGATCAGATCGACGAGGCCTCGGACCGCGTCGGCGGGCGCCAGCGCAGCACGCGCTTCTCGAGCAGGGAGATCAGGTACTCGGCGACGAGCGTGAACACAGCGATGATGACCATGCAGGCGAACACCGTGTTCGGGTCGAAGGATCCCTGCGCCTGGCTGATGATGAGGCCGATGCCGCGCTGTGCGCCCAGCACCTCCGCGACCAGCGCGCCGATGATGGCGAAGCCGAAGGCCGTGTGCAGGCTCGCGATGATCCACGTCATCGCAGACGGGATCGTGACGTGGCGGGCGACCTGCAGCGGCGACGCACCCAGCACCCGCACGTTCGAGACGAGGTTCGGATCCACCTCCCGCACGCCCTGGAAGGCGTTGAAGAAGACGGCGAAGAACACCAGCACCGCGGCGAGGAGCACCTTGGCCGGCATTCCGAGACCGAACGCGACGATGAAGATCGAGCCGAGGACGATGCGCGGGATGGCGTTGATGATCTTGATGTACGGACCGCACACCTCGGCCAGATAGCGATTGCTGCCGAGCAGGATGCCGGCGATCATGCCCGCGAGCGTGCCGACCGCGAAGCCCAGCAGCGCCTCCTGCACCGTGACCCACAGGTTCTCCCAGATGGATCCGAAGGCCGTGCCCACCGTGAACAGGTGCACCAGGCTGTCCCACACGGCGGTGGGCTGACCGAAGAAGAACTTGTCCACCCAGCCCATGGCCGTGAACAGCTGCCAGCCGCCGAGCACGACGGCGGCGAGCCCGATCCGGCCGACCCACACCCACACGGTATGGCGACGGCGGGCGCGGCGGCCCGCGGCCTGCAATTCGGCTTCGGTCTGGATCTCGGGACGGAAGAAGTTGCGCGGGTCGTCGGCCGCGTAGCCGAGCGATCCCGTGATGTCGGTGCGGGGCGGAGTGTTCACCGCAGCGATCCCGGCGTCGGAGATCCGCTCCGTCGCCGCGGTCATGCTGCCACCGCCGCGGTCTGCGCGTAGGCCCGGTCGACCTCTTCGCGCAGCGACTCCCAGATCTGGCCCTGCAGCTCGAGGAAGCGGCCCTCATGGCGGATCTGCTGCACGTCGCCGCGGGGGCGGGGCAGGTCGATCTCGAACACGTCCTTCACGGTGCCGGGGCTCGAGGTCATGATGACCACCCGGTCGGCGAGCGCGACGGCCTCGTCCAGGTCATGCGTGATGAACAGCACGGACGGCCGCAACTCCTCCCACAGCTGCAGCAGCTCGGTCTGCATGATCGCCTTGGTCTGCACATCCAGCGCGCCGAACGGCTCATCCATGAGCAGGATCCGCGGACGGTTGATGAGCGCTGCCGCCATCGCGACGCGCTTGCGCATACCGCCGGACAGCTGGTGCGGGTAGCGGTCCTCGAAGCCGGCGAGCCCCACGCGGCGCAGCCAGTCGAGGGCCAGCGCCGTGGCCTCCTTCTTCGGCGTGCCCGTGAGCACGGGGCCGACCATGACGTTGTTCAGCACGGTCTTCCACGGGAACAGCGAGTCCGCCTGGAACATGTAGCTGACCCCCTGCGTGATGCCGTCGACGATGCGGCCGCCGACGCTCACGGATCCGGCCGACGGCTTCTCGAGGCCGGAGACCTGCGCGAGCGTGGTCGACTTGCCGCAGCCGGTCGGTCCGACGATCGCGCAGAACTGACCCGGCTCGACGGTCAGCGACACGTCGCGGATCGCGGTGAAGGTGTCGCCCTTCGGGGTGAGGAAGCGCTTGGTGAGGCCGACGATCTCGATGCCGGCGGCGGGTCCGCCGACATCGGGGGCGCGGCCGGCGCCGGGGGAACGTGTGTCGCTCATGGCACGAAGACCTCTCTGTCTGTGTCTGCTCGCCGCGGCGACGACGCCGGGCGATGGATCGATGCTCGCCCGCCGCCCGCATCGCTGTCGTGCTTGCGCGCATTGCCCGCCGTTTCGGGCGTTGTCGCACCTTTTGGGCGTTCTGTGCACGGTCGCGACATGACGGACGGTGAGAGAATCCGGTGTGATGCGACGACGGATCCGGAGACTGTCGAGCCTGATCCTGCTGGCTCAGGTCGCGATCCTCAGCGCCTCGCTGCTGATCGGGTTCGTGCTGTTCGCGATCACCGCCCGCGCCAACCTCACCAGCGACTACCAGGACCGCGCGGCGGACATCGCGCAGACCTTCGCCGAGATGCCTGCCGTGCAGGGCTGCCTCTCCTCCGGCGGCGGCGCCTGCGACGACGTGCAGCAGCTCGCCACGGCGACGACGCAGCGCACCGGCGCCGCCTACGTCGTCGTCATCGACATGGACCGGGTGCGGCATTCCCATCCGAACCCCGCCCTGATCGGCAAGAAGGTCTCGGAAGACATCATCGCCCGCGACGGCGAGGTGCATCGGGGCACCGACGTCGGATCGACCGGCACGACCGCGAACGCCCGCGTGCCGGTGTTCGCGGGCTCCACCCGCACGGTCATCGGCGAGGTGTCGGTCGGCATCAGGGAGTCGAGCGTCGCGGCGGAGCTGCTCGGACAGCTGCCGATCTACGCGACCTGGATCGTGCTGGCGTTCGCGATCGGGACGGCGGTGTCGTTCGGCCTCGCCGCACTGCTGAAGCGTCGCACGTTCGGACTCGAGCTCGACGAGATCGCCCGCCTGCTGCAGGAGCGCGAGGCGACCCTGCACGGCATCCGGGAGGGCGTGATCGCGATCGATCCTGCGGGGCGGATCACGGTGGTGAACGACGAGGCCCAGCGCCTGCTGCGCCTGCCCGAAGGCGCTCGTGGGCGTCGCCTCGACGACGTGCTCGTCGCGAGCCCGATCCGCGAGGCGCTCACCGGCACGACCGAGGTGAAGGACGCGATCGCCGTGACCGACGCGGGCGTGCTCGTGCTCAACCGCATGCCGGTCACCCTCGCCGGGCGACCGCACGGCGCCGTGCTCACGCTGCAGGATCGCACCGAGGTCACCGGCCTCACCCAGGAGCTCGACGGCGAGCGCAGCTTCGCCGAGTCGATCCGCGCGCAGCAGCACGAGTTCTCGAACCGGATGCATGCGGTCGCGGGGCTGCTCGAGCTGGGGCGGACGGAGGAGGCGCTGCAGTATCTGAACGAGATCCGCGGCACCTCGGCCGACCTCGACCGCACCCTGCGCACCCACGTGGGCGCACCCATGATCGTGGGCCTGCTGCTGGGCAAGGCCGCGGAGGCGAACGAGCGCGGCATCGATCTGGCGATCGCGCCCGAGACGGATCTCGGATCCGCATCCGATCGTCTGCAGGCGCTCGTCACGATCCTCGGCAACCTCATCGACAACGCGTTCGACGCGCTGTCCGACTCCCCCGGGCCGCGCCGCGTGACCGTCGCGATCGTCGAGACCCCTGACGCCCTGACCGTGCGCGTCGCCGACAACGGCCCCGGCGTACCGGACGGCTCCGTCCCGCGCATCTTCGAGAGCGGCTACACGACCAAGCGCGGGGCCCTGGCGCGGCACGGCGGGCTCGGACTGTCGCTCGTGCACACGACGGCGAGCCGGCTCGGCGGCACCGTCTCGGTCGCAAGCGACGGCGGCGCCGCGTTCACCGTGGTGATCCCGCGGTCCGGCGGCGAGTCGGCTGCGGAAGCTGTGAGCACGGACGCGCCGGGCTCTGCAACCGCCGCCCCGACGCAGGGAGGCGTCCGATGACCGACTCCGAGACCACGGTGCTCGTCGTCGACGACGACTTCCGCGTCGCCAGCGTGCACGTCGGGTTCGTCGAGGCCGTGCCCGGCTTCCGCGTGGTGGGACAGGCCGGATCCGCCGCGGAGGCGCTGCGGCAGGCGAAGGACCTGCGGCCCGACCTCGTGCTCATGGACGTGTACCTGCCCGACGGCGACGGACTCGAGGTGGTGCGGCAGCTGCTCGCGGATCCGGATCTCTCGACGGGCACGGGGACCGGGCCCGCGGTGATCGTGATCTCGGCCGCGAACGACCTCGCGACCGTGCGCCGCGCGGTGCAGCTCGGCGCGCTGCACTACCTCGTGAAGCCGTTCGGGTTCGCGGAGCTCGCCGAACGGCTGACCGCATACCGGAACGCGCAGGAGCGGATCGCGGCGCTCGGCGACGCCGCCACGCAGGACGACGTGAACCGGCTCTTCGATCTGCTTCGCCCCGGTCCTGCTCCCGCACCCGAGGAGGGACGCCGGCTCGCCCCCACCCTCCAGGCGGTGCTCGACGCGGTGACCGCACGGCGCGCCGACGTGTCGGCGCAGGAGATCGCCGCGTCGATCGGCATCAGCCGGACGACCGCGCAGCGCGCTCTCACGCAGCTCGAACAGTCCGGCCTCGTGCGCCTCGAGCTGCGCTACGGCAGCACCGGCAGACCGGAGCACCGGTACGCGGCGCGGAGACGCTGAGGCTCGGCCTCCTGCCGCCGCACTCCCGTGTCTGGCGTCAGAGGGACTTCAGGAGCTGGTCCGCCTGAGCCACCCCCGAGCTGTACGACGCCGACACCGTGCTCGTGCGCATCCCCGCCCAGAACAGGACGCCGCTCACGGTCGCCGACATGTGGTTCGCATTCCCGCCGCCGCCATACGGTCCCCACGAGTAGGGTTCGTTAGCCCAGTCCGTCATGACGGCCTTGTGGTAATTCAGGCCCTGGTCTCCGGCGGATCGGCGAACGACCTCCAGCACCGCCTGATACTTCTGCTCGAGCGGGAGGGCGTGCAGCTCCTTCGCAGCGGCGCCCGTCTCCCAGCCGACGACGACCTGGCCCTTGTAGCCGGGATACGCGACCGAGGCGTTCCACAGCGTGGTCGGGGAACCGTCCATGGTCTCGGCATACCCCCAGTCGTCCGTGCCGTTGGGCGTGAACACCCTGTCCTTGAACTCGAGCACGCACTTGAAGATGTCCTCGTACGTGAACGCGTCGAAGGCTGCCCACTTGTTGGCCGGCAGCCCCGGGGAGAAGGCGATGTCGCGACGCTTCATCACACCGGCGGGCACCGCGAAGATCACCCGGCGCCCGAACATCACGCCCTTCGAGGTGCGCAGTTCGACGCCGCTGGCCGTGTAGGCGACCTCCTGCACGACGGTCTGCAGCAGCACGGGCACCGTACCGGCGATGACGCGCAGCAGCTGGTCGTAGCCGCCGATGATCTTGTAGTCGCCGTCGTCGTAGCGCGAGTCGTTCGGATCCAGGATCTCCTGCGCGGGCGCCTGCTCGGGATGCAGGGTGTAGCGGATGCACTTGCGCAGCGGGCCGGCGACCTCCGACGCGGCCGTGTTGTACAGCGGCTCGCTGTCGTCGGTCAGCCGGTAGTTCAGGCCGCTCGGCGTGTTCGCCGAGGTCACCCCGATGCGCGCCAGGTAGGCGTCCGCCATCTCCCCGGCCTGCACGGCCGGCAGCTGCTTGTTCTGTCCGGCCGGATCGTACGGCACGAGGGAGGCGGGCATGCCGAGCGGGAACAGCCACGACGTCGGCGAATCCCACTGGTGCCACTGCGACGACGGCGAGGACGAGGGCGCGTTGCCGAGGCGGATGTAGTTGTTCCGGAACATCCGCATGTCGAACCCGGCCTGTTGGATCCAGGGGTAGGTCGATGCATAGGGACCGCCGTGCACGAGTTCGCACCCGCGCTCGACGGGGATCCCCATCGATGTCCGGTCCGTGTACATGCGACCGCCGATCCGGTCCCTGGCCTCGACGATCGCCACTCGCAGCGCCGGATTCTGGTCGATGAGCCGGCGCGCGGCGCCGATACCCGCGGATCCTGCTCCGACGACGATCACGTCCCATGTGGTCTTGTCCCCCGTCGCATGCGCGAGCGACGGCGCCCCGTTCCCGTGGCCGTTGCCGGGGGTTGTCGGCGGTGCCGCGACAGCGCGGGTATCGGCGACTCCGGCGGTGGCGATTCCCGCGGCGGCCGCGAGGCCGCCCAGCAGGATTCCGCGACGACTGATGTTCTCCATGGTGCAACTCCTTCGTTGGTGGATCGGTGGGGCAGGCACGACGAGCGACCGCGCACCCCGGGGGGCGCGACGAACACCGGTTTGCGCGTCATCGCGCGACCGCGCGCCGGGGTGGGTCCCGCGCGCCATGCCGTCTGCGGGTGGCGTGCGGGGATCGGATCGGATCCTGGATGCGCCTACTCGGCGCTGGACACCTCGGGCACGCCCCATCCGTAGGCGAGCTTGTGGACTTCGAGCACGAAGAAGGACTCCGTCGAGACGACACCGTCGAGCGCGCCGATCTTGTTCTCGAGCACGTCGACGATGTGCGCCACGTCGCGGCAGATCACCTCGACCATGACGTCGAACTTCCCGCTTGTGATGACGACGTAGCTCGTCTCGGGCAGCGCGGCGAGCGCTGCGCAGATCGCGCGGGCCGTTCCAGGCCGCACCTGCACGCCGATGAGCGCCAGCCGGTCGAAACCGATCGCGAGGGGGTTGGCGATCCCGACGACCTGCAGCACCCCCTCGTCCTCCAGCTTCTTCAGCCGGTAGCGCACCGAGGAGGCGGGCACGTCGAACTCGTCGGCGAGGCTGGAGAAGGTGCGGCGCCCGTCCACCTGGAGCGCCGCGATGATGCGGCGGTCCAGGTGGTCCAGGCCGTCAAGCTCGTTCACGGGATCGAGGCTATCGCGAGGAGGGTCGGGATCCGGTGCATCAGTCGAGGTGGATCACGCCGGTGCGCAGGTCGCTCATGTCGAGCAGCGTGTGCTTCCCGCCGATGCGGCCCCAGCCCGTGCGGCTGCCGCCGACACCGCCGAACGGCATGTTGATGTCCCAGAACCCGTTGCTGTCGTTCACGATCACCTGACCGGTGCGCATCTGCTCCACGAACCGGTAGGCACGGCTGAGATCCTTCGTGAAGACGGCGCCCTGCAGCCCGAGCGCATCGTCGTTGGCGATGCGGAGCAGTTCGTCGTCCGAGTCGGCCGAGATGATCGGCACGACCGGCCCGAAGGTCTCGGCGACGCTCAGCAGGGCGTCGGGCGCGACACCGTCGACGACCGTGAAGTCGTAGTAGAGATCGGTCGGGAAGCCCGCGGCGCGGCCCCCGCCGACCACGAACTCGAAGCCGCGCTCGCGCGCCTCGGCGAGGTGTGCATCGACCTTGCTCGCGGTGGCATGGTTGTTCATCGGGCCGAGCGTGGTCGCGGCGTGGAACGGATCGCCCAGCACGGCCTCCTGCGCTGCCGTGCGGGCAGCCTCGACGAAGCGCTCACGGACGGAGCTCGCCACCAGCACGCGCCCCGTGGCGCAGCAGACCTGGCCGGCGTTGTAGTAGGCCCCGCGCACCGCAGCCCGCGCAGCCGCCTCGACGTCGGCGTCGTCGAGCACGACCACCGGGCCGTTGCCGGACGCCTCGATGATCGAGCGCTTGAGCCCGGCCGTCGCGACGATCTTCTCGGCGGTCGCGGAGGATCCGATGAAGCCGATCGCGTCGATGCCGGGATGCGAGACGAGATCCGCCCCGAACGCACCCTCGCCCGGGAGGACGCTGACCAGGCCGGCCGGGACCCCCGCCTCCTCCAGCACCTCGACGGTGGCGAGGAGCGTGAGCGGCGTGTGCGTCGGCGGCTTCACGACCAGCGCGTTGCCCGTCGCGAGGCCGGGGGCCGCGAACTCGGAGAACATCAAGACCGGGAAGTTCCACGGGATCACGATCGCCCAGGTGCCGACGCCCTGGTAGAAGGTCCACATCCGCTTGTGGGTGTCGTTGGCCGGCAGGGTCTCGCCGTGCAGGCGCACCGCGTCCTCGGAGTGCAGGTGGAACAGCTGCGCGGTCTCGTCGATGTCGGCGTAGGACTCGGTCAGCGGCTTGCCCTGCTCGAGCGTGAGTAGGCGGGCGAGCTCGTCGCGCTTCGCGGCGATGAGGTCACCGACCTTGTGCAGGATCGCGGCACGCTGCCAGACCCCGACACGGCTCCAGGCCCGCTGCGCCTCGCGTGCGGCCGCGACGGCCCGGTCGAGGTCTTCGCGCCCCGGCACGGCGACCGCGGCGATCACCTCTCCCGTGACCGGGCTGACGATATCGGTGGTCTCGCCGGACGCGGCGTCGACGTACTCGCCGGCGATGTAGAGCTGTGTGTGCGGGACGAGGACGTCGGCCGCGGTGGCGACGGTGTTCATGGTCATGATGATGGGTTCCTCTCAGGGGATCGGGTGAAGGGGAGCGTCAGACGGCTTCGTCGACGGTCTGCGGCGGAAGCCCGTTGCGACGGTCGCGGGCACGGACGAACGCCCAGATCACGACGCCGAGGGCGAGGATGCCGATCGCGATGCTCAGCTCGAGGATCCCGCCATAGCCGGTGATCGAGAACCCGGTCGCGCCGACGACGACGATGATCGCGAGCAGGACGGCGAGCGCGATCGAGACCGGCACGAGGAAGTCCGGCAGCCGGATCGGGCGCGCCGCGTTCGGGCGGTCCTTGCGGAGCAGGGCGAAGCCGGAGACCGCGAGCACGTGCGTGATCACGTAGCCGAGGTTGCCGGTGACGATGATGGCGAGGGGCTGCTGCAGCACCACGAGCAACACGATGTTCAGCACGAGCATGACGTTGAGCGCCCGCATCGGGATGCCGCGTCGGTCGAGCTTGCCCACGGCCCGGACGGTGACGCCCTCCTTGCCCATGTTGAAGAGCACGCGTGAGGAGTCGGCCACGGAGGTCAGCATCACCAGCACGAGCGAGGCGATGAGGCAGAGCACCATGATGTTCGCCGCCGCGTCCGAGGGAACGAGCTTCGCGAATGCCGCGACGAAGAACGTCGCCGGATCCTTGATGATCGCCGCCTCGCCGGCGAATCCGCCGAGGGTGATCGGGACGAGGAAGAAGACGCCGAGGCAGAACAGGGCCGCGGCGCGGATCGCGCGCGCCGTGTCCTTGACCGGGTCGCGGTACTCCGAGGCGAAGGTCGTGCAGACCTCGACGCCGAGCGTGGTCCAGGCCATCACGTAGAGCCAGACGAGCGCGGTGTGCAGGCCCTCCCACCCGCTCAGCTTCCAGGTGAGCTCGCCAGGGTGCCACCCGCTGCTGAACAGCGGCAGCACGATGAAGACGAACAACGGGACCATGAGGATCGCCGCGGTGATGTAGACGAAGGTCATCGTGACGCGCACGCCGATCGCGTTGATGGCGTAGAGCGCGAAGATCACGACAAGGCCGATCACGATCGGGAAGCTGAGGTGGATCGGACCGAACGCGAGCTCCCAGGTCTGGTCGGGGAACCACTGGGACTGGATGATGAGGCCGGTCAGCGCGCCGTAGGTGGCGAGGTTGGATCCCCAGGGCAGCCAGTAGCCGACCCCCGCGACGGGCGCGAGCCAGGGTGCGCGACTCTTCCAGGCCTCCGCCGCGAAGCCCGCGATGCCGCCGGAGGACTCCGGGAACATCGTGGACAACTCGATGTAGATCCAGTTGACGACGAACGCGATGACCATCGAGACGGCCCAGAGCACCGCGGCCCCCCAGCCGCCGAGCCCCGCGATGGATGCACCGAGCGTGGCGATCAGGGCCGCCGGCATCGTCATCGACATCGCGAAGGCGTCATACCAGCGCAGCTTGCGCGGGAGCTTCTCCTCCACCGCGTCGCTCGGGTGCGACGTGACTTCCGTGCTCATGGGACTCCTCGACTCTCTCCGTTGAGTGCACGATGACGGGCAAACTCGCCCATCTGTGGCCCATCCTTGCGAAGAGTTGCGGAATGCGCAAGCATCAACCTGTACTTTTCATGAGTCAGCATCCACAAGCCCATGGACGCTCACGATTCATCAACGTCAGCGAGGAGCAACGATGCCGCAGACCGCCTTCGAACGCATGCCGGCCCCGGCGTCCGCCGTCGAGCACGCCCTCCGCGGCACCGAGCAGCGGGTGTTCTGGCTCGACGACGCCACCCCCGAGCGCCACGACGCGCTGACCGGTCGCATCGACACCGACCTCGTCGTCGTCGGCGGCGGGTACGCAGGGCTTTGGACCGCGCTGCTCGCGACCGAGCGCGATCCGGGCGCCCGGGTGACGATCCTCGAGGCGAACCGGATCGGCTGGGCGGCGTCCGGACGCAACGGAGGGTTCTGCGAGGCCAGCCTCACGCACGGCCACGACAACGGGGCGAGTCGCTGGCCCGACGAGATGGACGCCCTCGAACGCATGGGCGCCGAGAACCTCTCCGAGATCGCCGCGACCGTCGAGCGCTACGGGATCCGCGCCGATCTCGAACGCACCGGCGTCGTGAAGATCGCGACGGAGGAGTACCAGCGCCGTCAGCTCGCGAGCGCTCGCCACGACGACCGGCACGTCTTCCTGGACGGCCCAGAGCTGCGCACGATGATCGCCTCCCCCACCTACCGCGCCGGCCTCTGGGACAAGGACGGGAACATCCTCGTGCACCCGGCGAAGCTCGCGTTCGAACTGGCGCGGGTCGTCGCCGACCGCGGTGTGCGCATCTTCGAGCGCTCCCGCGTCACGGAGATCCGTCGCACCGATCGCGGCGTCGTGGCGATGTCCGCGGCCGGTGCGGTGCACGCGGAAAGGGGGGTGCTCGCGACCAACGTCTTCCCCTCTCTCCTGCGCCGCAACCGTCTGATGACGGTGCCCGTCTACGACTACGTGCTCGCGACCGAGCCGCTCACCGCCGCGCAGCGCACAGAGATCGGCTGGCAGGATCGGCAGGGGCTGGCCGACATCGCCAATCAGTTCCACTACTACCGGCAGACCGCCGACGGCCGGATCGTGTTCGGCGGCTACGACGCCGTGTACCACGCGGGAGGCCGGGTCAGGGAGCGCTACGAGGACCGCCCGTCATCCTTCCGCCGCCTCGCCGAGCACTTCCTCACGACCTTCCCCGCACTCGAGGGGATCCGCTTCACGCATCGTTGGGCCGGGGCGATCGACTCCTGCTCGCGGTTCTGCGCGTTCTACGGCACGAGCCACGGCGGTCGCGTGGCGCACGCCGCGGGCTTCACCGGCCTCGGCGTCGCCGCGACGCGCTTCGCCGGCAACGTCATGCTCGACCTGCTCGACGGCCGGACGACGGAGCGCACCGCCCTGGAGATGGTCCGCGCACGGCCGACCCCGTTCCCCCCGGAACCTGCCGCGACGATCGGCATCAACGCAGTCCGCTGGTCGATGGATCGCGCCGATCACCGGGAGGGCAGGCGCAACCTGCTGCTGCGCACGCTCGACGCCCTGGGGATGGGCTTCGACTCCTGACCCGGCGCGCCGCACGGCGCCGCGTTCTGAGCGAGGGTCGTTTCGAGCGGGGTCGTTGAGAGAGAGCGCCCGCCCACCCCGAGGTCGGGACGACGCGAGGCGCGGCTTCCCAGGGGAACCCGCGCCTCGCTCGCCATACCCGTCGAGGCGGTTACTGCACCCAGCCTGCGCGGGCGCTGCCCCAGCCGGTCTCGGTGTCCCAGCCCGTGGCGACGGACTGGGTCGTGGTGGCGCCGTTGAACGTGCGCACCGAGTAGACGTAGCCGCCGGAGGCGTCGAGCCCGTTCGCGAAATCGACGCGGATCGCGCCCTCGTCGATGCCTGCGCCGGTGACGTCGTGGAAGCCCTGCCCGTGGGTGCCGTAGATCAGCGGGTTCAGCAGACCGAACCCGGTGCCGCCGTTCGCCTGGATCTTCAGCGCCGTGATTCCGGCGAACAGCGGCGACGCGAGACTCGTGCCGCCGATGCGGTACGTGTCGTACGCTGCCGTGCCCGTGAAGGTCTGCGTCTGGCCGACGAGCATGCCGGTGGTCGGGTCGCCGTCCATCGAGACGTCCGGAACCGCGCGTCCGCCGTTGGGGCTGACGACACCGGCGTCCTTCTGGTACTGCGGCTCGGCGATGTTCGACGAATAGCCGCCGCCTCCGCCGTAGAGGAACGCGTCGCTCTGGGTCCAGGCGCCGCCCTTCAGCACGTACTTCGACGTCTGCCAGCCGGTCTCACCGGTGAGCCCCTGGTCCGTGATCGCGGTCGACGTGCCGCCGACGGCCGTGACGTACGGATCCGAAGCGGGGTAATCGGTCTGCGCCGAGCCGAGACGCGCGGCCTCGTCGCCGTCGTCGCCGCTGGAGAAGACGTAGCTGATGCCCTGGGCCGCGCCCTGCAGGAATGCGGTCTGGTACGCGAGCAGCAGCGACGGCTTCACGACATCGCCCGCGCCACCCCAGGAGTTGGTGACGATGTTCGCGACGTTCTCGTCGTTGATGCGCGTGAACGTGTCGAGCAGATCCGGATCCATGCAGCTCTTGCCCGCGTAGTAGCGGATGTTCGCGCCCGGAGCCATGGCGTGCACCGCCTCGACGTCGAGCGTCTCCTCGCCGTACCAGCCGGCCATGCCGCACTGGTGATTCGACTTGTTGCTGTTGACGTTGGTGTACGCGTTCGGCACGTTCTGCGAGAACTGGCCGGCGGCGAACGGCTTGTCGCCCGTGTCGGTGGCGTACCTGTTCGCGTCGGCCTCGACCGTGGGCGAGGCATACGCGTCCGTGATCGCGACGGTCACGCCGGTGCCGTCGTAGCCGCCCGTCAGCCCGGCTTCGTAGGCGTTGCGCAGCTGCGGACCGGTGTACCCGCACGGCGAGTACGGCAGCGTCTTCCCGTCGAACGCCGGCAGCACCGTGCCGTCGGGTGTCGCCATGTTGCCGGGGTTCGCGGATCCGTAGGTCGTGCCGCAGACCGGCGAGTTTCGGAATCCTCCGTCCGGCGGGGCGGGCTTCTGCGTCTTCGGCTCGACGAGCGACGGCGTCGTGTCCAGGCCGTCCACGGCGATGACCGCGCCCGCGAGGGCCCCGGGGGTGGTCGCGGCGCCGTCGGGCGACTGCACCGTGAGCCCGTCATGCGTGTAGTTCGAGATGGTCACGCCGAACGCCTTGTTCGCGTTGCCCACCCCGCCCTTGACATCCACGTAGCGGTGGCTGGGATCGACCGCGGTCTTCAGCCCAGCCCCCTGCAGCCAGGACGTGACGGCGTCGACCGTCGCCTGCGGCGCATCGAAGGTCGCGTGGTACTGGTCCGCCGAGAGGAACTTCCGGTACTGCGCGGATCCGGGCGTCGAGACCGCGGTCGCGAGCGCCGAGAGTGCGTCCATGCCGCCCGCCGGGGCGAGGTACACGCGGGCGCTCACCGCACCGTTCGCCGGGCCGCCCTTGGTCGCGTGGCTGAGCCAGCCCGGTGTGGAGTTCGGGATCGGGCTCGGGGGCGGCGGCGCGGCGCTCGCGGCGCCTGCTCCGGCGAAGGTGGCGGCGACGGTGGCGACGACCGCGAGGGTGACGCCGAGGACTTTTCTACGCATCCGGGATCTCCAGACATCAGGTTCGGTCCTCGGCGGTCGCCGGTGACCGAGGGCGATGCTATTCCCGTGCGACGGCGCGGCGCGAGAGGGGCAGCGCCGTCGGAACCAGGCTCACAGCGCACGCATCAGGTTCTCCCAGCCGACGCATTCCCGCCGTTCGAACGAGAACCCGGGGCCGACCGAGACGCACAGTCCGCCCGCGATCTCCGCCCTAGCGGAGAACTTCTCCGTCCGTGACGATCAGGCGCAGGGCACGCCCGGACGACAGCACGGCGAGGTCGCTCAGCGGATCGCCGTTCACGGCGATCAGGTCGGCTTTCGCCCCCTCTCGCACGACTCCGAGACGCCCGGATTCGCCGATGATCTCGGCTCCGGTGAGCGTCGCCGAACGGATCACCGCGAGGGGGTCCTGCACCCTGCCGCGGATCGCGAACTCTTCGAGCTGGAACGCAAGCCCCTCCCCGTGCAGATCCGTGCCGTAGCCGATCCTCACACCGGACCGGTCGGCGAGTGCGAGCGATTCGAGTCCTCGCTCGAAGACCTCGACCACGGCGGTGCGCTTGGCGGCGTCCAGGTGCTGCCCGGTGTGCCCCTCGACGATCGCCCAGAACGTGGCGAGCGTCGGGACGTAGTAGGCGTCCCTCTCGAGGAACAGCGCGATGCACTCCTCGTCGAGGAAGTTGCCGTGCTCGATCGTGCGCACGCCGAGCCGCAGCGCCCTCGACACCGCCTCCGCCGAGTAGACATGCGCCCCGACGTAACGATGGGCGAGGGCCGCCTCGTCGACCGCGGCGAGGATCTCCGCCTCCGAGAAGCCGAGCGAGTCGATGCGCATCTTCGAGATCACGCCGCCGGAGAGGGTGAGCTTGATGTGATCGGCGCCGTCGCGCAGCTCCGCCCGCAGCGCGCGGCGCACCTCCGCCTCGCCGTCGACGACCCGCGTCAGCGCGTGCCCTCCCGTGGGGGCGAAGATCGGTCCCCCGGCCTTGAGCCGCGGGCCCGTCAGCAGCCGTTCCTCGATCGCGCGGCGCAGCCCGGTGTCCGCGCCGCCCATGTCCCGCACGGTCGTGAAGCCGCGCAGCAGCATGCGGTGCAGCACCTCGGCGGTGCGGGCGGCATGGTAGCTCGGCGACCAGGACAGGATCTCCGTGAAATCGCCCGACGCCTGCGTGACGTGGGCGTGCGCGTCGATCAGCCCGGGGAGGACCGTGCTCCCGACGACGGAGAGCTCCTGCGCGCCGGGCACGGTGCGCGTCGACGTCGAGATCTCCACGATGTCTCCGTCGTGCGCCACGATCGTGCGCGGCGACGACACCTCACCGGTCTCCACGTCGAGGATCGACGCATCGCGGAGCACCAGGGTCGATCGGGTACGGGGACGGGTGCGACGCGGATCGCTGCGAACGGGCATCTCGGTTCCTCTCAGACGAACTCGACGTGCGGGATCGAATCGAGCAGGGTCCGCGTGTACGGGTGCTCGGGGTGGTCGAAGACGCGGTCGATCGGGCCCTCCTCGACGAACTGCCCCGCCTGCATCACGACGACGTCGTCCGCGACGTGCCGCACCACCGAGAGGTCGTGCGAGACGAACAGGTACGACAGATCGAGGTCCTTCTGCAGATCGTCGAGCAGGTTCAGGATCTGGGCCTGGATCGACACGTCCAGCGCCGACACCGGCTCGTCGAGCACGAGCACCTTCGGGTTCAGGGCGAGCGCACGGGCGATGCCGACGCGCTGGCGCTGCCCGCCGGAGAACTCCCCCGGACGACGCGCCGCCATCTCCGCGCTCACGCCGACCCGATCGAGCAGGTCGTCCACGGCCGTGCGGTCGTACCCGCCGGTGATCCGCAGCGGCTCGGCGACGATCTCGTGCACCGTCATCCGCGGATCCAGGGCCGAGTACGGATCCTGGAACACCATCTGCATCCGGCCGCCGAACTGACGGCGCTGGCGCGGCGGAAGGCGCGTGATGTCCTGCCCGAACGCGCGGATCGTGCCGGATGCGACCGGGCTGAGTCCGAACAGCGACCGGATCAGGGTCGACTTGCCGCACCCCGACTCGCCGACGAGGCCCAGGGTGCGGCCGGCGGTGAGCCGGAGCGACACCCCCCGGACGGCCTGCACGCCGCGGCCCCGGCGGATCGCGCCGCGTCGGCCGTAGGTGACGTGCAGGTCGGTGACCTCGATCAGCGGCTCTGCGCCGTGCGCCGAGCCGCCCTGCGGCGTGGTGCTCGCGGAATCCGACATGATCAGCCCTCCGATCCGATGGGCGCGACGGGGAGGGGGCTGCGGACCTCGTCGGCGAAATGGCATGCGGAGCGGGAGCCGTTCGGCCGGGTCTCCAGCCTCGGGCGCACCTCGACGCAGATCGAGCGTCCGCGGGCGAGTTCGCACCGCGGCGCGAATGCGCAGCCCGACGGCCGGGAGCGCGGCGAGGGCGGATTCCCCGGAATGGCATAGGCGCGCTCATCCCGCGCGGTGAGCTGGCTGCGCAGCAGACCCTGCGTGTACGGATGCGTCGGCGACAGGAAGATGTCCCGCGTGGATCCGGCCTCGACGATCCGCCCGGAGTACATGATGAGCATCCGGGAGGCGTTCTGCGCGGCGAGCCCCAGGTCGTGCGTGATGAGGATGAGCGCGGACGACAGCTCGGCGCGCGCCTGCTCCAGCGTCATCATGACCTGCGCCTGCACCGTGACGTCGAGCGCAGTCGTCGGCTCGTCGGCGATGAGCAGGGCCGGGTCGTTCGCCATCGCCATCGCGATCACCGCGCGCTGGCGCATGCCACCCGACCACTCGTGCGGGTACGCGCGGGCTCGCGTGGCGGCGTCCTTCACACCCACCCGCGCGAGCAGACCGTGCACCCGGGTGCGCGCCTCGGCGCGGGACACCTTCTGATGCAGCCTGATCGCCTCGGCCAGCTGCGAGCCGATGCGCCGCAGCGGGTTGAGCGCGGTCATCGGATCCTGGAAGATCATGCCGATGTCGCGGCCGCGGATCTGGCGAAGCTGCTGCTCGCGCAGGCCCACGATGTCCTTCCCCCGCCACCGGATCGACCCCGAGGCGACCTCGAGCCCGTACGGCAGCAGGCCCATCACGGCGAGCATGGTCAGGCTCTTGCCGGATCCGGACTCGCCCACGATGCCGACGACCTCGCCGTCGTCCACGGTGAAGGACACGTCGTCGATGAGACGCACGGTCTCGCCGTCAGGCCCCGTCGTGGTGACGACCAGTCCCTGCACCTCCAGCAGCGGAGGCGTCGTGATCATCTCTGCAGGCATGTCATCGCACCTTCCGGAGAGGCTGAGTGCTCTCGGCCGTGAACCGCTGGCTGAAGAACGTGGTGCCGCCGACGATCAGGAAGATCGCGAGCCCCGGCAGGATCACCTGCCACGGCGAGAGGCGCAGGTACTTCTGGCCCTCGAGCACAAGCCCGCCCCACGTCGGCTCGGGCGGCTGGATGCCGAGGCCGAGGTAGTCGAGGCCGGCCTGCAGCAGGATCACGGATCCGATGCTGGTGACGGCGACGATGAACATCTGCGGCAGCACGTGCGGCAGGATGTGCGTGCGGATGATGCGGGCGGACGAGGCGCCGAGCATCCGCGGCGCCATCACGAAGTCGCGTCCGCGCAGCGACAGCGCCGTCGCGCGGGCAAGCCGGGCGAAGCTCATCCAGTGCGTGAAGCCCAGGACGAGGATCATCAGCAGCGCGCTCGGGCCGAAGATCGCCGAGAGGGCGATCAGCAGCAGCACCGCGGGCAGCGCCAGGCTGACGTCGGTCACGAGGGCGATCACGTTGTCCGCCCAGCCCCCGAAGAATCCGGCGAGCAGGCCCAGCACGGTGCCCACGACGAAGTTCACCAGCACGATCGCGGCGGTGATGAGCAGGGTCGTCTGGCCTCCGGCGGCGACACGGCTGAGCAGGTCGCGCCCGACCACATCGGTCCCGAGCGGGTGGTTCGGATCGATGAACGGCCCGAGGCGGGCGTGCGCGAGATCCTGGGTGAAGGCGTCGAAGCCCGGCCAGAGATGCACGGCGATGATCGCGAGGATGACGAGCAGCACGACGATGCCGCCGAGCGTGGAGAGCCAGCGCCCCTGACGGGTGCTGAACCGCGGGCGACGGCGGGTCGCCGCGCTCACCTGGGCCATGGCCACTGTGTCGGTCATGCGAGTTTCACTCTCGGATCGATGAGCGAGTAGAGGAGGTCGACGACGACGTTGACGACCACGAAGATGAGCACCACCACGAGCAGCCCCGCCTGCACGACGGCAAAGTCGCGCTGGCTCACGGCGTTGATCAGGGTGACCCCCATACCGGGCCAGGAGAACACCTGCTCGACGATGATCGTGCCGCCGAGGAGGCTCGCGAGGTTGAGCCCGGCGACGGTGAGGATCGGCAGGAAGGCGTTGGGCAGCATCTCGGTGGCGACGACCGCGGCGTGACTCTTGCCCCGCGCGTACGCCGTGCGCACGTACTCGGCCGTGGTCTGCTCGCTGAGCGCCGAATCCAGCAGCCGCACGTACAGCACGAACTGGGCGGTGGCGATGGTGGCGACCGGCAGCACGAACGAGGCGGGGCCGGTGTAGCCGAGGCTCGGCAGCCAGCTCAGGGCGACCGCGAAGATCAGCACCAGCAGCACGCCGAAGAAGAAGTCCGGGACCGACGAGCGCAGCGCACCGGTCCAGACGAACATCGCCCGCAGCGTGCGGCTGCCCGTGATGTGGATGAGCACCGCGGCGACCACGGCCAGCACCAGCCCGATCGCGAAGGAGGTGAGCGCGAGCGTGGTGGTCGCGGGGAGCCGTTCGAGGATGATCCCGATCGCCGTCTGAGACGGGTTGCGGTAGGAGACCCCGAAGTCGCCGCGCAGGAGGCCGGCGAGGTAGCGCCCGTACTGCACGAGCAGCGGGTCGTTGAAGCCGAGCTTGCCGTTCAGGTCGTCGATCTGCTGCTGGGTGGCGCCCTCGGTGAGGATCAGGGCCGCGGGCTTGCCCGACAGCCGTCCGAGGACGAACGCGATGGTGACCGCGACGAACAGCGTGACGACCGCCTGCAGGATGCGACGGATGATGTAGGACATGGGGATCTGATCTCCTCAGCGTGGATCGGTGCGCGGGCCCGAGGCTCTGAGCCCGCGCACCGAGCTCATTTGGCCGAGCGCCCGATCTCGGCGGCGCGGTAGATGCCGTCGACGGCCGGGGTCCAGCTGATGGTGCCGGCCGCCGCGTACGCGTTCTTGTTCTGCCAGAGCGGGACGTTCGACACGTTCTCGGTGTTCCACTGCCAGATCTGCTTGAACACGGCGTCGCGCTTGTCGGCGCCGGCGGCCTGCTGCTCCACGTAGAGCTTCGCCATCTCGGGGCTGCGCGCGTAATCCTCGGGACCGCCGGCGAGCAGCTGGCTGACCACCACGTCGCCGTCCATGCTCGAGGGCGACCAGTAATTCAGGTACAGACCGGTGATCTGGTGGTTCGCCAGGCTCAGGCTGAGGCTGGACTGCTCCGAGCCCACGAGCTTGATGTTCAGGCCGGCCTTGCCGAGGTCGGCCGCGATCGCCTGCGCGACCTCGGGGTCCGTCGGGGATCCGCCGGTGCTCGCGTACTGCAGCGTGATCGCCTCGCCGTCGTAGCCCGAGTCGGCGACGAGCTTCTTCGCGGCGTCGAGGTCGTACTTCGGCGTGGGGTAGCCGTCGACGTAGCCGGTGACGCCCTTCGCGACGGGCTGGCCGGTGGGCGTGGCGAGGCCGTTGAGCAGACTCTTGATGATCGAGCTGCGGTCGATCGCGAGCGGGATCGCCTGGCGCACCTTCTGGTTCGACAGCGCACCGGCGGTGGTGTTCACGCCCAGGAACGCGACCTGGTTGGAGGCCGCCTCGATCACCCGGGCGTTCTGGGCCCCGTCGAACACGGGCACCTGGCTGGCCGGGATGATCGCGGTGTCCAGCGTGCCCGACTCGACGCCCGTGACGCGGGCGTCGGGGGCGCCGACGAACGAGAACGTGATGTCCTTGATCTTCGCCTTGGTGCCCCAGTAGGCGTCGTTGCGGGTGATCTTGTAGTCCACGCCGTGGTTCCAGGCGACGAAGGCGTAAGGGCCGGTGCCGACCGGCGCGTTCGGGAACTTGTCCGGGCCCAGCGCCTCGTAGACCTTCTCCGGCACGATCCCGATCGTCGCGACCTGGTTGAGCCAGGCGCTGAACGGGTTCTTCAGGGTGAACGTCACGGTGTGCGCATCGGTCGCCTCGACCTTGCTCACCATGGCGATCGCGACCTTGTTGGTGGACTTGTCGCTGGCGAGGATCTTGTTGTACGTGTACACGATGTCCGACGCCTTCAGGTCGGATCCGTCCTGGAACTTGACGCCGTCGCGAATGGTGAAGGTCCACACGTCCTTGGTGTCGTTCGAGGTCCATTGGGTGGCGAGGCCCGGCTGGATCGTTCCTTTGGCGTCGATGCGGGTCAGGCCGTCGAACACCGCGTAGTACATGTTCCACGCCGAGAGCGAGCGCATCATGATCGGGTCGATGTTGGCCGGTTCCGTGGGCATCGCCAGGGTCGCGGAGCCGTTGTCGACAGCCGCGGTCGAGCTGCCGCCGGTGCTCGTCGCGGTGCCCGCGCTGCCCATGCAGCCGGACAGCAGCACCGCGCCGAGGGCGAGGGCGGCGCCGAGGGCCAGGAGGCGCCCGCGTCGCTGTGTCTTCGTTGACATTTCGGGTTCCTTTCATCCGTCACAGCGCCGGAGGGCGTGTGCGGGAGCGGATCGGGTAGCGAAAGTAATATGTAATACATTACCTTCGCTGTTCGATTTTGGTATACAAATCTGCGACTGTCAAGGGGGACTCCCTCCCGATGTCGCAGCGTCAGGAACGGATCAGAACGCCCATCTGCGGCATCCCGGGGACCTCGAGCTCCGAGATCTCGAGCGAGTCCAGATCCACGATCGCGAGCCCGTCCCACGGGCCCCGGCTGGTGGATCCACCCGTGAGGATCGCCTTGCGGCGGCCATCCGGTGCATCCAGCCACTCCACGACGTTCTCGTGCCCCTTCTCGAGCGGCAGCACCGTCTCGTCACCCGATCCGAGATCGCGGATCGTCAGGCTCGGGCCCCGGGTCGCCCCGCCGATGGCACCCACGCCGACGACCAGCAGACGCCCGTCGGTGGTCAGCCCCACGCCGTGCTGGTGCGAGTCGGCGGTCATCGGCTGCGTCTCATAGGTGCGCGTCGCCGGCGAGTAGACCACGAGCCCTTGGCCCTGGTACGGCAGATAGAGGGTGCCGTCCTCGGCGACGGCGGCGTAGTGCGGCTTGTAGTGCGACATCAGGCCGCCCTCGGTGCCGAACGGGGCGATCTCGGTGCTCGTCACGGTGTGGGCGGGGATGCTGATCGTGTTGAGCGTGAACGAGTCGTGGTCGATCGTGTACATCTCGTCCCCGGTGGGCGAGATCTGCACGTCGAACGGCCGCAGCCCCACCTCGAACGAGTCGGTGAACGCCCCGACCGCCGTGTCGAAGCGCTCCACGGCCGAGTTCCGCCCTGTGCGGGTGATCGCGACGTAGACCGCGGATCCGTCCGGGGTCACCACGACGCCGGTCCCGCCGGGGCGCTCCTCGCCGTACTCGATGACGGAGGGCTGGTCGAGATACGGAACCAGCGCGAGCCGCTCGCGGGTGTCGAGGTCGACCACGGCCAGGCCCACCGCCGTGCTCACGTAGGCGCGGCGGGACCCCTCGTCCACGGCGACCGCCCACGGGGCTGCTCCCACGACCGTCTCGGTCTGCACCGGCGCGTCCGGGCTCCTGAGATCGACGAAGGCGATCCTCTCGCCGTGACTCTCGGTGACCACGAAGATCGATCCGTGGCCGGGCGTGCTGGTGCGGACCACCATGGGGCCCTCGCTTCCTCCGGGCATCCCGGTTCGACTCGGCTCCGGCGCGCACGAAGGCGCCTCGGATCGCCCTCTGGGCGGCCACGGGCGCACCGGATCAACTTCGTCGAAAATGGTATGCCATTTAGGGGTTGGTATACAACAGGGGAATTCTGTTCGAGGATCGATTCAGGATCCGGCGACATCCAGCACGAGATCGGTCCGGACCTCGCCCACCGCGACACGCACGGTGACCTCGCCGGCGTTCTGTGCCTGCAGGCCGAGTGAGCTGGCGACGCCGTCGGCGTCGGTGGAGGACGTCTCGAACCCGCCCGGGTAGGCCGCGGGCCCCGAGATCACCTCGAAGGTCGCGACGCGATCCTTCAGCGGAACGCCGTCGACCGTGGCCTGCACGACGAGCCGCACCTCGTCGCCGAGGCGGACCGCGCCCTCCGGCGACACGACGCGGATCTCCGGACCGCGCTGTGCCGCCGCGGCGGACGCCGAGGTCGCGGGCCTCGCGGCGCCCGGTGCGCCCGCGGCGCATCCGGTGAGGAGGGCCGGCACGAGCAGGGCGAGCAGAGCGACCGCCGCCGCACCGCCGGCCCCGGCGCCGGCGCGGCTCACGCCTGCACCAGGGTGATCACGAACGTCCGCGTCACCGGTCCCACGTGCACCAGCACGGGGAAGGTGCCCGCGGCGAGCGCCACGATCGGCAGGATCAGGGTGCCGTCGGTGTCGATCGGGGCGGAGGCCAGAGCGCCCTGCAGGAGGACGGACTCGTCCCACGACGCGATCCCGCCGGCGTTCACGAGCTCCGCCGTGCCGTCCGCCGGGATCGGGCCGGAGCCCGCGACCTGGAAGATCAGCGGTGCGGTGTCCCCCGCGGCCGAGAACGGGTAGGTCTGCGCGTCGTCCACGGCGCCGAGGAGGTCGATCGTGATCGCGGCCGAGGCCGAGGCCTGCGGCAGCGCGACCGCCGCCGCGATGACCGGCACCGACCAGGCGCCGGCGACGAGGGTGCGTCGCCGGGTCCAGCCGCGGTCGCCCCCCATGCCCTCGCCTCCGGGCGTCGTCGTGATCTGCGTCGTCATGGTGCTGCCTCCTGCGTGGGTGTCTCCGCGGTGTCGGGTGCGCCGCGGGCGGGATCCGGTGCCGGTGCTCATCGCGCGGCCGGGTAGGGCGTCGGGATCGTGGCCATGCCGGATCCGCTCGTCAGGGTGACCGTCGCGGTACCCGCGGGGATCGAGGCCAGCATCGTGCTGAACCCGTACGACACCGTCGCGCCGGGCGCGACCGCCGGATACGTCCTGGTGCCGTACTTCGTGGCGATCTTCACGTCGGTCGCCGTGGACCCGGTGTTCGTCACCGCGACCGTGAGCACGACCTTGCCCGAGACCACGGCCGGCGTGACCTTCACGTCGGCCGTCAGCGTCGCGACCGGGTCCACCACCGTGATCTGCGGCAGCGTCGTCGTGCGGTCGCGGAACGCGGCGGTGATCGTCACGGTTCCGGCCGTCGCGGCGGTCGCACCCGGTGCGACGGCGATGCCGGCGGCGTTGCTCGAGACGGTTGCCGTGCTCGCTCCCCCGGCGAACGCGCCGCCCGAGATCGTGAACACCACGTCGGCGCCGGAGACGCCGTTGCCGGAGGCGTCGACCACCTTCGCACCGAAACCGGTGATGGCCTCGCCACGCAGGACGGTCTTCGCGGCGCCCAGGGGCTGCACGTCCCGCCCGGCGTCGGCGCCGGTCGCCGCGAGCGTGAGACCCGAGATCGGCCCGTTCACGCCCTGATCGGTCGCCCGGCACTCGACGAGCGCGGCTGCCGTGCCCGGCACGGCGAACGGCGTGGAATACGCCTGCCAGGCGCCGCCGTCGACGCGGTACTCGATGCCGCCGGCCGACGCCGCCGGGACCGTGTGCAGCGTTACCGTGCGCCCCGCCGCGCTCGCGACCACTGCGGGCAGCGACGACGGATCCGGAGCACCCTTGCCGAGCGAGAACGAGGCCACCACAGCGCGGTGATTGCTCGCCCAGGCGTTGCGGAGCACGGCGGTCGGCGACGGCCAGCCCGCCACGACCGTGTTCGCGCCGAGTACCTGCAGCGCCGATCCGGCGTAGTGCACGGTGTCGATGCGGTCCTGCGGCTCATCGGCGCCCGACGGTGCCTTCACGACGAGCGGCGACCAGGTCTCGCCCGGGTCGGAAGCCGGATCCGGATTGGCGGTGCGGTAGGCGTCGGCCAGACCGGCCTGCGCGAGGCGTGCGGGCACGGGCCAGTCCACCGCGCCGATGCCGCAGTGCGCGGCGGCGGTCGCGGCGGTCCAATCGGCGCCCGACGGCGATTCCAGATCCGAGAGGACGACGACCGGTGTCGGCGCGGACGTCTCCGTCGTGATCGCCGCCGCGAGGGCGTCGACCTGCGCGTAGCGGGTGCTGCCCCGTTCCGCCGCGACGAGAGCCGCCGGGTCGGTCACCCCGTCGAGGCACGCGGCCTCGGGGCCGTAGCCGGTGCGGTCCAGCCCCATCGTCCACACCCGCACCGGGCGACCGAGCACGTCCACCGTCGCGCCCAGACCCGGCTGCTCACCGACGACGGTGCGCGCGCTGAGCGGGTGCGGCGAGATCAGCCCCACGCCACCCGGCCCTTCGAGAGCGTTCCAGCCGAGGGCCTTCGCGAGAGCGGTCGCGGCAGTGCCGCCGTCCTGCTGCACGCCGATCACGTCGAAACCGTTCTCGGCGATCACGGCGAGGTTCTTCAGCGTCGCGTCGTTGACATGGCCGCCCGCATCCCAGAGGTTCCAGGTGACCGCGTCGAACGGCGCCGCCGCATCGGCCGCGAGCACGGGGACCTCGACCTCGATGCGGGCCGTGGTCGTGCCGTCCGTCGCCTCGACCGTGAGGTAGCCGGGATCCGCGGGCGCACTCGCAGGAGCGGTCCCGGACACGACGCCCTGCGCGTCGACGTTCAGCCAGGCGTCGCCCTCGACCTTCGTGTACGACGTCACGGATCCGCCGTTCCACAGCCCGGCGACGGTCTGCGAGACCGCACCACCCGTGCGCACCGAGGGCGCGCGCAGCACGCCGGACACGAAACCGCGGGCGAGAGTGGATCCGTCCGTCACGACGTCACCGGAGTGCGTGGCCATGTAGTCGTTCTGGACCTGCGCGGCGGAGATCGCCCGGTCGTAGAAATCGAACGTGTCGATCGCGGCGTTGATGAAGCCGTCGCCGTCGTCGAGCAGCGAGCCCTCCGCGCCGACCCGGAACGGGTAGCCGCTGACCAGGGAGAAGCCGGAGCCGAGGCTGGTGCTCTGCGCGGTCTGCTCGCCGTCGACGAACGTCGTCATCGTGCTCGCGGAGCGGTCGACGACCACGGCCACGTGGTGCCAGGATCCGATCACGGACGTGCGGCTCGCGTCGGCGAGGTAGTTCTGCGTCGTCGACGTCCCGTTCTGACCGAAGCATCCGCGGAGGATGCCGGGGCTGCCCGCCGTGTTGTAGAGCGTGACCCCGCGGTTGTAGCAGTGCCGGAAGTCCTGGTTCGAGACGATCGGCGAGTCCGAGCTCGACGAAGCCTCCTTGAGCCAGAACGTGTACGAGAAGCTGCCGGATCCGTCCGTGTGGCCGGGGACGAGCGGGAGCGAGAAGAAGTTCACACCGCGCGTGCTGCCGTCCGGCGCGTTGACGTACGCCGCCTTGCCCGTGGTGCCGGCGACATAGGACGGCGAACCCGACCAGGTCGCGTCGTTGCCGCGTCCGGAGGAGTCGGGGATCGCGGTGCCGTCCGCGGTCTCGAAGTCGTAGGAGGCGAACGGGGCGACCGCGTCGCCCGGTGCCCGCAGCCGGCTCCAGATCGCGGAGAGCGTCACCGTCGTGTTCGCGCGGACCGTGAGGTCGGCGGCCGACTGGGCGTCGGCGTAGACGACCTGACCCTTCGGGCTCAGCGCCCATCCCTGGAACTGGTAGCCGGGTCGGACGAAGCCGTTGGCCGCGAGCGTGGATGCCGTGCCGATCGTGAACGTCTGCGCCGCCATGTCGCCGGAGGTGGCGCCGTTGCCGTCGAAGGCGACCGTGTAGGTGCCGGAGTCGGGCTTGAGCGTCGCGTAGTCATCGGCGACCTGTGCGGACGGCAGCACCGCGTCGTAGAACCGGAGGTCGTCGATCGCGGCGTTCGTGTAGCCGTCGCTGACGTCCTTCTCGCTGCCGCTGAACCCGCCGATGTTGAACGCGAGACCGCTCTTCAGGTTCGTGGACGCGGTCACCTCGCCGGCCGCCGAGCGTTTCGTCTCGACGCCGTCGGTGTACACGATGATCACGTTCGTCGTGCGGTCGACCGTGACGGCCACGTGGTGCCAGGATCCGGCGATGTTCGGGGAGGCGCCGTTGATGTAGCGCTTCGTGCCGCCCGCCGTGGTGCCCCAGCACGCCTGCAGCACGCCTTGGGTGGTCTGGTTGTAGAGCGTGAGGCCCGCGTTGTTGCACGACGCGAAGTCCTGGTTGCTCATCAGCGTGCCGTAGGAGGTGCGGCTCTGCTCCGACATCCAGAACTCGTAGGAGAAGCTCCCTGATGCGTCGGTCTTCCCGGCGACCAGGGGCAGCTTCACGTAATTCGTGCCGAGCCCGATGGTCGCCGCGGATCCGGAGACGCCGGGTCGGTAGCCCGGGGATCCGACCCAGCGCGCGTCGTTGCCGTTGCCCGAGACGTCCTTCACGGTCGACCCGTTGTCGGCGTCGAAGGTGTATGCCGCGACCGGCGCGATCGCCCCCGGC
>NZ_JAJTTF010000012.1 GCF_021341785.1 Microbacterium sp. Au-Mic1
ACACCGCGCCCTGCCGGCGTGACGCGCACGCTACGCTGAGTCAGCGGCGCGCCGGGGTCCGCGCGCCGATGGGCTGCGTAGGGGATCGGACCGTGATGAGGATCGTGCAGATCGCACCGAGCGTCGCACCCGGCGCCGGCATCTCGGGTGTCGCGTGGGAGCTCGAGCGAGCGTTCCGCGCCGCCGGGCACACCGTGGAATCCCTCACCGCGCCGCAGCTCGTGCGCGTGCCCCCACGCACCCAACGGGCCGCCTGGCAGCGCCGGCTGTCGATGATCGGCACGCAGTTCCGCCTCGTCGTTCGGGGCAGCGCCCGCGCCCGGCGCTACCTCGCCGAGCGGCCGGACGCGGTCGCCCTGTGCCACGGCATGGTGCTCGCGGGCGACGTCTTCGTGAATCACGTGATCACGATCGCGGCGGTGCGCGCCCGCGGACGGGCGCTGTGGCGGGTGCTGCGCAATCCGATGGTGCCGTTCGCCTACGTCGTGGACCGGATCCGCTATCGCGGCCGCACGCATCGCGCGATCGTCGCGCTCACCTCGGCCGAGGTCGCCGAGCTGGAGCGCTGCTACGGAGTGGCGACCCCTCCGGTGCAGGTGATCCCCAACGGCGTGGACCTCGAGCGGTTCCGGCCTCCCACCGTCGCCGAACGCACAGCGGCCCGTGCCGCGCTCGGGCTGGACGACGAGCACCGGATCGCCCTCTTCGTCGGGCACGAGCTGCGCTGGAAGGGAGTGCCGCTCGCGATCGACGCCCTCGTGCACGCGCCGACCGTGATGCTGCTGGTGGTCGGCGGGGACTCCGAGACCGTTCCGCTGATGCTGCGCCGCGCCGAGCGGGCGGGGGTCGCCGACCGCGTGCACTTCGCCGGGGTGAAGACCGACCTGTCCGCGGTGTTCGCCGCAGCGGACATGTTCGTCTTCCCGACGCTCTACGAGCCCTACGGCATGGTGATCTCCGAGGCGCTGGCCTCGGGCCTGCCCGTGATCGCGACACGGCAGGGGTGCGCCGTCGACCTCGTCGAGGACGGCGTGAACGGCTACCTGGTGGATCCGGATCCGAAGGGCATCGCCGCCCGGCTCGAGCAGGTCGCGGCCACCGACGTCGCGGACTGGCGGGAGGCATGCCGGCGCAGCGTGGAGCACCTCGGCTGGGACAGGATCGCGCACCGCTACCTCGCCCTGTTGGCATCCGTGCGCCCGGACGCGGCGGATCCGACGCCTCCCTCGCCCGCGAAACCGAAGTTGCGTCGCGAAACCCACGATGAAAACGTCGGTCTCGCGACGGAGGTTCGGTCTCGCGGTCAGCACACTCCCGAGCCGGACCCCGAGCCCGCCGACGGCCGTGACGCCCGGCCCCTCGACATCGTGCACGCGGTCAGCTCGGACGGGTTCGCCGGGGTGGAGCGCTTCATCGTGCGCCTCGCCGCCGCCCAGCAGGCCGCCGGCGCACGGGTGCGCGTGATCGGCGGCGACCCGGCGCGCATGTCGGCGGCGCTCGCCGGCTCCGGCGTCGGGTTCGTCCCCGCGCGCGGCAATCTCGGGGTGCGCCGCGCGCTGCGAGCGGTGCGAGGCGACGCCGATGTGGTCAACGTGCACATGACGGCCGCCGAGGCCGCCGCCGCGCTCGCCTTCGGGCGCGGCCGCAGGCCCGCCGTCGTGGCGACCCGGCACTTCGCGCAGCCGCGGCGCCGCCATGCCACGGTGCACATGAACACGGTCGCCGCCCGTGTGGTCGATGCGGAGATCGCGATCAGCCGCGCGGTGGCGGCAGAGATCGGCGTGACCTCGACGGTCGTGCACTCGGGTCTGCCTCCATCGGAGCCGACCGCATCGCGTCCACGGGAGCGCATCGTGCTCGTCGCGCAGCGCCTCGAGGCGGAGAAGGCCACGGACGTGGCGATCGACGCCTTCGCCGCATCCGGCCTCGCCGCCGACGGCTGGCGGCTGTGGATCGCCGGCGAAGGTGCACGACGCGAGGAGCTCGAAGCCCAGGTCGCCCGGCTCAGTCTCGGCGGCAGCACCCGGTTCCTCGGGTACCGGTCCGATATCGCCGCGCTGCTGGCGCAGGCGGGGCTCCTCCTCGCCCCCTGTCCGCGCGAGGGTCTGGGGCTGACCGTCCTGGAGGCGATGCAGGCGGGCCTCCCCGCCGTCGCCGCCGGAGCGGGAGGGCACCTCGATCTGCTCGACGGGCTGGAGCCCGATGCTCTCTTCCCGCCCGGCGACGCGGAGGTCGCGGGAACGCGCCTGCGTCTGCTCGCCGCGGATCCGGAGGCACGGGCCCGGCTCGCGACCGCCGCGCAGCAGCGCCAGCGTGCCGGGTTCTCGCTCGAGGCCCAGGCCGCAGGGACGGATGCCGTGTACCGCGAGGCGATCGCCCGCCACGCCGCGCCGCGCGGCGCACGCGAAGGCGAGGCGCGGCGATGAGCGACCTGGTCGTGCTCTCGCTCGAGCGCTGGGACGAGGTGTGGCGACGCAATCAGCACCTGGTCTCGGGCCTGCTGCGGGAGGATCCTGCCCTCCGCGTGCTGTTCGTCGAGCCTCCGGACGACCCCCTGCACGCCCTCCGGCGGCGCGCCCGGCCGGAGTTCGGCCATGGCGTGCGCGCGGTGGCCGAGCGGCTGCACACGATCCGTCCCGTGAAATGGCTGCCGCGTCGGATGGACCCGGGGGCGGACGAGCGGATCGAACACACCATCACCCGCGCCGCGGCGCGGCTGGGCATGACGGATCCGCTGCTGTGGGTCAACGACCCGCGCATGGCCGGGCTCGCCCGGCGCACCGGCTGGAGGGCGCTCTACGACCTCACCGACGACTGGCTGGCCGCCGACCGGCCCGCGGCGGAGATGCACCGCGTCGCGGAGGGCGAGGCGTGGCTGCTCGGGCATGCGGCCGCCGTGGTGGCCTGCTCGCCCGAACTGGCGCGGCGCAAGAGTCCGCAGCGCCCGGACATCGCGGTGGTGCGCAACGGCGTCGACGTCGACGCCTACCGCACTCCGCAGCCGCGTCCGGCAGACCTGCCCCCCGGTCCGGTCGCGCTCTACCTCGGCACCCTGCACCGAGACCGCCTCGACGTGGCGCTGTGCGTGCGGACCGCGGCGGAATTGGGCGCGGGCAACCGGACCGGCGGCGCCGGCGACCCGGGGAGCGCCTGGGGCGGCCCAAGGAGCATCGGCACCGCGGGGAGCACCGGCACCACGGGCGGGAGCACCGCGAACGCCGGCACCAGCGGGACGGTCGTGCTGGTGGGGCCGAATGCGCTCGACGAGGCCGACACCGCCCGGCTGCGCGACGCGGGCGCGATCGTGCTCGGTGCGCGCCGACGCGAGGCGGTCATCGGCTATCTGCAGCACGCGGATGCGCTGCTCGTGCCGCACGTCGTGACCGACTTCACCGAGAGTCTGGATCCGCTCAAGCTCTACGAGTACCGGGCCGTGGGGCGCCCGGTCGTGTCGACGCCGGTGGCGGGCTTCCGCGACGCCGACGACCCGCTGATCCGGATCGCGACGACCGAGGACTTCCCCGACGCCGTGCGGAAGGCGCTGGCCGAGGCCATCGACCCGTCGCCGACCGTCCCGGCACCGCGGACGACGGGGGCGGATCCGGATCCGGCGCTCTCCGCCGACTGGTCCCTGCGCGTCGCCGAGATGCAGGCCGTGCTCGCCGCGGCGGCGGGATCATGAGCGCCTCGGGCCCGGTCCCCGCCGCACGGGACGTGGCGCGCACGCGGTCGCCGAGGCTCCGGCACGGCAGCGATGCGCAGAGCGGCGTCCTCACCGTCGCCCTCTGCGTGGCGACCGCGGCCCTCGGCACGATCGCCGCGTTCGCCGTGCCCGCGGGCCTGCCCTACGACGAGACCGCCCACTGGGCGAACGCCGTCTGGGTCGCCGCGCACGGCACCCTGCCCGTGCTCGGCGATCCCGGCGTGACCTACGAAGGTCAGCAGGCGCCGGTGTTCTACCTCGCCGCCGCCGGGATCATCCGCCTGCTCGGAACCGGCGAGGCCGGCTTCCTCGGCGTGCGACTGTTCGGCGTGCTGGGCGCCGTGCTTCTGACCTGGCTGGTCGCTCGGATCCTGCTCCGCACGATTCCCGGGCAGGCCGCAGCCGTCGTGAGCGGGACGGCGTTCGTGGCTCTGAATCCGATGCTGATCGTGATGTCGGCCTCGGTGCAGAACGACACCTGGTCGCTCGTGGCCGGGTTCGCGGCCGTCCTCGTCGCGCTCGGCGGTCCCGGCGCGAGACCGTGGGGGCGCGGACTGGTGCTCGGCGCGCTCGGCGCCGTCGCGATCATGGTGAAGATCACCGTCGCCCCTCTGGTGGGCGGACTGCTCATCGTGCTGCTCGCGCGCCGCCGCTGGCGCGAGTCGCTGGCAGCGGCGATCGTCATCGCGGCGGGCTGCACCTGGTGGGTGCTGCGCAATCTCGCGCTCTACGGCGATCTCACCGGGCAGGCGGGCGTGGACGCCGCAGGCTACCACTTCCAGTCGGGTGGGACCACCCCGTTCGCACTCGCCCGCGAGGCGCTCACCTACCTGACGCTGCCGGACGAGTACCTCCGCAACGTGTTCGCCGCCCCCGGCTGGGTCGATGTGCTCGCGGTGCTGGTGGGAGCCGTGCTCGTCGTCGGTGCCGTCGCGCTGCTCACGGTCGCCCGCGAGCGCGCCCGGGGGGTTCCGCTCGCGGTGCTCCTCGTCACCGGCGTCGCGAGCGTCGCCGCCTGGCTCCTGCAGGTCGGGCTCGGCTGGCACGTCGCGTTCCGCACCGCGTACGGCGCGCTGCCCCTGGCTGCTCTGGCGTTCGGGTCCGCGACGCTGTGGATCCGCCGCCGTCGCGGGGACTGGATCCTGTGCGCGCTGCTCGTGCTGGTGCTGCTGGTGCTGTGCGGCTGGACCGGCGTCCAGATCGCCGCGGTCGGCGACCGCGTGATGCTCCAGCTCTGACCCGCGCGCAACCCCGGTCGACGTCAGCCGCCCTCAACTCGCGGTCGCGGCGTCCGGCTGCGGGTCCGTCGGCGGCCGCTCCCCGTGCAAGGCCTCGTACACGTCGCCGATGAAGGCCTCGACGGCAAGGTCGCCGGTGACCGGGCCGCCCGCGAGCAGGCCGTCGGCGCCGAGCAGCACGGCGGACGGTGTGGCCCATTCCTCGATCGATCCGGCGACGTAGTCACCGCGGTCGTGCAGCGATTGCGGCTCCTCGCGTTCGGCCCAGCGGCTCGACGTCGGCTCCACCAGCAGCAGCCGCACGTCGACCTCGGGCAGCAACGCGCGGTAGTGCGCCCGCCGCTCCCGGATCGTCTCGCACGGTTCGCACATCGACGACAGCGCGAGCAGCAGCATCGGCTTCCTCGCGGCGAGCTCACGCAGATTCACCTCGGTGCCGTCCGCGAGCGTCACCGGCACCGACGGCGTGCGGCGACGCGCGTACTCGAGCTCATCACCGCGCGGGGATCCGCCCGGAGCGTCGGAGGGGCCACCGTCCGCGCCCGCCGCGGATCCGGGAACCACCGGCACCCCGGGTGTCGTCGCCGACGGGCGCGCGGGCGCCCGCCACAGCACGAGCGCGGTGGTGACGACGGCGATCAGCGCCGCCAGCAGCCACGGCAGGTGCGCGATCCCCGCCGCGAGCGCGCCACCCAGGAGCGGGGTGCCGGCCGCGCCGAGCGCGGCGCCGACTGCGAGGGCCGTCAGCCAGATGTTCCGCACCACCGTCGCACCGGTGACCGGCGCGGGTACCCCGAAGCAGGTGCACGATGCTCCCCCGCGGGCCGCGGCCCGTGCGACCAGCACCATGTAGGCGAGCATCAGGGCCGCGGCGACGGTGCCCGCGAGAGCGCCGAGCCAGCCACCGAGTGCCGCCACGGCGATGCCGAGAGCGCCCTCGGCCCACGGGTGCAGCCGCAGCAGCGCCGCACGCCGCAGCGGCCGGGGCACGCCGAGCGCCTCCCACTCCCGCGGGTCGCCGGGCGAGCGCAGCTTCGCCCCGGCGCTCACGAGCAGCACTCCCGCGAGCAGCAGCGGCAGTGTCACGGCGAACGGAACGGGCATGGTGCGATGCTATCCAGCGGGCGGCGGATCCGGGATGCGAAGAAGGCCCCGCCGAAGCAGGGCCTTCATACGAGTGCACCGGACATCACTGTGCCGCGATGTAGCCCTTCTCGGTCGAGTTGAAGGTCGAGCACGACGCGCCCTGGATCGGCGGGGCCGACGGGATGGTCGCGTTCGCCACCATGGGCGCGCCGCCGTTGACGGTGTACGTGATGCTCAGCGCGCCGTTCGAGCTGTTCGGCGCGTTCACCGTCAGCAACGCAGCGGTGTAGGTCGTGTGCGCCGGAACCGTGAACGGGTTGGCCTGGCTGGAACCGTCGTTGAGGTTCACCACCCGGACCCCGCCCAGGCTGCTGCCGTCCAGCGTCGCGGAGGTCACGTTGATCGTGATCTGCGCGCCCGTCGGGTTGGCGATCGTGAGCTTGAACGCGTAGCCCTTGTAGAGGGAGTTGGAGTTACCCGGGAGCTTGCAGCCCGTGCCGGCCAGCGTGATCGGACACGGATTCTCGGGGTTGAAATCGTTGCAGGCGCTCGCGGCCGCGAACGGCACGGTCGCGGCGACAGCTACGGCGGGCATGGCCCACGCCATTGCTTTGGTCACAGTGCGGCGGCTGATGCCTACCGACGGTTCGTTCTCAGACATATGCAGTTCCCCAGTCGAATGCAATGCGTTATGCGACCCCAGATGACGGCATAACGCGGACAAGAGCGATGTTAGCGTATGAGCCAATATTCCGATACGGGGTTCGCAATGATTTCGCGGGAGGACACGCGCGATGGCACGGGATTCAGCCCGCAGGACGACGCCGCGGGCGCTGCTGCCGCAGCTCGGCACCCTGCTCCGTGTCACGGGCGCCCGTCCGCGCCAGTGGATCCTGACCACCGTGGCCGCCTCGGTCGTTCTGGCCCTGCTCGACATGGCGGGCGTCGCCGCGATGCTGCCGCTCATGAATCTCATCACCACGGGATCCCCTCAGGGCCCCGTGCTCGAGTGGGTCGCTGCGACAGCCGGAAGCTCGCAGCTGTCCGTGCTGATCCCGCTCGTCGGCGGCTTCATTGCGCTCGTCTTCCTGATCAAGACCGCCGGATCGCTGCTGTTCCGGTGGTGGCTGCTGGGCCGCACGACGCGGATCACCGCCCTCGCCGCGACGGAGCTGATGAACCGGTACGTGCAGGCGCCCTACGCCGCGCATCGGGCGCGCACGCTGAGCGTCGTCTACCGCAACATCAACGATGCGACCAATCAGGCGGCGAGCGTGCTGATGGCCGTGGTCACGATGTGCTCGGACGTGCTCGTCCTGGTCGCGATCATGGCGGTGCTCGCGCTCGCGGCACCCGGTGCCACGGTGTTCACCATCGTGCTGTTCGGCGGCATCGTGGGCGGCGTGCAGTTCGCCCTGCGCCGGCGCCAGCTGCGGATCGGCGAGACGATCGCCCAATCCGGCCTCGAGGCCTGGCAGGCGCTCATGCCAGGGCTGGAGGGCTTCCGCGAGACCCGGCTGAGCTCCCGCGGCTCGGCGTTCGTCAACGACTTCCGCGAGTCGCGGTTGCGCAGCGCCCGGGCCGGTCGTGAGCTGAGCTTCATGAGCGACGTGCCGCGCCACATCCTCGAGATCGCGTTCATCATCGCGATCGTGGGCATCTCGATCCTCATGTTCGCCGTCGGATCCGCCGCACAGGTGATCCCGGTGCTGGGACTGTTCGCGACCGCGGCGCTGCGCGCGCTGCCCACCCTCACCCGGGTCTCCGCGAACCTCGCGACGACGCGGGTCGGCGGCGTGGGCCTGAACATCATGGTCGACGCGCTGGCCGAGCTGGATCCGGCCGACCTGTACGACGAGAAGCCGCGCAGCGACGAGCCGTACCGCGGCGACATCGTGCTCGACGACGTCACCTTCCGGTATCCCGACTCGGACGTGACGGTGCTGGACGGGCTCTCGCTCACCATCGGCGAGAACCGCACGGTGGCGTTCACCGGGGGCAGCGGCGCCGGCAAGACCACCGTGGTCGATCTGATCCTCGGCCTGTTCTCCCCCACGTCCGGCGTCGTCCGCTGCGGCGGGCGGAGCATCTCGGATGATCCGGCGACGTGGTACTCGGAGATCGGCGTCGTGCCCCAGGACGTGTACCTGCTCAGCGGCACGATCGCGCGCAATGTCGCCTTCGGAGTCGACCCCGCCGACATCGACCGGGATCGCGTGCACACCGCTCTCGCGCAAGCGCAGCTCAGCGACCTCGTCACGGATCTGCCCGACGGCATCGACACGATCGTCGGGGAGCGTGGCACCCGTCTCTCCGGGGGTCAGCGTCAGCGCGTCGGCCTCGCGCGCGCCCTGTACCTGCGCCCTCGGGTACTCGTGCTCGACGAGGCGACCAGCGCGCTCGACAACGCCACCGAGCACGAGATAGCGCAGACGCTGCAGTCCCTGCAGGGCACGATGACCATCATCATCGTCGCGCACCGGCTCTCGACCGTCCGGGCCGTCGATCACCTGGTGCATCTGCGCGACGGCGGCATCGCCGCACAGGGCACCTTCGACCAGGTGCGGGAACAGGATCCGGAGTTCGCGCGCCTGGTCCAGCTCGGCCGGCTGGAGTGATCCGAGCCCGAGCCTGAGCGCCTCCGCTCAGACGGCCGCGGCGCTCGGCCGCTCGTCCGGAGCGAACTGCCGCTGCGCGAGAGCGCGCACATGCGGCAGCCGCGCACCGATCCGTTCGCGCAGGGTCGTGTCGGCGAACAAGTCTGCGAGCGCTGTTCCGGCCTCGTCGCCGATGCCCGGCGCGGGGTCGAGGGTGTACTCCTCCAGGCCGAACATCCGCGCGAGGCCCTCCACCTTGCCCCGGGTGCGCAGCACGACGACGGGCGTGCCCTGCCCGAGGGCGAGGATCGACAGGTGCATACGGCCGGTGACGACCGCATCCGCCCGCGCCGTGAGCCACCGCACCTCGGCGGGGCGCAGCGCCCGTTCGACGAGCAGCACCCGGTCCGCGCGAGCCGCCGCCTCCCCCGCGCGCCGGCACACGGCGAGGTCGTCGTCCGCGTCGCGCAGGCAGTGCGGCAGCAGCACCACGCGCATGCCCTCCGCCGTCAGCCGATCGATGAGCGCAACGAACTCGGGCACGAGGTCGGTCCTGCGTTCGATGAGGCCACTGAGGTTGACGATGACGACCGGATCCGGAAGCTGCGCCAGCCAGGCCGAGACGTCCGCCGGCTCCCGCTCGCCATCGGCCGCGAACACCAGGTCGGCGGCCTCGACCGCGGCGATCCCCGCGCGGTCCAGCCGCTCGGCCGAGATCGGATCCCGCACGAACAGCCGCGCCTCTCGTGCCGCCCGCGCCAGCGCTGCGGACGCGGCGGAGTCGACCTTCTGACCCCAGCTGAAGCCCAGCAGCCGAGCGTCGGCGCCGAGCCGCCGCGCCAGCCGGAGCATCTCGGCGCGGGTCACCGCCTCTGCGCGGTTGTACCCGCCGTCCATGATGTCGGCGCCGATCACGGCGAACGATCGCGCGGCTCGGAGCTGGTCGGCGAGCGCGCACACCTCGCCCCAGCGTCCGCGCAGGGTCCCGCCGCTCAGCAGCGGCGCGTGCAGCACCCGCACCCGGGCGCGGTCCTCCTCCGGGATGACGTAGGCGTCGGCGTCGCGCATCACGGCCACGACATCGCCCGGGGTGTTCGCGAGATACGCCTCGAACATCGCCTGATCGCCGATGTTGCCGCCGCCCGCGGGGAGCATCACCGCATCCCGATCCCGATCCTGCTCCCGCTGGTCGGAGCCACGGCGGAGGGGAAGGCGCCGCGGATGCGCCAGCACGCGCATCCGCTCCACGGCGTGCACGAGGCGCAGCCCGGCGTCGGAGAGGAGCGCCTGCCGAGCGCGCGCGTACAGGCCGCGTCTGAGCCGCGATTCGCGCCGCGCGGCTGCGACGGCGGGCACCGTCCGGGCCCCTTCTGTGATCGGCATGCGTCCTCCGCCGCGATGCTATTGCCTGTGACCGCGCGGTGATATACCTGTGTCGTGGTTCACCCGACCCCGTCGTCGCACGACGGATCCGGCCCTCGGGCATGAGGATCGTCAGCTTCTCCCTCGTTGTGCCCTATCCGGGCATTCCGCACGCCGGCGGGGAGTACTACCGTCGGCATCTCGGCGCTCTGAGTACCCTCGGCCACGAGGTCACCGTCGTCGCCCCCGACACCGAGCTCAACCGGATCGGCCTCGCGCGCACGCAGGATCCCGGCCGTGTGATCCTGGTCGCGGGTGACGACTCCCGCGGTCTGCGTGCCCTCGATCGTCTCGCGGCGCTCCTGCTGCCGCACTGGCTCGCACCCAGCAGGCGCAGCGCGCTGCGACGCAGCCCCGCCGTGCGCGAGGCCCTTCGGCATGCGGAGTTCGTCGAGGCGCAGTGGGAGGAGACGGCGTTCCTCCTGCGGGGCGCGGCGGGACGGCGACCGACCGCGCTGGTCGCGCACGATGTGCCGCTGCAGCGGGAGCTCCGGTGGCTGCGATCCGCCCGGGCGCAGAGCGCCACCACCAAGGTCGTGTGGCGAGGATGGCGCGCGCTCGTGGTCGCCGTGACGCAGCCCTCGTCGTTCCGAAGCGCCGATGTCGTGATCGTGCTGAGCGACAAGGACGCCCGGCAAGTGCGTCGCGCCAGCCGGCGCCCGCGTGTGGTCGCACTCGATCCGCCGCTGTGGGATCCGGCCGAGCATCCCGATCCCGCACCGGGTGGAGCGGCCCTGTCAGGCGGAGAGGCACTGTCGGGCGGAGCGGCCACGTCGGGCGGAGAGGCCGTGTCAGGCGGAGAGGCCATGCCGGTCGGATCGGCCATGCCGGGCAGAGGACCCGCCGTGTTCGTCGCGGCCTTCGACCGGCGCGAGAACGTGGAGGCGGCCGTGTGGCTGCTGGACGAGGTGTGGCCCTCGGTGTGCGCGGCCCTGCCCGAGGCTGCGCTGATGCTCGTCGGCGTCCACCCTCCGGAGTCGCTGTACCACCGTGCAGCGCTGATCTCCGGAGTGACCGTCACGGGCTATGTCGACGACCTCGACGAGGTCTATGACACGGCCTCGGCCGCGCTCGTCCCGCTGCACTCGGGGGCAGGCGTGAAGTTCAAGACGATCGACGCGCTGCTGCGCGGGCTCCCCGTCATCGCCACCACGGTCGGTGCGGAGGGGATCACCGACGACGACGGCCGGCACCCGTTCCCCGTGACGGACGATCCGCGCGAGTTCGCCGCCGCAGTGGTCACCGCACTCGGAGGCGCCTCCGCATCGGATTCCGAGGTGACCGAATGGGCGCGCACCCGGTACGGCACCGACCGCTACGCGCGCCGGCTAGTCGAGCTGATCCCGGCGCTGGGCGTGCACTCCCCGCTCTGAACTCCCTCTGCGTCGAAGACGCGTTCCTGGGGACGCCCCGTCTCCTCCCCCAGCCCGCATCGAGCGAGCGCAGCGGGCGCCCGCCCCGTCGTCACCTCGGGTCGTCGAGCGAGGACGCGCGCAGCGCGACCGAGACGAAACGCGCGCTCTCGCGGCTGCTCACGCGATGTGTTCGGTGCGCGCTCTGCCGCCGAGGCGCGGTGGGGATCCGGTGCCGGGTGGGGGCAGGAACCAGACTCTCGCGCGGATGCCGGTGCCGTCGACACGGATGTTCCAGCCGTTGTCGTGGATGAGGTGGTGGCAGGTCTCGCAGAGCAGCACACCGTTGGACAGGTCTGTTTTGCCGTGGTCGCGTTTCCACCAGTCGATGTGGTGGGCTTTGGTCATTCCGGGTGGGAGTCCGCAGAACGCGCACCCCCCGTCGCGTTCGGTAAGGGCGTGGCGTTGGGCGCGGGTGAAAAGGCGCCGGTCGCGTCCCCAGTTCAAGACCTCCCCGTTGTCCCCGCACACCCAGCTGGTCATGCCGCCCCCGCCTGCCATGCGGCGGACGGTGTCGATGCTGACCGACTGTTCGATCCCGTCGATCAGCCCGAACCCGCTGCCGTGCTCCAGGTCGGTCGCGTTGACGCGGACGATCACGGTCGCCCCGTTCAACGTCTTGTTCCGCTGACAGGTGAGGGCATGTTCGGCGAAATGGACGAGAGCGTCGGCCTGGACCTGCACCACGCTGCGCCGATCCGCATCCGGGGCGGCCGGGTCCCGGCCCTCACGTTTCGCGGCGAACTCGGCAGACACGAACCCCTCGATCGCCGTCTTCACCGCCGCCGCCCGTCCCGGATCCAGCACCGCGTTCACGTGCAGCATCCCATCCCGCTCGAACATCGACAGCGACGCCCGCGACCGCAACTCGTCCTCCCGCGGGGCGACCCCATCCGGATCCAGATGCGCCTCCAACCGGGTCACCATCCGCCGGACCTCGTCCAACGACAACCCGGGCGCCTTGCCGACCAGGAACTCCTCCGCCTGCGCGACGGCCCCACGGCCGACTTTCACGATCATCCGGTCCAGGAACGTGACCAGCAGATCCGCCACCGCCGCGCCGATCCGGCCCACGGCCAGCGCCTCCCGCAGTGCGGGGAACTTCGCCGGCAGCGGCTCCCCGATCAGGTTCGAGCGCGGCGCGGTGGCCTCCCCGACCTTGACCAGCCGGGTCGCGTCCCCCGTCGACGTCCCGGTGGTCGTCGCGATCAGTTGGGCCGTGTTCCGGTAGCCCTGCTGCTTCGCCAAAGACTCCGGCCCCAACTCTCGCCGCGACTCGTACGCGATCGCCGCCGCGACCTCTGCATGCACCGCTCCTGAGGAACGGTGCAGCAACCCCAGCACGTCGTTCACTGCCACCAGCTGCGCGCGCGACAGATCCCCGCCAGACCGCGCATCACCCCACGCCTCCACCAGAAGCCGAGTGGCTTCCAGGAGCGGATCAAGGGTGCTGGTCATGCTCCGATCCTACCAGGGATCGAAGATATGTTCTAGAGTTGTCGACAAGTGGATTCCAGCTTCGACCTGGGAATTCCCTGCACTTGCAAGACGCCGCACCGGTCGCTCCGCCCGCTTCGACGGGCCCGGCGTCCCGCCGCCCTAAGCTGGCCCCATGGGCGAGCGTCGCGTCATCCACGCCATCACGCCGGGCGACCACTTCTCCCCCCGCACCGGATCCGCGGTTCCGACGGTGGTGCATCTGCTCGCGGATGCCGCCGTGCGTGCGGGCGACGCCCGTCATGGCGTGATCCTGGACCGCACCACCATGTCCCCGCGGTATGACGGCGTCGACCTGATCGAGTACGACCGCGCGCCCGGCGTGACGCGCAACGGCCACTACCTCGATGCCGCGGCAGGGCGCCTCGGCCTGCTCCGTCCGCGGGTCGCGCAATGGTTCACCCCGCTCGCGGATGCGGTGCGCGCGCTGCCGGAGGCCGATGTGCTCGCGCACAACGCGCCGATCCTGCCCCGGCTGCTGCGCGGCAGCGGCCACCGCGTGTCGATCTATGCGCACAACCAGCTGTTCCGCACCTACGGTCCCCGCGAGGCGGACCGCATCGTCGGAGAGGCGGCGGCGGTCATCTGCGTGAGCGACGCTCTGGCGGACGAGACCAGCGCGCTGCTGCCGCGCGCGCAGCGATCGAAGGTGGCGGTCGTGGAGAACCCGGTGGACACTTCCCGGTTCTCCCCTGCCTCGCAACGGGCCACCGGGTCCCGTCCCGTCCGCGTGCTGTACGTCGGGCGGATGATCCCGTCGAAGGGTCCCGACGTGCTGGCCAGGGCGGCCAGGGCTTTCGGACCGGACGAGGCCGAGTTCGTGTTCGTGGGCAGCCACGAGTTCGACCCGAATGCGCCCGCCACCCCCTACGAGCAGGAGGTGCGCGACCTCGCCCTCGCGAGCCGTGCCACCGCGACCTTCCTGCCGTTCGCCGACAGGGACGCCCTCCCTGCCCTCTATCGCGACGCCGACGTGCTCGTCGTGCCCTCGGTCTGGGCCGAGCCCAGCGGGCTGATCCTGGGCGAGGGCATGGCGAGCGGCCTGCCGATCATCGCCTCCCGCACGGGCGGCATCCCGAGCGTGGTCGGAGACGTGGCCGTGCTCGTGCCGCCGAACGACCCCGACGCGCTCGCCGCCGCACTGCGCGAACTCATCGCGGATCCGGCGGACAGGATCCGGCGCGGCGAGGCCGGCCTGCGCCGGGCGGAGCAGCGGAATCCGGACTGGGCGTGGGCGCGGCTGCGCGCACTGCTCGAGCGGATCTGATCCAGGTCGGCGCCGCCAGCCCCAGGACGGGGCCCGGGCCGAGTCAGGGGCCGGGTCCGCGAGACCGAACCGGCGTCGCGAGACCGACGATGAGAACCTCGGTCTCGCGACCCCGTCTCGGTCTCGCTGTCAATGGCCCGGGTCAGCCGATGGCCCGAGTCAGCGCCCCCAGCGCCGCAGCGGACGCACCAGGGCAAGGTGTGCGAGGGCGTCCAGCTGGCACCGCAGCGCGAAGAGCACGCGTCGCGCGCGCAGTTCGCGGCGCGCGGCGGCCGACTTGACCCGGAACTTGTGTCGCTGCATTCCCCGCCATGCCGCCCGCAGGGCCTGCCGATCGGCGGTGGAGTTGTCGGCGGAGAAGTACGTGCGCGCCCAGACCGCGCGGCTCTCGCGCACATTCAGCACGGTGTTCCCCGAGGCGTTCGCCCCGTGGCGGCGATATCCGACCAGGATCTCGTCCAGCGGCACGATCGGACCGCGCCGGGACAGGCGCACCAGGGCGTCCCAATCGTCGGCCACTCGATACGAAGGATCGAACCCGCCGATCGCGTCGATCTCATGGCGTCGCAGCACGATCCCGCTCGGCGGGTAGAGGTGATTGGCGAGGAACAGCTCGGGCAGCGTGGCGTCCTCCTCGGGTGCGAGCGGCACCACGCGCCCGCCGCGCACCGCCTGGCGCGCCCGCATGAAACGAGCGAACTCCCCGTCCCCGAGCGGGGCGGAGCCGGCGTCGATCCAGTCCGCGACCGCATACGCGCCGACCGCGTCCGCTCGCGCGGCGAGCACGCGCAGCAGCCGCTCGTACAGCTCCGGGGCCACGAGGTCGTCGTGATCCATGAAGACCACGTACTCGACGTCGGCGCCGAGCAGGGCCAGCCCGGCGTTGCGGGTGCGGGCGATGCCCTCGTTCCTCTTCTGCACGAGCGTCAGCCGCGGGTCCTCGAACGCGGTGCGCACGATCTCGGCACCGCCGTCGGAGGATCCGTCGTCGAGCACGATCACCTGCAGCGCGGAGTACGTCTGGGCGAGCACCGATCGCAGCGTCTCGGTGATGTGGCGGGCGCCGTTGTAGAGCGGGATGATGATCCCGATCGTCGCCTCGCCGGCTCGTCCTGCGGTCACCTGCGCTCCTGTGCCGGTCGCCCACACCTGAGGATGTGCCACCTCGAGTCGATGATAGCCAGCGCGATCCGCGGCGCGTGCGTCCAGCGACGAGGGTGAGCCGGATCCCGCGCGGGCATACTGGAACCGCACACGGACAGGAGGCGAGATGGCGCGAGCCCGAGCCCTGCACGGGTCGACGGGCCGCGGGGCGATGCGCGCCTCGACGGCGTCGTCGCCTTCTCAGAGCGCGGTCCTCTGGCTGAGCGTCGAGGTGCCCGACCGGTTCGGACAGGGTGGGCAGCGCCGGCAGTACCACCAGATCGCCGCCCTGCGCGAGCACGGACGACGGATCGTCGTGGTCAGCCCGGCAGGACCCCAGGACGACTCCTCGATCGCGGCGCTCACCGAGGTGATCCGGCCGCGGCTGCACGTCAAGGGCAGGGCCGTGCCCGGCGCGGCCCGGCGACTCGCTCGGCTCGTGCGCAGTCCCCGCTGGGAGGCGATCGTGCTGTCGCACCAGGATTCGGTCTGGCTGCTGCCCGAGGGCGTCGGCGCTCCCGTGCTGCTCGACGTGCACAACGCGATGAGCGCCTGGCTCCTCACCCGTGGTCTTCCCGACCAGGCCGCGCAGCACCGTCAGCTGGAGGCGCGGGCGATCACCCGCGCCGAAGGGGTGATCACCTGCTCCGACACGGAGCGGATCCGGCTGATCGAGCAGCATCCGGACGCGGCGCCGCGCGTCTTCACCGCGCCTCTCGGCATCGACCCCGCGGAGTGGCCCGATCGCGCGTACTCCCGCAGCGCGCCCCTGGTCGCCCTCTTCGGTGGCTGGGCCTGGGAGCCGAACCGGCGCGGCCTGGACTGGTTCCTCGGCGAGGTCTGGCCGCTGCTGGCCGCCCTGGCCCCCGATGCGCGGTGCCGGATCGCCGGCACCGGACTGGACGGGGCGGTCGCCCTGCCGGCGGGCGTGGAGTTCGTCGGAAAGGTGCCGAGCCTCGTCGACTTCACGGCGGAGGCCACGGTCGTCGCGGTGCCCGTGATCGACGGCGTCGGCGCGGCCATGAAGTTCGCCGAGGCCCTGGCCACAGGCGCGGCGGTGATCGCGACGCCCGATGCCGCCAGCGCCTTCCCCGGCTCTCATGCGGAGGTCTCCGCGGATCCGGCGGCATGGGCGGCGTGGATCGCGGATCGCCTCGCGCACCGGGACTCGGAGCCGGCGCCTGCGCCCGAACGCGCGCAGGTGCTCGCGGAGCGGACCTGGGCCGAGTGCGTCGCCCCCATCGAGCGCTGGCTGCAGGCGCATGGGCGAGCCGAGCCCGGCACGGGATCCGGCGCCGAGCCCGGCACGGGATCCGGCACAGGGCCCCGCACGGGATCCGGCGCGGAGCCCGGTTCCGCCCCCCGTGGCGGATCCGTCGACCCGCCTCCCGGACAGGAGGCGACATGACCCGCCCGCGGCTCTCCTTGGCGACCATCGCGACCGAGGTCCCGATGGGCGCCCAGGCCTACCAGCAGCAGATCGGCGAGCGCGCGCCGGCGGCTCTGGCGCAGGCCGGACCCGAGCCGTGGACCGTGCGCCCCCTGGTGTTCCGCTCGCTCCGCTCACCGCTCGCGGGCAACCGCCGCCTTCCGCTCGGGCGTGTGACGCAGGCATCGGAGCGCGCTCGTGCCGCCCTCGGCCGCGCGTTGTACGCCGGCGACACCGTGTCGCATCGGATGGCGCTGGAGCTGCCACCGTCTCCGCACGCGGATGTGATCACGCTGCACGACGTGGTGTCCTGGCGCTTCCCCGACGAGTCGGCGCCCGTCGCCGCCGCAGCTGCCGAGGCGCGGCGGGCGGCGGCCGTGATCTGCGTGTCGGCGTTCACCGCGTCCGAGGCCGTGGATTTCCTCGGCGTGACGGATCCGCATGTCGTCCCGAACGGAGTGGATCCGCGCTATCTCGACGCGGCGCCGCTGCCCGCCGAGGCGCGTGCGGCGCTGGGGCTCGAGCAGCCGTACGTGCTGCACGCGGGCGGCGCGGCGCAGCGCAAGAACCTCGACGCCCTGGCGGCCGCCTGGCCACGGATCCACCGCGAACGACCCGGCCTGCTGCTGGCGCTCGCCGGACCGGCGCACCCCCGCCGCACCGAGCTGTTCTCCCGCATGGCGGGGGTGCGCCTGCTCGGGCGCCTGCCGGACGAGCTCATGCCCGGGCTCGTCGCCGCTGCCCGGGCCGTGGTCGTGCCCTCGCTCTACGAGGGTTTCGGGCTGCCCGTGCTCGAGGCGATGGCGGCACACGTCCCCGTGGTCGCGGCGAACACCAGCAGCCTGCCCGAGGTGGCGGGCGGGGCGGCCCTGCTCGTCGAACCCACCGCCGACGGGGTGACCGACGGCGTGCTGGCCGCGACCTCGGGCGACCCCGCCGTCGACGGGCTGATCACCGCCGGCCGCGCCCGCGCGGCGGAGTTCACCTGGGAACGCTCCGCACAGGGGCACGCGGACGTCTGGCGCGCCCTGCGGTGACCGGTTGCGGGACCCGTCGCCGCGATCGGTGAACACCCCGCGGACACCGCAGCCGGAGCGGACCCCAGCCGAGCGTCAGCGCCGCAGCAGTCCTGAGGGATACCGCGGCAGCGGGCCGAGCGCTTCGGGAACGCGCCGCAGCGCCGCCTCCAGCCCGTCGCACAGCGCTGCCACGCGGCCGGCGTCCGCCCGGCTCGCACGGCGCACCACGTCCTCGCGTGTGCGCACGTCGTCGAACTGCACGAATCGGCTGCGCCCCGGCGTGACCGCGGCCTCGTAGTCGCGGAACTTGAAGTCGCCCCCGATGAGGGCGGGCTCGCGCGTCGTCCAGACCGCCGGGATGCCGTACGCGTCCGCCGTGACCAGCCCGTGCAGCGACGTGGTCAGCACAGCTCCCGCCGAGGCGATCTCCCGCACCACGGGCGGCGCCGCGCGGTGCACGTCGACCGCGCGCACACCGTCCCGTCGGGCCAGTGCGAGCAGGTCCTCATCGCCGCGATGGTGCCCGTGCGCGACGAGCGCGACCTGTCCATCGGATCCGGGCCGCCTGAGGTGCCGCGCCACCAGCAGTCCCGGATCCCCGTACGCGACGGCCCCGGCACCGATCCGCTCCGCGGTGAGCGGACCGCGCACCGCGAGGACCGTGGCGTCGGGCAGCAGGCGCTCGGCGTCGTCGATCGCACCCGTGCCCCAGATCGCGCCGTCGAAGTCGGCGGGAAGGAACTGGATGAGGCTGCCGACGCCGACCAGCCGCGCCCGGTCGGGCTCGCGATGCCGCGGCACGAGGCCGTACCGCGGCAGCAGCAACGGGGTCAGGGCGTCGCCGAAGTTCGGATGGCCGTCCCACCAGAACGCCGGGACGACCACGCCCCGGGTGCCGACCGCGGGCGCGGCCTGCACCGCTCGGCGCGCCTGTCGCAGGCGTCGCCGCAGCGCGCCCTCGTACCGCCACGCCCCGGTCATCACGGGCCCTCCGCAGACGTATAGACCTGCAGGTACCGCTCGGCCACACGTTCCCAGGTGAACTCGCCCACTCGGTCGGCGCCCGCGGCCGCTAGCTTCGACCGCAGTGCCGGATCCGCCAGCACGCGCGAGATCGCCGCGGCCAGCGCGTCCACGTCCTCCGGATCGACGAGGATGCCGTCCTCCCCGTCGCGGACGAACCCGCCGGCGCCGCCGCGGTTCGTCATCACCAGCGCGGTCGATGCCCGCCAGGCCTCGAGCGCCGCGATGCCGAACGCCTCGGAGCGGCTCGGCACCACGAGCGCCCGGGATCCGGCCAGCACGGTCGCGACCTGCGCGGGCGAGCACCAGCCGAGGAAGTCGACGACATCCTCCAGGCCGTGCGCCGTGACCTGTTCCTGCAGCGCTGCACGCTCGGGACCGTCGCCTGCGATCACGAGCCGCGCATCCGCCCGCGTCGGAACGGGCTGCGCGGGTTCCGTCGCGGCGGACCGCCCGGGCTGCTCCAGCATCGTCGAAGTCGACCCTGCCGCCGTCGCGGAGCCCGGATCGCTCCGCACCCGCAGGCGAGCGAGCGCCTCGAGCAGAAGGTCGAATCCCTTCATCCGGCCCAGCCGCCCGACGGCGGCGAGATAGGGGCCGTGCGGGAGCCTGCCGCGGATCCCGTCGTCCTGCACCACGTCGAGCGTGACGCCGTTCGGTACGACCACGCCGCCGGCCAGCCCGAACCGAGCGCGCAGGTCGCGCAGCACGTACTCCGAGGGCGCGGTGACCGCCGCGGCTCGGGTGAGCGCGTCGCGCAGCCCCCGCCGCAGCAGCGCCGACTGGGCGAACACGTTGTCGTCGTCACCCGTGGTCTCGCCGTGGGAGGTGATGATCAGCGGGGTGCCGAACCGGCGATGCAGAGCGAGGGCGTACAGCCCGTTCGGGCCGAAGCAGTGCACGTGCAGCGCGTCGGGGCGGAATCGCCGATGCGCGCGCGCCCACAGCGACCAGGCACCGGGGGCGCGTCGGGCGAACCGTGCGAGCGAGCTCGCGTGCCGGGCCGGCAGCGGCGTCGGCAGATAGCGCACCGCGAAGGCGTCCGCCTGCTCGGCGTCCGCCCGGCCGCCACGGTCGACGGCCCATACCTCGACCTCGACGCCCCGGGCACTCAGCGCCCGGGCGACCTCGGCGACGTGCGTCTCGACGCCGCCGACGTGGGGCGCGTACGACGAGGTGATGAGTGCGACGCGCCGCGTGGTCACGACCGCCCGCGCTGGCGGCGCGGGCCGCCGGTGGCGTCGTCGGCGATGAAGTCGCCGAGCAGGGAGTCGAAGTCGCTGACCTCCGGATCCGCGGATTCCTCCGGGTCCGTCGAGTCCTCGGCGGGGTTCGCGGTCGCCGAGGCGGCGCGTGCTGCCGACCGCGCGGACGAGGCCGCCCGGCGCGGTTTCGCGGCTGGCGCCGCCGGCGTCTCGGTCTCGTCCGGCGCCGGCTCCGCCGCGGGCTGCCCCGGCTCCAGGTTCGCCGGAACGATCGGCATCGGCAGGGCGACCGGCGCGGACGTGGCGCCCGTGCGCTTCGGCCCGGCCGGAGCGGCCTCCTCCGCCTTCGCGCCACCGGACTTCGCTCCGCCGGACTTGGCTCCGCCCGGCTTCGGTGCGGATTCGATCTTCTCCCGGTAGTCGTAGGCGTAGCCTGCCTGCCGTCCGGTCACGGGCACGCGGTTCATCACCACGCCGAGCACGCGACCTCGCGCCTTCTCGAGCGTGTTGAGCGCCTTGTCCACCACCTCGTACGTGGTCTTGCCCGCCGCCACGACGATGAGGGCGCCGTCGGCCTGATTCGTCAGCACGGCGCCGTCGGTCACGGCGAGCACCGGGGGCGCGTCGATGATGACCGTCGCGTGCTTCGTGAGGTCCTTCACGAGCTGGTGCATGCGCTCGGATCCGAGCACCTCGCTCGGGTTCGGCGGGATGGTGCCGGCGGTCAGCACCGCCAGGTTGGGGATGTCGGGCGCGGTCTGCGCCACATCGGTGAGCTTCGCCCTGCCGGCGAGCACATCGGTGAGCCCGGCGCCGGCGACCAGGCCGAGCGTCGATGCGACCGTGGGGCGGCGCAGATCGCCGTCCACGAGCACCACGTTCGTGCCGGCCGCCGCCAGGGTCATCGCGAGATTCGCCGCGACCGTGGACTTGCCCTCCCCGGGCAGCGCGCTCGTCACCACGATCGTGCGCGGCGGGTGGTCCACGTCCATGAACTGCAGATTGGTCCGCAGCGCGCGCAACGACTCCCGCACGGCGAAGTCGGTGCGCGAATCGGCCGGCGCCTCGCCCTCCGCGACGATCCGGCGTTCGGCGGCCACCCCGTCGACCTTCGGGATGGTGCCGACGACCGGCACCCCCAGGCGCTGCTCCACGTCGTCCGTGCTGCGCACCCGGCGGTCCGAGATGGCACGGATCATCGCGAACGCGATCCCTCCGCCGAGCCCCAGCAGGCCGCCGACCAGCAGCGCCGTGGGCACGCTCGGGAAGATCGGCGCCTCCGGCAGGGCCGCCGTCTGGGCGACGTAGATCATGACCGGCGAGGTGTCCGGCTTGCCATCGATGCCGTCGGTGACGTCGATCACCGAGATGAGTCCCTGCATCCAGGCGTCCGCGAGCAGCTGCGCGGCCTTCGGCGACGATGCCGTGGCCGCGATGTTGATGATGTTCGTGCTCTCGGGGTTCGTCACCGTGATGCGCTTCACGAGCGCCTCCGGGGTGTCGGAGAGGTTGAGCGCGGCCGCCGCATTCACACCGACGTTGCGCCAGCCCGCCATCACCAGGTAGGTCGGCACCTTGGCGCGCCCGTAGGTGTCGCCCGACTGCGCGAGCTGCTGCTCCGGGTCGGTCGGCGTGGTCCTGCTCTTCACCAGCCCGCTCACCGAGGCCTCGTACACCGGGGTCTGGATCTTGACCCACCCGTAGGCCGCACCGAGGCCGACCGCGGTCATCAGGATGATGGCGATCCAGTTACGCCGCAGCGCCCGCAGATAGTCCCGGATGTCCATGTCAGCCCTTCGGGGTGGATGAGTAAGCACGATCATACAAACGGGCGCCGATCGGCTCCCTGGCGCGGGCCCGTCGTTTGGCCGCCCGCCGTTCCGCCGGACTCTGACGCGCATCCTTCGGCGGTGCCCAGTACTGCCCCTCGCCCTTCGAGACCGCGAGCGCCTGGGCCCCCAGGCAGATCCCCGCGACCAGGAACGGGACCGAGACCTGGGCGGCGACCCAGAACAGGTCGAACTGCGCCGCAGTGATGCGCAGCACGACCGCGCCGAGGGCGACGGCGCCGTAGCGGGGCGACATCCGCCACAGCACGACGACGAACCCAATCCACATGATCACGAAGCCGAGCAGACCGACCACCCCGGCCGAGGCGGCGACCTCGAGCTCGGCCTGCGGCGGCTGGAAGTGCGCCCACGGATGCACGTACCAGTAGCGCAGGCCGTGCCCGAAGATCGGCGAGAGCTTCCACAGCGCGTACACCTCGCGGATCCAGTCCAGCCGTGCGTAGGCGGAGTTGAACTGATTGCCCGACGCGAACTGCTCGATCACGCTCTGCACGATGAGCAGCACGGCGGGGATGGCGAGCAGGGTGAGGAAGACGGCATGCCCGGCCGCGCCCCGGCGGATGATGAGGATGAAGAGCGCGGCGAGCAGTCCGGAGACGGCCTGCCGCGACTGCGTGAGCAGCAGCGCCGCACCGAAGACGAACACGAGCGCGACGGTCCAACGGCGGGCGAGCCCGAGCCAGTCCGGTCTCGCGTAGGCCAGGAAGACCCCGAGCGCGAGAGCCCCGCCTGCCGCGTTCTTGTGCATCGGCCACGGCCACACCGGATAGACGGCATCGATCGGATGCCCCTGCACGACGTTGATCCCGGCCGTGACGTAGGTGCCGGCGGCGATCAGCACCAGCATGCCGAGCAGCAGGATCACCGACAGGCGCGCATATCCGGCCCGGCCCAGCCCCCAGCCCAGCACGAGCGCCCCGGAGACCAGCAGCCACGCGTGGAACCACTCCACCGTGTTCTGCGGGAACGGGTTCACGATCACGGTGAAGACCGTGCTGAACTGGTAGATCGCGTTCAGCCACAGCATCGCGCGCATCGGCGGGCTGAAGTTCCGGCTGCCCAGCAGCACGACGGCGCCGAAACCGGCCGCGATCGCCGCATCCGACACCGTCAGATCCGCCCCGCCGACCGCGAGCCGCTCCGTGACGAAGGCGACCGGCGTCGCCATCAGCGCGATGGCCAGTGGCGTCGACCAGGTGAGCACGGCGCCGACGACGAGCGCCGCGAGTGCGGCGGCGGTGAGCACGGAACCGGTGGTGGCATGCTCCAGCAGCAGGTAGGCCGCGATCGCCACGCCGACGGCGATGACCACCCAGCGCCAGGTCGCGGCCCAGGCTCCGGGGAGGGCGTCACGAAGGCGCGATACGACCTTCGCGCCTGTCCCCATGACCCGCACCTCCGTAGCCGCCCATTATCCCACGCGGACCCTTCGGGCCATCGGGCGAGGACGTCGCCGACGACCGTCACGGAGAGCATCCCACCGAATGCGACATCCGTCATCCGATTCGCGTCGTATCCTGCGGATCCTCGAGAACGTCCGTGATGATCCCGGCCCGCACTCGTCTCCTCATCGGGTGGTCCGCAACCGACGGGGGATCGTTGCGGCTCCCGACCACCCGGCACCGCGTCCCCGGTGCGCGATGCGGCCGGTGCCCTCCGGCCCGGCCGCATCGCCTTCGTCCGCGGGCCGCCGCGCCCGAAAACGCCCGCGCCGGCCCGTTGCGCTGAGCGAGGGCAGGCGCAAGGCCGCCTCACCGCGAAACTCCCCCGTGCATTCCCGTCCCCGCAGCCCTAAGGTGAGCACAGCCGGGGAACTCCCCTCCTCGGCGTTCTAGCCGGTGCAGTCCACTGCGAAGAAGCGAAGAGCTGGGGTTCTCCTCGCTTCCATGGACCGCGGCTCGGACTGCACCGGCGCCCCAAGCCCCGCCCATGGCATCCGCTGCGCACCCCTAGTCGTGCAGCGGCCCGCCCTGTCGCACACCCAGCGACTCCACCAGCTCCCGCATCCGCGCCTCGCCTGCGACCGGCGAGAACTCGGCGAACCACCGTTCGAACAGTGGCCCCCGGTGCGGGGAGATCGCCCCCGTCACCACGTCGGCGATGCGGTCGGCGAGCGCGGCGGCATCCCCGGCGGGCACGACCTGTGCGGCGCCGCCGACCACCTCGGGCAGCGCGCCCGCGTCGCTCACGATCAACGGCACCCTGGCCGCCATCGCCTCGGCCGCCACGAGCCCGAACGACTCGGCGATCACCGACGGCACCACGAGAAGGTCGATCGTGTCGAAGAAGTCGGCGGCGTCGACCCAGCCTGCGCGATGCGTGAGTCGTGCGACCGCGCCGAGCGCATCCTCCATCACGACGAGGTCCTCCTCGTGCACCGCTTCCGGCTCCCCGGCGAGCACCAGCCGGAAGCGGCCCGGCATGCGGTCCTCGAGCAGGCCGACGGCATCGGCGAGCACATGCACGCCCTTGTCCAGCCCGAGCTGCCCGAGGAAGCCGATGCGGATCCGTCCCGACGCGTCCGGATCCGGCTTCGTCCGGCGGATCCGATCCGTCCAGTTCGGCAGCACGAGCGCGCCGGGCACGGCCTCCAGCATGGCTCGCGACGGCACGAGGGTCGTGACGGCGCCGCGACGGGCGAGCGGCGACAGGATCCAGCGGATGCCGGTCGGCTCCTGATGCAGGTGCACCAGCCGCCCGGCACGACGCACGGTGGCCAGCGAGGGCACCAGGCCGTTGCACCAGAGCAGACCGTCGGGCCGCTCGCGGTCCCACCGGCGCAGCGCCCACATCCACAGGGCGCGGTTACTGGCGGCGAGTCCGATCACCGGCAGCCTCCTGCGCACCGTCTCGTCCAGCAGAGGCGACGGCGCGGGCACCACGACGGTGACGTCGACACCCAGCTCGCGCATCGTCTCGGCCATGCGCAGCAGCATGGTCGCTCCCCCGCCGAGGTCGCCGCTGTTCGCGGCGAGGAAGACCCGCTCGAAGCGGGCCGGACTCCGGTGCACCGCCCAGCTCGCGCCTTCGGCGAGCGTCCAGGTCTCCGCCGGCTCGAGCAGCGGCAACAGCGCCACGCGCCCGCGCTCCTCGGTCCGCTCGTCGACCCCCGGTGTTCCGACCGTGCGAAGCGGTCGTGCAGCGTCACTCATCAGTGCCTCCCCAAGTGGCACAGAAAGATGCCTCCCACAGGCACCGCAGCCTCGGGTGGGCTGCACCCCGCACGATACGTCAGAACACGGGCGTCCGGAAGCGTCTTCAGCAAAGCCGCAGACGACGCGATCACGAGGCGACGGCGGCGGGAGCCCATCGCGTCATCGCGCCCTGGACCCCTGTCGTTTTGGGGGATCCGGATCCATGCCGTAAGCTTTCTCTTTGGTGTGCGATCACTGCTGGTCGCACCCGCGAACGTGAGCCCTCCACTGGCGTGTTCCTCTCCCCTCAGGGAGGGAACCACCCCGGAGTGGGATTCACGAACCTCTCCGTTCGATCAAGAAAGCAGCACTATTGTGACGCGCACTTACACCCCCAAGGCCGGGCAGGTCCAGCGTGACTGGGTCGTCATCGACGCCACCGACGTCGTTCTCGGTCGCCTCGCCTCGCACGCCGCCGCGCTCCTGCGCGGCAAGCACAAGGCCACCTTCGCCAACCACATCGACTCGGGTGACTTCGTCATCATCGTGAACGCCGACAAGGTCGCGCTCACCGGTCAGAAGCTCCAGAAGAAGATCGCCTACCGCCACTCGGGCTACCCGGGCGGGCTCAAGGCCGTCGCCTACTCCGAGCTGCTCGAGAAGAACCCGGTCCGTGCTGTGGAGAAGGCCATCCGTGGCATGCTCCCCAAGAACAGCCTCGGCCGCCAGCAGCTGGCGAAGCTCAAGGTCTACACCGGCTCCGAGCACCCGCACGCCGCTCAGCAGCCCAAGACGTACACCCTCGACCAGGTCGCCCAGTAAGCGCCGTTACGAACAAGGACATACTCGTGGCTGACATCGAAACCACCGAATTCCCGCAGAACTTCTCGACGGAGACCCCTGAGGCCGCCGCCGTCGAGACCGCTCCGCGCCCCGTTCTCAACGTCCCCGGCGCAGCCGTGGGCCGTCGCAAGCAGGCCATCGCCCGCGTGCGCCTCGTCCCGGGCGCCGGCACCATCACGGTGAACGGCCGCACCATCGAGGACTACTTCCCGAACAAGCTGCACCAGCAGCTGATCAACGACCCGTTCACGGTGCTGAACCTCGCGGGCTCGTACGACGTGATCGCCCGCATCTCCGGCGGTGGCCCCTCGGGCCAGGCCGGCGCCCTGCGCCTGGGCATCGCTCGTGCGCTGAACGAAATCGACGCCGAGAACAACCGCCCGACCCTGAAGAAGGCCGGCTTCCTCTCGCGCGACGCTCGCGTCAAGGAGCGCAAGAAGGCCGGTCTCAAGAAGGCCCGCAAGGCGCCTCAGTACTCGAAGCGCTAAACCGCACAGTCCTCTATGGCTCTGTTCGGTACGGACGGGGTGCGGGGGCTGGCCAACGGCCCCCTCACCGCCGATATCGCGCTCACCCTGGCCCAGGCGACAGCTGTCGTCCTGGGCCAGGGCCGTATTGCCGAGGCTCGCAAGGCCGCCGGCAAGCGTCTCACCGCCGTGGTCGCCCGTGACCCGCGGATCTCGGGACACTTCCTCAGCGCCGCCGTCGAGGCGGGTCTCGCCTCCTCCGGGGTCGATGTGCTCGACGCGGGCACGCTGCCGACCCCGGCCGCGGCGTTCCTCATCGCCGACATCGACGCCGACTTCGGCGTGATGATCTCGGCGTCGCACAACCCGGCGCCCGACAACGGCATCAAGATCTTCGCCCGTGGCGGAGTGAAGCTGCCCGACCTCGTCGAGCAGCGCATCGAAGAGGCGATGGCCGGCGAGAAGCTGCGCCCCACGGGCGCCGACGTCGGCCGCGTGCGCCGCTTCTCCGACGCCGAGGACCGTTATGTGATGCACCTGCTGGCCTCGCTGCCGCACCGGCTCGACGGCCTCCACGTCGTGCTGGACTGCGCGCACGGCGCAGCGTCCGGCGCCTCCCCCGAGGCGTTCCGCAACGCAGGCGCCCGGGTGACCGTGATCGGTGCGGATCCTGACGGGATCAACATCAACGACGGCGTCGGATCCACGCATCTCGACAAGCTCGCCGCCGAGGTCATCCGCGTCGGCGCCGATGTCGGCATCGCGCACGACGGCGACGCGGACCGCTGCCTCGCGGTCGACGCCGACGGCAACATCGTGGACGGCGACCAGATCATGGCGATCCTCGCGGTCGCGATGAAGGACCGCGGGCGCCTGGCCGAGAACACCCTCGTCGCCACCGTGATGAGCAACCTGGGCCTGCACGTCGCGATGCGCGAGCACGGCATCACCGTGCGCCAGACCGCGGTCGGCGACCGCTACGTGCTCGAGGACATGAACGCCGGCGGCTACTCGCTGGGCGGCGAGCAGTCCGGCCACGTCATCATGAGCGACTTCGCCACGACCGGCGACGGCGTGCTCACCGGCCTGCACCTGGTCGCCGAGATGGCGCGCCAGAAGAAGTCGCTGGCCGAGCTCGCCGCGGTCATGACCGTGTACCCGCAGAAGCTCGTCAACGTCAAGGGCGTCGACCGCACCAGGACCGACGACGAGCACGTGCAGAAGGCGGTGCAGGCGGTGGAGGCCGAACTCGGCGAGACCGGCCGCGTGCTGCTGCGCCCCTCGGGCACCGAGCAGCTCGTGCGCGTGATGGTGGAGGCCGCCGACGAGACCTCCGCCCACGAGTACGCGCACCAGCTCGCGGAGGTCGTGCGCGAGCGACTCGCGCTCTGACATCCGCACCAGCCGGAACGGCCGCACAGGATTCCTGTGCGGCCGTTCTGTCACAATGGACGTTCTGCCGCGTTGAGGATCCTGGGGGTGAAGGCGTGAGCGATTCCCCGCCGACCGCGGCCCCGTTCTGGCATCGGCTGACCACCTGGGCTCTCATCTACGGAGCCGTCGTCGCCATCATCGTGTTCTCGCCGTATCCGTTCCTCTCGGTGTTCGATCCGCTGATCCAGAGGATCGGAGCGGTGGTCCCGGGGCTCACGCTCGTCCGCGCCGAGTTCATCGCGAACATCGCGATGTTCGTGCCGTTCGGCATCTTCCTGGCCGTGTTCCTCCCTCGCCGCCGATACCTCGTGCTTCCCATCGGCTTCGTCACCACCGTCACCATCGAGACCGTGCAGGGCCTGTTCCTGATGTCCCGCAGCGATTCCGTGCTCGACATCCTGTCGAACACCGCCGGCGCCGCCATCGGTCTCCTCATCGTCGAGCTCGTCGACGCGTCCCGGCGCCGATCCCGCAGATTCGCGCGGACGGACGGCGACTGAGCAGGCTTCCGATATTCCGCGGTCTGGATTCTGGGCCGACTCCGGGTTAGCATGAAGCCACGTTCGCATCCTTTGGGAGGATGCGGGCGGCGGCTCCACGGCTGTTCGACCCGAAAGATCAGCCTCGAGTCGGTGAGCGACGTCGGCCGTGGGAAGCCGATGCTCTGGGGAGGATGGCGAGTGCCATCCGCCGTTGTGGGAACGGTTCTGGGGAGTTCTGGGGAGTGTTTGAAAAAGTCGATCTTGTAGCGACGTCTCATACCGTCGCGCAGTGGCGTCACGCGTACGCCACACGTCTCGCCATCACGGACACGGTCGTCGTGTTCGCATCCGTGATGATCGCGCAGGTCGTGAGATTCGGATTCGGTGACTCGCACGTCGTCGGACTGAATCTCCTCGACACCGAGCTCGGATACTCGATGTTCTCGATCGGGCTCGCCCTCGCCTGGCTGCTGTCGTTGCGGCTGACCGGATCACGCAATCCGAAGCTCGTCGGCGGCGGAACGCTGGAGTACAAGCGCGTCATGGATGCCAGCGTGCGTCTGTTCGGCGTGCTGGCGATCCTCGCGTTCGGGTTCCAGCTGCAGATCGCGCGCGGCTACGTGCTGGTCGCGTTCCCGATCGGGCTGGGGCTGCTGTTCCTGGGCCGGTGGCAATGGCGCCGCTGGCTTCTGAGGCAGCGCACCGCCGGCCGGTACGCGCATCATGCGGTGCTGCTCGGGGAACGCGAGAAGTCGCGGCACGTCGGGGCATCGATCCTGCGCGAGCCGGGTCTGGGCGTGCGGCTGCTGGGGGCCGTCACCGAGAACGGCAGCGATCAGGACCTGCTCCCCGACGTGCCCGTGATCGGCGGGTTCGACCGCGCGATCGAGGCGATCCGCGCGTCGGGCGCCGACACCGTCGTCTACAGCGGATCCGATCGGATCAGCCCCGAGGCGCTGCAGGAGCTCGGCTGGGAGCTCGAGGAGGCGAAGATCGAGCTGCTGGTCGCCCCCGCTCTCACGGGCGTCGCGGGCCCGCGCCTGCACTCGAACCCGACGCCCGGCTTGCCGCTCATCCAGGTCGACTATCCGACGTTCGAGGGCATGAAGTACGTGGCCAAGCGCACGCTCGACATCGCCGCGTCCATCGTCGCGCTGATCGTGCTGAGCCCGCTGTTCGCGATCATCGCGCTGCTCGTGCGTCAGGACGGCGGCAGCGCGCTGTTCCGGCAGCAGCGCATCGGCGTCGACGGCCGGCGCTTCGAGATGCTGAAGTTCCGCACCATGGTCGTCGACGCGGAGGACCGGCTGCCGACGTTGCTGGACCACACCGACGGCAATGGCGTGCTCTTCAAGATGCGGCACGATCCCCGAGTGACTCCCGTGGGGCGCCTGCTGCGCCGGCACAGCCTCGATGAGCTTCCGCAGCTGGTCAACGTGCTGCGCGGCAACATGTCGCTCGTCGGACCCCGCCCGCCGCTCGCGAGCGAGGTCGAGCACTACGACTACCGCATGCAGCGCCGCTTCCTGGTGCGCCCGGGCCTCACCGGCCTCTGGCAGGTGAACGGCCGTTCCGACCTCTCCTGGGACGACAGCGTGCGACTCGACCTGTTCTACGTCGAGAACTGGTCCCTGACGGGCGACCTGATCATCCTGTGGCGGACGCTGCGGGTGGTGTCGACCGGCGTCGGCGCCTACTGAAGGCCGAGGCGCGCGACGTGTCGGGGCTGATCGTCACCGAGTGGATCGAGCGGTCCGGCGGGGCGGAGCGGGTCCTGGACGCCATGGGCGAGGTCTTCCCCGATTCGGAGATCTTCTGCCTGTGGAACGATGCGCCCGAACGGTTCGCGAAGGGACGCGTCGCCGAGTCGTGGCTGTCGCGGACGCCGTTCCGCAAGCACAAGGCGGCGTCGCTCCCCCTGCTCGACGCGACATGGCGGCGCGCACCGGTGCGTAGCGACCACGAATGGGTGCTCGCGAGTTCCTACGTGTTCGCCCACCACGTGCGGGTTCCTGATCCGTCGGTGCCGAAGTTCGTCTACGCGCACAGCCCGGCACGCTATCTCTGGGATCCGGAATCCGACGATCGCGGCCGGCATGCGCTCGTGCGCGCCGCCTCGCCCACGTTCCGCGGCATCGATCGCCACCGGGCGCAGGAGGCCACGACGATCGCGGCGAACAGCCGATTCGTCCGAGACAGGATCGCCCGGGCATGGCAGCGCGATGCCACCGTGATCCACCCGCCCGTCGCGGTCGAGGCGATCGGCGAGCACCAGGACTGGCGCACTCAGGTCCTCGATGCCGAGGAGCGACGCATCCTCGAACGGCTGCCGGAGACCTTCATCATGGGTGCGTCGCGGTTCACCCCCTACAAGGCGCTGGATTTGGTGATCGCGGCTGCCGACCGTGTCGGGTTGCCCGTCGTCATCGCCGGCCGGGGGCCCGACGAGATGCGCCTCCGCGCGCGTGCGGCGGAGGCCGGGGTCCCCGTCGAGTTCGTCATCGCACCCTCGGACGCCCTGATGTACGCGTTGATGCAGCTGAGCGCCGTGTTCGTCTTCCCGCCCATCGAGGACTTCGGGATCGTCCCGGTCGAAGCGCAGGCGGCGGGAACCCCTGTGGTCACCGGACCGATCGGCGGCCAGATCGAGACGATCGTCCCCGGCGTATCGGGGGTGATCGCAGAGTCCACTGATCCGGGCGATCTGGCCGTCGGCATCGAGGACGCACTGCGTCTGGCCCCGTTCGACTCCCGGATCCTGAGTGAGCGGTTCGGGGCGGACCGCTTCGCCCGTGAGCTGCAGGAGTTCGTCCAGGTCTGAGCGCGCCGGGCCCCCTATCCTGCTGATCGTGCCCTCCGCCCCACCGCCGCCGACCGCCAGCCGGGCCCGACCGCGCGCCGTGACGCGACGCATCGCCCTCGTCGCGCGGATCCTGCTCGTGCCGTACGCGATCGCCGTGCTGTTGGTCACCTGGCTGCCCGCGGAGGACGCCGGAAAGGTGACCGGCATCGTCGCTGTCCTTGCACGCCTTGTCGCGGCATCGGGCATCCCGTTCGCGTCCGCCTACGCCGTGCTCGAGTTCGCGGCGAACATCGCCCTATTCGTGCCGCTGGGGGTGCTGCTGGCCGCGGGCTGGCGGCGGATGCATGCCGGGGTCGTCATCGCCGTGGGGTGCGCCGCCAGCACCGTCATCGAACTCGTGCAGCTGGCCCTCCCGAGCCGCTACTCGACGCTCTCCGACGTGATCGCCAACACGCTCGGCACGGCCGTCGGCCTGGTGATCGCGCGGGCGTTCTCCCGGCGACGGAGGGCCGACGAAGCCTGACGCAGCCGGTCTACTTGCAGGTCGGCTCGACGGTCGTCGGCGTCGCGCGCGACATCGGTGTCGTCCAGACCTTGAGTGGCCCACCTGGACCCGGTGCGGTGAACTCGACGTTCACGGTGTGCGTATCGGCGAAGTGGCTGAAGACCTCGATCTTCACGGCAGGTCGGCCGAGGTGTTCGCCCTGGCTGAGGATGTTCGCAGGCTGCCCGTCGATCGTGATGCTCGACAGCGTGCCGCCCGCCGGTCCGTAGAAGACGGCGTAGCTGCTGATGTCTCCCGCTGCGAAGTAGGGACCCGTGATGTACGGCGGCAGGCCGGCGGCCGCCTCCTCGGTCAGTCTCGATGTGAGCGTCATCGTGCCCTTGACCACCTGATCAGCGCGGCAGGCATCGATCTTCATGTCGAGGTAATAGCTCTTCTTCGACCCGGTGTTGTCGTTCAGGTAGACGCCCAGAACGCTCTGCTCCTTGTCGTCCGTCGGCATGATGCCGCTCATCCGTGAATTGTCGACCAGCGCGGTCTGCTGGGGATCATTGCTGAGGTAGAGCAGCCGCCCCTCGTCGGATGCACGGAACAGCGCCTGGATCAGCTTCACCGGCGAAGCCTTGCCGGAGGTGACCGCCGAGAAGATCGTGTCCGCAGCGGAGGCGAAGAACGCGTCCTGCTCCGGACCGGTCGGATAGGTGAAGTACACCTGGTTGAGCAGCAGCGGGACCGCGTTCTGCGAGGTCAGCTGATCGCCGGTCGCCAGGGTCACCGGACCAGTCGCCTCGAGGATGTAGGACAGCGTGACCGGGTCGATCGACAGCACCGCGTCGAAGTTCGTCCCGACGTCCCTCGCCCACCATGCGCGCAGGATCTGGACCGCATATGGAAGATTCGGCACCATCGTGAAGTCGGGCGTGTAGCGACCGATCTTGTCGCCGAAGATGTTGACGGCCTGCGGGTCCAGGTCCGTGACGGGATTCGGACTGCCCTGATGCTTGAAATCGGAGCTGCTCACGACCGTGCCGCGCGTGATCGTACCGTTGTCGACGGTGATCGGAAGGAACTGCGCCGCGTTGCCGCCGAGGCTCCGCGCCTCCGAGTTGCCCTGGAACATCAGCAGGTAGGTGCGCGGGCCCTTCGCCCCGAGCGCGTCCGGCAGGACGCTCAGCACCTCGCGCGCGGTCTTCATCGTCGGCTGCAGCTTCGTCAGCTCGGAGTCGAGCCTGCCGACCCCGTCGGCGACGGGACCGACGAGCTGAGCCTTGTCGACCTTGCGGAGGTCGGCCGTCGCCTTCTGGATCCCGGCATCGACGGAATCGAAGGTCTTCGAGAGCGCGGTGATCGATGCAGGGTCGATCCGCCCATCTGCGATGTTCAGATCGCTCAGTTTCACGCTCGCCGCGGGCCGGACGACGTCCATCGCGAGGCCGTCTGTCACTTCGGCGACGGTTCGGACAGCGGAGAGATTGGAACCGACGACGGGGAGCTTCTCTGCGAAACTCCACTGCCACCCCTTCGTCGCCGCGACCGCAGCTGCGGTCTGCGCCGACACCGTGGCCGAGCTCTTGGCCGCGGCGTCGAGGTCACCGGTGAGCACCGACTGCTGCACTTGCTGCACGCCGGTCATCGCCGCCTCCAGATGGCCGCGCGCAGACATCGCCTTGTCGTAGACCTGCTTGCCGATGATGCCGCCGACCACGGCGATCACGATGAGCAGAAGGAACACTCCGCCCACGATCCATGGCCAGATCCGACGACGTCGGGGCTTGGACTCGAGGCGTTCCGCCTGGCGATCGCGGAGTTCACGGCGCGAGGGAGGCGTGCTACTCATGACTCCATCCAACCATCACCGGCAGAAGCCTCTTGGGCGCGTATTCCCAGCAACAGGGCGGCTCGGCCTGCGCGCATCTCGAAGTCCCACGATGAGGAGAGCCCGCGACGACGCGACTAGTCGATCTTTACGGTCTCCATCAGCCGTGACGACTCCAGCGCCGCCTCGACGACAGCGAGCGTGCGCAGCCCCTGCTCCATGGTCACGACGTCGGAACGGCTGCCCAGCACGGCATCCCGGAAGGCCTCGTGCTCCACCCGGAGCGGCTCGCGTTTGGTGAACGCGTATCGAATGACGTCTCCTTCCGAGACGCCGCGGAAGCTGGACACCGACTCCCACTCGAGTGGAATGGTGCCGTTCGCGAAGAAGGTGAGGTCGCCGGTCGCGGTGTCGGCGACGAACGCGCCCTTCTCCCCCGTGACAACGGTGACCCGCTCCTTCATCGGGCTCAGCCAGTTCACGATGTTGTTCACGATCACGCCGCTCTCCGTTCGGCCCGTGATGGTGATCATGTCCTCGTGCTCACGACCGCTCTTGAACGCGGTCTGCGCGAACACACGCTCGTAGTCGGACTGGACGACCCACGCCGTCAGGTCCACGTCGTGCGAGGCCAGGTCCTTCGCGACCCCGACATCGGCGATCCGGGACGGAAAGGGCCCCTGACGCCGGGTGACGACCTGGTAGACGGCCCCCAGCTCACCGGCCGCGAGCCGCCGTCGGAGCTCTTGCAAGGCAGGGTTGAAACGCTCGATATGCCCGACGGCGCCGACCAGCCCCGCTCGCGAGAACGCCTCGACCATGCGGCGTCCAGCGTCGAGACTGTGCGCGATCGGCTTCTCGACGAGGGTGTGCACGCCGGCGGCGGCGAGCTTGAGTGCCGCCTCCTCATGGAATCGAGTCGGCACCGCCACAACGGCGGTGTCGAGCCCTGCATCGATCAGCGCGTCGATGTCGGGCAGGATGTCCAACTCGCCGGCGACACCGTGCGGATCCCCGCCCGGGTCCGCGATCGCGACGAGCTCGACGCCATCGATCTCGCGCAGCACGCGAGCGTGGTGCCGTCCCATCATGCCGACGCCGAGCAGGCCGGCGCGCAAGGCCATCAGGCGCCCGCCCCTGCGACGGCGTTCACCGCGGCCACGATGCGCTCGAGGTCGTTCTGCGACAGCGACGGATGGACCGGCAGGGAGACGACCTCCCGCGCCGCGCGCTCGGTCTCGGGCAGGTCCAGTCCCGGTGCGAAATGTGCGAGCGACGGGAGACGGTGGTTCGGGATGGGGTAGTACACACCGGCACCGACCTGGTGCTCCTCTTTCAACGCCGCCACGAACCCGTCCCGGTCCTCCGGAACGCGAACCGTGTACTGGTGATACACGTGCACCGCACCTTCTGCGACCGGAGGGACGACCACGCCCTGCAGGTTCGCGTCGAGAAACGCAGCGTTCTCTTGGCGCGTCGTGGTCCAGCCGTCGACCTTGGTCAGCTGCACGCGACCGATCGCTGCGTGGATGTCGGTCATGCGCGCGTTGAACCCGATGACCTCGTTCTCGTACTGACGCTCCATGCCCTGGTTCCGCAGCAGTTTGACCATGCGCGCGATCTCATCCGTCGCTGTCGAGACCATGCCGCCCTCGCCACTGGTCATGTTCTTGGTCGGATAGAGGCTGAACATGGCGAACTCGCCGAAGGTTCCGACCGGCCGTCCATCCAGTGCGGCGCCGTGCGCTTGCGCTGCGTCCTCGTACAGGGCGATGCCGGTCTCGGCGGCGAGCGCCTCCAGCTCACGCATGCGCGCGGGGTGCCCGTAGAGATGAACCGGCAGCACGCCCTTCGTCTTGGACGTGACCGCCGCCGCCACCGCATCCGGGTCGAGCGTGAACGTGTCGGGCTCGATGTCCACGAAGACGGGGGTCGCTCCCGTGAGTGCGACCGAGTTGCCCGTCGCGGCGAACGTGAACGACGGCACGATGACTTCGTCACCGGGTCCGACGCCTGCGGCAAGCAGTCCGAGGTGCAGGCCCGCGGTTCCGGAGTTCACCGCGACAGCCGGGCGCCCCTGCACGAAATGCGCGGAGAACTCGGCCTCGAAAGCCGCGACCTCCGGGCCCTGCGCGACCATGCCGCTCCGCAGCACTCGATCGACGGCTTCGCGTTCTTCGTCGCCGATGATCGGCTTGGCAGGGGGAATGAACTCGCTCACGCGATCTCCTTCGTCAGTGTGCCGTTCTGCTCGCGGTACGTTGCGCCGCTCTGCGGACAGATCCAGATGCCGGTCGTGTCACCCGCGGTCAAGGGCACCCCGGCCTCACCGACCCAGCCGATGCGCTTCGCAGGTACCCCCGCGACAAGGGCGTACGCGGGAACGTCCTTGACCACGACCGCGCCGGCCGCCACGGTCGCCCAGGCGCCGATCGTCACCGGCGCGACGCACGTGGCACGCGCCCCGATCGCCGCGCCGCGCTCGATCGTCACTCCGACGGGCTCCCAGTCGTGTGCGCTCTTGAGCGACCCGTCCGCGTTGATCGCACGCGGGTAGGTGTCGTTGGTGAGGACGACCGCGGGCCCGATGAACACGCCGTCAGCCAGTCGCGCCGGTTCGTAGACCAGGGCATAGTTCTGCACCTTGCAGTTGTCCCCCATCACGACACCCGTGCCGACGTACGCGCCCCGCCCGACGATGCAGTTCTCCCCCAGCCGGGCGCGCTCACGCACCTGAGCGAGGTGCCAGATGGATGATCCCGCCCCGATCTCAGCCTCAGGCGAGACGTCAGCGGACTCCACGATCCGCACGTCAGATCTCTCGGTCATTCAGCCCCCCGTTTGATGAAATGCCAGAAACAGTCAGGCGGATCCGACCACGATGCGAGGCGTGCCGGCCCAGAGCGCGGCATCGCTCGCCGCACGCCCGTCGACGAGCAGCCTCACACCGGGGATCTGCGCAGGCGCCAGCGTTCGGTAGTCAGCGTGATCCGTCTGCAGCACGGCCACGTCCGCCGCCTCGCCGATCGCGAACGGCTCGAGACCGAGTGCCCGCAACTCTTCGTCCGTGTACAGCGGATCGTGCACGCGGACGTCGGCACCGCGCTCACGCAGTGCCTGGACGGTGGGGAACACTCCCGAGAACGCGGTCTCCTTCACGCCGCCCCGGTATGCCGCGCCCAGCACGACCGCCGTCAGCCCGGAGAGGGAACCGAGAACCGTCTCCGCCTGGGCTACCAGCCGCTCCGGCATCGACGCGTTGAGCTGCCGCGCGGTGCGGACGATGTCCGCACCGGGGTCGGTGGACAGATAGAGCCGCGGGTACACGGGGATGCAGTGGCCGCCCACGGCGATGCCGGGACGATGGATGTGGCTGTACGGCTGCGAGTTGCACGCCTCGATGACTTTGTAGACGTCGATCCCGTTGGCGGCGGCGAAGAGCCCGAACTGGTTCGCCAGACCGATGTTCACATCGCGATAGGTCGTCTCGGCGAGCTTCGCCATCTCGGACGCTTCTGTCGTCCCCAGATCCCACACCCCGTTGGGGCGCGGGAGGTCAGGGCGCTCGTCGAACTGGAGCACCGCCTCGTAGAACTCACGCGCACGTCGCGTGCCCTCCGGCGAGAGCGCGCCGATCAGCTTGGGGTACTTGCGCAGGTCCTCGAACACGCGCCCGGTCAGCACTCGCTCCGGCGAGTACGCCAGGTGGAAGTCGACGCCCTCCGTCAGACCGGAGCCGTCCTCCAGCATGGGCTTCCATCGATTGCGCGTGGTGCCGACGGGCAACGTCGTCTCGTAGGAGACCAGCGTTCCCGCCGTGAGATGCTCCGCAAGAGACGCAGTCGCAGCGTCCATGTGCTTGAAGTCGGGCTCCCAGGTCTCGTCGTTCACGAAGACGGGAGCCACCAGAACGACGGCGTCAGCACCGGGAATCGCTTCGGCGTAGTCGGTGGTCGCTCGAAGACGACCCGACGGAATCAACTCGGCGAGCTTCTCCTGCAGGTGCGCCTCGCCAGGAAACGGCTCCAGCCCCGCGTTGATCGTGTCGACGGTCTTCTGGTTGACATCGACGCCGATCACATCGTGGCCTGACGAGGCGAACTGGACAGCGAGGGGAAGCCCGATCTTTCCCAGGGCCACGACGGCGATGCGCATGGAATCATGCTATCGGTGCGTTCAGCGGCTCCCGTCGCGGTGTCAGCAGGACGAAACGTCCTGCTGCCTAAGACTCACCGCTTGCCGAGGAAGTATCTCAGCGTCGCTTCTGCGCCTCGACGCCATCGGTGTATCTGGTAGTCCCACATCTCACGTCGCGAGGGAAGATCCTCCCGATCGTTCCGCGGCATGTCCGCGCGCGACACCCAGATCGCACGCACGATCCAGCGGGGCTTCTGCGACCATGGCGCCGCGCGCACATGATGCCACCACGCCACGCTCGACGCGTCGTCGACCCGAGTCGAGAAGAGCGCCCATCGACGCTGCTGCTCGGCATCAGCATCGACGACGACAGGCCCCAAATCGGCCAACACGAAGTAGTCGCGCAACGTCCATGCGGCTCTTCCTGCACGAGCGATCGTCGTGAACTCGTCGCGCTCGCTCGTCGTGAATGCTTCACGCAGCGCGACGCTCACGAGCTCGCGCTCCTCGAGGTGCTTCGGCGATCGCCGATCGCGCTCGGCGTGCAGTGCCATGATCACGGCAGAGCCGGCCTTTGAGGGGGCCTGAACCGGAACGTGCGCCACGGAGACCTCCTGCCGCGACGACCAGAGGATGTCGAATGCGTCGGCGGCGTCGGCGAAGAATCCCGGGAACATCCAATGCACGTCGATGTCGCACGGCCAGTCCGCGTGGATATAGGTCATCGAGTGCTGTGGGATCAGCGCCGGGGTCTCGCGACCGACTCGCGTGTGCCACCCCCGACTCTCAAGTGCCGCGCAGTATTCGGTGAAACGCTCCGGTTCGATCAGGACGTCAGCATCAGCCGAAGCGCGTGGGGCGCGCAGCTCATAGTGTGCGGCGATGGGGCCCTTGAGGCTGAGTGCGCGGACACCGAGTTCTCGTGCGATCGCCGCAGCGAGCGCATGCGCAAGCTGCGTCGCGGCGTCCAACTCGAAGGATCCCGAACTCACGGTTCTCATCCTAGGGAGGATGCCCGATCGGTCAGCCACGCGGATGCAGTCGGCCTCTGATCGCCCGGACCGCGGATACCGGCAGCAGCCCGCTCAGCACCGACTTCGCGATGCGCGCATACTCTCGCGGCCCCGCGCCCAGTTGCGGGTAGTACCGCACACGCACACGGATCTCGTCGCGGCGATGACGAAGCGAGCGCTTCGCGAAGTCCGCCTTCTCAACGCGGTAGTTGTAGACCACCTTCGGGATCACGTACAAGCGGTATCCGCGCAGGAGCAGCTCGTACCAAAGGGCCAGGTCCTCTGCGCGCTTATAGGACTGATATCCACCGGCGGCCTTGACCGCGCTCGCGCGCATGATCGAGGCCGCATGAATGGGCGTGAAACCGCGCATGGCCAGTCTGGCCGTCTGTTCCCCCGGGCGACCGAGCACGATGCCGGGACCGTCCGACGAGATCTCCCTCGCCTGGCCGGAGACCACCGCGTACTCGGGATGCTGCGAGATCCAGCCGTAGACCGCCTCGAGATAGTCGGGTTCGACCGTGTCGTCGGTGTCCATGCGCGCGATGTATTCGCCACGGGCTTGGTCGAGGCCGTAGTTGAGCGCGGCTACGAAACCGCGGTTCTCGCCATAGCCGACGACGCGGATCCGGTCATCGGCGAACTCGGCGGCGATCGATCGCACATCCGTGGCCGAACCGTCGTCGACGATGAGGAACTCGAACCGCCGCTCAGTCTGAGCGAGGATCGAAGCCATCGCTTTGCGCAGTCGGTCGGGGGACGTGTTGTACTCGGCCATGAGGACCGAGATCAAAAGGGAATCCCCGGATCTTGTCACGCGGCCACCCTACCGATCGGCCGGACGGACCCGGAAATGTTGGCGCATCACGAACCGTAAACTTCTCACCATGAGGATCATGAGCGTCGTTGGCGCCCGCCCCCAGTTCGTCAAACTGGCCCCCATCGCTAAAGCTGCCCGCGCAGCCGACCAGGAGCACATCATCGTGCATACCGGCCAGCACTACGATCCGATGCTTTCTGACGTCTTCTTTCGCGATTTGGAGATCCCGGCGCCGGACGCTCATCTCGGTGTGGGCTCGGGTTCCCACGGCGTCCAGACAGGCGCGATTCTTGCGCAGATGGACGGAGTGCTCGAGCGTTTCAAGCCAGACGCTGTTCTCGTCTATGGCGACACCAACTCCACCTTGGCGGCCGCGGTCAGCGCCACCAAGCTGCACTTCCCCGTCGCGCATCTCGAAGCCGGGTTGCGATCCTTCAACCGGGAAATGCCGGAAGAGCACAACCGAGTGCTCACCGACCACGCTGCTGATTTGTGCCTCGCACCGACGGAGGTGGCTATGGGACATCTCGCTGCTGAGGGTCTCGCCACCCGCTCGGTTCTCGTCGGTGACGTCATGACGGATGTCCTGTTTCAAGTGAGGGACGCCATCACACGACAAGATGCCGTGCACCCGCTCGCCGGAGAGGCGGAGCCGGGGAACTACTATCTCGCCACCATCCATCGTGCCGAGAACACCGACGCCCCCGAACGGCTGCGCCAGATCGTCGACGCGCTTGCCGCAGCGGATCGTCCGGTCTTCCTCCTCGCGCATCCTCGCGTGCGCGCCAAAGCCGCCGAGCACGGTATCCCCCTGGAGGCTGGCGCTCTGCGGGCGCGCGACCCGCTGGCCTACCCCGAGTTGATCGCCGCCGCGCGCACGAGCGCTGGCATCGTGACCGACTCCGGAGGGTTGCAGAAGGAAGCATTCCTCCTCCGCGTTCCGGGGACGACGGTGCGGCGAGAGACCGAGTGGGTGGAGACCGTAGAGCTCGGCTGGAATGTACTCGCGAACACGGCCGAGGAGATCGCGGCGGCGCTGACGCGACCGACGCCTGCACCGACGGACGCAGCTCCTTACGGAGACGGTCACGCTGCGACTCGTGCCGTGGACGCGATCATCAGCGCCTTCGACTGATTGGACAAGAACGTCTGCGCTCAAACCGGATGTCTGCAGAGGTCAGGATCCGAAGGTCCCCGACGTCGACCGCGATTCAAAACCGCCGCCACCGTGTTCCCACCTATCGCCCGTAGAATCGGTCAGATCGCCCAGAGTTCAGTCCGTCGAGGCCTCGCACGAAGTGCCCGACATCAATCAAGGATGCACTGCCGCACATGAGAATCCTTCACGTCGGGCTCTTCCACAAGCTGGGAAGTGGCCAGCGCGCTCAGTTGGAATACGAGCGAGCGGCGGCGCAATCGCTGGAAGGCGCGATCTGGGAGACGCACACACTCACACCAGAGCCGGTACGGACCGATGACGGCCCACGCGTTCCGGCATGGGCGCGGCGGTTCCAACTGGCCAAGCTCTACACGTGGCTACATATCCGACGCCAGGCCGCGCAGTACGACGCGATACTGATGCGGTCGATCTCACCCGACCCGTTCGCCGCTCTGATGGCGCCCTTGATCCCGAACCTCTTCACCGTGCACCACAGCAAGGAGATTGAAGAGATCTCCCTCGTCACGAAGGGGCCGCGGCTCGCGCTTACGCTCTTCCTCGAGGGTGGTTTCAAACGCTGGGCGTTCCGTCGCCTTCGGGGCGTTATCGGTGTCACGGACGAGATTGCCCAGTACGAGGCCGAGCGCTTCCCCCGGGCACGCGTCGTTGCAACGTATCCGAACGGGATCGACATCGAAAGTGTTGGCATCGCAGCAGAGCCCTCGGATCAGCCGGCGCCTCTGCGTGCAGTTTTCGTTTGCAGCGTCTTCTACGCCTGGCATGGTCTCGACCGGCTCCTCGCCGCGCTTGAGGCGCTGCCGGCAGATGGCACAATCCCCGTGAGGGTGGATCTCGTTGGTCGGATCGAAGACGATCAGCGCGCGCAGGTCGAGGCCCTCGCCGCACGAGGGATCGTCGTCGTCCATGGCGACCTCTCCGACGCGGAGATGCTCGATGTCTTCCGAGAGGCTCGAGTGGCGATAGCTTCCCTGGCTCTAGACCGCAACGGCCTCCGCCAGGCGAGCACCCTCAAGGTCAGACAGTATCTCGCAGCTGGACTGCCCGTCTACTCAACTCACATAGATGCGGGGCTCCCCCGCGATTTCCCCTACTATCACTGTGACGACAGCGGATTCAGTATCGAGCGGATGGTTGCGTTCCACGACGCACTTGGGGATCGTCGACGCGCTTCAGTCCGGGAGGCGGCCCGACCTTACGTGGACAAGCACTCGATCATGGAGTCGCTGGTCGCTCAGCTGGGAGAGGCGAACCTCTCCGACTCGGCGAGAAAGACCACTCAGGGCGATCACAGGCAGCGACGATGACTGAAGTCGGGTCCCGCCCGCCCGAGGACGCCACCGGACCGCGACCCATAACGCGGATCGGTCTGGTTCTCGTTGCGCTGATCGCCCCGGTCAGCGTGCTCAACCCAGTCCTTCCGCACCTCGGGCCGGTCTCGGCGTTCACGGGCTTCGCGGCGCTGTTCTTCATCTACGGCATCACGCACATGCAGAAGCGTCAACCCGACGGCCTTCGACAACTTGTTGCGATCCTCTGCCTGCCAGTCCTCGTGATCTCGCTGTTGGCGGTTGTGAACAGCTTCAACGTGCAGTATGTCTTCGCCCAGGCCGTCGTGGTGTCCGGTGGCGTCTTCATAACGTTAGGGTTGCTCGCGCTGCCGAGCTCACGAGACCTGATCCGATCGCTGCTGTTCGGCTGGCTTGTCGCTTCGCTTTGCACGTCGTGCCTGGCTCTGATCGAGATCACAACGGGTCGACATTTCGGTGCAACCTACCTCGATGCAAATCCCGACGCAACAAAACTCGGCGTCGTGACCGTGTTCTACAACCCCAACAACTACGCCGCCTTTTTGGCATTGACCATCCCGCTGCTTCTCGCGGGCGCCTCGCTGACGACGCGGAAGTGGGCCCGCCTCCTCTATGTTTTCGCCGCGATCGTATCGGTTCCCCTCATGGTCGCGACGAGCAGCCGCTTCGGGCTCGCCACCCTCTTCGTCGCCCCCGCCATGTGGATCATCCTCCGCCTCCGTTCTCACGTCACACAGGCAATTGCCGTCGTGTTCGCACTGGTTGGCGCAGTCCTGATTCTGCGGTTCCAGGCGGGGTCCGCGGCGGGGGATATCGCGCCGGTCGGCGCCGGCGGTAGTTACACGATCAATCTGCTCGGGCTCCAGATCCCTGCAGACAGCTCGTTGCTTGCTCGCTGGAACCTCATCCTGAACGGCCTTGACATGATTGCCGAGAATCCTCTCGGCTCGGGTCCCGGCGGGTACACCGTCACTGCGCAAGCGCAGGGCACGTCCCGCATGACGTTCAACATCACCAACCCGCACAACGGAGTGATCGAGTTCTTCACGCAATACGGCGTGCTGCTCGGAGTCGTCGCCGTCGTCGTCACCATCGCACTGTTGGTGCTGTCCGTCCGAGCCAACAACGCGTCCCGGCGACGGACGCCCGAGCGCGCACTTGCTTCGGCGCTCGCGTGCGTGATCGCTACACTTCCACTCATCCTCACCATGAACAGCTCGTTCGTCGGCGTCCCCCATGAATGGGCGGGCTTCGCGACGTGCGCGGCAGTCGGCATCTATCTCCGCACCCTGCACCGCTCGGCCGCGGCACGTGAGCAAGTTGAGCCCGGCAACGACATGGCCTCCCTGGGAGGTCTGCACACGAACTAGGTGGACACGGCCCGATCGCAGTTCCGCGCAGAACAGGCCAGGATACCGTCTAATGGACCCGGCTGCCGGCCGCCTTCCGATAGACGTCCTGGTAGCTTTCCCTCCGGGCCGCCGCGCTGAACTCGTTTGCCGCATGCGTGCGAAGTTCCCGCGAAGACAGACGATTTTCATCCCGCACTAAGGAATCCACTGCGTCCGCCAGCGCCTCTGGCGTGCGTTCCCGCACGATCCTGGATCCCCGCGAAGGAAGAAAAGTCTGGTACTCGCCCGCGCCCGACGTCACGACAGGGAGCCCCTGGGCAATCGCCTCAGCAATCGAGACACCAAATGTCTCATAGGCGGTAGGAAGGATAAAGAGTTGATGCTCGCGGAGCAGATCCGGAATTCTTGCCGCGTCCACGTGGCCCAGGAAATTCACGGCCTCGTCGATGCCAAGATCCCGCACAGTCTGTTCGGACTCATCGCGTAGCGGCCCACTACCCGCCCAAGTCAGAGAAATATCATAGCCGCGCGCACGCAAAAGGGCTGTGGCCCGCACCGCTTCTAGTGGCCCCTTGTTCGCGACGAGCCCGCCAGTCGCGATCATCCGGATCGGGGACAGGGCGCTGAGCGCCTCAGGGAGCGGTGCGTCCGCGGCGGGCAGAGCGACGTCATTCCCGATCACCGACACCGACGTCGCACCGGTCCGACGAACCGCAGCCGCCAGCTCCTGTCCGACAGCAATGACCTCATCCGGGCGGCGGAGCATGCGGCGCATGGGAGCGCTCATGAGCAAGCCAGCGCGCCAACTCGGCGCTTTCGCGATGAGAAGGCTGTAGTGCTCGGTGTGCACCCAAGGGATACTCACGCGCAGCCCCAGGAACGCCGTCAGCGTGGGGTATGCCATCGTGTGCAGGAGGTCGGCCTCACCGAGCATCCGTTCCAGGAGAGGTCGCAACCCGCTACCGGGACGGATGTCCTTCGTCCGGAATGGAACCCGGACGACGCGAAGCGATTCACCAAGGCGAGCATCGGGGTCGGAGCTACCCAGATGCAGAACCGTCACGTCATGATCCTGGGCGAGAAGCGCACAATCCCGCATGTTGAATACACCACTCATTGGTGAATGCGAGTCTGGGAACCAACGAGTCACCACGAGCACGCGCATAGACGTATTCTATCGAAGTTGCTCAACCGTCCGCGGGGCGTTAGGCATGCGGATCGAGACCTGCTGCCCCACGCTCGCAGCGAGAAATCATCAGTTGCGCCGTTCGGCCACGTCGCCCTGGCTAACGGCCAGTCTCCATGCGGTCGCTGTCGTACCGTCCAGCGACGCGATGAGCGAGCACGATAAGGAATGCGAGCAACAGCGTCATGGCGGCGCTCGTGAACCACACCGCTCGCACGAGGTCGCCTCCAGCCGCAAGAAGGATCGCGATCGGCACGATCAGATAGACGATCGCGAAGATCAGCATCGATCCTTGTCGCTCAGCGACGATGAACACCGTTGATAGCGGTGCGGTCGCGACGTTCAGATAGAGCCACGGGGTCAGCGCCTGTACGACGAGCCCTGCCTCAGCCCACCGCTCCCCGAGGAACCAAGGCACCACGACAGGTGCCACGAGGCCGAGCACCAAAAACGGGAGGAAGCCTAGGAGCAGTGCGCGAATGGTCACTCCTCTGACCAGGGTTTTGAGCGTCCCGGGAGCAGCAACTGCCATGCGCTGGTAGTACACCTGGGAGATCGCGCTCGCGATCAGCGCCATCGGTGCCTGGGCGAGCTTCCATGCCATCGAGAACTGGCCCAGCGCATGCAGCGAACGCCCTCCGATGATCATGTTGATTCCATTGAGCCGCAAAGAGTCCACGAGCGCATTAGGTGCATTGAGGAGCGGCATCTTGCGGTAGCGCACCATGAGCTTCCACCAACTGCGGTGGTCTCGGACTGGCGCCGTCTTACGAGCGTCGTCTGTGATCAGCAAGATTCCGACGCCGAAGACCTGACCCACCAGGTAGCCGACGATGAGCCACTCGCCGGTCGGTGCGATGAGCAGCCCCAAGCCTGCTTGCGTCGCAGCTGTGACGAGCGCCTGAACGATACGCGAGACGCTCTGCATGCGATAACGACGCTTCCGCGTCAGCCAGAAATACAGGATCGTCGTCTCACCGGCGAGAAAAACGCTCGCTCCGATCAACAGCAACCACCAGTGCCGATCCGCAGGCCCGGAGAGCCAGAACACCAAGAGAGTGACGACCACCGTGAGGGCCGAAATGAGACTGACTAGTCCCGTGGAGAGCTGCCGCAGTCGGTGAGCGTCCTCCTCGCGCTCCGGGAGCACAATGGCGTATTCATAGCGCAGGGCCGCGACCATGCTCACCACAGCGCTCACCGAGAGGAAGATCGCCAGGATGCCGAACGCCGCGGGTCCGTAGATACGGCTAAGGATCGGCATCGTCACAACGCCGATGATCTGGGAGGCGACTGTACCTGTGAGGAGGGTGGCGATGCTTCGGATAGTCGATGAGCTACCCCTGCCTGACGACTTGCGACCGTCCTCGCGCACAGCGCTCAACTCCTTGTCGTCTTCAGGCACCTGCACGATCACCGCCTGATCCAAGCAAGACCTCAAAATGATCGGCGTATTGACGCCAGACCCGATCAGTCGAGTAGTACTCTTCGGCACGCGCCCGAGCCGCCTGACCCCATGCACGTACCTGTTCGCGCTGGCCTGCCGCGCGCTCGATGGCGGCCGCCAGTGCCACCCCGTCCTGCACCGGCACGATCAACCCGGTCTCCCCGTCGAGCACCACGTCACGGGCTCCTGTCGCCTCGGTGGTGATCGTGGGAACCTCGAGTCCCGCTGCTTCGACGATCACCTGACCGAATCCCTCACGCAAGGTGGGCAGGCAGAGGATGTCGACCGCACGCATGTAGACGCGAGGGTCCGAAACCGCTCCGACCCGATGCACGCCGTGGTCGACGACGAACTCGTCGATGCGGCGCTCAAGCCCATCGTCCTCACCGGGGCCGACGATGACCGTGGCGACCTCGATGCCTCGCTCCGCGACGAGGGCAAGGGCATCGAGGAGGTCCCCGACGCCCTTGTCCGCGGTGATGCGCCCCACGAACAGCAACCGGAACGCGTCGCCCTGGCCCGCGAGGAAGTCAGCCGTCTCCGCGTCCATCGTCGGAATGTCCGTGGCCTCCCGGCTGAAACGGCGCAGATCGGTCCCGAACGGACTCCCTTCCCCGAGCACCACCACGCGGGAAGTGAGCCGCTCGGCGCGCACGAGCTCAGCAAGGCTGTGGCTGACGGCGAGCGTCTCCGTCGCCAGGCCGGCGGCAGTCTTCTCCAGGGCTCGGAAGACGCGGCGACGCATGCCCGACTCGGTCTCGTAGCGCAGACCGAGGATGTGATAGATCCGGACAGGCACGCGGAGCAGCCAGCCCGCCACAGACGCCAGGAGCGATGCCTTGGGCGTCGAGAAGACGAGAACGTCCGGACGGACACGTCTGATCGCGCGCGTGAGCTGCAAGAGAGAGCGAAGATCACGGATAGGCGACGGATCGCGCACCATATCGACGTCGACGATGTCCACGCCCTCCGCTTCACCGAGCGCCGTCAGCTTGCCGGTGTCGCGCGAGATGATCGTCACATGCCACCCGCGCTCCCGGAGGTAGCTGAGGTAGCCGCGATAGAAGACGGTGCTGATGTCATTCGTGATCACGAAACACAGTCGCCGACCCGTCATCGCGCAGGAACTCCTCGCACGGTCGCACCGGCCGGCACGTTCTTCGTCACACAAGCACTCGCTGCGACGAGAGCACCGACACCGACCTCCAGCAACTGCAGGACGACCGCTCCCGCACCGATCAAGGTGCCGGAGCCCACACGGACGTCCCCCGAGATGACAGCTCCGGGGTTGATGGAGACATAGTCCTCAAGCCGGCAGTCGTGGCCCACGATCGCGCCCGGGTTGATGTGCACATGGCGACCGAGGACGATGTTCGTGGAGATCTGAGCCCCACCGCACACCACGGATCCCTCGCCGATCCGAACCTCGGAACCGACAACGGCCGAAGGGTGGATCACGGTCGCGGCCCGACCGCCCCACGAGTCGATCCTCTCGCTCAGCTGAGCGCGTACAGAGGGGGAACCGATGCCGATCACGTACCTCGCGGAAGCGATGTGGGAGCGCAGTTCCTCGATGCCGCCGAGATGCGGGATCTCCAGCGCTGCAAGGCGCTCACCGTGAACGGGCGATGGGCCGTCGTCGACGACTCCGAGCAGGTTCCAGACGGGTTCAGGTGCGGCTGCGTTGATCGCTCGAACCACGTCGATCGTCTCGCGCCCGAAACCACCGGCGCCGACGATGATGATGTCTTCAGGCATTCGTCTCCCCGAACTTCTGCATGGTCACGTGCCCCTCTGCGGAGATCCCTTCGCGCGCGAAGACTGCTCGCACAGTCGCCAGAATCACACGTGCGTCGAGGGCCAGGCTCCGGTTGTCGACGTACTCGACGTCCAACGCGAACTTCTCTTCCCAGCTCAGCGCGTTCCGTCCGCTCGCTTGCGCCAGCCCCGTGATACCGGGCCTGACCTCGTGCCGTCGTGCCTGCTCCGAGGTGTAGCGAGGAAGGTACTCCACCAGCAGCGGCCGAGGTCCGACGATGCTCATGTCGCCTTTGAGCACGTTCCACAGTGAAGGCAGCTCGTCGAGACTCGTCGAGCGCAGGCTCTTGCCGAATCGAGTGAGCCGCTGCTCATCCGTGACCAGCCCTTGCGACGCATCCACGTCGCGCATGGACCGGAACTTGCGCAGCACGAAGATCTTCGCGTCCTTGCCGGGGCGAGGCTGGGCGAACATCACCGGACGCCCCAGTCTCGTCGCGACCAGAAGAGCCACCACGGCGATCACCGGTGACAGCAGTACCAGCGCAACCCCTGCGGCAACGACATCCAGTACCCGCTTCAGCGGATCGTACGCACGCACGGCCATCGGTCAGCGAGTCCGGAGGAAGCGGCCGATGGAATCGAAGACACGTCCGCGCTGATCCGCCGTCAGGGCGGATCCGCTGGGCAGCGTCAGCCCGCGAGCGAAGAGACGCTCCGAAGCACCGGTGAGCGTGCCCCGGTAGTGGGCGAAAACAGGCTGAAGGTGCATCGGCTTCCAGACGGGGCGGCTCTCGATGTCATCCGCAGCCAAAGCGTTCGACAGATCTTTCGCGTCCCATCCGGCGATCTCCCGATCGACGAGGATCGAGGTCAGCCAGGCGTTGTCCTCGGCATCGTCCGCCCCACCGAAGATCTCGACCCCCGGCACTTCCCGGAACACGTCCTTGTAGAGCTCCCGCATCTCACGACGCCGGGCGAGCATGGAGTCGAGTCGCTTGAGCTGCGCACGCCCGAGGGCAGCGAGCAGGTTGCTCATTCGATAGTTGTACCCCACGTCGACATGCTCGTAGTGCGCAACCGGCTGGCGCGCCTGAGTCGCCAGGTACCTGACGCGCTCCGCGATATCCGCATCATCGGTGAGGAGCATCCCGCCGCCCGACGTCGTCATCACCTTGTTGCCGTTGAACGACACGGCAGAGACCTGCCCGAAGCTTCCTGCGGCTTTGCCCTTGTGTGAAGCGCCCAACGATTCCGCGGCGTCCGCCAGCACCGGCACGCCGAACTCGTCGGCGATGGCGAGGATCGCGGTGTAGTCGACCGTCTTGCCCAGCAGATCCACCGGGACGATCGCGCCGACGCGGGATCCTTCGTCGCGCAGCTCTTCGAGAGCAGACCGGAGGAGTTCGGGATCCATGTTCCCCGTCGCCTCGTCGGCGTCGACGAAGAACGGGGCCGCGCCCGTATAGACGATCGCGTTGGTGGTCGCCGCAAACGTCATCGTCGACGTCACCACGACATCGCCGGGCTCCACGCCGAGCGTGAGCAGCCCGAGATGGAGTGCAGCCGTGCCGGAACTCAGCGCGACACCATGCCCCACCCCGACCCGAGCAGCGAGCTCCGCCTCGAAAGCGTCGACATCCGGGCCGAGCGGAACGATCCAGCCGGAGCGCATAGCTGCGACGACCGCATCCTCCTCGATCTGAGTGACGTCCGGGGAGGACATGAGGATGCGTTCAGCCATTCAGTGATTCTCCCAGACGCGGCGCGCCACCGATGACCTGCTCCACCACGATCCGGTCGACCACGGCGGTGTCGTTGTTCCGCGGGACGGCGTTCATCCGGGCTTCCCACCCGGCCTTGTCCAGTCGCTCAGGACTGATCGTATCGGCGTGCGCGTGCGAGATCTTCGGGTGGAAGGGCCGCTCGAGGTTCTCCCGGGCACCGACCAGTTCCTCGTGCAGCTTCTCGCCGTGGCGCAGACCCGTGAAGACGATCTCGATCTGCTTCCCCGACATCGCGATCATGCGCTTGGCGACCTCGAGGATCGACACCGGCTCCCCCATGTCGAGGATGAGCACCTCGCCGGCACGACCGATTCCTCCGGCCTGGATCACCAGCTGGCAAGCTTCCGGAATGGTCATGAAGTAGCGAGTCGCGTCGGGGTGCGTCACCGTGATCGGCTTCTCCTCGGCGATCAGACGCTGGAAGGTCGGGAGCATGGATCCGCGGCTGCCGATCACATTGCCGAAGCGCACCGAGAGGTACTGCATGCCGGTCTGCTCACCGACCCAGGCCGTGAGCTTCTCCGCGACGCGCTTGGAGTGACCCAGCACACTGGTCGGGTTCGCGGCCTTGTCAGTGGAGATGTTGACGAAGTGGCTCACACCGACCCGGCGCGCAGCCTGCAGGACGTTCAGTGATCCGATGACGTTGGTCTTCCAGGCCTCGTCGGGATACTGCTCGAGCATCGGAAGGTGCTTCAGGGCGGCGGCATGGAACACGACCTCAGGGAGGCGCTCATCGAAGATCGCATTCAGCACTGACACGTCGCGGATGTCGGCGAGCACGACCTCCTTGGAGTCGAGCAGTCCGTTGCCGGCCGTACCGAGCTGCGCCGTCTGCAAACCGGTCTCGTCCCGGTCGAGCATGATCAGCTCGCTGGGCCCGAACTTCGCGAGCTGGCGACACAGCTCGGATCCGATGGATCCTCCGGCACCTGTGACGAGCACGCGCTTGCCCGTGATGTACCCCGCGATCAGCTCGACGTTGGTGTCGACCGGGTGCCGACCGATGAGGTCTTCGATCTCGATGTCGCGGACATCGACGCTGGCATGTCCGTCGAGCATGTAGTCGGTGATCGTCGGCGTGACCGACACGCTCATACCGGCCGCGTCCGCCGCGTCGCTCAGCTCTCGCAGCAGCACGCTGTCGGCGTTGCCGAGCGCGATCACCAGTCGGGTAGCGCCCGTCCGTTCCGCGATCTCGGCGAGCTGACTGCGGCGACCGAGCACCGGGACGCCGCGCAGCCGCAGGTTCTTCTTCGCAGGATCGTCGTCGATCAGCCCGACCGGGAGGATCGGCGATCCCGGGTCGGTGATGATGGTGTGGAGAAGACGGTCACCCAGATATCCCGCGCCGACGACCAGTGCGCGCTCCGCGTTCGTGCCGGGCTTTCGGGAGCGCTCGACGACGAGTCGCGCGACGTAGCGCACGCCGAACATGAGCAGAAGCACGAACGGGCCGGCGAGCAGGACGGTGGCGCGCGGGACGCCGATGTGGTTTCCCGAGGGGACGACCACGGACGAGAGGATCAGTGTGATGCCGCCCGCCACGAGCGCCAGCGTCCATACCTCGCTGAACGAGCCGTAGGAGTAGCGACCTCGATAAAGGGCGAGCACATACCCGACGATGAGCTGCATCGCGGCCGCGATGAGGCCCAGGCAGAACGTCGCGACCCATCCCGAAAACGGAAGCTTGAAATCGACGCGCAGTCCCACGGCGAGGAAGGTGCCGAACACCCAGGCGAACGCGTCGAGAGCAGCCACCCATCCTCGTCGCCGGTGCCCCACGCGGGTGACACGACCGGCGACGACCACGTTCTCGCTTTGAACGGCACTCTGCACGACAGCATCCCCCCACACTCGATCCGCGGCACTTGAGCGCACGGACGCTCAACATCGCTAGCCCCAGATGAGGAGAGATGCACGCTCTGCCCCACCATCCCTGCCCTTCAGGATCCCATACCTGTGAGAACGCCGTGTGCCGTTGTCCGGAAAGTGACGCAAAGCGTACGGTTTCCGTTCGCATTTCGTACGGTATCGACGACGATGTCGGGCGCGTCCGACCGTCGCCGCGGAGGAGTGAGGCTTGCCGGCAACGCTCCGATGTTCGGGGGAAATGCGAGGAGGACCCTTGACCACCCGAGGGCGTCCGTCCGTGCTTCACGCCCGCCACGGCGAACGACCAGCGCGTGCTTCGCTAGGCTGACCGCGTGGGTGGGGAGCAGACGGCACAGTGGCGTATCGCCGACGCCGTCGCGTGGACGATCAGCGGCAACGACGTCGTCGCCCTCGATCTCGAGTCCTCGACGGCGCATCCGATGACGCTGCAGGAGACGGCGGCGTACATCTGGGAGGAGATCGCCGTGAACAGTCCGATCTCCACGAACTCACTGGTCACGAACGTCGCTGATGCCTACGAGGTCGGGGAGGAGATCGTCAGAGACGATGTCCTCGCCCTGCTCGATGAGCTCCGCGACAGGCATCTGATCCGCCGCACGACCTCCGCCGGCATCTGACTCGAAGGAGCCACCACCATGCACGTCCTCGTCACCGGCGGCGCCGGATTCATCGGTTCGCACACGGTCGTCGCTCTCCTCGAGCGCGGGCACGACGTCACGATCGCCGACGACTTCGACAACTCGTCACCCGAGGTGATCAACCGGATCGAGCAGATCACCGGCATCCGACCAGCACTGGCGGAGGTCGATCTGCGCGACGAGGAAGCATTCGACGCCGCATTCGCGACCACGGCGCCCGACGCCGTCATCCATTTCGCCGGGCTGAAGTCGGTCGGCGAGAGCTCGATCGATCCGCTCCGCTATTACGAGCACAATCTCAGCAGCACATTCTCGCTGCTGAACGCGATGAAGAAGCACGGCGTGCGCACCCTCGTCTTCTCCTCTTCGGCGACGGTCTACGGCGAAGGCCAGGAGCCGCCCTATGGCGAGGACGGCGGGCCGCTCGACGCGAACAATCCGTACGGCATGACCAAGGTGATGCTCGAGCGGATCCTCTCGGATGTCGCCGATGCCGAGCCGGGATGGCACATCGCGCTGCTGCGCTACTTCAACCCGATCGGAGCTCATGAGAGCGGTCTGATCGGAGAGGATCCGAAGGGCGTGCCGAACAACCTCGTGCCGTACGTGCTGCAGGTGGCCATCGGTCGCCGCCCGCACGTCAGCATCTACGGCGACGACTACCCGACCGCCGACGGCACCGGCGAACGCGACTACATCCACATCGCGGATCTCGCGGAAGGACACGTCGCAGCGCTCGAGAAGATCGTGGCGATCGAAGGTGCACGGGCATGGAATCTGGGCACCGGGCAGGGGACGTCGGTGAAGCAGCTGATCGCCGCCGTCGAATCGGCCTCGGGCATTCGGATCCCGGCGGTCATCGCACCCCGTCGCGCGGGCGACCTGCCGCGCAGTTGGGCCGACACCTCGCGCGCAGAGGCCGAACTGGGCTGGAGAGCCACCCGCGACATCGCGGATATGGCTCGTGACGGCTGGCGCTGGCAGTCGCAGAATCCGCGTGGCTTCGACTCCGTCGACTGAGCGGGACCGCCGCACGCAACTGTGGCCGAATCGACGCCGCGCGACCATGGCCTGCGGCGTGCCGGATCCCTAGAATCGCACCGTGCCTTCCCGACACGAAGAACGTGGGGCGCGCCCGGCTCCCGAGAACTCTTCACCCGAATCGGACGGTTCGCTCGCACGCCTTCCCGTCGACGCGGACCTCGAGCACGAGAAGTCCAAGAAGCGATACCGTCGCCCCCTGCTGAAGAGCGCCCGGTTCTGGGTGCCGATCGCGATCCTGCTGGTGCTCATCGGGCTCGCCATCGCCGGCACCCTCGCCGCGAAGCAGCTCTACGGACACGCGATGGCGGCGAAGGCCGACCTCGAGAAGGCCATCCCGCTCGTCGACACCGTGCAGCAGCAGATGCTCGACGGCGACACCGCCGGCGCGAAGGCCACGATCGCGCAGATCTCGCAACTGACGGCCGCCGCCGAGAAGGAGACCACGGGCCGGCTGTGGAAGAGCGCGGAGTGGGTGCCGGTGGCCGGGCCGAACCTCGTCGCCGCACGCGTGGTCGCCGGATCCGTCAACGACCTCGTCACCAACGCGATCACGCCGCTCACCGCGGTCGACCTCAAGGCCCTGATGCCCAAGGACGGCGCCATCGACGTCGCCAACCTCTCCAAGCTCGCCGCCACGATCGAGACGGCGAACACGAGCGTCACCCGCATCAGGACGAGTCTCGACAGACTCGACCGCTCCGCCCTCGTGCCCCAGGTGGCCTCCGGCGTCGCCCAGCTCGACGCGGCGATGGCGAAGATCGAACCCGCCGTGACCCCGATCCACAATGCGCTCACCATCCTGCCGAAGGCCCTCGGCGCCGACGGCCCTCAGCACTACCTGCTCATCTTCCAGAACAACGCGGAGTCGCGCGGCACCGGCGGCAACCCCGCCGCCATCACCCTGCTGACGGCCGAGAACGGCAAGATCTCGATGACGCAGCAGGCCAATTCCACCGACTTCAGGAACGGCCGCCCGGATCCGGTCATCGCACTGAACCCCGAGACCCAGGCACTCTACGGCGACAAGATCGGCCGCTACATCCAGGACGCCACGCTCTCCCCCGATTTCAGCGAGACCGCGCAGATCGTTCGCGCCTGGTGGGCGGAGACATACGGCACCCCCGTCGATGCCGTCGCGTCGATGGACCCGGTCGCGCTCAGCTACGTGCTGCGCGCCATCGGCCCCGTGACCATGCCTGCTCCGTTCGGCGAGACGCTCACGGCGGACAACGCGGTGCCGCTGCTGCTGAACGAGGTGTACGCGAAGTACCCGGATCCCGCCACGCAGGACGCGTTCTTCGCGTCCGCCGCCAAGACCGTCTTCGACGCGCTCCTCACCACGCACGCCGATCCCAAGGCACTGCTGACCGCCCTGGTGCAGGCCTCGAAGGAGGGGCGCCTGATGTACTCCCCCGGCGACGAGTCGCAAGCCAAGCTGCTGGCCGGCACCCCGGTGGGCGGCAACATGCCCGTTGACAACGCGAAGACCACCGACCTCGGCGTCTACATCGACGACCTCACGGCAAGCAAGCTCGACTACTACATGCAGATGGGCATCGCCGCGTCGAGCACGCAATGCCAGAAGCCCGATGCGCCGACGTTCACCAGCACGGTCACGCTGCAGAACACGCTCGACCCGGCCGCAGTCCCCGGTCTGCCGCCGTACGTCGATCCGGGGCTCTTCTTCCCCAAAGGCCACGCCTCCACGGACGTGTACCTTTACGGACCGGTCGGATCCACTCTCGTGGGCGTCACGGTCGACGGTCAGGTCATCCCCGTGTCGGGGCTTCCGCACCTGGGCCGCACCGTGGCGAAGGTGAACGTGCTCATGGCGCCCGGCCAGACGGCGACGGTAGCCGCCTCGTTCAGCGCTCCCGCCGGCGCGTTCGGGCCGCTCGAGGTGCGCCACACGCCGATGGTGAAGGCGACGCCCGTCACGATCGACACCCCGGGGTGCACGCCGGCGAAGAAGTAGTGCGGCACGGTGTGCGGCCCAGATACGCGGCCACGGCTCGATCCCCCGCGGGGCTGGTCAGCTCCGGGATCGACTGAGGCTCACGGCGAAGGCAGCACGATCGTGGGATCCGCGGGCGGAGTGCTCACCGGCGGCTGCGACGGGTCCGACGGCGGCGGCGATGACGGCTCCGTCGGTGGCACGGTCGGCTCCGTCGTGGTCCCGCCGCTGGTGCCCGTGCCTCCGGTGCGGCCGGATCCACTCGACTCGCCCTCCGCGACGGCACGCGCCTGGTCCGCGATGAGCGCGGCGAGCGCGCTGCGCCAGGCCTCCATCGCGGCGAACGGCGTCGGACCGAACGGATCCGAGGCAGCTGCTGCGGCCGCCGTGTCGGTCGCCGCGATGCGGAACGGCTCCGCGGCGTCGGCGTTCTCGGCCACGGCCGTCGCCGCGAACGCCGGGATCGACTGCCGGAAGGTGGTGATCGCCCCGCGGAACCCGGCGCTCGCGGCGGTGAGAGACGCATGCCCCGCTGCGATGTCGCGCTCGAGCTGGTCCAGCGAGGCGTTGGTCGCGCTCTTGCCCGCGGGTTTCGGCACCTTCACCGCGGCGATCGCGGCGACGTAGGCCTGACGCGCGGCATCGGCGGCGAGCCGCGCGGACTCGTCACTGGATCCGGCCATCGCCGCCAGCGGCGCTGCGAACGAATCGGCACTGGTCTTCGCAGCCACCACGGCGGCGGCCAGCGTGTCGACCGACTCGTTGACGTTCGCCACGCGCTCTGGGTCGACGGTCGCGGTCGGAGACGCCTGCACGGTCACTGGCGCGGACGCCGCCGGCGTCGCTAGGGCCCAGCCGGCGCCGGCCGCGGTGATCACGAGCCCCACGGCCATCGCGATCGCCTGCGGACGCGCGAAGCCGTAGGTCTGCGCGTGCTGCGGCTCGGGGCGGGCGGGCACGGGCGACGGGAACGAGTGCGTGTAAGGATGCGCCTCGATCTCGGCCTCGTCGAACAGGTGCCCCTCGGTCGTGTCGATGAGGGCCGTCGCGGGCGTCAGATGCAGGTCGTCGACCTCGTCCTGCCGGACTGCCGGAATCTGCTGCGAAGGGGCCAGGTCCGCGAACAGCGCTCCCACGTCGTCGTGATGGCTCTCACCGGCAGCCTGCTCGGGCCCGTGCTCGTGCGGGAACAGCGCCGACAGGTCGAAGGCACTCCCGTCGCCGGGCTGCGGGCGTTCGCCGTTCGCAGCCGCTGCGGTGCCGGCCCCGTCCCGGGGCAGGTCATCGTCGGGCATCTGTCTCTGCCTTTCCCACGTCGACGCGGTACTCGACTCTATCGACAAAGCGACGCCGGCTTCGTGAGGCGACGGGTGCGGCACCCGCCGGATCGGGCACCCCGCCGTCCCCGCACTCTTCGCCGGCATTCGCTGGTCGCGATACGCCCTATCAGCGCGCTCGAAGGGGGGCCTCGCGACCAGCGAACCTGGCACGGGGGCGAGTTGCGACAGGCGAACCCGGCACGAGGGCGACTCGAGACCAGCGAACCCCGGCACCAGGGCGAGTCACGACAGGCGAGCGTGCGGCGCAGCCGAAGCTCCCCCGCGGTCGGACTGCTACGGGCGCCCCATGCCCAGGTACGTCCATCCTTCAGCGCGCCACGCCGCAGGATCCAGGCAGTTGCGTCCGTCGACGACGATGCGTCCCGGGGTCAGCGACGCCGCGTGCGCGGGGGTCAGCTCGCGACGATAGAGATCCCACTCGGTGACCAGCACGAGCGCCTCGGCCCTGCGGATCGCCTCGTCGCGATCGCGCTTGTACTTCAGCTGCGGATGCAGGCGCTTCGCATTCGGGATCGCCTCCGGATCCGTCACCGTGACCTTCGCCCCCAGCCCGCGCAACCGGGTGGCGACGTCGAGTGCGGGCGAGTCGCGCACGTCGTCGCTGTGCGGTTTGAACGCGGCGCCCAGCATCGTGATCCGCCGCCCCACCACGCTGCCGCCGAACGCGTCGACCACGAGGCGCACGGCGTGCTCCCGGCGACGCAGATTGATCGCATCGACCTCGCGGAGGAAGCCCACCGACGCCCCGCGTCCGAGCTCCTCCGCGCGTGCCGCGAAGGCGCGGATGTCCTTCGGCAGGCAGCCGCCGCCGAACCCGATCCCCGCGCCCAGGAAGCGCCGGCCGATCCGCTCGTCATGGCCGATCGCGTCGGCGAGCAGGGTCACGTCCGCGCCGGACGCCTCGGCGATCTCCGCCATCGCGTTGATGAACGAGATCTTCGTGGCGAGGAAGGCATTGGCCGCGCCTTTCACGAGCTCGGCTGTGGCGAGGTCGGTGGCGAGGAACGGGCTGCCGCTCGCGATCGCATCCGCATACGCCTCGCGCAGCACGTCCGTGCCACGCGCACCGGCGGCGTCGGCGGCGGCGCCGACCACGAGCCGGTCCGGGCGCAGTGTGTCGTGCACCGCCCACCCCTCGCGCAGGAACTCCGGGTTCCAGACCAGGGTCGCGCCGGTCTCGGCCACGCGCCCGGCCAGCGCCGCGGCGGTGCCCACGGGCACGGTGGACTTGCCCGCCACCACGTCGCCGGGCTGCAGGTGCGGGAGCAGCGCGTCGAGCGCCGCATGCACGTAGCGCAGGTCGGCAGCCGACGAGTCCGGCTGCTGCGGGGTGCCCACGGCGAGGAAGTGCACCCGCGCACTGCGGGCATCGGCGATATCCGCAGAGAACATCAGCCGCCCGCTCTCCACGCCGCTCGCCAGCAGCTCGTCCAGCCCCGGCTCGAAGAACGGCGCGCGCCCCGCGGCGAGCGCGGCGATCTTGACCGGATCCGTGTCGATCCCGATCACGTCATGCCCGATCGATGCCATGGCCGCCGCATGCACGGCGCCGAGATACCCGCAGCCGATCACAGACATCCGCATGAGGCCACATCACCGGATCCGCCTCTCCTGCGCACGACGAGCAGGCGTCGCGACGGCGACCTCTGGGTGAACGATTGGGGCAGGCGCACCCTCGGGGAGCACGTGCACCGGGAGGCGCTGGCGTGCGGTCGCTCCCACGCGCGGCCCGGTGCCCGTTCGCTGGTCGCCAATCGCCCCTTCACGACGCCCCAAAGGGCCATACGCGACCAGCGAACAGCACCCCGGGGCCACAAGCGACCAGCGAACAGCGTCCGAATGACCCCGAAGGCGACGAACGACAGGCAAGGGCCAACGGACCGTCGAGAAACCTACTTCGGCGTCGCCGTCACCAGGATCGGCAGATGGTCCGACTCCCCCTGCGGCAGCGTGCGCACCGACTCCACGACGAACCCCGACGCCGCGGCGAAGTCGTAGAACCCGCGGAACACCCGATAGCGCGTGTACGTGTGCTGGTCGCTCATGACCAGCTCGTACCCGACGTCGCGCATGTGCTCGCTGAGCCGCTCCTTGAACACGGGGTAGTTGAAGTCGCCGACGATGAGCTGAGGCAGACCCCAGCCGAGTTCGGAGAGCTCCGACAGCGCAGCGCGGATCTGGTCCCGCCGCAGTGCATTGCGCGCCGTGAGCGGAGCCGCGTGCAGCGACGCCACGAGGAAGTCGCGGCCGGCGTCGATGTCGCGCAGCCGCACGCCCAGCAGCCGCTCATGCGCGGGGCGGAGCACGTGGTCGTGCAGCGACTTCTTCACCGAGACCGCCGCCATGTCGACGAGGCGGAACGCGCTGGAGCGGTAGTAGATCGCGAGTCCCAGTCGGTTGCGCTGCGTCGTGTGGGCGAGAACCAGCCCTCCGGCGCGCTCCGGCAGCGAGGCGGTGTCCCCCTCCTGCAGGCACAGCACGTCGGGGTCATGGGCGTCGACGAGGTCGTCGAGCTCATGCGCCGCCCGGTGCTTGCGCAGGTTGTAGGAGATGATCCGCACGGTCCCCACCGTACCCGCGCGCGCTCTCGGCAGCCTGGGCGGTTGCGCGGTGTTCACGGGGTATTACGGATCCGGATCCGCCGCGCGCGATGCGCATGTTGCCCGCACGGTCGGGAGGAGAACGCGCGCTGGGGTGGTTCCGGCGCCCCGGGACGCTCCGGCGGGGGGATCCGCGGGCTGGGCGCGTCTCAGACGGCTGGAGAAAGTCCGGATGGCTGGAAATCTCCGGGGAGCTCTCCAGCCATCCGGGCAAACCTCAGCCATATGGATGCGCCCGGCGAACTCCAGCCATCCGGACGCGCCGGGCACAGAACGGATCCAGGATCCGGCTCAGTCGTCCTGGCCGCGGCGGTTGCGGGTCTGCTCGGCGCGTGCGGCGAGCAGCTCGTCCGCGGGGTAGCCGACCTCGGTCAACGTGAGGCCGCGCGCGGCGAGCACCTTGAACGCGCTCGTTCGGGTGAGCTCGTCGCGCAGACGGGCGAGGTCGGCGACCTCGAGGCGCCCCTCCCCCACGGCCGCGCACGCGCCCACGAGCGCGCGCACCATGCTATGGCAGAACGCGTCGGCCTTCACCTCGGCCACGAGCACCCCGGTCGCATCGCGCACCCAGCGGTAGTCGAGCAGCGTGCGGATCGTGGTGGCCTCCTCGCGCGGCTTGCAATAGGCGGCGAAGTCGTGCAGGCCGATGAGGGTCTGCGCGGCGGCGTCCATGGCGCCTTCATCGAGGGATCCCTTGATCGTCGTGGTGTCGTGGCGCAGCAGCGGATCGTAGCCGGCCCGGGCATCGGCGAGTCGATAGCGGTAGCGCCGCCACACCGCGGAGAAGCGCGCGTCGAAGCCCTCCGGTGCGAGCGCGGTGCGCGACACCGTGACGTCGGGGTACTGCCCGAGCACCCCCCGGATCCGCGACGCCAGGGAGGACGCCGGATCGGCGGCGCCAGAGGCGCCGGAGGCCGGATCGGCCGCGGCACGACCGTTGCGCGTGACCACGCGGGACCACTGCTGCTCGTCGAGGTCGACGTGCGCGACCTGCCCCGTGGCGTGCACGCCGGCGTCGGTGCGTCCGGCGACGACGAGCCGCGGCCCGGCGTCCGACGGTGCTCCGGGATCCTGCTCGGCCGACGGCCCGACGATGCGAGCGAGCGCCTGCTCGATCGTGCCCTGCACGGTCCGCAGCCCCGGCTGCTTCGCCCAGCCCCGGAAGTGGGTGCCGTCGTAGGCGATGTCGAGACGGATGCGCACGGTTCAAGGGTACCGATCCCGCTCGCCCTCCCCCGTTCCCCTCTCATCGGGCAGACGGCGTCCCGGGCAGAACGCGTCCCCGCTCCCCCGGATCCCGGCCGGGAGTATGGTGTCTCACAGATCGCGTCCCACGAGGGCGGATCCGGAATCACCCTGGGACTCAGTCTCATTCTGTGCGACACTGAATTTCAGGAAGCGGTACCGGCGCCCGAGCCGGCGGCGCAGCGCGACAACGAGTCAGGCCGAGATCGAAGGAGATCCCATGGTCAGCAGCATGTTCCCCGACGTCGAGATCCCCGCGGTCCCGATCCACGAGTACCTGTTCGGCGACATCTCCGAGCACGACCTCGACCGTGTCGCGCTGGTCGACGGTATGTCGGGAGCGGAGACCACCTACCGCCAGCTCATCGGCCAGATCGATCTCTTCGCCGGAGCACTGGCCGCGCGCGGCATCGGCGTGGGCGACGCCGTGGGGCTGCTCTGCCCGAACGTTCCGGCGTTCGCGACCGTGTTCCACGGGATCCTGCGCGCCGGCGCTACGGCGACCACGATCAACGCGCTCTACACCGCCGACGAGATCGCGAACCAGCTGCGCGACGCGTCCGCGTTCTGGCTCATCACGGTCAGTCCGCTGCTGCCTCAGGCGCAGGCCGCGGCAGAGCAGCTCGGACTGCCCGCCGATCAGGTCATCGTGCTCGACGGCGCAGAGGGGCATCCCTCGCTGCGCGACCTGCTCTCCGAGGGCCACCACGCCCCGGCGATCACGTTCGATCCGGCCACCCATGTCGCGGTGCTGCCCTACTCGTCGGGAACGACCGGGCGTCCCAAGGGCGTGATGCTCACGCACCGCAACCTCGTCGCCAACGTCGCGCAGAGCACCGTCTCGATCGAGCTGAACGACGAGGACCGGATCCTCGCCGTGCTGCCGTTCTTCCACATCTACGGCATGACCGTGCTGCTCAACCTCGCCGTGCGCCTGCGGGCCACGCTCGTCACGATGCCGAAGTTCGACCTGGTCGAGTTCCTGCGCATCATCGCGGAGCAGCGCACGAGCTGGCTCTTCATCGCGCCGCCGATCGCCGTCGCGCTCGCCAAGCATCCGCTCGTTGCTCAGTACGACATGAGCGCGGTCAAGGTCGTCTTCTCGGGCGCCGCGCCGCTGGACGGCGCTCTCGCACACGCGGTCGCGGAGCGGCTGGACTGCACCGTGCGGCAGGGCTACGGCATGACCGAGACCAGCCCCGTCACGCACACGGTCCCGGTGGAGCGCGACGACATCGACCTCTCCTCGGTCGGGCTGCTGATCCCGAACACCGAGGCGCGCCTGCTGTCGGAAGACGGATCCGATGTGGCCGTTCCAGCCGAGGGCGCGAGCGAGCCCGGTGAGCTGCTCATCCGCGGGCCGCAGGTCATGAAGGGCTACCTCAACCGCGCCGACGCCACCGCCGACATGCTGGACGCCGACGGCTGGCTGCACACCGGCGACGTCGCCACCGTGACCGCCGGCGGGGTGTTCCGGATCGTGGACCGTCTGAAGGAGCTCATCAAGTACAAGGGCTACCAGGTCGCGCCCGCCGTGCTCGAGGCCGTGCTGCTCGAGCACCCCGCGATCGCCGACGCCGCAGTGATCGGCGCGGCGGACGAGGACGGCCAGGAGGTGCCGAAGGCCTTCGTGGTGCTGCAGCAGGGCGCCGAGCTCGACGAGGACGGCGTGAAGGCGCACGTCGCTGCGCACGTGGCCCCGCACGAGAAGGTGCGCATGGTGGAGTTCATCGACGCGATCCCGAAGTCCGCCTCGGGCAAGATCCTCCGCAAGGACCTCCGCGCGCGGGCCTGAGCCGCCGAGGGCGAGGGGTCAGGAAGCCGGCTCGGTCGGTTCGACCACCTCGGCCGGCGCACCCTTGGGCGTGTGCCGGAACACGATGTAGTGGTACAGCACGAAGCGCACGACCACGATCACCGCGATGCTGCCGAGGTTGATCAGGTTCACGACGGCCGGGCCCGGGGCATGGCCCGTCGCGCCTTCGACCACCTCGGCGCCGAGCCACACGATGCCCGCCCCGAGCAGGGTGCAGACCAGGTTGACCGCGAGGAAGAGCACGATCTCGGCGACGCGCCCGCGCCGGTCGCGCCCGCGGAACGCCCACTCGCGGTTGCCGATGTAGGCGTTGACCAGGGCGACCAGGCTCGCGGCGATCTTGCCGACGACGAGATCCCACCCGAAGACGAAGACGAAGAGGTTGAACGCCCCGACCTCGATGAGCGTGCTGATGCCGCCGACGATCAGGAAGCGGGTGCCGACTCCCGCCAGACGGCGCAACCGGGAGCGGCGATCCATAGCCCTACTAGAATACCCGGGGGACGGTGCGGCCCAGGACGCCAGCGTGAACCGGGCGGATCCCCGCTCGTCCCCCGCGAAGACTCCGCCGGTGCTGCCGTGGCGCCGACGGGTCCCGCCCCGGCCCGCACGGGCCCTCCAGGAGAAGGCTCGAGGTTCGAGTGCAGTACGCCCATCTGGCCGTCGTGATGCCGGCCTACAACGAGGCCGAGGGCATCGGCGGCTTCATCGACGAGATCCGCACCGCCGTCGCCCCGCTCGCGGAGCGCGTGACCTTCGTCATCGCCGACGACCGTTCCACGGACGGCACCGCCGCCGCCCTGTCCGGCATCGAGGACGTGGACGTGCAGACCCAGCCGGCCAACCGCGGCCACGGTCCGACCGCTCTCGCCGCGTACCGCGCCGGGCTCGCGCTGGCCCCCGATGCCCTCGTGCACGTCGACGGCGACGGACAGTTCCTCGGATCCGAGATCGCGTCCGCCGTCCGCGCCCTGCACCGCACCGGCGCGGACGTCGTGCACGGCGTGCGCCATTCCCGCACCGACGCCTGGTACCGCCGCCTGCTCACCGCCGGCGTGCGCCTGCTCACCGCCGCGGTCGTCGGGCGGGGCGTGCCCGACGTGAACACCCCGCTGCGGGTGTACCGCCCGGAGGCCCTGCAGATCCTCGTGAACGCCGTGCCCTCCGATGCCCTCGTGCCGCACGTGCACTTCTCGCTCGCCGAGGTGCGCGCCGGATTCGCCGTGCGCTACCTGCGCGTGCGCAGCATCCCGCGCCGCGGCGCGTCGAGCACGGGCACCATGTGGGGCAAGGTGGCACGCCCGTCCCTGCCGCCCAAGAAGCTCGTGCTGTTCGCGCTCCGCGCGCTGCGCGAGGCGTGGATGTGGTCGCTGCGCCCGGGTGCACCGCTGCGGGCGCTCGAGTTCGAGGGGCTCTCCGCGGCCGCTGCGGCACCGGAGGGATCCGGATCCGCATGACTCGTCGCCTCTCCGGAATCGCGTTCTGGCTCCTGCTCGGGCTGCTCCTGGTCGCGAACGCGATCGTGATGTGGCACAGCCTCACCGCGCTGCGATTCTGGGAGGACGAGGCATTCAACCTCACCGTGCCACGGAACCTGCTGGCAGGCCTCGGCTACACGAGCGACGGCACGCTGTCGGGCTCGACCCTGACACCGTTCGATCCGCGGATCTCCACCGGACCCGTCGTGCTGCTGCCCGTCGCCGGCGTGCTCGCGTTCGGCGTGGACCCGGTGATCGGCGCACGGCTCGTGCCGCTCGCCTACTGGGTGCTGCTGCTCGTGGGGCTCGGCGTGCTCGGCCGCCGCCTCGCCGGACGCTTCGGCTCGCTGGTCGCCGTAGCGCTGCCGCTCGCGTTCAACACGGCCGACAGCGTCTCCCCGATCCAGGGGCCCGCGGATCTGCTCGGCGAGATCGCCGCGGCCGCGCTCATCGTGTGGGCGCTGATCCTGCTGCCGCGCCGTGCGTGGCTCGCGGGGCTGCTGCTGGGGCTCGCCGTGCAGGCGAAGCTGATCGCGCTGCTCGCGCTGCCCGCGTTCGCCGTGGCACTGTTCCTGCTCACGCCCGCCGCGCCGTTCTGGCCGCGCCTGCGCGCGACTCTGCGCCGCAGCGTGGTGCCGCTCGTGCTGGTCGCCGCACCTACGGTGCTGCTGGAGGCGATCGCGCTCGCGTCGATGGGTCTCACCGGATACGCCCGGCACGTGCGCGCGCTGGGCGGGTTCCTGCTCAGCGGCGGTCAGCACATCACGCCGACCACGGTGCCGCAGAAGCTCGGGACGCTGGCCGGATCCTGGTTCCTGCCGTGGTGGCTCGTCGCCGTCGCCGCCGTGCTCGCCGCCGTCGTGATCGCGTGGGCTGCGGTGCCCGCCCGGGGGCCGGCCGACAACGGTGCCGTGTCGGATCCGCATCGCGCCGCAGCCGCAGCCGCTGCGCCTGGGGGCTCCGCGGTACCGGATCCGCATCGCCCGCGCTGGTGGGAGCGGGACCCGCAGCTGCTCGCGCTCGGATTCGGCTCGGCCGTGGGCGTGCTCGCCTTCGTGGGCTGGTGGGCGCAGGCCGCCCAGCTGCCGCTGTGGGTGCGCCACCCCGCGGTCGGCGTGTTCGCGTTCGCCCCGATCCTCGCCGCGATCGCGGTGCGCGCCACGGCCGCGCTGTGGCGGCGGCACGGCACAGCGGCAGCGCCGGGCCTCGCGCGCGTCACGGCCGTCGTCGCAGCCTCTGTTCTGGCCGTGGTGGTGGCCGCCGGCGCCTCCGGTGACACTCTGCGTGCCGTGCAGCCGTCGACGGCTCAGACGCTGGACCAGCAGCGCGCCGCGGTCGCCCCCCTCGCTGCGTGGGTGCGCGAGAACGACGTGCAATGGCTGGCTGCGAAGCCGTGGGGATGGCCGGTGTCGTCGGTGGTGCTGACCGGAGCGCACGTCGGCCTGTTCGACGCCCCCGCGATGCGGCACACCCCGATCCTCACGCCCGAGCCCTGCGCCGGCGGAGCTCCCCTCGTCGCGTCAGCAAGCGCCGGCATCTGCCCCGCTCCCTGACGCGACCTGGATCCGCGCCTCCCTGGCGTCCAGCGCGTCCGTGGTCTCGCCCTCCCGGCCTACCGTCATAGCCGCCCTGCCGCCCTGCCGGAGTACCGCCCTAGCCGCCCTGCCACGCTGTCGCACTACCGCGCTAGCCGCACTGCAGCCCTGCTCGCTGGTCGCCAAACGCCCCTTGCGCGGCCGTGAAGGGGCGCTTGGCGACCAGCGAACAACGTACGGTAGGCACCGGGCCCCGGACGGCGGGCACCTTAAGACCAGCGAACATCAGCCAGCGGGCACCGGGCCCCGGGCACCGGGCACCGGGCACCGGGCGAAGCAACAACGCCACCCCGGCGGGGACGACGAAGCCCGCCGCCCCACAGGGGCGACGGGCTTCGTACGAGCGAGGGACCTTACTCGGCCTTCTCCTCCGCGGCGGCCTCGGCCGGAGCCTCAGCAGCGGCCTCGGTGGCCTCGGCGGCGGGAGCCTCGACGGCCTCCTCCACGACCTCGGTCTCGACGACCTCGGCCGGAGCCTCGGCGGCGGGAGCGGCCTTCTCCGCCTTGGCGGGCTTCGCAGCGGCCTTCTTCACCTTGGGGGTGACGGGCTCGAGCACGAGCTCGATCACGGCCATGGGCGCGTTGTCGCCCTTGCGGTTGCCGACCTTGGTGATGCGGGTGTAACCGCCCTCACGCTCGGCGACGAGCGGCGCGATCTCGGCGAACAGGATGTGCGTCGCCTCCTTGTTGCTGCGCAGCACCGTCAGCACGCGACGGCGCGCGTGCAGGTCGCCGCGCTTGGCGAAGGTGACAAGGCGCTCGGCCAGCGGACGCAGGCGCTTGGCCTTGGTCTCGGTGGTCTTGATCGACTTGTGGACGAACAGCTGTGCAGCGAGGTTCGCGAGCAGCAGACGCTCGTGGGCCGGGCCGCCTCCGAGGCGGGGACCCTTGGTGGGCTTAGGCATTGTTCATACTCCTGGATCGGAAAGGTTCGGGTCAGCAGGCTTCTGCCGGCTGACAGAACGGGTAGGTCAGAAGGACTCGTCTTCGGAGCCGCCGTAGAAGTGGGCGCCGTCGAAACCGGGCACCGAATCCTTCAGCGACAGGCCGAGCGAGACGAGCTTGTCGCGCACCTCGTCCACCGACTTCTGTCCGAAATTGCGGATGTTCATGAGCTGCGTCTCCGAGAGGGCGACGAGCTCGGACACCGTGTTGATGCCTTCGCGCTTGAGGCAGTTGTACGAGCGGACCGACAGATCGAGATCCTCGATCGGCATCGACAGCTCGTTCGAGAGCACGGCCTCGACCGGCGCGGGGCCGATCTCGATGCCCTCGGCCTCGACGTTCAGCTCGCGGGCGAGACCGAACAGCTCGGTCAGCGTGCGGCCGGCCGAGGCGACGGAGTCGCGCGGGATGATCGAGTTCTTGGTCTCGACGTCCAGCACGAGCTTGTCGAAGTCGGTGCGCTCGCCGGCGCGGGTGGCGTCGACGCGGTAGCTGACCTTGAGCACGGGCGAGTAGATCGAGTCGATCGGGATCTGGCCCGCCTCGGCGTACTCGCTGCGGTTCTGCGCCGCGGAGACGTAGCCGCGGCCGCGCTCGATGGTGAGCTCGAGCTCGAACTTGGCGGTCTCGTTGAGGGTCGCGATGACCAGTTCGGGGTTGTGCACCTCGACACCGGCCGGAGCGGAGATGTCCGCCGCGGTGACCTCGCCGGCGCCCGTCTTGCGGAGGTAGGCGGTGATGGGCTCATCACGCTCCGAGGAGACGACGAGCTGCTTGATGTTGAGGATGATCTCGGTGACATCCTCCTTGACACCGGGGATGGTGCTGAACTCGTGGAGGACGCCGTCGATGCGGACGCTGGTCACGGCCGCGCCGGGGATCGAGGAGAGCAGGCTGCGACGCAGCGCGTTGCCGATCGTGTAACCGAAGCCGGGCTCGAGCGGTTCGATGACGAACCGGCTGCGGTTCTCGGAGATCTTTTCCTCGGTGAGAGTGGGACGCTGTGCGATGAGCACTGTGTGTTCCTTTCGATCACGTGCCCGCTATATGACACGTGTGGGTGAGGTCTTGAGTTGTGGAGGAAACGCGGGTGAGGATCCCCGGTCTCGACAGCATCGAGATCCGAGGATCCTCAGAACGCGTCAGACGCGACGGCGCTTCGGCGGGCGGCAGCCGTTGTGCGCCTGGGGCGTCACATCCTGGATCGAACCCACCTCGAGGCCTGCGGCCTGCAGCGAGCGGATCGCGGTCTCGCGGCCGGAACCCGGACCCTTGACGAGGACGTCGACCTTCTTCACACCGTGCTCGGCAGCCTGACGGGCGGCCGACTCCGCGGCCATGCCGGCGGCGTACGGGGTGGACTTGCGCGAGCCCTTGAAGCCCACGCCACCGGACGAGGCCCAGGCGATGACGGCGCCGGACGGGTCGGTGATCGAGACGATGGTGTTGTTGAACGTCGACTTGATGTGGGCCTGGCCCAGCGCGATGTTCTTCTTCTCCTTGCGGCGCGGCTTGCGCGCGGCGGCCTTAGGTGCAGCCATGAAAGTGTTCTCCTATTCCCTGGCCGCTTAGCGGGCCTTCTTCTTGCCGGCGACGGTGCGCTTCGGGCCCTTGCGGGTACGGGCGTTGGTCTTGGTGCGCTGACCGCGGACCGGCAGGCCACGGCGGTGACGAAGGCCCTCGTAGGAGCCGATCTCGACCTTGCGGCGGATGTCGGCGGCGACCTCACGGCGGAGGTCACCCTCCACCTTGTAGGTGCCTTCGATGTAGTCGCGGAGGGCGACGAGCTGGTCGTCGGAGAGGTCCTTGACGCGGATCGACTCGTCGATCTCGGTGGCCTTGAGGATCTCGACCGAGCGGGTACGGCCGATGCCGTAGATGTACGTGAGGGCGATCACCACGCGCTTGTCGCGCGGGATGTCGACGCCGGCAAGACGTGCCATGCGGTGACTCCTGGAGTGTTGTGGAGGTGTGGAGCAGGATCGGTGCCCGGGCCTCCGCCCGAGGTGTCCCCCTTGCGGGTTCTGATCCTGCCTGTTTCAGATATTGAGTTGTGAGATCGCGAGAGATCCGGGCCGGAGCCCGGATGCTCAGCCCTGGCGCTGCTTGTGGCGCGGGTTGCTCTTGCAGATCACCATGACGCGGCCGTGACGGCGGATCACCTTGCAGTGGTCGCAGATCGGCTTGACGCTGGGGTTGACCTTCATGTTGTTTCCTTATCGCTGTCTTCACCGGGCAGGCGCGAACGCCTGGGGTGTTACTTCTCGACCGGTCTAGCGGTAGCGGTAGACGATGCGACCGCGCGTGAGGTCGTACGGAGAGAGCTCCACGACGACACGGTCCTCGGGGATGATGCGGATGTAGTTCTGCCGCATCTTGCCGGAGATCGTTGCAAGGACCTTGTGTCCGTTGCTCAGCTCAACGCGGAACATCGCGTTGGGAAGAGCCTCGGAGATCACGCCCTCGATCTCGATGACACCGTCTTTCTTAGCCATAGCCTCGCTGACGCTTCTGCAGACCGGTCGATCTGCGGTGGGTGGGTGGTGGTGGAACTGTGCGGATCCGGACACGCCGGACCAAGGCGCAAAGCACCAAAGATCTATGGTAGTCCGGATCCGCGGATCCGCAAAATGCGGAGCTGTTACTTCTGCGCGGCGATCGCCTGGATCTTGGCGAGATCGCTCTGCTTGGTCAGATCGAGGCGCTCTCCGTTGATCTCGATCGTCGGCGTTCCCTGGATCTTGTGCGCCGTGGCCTGCGCAGTGGGGAACTTGAAGAAGGTACCGGCCTTGATGGTCGCCTCGGCCTTGTCGGCGCCGACCTGCTTCGCGTAGTCGATCAGCTGCTGGTCGGTGAGACCGGGCGTGTTCTCGGTGGGCTGGTTCTCGAACAGGATGTTGAGGTAGTCCAGGAACTTGTCGGGGTTCTCCTGAGCGACGCTGTAAGCGGCCGCCGCAGCGCGCGACGAGTAGTTCGTGCCCTGCGAGAAGCGGTCGAGGATCGCGATCGGGTGGTACTCGAGCGTGATCTTGTTCTCCTTGGCCAGGTTCTGCAGGTCGGAACCGAACTGGGTCTCGAAGCTCTTGCAGACGGGGCACTGGAAGTCGACGAAGACGGCGACCTTCTCCTTGCCATTGCCGGTGGTGACGGCGCCGGTGTCGGAGTTGATGATCGCGCTCTTCGGAGCGGCACCGGGGTCCGTGGCCTTGTTGTTCAGCCAGACGACGACGCCGACCAGTGCGATGAGCACGGCGACGACTGCGGCGGTGATTCCGATGGCGAACCCGTTGGTCCTGCCCTTGGCAGCGGCCATGTGTGTGTCTCCTTAGTCCAGACCCGCCCGGCGGATCCGCTCAGCTGTGTCTTCCCATTGTGCCGTGCGAAGCCTTTGAGGTCCGTGGGAGCATTCGCCGCGTCGGGCCAGGTCGGGCCGACGAGCCTCGCTAGGCGATCGGCGCGGGGGTGATCCCGAAGGCCGCGAGCCCCGCTGCACCGCCGTCGGCGGCGGTCAGCACCCAGATGCCGTCATCGTGCAGGGCGACGCTGTGTTCCCAGTGCGAGCCGTCGGATCCGTCGGTCGTGGTGACGGTCCAGTCGTCGTCCTCGACGTAGGTCTGATCCGAGCCGGCCGTGACCATGGGCTCGATCGCGAGCACGAGGCCGGGGCGCACCTCGGCGCCGCGGTCGGCCGTGCGGTAGTTGAACAGGCTCGGCGCCTCGTGCATCTTGCGGCCGATGCCGTGTCCGACGTACTCGCGCAGGATCCCGTAGGGCTTCCCGGAGACCGCGGAAGGGCCTGCGGCGAGGATGTGGTCCTCGATGGCCGCGGAGATGTCCCCCAGGTGCCTCGCGGACGCCATCGCGGCGATGCCGGCCCACATCGATCCCTCGGTGACATCGGAGAGCGTCTGACGCGTGCCGACCGCCGCCGCCCCGGACGGGTCCGGGACCACGACGGTGATCGCGCTGTCGCCGTTCCAGCCGCGGAACTGGGCACCGCAGTCGATCGAGACGATGTCGCCGGGCTGCAGGACGCGGGATCCGGGGATGCCGTGCACGACCTGGTCATTGACCGAGATGCAGGTGGTGTGCCGGTAGCCGCGCACGAGCTTGAAGTTCGACTCGGCGCCGCGATCCAGGATCACACGCTCGGCGATCGCGTCGAGCTCCCCCGTCGTGATGCCGGAGCGCACGGCGCCGCGCACCGCGGAGAGAGCCGCACCGGTGATCAGACCGGGCTCGACCATCGCCTCGAGCTGAGCGCGACTCTTGTAGATGGAGCGGCGGAACGCCACGTCAGACCGCAGCCGTGCGCACGAGGCCGCGCGCGCTCAGCGCTGCGAAGACGCGCTCGGTGATCTCGTCCAGGCTGCCGACGCCGTCGATCGTGTCCACGATGCCGCGCGCGCCGTACACGTCGAGGATCGGAGCAGTCTGCTCCTCGTAGATGTCCAGGCGCTTCGCGATGGCATCGGGGGTGTCATCCCCGCGACCCTGCTCGACCGCGCGCACGGTGATCCGGGCGATGCTCTCCTCGCGCGGCACGTCGAGCAGGATCACCGCGTCGAGCGAGGTGCCCTGCTCCCCCAGGAACGCGTCCAGATCCTCGACCTGCGCCGCGTTGCGGGGGTAGCCGTCCAGGAGGAAGCCGGCCTCCGCGTCGGGCTGGGACAGACGGTCGCGCACGAGCGCGCCGGTGAGCTCGTCGGAGACGAGGTCGCCCGCATCGAGGATCGCGGTGACCTGCTTGCCCAGCTCCGTGCCCTCCTTGATGTTGGCGCGGAAGATGTCGCCCGTCGAGACGACCGGGATGCCGTAGGCCTCGGCGATCCGCACTCCCTGCGTGCCCTTGCCGGAGCCCTGCGGGCCCACGATCAGCAGGCGTGCGGTGGAGGTTGCGGATGCCGTCATCGTAGGAGCCCTTCGTAGTGTCGCTGCTGCAGCTGCGCGTCGATCTGCTTGACCGTCTCCAGGCCGACGCCGACGATGATCAGGATCGATGCGCCGCCGAACGGGAAGTTCTGGTTCGCGCCGACCGTGGCCAGCGCGATCAGCGGGATCAACGCGATGATGCCGAGGTAGAGGGATCCGGGCAGCGTGATGCGGGTGAGCACGTAGTCGAGGTACTCGGCGGTGGGACGGCCCGCCCGGATGCCCGGGATGAAGCCGCCGTACTTCTTCATGTTGTCGGCGACCTCGGTCGGGTTGAACGTGATCGCGACGTAGAAGTACGTGAAGCCGATGATCAGCAGGAAGTACGTGATCATGTAGATCGGGTGGTCGCCCTTGACGAAGTACGTCATGATCCAGGTCGCCCACGCCGGCGGCGTCTTGCCGTCCTGCGGGATGTTGAACTGCGCGACCAGCATCGGGATGTACAGCAGCGACGAGGCGAAGATGACCGGGATCACGCCCGCCATGTTCACCTTGATCGGGATGTAGGTGTTGGTGCCGCCGTAGGTGCGGCGTCCGACCATGCGCTTGGCGTACTGCACCGGGATGCGGCGCTGCGACTGCTCGATGAAGACGACCAGGGTCATCACGACGATGCCGACGAGCAGGACGAGCAGGAAGACCTCGAAGCCCTTCGTCTGCATGATGGCCCACATGGCGCCGGGGAAGGTCGCGGCGATCGAGGTGAAGATCAGCAGCGACATGCCGTTGCCGATGCCCTTCTCGGTGACGAGCTCGGCGAACCACATGATCAGGCCGGTGCCGGCCGTCAGCGTGATGATGAGCAGCAGCTGCGCCCACCACACGTCGTTGGTGAGCAGCTGGTTGCACGCCGCGACGCCGGTCTGACCGAACAGCTGGCCGGTGCGCGCGACGGTGACGAGAGTCGTGGACTGCAGCAGCGCCAGCGCGATGGTGACGTAGCGCGTGTACTGAGTGAGCTTGGCCTGGCCGGCCTGGCCCTCCTTGTGCAGCGCCTCGAAGTGAGGGATGACCACGCGCAGCAGCTGGGTGATGATCGAGGCCGTGATGTAGGGCATCACGCCGAGCGCGAAGATCGACAGCTTCAGCAGAGCGCCGCCGGAGAACAGGTTGACGAGCCCGAGCAGCCCCTCGGTGCCGCTGTTCTGCGCGAGGCACTCGGAGACGTTCGGGAAGCTCACGAACGGAGCGGGCACGGTGGATCCGAGGCGGTAGATCGCGATGATCGCGATCGTGAAGCCGATCTTGCGTCGAAGATCCGGCGTGCGGAAGATCCGCGCGATGGCGCTGAACAAAAGCTTGCCTTCCTGAAAAGGGATGACGCCCGACGAGGGACAGTCGATTACCCAGGGTAACGCAAGAGGGGCCGGAGAAATCTCCGGCCCCTCTCGACGGGTGTTACTTGATCGATCCGCCGGCGGCGACGATCTTCTGCTCCGCGGAGCTGGAGACCTTGTCGACCGACACGGTCAGAGCCACGGCGATGTCGCCGTTGCCCAGGACCTTGACCTTCTCGTTCTTGCGGACCGCGCCCTTGGCGACCAGGTCGGCGACGGTCACGTCGCCACCGGCCGGGTAGAGCTCGGCGAGCTTCTCCAGGTTCACGACCTGGTACTCCACGCGGAACGGGTTCTTGAACCCGCGCAGCTTCGGGGTGCGCATGTGCAGCGGCATCTGCCCACCCTCGAAACCGACGCGAACGGTGTTGCGGGCCTTGGTGCCCTTGGTGCCGCGACCGGCGGTCTTGCCCTTGGAGCCCTCACCGCGACCGACACGGGTCTTCGCGGTGTTGGCGCCGGGGACCGGACGCAGGTGGTGCACCTTCAGGACGCCGGGACGGGAGACCGTGGTCTCCTCGGCCTTCTTGGCGGCCGGCTTCTTGGCGGCGGTCTTGGTGGCCGCTTCCTTCTTCTCAGCCATTAGTCGATCTCCTCAACCTTGACGAGGTGAGCGACCGCGCGGACGTAACCGCGGGTCTGGGCATCGTCGGGACGGACGACCGAGTCGCCGATCCGCTTGAGGCCGAGCGAACGCAGCGTGTCGCGCTGGTTCTGCTTCTCACTCACCTTGGACTTGACCTGCGTGACCTTGAGGCGCGCAGCCATCAGGCACCTGCCTTCTGCGCAGCGATGGCGTCGGCCTCTGCGCGGACGAGACGCGCCGGGGCGACCTGGTCGAACTCGAGGCCACGACGCGCGGCGACCGCACGGGGCTCCTCGAGCTGCTTCAGGGCGGCCACCGTCGCGTGCACGATGTTGATCGTGTTCGACGAGCCGAGCGACTTCGACAGCACGTCGTGGATACCAGCGCACTCGAGCACGGCGCGGACCGGACCACCGGCGATGACACCGGTACCGGCAGCAGCCGGACGCAGCAGCACGACGCCGGCAGCGGCCTCGCCCTGCACCGGGTGCGGGATGGTCGACGCGGAGCGCGGCACGCGGAAGAAGTTGCGCTTGGCCTCCTCGACGCCCTTCGAGATCGCGAGCGGGACCTCGCGGGCCTTGCCGTAGCCGACGCCCACGAGACCGTTGCCGTCACCCACCACGACGAGCGCGGTGAAGCTGAAGCGACGGCCGCCCTTGACGACCTTCGACACGCGGTTGATAGTCACCACGCGCTCGAGGAACTGGTTGTCCCCACGGTCGCGGGAGTTGCGGTCGCGGCCGCCCTGACCGCGGTCACGGCCACCACGGCCGCCGCGGCGCTCGTCGCGCTGCGGAGCCTCGGTACCGGCCGCCGTCTCGGCGGGAGCCGTAGCCGTCTCGGTCACTTCGTTCTCCTTGTTGTCACTCACAGTGCCAGACCCCCTTCGCGGGCGCCGTCGGCGATGGCCGCGACACGACCGGCGTACCGGTTGCCACCGCGGTCGAACACGGCCTCCGAGACGCCGGCGGCCTTCGCGCGCTCGGCGACGAGCTCGCCGACCTTGCGGGCCTTGGCGGTCTTGTCACCGTCGAAGCCGCGCAGGTCGGTCTCGAGGGTGGAGGCACTGGCCACGGTGTGGCCCTTGCTGTCGTCGACCAGCTGCACGAAGACGTGGCGGGCCGAACGGGTGACGACCAGGCGCGGACGCGCCTCGGTGCCCTGGATCTTCTTGCGAAGGCGGGCGTGACGACGCGAGCGGGCGTCGGACTTCGTCTTGATAGCCATGGTTACTTACCACTCTTTCCGGCCTTGCGACGCACGACCTCGCCGGCGTAGCGCACGCCCTTGCCCTTGTACGGCTCGGGCTTGCGGATCTTGCGGATGTTCGCAGCCGCCTCGCCGACGGCCTGCTTGCTGATGCCGCTGACGGTGAGCTTGTTGGCGCCCTCGACCGTCAGGGTGATGCCGGCGGGCGGGTCGATCAGGACCGGGTGCGAGAAGCCGAGGGCGAACTCGACCGAGTTGCCCTTCTGCTGCACGCGGTAACCGGTGCCGACGACCTCGAGGCCCTTGGAGTAGCCCTGGGTCACGCCGATGATGTCGTTGTTGATGAGCGTGCGGGTCAGACCGTGCAGCGAACGCGAGGCGCGCTCGTCGTCCGGACGGGTGACGAGAACCTGGTTCTCCTCGACCGACACCTCGATGGGGGAGGCCACGGTGAGCGAGAGCTCGCCCTTCGGGCCCTTCACCGACACCGCACGGCCGTCGACCGAAACGGTCACGCCCGCGGGGATCTCGATGGGAAGTCGTCCAATACGCGACATTTCAGATCACCACACGTAGGCGAGAACTTCTCCGCCCACGCCCTTCTGCTCAGCCTGGCGGTCCGTGAGGAGCCCCGAGGAGGTGGACAGGATCGCGACACCGAGGCCGCCGAGCACCTTGGGGAGCTCCGTCGACTTCGCGTACACGCGGAGGCCGGGCTTGGAGACGCGCTTGATGCCGGCGATCGACCGCTCGCGGTTCGGGCCGTACTTCAGCGAGATGGTGAGGTTCTTGCCGACGCGGGCGTCGGAGATCTCCCAACCCGAGATGTAGCCCTCCTGCTGGAGGATCTCAGCGATGTGGGTCTTCAGCTTGCTCGACGGCAGGGTCACGGAGTCGTGATGCGCCGAGTTCGCGTTGCGCAGACGGGTCAGCAGATCTGCGACCGGGTCTGTCATCGTCATAGTTGTCTTCTTTCGTTCATGAGGTTCCGGCTGCCGTTACACGGCAGACGGCCTGCGATGAGCACGCAATTTTCAATTGTACGTCACGTGCAACACGCCCGAAGACCGGATCCCGAGGAAGCCCCCGGGATCCGGTCTTCAAGACATGGTCTTACGCCTGGACCTCGTCCGACTTGAACGGGAAGCCGAGGTGGCGGAGCAGCGCCCGGCCCTCGTCGTCGTTCTTCGCCGTGGTCACGACAGTGATGTCGAAACCGCGGACGCGGTCGATGCGGTCCTGATCGATCTCGTGGAACACGCTCTGCTCCGTGAGACCGAAGGTGTAGTTGCCGTTGCCGTCGAACTGCTTGTCCGAGAGACCGCGGAAGTCGCGGATACGGGGCAGTGCGAGGTTCACGAGGCGGTCCACGAACTCCCAGGCGCGGTCACCGCGGAGGGTGACGTGCGCGCCGATGGGCTGGCCCTCGCGCAGCTTGAACTGCGCGATGGACTTGCGGGCCTTCGTGACGATCGGCTTCTGGCCGGTGATCTTGGTGAGGTCGTCGACCGCACCATCGATCACCTTGGAGTCGCGAGCCGCCTCACCGACACCGGTGTTGACGACGACCTTGACCAGGCCGGGGATCTGCATGACGTTCTCGTAGCCGAACTCGTCCTGCAGAGCCTTCTTGATCTCGTTGTTGTACTTCGCCTTCAGGCGGGGCTGCACCTTGACAGCGCCCGCGGCGTCAGCAGCCGCCATCAGAGGTCCTTACCGCTCTTCTTCGCGTAGCGCACGCGAACCGTGCGCTTCACGCCGTCCTTGACCTGCTCCTCGACGCGGTGACCGACCTTGGTCGGCTTCTTCGTCTCGGGGTCGACCAGGGCGACGTTCGAGATGTGGATGGGGGCCTCGATGGTCTCGATGCCGCCCGTCTTCGTGCCGCGCTGCGTCTGGCCGACGCGGGTGTGCTTGGTGGCGTAGTTCACGCCCTCCACGATCACGCGGTTCTGCTCGACGAGGACCTCGAGGACCTTGCCCTGCTTGCCGCGGTCGCCGCCCTTTTCCTGCTTGCGGCCGGTGATGACCTGAACCAGGTCACCCTTCTTGATGTTCGCCATGAGTTACAGCACCTCCGGGGCGAGCGAGACGATCTTCATGAACTTCTTGTCACGGAGCTCACGACCGACCGGGCCGAAGATGCGGGTGCCGCGGGGCTCCCCGTCGTTCTTCAGGATCACGGCGGCGTTCTCGTCGAACTTGATGTACGAGCCGTCGGGACGGCGGGTCTGCTTCACGGTGCGGACGATGACGGCCTTGACGACGTCACCCTTCTTGACGTTCCCACCGGGGATCGCGTCCTTGACCGTGGCGACGATGATGTCGCCCAGGCCCGCGTAACGGCGGCTGGAACCGCCGAGCACGCGGATGGTGAGCAGCTCCTTGGCGCCGGTGTTGTCGGCAACCTTGAGTCGGGACTCGGTCTGGATCACTTTGCCTTCTCCAGGATCTCCACCAGACGCCAGCGCTTGGTGGCGCTCAGCGGGCGGGTCTCGTTGATGAGAACGAGGTCGCCGATGCCGGCGGTGTTGTTCTCGTCGTGCGCCTTGACCTTCGTCGTACGGCGGATGACCTTGCCGTACAGCGGGTGCTTCACGCGGTCCTCGACCTCGACGACGATGGTCTTGTCCATCTTGTCGCTGACGACGTAGCCGCGGCGCGACTTGCGGTAGCCACGAGCGTCGGCGTCGCGGACGTCGTGCGAGACGACCTCAGCCTTGGCGGCAGCAGCCTTCTTCTCAGCCATTACTCGGCCTCCTCCTTCGGCGCGTCAGCCTCGTCGGCCTTCTTCGCCTTTGCCTTGGACGCCTTCTTGGCCGGAGCCTCGACCGGAGCGGGCGTCGCACGGATGCCCAGCTCGCGCTCGCGGATCACGGTGTACAGGCGCGCGATGTCGCGCTTGACGGCGCGGATGCGGCCGTGGCTCTCCAGCTGGCCGGTGGCCGACTGGAAACGGAGGTTGAACAGCTCCTCCTTGGCCTTGCGCAGCTCCTCGACGAGGCGCTGGTCTTCGAACGTGTCGAGCTCGGTCACACCGAGCTCCTTGGTGCCGATCGCCATTACGCGTCGCCCTCCTCGCGCTTGATGATGCGTGCCTTGAGCGGCAGCTTGTGAATGGCACGGGTCAGGGCCTCACGAGCGAGTTCCTCGTTGACGCCCGCGACCTCGAACAGGACGCGACCCGGCTTGACGTTGGCGACCCACCACTCGGGGGAACCCTTACCGGAACCCATGCGGGTCTCGGCAGGCTTCTTCGTGAGCGGACGGTCGGGGTAGATGTTGATCCACACCTTTCCACCACGCTTGATGTGACGGGTCATCGCGATACGAGCGGACTCGATCTGACGGTTGGTCACGTAAGCGGGGGTGAGGGCCTGGATCCCGAACTCGCCGAAGGAGACCTTCGTGCCGCCGGTGGCCGCACCATCACGCTTGGGGTGATGCTGCTTGCGGTACTTGACCTTGCGAGGGATAAGCATCAGGCAGACGCTCCTTCTGCGACGGGAGCCTCGTTGCGCGGGCCACGACGGCGGTCGCCGCCACGGTCGTCACGACGGGACTTCGGTGCGTTGGCCTGCTCGCGAGCAAGCTCCTTGTTGGTGAGGTCGCCCTTGTAGATCCAGACCTTCACGCCGATGCGGCCGAAGGTGGTCTTGGCCTCGTAGAAGCCGTAGTCGATGTTCGCGCGCAGCGTGTGCAGCGGCACACGACCCTCGCGGTAGAACTCCGACCGGCTCATCTCCGCGCCGCCGAGGCGGCCCGAGACCTGGATCCGGATGCCCTTGGCGCCGGCGCGCTGGGCACCCTGGAGGCCCTTGCGCATGGCACGACGGAAGGCGACGCGAGCAGAGAGCTGCTCGGCGATGCCCTGAGCGACGAGCTGAGCGTCGGCCTCGGGGTTCTTGACCTCGAGGATGTTCAGCTGGATCTGCTTGCCCGTGAGCTTCTCGAGGTCGCCACGGATGCGCTCCGCCTCGGCGCCGCGGCGGCCGATGACGATGCCCGGACGAGCAGTGTGGATGTCCACACGCACGCGGTCGCGGGTGCGCTCGATCTCGATGTTGCTCACGCCGGCGCGGTCGAGCTGCGTCTGCAGGAGCTTGCGGATCTTGATGTCCTCGGCGACGTAGTCGGCGTAACGCTGACCCGGCTTGGTGGAGTCAGAGAACCACCGGGACACGTGGTCCGTGGTGATGCCGAGGCGGAAGCCGTACGGGTTTACCTTCTGTCCCATTACTTGCTCGCCTTCTCGTTCTTGGCGACCTCAGGGGTGGCCAGCACGACCGTAATGTGGCTCGTGCGCTTCTTGATCTGGAACGCGCGACCCTGGGCGCGGGGCTGGAAACGCTTCAGCGTCGTCCCCTCGTCCACGAAGGCGTTCTTGACGTAGAGGTCCTGCTCATCGAGGAACTCGCCGTCGCGGTCGGCCTTCACCTGAGCGTTGGCGATGGCGGAGTGCACGAGCTTGTAGATCGGCTCGGAGGCGCTCTGCTGCGCGAACTTCAGGATGGCGAGGGCTTCCTGCGCCTGCTTGCCCTTGATGAGGGCGACGACACGACGAGCCTTCTGCGGGGTCACGCGGATGTGCTTCACGCGTGCGACGGATTCGACCATTAGCGGCGCCGCCCCTTCTTGTCGTCCTTCACGTGGCCGCGGAAGGTGCGGGTGGGCGCGAACTCGCCCAGCTTGTGACCGACCATGCTCTCGGACACGAACACGGGGATGTGCTTGCGTCCGTCGTGCACGGCGATGGTGTGTCCCAGCATGGCGGGGATGATCATCGACCGGCGCGACCAGGTCTTGATGACGTTCTTGCTGCCGGCTTCGTTCTGCACGACCACCTTGCGAAGCAGGTGCTCGTCGACGAAGGGGCCCTTCTTAAGACTGCGAGGCATCTTCTCTTACTCCTACTTGCGCTTCTTGCCGGCGTTACGGCGACGCACGATGTACTTGTCGCTTTCCTTGTTGGCGTGACGGGTGCGTCCCTCAGCCTGGCCCCAGGGGGAGACGGGGTGACGTCCACCGGACGTCTTGCCCTCGCCACCACCGTGCGGGTGGTCCACCGGGTTCATGGCGACACCGCGGACGGTCGGGCGCACGCCCAACCAGCGCTTGCGGCCGGCCTTGCCCCAGTTGATGTTCGACTGCTCGGCGTTGCCGACCTCGCCGATCGTCGCACGGCAGCGCGCGTCGACGTTGCGGATCTCGCCCGAGGGCAGACGCAGCTGGGCGTAGGGGCCGTCCTTCGCGACCAGACGCACGGAGGCGCCGGCCGAACGGGCCATCTTCGCGCCGCCGCCGGGGCGGAGCTCGATGGCGTGGATGACCGTACCCGTCGGGATGTTCTTCAGCGGGAGGTTGTTGCCCGGCTTGATGTCGGCGCCGGCACCCGACTCGACGATGTCGCCCTGCTTCAGCTTGTTCGGCGCGATGATGTAGCGCTTCTCGCCGTCGAAGTAGTGCAGCAGCGCGATGCGCGCGGTGCGGTTGGGGTCGTACTCGATGTGAGCGACCTTGGCGTCGATGCCGTCCTTGTCATTGCGACGGAAGTCGATGACGCGGTACTGGCGCTTGTGGCCACCACCGATGTGACGGGTCGTGATGCGGCCCTGGTTGTTGCGGCCACCGGTCTTGCTGAGCGGACGGAGCAGCGACTTCTCCGGCGTCGATCGGGTGATCTCGGCGAAGTCGGCCACCGACGAGCCGCGGCGACCCGGGGTCGTGGGCTTGTACTTGCGAATAGCCATGTTGTGTCCTTATCCCCCGGTCAGTTCACTGCCGTGAAGATGTCGATGGTGCCCGACTTCAGGGCGACGATGGCGCGCTTGGTGTCCTTGCGCTTGCCCGTGCCGAAGCGGGTGCGGCGAGCCTTGCCGACGCGGTTGATCGTGTTGACGCTGGCGACCTTGACATCGAAGATCTTCTCGATGGCGAGCTTGATCTCGGTCTTGGAGGCGCGGGGGTCCACCAGGAAGGTGTACTTGCCCTCGTCGATCAGGCCGTAGCTCTTCTCGGAGACGACCGGCTTCAGGATGATGTCGCGCGGGTCCTTGTTGGCAGCCGCGGCGAGGATGTTGTCGCTCATGCGGAGACCTCCTCGGTTGCGCCGGACTTCAGCGCGACGAACGCGTCGAAGGCCGCCTTGGTGAAGACGATGTCGTCGGAGTTGACCACGTCGTAGGCGTTCAGCTGGTCGAAGTACAGCACGTGCACAGCGGCCAGGTTGCGGACGCTCAGGGCGGTCAGGTCATCCTCGCGGTCGATGACCACGAGGAGGTTCTTGCCCGGGAGCGAGGTCAGGAAGGCGGCGGCCGTCTTGGTGGACGGCTTGCCCTCGATGCCGAAGGACTCGACGACGTGCAGGCGCTCACCGCGGAAGCGGTCGCTCAGCGCACCCACGAGGGCGGCGGCGATCATCTTCTTGGGGGTGCGCTGCGAGTAGTCGCGCGGCTTCGGGCCGTGGACGATGCCACCACCGGTCATGTGCGGCGCGCGGATGGAGCCCTGACGGGCGTTACCCGTGCCCTTCTGCTTGAAGGGCTTGCGACCGGCACCGGAGACCTCACCGCGACGCTTGGTCGAGTGGGTGCCCTGGCGTGCCGCGGCGAGCTGCGCGACGACGACCTGGTGGATCAGCGGAACGTTGGTCTTGGCGTCGAAGATCGCGGCGGGGGCGTCGACCGTACCGGTCTTCTTGCCGCCGGCGAACACGTCGAGCGTCAGAGTGGTGTCAGCCATGGGACTCAGGCACCCTTCACTGCGTTGCGGACGTAGACGATGCGGCCGCGCGCGCCGGGGACGGCGCCCTTGACGAGCAGCAGACCCTTCTCGGCGTCGACGGCGTGCACCGTGAGGTTGAGGACGGTCACGCGCTCGCCACCCATACGACCGGCCATGCGCATGCCCTTGAAGACACGGCTCGGGGTCGACGAAGCACCGATGGAACCGGGCTTGCGGTGGTTGCGGTGCGAACCGTGCGAGGCGGAGACGCCCTTGAAGTTGTGGCGCTTCATGACACCGGCGAAGCCCTTGCCCTTGCTGGTGCCGACGACGTCGACCAGCTGGCCGGCCTCGAAGGTGCCGTCGACCGTGAGCTCCTGGCCCAGGCTGTAGTCGCCGGCGTCCGCGGTGCGGATCTCGGTGACGTGACGACGCGGGGTGACCCCGGCTGCCTCGAAGTGGGCGGTGAGCGGCTTGTTGACCTTGCGCGGGTCGATCTGACCGGCCGCGATCTGCACGGCGTTGTAGCCGTCCTTCTCGGGGGTGCGGATCTGGGTGACCACGTTCGGGGCCAGCTCGATCACGGTGACCGGGATCAGCTTGCCGTTCTCGTTCCACACCTGGGTCATGCCGAGCTTCGTGCCGAGCAGGCCCTTGGAAATCTTTGCGTTGATGTCGACCATCGTGATCCCCTTACAGCTTGATCTCGATGTTGACGTCAGCAGGAAGGTCGAGACGCATGAGCGAGTCAACGGCCTTCGGCGTCGGGTCGACGATGTCGATCAGACGCTTGTGGGTGCGCATCTCGAAGTGCTCGCGGCTGTCCTTGTACTTGTGGGGCGACCGGATGACGCACACGACGTTCTTCTCGGTCGGAAGCGGCACCGGGCCGACGACGGTCGCGCCCGCACGGGTCACGGTGTCGACGATCTTGCGGGCCGACGTGTCGATGACCTCGTGGTCATACGACTTCAGGCGAATGCGGATCTTCTGTCCCGCCATTGTCTGCTCTCTCTCATTAAGCGTCGTACCTGCCCGGACCGGGTGATCCGGGGGCATTGGACGCGCGACGGCGCGTTCTGCGCCTTCGCACTCCTCCTCCTGACCCGTTGCCGGATCCGTTCGAAGGGGCGCACCACTGTTCTGCTGTCAGCCCGGGGCCTTACGACCCGCGGAAGCCGACCCCCGCACATGGCAGGGCCTCGGTGAGGAGGTGTCGGTTGTCTGTTCTGCTGCCCGCGGCCCAGATCCCTGCGTGAAGCACGCCGTCTGTGCACTGCCCTGGCAGTGATCCGGCGCGCATCGGGACGCGCGCCGGAATGTGGAACCTCCATAGTCTACGTGCAGCCCGGGCGTGTCGCAAACTCGGGCGTGTCGCGACGGCGTGTCCGGCGTGTCCCTCCGCGGCGAGGTCGGGCGGCGGCTTCGGGCCCTGGCTTCCCGAGGTGGCTTCCCCGTTCGCTCGCCGGTCCCGAACAGCCCTCTCTCGCTCCTCGCTGGCTCCGGATCGTTCCCTCCCACCGCTCGCTGGTCCCGGATCGTCCCCTCCCCTCGCTCCCTGGTCCCGGATCGCCCCCTCCATACTGTTCGCTGGTCCCCTATCGCCCTTTCGCAGGCCCACAAGGGGCGACACGCGACCAGATCGCACCCTCCCCCGCTCCCTGGTCCCGGATCGCCCCCTCCACACTGTTCGCTGGTCCCCTATCGCCCTTTCGCAGGCTCCCAAGGGGCGACACGCGACCAGCGAGCAGCATTGGACCACTCCCCACAGCTCACGATTCGAACCGGGTATCCACGGATTGCGTGGTCACCGCCCCGCCAGGCGCCGGATGCGAGCATCTTGGATCGCATGCATCCACCACGTCCCGTCCCCGCACACCTCGGCACCTCGTTCACCTTCGCCCAGGGGCGAGCGGCAGGGCTCTCTGCGAAGCAGTTGCGCCGTCCGGATCTGGCCAGCCCGTTCCGAGGAGTGCACACATCCGCGGATCCGCCCGACGACGACCCGGCACCGGATCCGTTCGCGGATCCCGTGGCCACGACCGTGCGAGAACTCGCCATCGCGTACGCGCTGGCTCTGCCACCTGGCGCTCACCTCAGCCACTCCACGGCGGCGGCGCTGCACGGCATCCCGCTTCCCGCGCGGGCGTTCCCGATGGCAGGAAGTCCACTCCGTCCGGTCTCCGAGCGCGTCCAGGTCGAAGCGGCCATTCCTGCACCCGGCAGAGCACCGCGCGGACCGCGGATCCGCGGACATCAGTGCGTCGCTGCGCTCGAGCCGGTGATGTTCGTCGGCGGCCTGCCTGTCGCGACGCCGGCCGCGACCTGGGCGTCGCTTGCCGGCCGCCTCGGCATCGATGAGCTCGTGGCGGTCGGAGACGCGATCGTTCGGATCCCGCGCATCCCGGGGCCGTTCGGTCGCGTGCTGAGTGCACCGCTTGCGACGTTCGACGATCTCGATGCGGTGATCCGAGCGGGCCGGCGTATCGGGATCATGACGCTCCGGGAGGCGCGCACCCTGATCCGCATCGGATCCGCGTCACCCAAGGAGACGGATCTGCGCCTTGCCCTCACGGCAGGTCGGGGCCTGCCCACGCCGACGCTCGACTTCGATGTTTACTCTCGCGGCGCATTCCTCGGCTGCAGTGAGATCGCCTATCCCGACTTCCAGGTCGCCGTCGAGTACGAGGGCGACTATCACCGCACCGACCGCCGGCGCTGGACGAAGGACATCGACAAGTACCAGGCCTACGCCCAGGCGGGTTGGCGTGTCGTGCAGATCACGGCGGAGCACCTCCGCCAGACGGGCGAGCCCGCCCGCCGCGTCCGCGCCGCGCTGCGGCAGGCCGGATGGCGCCCCCGCCTACGATGATGACTCAACTGGCGCCCTACGAGATGCCGACGCAGACAGGCTCCGCTGGTCACAGAATGCGCTTCTGTCGCCGTGGAAGCGACGAACTGCGATCAGCGAGCGGTTTAGGTGCGTTCGGTTGCCGACTTCAGGAGGAGATAGCCGCTTGAACGTGGCAGGACTGCGTTCCTGAGGCGATGGTGATGCCGGCCATCCCATTGCCTACCAGTGTTCCGCCCGAGACTCCCTTGAGCCGAACGCTCATGGTGTTGCCCGAGCCGCTACCCGTCAGAGTGAAGCCGGTGCGCCCGGACTGCGGACCGCTGGGAGTCAACTGGACGCCCCCGACAGGCGCATCGTTCGAGGTGAAGGTGTGACCCGAGGCAAGGGATACCGTGAAGACCACGCCGGCACCGCCACGGCCGCGGCCACCACCGGAACGCTCCAGGCGGCGCCCTTCAGCACCGTGCGGCGGTGAAGCCCCGTCGCGTTCTTCCCCAGAGTCTCGCCCATGATGTCTCCCAGATGGCTTGCGCCTACATCGATCTCGACCGCACCCGGTCCCATCCGGATGCGATAACCAGCGCCCCAGCGCGTCGTGTCCCGAGTTCATGACAGCGCATCGGATCGACGCGACTTCGCGACTTGCCTTCGAGATGACGCAATCAGCCGGATACGCGTCGCGCTCGGCACGGCCCGTCGCCCGCGGGTGGCGGATAGCTGCGCTGCGGCGGAATCGCCCGCCGAATCCGACCGCGCGGCGGGCCGACCGAGTCAGCTCGCGAGCCTGACTCCCAAGCGCACCGCCGACGGCGAGGGCAGCCCTTCGCGCAGCATGGCCCGCGCCAGCGGGGATCCGCCGGAGAACCCGACCCGATGCGCGATCTCATCGATGCTGGACAGGCCGGTGGGATCCTCGCTGAGCAGTCGGACCGCCGCATCCAGCCGTGCGTGCCGCACCTCCCGCGCGATCGTCGTGCCGTGCGCGTGGAACTGGCGCTCCAGCTGACGCACGGACAGGTTCACGGCCTCGGCGATCCGCCGCGAGCCGAGCCGCGGATCCGCGTGCATGCGCATGATCACCGCCAGCGCGCGCCGCATCGGACTGGGCGCCTCCTGCACCGCCTCGACGGTCAGCAGCCGTGCCACCATGTCCCGCACGAGCAGCTCGATGTGCGGATGCGGCACGCCCATCACCTCGCGATCGACCGCGGTCACGACCTCCCCCGCGAACGCGATCACGCCGCTGAGCAGCGTCTCGCCGCCGACCGCGGGACGGGCTCCGGACGGCACGTCCTCCCCCGGCGGCACCGGCACCGTGATCGAGATCAGCTCGCTCGGCCGCAGCACCGCCGCCATCACGGTGCAGTCCGCCATCAGCAGCGCACCGTTCTGCGTCACCTCGAACGGCGTCGATCCCCCGCGCACCGCCACGCGCCCGCGCCGCACGCCGTGCACGGCCAGCATGCCCGGGCCCGCGCTCAGCGACAGCACGCCCCCGGTCGCCCTGGTCAGCCGGATCCGCACGTCGCCGAACTCGCGCTCCAGCCGCTGCGCGGCACCGGCCGGCGACACCGCGGCACCCGACGGTACGGGGCCACCCACTGGCGATGCCGCGGTGCCAGTCGCCGCCCCGGACCCACTCGCCGGCGACACCGCGGACGCGCGTGCGGACAAGGTCGCAGACGAGGGCTCCCCCGTCGCGGTGGTCGAGCGGTTCGGCGACGAGGACAGCGCGGTCGCCGTAAGAGCCTCGCCGGTCATCGCCGGGCCTGCGCGATCAGCTCATCGAACTGCGCGGATCCGGGATCCGCGGCGATGTATCCTCCGGTTCGGCCGACGTACCCGCCGCCGTAGTACCCGTACCCGGCCCGGTCCATCCCGCGCAGGGGGATCTGGTTGATCACGACGCCGAGCGTTGTCGCGCCGGCCTTGTCGAGATTCGACAGCGCCTTGCCGAGCTGGTCGATGTGCGTGGTGCCGGCCCTCACCACGACGATCGCGCCGTCGCCCTGCGTGGCCAGGATCGCACCGTCCGTTACGGGCAGCAGAGGCGGCGCATCCACCAGCACGATCGCATGCTCGGACAGGGTGCGCAGCAGATCGTGCATCACGTTCGTGCCGACCAGTTCGCTCGGGTTCGGCGGCACTCTGCCCGCCGCCAGCAGGAAGAGGTTGCGATGCAGCGCCGAGCGCTGCAGCACATCCCCGATGGCCGCGTTGCCGACCAGCACATCGGTGAGCCCCGCTGCACCGGGCAGTCCGAACGTGCCCGCAACGGTGGGCCGCCGCAGATCCCCGTCGACGAGCACGACGTGCTTTCCGGACTCCGCGATCGCCAGTGCGAGGTTCGCGACCACCGTCGACTTGCCGTCGCCGGGGACCGGGCTCGTCAGCACGATCACCTTCGGCGGATTGTCCACGTGCAGGAACTGGATGTTGGTGCGCAGCTCGCGCAACGCCTCTGCGAGCGGGAGATGCTCGTTGTCGGCGCGCGCGCTCGACGTCGTGATCAGGCGCTGTTCGCTGCCTGTCAGCTTCGGGTCGGCGGGAAGGGTGCCGATCACCGAGACCCCGAACGTCGATTCGACGGCCGAAGCGGAGCGGATCCGCTTGTCCGCCGTGTTGCGCACCAGCGCCCAGGCGATGCCGAGTGCGAGGCCGATGAGCGCGCCCAGCAGCAGGTTCAGCCTCGTGTTCGGCGACGACGGCGAGCCCGGCAGCACCGCGGTGTCGCCCGGCACAAGGGCGACCACGGCCGCGTTCCCCGTGCTGCCGTCTCCCACGCCCGAGGTGCCCGAGCCGGAGTCGCCCGTCGCGGCGGCCCCGGCCTGCGCGAGCACCTGCCCGCTCTCCAGCCTCTGCACCTCTACCGCCAGCGCGCGGATCCACGCATTGGCGAGATCCTGCGCCTGCTGCGGCGTGGGCGCCTGGGCGGTGATGCGCAGCGTCACCGTGTCGAGCGGCACCGAGGCGGAGATCCGGTTCACCAGCGCCTGCGCCGAGGTCGTGAGACCGAGCTGGTCGATGACCGCCTGCGCCACCGACCGGTTCTTCGCGATCTCGATGTACGACTTCGCACGCGACTTCGCATAGGTGTCGGCGAGCGACGCGATGCCCGTCGAGCCGCTGCTCTGCGACACCACGAATCCGCTCGCATCCGCGGTGTACACCTTCGGCACCAGCAGGCTCACGCCGAAAGCGATGGCCACGCCCAGCGCGGTGCTCAGAAGGATGGCGACCCAGTGCCGACGGACCACACGCCAGTAATCTTCGATGTTCACAACGATCCGCTCCCCAGCAGCGTTCTGTACTTGCTCGTCCTCCCACAGGACACCCGCAGTATATCGAGCGCGGCGTCGCTGTCACCCCTCGGTTCCCGCGCCGCTCCGCCGCGCCTGCCGGGTGCGGCCCGCGCTTGCCGGCTCGCCGTTCGCGGCATCGGATCCGACCGCGTCGATCACCGGGACGGATCCGGCACGCACGACGGAGGGCGGGGCGCTGCAGCGCCCCGCCCTCCGGAAGTACTCAGATCGAGATCACTCGTTGCCGACCTGCTTGTCGAGGTTGTCGCGCACGCCATCGATCTGCTCGGCAGCACCCGGCGCGACCTTCTTGGCGAGGTCTGCGGCGCCGCCCAGGACGGTGTCGCTGATGCCCTCAGCCTGCTCGCTGTGCAGCAGCTCCTCGACCTTGTCCTTGTTCTCCTCGAAGAACTCCTTGCCCTTGTTCACCGCGTCGTTGATGGCGTCACCGAGACCCATGGGGTTCCCTCCCTAGATCGGGCCGTCTTTCGGCCCGCACGTCGCCATTCTGCCGGTCGGCGCGGCCGAAAGGAACCCTTCGCGCGCGAAGTGTCGGGAGATGAAGAAGCACCCGCGCCGGCGACGGACCCGCCATCGGCGTGCGGCGCGGGAACGACAAAGGGGCCGAGCCCGAAGGCTCGACCCCTTTGCGGAAAGCAGATGCTTACTTGACGATCTTCGTGACCGTGCCGGCGCCGACGGTGCGGCCACCCTCACGGATCGCGAAGCCGAGGCCCTCCTCCATGGCGATCGGCTGGATCAGCTCGACCGACATGTCGGTGGTGTCGCCGGGCATGACCATCTCGGTGCCCTCGGGCAGCGAGATGACGCCGGTGACGTCGGTGGTACGGAAGTAGAACTGCGGGCGGTAGTTCGTGTAGAAGGGGTTGTGGCGGCCACCCTCGTCCTTGGACAGGATGTACGCGGTGCCCTCGAAGTTGGTGTGCGGGGTGATGGAACCCGGCTTCACCACGACCTGGCCGCGCTCGACGTCCTCGCGCTTGGTGCCACGGAGCAGAAGACCGCAGTTCTCGCCGGCCCATGCCTCGTCGAGCTGCTTGTGGAACATCTCGATACCCGTGACCGTGGTCTTCTGCGTCGGGCGGATGCCGACGATCTCGACCTCGGAGTTGATCGCGAGGGTGCCACGCTCGGCGCGGCCCGTGACGACGGTGCCACGACCGGTGATCGTGAAGACGTCCTCGATCGGCATCAGGAACGGCTTGTCCTTGTCGCGCACCGGGTCGGGGATCGAGTTGTCGACGGCCTCCATGAGGTCGAGGATGGACTGGGTCCACTTCTCGTCACCCTCGAGCGCCTTCAGGCCCGAGACGCGCACGACGGGCGCGTCCTCGGCGAAGCCCTGGCTGGCGAGCAGCTCGGAGACCTCGAGCTCGACGAGCTCCAGGATCTCCTCGTCGTCGACCATGTCGGCCTTGTTCAGCGCGACGAGCAGGTACGGCACGCCGACCTGCTTGGCGAGCAGAACGTGCTCACGGGTCTGAGCCATCGGGCCGTCGGTGGCGGCGACCACGAGGATCGCGCCGTCCATCTGAGCCGCACCGGTGATCATGTTCTTGATGTAGTCGGCGTGACCGGGCGCGTCGACGTGAGCGTAGTGACGCTTCGGGGTCTCGTACTCGACGTGCGAGATGTTGATCGTGATACCGCGCTGACGCTCCTCAGGCGCGGAGTCGATCGACGCGAAGTCGCGCTGAACGTTGGTGGCCGACGGGAACTTGTCGGCGAGCACCTTCGAGATCGCAGCGGTGAGCGTGGTCTTGCCGTGGTCGACGTGACCGATCGTTCCGATGTTCACGTGCGGCTTGGTCCGCTCGAACTTGGCCTTAGCCACTGGGTCCTCCTCAGGACGTCATGTAGGGGCACCGGGCACTGGATTGTGACCGCTTTCCTACGGGTTTGATTCTCAGTTTAGTAGAGAGACGATGTGAAGTTGTCTGAGTGCCGGTGAGGCCCGGATCCGATCCGAGCCTCACCGGCTCCTAGGGCTTACTCGCCCTTGGTCTTCTGGATGATCTCGTCGGCGACGGCGCGCGGGACCTCGGCGTAGCTGTCGAACTCCATGGAGTAGACGGCACGGCCGGAGGTCTTCGAACGCAGGTCGCCGATGTAGCCGAACATCTCGGACAGCGGGACCGACGCGCGCACGACCTTGACGCCCTGGGCGTCCTCCATCGACTGGATCTGGCCACGACGCGAGTTCAGGTCGCCGATGACGTCGCCCATGTACTCCTCGGGCGTACGCACCTCGACGGCCATGAGCGGCTCGAGCAGCACCGGGTTCGCGCGCTTGATGGCCTCCTTGAAGCCCATCGAGCCCGCGATCTTGAACGCCATCTCCGAGGAGTCGACGTCGTGCGAGGCGCCGTCGAGCAGGATCGCCTTGACGCCCACCATCGGGTAGCCCGCCAGAGCACCGGCCGCCATCGCGTCCTGGAAGCCCTGGTTGGTCGGCTCGATGTACTCGCGCGGGATGCGACCACCGGTCACGCTGTTGACGAACTCGTACGACTTCTCGGCGTCGAGATCGAGCGGCTCGAGCGTGAACTGGATCTTGGCGAACTGGCCCGATCCACCGGTCTGCTTCTTGTGCGTGTAGTCGTGCTTCTCGACGGCCTTGCGGATCGTCTCGCGGTACGCCACCTGGGGCTTGCCGACGTTGGCCTCGACGTTGAACTCGCGCTTCATGCGGTCCACGAGGATGTCCAGGTGCAGCTCGCCCATGCCCTTGATGGTCGTCTGACCGGTCTCCGGGTTGAGCTCCGTGCGGAACGTCGGGTCCTCTTCGGCGAGCTTCTGGATGGCGACACCCAGCTTCTCCTGGTCGGCCTTGGTCTTCGGCTCGATCGCGACCTCGATGACGGGCTCGGGGAACGTCATCGACTCGAGGACCACCGGCGAGGCCGGGTCGGTGAGGGTGTCACCCGTGGTGGTGTCCTTCAGACCGATGACGGCGTAGATGTTGCCCGCGGTGACCGCCGGAACCGGGATCTCCTTGTTGGCGTGCATCTGGAAGATCTTCCCGATGCGCTCCTTCTTGCCCTTGGTCGAGTTGATGACCTGGGCACCGGAGTCGAGCTCGCCCGAGTAGACGCGCACGTAGGTGAGGCGACCGAAGAACGGGTGCACGGCGACCTTGAACGCGAGGGCCGCGAACGGGTCCTTCGCGTCGGGGTGACGCTCGATGATCGTGTCGTAGTCCTTGGGGTCGTGCGCCTCGATCGAGCCCACGTCGAGCGGGTTCGGCAGGTAGTCGATGACGGCGTCGAGCATCGGCTGCACGCCGCGGTTCTTGAACGCCGAGCCGCACAGCACCGGGTAGATCTCGGAGGCGACCGTCATCTTGCGGATCGCGCCCTTGATCTCGGCGACAGTGAGCTCCTCGCCACCGAAGAACTTCTCGAGCAGCGCGTCGTCGCTCTCGGCGACGGTCTCGAGCAGCGCCTGGCGGTACTCCTCGGCCTTGTCCTTGAGGTCGGCCGGAATCTCCTGCACCTCGTAGGACGCGCCCATGGTGACGTCACCCTTGGAGTCGCCGGCCCAGACGAGCGCGCGCATCTCGATGAGGTCGACGACGCCGACGAAGCTGCTCTCGGAGCCGATCGGCAGCTGCATGACGAGCGGCTTGGCGCCGAGGCGGTTCACGATGGTGTCGACCGTGTAGTAGAAGTCCGCGCCCAGCTTGTCCATCTTGTTGACGAAGCAGATGCGGGGGACGTTGTACTTGTCGGCCTGACGCCACACGGTCTCGGACTGGGGCTCGACGCCCTCCTTGCCGTCGAACACGGCGACCGCGCCGTCGAGGACGCGGAGCGAGCGCTCCACCTCGACCGTGAAGTCCACGTGACCGGGGGTGTCGATGATGTTGATCTGGTTCTTGTTCCAGTAGCAGGTCACGGCGGCGGACGTGATCGTGATGCCGCGCTCCTTCTCCTGCTCCATCCAGTCGGTCGTCGAGGCGCCGTCGTGGGTCTCGCCGATCTTGTGGTTCACACCCGTGTAGAACAGGATGCGCTCGGTCGTCGTGGTCTTACCGGCATCGATGTGCGCCATGATGCCGATGTTGCGGACCTTGCTCAGGTCGGTGAGCACTTCTTGTGCCACGGGGTGTGTCCTTATCTTCTTGCTGTCGTCACGCGACGAAGGAAAGTGTGAGGGTGCCGGGACCGGATCCTGTGCTTCGACGAGCGAAGCGGCAGGAGCCGATCCCGGCCCGACTGGTGATTACCAGCGGTAGTGCGCGAACGCGCGGTTCGACTCGGCCATCTTGTGAGTGTCCTCGCGGCGCTTGACCGCGGCACCCAGGCCGTTCGAGGCGTCCAGGATCTCGTTCTGGAGACGCTCGGTCATGGTCTTCTCACGGCGGCTCTTGGCGTAGCTGACGAGCCAGCGGAGGGCGAGGGTGTTCGCGCGGTGCGGCTTCACCTCGACCGGGACCTGGTAGGTCGAGCCACCGACGCGGCGGCTGCGGACCTCGAGGGTCGGGCGCACGTTGTCGAGCGCCTTCTTCAGGGTGGCGACGGCGTCCTGACCGTTCTTCGCCTCGACGCCCGAGAGGGCGCCGTAGACGATCGACTCGGCGAGGGACTTCTTGCCGTCGACCAGGATCTTGTTCACCAGCGAGGTGACGATCGGAGCACCGTAGACCGGGTCGTTGACAACGGGGCGCTTGGGGGCGGGGCCCTTACGAGGCATCTAACTCAACCCTTCTTCGCGCCGTAGCGGGAACGAGCCTGCTTACGGTTCTTGACGGCCTGGGTGTCCAGGGCGCCACGGACGATCTTGTAGCGGACACCGGGGAGGTCCTTGACACGACCACCGCGCACGAGCACCAGCGAGTGCTCCTGCAGGTTGTGGCCCTCACCGGGGATGTAGGCCGTGACCTCGGTGCCGTTGCGGAGCTTCACACGAGCGACCTTGCGCATCGCCGAGTTCGGCTTCTTCGGGGTGGTGGTGTACACGCGGGTGCACACGCCGGCCTGCTGCGGGTTCGACTTCAGGGCGGGAGCCTTGGTCTTGGTGACCTTCGGCGAACGACCCTTGCGAACCAACTGCTGAATAGTTGGCACTGCTTCTCCTTGTTGTGCTGCACGGTGACAGCGTGATGGGTTTCACATCAGACCCGCCCGCACGCCGAGAACGACGTGCGTTTGAGTGGTGGGTATGCCGTGGGGGCGGAACCGGCGAGTGCCGGCGCCCGGTACGCGCGCGTCAAGACACACGCATACCCGCTCTATGGTAATGCGCGGTAACACGCCCGGTCAAATGCGCACGGACGGCGCGCCGGGGGCACGTCGTCGGCACGGCGCGGGCCGATCCTCACCCGAGCGCGGCCTCGCTCCCCGACTCGCAACCGGCCCGCCGGCGGATCCGATCCGGTCACCGCAGGTCCCGCAGTCTGGCCGTCATCGGAGCGCGCTCGGCGCGTCGTTCGGCCGTGGTCGCGATGATGAGCAGCACCGCACCCATCACCGCGAGCGTGATCCACCAGGGCATCGATTCGATCCCCCGGCCGATCTGCACGGCGAACACGAACACGTTCTCGATCGGCAGCACGATCAGCCCGATGAGGAACGGCGCGGCCAGCCGGCGGGTCGCGCCGACGAGGATCGCGATGAGGGCGCAGACCATGACCAGGATCGCGCGCCACGTGAGCGGATCCGTGAACGTCGACACGACCGAGGCGAGCATGGTCACGACGATGCCGGGTGCCAGCAGCGCCCAGGATCCGGTCGCGCCCCGCGGCCAGTCGCGCAGGCCGGCAAAGGGCGGTGGCGGGGTCGTCCCGGTCGGGACCGCACCGCCCGACGACGCATCGGCGCCGGCGCCCCGCGGATTGCGGGCGCGGCCTTGAGGAGACTGCGAAGCGGGATCGGCAGGCGGGGACGGGACGTCGAACCGTCCCTGCATCCCCGCCGCGATCAGGAACAGCCCGAGCGGGAGGGAGAACCACTCGACGCGCAGATCGCGCGGGCTCCAGGCCACGACGGCGGTGACGAACGCCAGGGCGAACAGGATCCACACCGGCGCGACGGTGAACGCGCCGCGGACGACCCGCCGCGCGGTGAGGGCCGTCGCCGCCAGCAGCACCAGCATCAGCGACCACATGCCCCAGATCGAGAACCAGTCCCGCTGGATCGCGGGCCACACGCCCGCCGTCGTCGCCACGAGTGCGGGGACGAAGAGCCACGGGGACTGTCGCACCGCGGCGATCGGGGCCACCGCACGCAGCGCTCCGGCGCCCGCGGCCATGCCCGCTCCCCCCGCGACCGAGAGCCCGGTGCACGCGAGGAACAGCGGAACGGCCGAGAGCGGCGCGGGCAGCAGCCCGCCCAGGCCCTCTCCCCGGCTCAGCAGGATCGCCTGCACGGCGCCCGCCACCCCGGCCACGATCGATGCCGCCATCAGCCACGAGACGGCGGGCCGCAGGCGGCGGACCGCGGCGGACCCGCCCGGCGTCGCCGCGGACGCGTTCGCCGCCGTCGTCGCAGACGCCCCCTCCTTCGCGATGCGGTCGGCGTCGCGCCCGCGAAGCTTCCAAACCAGCAGGCCGCCGATCGCCGCAAGCAGCCACGATGCTGCGAGCAGCGCCCCGGTGCGCCAGGGCGAGGCCTCCGCGGCGCCGACTCCGGTGAGCACGAGCACCGGAACCACCGCGCCGGCGGATCCGACCGCGACGAACACGGCCCCGGTGCCGCCTCGCAGTGCGCGCACGATGCCGAACGCCACCGCCGCGAGCGCGGGCGGCAGCAGGTACGCCTCGGCCAGGCCGACCCCGGCTGCTGCGCACGCCGACCACAGGGCACCCGTGGCGGCGACCGTCGCGACCGCGCGCAGGTGCCGTCGGCCCGTCGTTGCGGCGGCGACGCCCGATCCGGCCGCGAGCAGCGCCAGCACCGCGCACGTCGTGCCGAAGCCCGCGGCCTCGCGCACGAGCGCCAGGACGGCGGCGAGCGCACCGGTGAGCAGGGCGCCCGCCTCGAGAGCGGTCTGCACCTGCGCAGCCACGATGCGGCCCACCCCGCGGTCCGCGACCACGCGGCGAACCCCTCGCGTGCACGGCAGCACGCCTGCCACGAGCGCGGCGATCACCGGCAGCACCACGGGCGAGGCGCTCGTCGCGAGCAGCTGGGCGCCCAGGCAGAGCACCGACACCGCGAGGGCCGGCACGATCGCGGCGGCCGCGAGCAGTCGCACCGCGGGCACCGCGCCTTCGCGCCGCGTGCCCAGCAGCAGGGCGGCCAGCACGGCCATCGCGGCCGTGGGCAGCGCCGTCCAGCCGCTGCGTTCGACGAGCACCTGGGCGACCCCGATGGCGAACGGCACTGTGGCGACCACGAGCATCGCCTGCCAGGAGCTCCCCGGGACCACCCGCACGGCGGTGACCGCGGCGACCGTGAGCAGACCCGTCGTCGCGGTGAGGCTGAGCAGCGCGACGCCGCCGATGCCGGCGAGGGCGAGCCCCGAGGAGAGGACCAGGAGCCCATAGCCGAAGCCCGCCCCGACCAGCAGGAACCGCCAGTTCGCCGGCAGAGCCGCGCCGAGCGCGAACAGGGCGAGCAGGGTCACCACGCCCGCCACGGGCATGAGGGCCGGATCCTCGGCGCCGACGAACGCCGCGAGGGCGACCGCGACATGGGCCGCGAGCACCAGCAGGATCCGGGCGACCTCCCCGATCCGCCGCCGCGGCACCCTCGCCACCAGCGACACCGAGACTCCGGCGACCAGCAGCAGGCCGATGCGCAGCGGCGCCTCCAGGAGCGGGGACGCCCCCAGTGCGAGCACGGCGAACGAGCCGGGCACGATCGCCAGCACCGCGAACACGGCGCGGAACGTCGCGCTCCGCCGCCACGCCAGGGCGGCCACGGCTCCGAGCGCGGCGGCGCCGACGGCGAGGTTCACGACCAGTGCCCATCCCAGATCGGCGGGCAGCTCGCCGATCGGGCCGTCCGAGAGCCCGGTGCGCCCGGCTCTGGCCAGGACGGATCCGCCTGCGAGTGCGGTGAAGAGCGCTCCCGGTGCGAGCGCGACGGCGAGCACGCCCAATGCGCCCCCGACGACGGCGACCGGGCGCGCGGTGCGCGGCAGCGGGAGCACGGCGCCGAGCAGCACCAGGCCCAGCCCCACCCCGGCCGCACACGCGACCAGGAACCACGGCTCCCCCATGCGCGGCGCGATGCTCAGCGCCACCAGCACCGGGGCACCCGAACCGGCGATCCCCGCGACGATGCTCCACGCGACCGCGCCCCCGTTGCGGGTGGCGAGCAGGGCGTGCGTGCAGACGAGCACGGCGGTGATCGCGAGCACGGGCATCGTGCCAGAGAAGGTCACCAGCCGGCCGGCGCTCACGAGCAGCACGATCGTCACGGCGACCGCCTGGGCGACGATGAGCGAGCCGCGTTCGAGGGCGAGCGGCACCGGATCCGGCTCTCGTTCGCGGTCCGGTGCATCCGCGGTGTCGGCGTCGGCCAGGAACCGGGCCCCGAATCGCGGCAGCAGGGCGACCTCGGCGAGCGCCACGAAGGCGACCGCGAGGACGGCGAGCAGGCCGACATCGCCGATGCCCGCGACGCCCGCGAGCATCGCGGGAGCGACCGCGAGTCCGACCAGCCCCGCCCAGAGCCAGATGCGCAGTCGCGCCCGGCCGGCGATCGCGAGGAGCGCCGTAGATCCCGCGGCGGTCACCCCGGCACCGAGCAGCCATCGATCGGCACCCGGCGCGGCGGCGAGGACGCCCTGCGCCGCGAGCCCGGCGAACACCAGGGCGAGACCGGCCACGGTCTCCGCGGAGAACCGCAGTCCACGGCGGGCGAGCAGCGCGCCGCCCGCCAGGAACAGCGCACCCGTCGTACCGATGATGGCGGTGCGCGCCGCGTCGGCGAGATCCGGAGTGAAGAAGCTGAACACGATCGCCGCCGTGCCGAACAGCGCGGCCCCGGCCAGCGACAGCAGCGACTGCAGCGGGGCGCTCCGCTCCGGCGCCGCTCCGGGCCGGCTCGGGGCGGGCGGGCGCACGGGCGGCGGGGCGATCGGCGTCTCCGAGGCGGCTGTGACGGGCCGTGCTCCGACCCTCGCGGCCCCGACACGGGCGGATTCGGCCGGAGCCGCGCCCTTCTTCGCGACGGCGCTGCTCCGGGGCAGCGCGGCCAGCAGCTGCTCGCGACGTGCGAGTGCGGCGGCCGCCTCTGTCGAAGCCGTCCAGAGGTCCTGCGCCTCGGGGCCGCGGAAGTCCGCTCCGCAGGCCCGGCAGGTGGGCCCGGCGACCGCGGCGCCGCAGATCGGACAGTGCGCGTCGTCACGAAGCCGTTCCAGCGCGGTGGCCACCCAGATCGCGGAGGCGCTCATGCCTCGCCGTCCGGGATCCAGCGCAGGATGTCACCGGGCTGGCATTCCAGCACCCGGCAGATCGCGTCGAGCGTCGTGAAGCGCACCGCCTTGGCCCGACCGTTCTTGAGCACGGCGACGTTGGCCGGCGTGATGCCGATGGCGTCGGCGAACTCCTGCACGCTCATCTTCTTGCTCGCGAGCAACACGTCGAGATCGATCACGATGGGCATCAGACGACCTCGGACAGATCCTGCTCGAGCTCGAGCGCCTTGCGCAGCAGCCCGCGCATCACACCGACCAGCAGAGCGAGGGCGATCCCGATCACCACGCCGACCACCCCGAGCAGCAGGATCGAAGGGTTCACCGCGCGCCCCAGCAGGAGCACCACCACGGCCGCCGCGATCAGCACCGCCGAGGCGGCCATGGTCACCATGATGATGTCGACGTAGAGGAAGGCCCCTGAACTGAAGATCCGATCCTGGCGCACGAGGGAGAGCAGCCGCCAGACGCAGACCAGCACGAGTTCGATCAGCGCCACCAGCACAACCCCGCCGACGATGCCAGGACCGGTCAGATACGCGAGCTCGGGATTGCGCTGGGCCGTGAGTACGGCCACGCCGGGGATGAGCGCCACCTGCGTCGCCAGCAGCAGGGCGAGCAGCACGACGATGAGCGCCTTGAGTGCGGCGGTGATCCGGGGTTGCATGGCGCTCCTATCGAAAAGCGATCTTTATCTATCGAAAAACGATAGCCATGCGCGCGCGGCGATGCCAGCCCGGATCCGGTCTCCCAGCGAATGTCCCGTTTCCGGGTCAGAGGGTGTCGGGGTCGAAGGGCGAGTCCAGCGCCTCGGTGAGTTCGGCGAGCATCGCCTCGATCTGGGGCTCGACGTACTCGCTGATCGCCGCCTGCACCCGCAGGCGGTGCCGCAGCAGCAGGCCGCAGATCTCGCGACCCACGACGTTGGCGTAGTCGTCGGCGAGCGCGACCTCGTGGCGCAGCGCGGCCTTCGCGTCATCGCTGAGCGGCGGCAGCGGGGGCAGTTCGCCCGCATCCTCATCGGCCATGCCCGCGAGCGTGAACAGGAACGGCGCACCGGGAACCGGATCCGGATCCAGCGGCATGCCCTCGTACTCGGGCTCGAGGTCCTCGGCCGGCCGGTAGGCGCGGGCGCGGTTGCGCGCGGCCTGCTGGTCGAGCTCGCCCTGCAGCATCGGCAGGTTCCGGGCGGTGTACTCGGCGACGGCGTGGTCGACGATGGTCTTGATGCGCGTGGACAACCCGTGCTGCACGCCGTGCGGCACGTTCCCGCCGATGCCCGCGGCCGACAGCACGGGAGAGCCGAGGCAGCGGCGACACGGCGCGACACGACCGCGGTGCGTGGAGGGCTCCCAGCGCGGCACCCAGCGCAGCCAGGCCTCGACGGCCTGGTCCACCTGCGTCTCCAGCGAGCGCTCCACGCCTCCAGCGTACGGGGCGGACACGCCCGGGCGGCCACGGCACGCGAGATCGGCGGCGTCATCGCAGCCGCGCGGGAAGGCTGCGCCGCTGCCGCGATCGGGCCGATCGACCGAAGTCAGGCGGATCCACCCGGATCTGTTCTCGGCGCCTTCACCTGATCAGGGCGTGCTGCGCCGGAGCCGAGCGGACAAGGGGGCGTCACGGCTGCTCGTCGTCGTCCTTCTCCCACGGCCAGCGCGGCGCCCTGGCCTCTGTGCGGCGCAGTGCGATCGCCACCCACGCCGCGATCAGGGCCGCCACCACGATGACGGCGCTCGCTCCGCCCAGCACGAGCTGACCGGCGGCGGCGGTGGCGTCGACCGCGCCCGCCCCCTCGGCCACGGCCGCGCCCCACACGCCGCCCAGATGCACGAGCGCCGCCCCCAGCGCGAGGAACACCGTCGCGACGAACGACGGATGCGGATCCGCGAGCACGCCTCGCAGTGACAGGGCGAAGACCACGACGGCGAGCACCATGCCGACGATGCCGGGCAGCTGGCCGAGCCGCGGGACCGCGATGAGGTCGTGCTCGGTGAGCAGGCTGAGCATGCCGAGGCCCATGATCGCCAGCGCGAAGAACGAGATCACCCCGATCACCCAGGCGAGGACAGGCCGAACCCCCGCGGGCCGGGGCTCGCGGGGGTTCGGCGGGAATCCGTTCGTGATGCTCTCCTGCGGTGCAGGCCGGCGCCGCTACGGCAGCTGGGGTCCGGCTTCGAGGACGCGCTCGTACTCGCGCTGCGCTTCCTCGTTCTGCGCGGTGCGGCGGGCGCCGGCGCGGGCGGCCCAGGCGCCGAACCAGATGGTGAGCTCGCGACCGAAGATGAACGCGGCGATCGCGAGCGGAGCGAGCAGCTGGCCGTTCACGTTCTCGGCCAGCTGGGTCGCGCCGAGCTTCCAGAACTCGACGGATCCGATCGCGCCGAGCAGATGACCGCCGTATGCGAACCCGCCGACGATGATGCCGAACACGACCCAGTAGCCCCAGCGTCCGCGGTTGATGATGCCGCCGAGCAGCCAGAACCCGATCGCGAACACGACGACCGGGATCCACAGACCCGGGCTGCGGACCTGGTCGAGCAGGTACGTGCCGACGCTGTCCGTGGTGACCTTGCCGTCGAACGCGGCGATGCCGAGCGCCGTGCCCAGGTAGAGGATCGCGAAGGCGATCGCGGCCAGCAGACCGATGCCGAAGATCGCACCGCGGTTGCCGCGCTCGCGCGGGGGCTCGGGAGCCTGCACGAAGATGGGCGGCGGCACGTCGGTCGCCCCCGGGGTGATGACGGCTGGCGCGAGCACCTGCGTGGGCGCTTCGGCGACGGTGTCGACGCGGGTGGTCGCCTGCTCGAACGCCGAGGTCTCCGTGGCAGCCGCCGCCGCGACGACGGTAGGGGTCTCGGGCGACGGCGGGGTGAAGGTGCCGCCGAAGGTGCCGGGGTAGGCGGCCTCCGCCGCCTCGAAGGCGGCGAGATCCGCGTCGACGGCAGCGTGCTGGTCCGCGGCCGGGGCCTCGCCCCGTGCGGTCGCCCCGTCGGCGGCGCGCTCGGCCTCCGCGAGGCTCTGGTTCGCGCTCTGGGCGACGGCGGCGTGGTCGGGCTGCGCAGCCTCGGCGACATCCTCGCCGGCGGCGTCCTGGGATGCGGCGTCGGCAGGCACTGCCTGCACGTCGGCGGCCGCCGGGGTCGGCTGCACGTCGGCGCCCTCGATCGGGCCGGCCTCAGCGTGGACGGCCGTGGTGTCGGCGCCCTGGACGTCCGCTTCGGGCGCGGCGGCCACGGCGTCGTCGACGTCGTGCGCCTGCGCCGGCTTCGAAACCTCGTGGTCACTCATGGGAGCTCCTCCATACGGATACGGTGATTCGAGGCTATCTCCGAGGAGGTGCGCCGTCGCGGAGACGTGCCGGGAAACCGCGGATGCCGGATCCGGATCCGGCTCACGTCCGGATCCGCGTCACGGGCGCATCCGCCTCACTGATGCAGCAGGCCGGCGAAGTAGTTCACCATCACGGGCCCCATGGGCGCAGCGAGGTACACGAGACCGGCGATGACCCCGGCGCAGACGACGCCCGCGAGCCACGCGATCCCGGTGTTGCGCCCCCCGATCCGTGCCATACCTCGAGGGTACGAGCGCAAAGCGGGTGGACGAGGGCGGCGCGCGGTGGAGGCCTCGCCCCGGGGCCTCGACGGGCGTCGGGCGACCGTGCCGCACTCAGCCGGCGTCGGGAGCGACCACCCCCGGCAGGGCCCATGCGGCGAACACCGGCCCCTCCGCGACGAGCGCGACCGCGCCGCCCTCGGCAACCGCGAGCGTCGCATCGCCGAACAGCGCCTCCGCCGCCGCGGCCCCGGCGAGCGCCCCGACAGGGAGCTCGATGTCGACGTCCCCACGGGCGGCGAGCACGAGGATGGTCTCCTCGGCCGACTCCCGCACGAACACGAGGCCATCGTCATCGACATGGAGCCACCGCAACCCGCCCGTGCCGAGCACGGGGTGCGCGCGGCGCAGTCCGACCAGGTCGCGGTACAGCGCGATGCGCTCCGCCGTGTCCGCCTCACCCTCGGTCCCCCACGGGATCGGCGTGCGGCTGGCCTCGCCGTCCACGCCGATGAGGCCGAACTCGTCCCCGGCGAACACGACGGGCAGCCCCGGCAGCGTCATCGACAGGCCGACCGCCACCGGCACGGTGCCCGGCGCGGCATTCGTCGCGAACCGCGCGGTGTCGTGCGTGTCCAGCGGCTGCATGTTGCCCAGCCGCACCCGCCAGGGGATCCCCCCGGTGAATCGGGTCATCGAGTCGACGACGTCGCGCGCGGTGTAGCGCGGGATCCCCCCGGTCTGCATGCCGAAGAACCAGCTCTCGGTGCGCTCCTCCCCCTCCGCGGTGAGGTACGGCGCGCTGTTCGGTTCGCTCAGCCAGGCCCACACCGGGCGCGTGAAGGACGGATAGGTCATCGCCCCGTCCCACCCGTCGCCCTGCAGGTCGCTCGTCGCGTCGTTGGTCGACTCCCCGAGCAGGATCGCATCCGGGTTGATCCCCCGCACGGTGTCGCGCAGCAGTCGGCGCACGTCGGCGTTCAGGTCGATCGCCCCGAGGCGGCCGGTCATGTTCGCGACGTCGACGCGCCAGCCGTCCGCTGCGTAGGGAGGCTTCAGCCAGCGCGCGACGGCCGAGTCCTCGCCCGTGATGAAGCGCTCGCGCAGCTCCTGGCTCGCCCAGTCGAACTTGGGCAGGCTCTTCGCGCCCAGCCAGCACTCGTACTCGGTGTTGTCGTCGTCGGTGAAGTAGTAGAACCGCTCCTCGGGCGCTCCGGGATTGCCGAACGCCGCGCGGAACCACTCGTGGCGGTCGCCCGAGTGGTTGCTGGTGAGGTCGCCGATCACCTTGATGTCACGGGCGTGCGCCTCCTCGATGAGGCGCGCATACGCCTCATCGCCGCCCAGGAGCGGGTCGACCCGGAGGAAGCTCGAGGCGTCGTAGCGATGGTTGGACGCAGCGGGGAAGACGGGCGTGAGGTAGAGCAGGTTGACGCCGAGCTCCACGAGGTGATCCAGGTGCTCGACGATCCCGGGGAGGTCTCCCCCGTAGAACTGGTGCGCGCGGCCGGGCATGACCGGATCCACCGGGGTGTCCCAGTCCGCCGGGATCGCCCAGTCCGGCGTCGGGTGCTCATCGGCCTGCGCGGACCGGGCGAAGCGGTCCGGGAACACCTGGTACATCACCGACTCGTGCAGCCAGGCGGGCGGCGCGGGTTCGGCGACCAGGGCGAAGTCCTCGGCGTCGAGCGTCTCCAGGCGGTGGATCCCCGTCTGGTTCAGCCACTCGACCCGGCCGTCCTCGTGCTGCAGCAGGAACCGGTACCCGTGCCGCGGGTTGCGCACGGTGACCGGCGCCTCCCACCACTCCCAGCCGTCGGCGGCGCCGATCCGGGCGGCGTCGGTCCATTCCGGTTCGTGGTCGGGGTTGGAGCGTGTGCGCACGGCTGCGAGCGGGCCGTAGCCGGCCGGCACGCGCAGACGAACCAGGACGACATCGCCGAGAGCGGGGGCGTCGTCGGAGACGTGCAGCGGGGATCCGTCGTGGTGCGGGAGCAGAGCGGTCATGTCGGGGCCTTTCGTGGTGCGGCGGCAGCCCGCCGGAGTCGACGTGGTTGCACGACCGGTGCCGTGACAGAGCCCTTGGATTGTGATTCGAGGATCTTCACTTCACGCTACCGGCGGTGAGGCCGCCGACGATGTACTTCTGCAACGACAGGAACAGGATCATCGGCAGGATCGCCGCGAGCACGGCCCCGGCCGCGAACACCGCGTAGTTCTTCGCGTCGGTGGAGACGTACTGGTAGAGCCCGACCGCCAGCGTCTGCTTCTCCGGGGAGATCAGCACCGTCGACGCGATGAGGAAGTCGCCCGTGATGCCGATGAAGGCCAGCAGGCCGACGACGGCGAGGATCGGCGCCACCAGACGCAGGATGATCGTGAAGAAGATCCGGGCGTGGCCAGCCCCGTCGATCTTCGCCGCCTCGTCGATCGAGGCCGGGATGGTGTTGAAGAAGCCGTACATCAGGAACGTGTTCGCCCCCAGCGCGCCGCCGAGATACACGAGGATCAGGCCGATCTGCGAGTTCAGCCCGAGCGCCGGGAAGATGTCGCCGATCGCGGACATGAGCAGGAAGATCGCCACGATCGCCAGCAGCTGCGGGAACATCTGCACGAGCAGCAGGGTCATGAGCCCGGTGCGGCGTCCGCGGAAACGCATGCGCGAGAAGGCATATGCGGCGAGCGCGCACAGGAACACGCTCGACACCGCGGCGAGCACGCCGATGAAGATCGTGTTCAGGAACCAGGCGCCGTAGGGCCGGGACGGATCCTGGAACAGCTGCACGTAGTTGTCGAGGCTGATCTTCGAGAACAGGCCGTTCGTGCTGAGCAGGGTCCCGCCGGGGTTCAGCGAGGCGGACAGCACGTAGACCAGAGGGAAGCCGGCGAACACGAGCATGACGATGCCGATGAGGTGCCGCCAGCCGGTCTCCCGGAACCAGCGTCCGAATGGCCGACGGGCGCGGGGCGCCGGTGCTGCGATGAGCGCGGCGGTCGCCGTCGTGGCGGAGGTCGTTGCGATGTCGGTCATGTCAGTTCAGATCCTCCAGCACCTTGGTCTGCCGGAATCCGATCAGGGAGATCACGGCGACGAGCACGAAGATGATGATCGAGAAGGCGCTGGCGAGACCGTAGTCCCGCTCGGAGCCCACGAAGGCGACCTTGTAGACCATCGAGATGAGCAGATCCGTGGATCCCACGTTGATGCTCGCGCCGGTGAACTGCGGGCCGCCGTTCGTGAGCAGGAAGATGAGCCCGAAGTTGTTGAAGTTGAACGCGAACGACGCGATCAGCAGCGGCGCCACAGCCACGAGCAGCAGCGGGAACTTGATCAGCCGGAACGTCTGCCACACGCTCGCGCCGTCCACGCGCGCGGCCTCGACGACATCGTCGGGCAGCGACTGCAGAGCGCCGGTCGTGACGAGGAACATGTAGGGGAACCCGAGCCACAGGTTCGCGATGAGGATCGCCGCCTTGGCGAGCCAGGGATCCGTCAGCCACGGGATCGATGCACCGCCGAGGACGACCTGGTTGATGAAGCCGAAGTCCTTGTTGAACAGCCCGGCCCACACCAGCGCGGACAGGAACGCCGGGAACGCGTACGGCAGGATCATGATCAGCCGGTAGTACTTGCGGCTGCGCATCTTCGGATCGTTGAACACGATGGCGAGGAACAGACCGAGGATGAACGTCGTCGCGACCGAGAGGATCGCGAAAGCGAAGGTCCACAGCAGCACCGCGAGGAACGGGCCCCGGATGGACTGGTCAGAGAAGGCGCGGACGAAGTTGTCCCCGCCGACCCACACCTGCCAGCCGGGCAGCAGGGCCTTGCCGTCCTTCGCGGTGAACGCGCCCCGTCCGGTGTCGGAGTAGACGACGCCGGTCTTGGTGTCGGTCATCGTGTCGGCCTTCGGATCCCACCTCAGCGTCGAGGTGAACTGGTAGGCCTTGGATCCGTCGGTGGTCTTGAGGTAGCCCTTGTTCAGATCGTGCGAGAGCGGCACGGCCAGCGCGGCGATGTCGTCCTGATGGGCGATCACGCTCGGGAAGTCGAGGGTGGTGAAGCCCGGGGCGCCGTCGGACGTGATGCCGGGTTCGGTGGAGAGCGGACGGTCGGCGCCGCCGATCAGCGGCTCATCGCTGCCGGGCTCGGAGGTGAGGAAGAAGAACTCCCCATCCTTCTCCAGGATCTTGACGGAGAACGTCGGGGAGTCGGCGACACGGGTCTGCGACTGCAGCAGCAGCGCCTGGACGGCGTCCTCCTTGGTGGAGTTGTGCCCTGATCCGTAGTTGGTGAAGGCGACGTAGCCGGAGTACAGCACCACGAAGATCTGGAAGATCAGCAGGAACACGAGCCCCGGCGTCAGGTACTTCGCCGGCAGCAGGCCGGGGATGAGGTAGACGGCGTTGATCGCGAGCACGCCCACGGCGACCAGAACGGCCGGCGTCCACTGCGCGCTCGCGGCGAGCGCGAACACGGCGTAGAGGGCGAGCGCGTCGATCACTGCGAGCGCGACGATCTTGACCAGCCACACCTTCCAGCCGGCCGAAGCGGCCTCGGCGTACGCGGCGGCGCGCCGGTGGCGGCGGTTGCGAGCCCGGTCCTCGGCGGACATGGCCGAGGGTTCCAGCGTCTTCTCCTGCACGGCAGGACCCGTCATCTCGACCCCTTCACAACGTCGTCAGCGGGCGGAGGTGCGGGGAGGCGGCGCGACCGCGCACCTCCCCGCACCGGGTTCATGATCGGATCAGCCGATCTTCGTCTGGATCGCCTGGGCCATGCCGGTCCAGGTGCCGGCCGGGTCGCCGCCCTTGATGATCGCGACCTCGGACTTGCCCCAGTCGTCCCACACGGAGCCCATCTCGGGCACCGACGGCATCGGCACGGCGTTGGCGCCGACCTTGGCGAAGCCGGCCACGGCGGGGTCGGACTGGGCGGCCTGGAACGACTCCGTCAGCGCCGGCGGGCGACCGCCCGCCTTGTAGAGCGCGGTCTGCACCGCCGGGGTGGCGAGGTAGTTCACCAGGAACTCGTTCGCCGCGAGGGTGTTCTTCGACTTCGCGTTCACGAAGAAGGCCTGCACTCCGGCGAACGGCCGGGCCTCCTGGCCGCCGGCGCTCGGGATGGGGTCGACCGAGACCTTGATACCCGCCTTCTCCGCGTCGGGCAGGTTCCACGGGCCGCTGATGAAGTAGGGAGCCTCGCCCGCGTTGAAGGCGGCCTTGGCGAGGTCGCCGGTCAGGCCGGGGTTGAAGATGCCGGCCGCGCCCTGCGCGCCCAGCCAGGTGGCGAACTTCTGCCCGGCCTCGTCGCCGATCGTGAGCTTCTTGGCGTCGTAACTGCCGTCCGCGTTCTGCGCGAAGACCTGGCTGCCGAACGAGGTCTGGAACGGGTAGGTGTGGTACGCGTCGCCGGTCGCCGCGTCGAGCCCGATCAGGAACGGGTACTTGGTGCCGGCGGCCTTGCCCTTGGCGATCATCTCGTCGTAGCTGGCCGGGGTGGAGTCGGCGAGCGCCGTGTTGCGCAGGATCGCGATGTTCTCGATCGCGTAGGGCAGGCCGTAGACCTTGCTGTCGTAGGTGACGGCCGAGATGGCGACCTTCTCGAACTTCGAGGCGGAGTCCCCCAGCTCGATGGGGGCGACCAGGCCGTCCTTCACGAAGGATCCGATCCAGTCGTGCGCGCCGATCGTGATGTCGGGGCCCTTGCCGGTGGGGACCTGAGCGGTGAAGTCGTCGCGGATCTTGCCGAAGTCCTTGACCACCAGGTTGATGGTGATGCCCTTGTCCTTCTTGAAGTCGGCGGCGACCTGCTTCATCGCGGCCGCACGGTTGGAGTCGACCCAGACCGTGAGCGAGCCCGTGGTCTTGTCACTGCCGGCAGACGCGCCGCCGGCGTTGCTGCTGCCGCCGCAGCCGGTCAGCGCCAGTGCGCCGGCCACGAGGAGTGCGCCGAACGCGACGACGCTCTTCCTGTTCACCTTCATCGGTGTACCTCTCTCGGTGCTGTAGGGAGCGCGATCGGCTCCGATCCCGCGCCCGAGGGCGCTCGCTCCGCCTGCGAGAATTGCAAGCGTTTACAGTATGCGGATCCGAACACCATCGCGCAACCCTTCGTCGTCCCCCTCTGGCTTCGACAGCATCCGACAGGCCCCTTATGTTTGCTGGCGATGAGGCCGGGTCCGCTGAGGGTTGCGTCATTCGGAAGCGTTTACAACAATGAGCCGAACGAACATCGACGATCGCCGCAAGAGCGTCGCTCGCCGGTGCCGACCGATACCCTGCCTTGACCCGACTTCTCAGGAGGCCCGAGTGGCTGACATCGCCGATGTGGCGCGTCTCGCCGGTGTGTCCACCGCCACGGTCTCGCGAGCGCTGAACGGGAAGACGGCGTCGCCGGCCACCAGGGAGAAGGTCCTGGCGGCAGCCGCCGAGCTCGGTTACGTCATCTCGTCGAACGCCTCGGGGCTCGCGTCGGGGCGAACACGGCACATCGGGTTCATGGTGCCGTTCATCGACCGCTGGTTCTTCACGGATCTGCTCACCGGCATCGAGTCCGTGCTGCTCAGCCAGGGGTACGACGTGACCCTGTACGACCTGCAGGGCAACGAGTCCCAGCGCGACCAGGTGTTCGGCAGCTCGCTGCGTCGCGCGAGCATCGACGGCCTGATCGCGGCGAGCATCGAGCTGACGCCCGATGAGATCCGCGCGCTGCGCGCTCTCGGCAAGCCCGTCGTCAGCATCGGCGGCCACATCGAAGGCGCCACGGCGGTCGACGTCGACAACGCACGGATGGCGACTCTCGCCACCGAGCACCTCCTCTCCCTCGGCCACACCCGCATCGCCTACGTGGGCGCCGGGCGCACGATCGCGAGCGCGTTCCAGCTCGGCGACGCCCGCTACGACGGCTGGCTGTCCGCGATGCGCGCGGCGGGGCTCGAGGTCGAGGAGACGGGGTTCTGGGAAGCCGACTTCGACATCCCCTCCGGGTACGCGGCCGCGAAGGCGCTGCTCGCGCACGATCGGCCGACCGCGATCTTCGCCGCGAGCGACGAGATCGGGATCGGCTGCATGCTGGCGGCGCGCGACCTGGGCCTGCGCGTCCCCGACGACCTGTCGATCGTCGGCATCGACGACCACAAGCTGTCGGCGTTCTTCGGGCTGACCACGCTGGCCCAGGATCCCGCAGGCCAGGGACGTCTCGCCGCTCACCTGCTGCTCGCACAGCTGGACAACCCGGGTGCGGCCCCGGAGCACCGCACGCTCACCCCGCGGTTCGTGGTGCGCTCGTCGACGGCTCGCCCGGGCGGCGCCGTTCACGAGACCGCGTGAGCCCGCCCCTCGTTACACTGCCTGTATGGCTGACAGCTCATTCGACATCGTGTCCAAGGTCGATCGCCAGGAGGCGGACAACGCCCTCAACCAGGCCCGCAAGGAGATCGAGCAGCGCTACGACTTCAAGGGGGTCGGCGCCTCGATCGCGTGGAGCGGCGAGAAGATCCTGATCCTGGCGAACTCGGACGAGCGCGCGCGAGCGGTGCTGGACGTGTTCCAGACCAAGCTCATCAAGCGCGGCATCTCGCTGAAGAGCCTGGAGTCCGGCGACCCCACGGCCAGCGGCAAGGAGTTCCGCCTCGAGTCGACCCTCAAGGAAGGCATCAGCTCGGAGAACGCGAAGAAGATCGGCAAGATCATCCGCGACGAGGGCCCCAAGTCCGTCAAGTCGCAGATCCAGGGCGACGAGCTGCGGGTGCAGTCCAAGAGCCGCGACGACCTCCAGGCTGTGATCGCGCTGCTCAAGGGATCCGACCTCGACCTGGATCTGCAGTTCATCAACTTCCGGTAAGCGGACATGCCGCTCGATTCCGGGCGGCATGTCGATCGCGGGCGACATCGATCGTCATCTTCCTGGACGGATCCTCCGCTCCGGAAAGGGACACATCATGGACAGCACCCCCATCACCGGCATTCGTGCCGTCAGCATCCCGGTGGACGACCAGGACGCGGCACTGCGCTTCTACCGGGGCCTCGGCTTCACTGTGCTCCGCGACGTCCCCACGCCGAACGGCCGCTGGATCGAGCTGACTCCGGGTGGTGACGTGGTCGTCACCCTCGAGCCCGCGGATCCCGCCGTGCACCGCGGATCGATCGGGATCCGGTTCACCTCGGATGACGTCGACGCCGCTCATGCCGCGATGGCCGCCGGAGGCATCGTCGTCGACGAGATCCTGCGCTGGCCCGGGACTCCGGCGATGTTCGCCTGGCGCGACCCCGACGGCAACGCGTTCTCGATCACCGGGACGACGCCCGAGACGGACGGCACAGGGTCATGAGCACCGTGGGTCCGCTGGACATCACGTTCACCGCGATCCTCGGCCGCGTGCGCGCGGGCGACACCTGGATCTGCGTCCAGTTGCCCGATTCGGCGACCGTGTTCGGGACGCGCGGCCTGGTCAAGGTGTCCGGAACCGTCGACGGGCATCCGTTCGACGGCGCGTTCATGGCGCTGGGCGACGGCACCCACAAGCTGCCGGTCTCGAGCACGATCCGCCGGGCGATCGGCAAGGACGAGGGCGACGAGGTCACCGTCCACCTCACCCGCCGGCGCAGCTGACCCCCTCCTTGGTCCGGAACGTCCCACCGCCCCCGAAACAGCCCCTGACGTCGCAGAAACACCTCTCGATGTCGCAGGATGCGCGACTCGGACATCACTTCGATACCGGTATTTGGGTTTGCCCCCGAGCGGTGGGATAGTGCTGTTCTGGGGAAACTACTTGGGGGTAGTGATGGGCGAACGCGGTCCGATGACTGGCGTGGTTCGGTCGCCGCTGGGGGCGACGAAGCAACTCCTCGCGGAGGAGGTGTATCAGCAGGTCGGTGCGTCGATCATCGACGGCACATTGCCGCCGGGATCGCGCATCCGGGATGCGGATCTGGCTGAGAAGTTCGGCGTGTCACGGATGCCGATCCGGGAGGCGCTGCAGCGGCTCGAGCGGGTCGGCCTGGTCGAGATGTACCCGAGCCGGTACACGCAGGTCACCGAGGTGCCGCCGCAGCTCACGGCGAAGACGCTCGAGTATGCGGGCTATCTCGGCGGAGCGATCGCCGCGATCGCGGTGCCGCGGCTGAGCGACGCGGAGCGCGAGGAAGCGGCGGCTCTCGCTCGCGGCCTGAACGACGGCCTCGACGATCCTGCGGCGCTCTCGGCCGAGCGCTGGGCGCTGCTGCACTACCTCGCCGAGCGCTGCGAGAACGAGATCCTCAGCTCGGTGCTCGACGAGACGAGCATGCCGCTGTCCCGCAATCTGCGACCGTGGTCCGTCGACGCCTCGCAGCGGGACGCCATGCGCACGCTCCACGCCGAGCTCGCGGAGGCGATCCTCGCCGGTGACGGGCACGCCGCGGAGCATCTCATGCGCGCCGTGCACCTCGTCGACTGACCGGCCGGAACCGCGAGCGATCGGCGGCCGGCCTCTCGCCGCGCTCGGATCAGGTGCGCTTCCCCGGCCCGCGCCGTGCGACGCGATCCGCCGCGGACCAGCCGTCGACCCAGTACCCGAGGCGCGCATAGGCCTCCTCCCGGGCCTCGTGCCGGGACAGGAACACGTCGTGCAGCGCGCCGTCGATGCGCTCGATCGTCACCGAGGGCCCGATCTTCAGCGCGGCGCGGGCGATGTCGTCAACGACGAGCACGCTGTCGGCACGGGTGAGGTCATCCGACCAGGCCGTCGGCACGGCGCTGCGCGCCGACAGCAGCACGCACACGGGGACGCCGATCGCGATCCCGGCCGCGATCGCCGCGTGACCGCCCAGGATCGCATGCAGCCACCCGGCGTGCACGGCCATGGTCTGCGCGGGCCGCCAGTCGAGGTTGACCTCCATCGGATCCGTCGGATCCGCCGCCTCCTGCTGAGCGCGCGTGTAGTAGCCCAGGTCGACCTGGGGTGCGCGGTCGAGCGGACGGTATTTCGCCCGCAGACCCACGAGCGGGGTGATCGTCTCCCGCGTGAAGCGCGACAGCTGGAACTCCAGCCACGGACTGTTCAGGATCACGGCCGAAGCGACACCGGGATGCCGCGCGGCCCACAGGCTGAGGATCAGCCCGCCCGTGGAGTGGCCGAGGAGCACCAGCCTGCGGCCGACCGCGCCGGATCCCTCCTGCATCGCGGCGAGCGCGGCGGCGATGTCCTTGTCGTAGTCGACGAGATCTCCGATGTAGCCCGGAGTCTGGTACTCGCGCAGGCTTCGGCCGTACTTGCGCAGGTCGAGCGCGAAGAAGCGTGCGCCGCGGCCGGTCCAGAACCGTGCGAGCCGCTTCTGGAAGAAGTAGTCGGACCACCCGTGCACGTACAGCACATCGGTGTCGGCGAGCTGCCGGCCGTCCCCGAAAAGTCTCCGCCAGGCGCTGTGCTGCGGCAGCGCCCGCACCAGGGTCGCGACGATCTCGCCCTCGTCGTCGGATCCGAGCGGCAGCGTGAGCTGCTCGAACTCGTCGCCGAGCACATCGGGTGTCCACACGGCGGAGGCGGGGCGGCTCATGGATCCAGGGTATCCGCGCCGTTCAGAGGCGCTCCGAGCCCGCCTCCTCTACGCTGAGCCACATCGACGCGCACCGCTCAGGAGGAACCATGATCCGCACTCGACTGCACCGCTCGATCGCCGGCCTCGTGGCGGTCGCCGCGCTGACCACTGGGGCGTTCGCCCTCGCGGGCTGCTCCGGCGGCACCGCGCCGACCAGCAGCACGGGCAGCGCCCCCGCCACCACGGGATCCGGCGTGCTGCCGCCGATCATCGCGGATCTCGGTTCGATCGACGGGACCACGGTCCAGGTGCCCCTCGGCAACACGATCGACCTCACCGGCGACGACAAGGACTTCACGCACTGGACCGCCGACATCGCCGACGCGAAGATCGTCTCCTTCGTCCCCGGCAAGGACGACGGATCCGCTCAGTTCAACCCTGGTCTCGAAGCCCTCGCCGAGGGCACGACGAAGGTCACGATGGACAACAGCGCCTCGGGCAAGCATCTGGTGTTCACCGTCGAGGTCACCGCGAAGAAGTAGCCGCCGCCGGCAGCCGGACGCGCGTTCGAGGAGCGATGTCTGTCCCCTCCGCTGGGAAATCCGGACGAACATCGCTCCCCGAAGAGAATCCGGATCCGCGTCACTCCCCGCGGGAGACGCGGACCATGTCCTCACGCGGAACGAGCTTGACGCGGACGCGCTCCTCGGGGGCGCCGAGCGCGATCTCGTGCTCGTCGAGCCGGTGCCAGCCGTCGAGGTCGGTCCAGCGCACGCCGCGCTCGGCGAGCAGTGCGGGGATCGCCTCTTCGGACGGGTCCTCCGGCTGCCACCAGGAGCCCTGGTCGTTGATGACGTGACGGATCGTCTCCATCGCGTCGGACTTCGTGTGGCCGATGAGGCCCACGGGACCGCGCTTGATCCAGCCAGTGGCGTAGATGCCGGGCACGCGCTGGTTGGAGTCCTTCGCGAGCACCTGGCCCTCGCGGTTCGGGATCACGCCGTGCTTCTTGTCGAAGGGCACGCCGTCCAGCGGCGAGCCGAAGTAGCCGACGGCGCGGTACAGGGCCTGGATCGGCACCTCGCGCATCTCTCCCGTGCCGACGGCGCCGCCGGTGCCGTCCGGCTTGGTGCGCTCGTAGACCAGCGCAGAGACGCGACCGTTCTCGTCGACCCGGACCTCGACGGGGCGCGCCCAGAAGTGCAGGTGCAGACGACGCGACGCGGATCCGCCGGCGTTGTTCACCGAGTCCCGCTTGCGCCAGGACTGCAGCACCCGGTCGATGACCATGACCTGCTTGTTGCTGGCGATCGCGTCGCGGGAGGCGTCGTCGTAGTCGAAGTCCTCGTCGTAGACGACCATGTCGACATCGCGCAGCTCGCCGAGCTCGCGCAGCTCCAGCGGTGTGAACTTCACCTGCGCGGGCCCGCGGCGGCCGAACACGTGCACGTCGGTGACGGCGCTGGCCTTCATGCCTTCGTAGACGTTGGCGGGCACCTCGGTGACGAGCAGGTCCTCGGCGTGCTTGGCGAGCATGCGCGACACATCGAGGGCCACATTGCCGTTGCCGATCACCGCGACGGACGCGGCGTCCAGCGGCCACTCGCGCGGCACGTCGGGGTGCCCATCGAACCAGCTCACGTAGTCGGCGGCGCCGTAGGATCCGACCGCGTCGATCCCCGGGATGTCCATGCCGGTGTCGCGCCGCGCGCCGGTCGCGAAGATCACCGCGTTGTAGTGCCGCTTCAGGTCCTCGAGCGTGATGTCGGTGCCGAAGTTCACGTTGCCGAACAGGCGGATGTCGCCACGGTCCAGCACGTCGCGCAGGGCCGTGATGATGCCCTTGATGCGCGGGTGATCGGGCGCGACGCCATAGCGCACCAGGCCGTACGGCGCCGGGAGCTGCTCGAACAGGTCGATCGAGACGTCGAAGCGCCGTTCGGCCTTCAGCAGGAGGTCGGCGGCGTAGATTCCGGCGGGGCCGGCTCCGACGATGGCAAGCCTGAGCTTGGTCATGGTGGTTCCTTTCGGCAGCAGGACGTCAGCTGCTGCGGTCCGCGAGCGACTCCGCGAACCGGGTCAGCGCCTCGCGCACGGGCCCCTTGGGCAGCACGGCGAGCTCGTCGATCGCGCCCTGGGTCCAGCTGCGGGCGAGATCGAGGGTCTTCTGGGTGACGGCGTGGTCGCGCAGGCGCGCGAGGGCGTCGTCGAGGATCGCGGGATCCTCGCCTGCGGCGATCCGCTGCACGCCGGCCTCGATCTCCGCGGCGAGCGCGGTGGATGCCGCATCCGTCTCGACGCTGAGCAGCAGCGAGGGCATGGTCGGCACGCCCGCACGCAGATCCGTGCCGGGCACCTTTCCGGTGTCCTCCGGCTTCGCGGAGAGGTCGATCACGTCGTCGAGCAGCTGGAACGCCACGCCGACCTTCTCGCCGTAGCTGCGCAGCGGCTCCTCGTACTCGGCGGGGGCGCCGGAGAAGATCGCCCCGGCCTGCGTGGCCGCCGCGATGAGGGAGCCGGTCTTGTCGGCGAGCACCTGGATGTAGAACTCGACCGGGTCGTCGCCGTCCTGCGGGCCGACGGTCTCGTGCATCTGTCCGAGCACGAGCCGCTCGAACGTGTCGGCCTGCAGACGGATCGCGCGGTCGCCGTGCCGGGACATGAGCTGGCTCGCCCGGGAGAACAGGATGTCGCCGGTGAGGATCGCGATGTTGTTGCCCCACACGGTCTGCGCGGCCGGCACGCCGCGGCGGCGGTCCGCGCCGTCCATGACGTCGTCGTGGTACAGCGAGCCGAGGTGCGTCATCTCCAGCGCCTTCGCGATGTCGATCACGGCGGGCACGTTTCCGGCTCCGAGCTGCGCGGTGAGCAGGGACAGCACCGGCCTCACGCGCTTGCCGCCCGCCTCGTAGAGGTAGCGGCTCGGGGCGTCGGCGATCGAGTCGGCGACGCGCAGGTCGACGGCGAGGCCCTCTTCGACCAGGTCGAGACCCGCCTCGACCTCGCGGGCGAGCTTGCGCGCGGCGGGGCCGACGAACACGCGGTCGCTGAAACCGAGACGGCTCGCGAGGCGCGAACCCGTGGCGGCGGGGCTCGAAGTCACGTCGTCCAGCCTACCTGGGCGCGAACCGTGCCCGGTTCCCTGTGCCGCAACGGCGTCGGGATTCCAAGGCCGGCATCGAGCGGTCCCGCCCCTGCCGCACGGCGCACCGCGGTCCTATGCTGAGGGCCATGATCTCCGGATCCTCCGTGACGGCGCGCTGGCTCGCCGCCGGCGACAGCGGAAACGTCGACGAGTTCGACCGGCTCATGCACGCCGACGTCGTCGTCCATGCCCCGGCAGGGCTGTCGACCACCAGCCGGGACGAGGAGAAGCAGGTCTGGCGCGACGCCCTGGCCTCGCTGCAGGGGCTGCGGCACGAGATCCAGGAGATCCTCACCGACGGCGACACCGAGATGGCCCGGGTCATCGTGACCGGGACGATCGTGGGCGACCTCGGCAGCGTCACCACGGAGGCCACCGGCGCCGATCGCGTCTTCACGCTCGATCAGGCGATCGTCTGCCACCTGCGGGACGGACTCATCGCCGAGGCGTGGGAGATCGCGGACATCGCGGCTCTGCTGACGCCCCCGCGCGGCTGATCGCGCCCCGGCGGCGTCACGCCTTCGGCTTGCGGGCGCGGTGCAGCGCCACGATCCCGAAGGACAGGTTGCGCCAGGCCACGTCGACCCAGCCCGCTTCCCGCAGCCAGCTCGCGAGCGTGCGCTGGTCGGGCCAGGCGCTGATCGACTCGTTGAGGTAGTCGTAGGCCTCGCCGTTCGTGCCGGCCAGCCGGGCGACGCGCGGCAGCACCTGCGCGTTGTACAGCTTGTAGAAGCCGCGCAGGAGCTTGGCGGGCGGCGTGGAGAACTCGTTGATCACCACGCGGCCGCCGGGCTTGGTCACGCGGTACAGCTCGGCGATCGCCTTCTTCGGATCCTGGACGTTGCGCAGGCTGTAAGACATCGTGACCGCGTCGAAGGTGTCGTCGTCGAACGGGAGGTTCGTCGCGTCCGCCTCGACGAAGCTGAGGTTCGGCAGATGTCCATGACGGCGCTTGCCCTCCGCCAGCATCCCCGGCGAGAAGTCGGCTGCCACCACATCGGCGCCGCTGCCGGCGAGCGACGCCGAGGAGGACGCGGTGCCGGCGCCGAGGTCGAGGATCCGCTCGCCCTTCTTCGGTCCGACCGCGCGCGTCGTCGCCGCGCGCCAGAGGGCGTCGTTGCCGACGGTCATGACCGTGTTGGTGCGGTCGTAGCCGGCCGCGACCTGATCGAACATGCCGCTGACGCGGGACGGATCCTTGCCGAGGTCTGCGCGGTTCGGCTGCTCGTTCGCACTCACCCGCCCAGCCTACGCGGGCGGAGCCGTGCGCATGCCGGGCGCCCCTTCTCGTCGCGCTACGGGTGCGGCGGCAGGGCGAGCGATTCGAGCCGGTCCAGCCACACGTCGGCGGTGACGTCGTCGAAGGGCGGCAGCTGCGCGCGGACGCGCCGCTCGAGGTCGGCGGCGAGCGCCTCCAGGTGCTGCTGCACCTCGACGGGGTAGCCGTAGTGCACGCGGTGCTCGTCCCACTCGTCCTGGTCGTCGATCCAGGTGCCGCGCTCCCCCTCGACGCGCACGACATCGAGATCCATGTCGATGCCCGTGAAGAGCACCGGGGTCTCGCCCGCCCGGGGTGCGGCGGGCTCCACGGCGCGCACGTCCCACGCGAGATCGATGTAGATGCGCATGCCCTTGGGGTGTTCGCGGTTCACGGTCAGCGCGTAGTCACCGCTCGGCGGCACGAGCGTGACGTTGGGCGCCGCCGCCGTGAAGGTGCGACCGGGGCGTTCGCTCCCCCATCCCACGGGCTGCCCCACCCAGTCGCCCCACTCGTCCGCGCCGAGGTAGACGCACTCGTGACGCCAGTGCGGAGAGCCATCCCACTTGCGCCACTGAAAGGTGATCTCGGTTCCGGGTGCAGGTCGTTCGGCGGTCACGGTGCCACTCTATGTCGCGCCTCGGACGGACCCACCCGTCGCCGTGCGGGAGGAGAACACGGTCTCGGGAGGAGGATCCCCCCGGCACCGTCCTCCCCAAGGCGGGTCATCCTCCCGAACGGCGACCGGTCCGGCACGCAATAGGCTGGATCCGTGAGTGCCGGCCTGGTCGTTCAGACGCGAGAGTTCGACCTCGCTGATGACCTGCTCGCCTATGCCGATCCGGCGGATCCGCGCGCGTGGCTGCGCCGAGGGGACGGGATCGTCGCCGTCGGATCCGACACCGCGCACGTCGTGCGCGTCGCCGCCGCATCCGAGCCGCGCACCGCCGCTCTCACCCGCGCCTGGGACGACATCCGGTCCTCGGCCCGCATCGACGACGCCGTGCGGCTGCCCGGCACCGGCCTCGTCGCGTTCGCCGCCCTGGTGTTCGACGAGGCCTCCGCCGCTGACAGCGTGCTCATCGTGCCCCGCACCGTGATCGGCCGGCACGGCGGGCGCACCTGGATCACGCGCATCCTCGACGCCGGCGATGCGGACGGCGACGTGCACGAGGCCGCGGCCTCTGCGGCCGGACCTGCAGCCGACGCGGTTCCGGCGCCCACCGCCCTCGGCCCGCATTGGGCGGGCACGCTCGGCCCCGGTGCGCAGTCGGCGCAGGGCTACCAGGCCTCGGTGCGCCGGGCGCTGGCGGCGATCGCCGACGCCCGCTACGGCAAGGTCGTGCTCGCGCGCGACCTCGTCGGCACGGTTCCGGCCGGATCCGACCTGCGCCGGCTGGTGCGCGCCCTCAGCACCGAATACCCCGACACGTGGGCGTTCGCCGTGGACGGCCTCATCGGCGCGAGCCCGGAGACGCTCGTCACGGCGCAGGACGGCGTGGTGACGGCCCGCGTGCTGGCGGGCACGACCGCGCGCGGCGCCGACGCGGTGACCGACGCCCGTGCCGCCGCGTCGCTGGCCGACAGCCCGAAGGACAACGACGAGCACGCGTTCGCGGTGCGCAGCGTGGTGGCCTCGCTCGCGCCGCACACCGCCGCGCTCGACGCAGAGGGCGGCCCGTTCATCCTGGAGCTGCCGAACCTGTTCCATCTCGCGACCGACGTGCGCGCGCGGCTCAGCGACGGTGCATCCGCGCTGGATCTCGCGGCCGCCCTGCACCCGACGGCCGCCGTCGCCGGCACCCCGACCGATGCCGCGATCGCAGCGATCCGCGAGCTCGAGCCCTTCGACCGGGGTCGCTACGCCGGGCCGGTGGGATGGATCGACGCGCACGGCAACGGCGAGTGGGCGATCGCGCTGCGGTGCGCCCAGTTCGACGTGAGCGGGTCCGGATCCCCGATCCCGCTCACCGCCTATGCCGGAGCGGGGATCGTGGCCGGCAGCGACCCCGAGGCGGAGCTGCTGGAGACGCGGGTGAAGTTCCGCCCGATCGTCGACGCCCTGGCCTGACCCGGACCCCTCTTCGACAGCGCGCGGATCGCGGTGTCCGGCTGCTGGCGCTCCATCCTCGTTCTGGGGCGTATTCCGTCGTTTCGGGGCGCATCAGCCCCGAGAACCACGTCGAAACGCGCCCCGAAACGGCAGACCACGCCCCGAACGGACCCGACCAGCGCCGAACCCCAGCTGCGGGTGGCCCTGGCCTCCCGAATTAACTCAGCTCGCGGCGAGGCGCTTCATCTCGGCCTTGACGTCGTAGTCGGCGACAGGCCACTGCGGGTCGATGTCCTCGAGTGCGGCGAGCAGCAGCTCCTGCACCGCGAGCCGCGCGTACCACTTGCGGTTCGCCGGGATCACGTACCAGGGTGCGACGTCGGTCGAGGTGCGCTCGAAGACGGTGTCGTAGGCGGCCATGTAGTCGTCCCAGAGCAGGCGCTCGTCGGTGTCGCCCGGGTTGAACTTCCAGTGCTTCTCGGGGCGCTCGAGCCGCTCCATGAGGCGCTGCTTCTGCTCATCGCGGGAGATGTGCAGCATGACCTTGATGATGCGCGTCCCGGAGTCCGCCACGCGCTTCTCGAAGTCGACGATCGCCCGGTACCGGCGCTCGATCTCCTCCGCCGGCGCGAGGGAACGCACCCGGCCGATCAGGACGTCCTCGTAGTGTGAACGGTCGAAGACGCCGATCTTGCCCTCGGCCGGCAGGCGCTTCTCGACGCGCCAGAGGAAGTCGTGCTGCAGCTCCTCGGCGGTCGGCGCCTTGAAGGCGGCCAGCTCGACGCCCTGCGGATCCACACCGCCGACGACGTGCCGCACGATGCCGCCCTTGCCCGCCGAGTCCATCGCCTGCAGCACGAGCAGCACACTCGCCTGCGCCTCGCCCACCGCAGAGCGCGCGAACAGCCGCTCCTGCAGATCGCCGAGCGCGGCGAGCCCGCTGGTCAGCGACTCGGCTCCGTCCGTCTTCCGCCCCCGATAGCCGGGCGTGGATTCGGGATCGACTCCGGCGAGGCCTGCGGACGTGACACGGAGGACATCGGCGGCCGGGGCGGTCCATCCGGCGGAGTGCTGGCTCATGCCCCCATGATGCCGCATCCGACCTGCGCCATCCGGGGCACGGCCCGCGTCGGCGCGCCGGGCGCATCAGCGCGCGAGCGGCACCTCGATCAGGTGCGGTCCGGCGGCCGACGCGGCGAGCGCCCGCTCCAGCCCGGCGGGGGTGTCGGCGCGGACGAAGGTCCAGCCGTACGCCGCGGCGAGCGGCCCCAGCGCGACGGACTGCGGGGTGTAGAAGGCACGGTCGAGGTCTCCTGCCGCGGCGGTGCCGGCGACCTCGAGCCCGTCGAAGATCGTCCCCCCGCCGTCGTTGCCGACCACGACCTGGATCCGCGGGGACGGTTCGTCAGCGGGGAGCAGGAACGATCCGACATCGTGCAGGAGGGACAGGTCGCCGAGCAGGACGCGAGCGACGCCGACGCCCGCACCCTCGGGAACGCCGTCGGCCGTCTCGCCGCCCGCTCGTGCGGCGAGCGCGATGCCGATGCCCGTCGCGATCGTGCCGTCGATGCCGGCGAGTCCGCGGTTGGCGTGCACGCGCACGTCCTTGCCGGCGAGCACCTGGTCCGCCACGCGCACGATCCGCGAGGAGCCGAACAGCAGGCGGTCGTCGGATCCGGTCGCGGCCCACACCGCCCGCACGAGCGCGGCGCGATCCAGCGCCCCGTCGGGATCGACGTCCGCATGCGGCGCCTCCGCCCGGGTCCACGCCGCCAGCCAGGCGGCCTCGTCGTCCGTACGGGCGGCCCGATCGGCCTCGACCTCGATCACGCGCGCGTCGACCGCGGCCCCGGAGAGGTTCAGCCGCTCGCCGCCGCAGCGCACGGCGATGATCTCGATGTCGGTGCGGCGCAGCAGGGCGGCCACCTCGCGACTGAGCGTCGGGTGCCCGAAGACCATCACGCGCTCGATCCGGCCGGCGAGCGCCGGGTCGCGCAGCCGCTCGCGATATGCGGGAACGACGTGATCGCCGAAGCGGGATCCGCTCACGATCTCCGCGACCAGCGGCCAGCCGCCGGTGCGGGCGATCCGCTCGGCGTCCGGGCCGGCGTCGGCCCCGGCGACGACGAGGGTGCGCGGGCCCCGGGCCACGGGCAGCGGCTCGGCGGAGGTCGGGCGCGGAACGGGTCCGGGGGCGGCGCGGAGCGGATCCGGCAACCGGCCGGACAGCGGCTCACGCGCCGGGAGGTTCAGGTGCACCGGGCCGGCCACGCCGGCCAGCCCCTCCCCCGTGACGCCGACCGCGGCCGACACGGCCTCGGCGGCGAGGTCGGCGAACACGGCCGGATCCGTCCCGCCCGGCACGGGCGCGTCGACGCTCAGCCGCGCCCAGGGCCGGTACATCCCGGGCTGGATCGTGGCCTGGTTCGCCCCGACGCCGCGCAACTCGGGCGGCCGGTCCGCGGTGAGGAGGATCAGCGGCATTCCCGCGTGGAACGCCTCCATCGCCGCGGGCAGGTATCCGGCCGCCGCGGTGCCCGAGGTGCAGACGACGACGGCGGGAGCACCCGACTCCCGGCCGATGCCGAGGGCGGTGAAGCCGGCGACGCGCTCGTCGATCCGCACGTGCACGCGCACGGATCCGGAACGGGCGAGGGCGACGGCGGCGAGCGCGAGCGCCTGCGAGCGCGACCCCGGCGACAGCACGACGTCGCGGACGCCATGGGCGATGAGACCGGTCAGCAGGCGCACCGCGGCCTCGGTGGCGGGGGACGCCTCCGGCCCGGCCGGTGCGGCCGCGGGGCCCGCAGGGGGCAGGGCCGTCACGAGCGAGGGCCGGGGGTGTCGGGGTCGCCGCGATCGTCGAGACGGGACAGCTCCTCCTGGAGTTCCCGGATCAGCCGCTCCTGCTCGGCGGGGCTGATCCGCGCGGCGGGGTCGACATCGTCGAGCGGCAGGTAGCGCTCCTGGTCCGCGGTGCGGCCGCGCCGGGTGCGCCCGATCGCGAACCACAGCAGGCCGCCGATCACGGGGAAGACGACCACGATCGCGATCCACACGCCCTTGGGCACGCCGCGGTGCCGGCTCGCCGGCTGCACGATGCAGTCGACGATGCTGTACACCCAGAAGACCGCGGCCAGGAAGCCGCCGATCACGAGGAAACGTGCCACGGTTCCAGTCTAGGCGTGCGGGGAGATCCCGGATCCGGCACAGTCGGTCGCCGGAGGGACGCCGCCCTGCACGACGGCGTGCATCCCACGCACAACTGATCGAGGCGGACGACATACCGCCCTCACAGCGCATGCCGAACGCGTCCTCCTAGACTGGACCCGTGAAACTTCCTCCCCTGCTCGTGTACTCGGTGCTGCGCCTGCTGGCGTTCCTCGTGCCGCTGGGGATCCTGTGGTTCTTCTTCCCGATCTTCCGGGAGTTCTGGTGGCTGGCGGCCCTGTTCGCCGCGCTCATCGGCATCAGCATCTCCCTGCTGTTCCTGCGCAGCCCGCTGTCGGACGCCTCTCGTGCGATCTACGAGAAGCGCTCGACGAAGACCGGATCCGCTCCCTCCGACGAGGACATCGAGGATGCGGACGGGTCCGACGACGCCGAAGGAACCCGCCACGCGGCCTGAGCCGCGACGGGGGACCTCGACGTTCCTCGCGCCCGACGTCAGGCGCGCGCGAAGGTCACGTGCACCACGCCGCTCTCGGCGATCTCGCTCGTGACCGCGTAATCGTTCTCGAGCCCGCGCAGCTCGGCCCACAGATTCTTCCCGCGCCCGAGCAGGATCGGCGTGATGCCCACGTGCAGCCGATCGACGAGCCCGGCCGCCAGGAACGAGCGCACCGTGTCGACGCCGCCGCCGATGCGCACATCCGCACCGCGGGCCGCCTCGGTCGCGAGGGCGAGCGCGTCCTGGGGCGCGGCGTCGAGGAAGCGGAACTCGGTGCCGTTGGCGAACGAGATCGGCGCGCGGCCCGTGCTGTGCGTCAGCACGAACACGGGGCAGTGAAACGGCGGCTCCTCGCCCCACCAGCCGCGCCACTCCGCGTCGTCGGGGAAGTTGTGCAGCCCGAACATCCCCGCACCCATGATCTCGGCGCCGATGTTCTCGAAGTACTCCGCGCCGTAGCGATCGTCGACCCCGGTGGTGCCGCCGGACGGATCCCCCATGACGCGCTCGCGGAAGGTGCGCGTGGCCGTGTACGCCGCCACCAGGCGCCCCCAGTCATCGCCGAACGGGTTCTCCGGGGTCTGGTCGGTGGTGGTCGCGTATCCGTCGAGAGAGATGTTGAGGTCGGCGCGAACGGCCATGTGCGGGGTTCCTTCGCTGGTGGGAGTTGTCGGGCCTCAGCCGCGGATCGGGTTGGAGTCCTTGCCGTCGAGCCAGAGCGTATCGCTCTCGTCCCGGTGCACGCCGTCGGTGCCGACATGCTTGGTGCTGATCGTGGGCCCCTTCGTGATGACGTGCACGATCGCCATGCCGTGGCCGCGTCCGAGGTCGTACTCGGTCTTCAGCCACTCCAGGATCGGCGTCGCCTTGGTGTCGGGGCCGAAGCCCTGTGCGGCGGCGAGGTCGAGGATCTGACGAGGGGTGAGGCCGGTCTTGGTCTCGACAGCGTCGAGATATGCCTGGAAGGACATGTTCTTCTCCTTGTGAGGATCTGGTCGGTGCGAGCCGCGTCAGTCGACCACGGTCTGGATGATGACGGCCGAGGCGTGGATGCCGATCAATCGCATTGTGCCGGATCCGACGTTCTCGAAGCGATGCGGCACGAAGGCGGGTCCGGTGACGGTGTCGCCCACTGTGGCGGTGATGGTGCGGTCGCCGACGGTGAAGGCGACGTCGCCCTCCAGCACGACCCAGGTCTCGGGGTACGGGTGCCAGTGCAGCAGCGACCCCTGGCCGGGCTGGTTGTCGACGTAGAAGTACGAGACGCCGGCGCCGTGCCCGGCGCCTTCGAAGCGACGGCCGGCGCCGGTGCCGAGGCGGATCTCCTCGGGGCCGACGACGGCGACATCGGGGGCGATGATGCTCATGATCTGGTCCTCTCGGTGGTGTGATCCCACTCTCGCGGCAGCCTCGTCGGGCCCGTAGAGTTTCGATGTGGCTCGAAACATGGAAGGCGTGGAGTGGGAGCACCACCGCGTCGACTTCCGCCTCAGCCCTGGCGACATCCAGGCCGTGCGGTTCGGGATCTCGCCCGGTCACGAGCTCGCGCACGCCGTGCGCGTGCTGCTGCGGCCCGAGCAGTACCCGCTCGCGTGGGGATGGCTGAAGGATGCGCGTGGCCGGCTGCCGCGCGAGGCGTTCGGGGTGCTCGCGCACGTGATCGGCGCCGACGGCTACATGCCCGACTTCCTCACCGCGACCGCCCGCTGGGAGCTCACGCCGGATGACGAGCTCGCGGCACTCCGCGAGGCGCCGCTCCCGGGCATGCGCGTGGACCTCGGCAAGATGGTCGTCCGCTCCTCGGGCCGGCGCCAGGAGGCGCTGCGGCGCATGCAGGAGCATCCGGCGCGGGCGCGCGCGGTCATCGCCGACGCATGGGGCGAGGTGTGGGAGAGCGCCATGGCCCCGGTCTGGCCTCAACTCGAGCGGATCCTGCGTGCCGATGTGGCCGTGCGCTCGCGCAGCGTCGCGACCGAGGGGCTGGCAGCGATGGCGTCGGGCATCCACCCGTGGGTGAGCTGGGGCGACGGATCCGTGCGGGTGCGGCTGCGCCGGCACAGCGAGGACGTCGACTGCCGCGGGAGCGGTCTCGTGCTGGTGCCCTCGGTGATGTCGTCGTGGGGCTGCATGGTGATCACCGAACCGCCTGCTCAGCCGACGCTGTTCTACCCTGCCCGTGGGGTGACCGCCGGCTGGGCGCAGGACTCCGACGATCTCGTTCGGGCGCTGGAGGCGCTCGTCGGCCCGGTGCGCGCCGGGATCCTCCTCACCGCGCATGTGCCGCGCACCACGACCCGCGTGGCGGAGGAGGCGGGGATCGCCGCGTCCACCGCCTCCCACCACCTCACGGTGCTGCGCGATGCGGGCCTGGTCGTGAGCACGCGCGACGGCGCACGCATGCTGCACCTGCGCACCCCGCTCGGCGAGGCGCTGGTCGGCGCCGCGCTCTGATCCTCAGCTGAGCACGACGAGCTCCTGGGTCGCGCGGGTCATCGCGACGTAGCGATCGACCGCTCCCTCGATGCCGTCGCCGAACGACTCCGGATCCACGAGCACGACCAGGTCGAACTCGAGCCCCTTCGCCGTGGTCGGTGTGCGGAACCGCACCCGCGCGTCCGGGAACGGTCTCTCGTCGCCGATCACGCAGGCGATGCCCTCCTCGTGCGCGGCGAACCAGTCGGCGAGCACGCCGTCGCGCTCGGCGAGCGCCGCGTACCGCACCGGGATCCCGCTCTCCCGCACCGATACCGGCACGTTCGCGTCCGGCAGCGCAGCGCGGATCACGGGCTCGGCCGCGGCCATGACCTCCTCCGGAGTGCGGTAGTTGATGCGCAGCGACGCGTGCTCGATGCGACGCAGGCCCACCCGCTCGAGACGCTCGGTCCACGACTCGCGGAACCCGTGCCGGGCCTGGGCGCGGTCGCCCACGATCGTGAGGCTCTGCGACGGGACCCGGCGCAGCAGCATCGCCCATTCCGCATCGCTGAGTTCCTGCGCCTCGTCGACGATCACGTGCGCGAACGGCCCCGCGAGCGCATCGGAGTCGAGCCGCGGCAGGGCGGCCTCGTCCTGCAGCATCGCACGCACGCCCGCGCTGTCCTCGCCGAAGAAGAACCCGGTGATCGCGCTCTCCTTGTCGTCGTCCGCGGCGAGCAGTTCATCCAGCACGCGCTCGCGCTGCTCCCGTTCCTCGGCCGTCACGACCTCCCGCCGCCGCCGTCGCCGCGCGCCTTGCGGATCCCCGGTGAGCGCACGGGCCGCGTCGAGCAGCGGCAGATCCTGCCGGGTCCACGCCCTCGGGTCGTCGCGCCGTAGCGCCGCGCGCTCGTCCTCGGCGAGCCACGGAGCGCAGATCCGCAGGTACGCCGGGGTCGACCAGAGGTCGGCGACGATCCCGGCCGGATCCAGGACCGGCCAGGCCGCCACGAACGCGCGCTGCAGCGGATCGCTGCGACGCAGGGCGCGATCGAGCTGGTGCGGAGGCACGTCGTCGTCGGCGTTGTCCTCCACGAGAGCACCGATCAGCGCCTCCCACACGACATCCCTGGCGTCGTTGTGCGGCGTGCCGGGCTCCGGAGCGTCGAACGCCTCTGTCCACGCCGCCGGCTGCACGATCACGTCGCGCCACGGCGTCTCCACGAGCAGCTGCTCGCTCGGGGCATGCTCGTGGTAGCGGACCGCCGCGGTGACCGCGGCGAGCAGCCCCGCGCCCGACTTCAGCGTCCTGGCGAGCGGATCCCCTTCCTCCGGCATGCGATCGCCAGCCCGGCCCTCGGGCGCCAGATCCGACAGCGTGCACACGCGCACGCTGTCCTCCCCGAGGCTCGGCAGCACGTCCTCGATGTACGCGAGGTAGGGCTGGTGCGGCCCGACGAACAGGATCCCGCCGTGGCTGAGCCGCTGCTCGGCATGCATCAGGTAGGCGGCGCGGTGCAGGGCCACGACCGTCTTCCCCGTGCCGGGGCCGCCGTCCACGACGAGAGGGGCGCGCGACGACGCCCGGATGATCGCGTCCTGGTCGGCCTGGATCGTGCTCAGCACATCGCGCATCCGCGGCGAGCGGGAGGCGCCGAGGCTCGCGATGAAGGCGGACTGATCGTCCAGCGCGGCAGCACCCTCGAGCCCCTCCGGGTCGAACACCTCGTCCCAGTAGTCGGTGATGCGGCGCGAGGCCCAGCGGTACCGACGGCGGCTGACCAGGCCCTGCGGATCCGCATGGGTAGCTGCGAAGAACGGCTCCGCCGCGGGGGCGCGCCAGTCCACGAGCAGGCGCCGCCCCTCGGCGTCGGACAACCCGATGCGCCCGATGTATACGAGTTCGGGGGCGGCGGCGTCGGGTGCGGGTCCGTCGCCGTGAGGGCCGCCCGGTGCGACGGCCATCCGCCCGAGGCACAGGTCGACCCCGAAGCGGCGCAGCAGCTGCAGGCGGGAGCTCGAGCGGTGGATCTCGAGGTCGCGGTCCAGCGCCTCCTGCCCGAGCCTGGCGGGTGCGGCGCGCAGCCGGACGAGCCGCGCCTCGAGGGCGGCGATCTCCTCGGCGAGGCGGTCGCCGATCGCGATGAGGTGGGCGTCGTCGGCGGCGATGAGTGCCTGATGCGCCTTGCGGGCGAGGGCGGCCGGAAGGGCGAAGACCATCGGCGACCAGGCAGCCGTCGAGAAGGTCGTCGGCGGGGTGGCAGCGGGAGTGGTTTCAGGGGTGGATTCAGGGCGCACGGATCCTCCGATTCCTGGGCGAAACCACATAGTCTGCCCCGGCAGGGGGGCCTTGCCGCAAGCCCCACCTCCTCCGGTATCCTGGAGATGCAGGGAGCGGTCCGCACGGATCCGCTCCCTTCGTCGTCCGCCCCGCGCGCTCAGGTCGCACTCCCTCCGCTCAGGTCGCACTTTCGACGCAGAATCCGCGCCTGCACCAACAGAGATCGCGATCTGAGCCTGCGCACCCGTCCGCCGCGGGCACAGGCCGCGCAACTACGATCGAAGGTGCTCTGCGCCGCCTCGGCGGTCGCGCACCCGCCCCGGAAGGATCCGCATGTCCCACGCCGCCTCCGCCCGCACGCATGTCGAGGACCTGGCCGACTTCGTCGCCGCCTCACCGTCCAGTTACCACGCGGCGGAGGAGGTCGCCCGGCGCCTGGAGGAGCAGGGCTTCACCCGCCTCGACGAGACCGAGGCCTGGCCGGCACAGGCCGGCGGCCGCTTCGTGATCGTGCGCGACGGCGCGGCCATCGCCTGGGTCGTGCCCGCCGGCGCGACGACCACCACGCCGGTGCACGTGCTCGGCGCGCACACCGACTCCCCCGGCTTCAAGCTCAAGCCGCGACCGACCACCGGATCCCGCGGCTGGCTGCAGGCGGCCGTCGAGGTGTACGGCGGGCCGCTGCTGAACTCCTGGCTCGACCGGGAGCTGCGCCTGGCCGGACGGCTCGCACTCGCCGACGGGCGGGTCGTGCTCGCCGCGACCGGACCGCTGCTGCGCCTGCCGCAGCTCGCGATCCACCTCGACCGCGGCGTCAACAACGGACTCGCGCTCGACAAGCAGACCGAGACCCAGCCCGTCTGGGGACTGGGCGACCCGGAGGAGGCGGACATCCTGGCCGAGCTCGCCGACGCGGCAGGAGTGGATCCGCTCGAGATCCGCGGCTTCGACGCGGTCGTCGCCGACAGTGCGCGCGGCGCCGTGTTCGGCAAGGACGACGCGTTCTTCGCGAGCGGCCGCCTGGACGACCTCGCCTCGGTCCACGCGGGCGTGGTCGCACTCGGCGAGATCGCGGCCCACGGCGACCCGCAGGCGATCGCGGTGCTCGCCGCGTTCGACCACGAGGAGCTCGGATCCGGCTCACGCTCGGGCGCCGCCGGCCCGATCCTGGAGGACGTGCTGGAGCGCGTCTACGCCGGACTCGGTGCCGATGCGGTCGACGTGCACCGCGCCTACGCCGCGTCGTGGTGCCTGTCCAGCGACGTCGGCCACTCGGTGCACCCCAACTACGCCGGCAAGCACGACCCGGTCGTGCAGCCCGTGCTCGGATCCGGGCCGATCCTCAAGATCAACGCCAACCAGCGCTACGCCACGGACGCGGTGGGCGCGGCGGCGTGGCACCGCTGGTGCGATGCCGCGGGCGTGGTCACGCAGGAGTTCGTCTCGAACAACGACGTGCCCTGCGGATCCACGATCGGCCCGATCACAGCGACCCGGCTCGGGATCCGCACGGTCGATGTCGGGATCCCGATCCTGTCGATGCACTCCGCCCGCGAGCTCGCGGGCGTGAGCGACCTGCACGATCTCACCGCCGTCGCGAAGGCGTTCTTCGCGGGCTGAGTCAGCCGCCCGGCACCGCCCCGGGGTCGTTGAGCGAGCCCCGAGCGCAGCAAGGAGCGAGACGAAACGCGGCGCACTCGTCGGTGACCGCGTTTCGTCTCCGTCGCCTCCGGCGTCGTCGCTCAACGACCCCGGGAAGACGTCCCGGAACGGGATCAGCGCATCGTGTCCAGGATCCCGACGAGATCCTCGAACGTCGTGAGCGGGTTCAGGATCGCGAAGCGCGTGTTGACCCGTCCGGCGTGCGAACTCGGCACGACGAGCGCGCGCTGCGACTGCAGCAGCTCGTCCGACCAGCGGTCGTAGTCGGCGCGCTCCCAGCCCTCGCGCTCGAACACGACCACCGAGAGCTCGGGGTCGCGCACCAGGCGCAGCTCGGGACGCGAGGAGATCTCGTCCGCGATGCGGCGCGTGAGCGCGAGCGTCTCGGAGACGGCGGTGCGATACGCGTCCACGCCGTAGGTCGCCAGGGAGAACCACAGCGGCAGCCCGCGCGGACGACGGGTGAGCTGGATCGAGTAGTCCGAGGGGCTGAACTCATCGGTGTCGGTGAGCGTGTCCAGGTACTCGGCGTGCTGGGTGTGCGCCAGACGGCCGTCTGCCGGGTCGCGGTACAGCAGCGCGCAGCAGTCGAACGGGGCGTACAGCCACTTGTGCGGATCCACCACGAGCGAGTCGGACCGTTCGACGCCCGCGAACCACGCCCGCGCCTCGGGCGCGAGCATCGCGGTGAGCCCGTAGGCCCCGTCGATGTGCAGCCAGAAGTCGAACTCGTCCTTGAGCGCGGCGATGCCGGCGATGTCGTCGAGGATGCCGAAGTTGGTGGATCCGGCGGTCGCGACGACGGCGAACACGGCCTCGCCGTGCTCCTCCAGCGCCGCGCGCACCTCGTCGGCGTGCAGCTTGCCGTCGGCTCCGGCGGGGACGGCGATCACGTCGACGTCCATGATCTTCGCGGCCGACTTGTTGGACGAGTGCGCCTCCAGGCTGCACACGAGCTTCCACCGCGCGGGCCGTGGCGTGCCCGCGGCGTCGAGGCGCCGTCCGGCCTTGTCGCGCGCCGCGGCGAGCGCCGAGAGATTGCCGATCGTGCCGCCCTGCACGAACACGCCGCCGGCCGTGGCGGGCAGCCCGAACTCGGCGGCCAGGAACGACAGCACCTCGTTCTCCGCGTGCACGGCGCCCGCGCCCTCGAGCCAGCTGCCGCCGTAGAGCCCGGAGGCGGAGACGACCAGGTCGAACGCCATCGCCGCGACGGTCGGGGCGTTGGGGATGAAGGAGAGGTAGTTGGGGTGGCTCGTGGTCAGGCAGGCCGGTGCGAGGATGTGCTCGAACACGCTCAGCGCACGCTGCCCGCCGAGCCCCTTGTCCGTGATGGTGGTGCCGACCAGGCGGCGCAGCTCCGCCTCGGGCTGGGGCTTGTCGAGGGGCACATCGGTGGCGAGCATCCGGCGGCGCGAGTAGTCGAGCACGGCGTCGACGATCGCGGCGGATTCGGGCGAGGCGGCATGCATGCGCGCGGCGTCCATGGAGGATCCTTCCGACCCGGAAGCCTACGAGCGCCCGGCGACGAGCAGAATGCCGCGCCGGATCAACGGGTCGGCGATATCGTACCGCGTCGCCGCCGCCCCGTCATCGGGCCCGACATGCCTGCGATGACGCGGATCCGAGCGCGGATCGGCCGCAGAAGCGCGGCCCGAGGGCACCGAATTCCCGCGGGAGCGCCCACAGGATCGCGACCCCTGCCAGGATGAAGCCATGTCCGCCGATTCCCAGCCCGGATCCGCCGCCCTCATCGAGCGGCGTGGCATCGAGATCGTCCCCGAGTCGGAGCGCACGGCGCGCCCCCGCGACCTGTTCTGGCCGTGGTTCGCCGCGAACGTGTCGGTGTTCGGCATGTCCTACGGCTCCTTCCTGCTCGGGTTCGGGATCTCGCTCTGGCAGGCCACTCTCGTCGCGATCATCGGCATCGTCGTGTCGTTCGCACTGTGCGGACTCATCGCGATCGCCGGCAAGCGCGGATCCGCGCCGACCATGGTGCTGTCCCGGGCGGCGTTCGGCGTGCAGGGGCAGAAGATCCCCGGCATCGTCTCGTGGCTGACCTCGATCGGCTGGGAGACCTCGCTCACGATCACCGCCGTGCTCGCGACCACGACCGTGCTGCATGAGCTCGGCTGGGTCGGCGCCGACGGCGACGTCGCCGTGCACCTCATCGCGACCGTGCTGGTCGCGGCGCTCATCGTCGGTGCCTCCGTGCTCGGCTATCACACGATCATGAAGCTGCAGTCGGTGCTCACCTGGCTGACCGGGGCGTTCACGATCCTGTTCCTGATCCTGACGGTGGGCAGCATCGACTGGAGCAAGGCGTTCGCGCACCCCGACGGCACGCTCGCTCAGACGATCGGCGCGCTGGTCATGGTGATGACGGGCTTCGGACTCGGCTGGATCAACATCGCCGCCGACTGGTCGCGCTATCAGAAGCGCACCGCCTCCGATGCGCAGATCGTCACGTGGAACACGATCGGCGGATCCGTCGCCCCCATCGTGCTGGTGTTCTTCGGCCTGCTACTGGCGGGCTCGAACGACAAGCTCAGCGCCGCGGTCGCCGCCGACCCGATCGGCGCGCTCGCGACCCTGCTCCCGACGTGGGCGCTCTTCCCGTTCCTCATCGTCGCGATCCTCACCCTCGTCTCCGGCGCGGTGCTCGGCATCTACTCCTCCGGCCTCACGCTTCTGAGCCTGGGCATCCGGATCCCCCGACCTGCGGCCGCGGCCGTCGACGGCGTGATCCTCACGATCGGCACGATCGTGGTGGTGTTCTTCGCGCAGAATTTCATCGGCCCGTTCCAGTCGTTCCTCATCACGCTGGGCGTCCCGATGGCGGCGTGGGCGGGGATCCTGATCGCCGACATCCTGCGCAGGAAGAAGGACTATGACGAGGCGGCGCTGTTCGACTCCCGCGGACGCTACGGCGCCTGGGACGGGGTCTCGATCGGCACGCTCGTCGTCGCGTCGGTGATCGGCTGGGGCTTCGTGATCAACACCTTCGCCGAGGCCGCTCCGTGGAACAACTGGCAGGGCTACTTCCTCGGCCTCATCGGCGGCAAGGACGGAGAGTGGGCCTACGCGAATCTCGGAGTGTTCTTCGCGCTCGTGCTGGGCTTCGTCGTGACCTGGTTCGCCCGCGCCGCCAGGATCCGCCGCCAGGAGCAGGCGTGACGGACCAGCCTGGAATCGGCCCGACTCTGAGCTCGTCGAAGGCCCCCTGGCTGGTCGTGATCGATCCGCAGAACATCTTCGCCGCGCCGGACTCGGCCTGGGGATCCCCGATGTTCCCCGCCGCGTTCGCGAACATCCGCCGCCTCGCCGAAGCCGCGGAGGGCAGGGTCCTCGTGACGCGCTGGCTGCCCACCGCGGATCGGCGCACGTCGTGGGGCGACTACTTCGCGGCCTGGCCGTTCGCGGACAAGGCCGCCGACGATCCGCTGTACGACCTCGTGCCGGAAGCGCGGATCCTCTCTGCGCATCCGACCCTTGATCTGCCCACGTTCGGCAAGTGGGGGCCCGGGCTCGAACGGATCATCGGATCCGCCTCCGTCGTGCTCGCGGGCGTCTCGACGGACTGCTGCGTGATCTCGACCGCGCTCGCTGCGGCCGATGCGGGCGCGCGCGTCACGATCGCCGCCGACGCCTGCGCGGCGTCGACGCCGGAGAACCATGCCGCCGCCCTCACGGTCATGGGGCTCTATCCGCCGCAGCTGACCGTGGCCGACACGGAGGCGGCGCTCGCGATCCTGAACGACGCCCGCTGACCGGACCGCGTAACGCCTGTCCAGGTGCGAGACGACAGACCGATCGGATCCGGTTCGTCAGCCGAGGACGGCAGCGACCGTGCGCCGCGCGAGCGCGCCCCGGTCCTCCGGGGCCCACTTCACCAGCGAGTGGGCGTTCATCCCGTCCACGGTCGCAAGCAGCAGCCATGCCGCGCCGTCCGCCCGAGCCGCACTGACCTCCCCGGCCGCGACACCCTCGGCCACGATCGCCTCGAGGTCCTGCTGCCAGTGATCCATCTCCAGCCGCACCCGCGCGGCGAGCACATCATTGCCCGCGCCGGCCGCCCAGGCCTGCACCCACACCAGTGTGACGTCGTCGCGATCGCCGTCGAGCAGGGTCTCCACGATGCGCGTGATCCGGTCGCGGAGGGTGGCCCCCGTGCGGCCATCGGCGACGACCTCTTCGCGCTCCGCACCGACGATCGCGCCGAACACGTCGGCGACGAAGGCGTCCATGCTGGGCCGGTAGTGCGTGACGAGCGCCGGCGTCACGCCCGCAGCTGCGGCGACCGTGCGCACCGTCAGCGGCGCGATCCCACCCTGCCGCGCGAGTGCGATGGCGGCGTCGAGGATCGCCCTCTCCCGCTGCGCCGGCGGCATCCTCTTCGGGTTGGGGGTTGACGAGGTGCTCATGGGGCTATACCGTATCGCTAGTTGGCCGCTTGTTCAATAAGCGTGATGAACCCGATCCGAGGAGCACCGATGCCCTGGCTGATGCCCAGCGAGACCGCCCGACACGACCGTGTCTGGATGGCCTTCCCCGCCGAGGGCGAGACCCTCGGCGACACCGACGCCCTGCGCGAGGAGGGCTACGCGACCTGGACCGCCGTCGCACACGCGGTCTCGGCCTTCACCCCGGTCACGATCCTCGTCGATCCCAAGGAGATGACCCGCGCCCGGCGCATGCTGTCCTCCGACGTCACCATCCTCGAAGCGCCGGTCGACGAGTTCTGGATGCGCGATTCCGGCCCCACGTTCGTGGTCGACCCCGAGCGTCCCGGCGTGCTCGGCGCCGTGGACTGGGTGTTCAACGGCTGGGGTGCCCCGGAGTGGGCCCGCTGGCACGACGCGGCGCAGCACGCACGCATCATCGCGGCCGAAGTGGGCGCCGAGCTCGTCAGCTCCGCGCTCGTGAACGAGGGCGGCGGCATCCACGTGGACGGCAAGGGCACGGTACTGCTCACCGAGACGGTGCAGCTCGACCCGCGCCGCAACCCCTACCTCGACCGTCAGCGCGTGGAGGCTGAGATGCTCCGCACGATCGGCGCAACCAAGGCGGTGTGGCTGCCGCGCGGCCTCACCCGCGACTACGACGACTTCGGCACCAACGGTCATGTCGACATCGTCGCGGCGATCACCTCCCCCGGCAGGATCCTCCTGCATGCGCAGCAGGATCCCGGACACCCCGACTTCGAGGTGTCGGCCGCGCTGCGGGAGCACCTGGCCGCTCAGACCGACGCCGCAGGGCGTTCGTTCGAGGTCATCGATCTGCCGGCCCCGGCGACCCTGCGCGACGAGGAGGGCTTCGTCGACTGGAGCTACGTCAACCACCTCGTGACGAACGACGGCGTCATCGCCTGCGGATTCGGCGACGACGTCGCGGATGCGCGCGCCCGCGAGATCCTGGCGGACGCCTACCCCGGTCGCCGCGTGGTCACCGTCGACGCCCGTCCGCTGTTCGACCGCGGCGGCGGCATCCACTGCATCACCCAGCAGCAGCCCACGCTCTGAGTCCGGCGCCCGTCCCGGCCGCCCCGCGCGACCGGGACGGATCGCCTTCTCCCCGGTCGTCGAGCCCCCTTCGGCTCTCGAGGACTCGCACCGCACAAGCACATCGAGCCGAAGGGGCACTCGGGAACCGCCCGGACGACAGCCCCGCCATCCGAATGAGGTCACCATGTTCGACGTCGTCGAGACCCCCATCGCCCGTCTCCGCGAAGCCCTCGAGTCCGGCGAGACCACGGCCGTCGCTCTCGTCGACGCCTACCTCGCCCGCATCGAGGCGTACGACGGGCCGGAGACCGCGACGGCGCTGAACGCCGTCGTCGTGTCCAACCCCGCGGCGCGCAGCGAGGCAGAGGCCTCCGACGCCCGGCGCGCCCGAGGCGAGACGCTCGGCCCGCTCGACGGCATTCCGTACACCGCGAAGGACAGCTACCTCGTGCGCGGGCTGACGGCGGCGGCCGGATCCCCCGCCTTCGCCGAGCTCGTCGCTCAGCGCGACGCGTTCACGATCGAGCGACTCCGCGCGGGCGGTGCGATCTGCCTCGGTCTCACGAACATGCCGCCCATGGCCAACGGAGGCATGCAGCGCGGCGTCTACGGGCGCGCCGAGAGCCCGTACAACGCGGACTGGCTGACGAGCGCTTTCGGATCCGGGTCGTCGAACGGCTCGGGCACCGCGACGGCGGCGTCGTTCGGCGCGTTCGGCCTGGGCGAGGAGACGTGGTCGAGCGGTCGGGCGCCGGCATCCCACAATGCTCTCGTCGCCTACTGCCCCAGCCGCGGCGTCATCTCGGTGCGCGGCAACTGGCCGCTCGTGCCGACGCAGGACATCGTCGTGCCGCATGCGCGCACGGTCGCCGATCTGCTCGAGGTCCTCGACGTGGTCGTCGCCGACGACCACACCACGCGCGGGGACTTCTGGCGGGCGCAGCCCTGGGTGCCGCTGCCGGCGGCATCCGCAGTGCGGCCGCAGTCGTACGTCGCCCTGGAGCCGGCCGATCTGCACGGCAAGCGGTTCGGCGTCCCCCGGATGTTCATCAACGCGGATCCCGAGGCAGGCACCGGCACCGGGATCGGCGGGCCGACGGGTCAGCGCATCGAGACCCGCGCGTCGATCATGCAGCTGTGGCGCGCCGCTCGCGCCGCCCTGGAAGCAGCCGGCGCCGAGGTGATCGAGGTCGACTTCCCCGCCGTCTCCAACTACGAGGGGGATCGCACCGGCGCGCCGACCATCGCGACCCGCGGCATCGTGCCGCCCGAGTTCCTGCGCAGCGAGGTCATCGAGCTGTGCGCGTGGGGGTGGGACGACTTCCTCGGCGCGAACGGCGACCCGGCACTCGACTCGCTGGCGCAGGTCGACGGGGCGAGGATCTTCCCCGCACCCGCGGGTGCCCTCCCCGATCGCTACACCGGTTTCGACGACGACATCAACGAGCTGCCCGATCTGTTCCGGGCGCACCCGGTCACCGACATGACGGCGATCCCGCTCATGGAAGCCGGCCTGCGCGGGCTCGAGGAGACGCGCCGGGTCGATTTCGAGCAGTGGATGGACAGCCTCGGGCTGGACGCGGTCATCCACCCGACCATGGCCGACATCGGCCCGGCGGACATGGACGTGAATCCCGCGTCCGCCGACCAGGGCTGGCGCAACGGCGTCTGGGTCGCCAACGGCAACATCGTGCCGCGCCACCTCGGCATCCCCTCTGTGACGGTGCCGATGGGCACGCTCTCCGACATCGCGATGCCGGTCGGGCTGACCATCTCGGGCCGCGCCTATGACGACACCCGGCTGCTGCAGCTCGCCGCCGCCTTCGAGGCGACCGGCGACCGGCGCACGTCTCCGTCGCGGACCCCGCGGCTCTGACCCGCGTTCAGCACCCAGGCGGATCCGTGCGCATCGCGCGCGGATCCGTCTCTGTGTGTCGGCACATTTCATGGGCGTTACCGTCCGCGACACGCCCGGCCGTAGCCTGGTCGGACCGATCCCGTGAGGAGAACACCGTGACCACGCACCGCACTCAGCTCTCGCCCGTTCTGGCGCGACGGGCTGTGGCGTGCATGTGCGATCACGGCGATGTCTGCTCCTCCTACGCCCCGGGCCACGCGCTGCACCTCATCCAGGCGCGCCTCGCTTCCGCGACGGCCGCCGGCTGGACCGACGCGCTCGTGTCCGGCGTCGACCGCGCGTCCGGCATCGTGCGGGTGACCACGCTCGACGGCGACACGCTCTCGCTGTGGAACGCCGGCGGCGCGGCTCTCGAGGTCGAGCCCGGTCAGCCCGTCGCCGTGCACACCCGGTGGGACGTGCTCGCGATCGGCGCTCTGCGCTACAACGTCGCGCGCGCCTGAACGGCGCCCGGTCGGGGGCCTCCGCCCTGTCAGACGAGGGCCCCCGGCCGACGACTAGGCGCCGAGCTCTCGGAGGAAGCCCTGCACGTGCTGCTGCAGGCGCAGGATCCGCTGCTCGCGCGCCGCCTCCCGGTCGTATCCCTCGTAGGCCAGCGGCGGCAGGCGCCGCACGTTGGCGGAGCAGCCGAAGTTCGCGCAGATCAGCACGCCGAGCGTGTTGCCGTTGCGCCCTTCGGGACCGGCCTTGCGCGCGGCGAAGAACTGCACGTCGTTGCGCAGCGTGACGTCCTCGCACCACGAGCACTGTGCTCGAGCGCTCGTGCGCTGCTCGGCCTGCTGCAACAGCACCGTCACCGGCGAACCGTCGTCGCGGTGCGCTACGACGTACGCGCGGCGGGGCATCTTCGGATCCGACCACCCCAGGAAGTCGAGCTGGGGAAAGTCGGACGCGCCGAACTCCGGCGGCAGGGTCATGGAGGACGCCTCCTTGCGGGAGGCGTTGCGGAAGGACGCGCGGATGGCGCGCTCGTCGATGGGAAGCATGTCGTGCTCTCTGTGCGAGATCGAAGCGTCCGCCTCAGGGGATGGACGCGAGAAGACGGCTGCTGAACGCAGCCCGAGGATTGCCTGCGGAGAACTCACGCAGGCGCGACGAACGAGCCGGCAGCAGAACCACCGGCAGGGGCGTCAGCCTCTGTCACCGGCGCGGAGCGCGCCAGTGACCTCCTTCGGCACCGGACGGGCGCCTCGAACAACGAGCATGTTCCGATCCTAAGTCACCCGGCGCGGCCGGGGACACAGCTCCCGCTCAGGCCGCCATCATCGAGTCGCGCATCGCCATGCACGCGTCCATGCACGCCTTGCACGCCGCCGCGCACATCCGGCACACCTCGCTGTGGGCCTCGTGCTTCATGCACATGTCCATGCAGAGCTGGCACATCGCCATGCAGGCGTCGAGCATCGACATCATGACCGCCGGGGTCATCCCCTGCATGCGCATCATCGAGCGCATCATCGTGTTGCACATGTCTGCACAGTTCATACACGACGGCGAACAGTCCATCATCTGCGTCGCGCACACCGTGCAGGCCTGCTCGCAGGCCGAACACGCGTCCATGCACGCCTGCATCAGAGCCATGTCCATCATCTCCATGCCGGGCATCATGTCCATGCTCTTCATCGAGTCCATCATCATCGCGTCCATCGCGAGCTCCTTCGTCCACCGGGAAGGCGGGCGAACGGCCCGTCTGACGCCCAGGGTAGCCCCGCGTCGCCGTCGAGTCGATGCCCGGACGAGCTCCGTTCGCGACCTTCTTCCATAGAGCTCGCGGCCGGCGGAAACGGACCATGACGGGCGCAGCGGCCCCGTGAGCGGGCACGCGAATCCCGCCGCGGAGCGGCGGAGGTCGCGGGGCCGCGCACGCACGAAAAAAGGCCGCCCCGAGGGGCGGCCTTGAATCGTTCAGACTCAGAAAT
>NZ_JAJTTF010000013.1 GCF_021341785.1 Microbacterium sp. Au-Mic1
GCGGGCGGCGCAACCGGAGTCGCGGCCGGGGCGCCCGCCGCGGGCATCGGAGCCGACAGACCCCGGACGTCGCGCATGAGTGCACCGGCGGCGCGATCGTGCCAGCCCTGGAACCGACCGGATCCGTCGAACAGCGGCGTGAAGTAGCCGACGACGATCGCCGCGCTCAGCCCGAACACGATGTTGCGCAGCAGCGCCCGGCCGAGCCCCAGGGGCGCTTCGCCACCGTCGCGCACGAGCCGCAGCTTCATGATGCGCATGCCGACGGATCCGCCGGATCCCTGCAGGAAGCTGTAGACGAGCAACCACGCGAGGGCCACCAGGCCGGTGAGGCCGAGACCCACCGCCATCGCGGCGAATGTCGCGGACAGGCCCTGGCCGTCTGCGGTCGCCGCGGCGACGACCGACGATGTCACCACGCCGATGCCGACCAGCAGCGACGCGATCGCGGCATCGATCACGTAGGCGATCGCGCGCCGCGGGATCGGTGCGACAGGCGCGGCGGCCGCACCTGCCCCGCTCGGGGCGTTCGTCATGGAGTCTCGCTCTCGGATCCGGGGCGTGCGGTTCGGGTGCCGCCCGTCTTGGCTGCAGTGCTCTCGATCGTGCCAGTTGCGCCGCCCGCGGCGCCAGAGCCGCTGCCGGGACGCCGGATGCGCTCGGCCGCCGCGTCGCGCAGACCCTGCACTCCCGCGGACAGGCGCGAGTCGCCGAGCAGCGAGCGCAGGCTGAGGCGTGCGAGCATGCGCCGCCGCCAGCTGGACTGGCTGCCCAGCCCCGCGACGATGCCGTCGACCTCGCGCCAGAACGCATCCACGTCCTCCGCCGTGGGCTCGGTCGGGCCGAACACCTGCGCGTCGGCATGGTCGGCCAGAGCGGTCACGGCGGGCACGGTGAGGGCCGTCGCCACCGTCTGGGCCTCCTCGGCCCTGGTGCCCCCCGCGGGGATGCGGGCCCCGTAATCCACGGCACGGTCGGTGAGCTCGTCCCAGCCGCCGCTGATGCGGTCGGCGGCGAGCGCCGCCGCACGACGCCGGCGCCGGCGGGCGGCCTTCCACGCGCCGATCACGATGAAGGGCGCGGCGAGGATGGCGAGCACCACCAGCACGCCACCGCCGATCGCCAGGATCGTGCCGAGGATGCTCCACAGGTTGTCCGGCCCGTCCTGGTTGCCGCGCTGGTCCGGCACGCTCGGCGGGAGGTCCACCGGCGCCTGCGGCGGGGGCGGCGGCTGCAGCACCTGCGGCTTGGGCACGACCTTCGGCTTGGTGATCTGGTCCTGCGGGACCTTGTCCTTCGGCGGAGTCGGGTCGAAGGCCACCCAGCCCGCCTTCTCGAAGTTCACCTCGACCCAGGCATGCAGGTTGTCGCCGTTGGCGGAGAACGTGCCCTTCTGGCCCTTGTCGGGGTAGAAGCCCATCACGACGCGGACCGGGATCCCCAGCGAGCGCGCCGCGAGCGCCATCGCGACGGCGTACTGCTCATCGTCGCCGATCATCTGCTCTCCGCCGATCAGCGTGGAGATGCGCTCCTCGGTGTGGCCGGCACGGCTCAGCGCCTCGCCGTCCAGACCGTGGCTGAAGAAGCCCTCCTCGGAGAACTTCTTGACCAGCGCCCGCACCTGGGCGATCGGGGTCTTCGCGTCGGCCACCGTGTCCGAGGCGAGCGCGGCGAGCTTCTCGGGCGCCTCCGCCTGCTTCGGAATGGCGACCGTCCCGAAGTCGAGGCCCTCGAGCTGCTTGTCGGTCCAGGTCTTCGGGATCGTCGTGTCGACGGTGTACGTGTCGCCCTTCTTCAGCTTCGTCGTCGCGACGGCTGTGCCGGTGGACTCGTTGTAGAAGGTGCCGCGACGCAGCGCGTCGGCGTCGGATCCGGCGAACGTGATGCTGCTCACCTCGCCCGCGTCGGGCACCCAGACCCCGGTGTACTGATCCATCGTTACGTCCAGCGTCGCCGGAGATCCGCTCGCGTCGGCCGACATGTTGTCGCGGATCGGACTGAAGGCGCCGGACGAGCCTATGCCCTTGTCCGACACGTCGTAGACGACGCCGTTGTACGCGTCCATCGTGCCGACCCGGATCCTGGCGCCCTCCGGCAGCCCTTTCACCGTGAACAGGGTGTCCTTGCGGTGGTCCTTCACGTACCCGCGGTACGACTGCAGCGGGCTGGCGTACTGGTGCACGTCGAAGGGCGGCAGCACCACGTCCCGGAACACGTGCCGGGGCTCCGCGAGCGTGGTCGCGGCGGCGACGCCGGTGCCGGCCAGTCCCGCCACGACGAGCACGGCGGTGCCGGCCAGGATGCGACGGCGGCGCAGCGCGGAGGAGTGGGATCCGTCGGCCGCGACCGACACGGCCGCGTCGGCGCTCTCGCCGATCCCCCGCAGGGCGAGCCAGGCCACGGCGACGAGCGCGAACACGACGCCCTGCGCGATCGGGGCCGCCGGATCCGGCACGCCCATCGCGATCACGAGCATGAGGTGCAGCGCGGCGGGGATGAGCGCCCACGCGACCCGGCGCAGCCGCAGCGCGAGCGCGCCGGCGACCACGCTCGCCACGAGGGCGGACAGGAACGGCACCAGCGCATAGCCGTCGCCGACCGCGACGGGGGCGACCGTGGTGAGCATCGCCTTCCAGCTCGTGACGGCGCCGGCCGACAGTGCGCCGAGGGTCTCGCCGGTGGGCACGACGCCGAGCAGCGTCGTCTGCGGGAGGGCGAGCGCGCCCCCGAAGAGGAAGTACCCGAGCAGCGTGAGCCCGGCGGTGGGCAGAATGCCCCATCCGCGCCAGGCGCAGAGCAGCGCGACGCCGAGACCGAGCACCAGGCCGCCGATCGCGGCGGGCAGGTAGGAACCGCCGGCGAAGGAGGGCCACCAGCCCACAATGCCGACCCCGATGAGCAGGGCGACCGCGACGAGGTCGATCAGCACGCGGCGCGGCGAGAGCCGGGCGCGCGGCGCCTTCGGAGCCTGGGCCTCCTTCGGGGCCTTCACCCGCCGGCCGGAGCGGGTCTCTGCGGGCGCGGTCATGCGAGCACCTTCCCGAGGGCGAGGGGCAGCTGCTCGAGCGCCCCCACGGTGATCACGTCGGCCTCGCCGATGCGGCGCAGCGAAGGCGCCTCACCGAGGTCGGCGACGATGGCGAGCACGCGCGAGCCGAACGGCAGCCGGGCGCATGCGGCGCGCAGCTCCTCCGGGGAGGTGCGGCTGCCGCCGACGAGCACCACCACGCTGGACAACGGCATGTGCGCGGCGACCGTGCCGGCCAGCGTCGCCAGTCCGCCGTCCTTGGCACGCCCCTCCTCGACGCCGGCGAGCGAGTCGAGCAGCTGCTTGCCCGTGCTCGACGGCAGAGCTCGTCCCTGCACGCGCAGGTCGACGTGCTGCGAGTCGCGGATCGCGCGCAGGCCGATGGATCCGGCCAGCGAGATCGCCAGCTCGAACTCATCTGGCTCGGCGTACTCGACTGCGTTGCGGCTCAACCCGATCACGAAGTGGGAGCGACGGGTCTCCTCGTACTGCCGCACCATGAGCACCCCGGTGCGAGCGGAGGAGCGCCAGTGCACGCGGCGCAGATCGTCGCCGGGCTGGTACTCGTTCAGCGCGTGGAAGGAGACGTCGTCGCGGGACAGATCCGAGGCCGGAAGGCCCTCGAGGTCGCGCAGGAATCCGAGCGACTGCCCGTCGAACACGATCGTGCGCGGATGCACGAACAGGTCGATCGGTTCGTCCCGTCGATGCGCGCGCTCGAAGAGCCCGAGCGGGTCACCGCGCACGACGCTGACGGGTCCGACTGAGACGACGCCCCGACGGTGGGTGGGGATCGCGAAGAGCTCCTCCGCTTCCTCGCCCGGGGCCAGCCGCTTGATGCCGAACTCGCCGCGCCCTGCGCCCACCGGCAGCACGACGCGGGAGGGCAGGATCGCCCGCGAGCCGCGGTTCGCGAGGGTGAGCGCCCCCACCGCGCGCTCCCCGACGACGACCCGGGTGCGGGCGAGGTCGAGGGTGACGTCGTAGGCGGTGCGCCCGATCAGGAACACGGCGCACAGGGCGAGCACCACGGCGATCACCAGCGCGATCACGACGACCTCGATCCAGCCCAGTGGCAGGGCGATCATGAGGCATCCCAGCGCGATCGCCCCGAGTACCCAGGCCAGGGGCCGCACCGCGGACGCGATCAGGCGCAGCCGCGCGCCGATGCGCGCGATCACCAGTGCGGCGATGTCGCGCCAGCCGGCCTCGCGGTCGGTGCCGCGCGCCTGGGCGGTCGTGGTCATGAATGCTCTTTCGGGGTCAGGTCGGTTGCGTGTCCGTGCGCGGGGTTCGCGCGGAGGGATCCGGAGGGGACCGCTCAGGCGGCGGCGCGCGCCTGAGGAGCGGCGATCTTCTCCACCACGCGGGCGATGACGGTCTCGGCGGTGGTGCCTGCGAACTCGGCCTCGGGGTCGAGCAGCAGCCGGTGCAGCCACACCGGGCGGGCGAGCGCCTTCACGTCGTCGGGCAGCACGTAGTGACGTCCGTGCGCGGCCGCCCACACCTTCGCGATGCGGACCATCGCCAGGGCGCCGCGCACCGAGACGCCGAGGCGGATCGCGGTGTCGGCGCGGGTCGCCTCGACGAGTTCGGCGATGTAGCGCAGCACGGCCGGCTCCACATGCACCGCGGCGGCGAGGTCGGCCATGTCGGCGACCGCGCTCGTCGTGATGACCGGCGAGAGCTTGGACGAGGGGTTGCGGTCGGCGGCTCCCGCGAGGATCGATGCGGTGACGTCGAGGTCGGGATAGCCGATCGAGGTCTTGATGAGGAAGCGGTCCAACTGCGCCTCGGGCAGCTTGTAGGTGCCCGCCTGCTCGATCGGGTTCTGCGTCGCGATGACGAGGAACGGGCGGCCCGCCTCGTGCGCGACGCCGTCGACCGTGACGCGCGACTCCTCCATCACCTCGAGCAGCGCCGACTGCGTCTTCGGCGAGGCGCGGTTGATCTCGTCCGCGAGCACGATCGAGGCGAAGACCGGACCGCGGTGGAACTCGAAGGTGTGCGTGTTCTGGTCGTAGATCGTCACGCCCGTCACATCCGAGGGCAGCAGGTCGGGCGTGAACTGGATCCGGGTGCTGGTGCCCTGCACGGTGGCGGCGAGCGCCTTGGCGAGGCTCGTCTTGCCCGTGCCGGGGGCGTCCTCCAGGAGCACGTGGCCCTCCGCCAGCATCGAGGCGAGCACCAGGCTCACCACGTCGCGCTTGCCCTGCACCGCCCGATCGACATTGTCGGCGAGGCGGGTGAAGGTGCCCTGGAACCAGGCCGCCTGTTCGGGGGTCATCGTCATCTCTTGTCGTTCCTCTGATCTGTGTTCGTCTGCAGTGCTGCGTGGCCGGGACCGAGCCCGGCTACGGTTTCGGCCAGAAGCTCTTCTCGGTGTCCACGCCGCCGCCCCAGCCGACGATGTCGACCCAGACGTCCACACCGTCGCGGCCCTTCCAGCAGGAGAGCTGCTGGCTGCCGGAGCCGTTGAAGTTGACGGTGTGGTTGCCGCCGATCTGGCCGTCGACGCTGGAGTGGCAGGTCACGGTGTAGTTGCCGATGTTCAGGTTCTGCCAGTTCACGACCATCAGACGGCAGCCGTTCACGCAGCCGCTGCCGGCGGCGGCGCCCTGCGTCACCCATACGCGAGGCGGCGGCGGGCTGTTGGTCTTGGCCTGATCGGCGGCGATGCCCGAGGACTGCCCCGCCGTGTCGAAGGCCTGAACCTTGATCGAGTGCGTCTGGTCGTAGCCGTTGCCCACGGTGCGCGAACCGCTGTCGCCCGCCGACTCCCAGCCGTTGCCGTCGACGTTGATCTTGATGGAGACATCGCGTCCGTTCCGCGCCGGGGCGGACCAGCTCAGCGTCACGCTCTGGCCGTTGTTGACGGCCCGGGCGCCCGGAGTTCCCACCGGGCCATACGGCTGCAGACCACCCTTCGAGCCCGCGGTACCCGGCTGAGACTCCTGCCCGCCGACCACGGAGTACGCGCGCACCGACACCGTGTAGGTGCCGTTGTTCGCAGCCGGGACGTTCGTCCCGTCCCAGTTGCGGTTCCAGCCGCCGCCGGTCGAGTACTCGTAGTGGATCTCGGAGTCGCCGGCACCGTTCGTCCCGGCAAGCGAGTACGTCACGGCGATGTTGTTGTCACCCTCCTTGGCGGAGGTGATCGTCACCGCACCCGGCTGCCCGAACGCGCGCTGCGCGTTCGATACCGCAGACCATGCTCCGGAACCCGCCTTGTTCTTGCCGCGCACCTGGAAGGTGTAGTTCGAGGTCGAGTTGTCGACCACCACCGTCTGAGAAGTCTGCGTGCCGGGCACGGTGACGGTGTTGACGAGAGACCCGCCGCGGAGCACCTGCAGCTCATAGCTGGAGACCGCGTCGCCGTTGGGCTCGGACTTGCCCCACGAAACCGACATCTGGGACTGGCTGCCGACCGACGGCGCGCTCTGCGCCTGCGGGGTGCCGGGCGCGGTCGGCGGGCCGGCCGGGATCTCCGAGGCGGACCAGCCCGACCAGCTGGAGGGCTCGGGGGCGCGGTTCACCGCCTGCACGCGCACCTGGTAGTTCGCGCCGTTCTCCAGACCGTCCCACTTCAGGCTGTTGCCGGTGACGCCGGTCTTCGTCGCCACTCCGCTGGGCGGGGCGGGCGAGATCTCCAGGTTGTACGACGACACCGGGGATCCGGGCGTCGTCGGCGTGGTCCACGACACGTCCAGCGACTTGTCGCCGAACTTCAGGGTCGGCGGGTTCGGGGTGTCCGGACGCGCGTCGGGGCGTGCGACGGCCGACGTCGGCGACGGCTTGCCCTCGCCCACCCGGTTCGTGGCGGTCACCGCGAACGTGTACTCGACGTTGTTGGTCAGCCCGTCCAGCGTGCACGTCGTCGACGTGCACGGCTTGGTGTAGCTGCCGCCGCTCGTCGCGCGCACGGTGTAGCCGCTGATCTCGGCGCCGTTGTTCGACGGCGGGCTCCAGTTCAGCACCACGGTGCGGTCCTGCACGCTGGTCACCTGCGGGGCTCCCGGTGCATCGGGCACGCCCTGCACCGTGACGACGATGCGGCCGTCGACCTCGCGATCCGGATCCTTCGTCGCGTCCTGCACCCGGTAGGTCGCCACGACCTGCCCGACGAACTTGCCGTCGGGCGTGACCACGATCTTGTCGCCCTGCACGGACGCGTTCGCGTCTCCGGTCTGCACGCTCACGGAGCGGATCTTCAGCGGCTTGTCCGGGAACGGGTTGACGTCGTTCTCCAGCACGGGGATGGTCACGGCCTTGCCCTGGTCCGCCTGCGGCACCGTGTCCTCGTTCGCGACCGCGAGCGGTCGCGTGGACGCGGCGACCGTCACGGCGACCGTGCCGGAGACGGGATCCGTCTTGCCATCGGTGATGCTCAGCTGCACCGTGGAGCCGCTGCCCTTGGGAGTCGACGAATCCGCCTCGACCTTCAGCGTCGAGCCGTCCAGGCTGGCCTTGATGCCGTTCTCCGGCTGGCCGGTGATCTTGTAGCTGATCTTCTTCGCGTCGCCCGGATCCGGATCCTTCGTCAGCGCCGCGAGGTCGACCTTCTGCGCCTCCTCGCCCGGCGCGACCGACACCTGCGCGTTCGTGAACGCCGGCGGCTGGTTGTCCGGCGGCAGCACCGTGATCGGCAGGCTCAGCGTGCTCTTGCGCCCCTTGGGGTCGTCGGGTCCGGTGCCGTCGGTCACCTCGAAGGTGAGCGCGTCGTCGCCGAAGTAGCCCTGCTTCGAGGTGTACACGAGGGTGTGCTCGTCCTTCAGCAGCGGGGACCCGTTGCTGTTGACGGCGCTGACCTTGCCGGCCTCGGTGATCCGCACCTCTCCGCCGCCGGCGACGGCGACGTACTTCGAGAGCGGGATGTCGATGGTCTCGCCGCTCTTCACCTCGACCGGCTTGGTCGAGCGGAGAGTCGGCGCGAGCTCGGAGAGCGCGGGCACGAAGATGAACGCCGAGGCGGTCTGATCGTCCTGATCGGTGACCGAGTACTGCACCAGCTGGCGCTGCTCCGTGACCGTGACCTGGATCTTGCGATCGGGCAGCACCTTCGCGCTGGGGTCGGAGACGCCGAGCTTCAGAGCATCGACCGTGCCGTCCGGATCCTCGTCGTTGTCCAGCACCGGCACCTCGACCTGCAGGCTCTCCCCCTTCACGTCGGAGGCCTGGATGCGGTCGTCGCGTGCGATCGGCGCCACGAGCGGGACGTCTTCGGCGACCGTGATCTGCACCGGCGCCGTGGCCGTCGCACCCTTCGAGTCGGCCACGGTGTACTGCACCGAGGTCTGCACGGGCTTGTTCGGCGCCGTGATGAGCACGCGGTCACCGGAGACGGTGGCCTTGAGCCCGTCGACCCCCGGGGGAACCTCGATCCCGTTCTTGACGAGGCCGATCGTGTCGCCGTCCGGATCCGAGTCGTTCGTCAGCACCGCGACGGCGACCGTGCGACCGGGCCGCATGACGATCGAGTCCTTGACCGCGTACGGCGCCTGGTTGATGTTGGCCCCGGGGGCGATGCCGACCCGGACCGTCGCGGTCGCCTCCTTGCCGAGCCGGTCGCGCACCTTGTACGTGAAGGTGTCGATGCCGCTGGCCTTGTCGAACGCCTGGTACGTCAGGAAGTTGGCGCCGACCTCGGTGACCTGGCCCTGCTTCGGCGCGGAGTCGAGGCCCACCAGCTCGACCGAGTCGCCCTCGGCGTCCAGCCCGTCCAGCGGCACCGCGATGCGCACGCTGGTGCCGCTCAACGCGCGCACGGTGAGATCGTGCGGACGGGGCGCGGTGTTGGTCTTCTCGTCCACCGGCAGGATCTGGATCGTGATGTACCCGGCGGCCTTCTGCCCGTTCGAGTCCACCGCCTCGTACGTCGCGTAGACGGTGCGCGGAGTGTCCCCGGCACGGAACCGCACGGTGTCCTGCGAGACGAACGCCTCACCGAACTTCGGGTCCACCAGGGGGTCGATCAGCTTCGGCGCCACGTGCAGGGTCGTGCCGGGCGCGTGCTTGTCGTTGTCCAGCACGGGGATCGTCACGACGTCACCCGCACGGACGACGGCCGTGTCGTCGTTCGCGGTCGGCGGGTCCAGTTTGGCGGGCGCCGGGATCGGGATCACGATCACGTCGCCGTCGGCGGACTTGGATCCGTTCGAGATGCGGTACTTGATCCGCACCTCCTGGTCGAGGTTGCCCTGATCCGTGATCCGCAGCGTCTCATGGTTGAGCACCGACACCGCCACGCCGCTGTGCGGCGGCACGGTGACCGACTGCACGACGAGGATGCCGCCGGCGGGGTCCTCGTCGTTGTTCAGCACGCCCACCAGCACGTCGCCGCCGCTCGGCAGCAGCGCCACGTCGCGCACCGCGATCGGCGGCGCCGCCTCGGCGGACTTGTCCAGCACGTCCACGCGGACGAGGCCCGGCACGGCGTTCGGCCCCGCGCTCACGAGGTACTGCATGTAATAGGTGCCGGGCAGCTCGGCCTGGAACGTGAAGGTGCCCTCGCCGAAGTTCGGTGTGATCACGGCGCCCGGGGTCTCGTCCACCCGGGTGAGACGCAGCGGCTCCTTGCCGGAACTGGAGTCGTTCCGCAGCGGCGACACGGTGACCTGCTCGCCGGCACGGGTCTGATAGTGGTCGGCGTTGGTCTTCGGCGCCGTGGTGCCGGCCGGACGGATATCGAGACGGATGACACCGCTCGTGAGCTCGCCCATCGCATCGGCGACCTGGATCCGGATCTCCTTGCGGCCGGGCAGGCTGGCGACCGCGCGGTAGGTGAGCTGGCCGTCGGGGGTGAAGTCGACCTCATCGCCCGGGGCCGCCTCGACGTCCTTCAGATACACGTCGTCCCCGTCGGGGTCGATCCAGTCGGGCAGCGCGTTGTAGCTCACGGCGCCGCCCGCCTCGACGAGCAGGCCGGGCGTGCGCTTCTGCTTCGGCGCGGCGTTCACGCTCCAGTCGTGCACGCTGACCGCGACGTTCGCGGTGGCCTTGCCGCCGCGGCCGTCGTCGGCCTGGTACTGGAACGAGGCGGATCCGGTGGCGTCGTCCGCCACCGCGATCTGCAGCGCGCCGCCGTTGTTGATGGGCTGCACATCGCCGAGCGCCGGCTGCTCCTGCGCGAGCGATGCGACCAGCACGTCGCCGTCGGCGTCGGTGTCGTTGTCGAGCACGGGCAGCATCGTGGTGCGGCCGGGACGCACCCCGAACTCGTCGTCGTGCGCGATGGGCGGGGTGTTCTCGGAGGTGCGCTTGGGCAGCGTCGTCTCGACCTGGTCGTCGCTGGTCTCGTCCTGCTTCTCGGTGTCACCCTCGGGCGGCACGATGTCCTGCCAGTTGTCCACGCGCTGCAGGTTGTCGGTGGCCATCCACGCCGCGCCGCTCGCGGTGTCGTTGAGCACGACCACGTCGCGGTTGACCCGGAACACGAGGGTGGTGCTGCTCTCGGCGCCCTCGATCGAGGACTTCAGGTCATTGCCGGATCCGATGCAGTCGCGGAGGAACTTCGCGGATCCGCCCCAGGCGCCGTAGGTGCAGCCGTTCAGGAAGACGGGCGCCGCGGGGGCGCCGGTGCCGCCGGCCTCCTGCGCCGAGGGCGCGGATCCGTCCAGCGGCACGGAGATCAGGGCATCGGCGGTCGCCAGGACAGCGGAGCCGTTCTCCGCCGACGGCTGCTGCAGCACGGCCGCGTCGAGGTTCTTCACCTCGGAGCCGCTGAGCTCGGTGCGATGCCCGGCCGCGAACACGGTCTTCGCGTCGGCGTCGAGCACGACGGGGGTCGTGCCGACGACGGTGATCGTGGGCTTGGCGTTCTCCGCGAGTTCGATCTTCTCGGTGGACGGCGGCTGCGGGTCGCCCTGCCCGTCCACGTGCACGGTGACGATGCTGCGGTCCTTGGCGGAGACGGCGTAGACGGTGCCGTCCTTGCCCACCGTGACGTCGGCTCCGGCGCCGAGGGTGGCGGAGGGCTTCGTACCCGCGGGCTTGAACCCGCTCAGGGACGAGGCCGCGCGCACCCAGAGCTTGCCCTCCTTGGGATCGAGGATCGCGACAGTGGTGCCGCCGAGCGCCGACTTCGCGCCGCCGGGGATGAGCACGGCGTCGCTGAGCACGACGCGCGCCGGATCCACGCTGGTCAGGGTGGAGGCCGAGCGGTCGTCGACGAGCACGGTGCCGCCGGACTGCAGTACGTCGTAGTTCTCGCCGCCGGTGCGCAGACCGCCGTCCAGCACGCGGGACTCGTTGTTGAAGTGTCCGACCATCAGGCTGGACGTCTTGGTGAGCCAGACGCCGCCGTCGTGCAGGTCGACCTCGGCGGTCGGGTTGCCCTCGTAGGCGAGGGCCATCCCGGTGACGGCGACGGCCGCGGCGGTGACGCCGGCAGCGGACGCGAGGGTCTTCGGTCGCATCCGCAACCACGCGAACGACTTCACCACGAATTCCCCCCGGATGCCTCACACAGCTGTCCCATGCGCATTTGCCAGGGGACTGTAAGAGTGTATGTCGCGATCCTGGGAGCCGCGATGGGGAGGAATCCCCATCCACCCTTCGATCGATTTCCCTGCGGACGGGCCAGGAACCGGCCGTCCGCACAGGCCATGGCCGTACTCTCAGGAGCATGTTCCTCGACCCCGTGCTGCGCCGTGTTGAGCCGCTGCTGCTGCGCGTGGACCGTCTCGCCGGCGGCCGCAACGCGCACGAGAAGATCGTCGAATCGGACCGCGACCACCACCGCACGGTCCGTGCGTTCCGCTGGGTGTTCTGGCTGCTCGCCGTGGAGCTGCTGATCGGCATCGCCGCGGTGGTCGTCGCCGTCGTCATCGCGGTGCAGGCCGGCTCGATCACCGCCGTGCCGTTCGCTGTGTGGATGCGCGCGCTGATCGTGCTCGCGATGACGGTCACGCTCTTCTACTTCGCGTGGCGCGCGGCACTGGGGTGGCGCTGGGCGTATCAGCGGCTGCGGCTGTTCGCGCAGATCTTCCCCGTCATCACCCTCGTGATGGCCGCGATCCCCGGGTTGTATCCGGCGTGGATGGTGACCGAGCAGATCGTGTTCAGCCTCATCATGATCGGTGTCGCCGACTTCCTCACCAGCGACCACATGCGCCAGGCGTTCCGCAAGCCGGATGCGGCAGCGGATCCCGGCTCCGCGCCAGCGGATCCGGCGTCCTGACGCCGACAGCGCCCGCGGCTCTCACGCCGCGCGCCAGCACCCCTCGAGGTGGTCGTCGACCATGCCGGCGGACTGCATGAGCGCGTACATCGTCGTGGGGCCGACGAAGCGGAATCCCCGCTTGCGCAGAGCCTTGCTCATCGCCTCGGACTCGGCGGTCACCGCGGGGACCTCGGACATGGTCCGCGGGCGCGCACCGATGCCCGCCGCCGGGGCGAACGACCACATCAGCGCGTCGAGCTCGCCGTCGGCCATCTCCCGCACGAGCGCGGCGTTGCCGATCGTCGCCTCGATCTTCGCGCGATTGCGGATGATGCCGGCGTCGGCCATGAGCCGGGCGATGTCGTCCTCGCCGAACTCCGCGACCACGTCGGGCTCGAAGCCCGCGAACACCTCGCGGAATCGCGGGCGCTTGCGCAGGATCGTGATCCAGCTCAATCCCGCCTGGAACCCCTCCAGCGCCATCTTCTCGAACAGCGCACGGTCGCCGTGCAGCGGCCGGCCCCACTCCTCGTCGTGGTAGCGACGGTACTCGGGATCGTCCCCCGCCCAGGCGCAGCGCGGACGGTCGTCATCGGCGAGGGGGATCGTCATGGATCCAGGGTAGGCGCGGGCGCCGACACCGGGCTCACTCGGCGGGCAGGTACTCCCCGAGCGCGGCGAGCAGCGGCTGCGACCGCGGATCCGCGACGGCGGCGGCACCCACCGCACAGGCCGCCGACAGGGCGCGCTGCGGAGCGATGCCGGAGGCGAGCCCGATCGTGAGGGCCGCGCAGAACGCGTCGCCGGCGCCGACGCTGTTCACGACCGTGGTCTTCACGGCGGGCGCCGAAGCGACGAGCTCTCCGTGCTCGAACAGCTTCGCCCCCTCGCCGCCGTAGGTCACGGCGACCCTGCGGGCGGTACGCAGCACGGGCAGCAGCGCGTACTCCGTCTCGTTCACGATGATGAGGTCGGCACGCTCGACGACCGCGGCGGGCAGGTCGAACGCCGGCGCGGCGTTGACCGCCAGATACCCGGGCGCGGTCGCGGCGAGCGCGGCGACCACGTCCATCGAGATCTCCAGCTGCGCGAGCACCGCCTCGTCGGATCCGAACACGACGCCGTCCAGGCTCACCTCGCCGTTGGCGCCCTCGCACACGGCGATCTGGTTCTCGCCCTCCGCGTCCACGACGATGAGCGCGACGCCGGTGGGCTCCCCGCCGCGGCGCACCGCGTGCGTGTCGACGCCTGCGGCCGCGAGCTCGTCGATCATCCAGGATCCGTCGGCGTCGGAGCCGACAGCGCCGACCATCCGCACCGCAGCGCCGAGGCGCGCGGCCGCGGCGGCCTGATTGGCGCCCTTGCCGCCGGCCTCGCGCGACAGCCGTCCGCCGCCGATCGTCTCGCCCGGCTCCGGCAGCCGGGTGGTGCGAGCAGTGAGATCGACGTTGATGCTGCCGACGACGGCGAGCGCGAGCGGTGCGGTCATGAGGACTCCACTTCCTGAGGGGCGGGGACGAGGCAGTGCGTCACTGCGCGGTCTGCACGACCGAGAGGACGCCCGCCTTGACGGAGACGATGCACTTGGCGAGGTAGACGGGGAGGCCCCCCGAGGAGACGGTCTGGGTGAGGATGAGCACGGGGTCGCCCGGTTTGAGTCCGAGCAGCACACCGCGGGTGCGGCCGACGACGTTGACCGTGATCTCGCACACGCCCGTCCCGAAGCCGACGCCGCGGGCCGCGAGCGCCGTCATGAGGCTCGTCGGGTCGCCGGTCGCCTCCTCGAGCACGGCCGCGATCTGCGGGCTCGCGTCGGTCAGGTAGCGTCCCGCGGGCAGGTGCTCCTGCAGGATGGCGATCGGCTCGCCGGCCCGCTCGATCACGCTCTCCCGGAACCAGGTGTTCGCGGCGTCGTCGAGACCCAGATGCCCCGACACGTAGTCCGTGGTGGGCTGCACGACGAACTCGAGCTGCCGGACGCCGACATCCTCGCCGCTCTCGGCGAGCGCCGCTTCGAGGGGGCGCAGCTCTTCGAGACCGACGGTGGGGAGATCCTCCGCGACGAAGCGCCCGATCCCGCGGCGGGTGAGGATCAGTCCGTCCTCCTCGAGCAGCATGAGCGCTTCGCGGACGACCGTGCGCGACACGCCCAGCGAGACGCCGAGCTCGGTCTCACGAGGCAACGCGGATCCCAGGGAGAAGACACCGGACCGGATCCCCTCAGCCAGGCGCGAGTAGACGGCCACCCGCAGGGGCTGACCCACGGGGGCGGTCAGCGGCCGGGCCAGGAACTGCTCGACATCCGTCATCGGGTCTCCTCCACCGCCTGCCGGGCCTCGTGATTCGGCCGCGCTCGCCGATCATTCAAGCACGGAAGCGATCATTTGCAGATGTTCTACCTCAGAGGTATAACATCATATAACCCGAGGGAGCGATGCTCCCTTCCTTGACGAAGGAGTCACTGTGCAGCTCTCCCCCGCCCCCGCGGCGCTCGATCGCCCCGCGCCGATCCGCGGCGGCCGCTCCGTCCTGCTCGTGGCAACCCTGATCCTCACGGTCGTCGCCTTCCAGCTGAACTCGAGCATGATCAGCCCCGCCCTGCCCGACATCGCGAAGCAGCTGGGCGCCCCCATGGACGCGGTCTCGCAGGTCTCGTCGCTGTTCTTCCTCGCCGGAGCCGTCGGCGGCATCGTGCTCGCGCGCTGGAGCGACTTCATCGGCCGCAAGCGCGCCCTGCTGATCGTGCTCGCCCTCATCGGGCTCGGCACGGTGCTCTGCCTCATCTCCCCGAACCTCCCCGTGCTGCTGCTGGGACGGGTGCTGCAGGGCGCGTCGAGCGCGGCGTTCCAGATCTCCTACGTGATCCTCGCCGAGACCCTGCCTGCTGCCGTGTTCCCGACCGTGCTCGGGATCCTCACCGCGATCAACGGCGGCGTGGGCGGCGTGGACGGCTGGATCGGAGGCCTCCTGGCCGACGCGTACGGATTCCGCTCGCTGTTCGTCGTGATCCTCGCGGTCGCCGTGATCGCGATCGTGAGCGTGGCCCTCGCCGTGCCGCGCGACGGCGCACCCTCCTCGACCGGGCGCATGGACTGGTGGGGCGCCGCCGCGCTCTCGATCGGCCTGATCTGCCTCACCTACTTCGTGTCGACCGGATCCGGCCAGGGCTGGTTCGCCCCGCTCACTCTGCTCTTCCTCGCCGGTACGATCGTCGCGCTGGTCGCCTTCGTGGCCATCGAGAAACGCCGCCGCACGCCGCTCGTCGCCGTGCAGCACCTGCGTTCGCGCCAGGTGTGGCCGGTCATCGCCGTCACCGTGCTCACCCTGTCGAGCGTGTTCGCCGTGATCAACTTCACGATCGTGATCCTCAGCCAGAACCAGGCGGTCGGCTACGGTCTCAACGCGTCGACCTCCGCCCTGCTCTACCTCACCCCGCCCGCGCTGATCGGCCTGGCCGCCGCCCCGCTGTCCGGCTGGCTCGCGGGCCGTTTCGGCTGGATCCGGATGCTGCGCCTCGGCCTCGTGCTCTCGATCGGGGCGCTCATCGTGGTCGCGCTGTTCCCGTTCAGCCCCTGGACCGTGTTCGCGATGTTCGCGGTGCTCGGCGTCGCGTACAACGGGGTCGTGCTCACGACCACGAACGGCCTCGGGGTGCTGCAGTCGCCGAGCGAGGCGCCCGCGATCCTGCCGAGCATGAACGGCACCGCCTTCGGCTTCGGCGCGAGCCTCGGCATCGCGATCGTCGCGCCGTTCGTCATGTCGGGTGACTTCGTCCTGGCACTCTGGATCTCGGTGGGGATCAGCGTGCTCGCGCTCGTCGCGAGCCTGTTCCTGATGCCCAAGACCGACTGACCGTCCCGCGGGCCGCACGGCCCGCGGTTCCCCGCCCCTGCGTCCGCATCCCGAGGAGGATCCGATGACCGACACCCCCGCCCCGCTGTACTTCGACTGCGACACGGGCATCGATGACTCGCTCGCTCTGGCGTACCTGCTGGCGTCGCCCGAGATCGTGCTCGCCGGGATCGGCACGGTCAGCGGCAACACCTCCTCGGCACAGGCCGCGCGCAACACGCTGGGCCTGCTCGCCCTCGCCGAGCGCGACGACGTGCCCGTCGCCGTCGGGCGCCACGACTTCCTCACCCACGGGTACGACGGCGGCGCACCGCACGTGCACGGCGACGACGGCGTGGGCGGGGTCGCGCTTCCCGAGCCCTCTCACGCGGTCGAGGACGGCACGGCGGCCGACCTGCTCATCCGGCTCTCGCACGAGCACGCCGGATCCCTGGAGGTGCTCGCGGTCGGACCGCTCACGAACCTCGCCGCCGCGCTCGAGCAGGATCCGACCCTCCCCTCCCGGGTGGCGCGGGTGACCCTCATGGGCGGGGCCGCGCTCGTACCGGGCAACATCACGGCGCTCGCCGAGGCCAACATCGGCAACGACCCCGAAGCGGCCGCCGCCGTGTTCGCCGCCGGCTGGCCGGTCGTGGTCGTGCCGCTGGACGTGACCATGGAGAACGTGTTCGAGGAGGCGCACCGCGACCTGCTGGCCGCGTCGGATTCCCCCGTGGCGCGTGCGGTCGCGGCGATGCTCGACTTCTACATGGAGTTCTACCGCGCGACCTACGGCCGTCGCTGCAGCGCCCTGCACGATCCGCTCGCCGCGGCGATCGCGGTCGGCCGCGTGCTCCCGACAGTCGCGCCCGCGGTGCCCGCCCTGGTCGACACGACCGACGGCCCCGGGCGCGGACAGACGGTCTTCGACCTGCGCGGCCAGCGCCTCGGCGCCCGCGACCATGACGGCGCCACCGTGCGCGTGGTGCTCGGCACCGACGCGCCGCTCGCGGACCACCTGGCGCAGCGCGTCGCCGGGGCCTGACGCGAAGGGGTCGATGAGCGACGACGCCGAAGGCGACGGAGACGAAACGCGGTGCTCTCTCACAAGGGCACCGCGTTTCGTCTCGCTCCTCGCTGCGCTCAGTGCTCGCTCAACGACCCCGAGCGGGAGTTACAGCTGGCGGGCCTTCTTCAGCGCCTTCTCGTCGACGGGCGCCTCGCCCGACGCCCGGAGGTCGGCGTAGTAGGCGCGGGCCTCGTCCTGACGGATCTGCTCCGCGCCCGAGGCGAGCGGTGCACGCAGGTGCTCGGGCTCGTAGCCGAACGCCTTCACCAGGTCGAGCGCGTGCGGACGCAGGCGGGCGCAGAGCCGGTCGATGTAACGAGAGACCGAGGCGGCGCGCTGCGCCGAGAGCCGGCCGTTGATGAGGTACCAGGCGAGGTGCTTCTCGACGAGCTGCAGACCGAACAGGTCGCGCAGCCAGGTCAGCACCGTCTTGCTGTCCTCGTCCTCGATGCGGCCCAGGGCGTCGGTGAACGCCTCCCACTGCAGCAGTTCGCCGTGTGCGCGCGCCGCCTCGATGAGCTCGGCCTGGTTCTCGTTGAACAGCTTCTCGCCGAGCACCTTGTCCTTGCCGGCCGCGCGTAGGCGTCCCGCGATGTCCGCGACCATCTGCTGCACGCGATCGGTCAGCAGCTCGTGCTGCTGCTCGGCGCGCAGGCCGTTCTCGACCGATCGCGCCGTGGATCCGAGATCCGCGACGGCCTGCCCGAACTGGCGCAGACCCGCGCCGTGGAACACCCGACCCGCGGTCTGCCCGACGGCGTACTTCGCGAGCGTCTTGGCGTCGGCGCCCTTGAACTGCCGGGCGAAATCTGTGAGCAGGCGCTTGCCGACCAGCTGCAGCAGGATGTTGTTGTCGCCCTCGAAGGTGACGTAGATGTCGAGGTCGGCGCGGAGGCCCACGAAGCGGTTCTCGAACATGAAGCCCGCGCCGCCGCACGCCTCGCGGCACTCCTGCAGCGTGTCCAGCGCGTGCCAGGTGGAGAGCGGCTTGAGCGCCGCGGCGAGGGTCTCCAGGTCCTCTCGGTCCTGCGGGGTGTCGGTGCGTCCGGAGAAGACGCCGTCGAACTTCTGCAGGAACTCGTCGTGCGCGAACAGCTGCGCGTACGTGGTGGCGAGGCGGGGCAGCAGGCGGCGCTGGTGCTTGCCGTAGTCGAGCAGCGTGGTCTCCTCGCCGCTGACGCCATTGAACTGGCGGCGCTGGGTGGCGTAGGTGATCGCGATGTCCAGGCCGAGCGCCGAGGCCCACGACGCGGCGCCGTCGAGCGAGACCCGGCCCTGCACCAGCGTGCCGAGCATCGTGAAGAAGCGGCGGCCGGGGCTGTCGATGGCGCTGGAGTAGGTGCCGTCGGCCGCGACGTCGCCGTAGCGGTTCAGCAGGTTGGTGCGCGGGATCCGCACGTGGTCGAAGCTGAGCCGGCCGTTGTCGATGCCGTTCAGGCCGCCCTTGAGGCCGTCGTCCTCGCGGCCGATGCCGGGCAGATCCACCCCGTCCTCGCCGCGCAGCGGGACGTAGAAGCAGTGCACGCCGTGGTTCACGCCGTTCGTGATCAGCTGCGCGAACACGGTCGCCGCGATGCCGTGCAGCGCCGCGTTGCCGAGGTACTCCTTGGTCGCCGCGCGGAACGGCGTGTTGATCACGAACTCCTCGGCCTCCGGGTCGTAGGTCGCCGTGGTTCCGATCGAGGCGACATCGGATCCGTGCCCGATCTCGGTCATCGCGAACGCGCCGGGGATCTCCAGGCTCATGATCCCGGGCAGCCAGCGGTCGTGGTGCTCGGCGGTGCCGAGCTGCAGCACGGCGGATCCGAACAGCCCCCACTGCACGCCCGACTTGATCTGCAGGCTGGGGTCGGCCGACACGAGCTCCTCGAACCCGGCGATGTTGCCGCCGTTGTTCTCCTCGCCGCCGAGGCGCTTGGGGAACGCGCGGTGCACGGCCTTGTTCTGCACCAGGAGGTGCATCTGGCTCAGCACGCGCTCGCGGTGCTCGTCCTTGCCGAGCGAGTCATCGCGCCAGAACGCCGGATCCTTGATCATCTCCCGCGCCTCGCGGCGGGTGTCCGCCCAGGTGCCGAGCAGCAGATCGCCGACCGCGTCGACGTCGATGCGCGTCGTGGTGTCGTCCAAGCTGTTGTCAGCGCTGTTCGCGGCGTTCGTCCGAAGGGCGGCGTCGACCATGAGGATCCTCTCGTGAGGTTTCGGGGATGCCTTCATGGTAGATCTGTCACAACGTGGAGCGAAGGCGGCTGTGGACTTCCCCCAAGGCATACTCGCCACGAGGGCCCACCCGCTTGTGGCGATGCCACAGCCGCACGGACGCAGCCCCGGACAGGGCAGCCGCTACGGGCGCCCGCCCGTCAGGTCTCAGCGGATCAGGCGGTAGCCGCGGGCAGCGTCGTAGCCGTGGATCTCCCGGGTGTCGAGCGCGGCCATGAAGTCGAGCACCTCCGCCGTGACGATCTGCCCCGGCACGAGCACCGGGAAGCCGGGAGGGTACGGCGTCACGAAGCCCGCCGAGACCGGTCGCTCCCCGCGCGAGACCCGCTCGCGCAGCTCCTCGGGCGTCGCATACTCGATCAGACCCCGCCGCTGTCCGTCGTAGAACGCCCCGCGCAGATCGCCGTCGGGCAGTCCCGAGGGATGCGCATAGGCGGGCGCGAACGCGCTGAAGTCCGGCAGCGGCGGCATCGCATCGTCGTCGGTGCGGGCCTCCGGAAGCCCGCGCGTCGCACGATCCCGCTCGAACCGCTCGGCGAGCTTGACGAGCACTTCGATCAGATACGCGATCGCGCTGCGCGAGGTGCCGATGTTCGTCATGAACAGCACCGTGTTGCGGCTGGTCTTGTTGACCTGGATCCCGTACTGATCCATGAGGTGCGTGTGCTTGAAGGTGTCGCCGTCGACGCCCGTGCGCGTGATCTCGATCGTGACCCGGCTCGGGTCGATCACGAACTCGTCGTCGCGCCACGCCCGCCACATCGCGGCGAGGCCGTCCCGCAGCGGCATCGGCCGGGTGCTGCGGCGATAGTCCGCCGGGATCAGGTCGCGCATCGTGAGCACGCGGAAGGTGCGACGCAGCAACGGGTGCCGCGCGACGGACTGGGCGAGGCTGGTCGCGAGGTCGAGCTGGCGCTGCACGAGCTCGAAGCCCTCGAGCTCGACCTGGCGCCGGCCGAGGTCGAGCGAGGCGAGGATCTGGTAGTTCGGCGAGGTCGAGGTGTGCGTCATGAACGCCTCGTGGAACGCGTACTCCGCCTCGAGCGCCCAGTCCTGGTCGTAGACGTGGATCATGGAGCCCTGGCGGAGCGCGGTCAGCGTCTTGTGCGTCGACTGGGTCGCATAGACCCTGATGCGCGCGTCGGGCGAGGGGATCAGCTCCTCCCGCATCCACGCCTCGTCGTCCTGCGGCTCCCCCGAGTCCGCATCGAACAGCCTCGCGCGCTGCGCACGGTACGCCGCCGCGTGCGCGGACGAGCGCAGCCGCTCCTCGAGGCGCTTGGCCGACGCCATCGCGGTGCGCTGCCGGGTCACCGGGTGGAACGCCGCGAACGCGAACCAGGCCTCGTCCCAGAGGAACACCAGGTCGGGCTTGATCGCGAGGCACTCCGACATCACCCGGTCCGGGTCGTACACGATGCCGTCGAACGTGCAGTTCGTCAGCGTGATCATGTGCACCTCGTGCAGTCGGCCCGCGGCACGGTAGTCGAGGAGCAGCCGCTTGATCCGCTCCAGCGGCACCGCCCCGTAGAACGCGAAGTCGTCGAGCGGGTACGCCTCGAGATAGGCGGTGCGCCCGCCGGTCAGCATGAGCGCGTGATGGTGCGACTTGTGGCAGTTGCGGTCGACGAGCACGACGTCGTCCGGCTCCACCAGCGCCTGATGCACGATCTTGTTCGCCGTGGACGTGCCGTTGGTGACGAGGAAGGTGCGCTGCGCCCCGAAGGCCCGAGCCGCCAGATCCTGCGCCTTCTTGATCGCCCCGGTCGGTGCGAGCAGCGAGTCCAGCCCGCCGGACGTCGCCGACGTCTCGGCGAGCAGGAGGTTCATGCCGTAGAAGTCGGCGAGGTCGCGGATCCACTTCGAGGTGACGACGGATCCGCCTCGCCCCACCGGCAGGGCGTGGAACACCCCGACCGGGCGGCGGGCGTGGTTCTGGATCGCCGCGAAGAACGGCGCGTCGTAGAGGTGCGAGACCCGGCGCAGCAGCGACAGATGCAGCTCGAGCTGATCCTCGCGTCGGAACACCCGCCGGAACCGATGGGTCAGCGCCCCCGCCAGGTCCTCGATGTGCGCGCCCGCCACCAGGTACAGATCGACCTCCGGCCGCAGGGCGTGCAGGGTGTCGGCGAGGCGCAGCACGCGCTGCACCGAGGGGATCGAGCTGCGCGCCGCCGCGGGCGCCGTCGCCGCCTGATCGTGCGCGAGCGCGATCGTCTCGCGCAGGTCGCCGCTGAGCACCTGGTGGCTGCGATCGCTGAATCCGGGACGCACGACGCAGGCGAGGATGTTCGGGTTCGTGAGCAGCGCCGCGATCGCGTCGTCGGCCGACGGCACGATCACGAAGTCGTAGATGAAGTCGTCCGCGTCGGTGCGCAGCCGTCGCCCCTCGGACACGATCGCGTCGCGATCCGCCGGGGTGGTCTCGTCGATCAGCAGCACCTCGAACCGCGTGCGCGGATCCGCATCGTCCTGCAGCTCGGCGAGGTCGGCCTCGTCGACGACCTGATCGGACCCGCCCGGGACGGACGTGCCACGGAGGCGATGCACGACCCGCCCGATGCGCTCCAGCGCGGAGGTGGCGTCGTCCTGTTCGATCAGCTCCCGGATGTGCCGCACGTAGCGCTGCCCGAAACCGGCCCAGTACAGCTCGATCGTCTCCAGCGCCCGCAGCGAGCGCCGGATCTCGTCACGGTTGGCGACGGCGTCACGTGCGTCCGCTTCGACCGCGAGCCGCTTGACGGCGAAGCGCAGGAACTCCCAGGCGTCGCTGCGCAGCCGCCAGGTGCTCGCCGGCATGCCCGGTGCGTTCGGGGTGTCGATCGTGCTGGTCATCGGCGGATTCCCTTCCGGCGGGAGCGCCGAGGGCGGCGCGTGCATCGGCTGGCTCGGGCACTGAGGTCGTCAGCGCACCGGCTGCCAGGGTCCCGCCGGGATATGGCGAGCCGTCGCGATCGGCGTCGATCACGACGTGTGGAGCGGGCGGGTTCCGTCTCGCGGGCCCCGTCGGACTCCCATCGTGCCACTCCGCGGGCGGATCCGATCGCCTCGTGTCGGACCGCTCGTCTGGGATCCGAGATGGCGGACACGCGGGTCGCGCGCGCCGCGACACCGCGCACGGACCGCACCGGACGTGAGGATCAGCCCGCGGCCGCGATGACGTCGAGCACGGCCGCGCCGTACGCCTCGCGCTTCTTCTCTCCGATGCCGCTGATGCCGACCAGATCCGAGGCCTGCGCGGGGCGATGCTCGGCGAGCGCGCGCAGCGTGGCGTCGCCGAACACGACGTACGCGGGCACGCCCTGCTCGCGTGCGGTCTGCGCCCGCCACGCCCGCAGCGCCTCGAACAGGTCGCGATCGCCCTCGGCGAGTGCCTCCGCGGCGCTCCTCTTCGCGGAGCGCCCACCCCCGGAGGATCCCGCACGGGTGACCACGTCGTGCCGCAGCTTCACAGGCGTCGTCCCCGCCAGCACCCCGCCGCTCGCCTCGCTGACCGCGAGCGTGCCGTACTCGCCCTGCGCCTGCATGAGCCCCTGTGCGAGAAGCTGCCGCACGACGGAGCGCCACTGCGCGTCGGCGAGATCGGATCCGATCCCGTACGTCGCGAGCTCGTCGTGCCGGAACTTGCGGATCTTCTCCGTGGAGGCGCCGCGGAGGATGTCGATGAGATGGCCCGCGCCGAACGACTGCCTGCGCTCGCGCTGCAGCCGCACGATCGTGGACAGCAGCTTCTGCGCGGGGACGAGTCCGTCCCAGCTGTCCGGCGGGGTGAGGCAGGTGTCGCAGTTGCCGCACGGCCCGGAGGCCTGGCCGAAGTAGCCGAGCAGGTTCTGCCGGCGGCAGTCGACGGTCTCGCACAGCGCGAGCATCGCGTCGAGGTGCTGATTCTGCCGCTGCTTGATCGCACGGTCGCCCTCGCCCTGCTGGATGAAGCGGCGCTGCTGCACCACGTCGCCCAGGCCGTAGGCCATCCATGCCACCGAGGGGTCGCCATCGCGACCCGCGCGACCGGTCTCCTGGTAGTAGCCCTCCACGGACTTCGGCAGATCGACGTGCGCGACGAAGCGCACATCCGGCTTGTCGATGCCCATGCCGAACGCGATCGTGGCGACGACGATCACGCCGTCCTCGCGGAGGAACCGGGACTGGTGCGCCGCGCGCGTGCCCGCGTCGAGCCCGGCGTGGTACGGGATCGCGTCGAGGCCCTGCGCGCTGAGGTACTCGGCCGTCTGCTCCACGGAGGAGCGGCTGAGCGCATAGACGATGCCGGCCGACCCCTCCGGCTGCGAGCGGATGAAGGCCACCAGCTGCTTGCGGACGTCGACCTTGGGCTCGATGCGGTACTGGATGTTGGGCCGGTCGAAGCTCGCGACGAAGTGCTTCGCCTGTGGCAGGTGCAGTCGCTCGGTGATCTCGCGGTGCGTCTCGCGGGTGGCGGTGGCCGTGAGCGCGATGCGGGGCACGCCCGGGAAGCCCTCGGCGAGCCCGCCGAGGGCGAGGTAGTCCGGGCGGAAGTCGTGCCCCCACTGCGACACGCAGTGCGCCTCGTCGATCGCGATCACGCTGAGGGTTCCGCGCTGCAGCAGCCCCAGGGTCTGCGCGTTCGAGAGCCGCTCGGGGGCGACGTAGAGGAGATCGAGATCGCCCGCGAGGTACGCCCGCTCGACGTCGGCCCGATCGGCGGACGTCTGCGTGGAGTTCAGGTACGCGGCGCGCACGCCGTTGGCGCGCAGCGCGTCGACCTGGTCATGCATGAGCGCGATGAGCGGGCTGACCACGAGCCCCGTGCCGGCACGGACGAGCGCGGGGATCTGGTAGCAGAGGCTCTTGCCGCCACCCGTGGGCATGAGCACGACGGCGTCGCCACCGCCCACGATCTGATCGATGATCGCGGCCTGGTCTCCGCGGAACGCGTCGTAGCCGTAGACCGCGGTGAGCGCGGCCAGGGGCGTGGGGTACTTGCTCGGTGCCGGAGCGCCCGTCGCCGCCGGAACGGGGAAGCTCCCCTGCGGAACGACCCCCGGGGTACCCGCCCACTCGCCCTCCTCGGGCGGGGGTGCCGCTTCCCAGGGCTCGTCCGCGTACGGCACGTCGGCGTACGGGTCGTCCAGCGGCGCATCGGACCACGGCAGATCCGCATACGGGTCGCGCGGATCGTTCTGGGGCATGCGTCCAGCGTAACGAGCGGAGCCGACACCGGAGGCCGCTGTCCACAGGCCGCGGCCTCGCGAGGGCACAGCGTTTCGTCTCGGTCGCGCTGCGCGCGTCCTCGCTCAACGACCCCGGGATGGGACGCTCTCTCGCGCTGCGCGCGTCCTCGCTCCACGGCCCCCGGGCGCGCTCCGCCCCGGCGCGCGCGTCCGGGCGTAGGTTGGATCCGAACCGCCGCACCGCACGAAGGAGCACGATGCCCGAGATCGCCGTGAGCTTGAACGAGGCCGAGTCGCGCTACGAGATCACCAGCGACGGCGCGCTCGCGGGGTTCGCCGAGTTCCAGCGCCGCCCCGGGATGATCCTGTTCATCCACACGGAGGTGGATCCGGCGTTCCAGGGCCAGGGTCTCGCGTCGCAGCTCGCCGCCGGCGCGCTGGCCGATGCGGTCGCCACCGGCGACACGATCGTGCCGTACTGCCCCTACATCAACAAGTACCTCCGCACGCATGATGTCCCGGGCGCGAAGGTGCGTTTCCCGACGGCCCCGGACGGGTCGGCATGAGCATGCACGGTCCGCGCGCGGCCGTGCTCGAGGCGCGCGAGGTTCCGCTCGGCGGCGTGCGCGCGATGAACGTGCTGCGCGTGCTGCCCAGCAAGGACGTGCCCACGATCGGCGCCTGGTGCTTCCTGGACCGGTTCGGCCCCGCCGAGGTGCGCATGCGCGTGGAGCCGCATCCGCACATCGGCCTGCAGACCGTGACATGGCCGCTGGTCGGCGAGATCCGGCATCGCGACACGATCGACAGCGATGTCGTGCTGCGCCGCGGGCAGCTGAATCTCATGACCGCCGGGCAGGGCATCGCGCATTCCGAGTACTCGGTGGGCGAGGAGGCCGGCCCGCTCGACGCGCTGCAGCTCTGGGTGGTGCTGCCCGACGGCGCCGCCACCGGTGCGCCCGGCTTCGAACAGCACCTGTCGCTGCCGGGTCTGACGCTTCCCGCCGAGACCGGATCCGACGTCGACGTCACCGTGGTGATGGGCTCCTATGCGGGCGTCGACTCGCCCGCGACGGCCTATACGCCGATCGTGGGTGCGGAGATCCGCCTCGAGCGCGGCACATCCGTCGTGCTGCCGTTCGATCCGGCCTGGGAGCACGGTCTGCTGCTCGTCGAGGGCGACGCCCGTGTCTCCGGATCCGACCTGGCCGAGACCGCGCTCTCCACGGACGACGTGCTGTTCCTCGGCGACTCCCGCGAGGGCGTCACCGTGTCGAGCGAGAGCGGGGCGCTGCTCTTCCTCCTCGGCGGCGAGCCCTTCGAACAGGACCTCGTGATGTGGTGGAACTTCGCCGCCCGCAGCCACGAGGAGATCGCGCAGGCGCGCGAGGACTGGGAAGCCGGATCCGACCGGTTCGGTCACGTCGTCGGTCACGGCGACGAGCGGGTGCCTGCTCCGCCGATCCCGCCCGTGCACCTCATGCCACGGCGCCGGAGGATCTGACCGGGAGCGCTCCCGGCCGATCCGCCCGGGAGCGCCGGTACGCTGGACGGGTGCCCGCCCGCTCCCCGCTGCCCACGCGGATCCTGCTCGTCTGCGCCGCCATCGGGGTCGCCACGGGCCTGCTCGGCGCCGCGGCCGGCTGGGTGACGATCCCCGTGATCGCCGGCGCGCCGTTCGCCTACGGCCTGGTTCTGGGTTCGCATGTGCTGCCGGGGATCATCGCGCAGGAGGTGCTGCGCCGGCCGCTGGTCGCACTCCTCACGCATGTGCTCGCCGCGCTCGTCGCGAGCGCCTTCAACCCGATCTGGTTCCCGCGCTTCCTCGGCACCGCGCTGCTGTTCGGTCTCATCCAGGAGGGCGTCGCCGCCCTCACCCGGTATCGCGCCTGGGGTGCCTGGAGGTTCTTCGTCTCGGCGGCGATCATCGGCGTGATCATCGCGGTCGTGGTGTGGTTCGTCGTCGATCTGGAGAAGCTGCCGCTCTGGGCGCGGATCATCTACCTCCCGTTGGCCGTACTCGGCCCGATCGCCTGGACCGCGATCGGCCTGCGCATCGGCATCTCGCTGCGTCGCGCCGGCGTCGCCCCGCACTGAGCGCGCCCCCTCGCGAGCGCCCCCGCACGGCGTCGACCTTTCGCCGACGTCGCTGGCCGACGCTCTGCACCCCGAGGGTTCCAGCCCCACTAGGTTAGGCTTGCCTAAGCAGCCCTTCCCGAACGGAATCCCATGCCCTCCGCCCCGCTTCTGCGCGTGCGCGATCTCACGGTCACGCATCGCGGCGCGGGCGATCCCGCGGTCCGCGACGTCTCCTTCGATGTGAACGCCGGCGAGGTCGTTCTCCTCCTGGGCCCGTCCGGATCCGGCAAGTCCACGCTCGCGCTCGCGCTCGGCGGGCTGATCCCGCACTCGCTCGACGCCGAGATCACCGGCACCGTCGCGGTCCGCGGCCATGAGACCGCCACCACGCCCGTCGCCGAGCTGAGCCGGGATGTCAGCACCGTGTTCCAGGATCCGGATGCGCAGATCGTCACCGGATCCGTCCTGGACGAAACGGCGTTCGCGCTCGAGAATCTGTGCCTGCCCGTGAACGAGGTGCTGGAACGCACCGAGCACGCCCTCCGCCGCATGGGCCTGTGGGAGCGCCGCGACGAGAACCCCGACCGTCTGTCCGGCGGAGGGAAGCAGCGTCTGGCGATCGCCGCCGCACTCGCGACGTCCGCCCCGGTGCTCATCCTGGACGAGCCCACGGCGAACCTCGACCCGTCCGGCACCGCCGAGGTGCATGCGGCGCTCGCGAGCCTCGCCGGGCCGACGCGCGCGATCGTCCTCGTCGAGCACGACCTCGACGCGGAGTGGTTCCTGAGCCCGCGGAGCACGGTCGAGGCCGGCTTCGCGACGCGCGCCATCGTGCTCGACGACGACGGAAGGGTCGCCTTCGACGGCCCCGCCGCGTCGATTCTGCGCGAGCACGCCGACGAGCTGGTGGCGCTCGGCGTGCGCCTTCCCACGGCCGCCCTCGCCGCGCGGCGGCTGAACGAGGGGCTGCCGTCGCTCGGGACGGATCCGATCGCCCCCCTTCCGCTCACGGCCACGGAGCTCGCGGCGGCGCTGCGGACTCTGGGGGCGGACGCGCCGATGTCCGAGACCCCGTCGATTCCGGCAGCACGACCCGGATCCGGCGTTCTCACGACCGGATCTGCGGAGCCTCATCCCGTCGATGCGCCGGAGCCGGTCATCGCCGTGCGCGGCCTGGACGTCGCCCGCGGGCGAACGCCGATCCTGCGCGGTATCGACCTCGACATCGCGCCCGCGTCGATCACGGCCGTGATCGGGCCGAACGGCGCGGGCAAGTCGACGCTCGTGCAGGCACTGGCCGGAGTGGTGCCACCGCCGCGTGGGCGTGTCCGGCTCCTGGGCCTCGACCCGGCGACCGCGTCACCGCGCACCCTGGCCGCGCACATCGGCTTCGTGTTCCAGAACCCGGAGCACCAGTTCATCGCGCACACGGTGTTCGACGAGCTGGCGCATGGCCTTCGGCTGCGTCGCACCCCGCCCGAGGAGATCGCCGAGCGCGTCGGGGCGATGCTCGATCGCTTCGGCCTCGCGGACAAGGCCGCCACGCACCCGTACCTGCTCTCGGGCGGCGAGAAGCGCCGGCTCTCGGTGGGCACCGCGCTCATCACGCGCCCCCGCATCCTCGTGCTCGACGAGCCGACGTTCGGTCAGGATCTGCGCCGCACCGACGAGCTGCTCGCTCTGTTCCGAGAGCTCCGCGCCAACGGCACGACGATCGTGCTCGTGACGCACGACCTCGACCTGGTGGTGCGACATACGACCCACACGGTGCTCGTCGAGGGCGGCGCGGTCGTTGCCGCCGGCCCCACCCCGGCGCTCGTGCGCGATGGCCTGATGCCGCTTCCGACGGCATACGCGGCGGTCCCGCCGGCGCTGCGCCGGCTGCTCGCCGACGAGGACGCGGCCGTCGCCGGAGCACCCCGCGCAGAGACGACCCAGGCCCCACCGGCCTCGGCGGCGGAATCAGCTCAGGCGACCCCGCCGGATCACCCCTCCCCGACGGCCCCGACGGCCCCGTACGCCGAGCAGCCGTCGGCACCGGCGCGCGCCTGGCTGCACGGCCTGAACCCGCTCGCCAAGCTCGGAGCGGTGCTGCCCGCGATGGCGCTGCTGCTGTTCGTGCGGGACCTCGCGACGCCGCTCGCATTCCTGGTGCTCGCCTACATGGTGCTGCTGACGGGCGCGCGACTGACCGCGCGCATCTGGGCGGTACTGCTGCTCGCGATCCCCGCGGGGATCCTCGTGCTGGGACTGTCCATGGCGCTGTGGACGGATCCGGCACAGGTCGCCGCGACCCCCGCCGTGCTGCAGATCGGCGCATGGCAGCTGCACGCCGGCGCGCTCGAGGCCGGGTTCGCGACGGGACTGCGGCTGGCGGCGATCCTCGCGCTCTCGCTCATCTCCGGCCTCACCACGACCGGGCCGGACGTGGTGCGTGCGGGCGTGCAGCAGCTGCGGATCCCGTACCGGATCGGCTACACGGCGCTCGCGGCCTACCGGTTCGTGCCGCGCTTCGGCTACGAGCTGAGCGTGATCCGGGCGGCGCACCGGGTGCGCGGCACGCATGGCGGGCGCGGCCCGTTCGCCCGGGTCGCACGCGGCTGGGGCTACATCGTGCCGCTGCTGGCGAGCGCGATCCGGCATGCCGAGCGGGTGGCGCTGGCCATGGACTCGCGCGCCTTCGGCGCGCATCCCACCCGCACCGAGCGGCACGAGGTGCCGTTCCGCGCGCGCGACCTCCTCTTCCTGATCCTGATGCTCGCCGCCTCCGCGGCTCTCCTGGTCCTGACATGATCCGGATTCGAAGCGCGCAAATGACTCCATGCACCGCGATTTCGGAGCCATTTGCGCACTTCGAAACACAGATGAAAGGTTCCCGATGGCATACAGCAAGATGGTCAAGCCGGCCTCGGCCGGGCTCGTCCCCCTCACCGTGCTGCGGACCGAGCGGCTCGCCCCGCACTGGATCCGCGTCACCCTCGGCGCCGGTGAGATCGAACGGTTCACCCCGATGGGTTTCGACCAATGGTTCCGGCTCTTCCTGCCTGTCGGCGGCGAGGCGGCGCTGAGCCGAGTGCCGGCCAAGGCCAACCACACCCTCGGGTACCTGAAGTTCCTCCGGATCCCCGACGGCGAGCGCCCGGTCATGCGCAACTACAGCGTGCGTGCGTTCCGCCCTGCCGCGGCCGAGGCCGAGGCAGAGCTCGACGTGGACTTCGTGCTGCACGGCTCCGCCGCCGACGGCACCGCGGGCCCGGCCTCACGGTGGGCCGAGACCTGCCGTCCAGGCGAGCACGTGCTCGTGATCGATGAGGGGCTCACCTTCAATCCCGAGCGCGGCACGGACCGGGTGGTGCTCGTCGGCGATGAGACTGCTCTGCCCGCGATCGCCGCGATCTGCGCGTCGCTGCCCGCGCACGCGACCGGATCCGTGCTGCTCGAGGCGCCGTCCGCGGAGGACGCGCTGGATTTCCCGCACCCCGACGGCATCGACGTGCAGTGGTTCGTGCGCGCGCCCTCCGACCGGCCCGGCGTGCTCGCTCTGGCGGCACTGCGCGATCTGGCTCTCCCCGAGGCGCCGTTCCACGCCTATGCCGCGGGAGAGCAGGCGCTGGCTTCCGGTGCGCGCAAGCTTCTGGTCGGCGAGCGCGGCGTCGACAAGGGGCAGGTCAGCTTCTGCGGCTACTGGCGGATCGGCTCGTCCTCTCCCGCCTCCCGCGCGGCGCGCGAGACGGCGGCGGAACCGCTGGGCTGATTCCCTCCCGAACCGCCTCGAACCGCCTCCGGGCGCACGGGGCGCCGAAGGCGGTTCGATCCGGTTCGGACCGGCAGCGGACTCAGGCATCGAGCCCGCTCAGCTGATCTTCTTCTTGTAGATGGCGATCGCGAAGCCGTAGGCGACCACGAGGATCCCGACCATCCAGGCGAGGGCGATCCAGATGCTGGATCCCACCGGCTGCTCGTTGAACAGCGCACGGATGGTGTTCACGATCGACGTCACCGGCTGGTACTCGGCGAACCAGGCCACCGGACCCGGCATCGATGAGGTGGGCACGAACGCCGAGCTGATGAACGGCAGGAAGATGAGCGGGTAGCTGAAGGCGCTCGCGCCGTCCACGGTCTTGGCGCTCAGACCCGCGATCACGGCGAGCCAGGTCAGCGACAGGGTGAACAGGATGAGGATCCCGACCACGGCCAGCCATGCCCCGACCGAGGCCCCGGTGCGGAAGCCCAGCGCGAACGCGACGCCGACCACGATCGCCACGGACACGATGTTCGCGACGAGCGAGGTGAGCACGTGCGCCCAGAGCACGCTCGATCGGGCGATCGGCATGGACTGGAAGCGCTCGAAGATGCCGCCCTGCAGGTCCAGGAACAGCCGGTACGAGGTGTACGCGATGCCGGACGCGATCGTGATGAGCAGGATGCCCGGCAGCATGTAGTCGATGTACGACTGGTCGGATCCGGTGTGGATCGCCCCGCCGAGGACGTAGACGAACAGCAGCATGAGCGCGATCGGAGTTACCGCGGTGGTGATGATCGTGTCGGGGCTGCGCAGGATGTGCTTGAGCGAGCGGCCGGTGAGCGTACCGGTGTCACTCAGGACGTGGCTGGTCATTTCACTGCCTCCTTCGTGGAATCAGGGGTGGTCGCGGAACCCGCGGACGGGCCGACCAGGGCGAGGAAGACCTCCTCGAGGGTGGGCTGCTTCTCGACGTACTCGACCTTCGCCTGCGGCAGGAGCCGCTTGAGCTCGGCGAGCGTGCCGTTCTGGATGATCGTGCCCTCGTGCAGGATCGCGATCCGGTCGGCCAGCTGCTCCGCCTCGTCGAGGTACTGCGTGGTGAGCAGCACGGTGGTGCCGCCGTTCGCGAGCTCCTTGACGGTGTCCCACACCTCGATCCGCGCCTGCGGGTCGAGACCCGTGGTCGGCTCGTCGAGGAAGATCACCGGCGGATTGCCGATCAGGCTCATCGCGATGTCGAGCCGGCGGCGCATGCCGCCGGAGTAGGTGCCCGCGCGACGCCCTCCGGCGTCGGTGAGCGAGAACCGTGCCAGCAGCTCGTCGGCGACGGATCCGGGATCCTTCAGGTGCCGCAGCTTCGCGACGAGCACGAGGTTCTCGCGTCCCGTGAGGATCTCGTCGACCGCGGCGAACTGGCCGGTGAGGCTGATCGCGTCGCGGACGTCGTTCGGCGCCGAGGCGACGTCGAAGCCCTGGACGGTGGCGGCTCCGCCGTCGGCCTTCAGCAGCGTCGACAGGATCCGCACGAGCGTGGTCTTGCCGGCGCCGTTCGAGCCGAGCAGGGCGAAGATGCTGCCCCGTTCGACTTCGAAGTCGACGCCGCGCAGGACCTGCAGGTCCTTGAACGCCTTGGTGATGCCCCGCACGCGGATCGCGGGGGCGGTGAGGGTGGTCATGATCAGTTCTCCTTTCCTGCGACGTCGTCGATCGCCTTGTTGAGGCGGGTGCGCTCCTTGTCCAGCCACACCTTGCCGTTGTAGGCACGGGCGAACGTCTCGGCGAACTCCGCCGGGTCGTCGCCCACGATGTCGCGCACCGGGGTGCCGTCGGCGGCCGCGCGCTCCCAGAGGTCGGCGAGGTCGCTGAGCATCGTCACCATGGTGTCGCCGTCGACGATGCCGCCGGCGAGCATGAGGTAGCGATCCGTTGCCTTGGCGACGGTGCCGTAGGGCTGGGCGAGGGCCTCGATACGGGCCTTGTACTGCCGGTACTGCTTCTTCTGCTCGAGGGACCCGGTGAGGGCTTCGATCCACTTGGCGGCCATGTCAGGCTCCTTCGTTCGTGTCGGTCGTGCTGATGTGGGAGGTGTGGCGGAGCTGTTCGATGTGCTCTGCGAGGAAGCTCCAGGTCCTCCAGAACTCGGCGAGCTGATCCCGCCCCTGCGTGTTGAGCGAGTACACCTTGCGCGGCGGCCCCTTCTCGGACGGGACCTTCTCCACATCCACGAGGCCCCGCTGCTCGATCCGCACCAGCAGCGCGTAGACGGTGCCCTCCGCGATGTCGGAGAACCCTCCGTCCCGCAGCCGCGTGGTGATCTCGTATCCGTAAGCCGATCGCTCGGCCAGGATCGCCAGGACGATCCCCTCGAGAGTGCCCTTGAGCATCTCGGTCATCTGACTCGCCATCGCGATCGCCTCCTTCTTCTACTCAGTGATGTTGACTACCGGTAGACAGTAACACTGAGTACCGGTACATAGCAACACTGAATACCGAACTTTTTTCTCCCCGGTTCTGGCGGCTCCCATCAGCCGCACCGCTCATTCCTGGATCAGCGTCAGATCCGTCCGCGGCGCCGACGGGTTCGATGGCGCGAGCGACCCCCTCATCCCCGAGCCGACCTCTCGCCCACCGCATGACGAAACCCCCGGATCCGAGGATCCGGGGGTTTCGTCCGTCAGGCAGGCGCCAGGACAGCCGGGCGCCCCGACACCAGGGGCTTCGCGGGATGATCCGCTTCGACCGTGTCAGCACCTCTCAAGCCCAGTCATCGGCATGCAGCTGGCGCACGCCGCGGTCGTGCAGCAGGAACTGCGCCCGGAGGGGGATGCCGAGCGATGACGTCTGCCGCCGCAGCGCCCGGGCCCAGAGCCGCACATCGTCGTCCTCGCCGCCGACGGTCGCGTCGCCGATCCGCTCCCACACGAGCACGACGGCCGCATTGCCGGTGAGCTCGCGGAGCATCCCGATCCGGTGCGCGAGCACATGCGCCTGGGCGACGTCGCCGAGTTCATCGATCGACACCACCTCGAGCGGATCTGCCGGATAGTCGGCCATCGGCATGAGCGGCTCGCCGAGCCGTCCCCGGCCGTCGATGAAGAGCAGCCAGAACTGCCGCTGGTTCGCCCGTTGGAGCAGCAGCTCCAACGCATCGCGGAGGTCGTCGTCGCCGGTGAGCACGTGGTCGCGCAGAGTGTCGGGGTTCATGCGGTCAGCCTGCTCGTCCGGCGGGACCGGTGACCGGCCGATCACGCAACCGGTGCGGAACTGCGCCGGATCCGCGATTGTGGATAACCATCGACGACCGTCGGACGCCCCGCGATTCCGGCCCGGAAACGCCCCGATCTCCGCGTCCGCGGAAGGATTCGGCGCGGGATCGGAACGCGGGTATGGTCGCCCCCATGAAGACCTCTGCGCGCAACCGCTTCACCGGATCCGTCTCCGGGATCGCCGTCGGCACCGTCAACGACGAGGTGGAGGTGACGCTGCCCGACGGTCGCACGATCGCCGCCATGGTCACCCGCAACAGCGCCGAGCGCCTCGGCCTCGCGATCGGCTCCGAGGTGGTGGCCTTGACCAAAGCCCCGTGGGTGATCCTGGCCACGGACACGGAGGGCTACCGGTTCTCGGCACGCAATCAGTTCGTCGGCACCGTCAGCAGACTCGACCGCGGCTCCGTGAACTCCGCCGTCGACGTCACCTCGGGCGATGTGGTGATCACCGCCGTGATCACCAACGAGAGCGTCGACGAGATGGGTCTCGAGGTCGGCGCCGCCAGCACCGCCATGTTCAAGGCCTCGAACGTCATCCTCGCGATTCCGAGCTGAGCGACCGTTCAGCCGGCTCGCCCCCTTCCTGCCACGGCGAGCAGGCGGAGGACGATCCTGCAGGCAGCGGAGACGCCCCCGGATCCGAAGATCCGAGGGCGTACCGTGAGGCGTCAGGCGATCAGCGCTTGCCGGCGATCTGACGGCCGACGAGATCGCGCATGATCTCGTTCGTGCCGCCGTAGATGCGGTGCACGCGGGCGTCGGTGAACGCCTTCGCGATCGGGTACTCCATGATGTAGCCGTAGCCACCGTGCAGCTGGACACCCGTGTCGAGCACCTCCCACTCGCGCTCGGTCGTCCAGAACTTGACCTTCGCGGCGTCCTCGGCCGACAGCTTGCTGTCCTTGTAGGCGAGCAGCGCGCGGTCGACGTACGCCCACATCACCTCGGTGGTGGTGACCATGTCGGCGAGGCGGAAGCGGGTGTTCTGGAAGTCGGCGATGCGCTCTCCGAACGCCTCGCGATCCTTCGTGTAGGCGATGGTCCAGTTCGTGGCGGCCTCGGCCGCGGCAGCGGCGGCGACACCGATCGACAGGCGCTCGAGCGGGAGGTTCATCATCAGCTGGATGAATCCCTGCCCCTCCTTGCCGCTGATGAGGTTCTCGTCGGGGATGAAGACGTCGGTGAAGCTGAGCTCTGCCGTGTCCCAGCCGTGGAAGCCCATCTTGCTGAGCTTCTTGCCCTGGTCGAAGCCCGCCATGCCCTTCTCGACGATCAGCAGGCTGAAGGCGTCGGGCCGGTTGCCCTCACCGGTCTTCACGAAGGTCACGACGATGTCCGCCGTGGTCCCCGAGGAGATGAACGTCTTCGCGCCGTTGAGGATGTACCCGCCGTCGACCTTCTTCGCGTTGGTCTTGATGCCGCGCAGGTCGGACCCCGCACCGGGATCGGTCATCGCGAGCGCGCCGAGCACCTCGCCGGTCGCCATGCGGGGCAGCCACTTCGCCTTCTGCTCCGGCGTACCCATGTGCACGAGGTACGGCACGGCGAGATCGTCCTGGATCCCGAAGGCGCCCGCGAGCGATCCTGCGCCGGCCGCGATGACCTCCTCCATCACGATGGTGCGGAAGCGGTAGTCCTGCAGCATCCCGGCGCCGCCGAACTCCTCGGGCACGGAGAGACCGATCAGGCCGGCCTCGCCCGCCGCGAGCATGGTCGCGCGATCGATCTCGCCCGCCGCCTCCCAGCGCTCGATGGCCTCGTTCGTGACGTAGCGGCCGATGAAGTCCTTGACCAGGCCGCGGAAGGCCTCGTGATCCTCGTCGTAGATGTCGCGTTCCATCGCGCTCCTCCAGATCGTGTGTGCGTCTTCGCTCTCGCGATCCTACGCGGGAATTCGCGGATCTCGGCGCAGATTGTGGGAATGCATCCCACGGATCGTGAGACTCGGTGTCACGATTTGTGCAATCGCTCCAGCGGTGCGGAAATCGAGGGGATCACGCCTGCGCGGTCGCGCCCGCAGGCGTGACGGCATGCACGGAGGAGGTCGATCAGCCGACGTATGCGGGAGCCGCGGCGAGTCCGAAGAACTGCTCGAGGGTGGCGTAGCCCCCGTCGTGATAGGCCGTCGCGAGGGGCACGCCGACGTAGCGGAGATGCCACGGCTCGGGATCGTATCCGGTCACCGGGGTCTGCCCGGCGACGTAGCGGACGATGAAGCCGTACTGCCAGCCGTTCGCGGCGACCCAGGCGCCGGCAGCTGTGCCCCCGAAGGAGTCGATGTCGCCGCAGCCGGCCGCGCACGAGACCACATCGGCCGCGAGCCCGGTCTGATGCTCGCTGTGGCCGGGACGGGCGGAGAGCGCATCGCCCTGCGCCTGGCCGTACTGGGCGATCTGCCCCGAGTAAGTCTGCACCTGGGTGTCGTAGGAGCGATAGCCGCTGGCGAGCGCGATCGAACCGACACCGGCCGCGTTCGCCGCGGCCGAGAGCTGGTCCAGGGCGTGAGACGTGTCGGAGCGCAGCGATCCCGCTCCGTCGACGGTGAGCGCCGGATCCCCGAAGGATGTGGGCGCGAAGGTCACCGGGTTGAGCGGCCGGGTCTTGTTGACGACGACCCAGTCCCGGTTCGGGTCCGCCAGGTCTATGCACGGGGCGTTCCCTGCGGCGACCGCATCCCGGAACGCGGCACCACCGCCGAACGCCGCCACGACCGCGTCGTCGCCACCGGATGCGAGGGCCTGCTGCACGCCCGCCTGCGCACAGGGGTTCGCCGCGGGAGTCGCGTGCAGCTGCACGGACGGGAGGCTCGTGGCGGCCTCGGGCATCGTGACGCCGGCCGGCTTCGGGCCCGGATCCGCCGCGGCGAGACCTCCGGGACCGGCCTTGGCCGAACCGTCCGCGAGGGCCCAGAGCGCGCCGATCAGCGCGACCGCCAGCCCGAGGGTGACGAACAGCCGGAACGTCACACGCGGATCCATGCGGCGCGCGCGAGTCGGGTGCCGCGGGTCTGCCACGGATCCATTCTCACCGGCGGACCTGGACATCCGCGACATTCGAAGTTCTCCACGATTCTTTCTTGACTCCTTATCGTTGTTATGTTCGAATATGGCCATGAGGTGGCAAGGGCAGAGGATCGACGAGACGGACGCGCTCGCGCTGCCCGGCATGGAGAACCGCACGGGATTCCTCCGCACCGTGACGACCCCCGAGTTCGCCGGAATGACCTTCCACGAGGTGCTGGCGAAGTCAGCCTTGAACCATGTGCCCGGCCCCTCGAAGATGCCGTTCGACTGGACGGTCAACCCCTATCGCGGCTGCAGTCATGCCTGTGTCTACTGCGTCTCTCCCGACACGTTGATCCTCTGCGGCGACGGGCGGCAGAGGCCGCTGCGCGATCTCGACGTGGGAGATGAGATCTACGGAACCGAGATCAACGGCGCCTATCGGCGATACGTCCGCACGCGAATCCAGGCGAAGTGGGCGACGCGCAAGCAGGCATACCGGATCACTCTGGCCGATGGCACCAAACTCATCGCCAGCGGCGATCATCGGTTCCTCACGGACCGTGGGTGGAAGCATGTCACGAATGCCGAGCAGGGGCAGCGTCCGCACCTCACCACGAACAACCGCCTGATGGGGTTCGGCACAGGTGTTGTCGATGCACCGAACCGCGACGGGGAGTCGTTCCGTCTCGGGTATCTCTCGGGGATGATCCGCGGCGATGGGATGGTCTTCCGGCGCGCATATGACGACGGTAAGCGGGTCCGGAAGATGAACATGTTTCGGCTTGCATTGGCCGACGCGGAAGCGTTGGAACGCTCGCGTCTCTTCCTCGACAAGGAAGGCGTCGAGGTCCGTGAGCGCGCATTCGCCGCGGAGACACCGACCAGGCGTGCGATGAACGCGATCCACACTGGTGTCGCTCACTCGGTCGATCGCATCGAGAGCATCGCGACGGGATCGCTGCCGTCTGACCACGAGTGGTGCGCAGGCTTTCTGTCCGGTGCCTTCGATGCCGAGGGAAGCTGCTCCCGAGGAGTGCTTCGCATCGCGAACAAGGATCCCGAGTTCCTTGATCTGCTCTCGACCGCGATGACCGCCTGGCAGATCCCCCACGTCATCGAGCCTCCGCGCCCCAATGAAGTTCGTTCGGCCCGCGTCGTCGGGGGACTTCCGATGCGTCAGCGGTTCTTCGCCGTCACGCAGCCTGCAATCAGTCGAAAGCTCGACATCGAAGGCACCGCCGTCAAGACCGTCGCGGACCTCCGCGTGGTGTCGATCGAGCCGTTGCACAGGGAGCAGGACCTGCTCGACATCACGACGGGCACCGGCGACTTCATCGCCAACGGCGTGATCAGCCACAACTGCTTCGCCCGGGGGACGCACACCTATCTCGACCTGGACGCGGGGCGCGACTTCGACTCGCAGATCGTGGTCAAGGTGAACGTGGTCGAGACCCTCGAGAAGGAGCTGCGCCGCGGATCCTGGAAGCACGAGACGGTCGCACTCGGCACGAACACGGATCCGTATCAACGCGCGGAGGGGCGGTACCGGCTGATGCCGGGGATCATCCGGGCATTGGCGGATTCGGGGACGCCGTTCTCGGTGCTCACCAAGGGCACGCTGATCCGCCGCGACATCCCCGTGCTCGTCGAGGCCGCCGCCCGCGTTCCCGTGGACGTGCAGCTGTCGATCGCGATGTTCGACGAGACGCTGCGTGAGGCGATCGAGCACGGCGCCCCGTCCACGCAGGCTCGACTCGACACGGTGCGCGCGCTCAGCGACGCCGGATTCAGGGTCGGGGTGTTCCTGATGCCGATCCTGCCCCACCTCACCGACTCGGTGGACGCGATAGACGGCGCCCTGCGACGGATCAAGGAGTCCGGCGCCGACCACGTCATCTACGGGGCTCTGCACCTGCGGGCGGGAGTGAAGCCCTGGTTCCTGCAATGGCTGTCCGAGTACCGGCCCGACCTGATGTCGTCCTACCGGGTGCTGTACCCCGGGTCCGCAGCCGAGGCGACGAAGGACTATCGCGCCTGGCTCGCGCGGCGGGTCAGACCGCTGATCCGGCTGCACGGGCTGGAGGCGCTGCACTCCGACGACCGGCCGGCGCGGGGCAGCAGAACGGCTCCGGCGCGCGCGGTGCGCACCCCGGAGCCGTCATCGACGCTGTTCTGATCACCCTCGCCGAGTATCACGTCGCCGATTGCACGGGATTCCGTCGACTGGACGGGAGAGCCGCGCGAACAGGCCGGCAAGCCGTGCAGTCGGCGGCAAGCCGTGCCGTCGGCCTGCGATTCACCGGTGCGGAGGCTCAGTACCAGTTCGTGGCCTGCGAGTGGCCCCAGGCCGAGCACGGGGTGCCGTAGACGCTGGAGATGTAGCCGAGTCCCCAGCGGATCTGGGTGGTGGCGTTGGTCTGCCAGTCGTCACCGGCGCTGGCCATCTTGTCGCCGGGCAGCGACTGCGGGATGCCCGTCGCGCCGGACGAGTTGTAGGCCTGGTAGTTCCAGCCGGACTCCTTGTTCCAGAGCGAATTCAGGCACTGGAACTGGTCATCGCCCCAGCCGTATTCGCTGGCCATGATCTGCTGTGCGGCGGCGCGCGCGCCGTCCGGAGTGTTCGCCGCGGCCTGCGCCTCGGCAGCGGCCTGAGCCGCAGCGGCGGCCTGCGCGGCAGCCGCATCCGCCGCCTGCTTCTGCGCGACGGCGTTGTTCAGGTTGGTGCGCACTTCGGCGACCTGCGACTCCACCTTCTCGGAGTAGTCGGTGACGGCCACGGCGAGGGCGGTATGCACGGCGCCCTTCTCCGCAGTCCCGGCCGACAGCACATCGTGCGCCGACGTCAGGCCGGTCACGTCGACGAGCTTGCGGCCCTGGCCGAGGTCGAGGCCGGACGCCTTCACATCGGCGTTCACGGTCGCGGCGTCAGCCATCGCGGTCTTGGCGCTGTCGAGTGCCGCACGCACCTGCACCCGCTGGTTGTAGGCGGTCACATCGTCGACCTGGGCCACGGCCGGAGAGGCGGCGGCGACGGTCGGTGCGATGAGCACGGCACCGCCGACGACGAGGGCGCCGAGCACGGCGGTCGCGCTCAATGCGGCGACGGTCTTGCTGCGGGCAGAGCGGAAGAGCGGGGTTCTCGACATGACGAAGTAACGATCCTTGAAGTCTTCGGCGCCACTCGGGTAGCGACGCCAACGCCCTCGGGTCGGGCGTACAAGGTAACGATCCTGCATCACTGTTCCTGAGAGCACACCGAAGATCCCGGGATCCTGCAGAATATTTTGTCCGAATTCTCAGGTTCCGATTTCGCCACAGATCTCGGGCCGCAACGCGCTCTTCGCGCCTCTCACCCCGTCATGTCAGAGGTTCCGGATAGCGTCGCGGCATGGTCACACTTCGCTCTTGGCTGCCCGAAGACCGGCCGTTGCTCGACGCCTTCAACACGCCCGCGATGACGGCGCATCTCGTCGCTCCCGAGAGCACGGCGGAGCTGGAGCAGCGCCATCTCCGCTATCTGAAGGAGGACCTTCCCGGGCGGATGCTCGTGATCCTCGACGGGTCAGAGCCCGTCGGATCGATCGGCTATTGGGAGATCCGCGACGGCGGAGAGGTCGTCTGGGAGACCGGGTGGGGAGTGTTTCCGCAGCATCAGGGTCGAGGCCTCGCAGGGCTGGCGCTTCAGGAGCTCATCGCCGTCGTCCGCGCTGACGGGCGGCATGGCGAGATCCACGCCTATCCCGCCGTCGACAACGAGCCCTCGAACGCGCTCTGTCGTCGTGCCGGGTTCTCGCTGCGCACAACCACATCGTTCCCGTTCCGCGGCGAGGAGCTGCTCAGCAACGACTGGGTGCTCGTGCTCTGAGGCAGCGCCGCCGGTGCACGAAGGGCCGGGAGCGCGAATCCGGAATGATCCGGATCCGGCGCCCGGCCCTTCACCGCGACAGCTCGCCGCGTGGCCGCGTGACGGTCAGGAGGTGAGATCCGCCGCGGACGGCATACGTCCGGCGATCTCCTCGATGACGTCATCACCGAGGCGGGCCTCCTCGAAGGGGGCGTCGATCTCGGCGCGGTTCAGCAGCTCGGTCATACGACGACCGCGCGGGCGGGTGATCAGGGTCACGACGCGGCCGGCGTTGCCGGCACGACCGGTGCGGCCGGCCCGGTGCAGGTACGTCTTGTACTCGTCCGGCGCATCGGCCTGCACGACCAGGTCGATGTCGTCGACGTGGATGCCGCGCGCGGCGACGTCGGTCGCGACGAGCACGTTCACCCGGCCGGAGGTGAGCTTCTGCAGGTTGCGCGTGCGCTTGGCCTGGTTCAGGTCGCCGTGCAGCGAGACCGCGGGGATCCCCGCGTCCTCAAACGCCTCGGCGAGCTGCTCCGCGTAGGCGCGGGTGCGGGAGAAGACGAGCGTCCTACCGTCGCGGTCGACGAGCGAGGTGAGGATCTCGCCCTTGTCGCGGTGCTCGATCACGAGCACGCGGTGCTCGATCGTGCCGGAGTCCTGAGTCTCTCCGGCGACCTCGAAGACGGCCGGCTCCACGAGGAACTCGTCCACGAGCGCGGCGACTTCACGGTCCAGCGTGGCCGAGAACAGCAGCTTCTGGCTGCCCTCCCCCGTCGCGCGGAGGATCCGCTGCACCGGCTCGACGAACCCGAGCTCGCACATGTGGTCCGCCTCGTCGAGCACGGCGATCCGCACATCGGAGAGGTCGAGCTTGCCCTGGTTGATCAGGTCCTCGATGCGGCCGGGCGTGCCGATCACGATGTCGACGCCCTTCTTCAGCGCACCGACCTGGCGTGCCTGGGGCACGCCGCCGTAGATCTGCGTGGTGAAGAGGCCGACGCTGCGCGCGATCGGCTGCACGGTGCGGTCGATCTGCAGCGCGAGCTCACGCGTCGGAGCGAGGATGATCGCCTGCGGCGCACGACCGAACTCGCGCTTCTTGCCCTTCTGCGCCTTCAGGATGCTCTCCACGAGAGGAGCGCCGAACGCGATGGTCTTGCCGGATCCGGTGCGCCCGCGGGCGAGCACGTCGCGCCCCTCGAGCACGGCGGGGACGGAGGCCGCCTGGATCGGGAACGGCGTCACCGCACCCATGTTCGTCAGCACCTCGACGATGTTCGACCCGAGCCCGAGGTCGCCGAAGGTCACATCCGCGACCTCTTCGGCCTGCACGGTCTGCGCCTCGAGGCGCTCATGCACGACGTCCTCGACCTGCTCGTGCTTCGGACCGCGGTCCGCCGTACGGTTCCAGTCGCTGCGGCTCGGTCCGTCGGCACGGCGGGGACGGTCATCCCGGCGCGGACGGTCATCCCGACCGAAGCGCGGGCGCTCAGCACGATCGTCCCGACGGGGACGGTCGTCCCGGTCATACCGCGGACGGTCGAAGGACGGACGGCCGGCGCGGTCGTCACGCTGCGGGCGGTCGGCGCGAGAGCGGTCATCCCGGTCGTACCGCGGACGGTCATCCCGCTGGGGGCGATCGTTGCGGTCGAAGCGCGGACGCTCGGTCCGGCCGGCGCGGTCGTCGCGCTGCGGACGATCGTTGCGGTCGAAGCGGGGACGGTCGTCACGCTGCGGGCGATCATTGCGATCGAAGCGGGGACGGTCATCCCGCTGGGGACGGTCACTCCGGTCGAAGCGGGGACGGTCGTCACGTTGCGGGCGATCGTTCCGGTCGAAGCGCGGACGGTCATCCCGCTGCGGACGGTCACTCCGGTCGAAGCGCGGACGCTCGGTGCGACCGGAGCGGTCGTCGAACCGGGGACGGTCATCGCGACGGGAACGGTCGTCCCGATCGAAACGCGGGCGGTCATCCCGGCGGTGCGGGGCGTCGATACGGCCCGACTCGGCACGGTTGCGGATCGAGCGCGACTCATCGCGACCGGCGCGCTCCTGCGCGGACCAGCGCTGCTTCGGCGCGCGCTCGCCCGCGGCGGGCTCGGGGCGGTAGCCCCGGTGGTTCGGGGAACGGCTGCCGGGACGCGAGTCCACACGCCGATCGTCGCGGGCCGGACGGGCATCGCGGTCATATCCGCCGCGGCCGGACTCGCCATCGCGGGACGGTCGCCCCTGATTGTGACGATCGTGGAAGGAGGTCTTCTTCGCGTAGCGCGGCTCGAAGTTCGCCGAGGGGCGTCCGCCCTTGGGCTTGTGGTTCTTGGGCACGGGTATGTCCTTGTCTGGTTCTCGCACGAGAACAGCGCCCCGCCGCCCTCGTGGGGCGCGGGGAAACCCGGGCAGTCGTCGGCCGGGGGCCATTCATGTGATGGATGAAGCGCTCGACGACGTCCGCCGAACTCACCATCGGCCCCTGGGCTCACACGTTCGCACACATCCGCGCCCGACGGGGATCCCGTGGGGCTGCGGTTGCCCGAAGCCGACTCCCCTACTCTATCGGAGTCGCCTGGGAGCCCGCCCGGCACTGCGCCGCTCTACGATGGCGGCATGACCACTCCGACCGGCGTCCAGGTCCACCTCGAGGCGAATGGCGTCCGCGCGCAGATCTCGCAGGTCGGCGCATCTCTCCGGCACCTCCTCGTCGGCGACACCACGGTCGTTCCGCCTTACCCCGACGACAGCCCCGCCCCCTCCTGCTCCGGGGTCGTTCTGGTGCCATGGCCGAACCGGATCCGTGATGGGATCTGGGTCGACGGCGACGAAACACGGGCGCTGGCCATCACCGAGCCGAAGCTGAACAACGCGATCCACGGGCTGCTGCGCTACACCGCCTACGAGATCGCCGAGCAGAGCGACGCGACCGTGCTGCTGCGCGCGGACGTGGTGCCGCAGATCGGTTATCCCTACCTGTTGGAGACGAGCGTGCGCTACACGCTCGACGACGACGGCGTCACCGTCGAGCACACGATCGTGAACCGCTCCGAGGATCCGGCTCCCGTCGCACTCGGCACGCATCCCTTCCTCACCGTCTCGGACGTGGATCCGAAGCAGCTCCTCTTGCGCATCCCCGCCGAGACCTTCTTCGAGACCGACGACCGGCTGCTGCCGGTCGGCGAGTCCCCGGTGTCCGGCGGCACCGATCTGCGCACGCCCCGGCGCCTCGCCGACGTGCAGCTGGACACCGGCTTCGCCACGCTCCGCCGCGAGGAGGACGGGCGCGTGCACAGCACGATCACCGCCCCCGACGGTCGGGTGGTCACGCTCTGGCAGGGCGCGGGGCTGGACTATCTCCAGGCCTACACGAGCACGAGCTACCCCGGGCAGGAGCTCGTGGTCGCCCTCGAGCCGATGTCCGCACCCGCCGAGGCGTTCAACTCAGGGCGCGGTCTGCGCCATCTCGCACCGGGAGAGACCTGGACCGCGCAGTGGGGCGTGACGCTCACCAATTCGTGAGGCGCACGAACAGACGGAGCAACCCGCCCGGCGCCCTCCGCGGGCCTACGAATCGCGCGGCGTCGGCCCGCTTCGCCAGGCGTGGGATACTCTGCTCGGGAATCAACTTTCCGGCATGCGGATAATCGCGCCCGGATCTTGAGTGAGAGGATCCGCATGGCCGCTGAGAGCTCCGTCGGTGTCAAGTCGGTCTCGCGTGTCTTCGATCTGCTCGAACTCATCGCCGACGCCGGCGGCGATGCCACGATCAGCCAGCTGTCCACTGCGGCCGAGCTGCCCCTGCCGACGATCCACCGACTGCTGCGCACCCTCGTCGCAGAGGGATACGCGCGTCAACTCGCCAATCGCCGCTACGCCCTCGGGCCCAAGCTCGTGCGCCTGGGCGAGGTCGCGAACCGCCAGTTCGGCCTGATGGCGATGCCGCAGCTCAAGTCGCTCGTGGCGCGCCTCGGCGAGACCGCGAACCTGGCGACCATCGACGGCGACGGCGTCGTGTACGTCTCGCAGGCTCCGTCGCCGCACGCGATGCGCATGTTCACAGAGGTGGGCGGGCGCGCACCGCTGCACTCCACGAGCGTCGGCAAGGCGATCCTCGCTCAGCTCGGCGACGACCAGGTGCGAGAGATCATCACCCGCGCGGGCATGCCGCATTCCACGCCGCGCTCGCTCGACACGATCGACGCACTGCTCGCGGATCTCGCACTGAGCCGCGAGCGCGGATACGCGGTCGACGACGGCGAGCACGAGATCGGTGTGCGCTGCTTCGCGATGGCCGTGCCGAACATGCCCGTGCTCACCGCGGTCTCGGTCTCGGGACCCATGTCGCGCGTCGGCGAGGACTTCGCGGAGCAGGCGATCCCGGTGCTGCGCGAGGTCGTGGCCGACATCTCGGCCGTGACGAACGCGAGCTGACCCCACCGGATCCCGCGCGCTCCGGCACGCCATGCCTTGACGGATGGCGGCCCGTCGTCTTAGGCTGTCGATGTTTTCGGAACACGGTTTCCGTATATCGGAAACAGCGCGAATCTACTGGCGGTAAGGCCAAGGCGACGACGCCTGACCACACAGCGTTGCGCTCCTGAACAGGAGAATGCTCCCCAGCGGGCAGTCTCCGGGCCTAGGCTCCGTCTCACAGAGAGTCGGCACGGCCTGAGCCGCATCGCACACTGTCGCCGGAATCGAGGAGATTCGCATGACCGACATCGCCGTCACCGTCAACGGGCAGCAGCGTCCGCTCGCCGGAACGCCCGCCCACGCCACCGCCCTGGACTGGCTGCGCGACAACGGCCTGTCCGGCAGCAAAGAAGGCTGCGCGGAGGGTGAGTGCGGCGCCTGCGCGATGCTGCTCGCCACGCCGACCGCCGACGGCGGCACCGCCTGGACTCCGGTCAACGCCTGCCTGGTCCCCGTCTACGCGCTCGACGGACAGGAGTTCATCACCGCGGAGGGCCTCGGATCCCCCGACGACCTGCACCCCGTCCAGGCGAAGCTCGCCGAGGCCGGCGGATCCCAGTGCGGTTACTGCACCCCGGGCTTCGCCTGCAGCATGGCGGGAGAGTACTACCGGGCCGACCGCACGCCCGCGGACGACGCCCACGGCGCCGATGACGACACGTGTCCCGTCCATGACCCCGAGCACGGCCCGAACGGCTTCGACCTGCACGCGCTGAGCGGCAACCTGTGCCGCTGCACCGGCTATCGACCGATCCGCGACGCCGCCTACACGCTCGGCTCGCCCGAATCGGACGATCCGCTGCAGCAGAGGCTCGCCCGGCCCGCCCCGGAGCCGGTCGCGACCGACGCCGAGGTCGACGGCGCGCGCTTCGTCCGCCCCGCGACGCTCCCCGAGGCTCTGCGGATCCTGCACGACGAGAAGGACGCGCTGCTCGTCGCCGGATCCACCGACTGGGGTGTCGAGGTGAACATCCGCGGCCGCCGTGCCCCGCTCGTCGTCGCGATCGAGCAGCTCCCGGAGCTGCGCACCCTGACCCTCGCCGACGAGTACGTCGAGATCGGCGCCGCACTCCCGCTCTCCGAGATCGAGAAGCGACTGGACGGGCGGATCCCGCTGCTCGCGCAGCTGTTCCCGCAGTTCGCCTCGCGCCTCATCCGCAACCGCGGCACGCTGGGCGGCAACCTCGGCACGGGGTCCCCGATCGGCGACACCCCGCCGGCACTGCTCGCCCTGCGCGCGAGCGTCGTGCTCGCCTCGGTCGACGGCGAGCGCGAGGTCGACCTGGCGGAGTACTTCACCGGATACCGGCAGACCGTCAAGCGCCCCGATGAGCTCATCAAGACGATCCGGATCCCGCTGCCGCTCGCGACCACGACCGCCTTCCACAAGATCGCCAAGCGCCGCTTCGACGACATCTCCAGCGTCGCCGTCGCGTTCGCACTCGACATCGACGGCGGGATCGTGACCGCCGCGACCATCGGCCTGGGCGGGGTCGCCGCCACCCCGCTGCGCGCCCGAGCCACCGAGGACGCGCTGATCGACAAGCCCTGGAACATCGCCACCGTCAAGGCGGCCGCCGAGATCCTGCGCGGTGAGGGAACCCCGATGTCCGACCATCGCGCCAGCAGCGAGTACCGCTCGCTCATGCTCAACACCGCGCTGCTCAAGCTCTACAGCGCGACCGTCATCGACTCGAAGGAGGTGTCGGCATGAGCACTCTCGCCGACCGCCCGGAGAACCCCGCCGTCGGCCTGCGGGCCGCGCACGAGAGCGCCGCACTGCATGTCACGGGCGCGGCGATGTACACCGACGACATCGCGGAGCAGACCGCGGGCGTGCTGACCGCCTGGCCGGTGCAGTCCACGAACGCGCACGCGAAGGTCACGATCGACGTGTCGGGCGCCTATGAGGTGCCCGGCGTCGTGCGCGTGCTCACCGCCGAGGATGTCCCCGGCCTGAACGACGCGGGCATCCGCAACGACGAGCCGCTGTTCCCGAGCGAGGCCATGTTCTACGGCCATGCCCTGGTCTGGGTGCTCGGCGAGACGCAGGAGGCCGCGCGCCTCGGCGCCGAGCGCGTCACCGTCGAGTACGAGCCGCTGCCCTCGCTCATCACGGTGCAGGACGCGCTCGACGCGCAATCGTTCCAGGGCACCCCGCGCACGGTGCAGCGCGGCGACGCCGCCGCAGGACTCGCGGCCTCGGCGCACGTCTTCGAAGGCGTGACCGAGTTCGGCGGTCAGGAGCACTTCTACCTCGAGACGCACGCGTCGTTCGCGATCCGCGACTCGGAGGGGCAGTACTTCATCCAGTGCTCCACGCAGCACCCCACCGAGACCCAGGATCTGGTCTCCCACGTGCTCGGGATCCCGGCGAACGAGGTCACGGTGCAGTGCCTGCGCATGGGCGGCGGTTTCGGCGGCAAGGAGATGCAGCCGCACGGCTTCGCGGCGATCGCGGCCCTCGGCGCCAAGCTCACCGGTCGCCCGGTGCGCCTGCGCCTGAACCGCACGCAGGACATCACGATGACCGGCAAGCGGCACCCGTTCCACATCGCGTGGAAGGTCGGCTTCGACGAGAACGGTCTGATGCAGGCCCTCGACACCACGCTGACCTGCGACGGCGGCTGGTCGATCGACCTGTCCGAGCCGGTGCTCGGCCGCGCCCTCTGCCACCTGGACAACTCCTACTGGATCCCCAACGTGCACGCCTACGGGCAGATCGTGAAGACCAACAAGACCTCGAACACGGCCTACCGCGGATTCGGCGGCCCGCAGGGCGTCTTCCTCATCGAGGACATCCTCGGCCGGATCGCCCCGGTTCTCGGCATCGACCCCCTCGAGCTGCGCCGCAGAAACTTCTACAAGCCCGGGCAGACGACGCCCTACGGCCAGCTCGTGAAGGACGCGGACCGTCTCGAGACCATCTGGGACCAGCTCTCGGATGAGGCCGAGGTGGACGCACGCCGCGCGGAGATCGCCCGCTTCAACGAGACCAGCCCGCACGTCAAGCGCGCCCTGTCGATGACGCCGATCAAGTTCGGGATCTCGTTCAACTTCGCGGCGTTCAACCAGGCCGGCGCTCTCGTGCACATCTACAAGGACGGCTCGATCCTCATCAACCACGGTGGCACCGAGATGGGGCAGGGCCTGCACACCAAGATGCTGCAGGTCGCCGCGACCGCGCTCGGTGTCGACCTGCACCAGGTGCGCCTCGCCCCGACCCGCACCGACAAGGTGCCCAACACCTCGGCCACGGCGGCGTCCTCGGGCGCCGACCTCAACGGCGGCGCCGTGAAGAACGCGTGCGAGCAGCTCCGCGACCGGCTCGCGAAAGTCGCGGGGCGCATGCTCGGTGTCGACGAGCGCGACGTGCGCTTCGGCGGCGGCTTCGTGACCGCGCTCGGCGCGCCCGTGAACCGCGTCTCCTGGGGCGAGGTCGTCAAGGCGGCGTACTTCCAGCGCGTGCAGCTCTTCGCCGCGGGCTACTACCGCACCGAAGGCCTGCACTGGAACCCGGAGATCATGCAGGGATCCCCGTTCAAGTACTTCGCCTACGGGGCCGCGGCCACCGAGGTCGAGGTGGACGAGTTCACCGGCGCCTATCGCGTGCGCCGCGTCGACATCGTGCACGACGTGGGCGACTCGCTCTCGCCGATGCTGGACATCGGCCAGATCGAGGGCGCCTACGTGCAGGGTGTGGGCTGGCTGACGCTGGAGGAGCTGCGCTGGGACACCAGCGACGGCCCGCATCGCGGCCGGCTGCAGACCCAGTCCGCGTCGACGTACAAGCTGCCGAGCTTCTCCGAGATGCCGGAGGAGTTCCACGTGCGGCTGTTCGAGAACGCGCGCGAGGAGGGCGCCGTCTACGGCTCCAAGGCCGTGGGCGAGCCGCCGTTCATGCTCGCGTTCAGTGCACGCGAAGCGATCCGCGACGCCGTGGCGGCCTTCGGGCCGGCCGGCCACTCGGTCGATCTGGGCTCCCCCGCGACGCCGGAGGCCGTGTTCTGGGCCGTCCGTGCCGCGCAGGAGTCCGGCGCCGCTGATCTCGCTGCGCCCACCGCCCGCGCAGAACGCCCCCTCGTCACCGCCGCCGGCGACTGACCGCACCACCGCCTTCGAGTCGTCCCCCTCAGCACAGGGCCTGGGCCACCCTGAGGGGGACGGCTCGAACAGAAGAGGAACACCATGGACTGGCTGGACGCGCTGCAGGATCTGCGGTCGCGGCGGATCCCGGCCGTGATCGTGACCCTGGCGACCGTCCGCGGCCACGCGCCACGCAACGGCGGCGCGAAGATGGTCGTCTCCCCCGACGCCGTGCACGGCACGGTCGGCGGAGGCAACCTCGAGCAGACCGCGATCGAGCAGGCGCGGCGGATGCTCGCCGACGGCTCCGCCGAGCCCGAGCTGCTCGCGCTCACGCTGAGCGACAAGGCCGTGACCGAGTACGGCGTGCAGTGCTGCGGAGGAGAGGTCACCATGCTGCTCGAGCCGATCCGGGTCACCCCGGCCGTCGCCGTGTTCGGCCTCGGCCACGTCGGTCTCGAGCTCGCGCGCATCCTCGCACGGCACGAACTGGAGCTGACCCTCGTCGATTCGCGCGCCGAGATGCTCGCCGAGGAGCGGATCGGGATCCCCGGAATGCGCGGCCCGCTCGGCGACGCCGTCGCGCGGGTGCGCGTGGTGCACGCGCCCGTCCCCGAGGCGGCTCTCGCAGATCTCACGCCCGGCGCACACGTGCTGGTCATGACGCACGACCATGTCGAGGACCTCGCGATCGTCGATCAGGCGCTGCGCACCACGGGACTCGGATCCGTCGGCCTGATCGGATCCGCGTCGAAATGGGCGCGTTTCCGCAAGAAGCTGCACGAGCTGGGCCAGACCGACGACGATGTGGCACGGGTGACGACCCCGATCGGGATCCCCGAGGTCGCCGGCAAGCAGCCCGCCGTGATCGCGGTGAGCGTCGCGGCCCGCATCCTGCAGCTCATCGACGAGGCGGCGGTCGCCGACTGACGGTCGGGGCGGGTGTCGGCCGCGGTCCGCATACTGGTCGGATGACACGCGATCGTTTCCTGCCCATCCACGACCCGGAACTGCTCGCCGCCGGCGAGCGCGTGCTGGGCGCCGATTTCCGGGCGATGAGCGAGCGCGTCCTCGAGGTGACGGCGCTGACCTCCCGCCTCAACGTGCTGCCCTTCGACGACGCCGACGGCAGAGCCGCCCTGCTGGAGCAGGTCCTCGGGCGGCCGCTTCCCCCGCGCCTCACGATCTACCCCCCGTTCTATACGGACCACGGACTGCGCCTCGAGCTGGGCGAGCGCGTCTTCATCAACCAGGGATGCACGTTCCTCGACTTCGCGGGGATCCGGCTCGGCGACGGTGTGATGGTCGGACCGAAGGCGACGTTCATCACGGTGGGGCACCCGGTCGACCCCGAGGAGCGGCGGCAGTACCTCTCGGGTGCGCCGATCCTCATCGAGGACAACGTCTGGATCGGCGCAGGCGCCACCGTTCTGCCGGGCGTCACGATCGGCCAGGATGCGGTGGTCGCCGCGGGCGCCGTCGTGGCCGACGACGTCCCCGCGCGTTCCCTGGTCGCAGGCCCGAAGGCGGCCGTGCTGCGAGAGTGGTGACGAGGCGCGTGCGGCGCCCAGCGCGCCGGGCCGTTCAACGGCAGGCCCCTGCGGCGTTCACCAGGGGTGCGACGAGCACACGCAGAGGCCGACGTCCTCCGCCGTGAGACAGATGCCACCCGCCGAGTTCGCGGTGGTCGCCAGCTGCGCGAGATACTCCCGGCTCAGCTCAAGCGACTCGGGCGTCTGGAAGACGAACCTCAGCTCGACGGCCGGGTTCAGCCAGATCGTGCTGCGTCCGGGCGGTCCGTCCTCCGGGTGCGGCCACGACACCGTGAAGCTCTCCCCCCGGCGCAGCTTCGTCGCGATCACGATCTTGAGATGCGCCAGGACGCGATCCTCGATGTGAATCGGAGATGCGGATCCGCCGTAGTAGATGGTTCCCACGCGGCGCCTATCCCTCACGCCGGGAAGGATGCGTCCCGGCCGATGCGAGATGAGGGATCGGGATCGGCCGCGTGCCGCGCGAGAAAGTCACGCGACGCTCCCGTCGGCTTCGGTCCCATCCGCGGTCGAGGGGATCTCCGGGTCGCGCACCCGCATCCGGTCCGGGCGGAAGCCGTGCTCCACACCCCAGAGGACGGCTTCGGTGCGAGACGTCGCGCCGATGCGTCGGTATGCGGATCGGATGTAGGTCTTGACCGAGTTGATCGAGAGGTGGGTGCGGTCGGCGATCTTCGCGTTGGACAGCCCTTGCGTGATGAGCGCCAGAACTTCGGACTCCCGGGCCGTGAGCCCTTCCTCGCGGCCGGGCCAATCGCCCGCCGTGATCGCGGCCCGCCCCTGTGCATCGGTCCAGACCTGCGGCCCCCCGGCACAGATCTGCTGCAGGGCCGTCACCAGCTGGCTCGCGGGCATCCCCTTGGAGACATAGCCGCCGACGCCATTGGTGATCGCTGCATCGATCAACCCGTCGTCGAGGTTCCACGAGTACACCACCACGCGTCCGACTTGCGGATTCGCAGCGAGGTCGTGGACATCGGCGCGGTCGCCCTGCGTCGACGCGAACGTGTCGTACAGGGCGACGTCGACCGCTTCCACGACGGGCTTGTTCAGATCCAGCTCGACGATCTGGATCACGTCCTGGTACGCGTGCAGCATCGCGGCGAGCCCGCGAACGACCACCTCGTAGTCATTGACCAGCGCGATCCGCAGCGACTCGGCGCCTCCGACCGGGGGACGGACCATCTCCCACCCTCGCTTCTCGCGTGACAACGGTCAGCCGATCCACATCGGTCCGCTGAATTGAACGCTCTCAACGCTATTCATCCATCGGGCAGCTGTCTTCACCCTTAGGGGTGAATCGCCCTCACCGTGCGAGGGTGCGGACAGAAGGATGCTGACTACTCGTGACGGTCACGATGATCCGCGGTTCGCCACACCTCATTATTGAACATGTTCAGTTCAAGCGGTATCGTCGTCGCATGACCGAGATCCCGGAGAGCGCCACGGTTGCCTGCCGCGTTCCCGCACCCACAGACCCCCTCTACGATCCCGCGGACGTGCGCCGGCTCTTCGACCGCATGGCCGCCTCGTACGACCGGATGAACATCGTCCTGTCCCTGGGCTTCTCGGCGCTCTGGCGACGACAGCTGCTCGGCTTGGTCCCCGCCGCCGGATCACCCCGGACCGTGCTGGATCTGATGAGCGGGCGAGGTGAGACCTGGGCGGAGATCGAGCGTCGATTCCCGCAGGCGGAGATCACCGCGGTCGACTTCTCCGCGCAGATGATGACACAGGCGCAGGTGCGCAGTCACGCCCGATTCGGCGGACGCGTGCGACTGCGCGAGGAGGACGCCCTGGCGGGGACCACGCAGGACGCCACGGTCGATGTCGTGGTCAGCGCCTACGGCCTGAAGACCCTCGACGCCGCGCAGCTCGAGCGGCTCGCTTCCGAGGTCGTGCGGACGCTTCGCCCGGGCGGCTCGTTCGCCTTCATCGATGTCACCGAGCCCGGATGCCGAGCATTGCGGTTCCTCTATCGGACGCACCTGCGCTGGATCGTGCCGCTCGCAGGGATCCTGCTGCTCTCGAATCCGACGGAGTACCGGATGCTGCATCGCTATCTCGCCGGCTTCGGCGACGGCTCCCGTGCCGTCGAGGCCTTCCGCTCGGAAGCGGGCCTGCGCGTCGAGGTGCGCCGACACTTCTTCGGCTGCGCCATGAGCATCAGCGGCCGACGGATCTGACGACGCCGGACCACTCCCGCGGATCGCAGACGTCGCGAGTCGCCGTCGCGTCGTCGCCCGGACGACGCAGACGGGCGCCTCGTGCATCGACCATCAAGTTCGCACAGCGGAAACTCAAATCCGCATTACGGATGTTTTTCTTGCGACTCGGACGATGGTCACGTAGAATCACCTCAGGCCTAGGCGGGTTACGACAGTGAACCATCTACCGGGCATCCCAGGCGGTGACGCCGTGGATTGTGACCCGGGGTTCCTCCTCGCCAGGAAGGTCCCTCACGCACGAGGCGCTCCGGCACAGTCCCGACGCACCGTCCTGATCAGGTGCCGATGGCCGGCACTTGGATGAGGAGGTGCCCCATGCTGGATCGTGTCGACGAGTACGGCGAGTGTTTCGCCGAACCCGACCGCTGGGCGATCGCGACGATCGTCGAGGTGTCCGGATCCGTCCCGCGCCCGGCGGGCACGTCGATGGCCGTGCGCGACGACGGCCGCACGATCGGATCCGTCTCCGGCGGCTGCATCGAGGGCGCCGTCGTCGATGCCGCACTCACGTGCCTGGATTCCGGCGCGACCGAGCTGCACTCCTTCGGCTACGCGGACGACGACGGCATCTCGATCGGCCTCATGTGCGGCGGCGACGTGCGCGTGCTCGTGCAGCCGGTGCGGGCGCTCGGCACGGTCGACCCCGGCGCTCGCGCGCATCTGGTGCGCGACCTGCCCCTGCACGACACCACGGCCGGCGCTCTCCTCACTGCGGAGGGCCTCGGCATCGCACTCGGTGCGGACGCGGTCTGCGCGGCGTTCGACGGGGAACAGCTCCCGGCCGAGGTCGCCCGTGCCGCGGGGCGTTCGGCCGACCACGTCCGCGCCGCGCTGCGCGCCGGCGGCACGCACGTCATCGACGTCACCGACCGCACCGCGACGGAGTGCCCGGTGGTGCGGCGCCTGCTCGTGGAGTCCACGGCGACGCCGGCGCGGCTCCTCATCTACGGCGCGAACGACTTCTCCGCGGCGCTCGCACAGGCCGCCGCAGCGCTGGGCAGGCACGTCACCGTGTGCGACGCGCGGCCGGTGTTCGCCACACGGGATCGCCACCCGGGCGCGCATGAGGTCGTGCTGATGCACCCGGCCGAGCACTTCGCGCAGGAGGTCGCGGCAGGGCGCGTGGACGGGCGGACCGCGATCGTGATGCTCACGCACGACCCGCGCTTCGACCTGCCTGTGCTCGATGCCGCCCTCCGCCGCGAGGTCTCGTACGTCGGCGCGATGGGATCCCGCGTCACGCACGAGAAGCGCGAGCAGGAGCTGCGCGCGGGCGGGCTCACCTCCGCCCACCTCGACCGGCTGCACTCCCCGATCGGGCTGGACCTGGGCGCGCGCACCCCGGCCGAGGTCGCGGTCTCGATCCTCGCCGAGCTGATCCTCGTGGAGTCCGCCGCGCGAGCCGGATCCGGATCCGCGGCTGCCAGCTCCCCCGCCGAGGCCGGGAACCGTGCGCTGCCTGCCCGGCTCCGTGACACCGCCGGCGACGTGCACGACGATGCCCGGCGCGGAGCCGAGCCGGTCGCGACGACCGTCACCGCCGAGCGCGGCAGCGGAGCGGCGTCTGCCGGCCGCACCTGCGCGGCCGCCCCGCGACTCTCCGCGACCCCGAAGGAGGCCCTGGCATGGACGTGACGAGCGTCGACGAGGTGCTGATGTGCGCCGACCCCGGGCTGTGGCGTCCGGGGGATTCCTGGCTCGCAGGAGGCACCGTGATCTTCTCGTACGGCACCGATATCACCCGCGGCGCGCCCACCCGGCTGCTCGACATCACGGGAGCCGGATGGGCGCCGCTGACCTGGCACGGCACCGGCGACCGTCTGGGGTCGCTGGAGCACGGCACGCTGGAGATCGCCGCGACGTGCCGCATCGCGGATCTGCGCGCCCTCGCCGACGAGCCCTTCCCCGGCGGGATGCCGCGCAGGAGCCTGCCCGGGCTGGATCTGATCCCGCCGGCCTGCGATTCCTTCGTCGCGTCATGGAAGATCTGGAACGTCTCGACCGTCGGCGGCAACGTGGCCACCGCGCTGCCGGCCGGGCCGATGATCTCACTGCTGAGCAGCTGGGACGCGACCGCCGTGATCCTGTGCCCGGACGGATCAGAGCGGCGCACACCCGTGGCCGACCTCATCGTCGGCCCCGCCCGCACCCGCCTGGCCGACGGCGAGCTGATCCGCGGCTTCCTCGTGGCCGTCCGCGCGCTCGCGCAGGAGTCCGCCTTCCGCCGTATCTCCCTCACCGAGCGCGGGCGCTCGGCCGCCCTGCTGATCGGACGCCGCACCTCGACCTCGACGCTGCGGCTCACGGTGACGGCCTCGACGTTCCACCCCCTCGTGCTCGACCTGACGGCGGATCCCGATGCTCAATCCGCGGGGACGGGCGACGGGTTCGCGACACGTGCGGACGGCCCTGCGTGGCGCGCCGCCGTCGACGCCGCGGTCGACCGCACCCGCGGCTGGTATGACGACATCCACGGCGAGCCCGCCTGGCGACGGCGGATGACGCATCGCCTCGGCGAGGAGATCCTCGCGGAACTGCTGCCGAGCCTCGCGACCGGCGTCGACGACGCGATCGGGCGGGTCACGGGCGACCTGCGCATCGAGAGGAGTGCACGATGACCGCCGAGAACATCGGGACCGTCCGGCCCCCGCAGCGCGAGACTCCGGATCCGGCACGAGACTCCGCACAGAGCAGGGAGTCTCAGGCAGGACACGGAGACCCACGAGGGGCGATCTGCGGATCCGGCGCTTCCCGCACCGCGACCGCGACGCTCGACGGTCGCGCGGTCGCCGTCGATCCCGAGCCCGGGCAGTGCCTGCGCACCTGGCTGCGCGATCAGGGCTCGTATGGCGTGAAGAAGGGCTGCGACGGCGGCGACTGCGGCGCCTGCACGGTGATCGTCGACGGCGAGGCGGTGCACAGCTGCGTGTACCCCGCGCACCGCGCCGCCGGCCGCGACATCGTGACGGTCCAGGGCCTCGGCACCCCCGAGGATCCGCACCCCGTGCAGGAGCGGTTCCGCCGCGCCGCCGGCTTCCAGTGCGGGTTCTGCACCGCGGGCATGGTGTGCACGGTCGCCTCGATGCCCGCCGGCGCCGAGGAGGACCTTGGCCGCACCCTCAAGGGCAACATCTGCCGCTGCACCGGATACCGCGCGATCGAGGATGCCGTGCGCGGCACCGTGAACATCGATGACCGCGCCGGCGGCGTCGGCCGTGCCACCGGAGCCCCTGCCGCGACCGGGGTGGTGACCGGGACCGTCCGCTACACGATGGACATCGACCCGGCCGAGCTCCCCGGCCCGCTGCTCTACGCCGCCGTCGTGCGCAGCCCGCACCCGCACGCCCGCGTGGTGCGCGTGGACGCGTCGCGCGCTCTCGCCGCCGAGGGCGTCGTGCGGGTGCTCAGCCGCGACGACGCTCCGACGACCGTGTTCTCCACGGCGCAGCACGAGATCGAGGCGGACGACCCGTACGACACCCGCGTGTTCGACGAGTACGTGCGCTTCGTCGGACAGCGCGTCGCCCTGGTCGTGGCGGAGTCGCAGCGCGCGGCCGATCGTGCCGCGCGTCTCGTCGACGTCGAGTACGAAGTCCTGCCCGCGAACACGGATCCGGAACGCGCCGATCGCCGCGGCACGCTCGCCCTGCACGGTCCGGCCTCGCCGGGCGGTCAGCGCGATCGGGCCGCGGGCCGCGAGGCATCGAGTCCCGAGGGCGTCGCCCGCCCCGATGACAACATCGTCATGGAGCTGCACACCGAGGTCGGCGACCTCACGGCCGAGCTCGCCGCGAGCCACGTCGTCGAGGACCGCACCTTCCACACCCACCGCGTCTCGCACACGGCCCTCGAGACGCACGGATCCATCGCCTGGCAGGATCCGGACGGCCGTTTCGTCGTGCGCAGCAGCACTCAGGTGCCGTTCCTCGCCCGGCGCACGCTCGCCCGCATCTTCGGCATCGATCGGGAGCAGCTGCGCGTCTACTCCGCCCGCGTCGGCGGCGGCTTCGGCGGCAAGCAGGAGGTGTTCACCGAGGATCTGGCGCTGCTGGCGACCATGGCGACCGGGCGACCGGTGCGCGTCGAGTTCTCCCGCAAGGAGGTGCTGACGGCGACCAGCGTGCGGCACCCGTTCCGCATCCGGGTGCGCATGGGCGCGACGAAGGACGGCCGGATCACCGGCATCGGCGTGGACGTGCGCTCCAACACGGGCGCCTACGGCAACCACGGCCCCGGTGTGATGTTCCACGGCGTGGGCGAGTCCATCGCGGTCTATCGCGCAGACGCGAAGAAGATCGACGCCGACGTCGTCTACACGAACACCGTGCCCTCCGGCGCGTTCCGCGGCTACGGCCTGAGCCAGATGATCTTCGCGATCGAATCGACCGTCGACGAGATCGCGCGCCGGCTGGGGATGGATCCGCTCGCGTTCCGGACCGCGAACCTCATCGGTCAGGACGACGCGATGATCGCCGCGCACGAGGAGCCCGACCTCATCATCGGCAGCTACGGTCTGGACGAATGCGTGCAGATCGTGCGCGACGGCCTCGCGCGGGATCGGGAGACGGACCGCGCCGGACTCGCGCCGGGATGGCGTCTCGGGGAGGGATCCGCCGTCGCGATGATCGCCACGGTCCCCCCGCGCGGGCACCATTCGCACACCGTGATCCGGCTCGAGGCCGACGGGGCGTTCGGGCTGGACGTCGGCACGGCGGAGTTCGGCAACGGCACCTCCACGGTGCACCAGCAGATCGCCGCGACCGTGCTGCAGACGACGACGCGCGCCGTGCGGCTGTGCCAGTCCGACTCGGATCTGGTGCCGCACGACACCGGCGCCTTCGGATCCACCGGGACCGTCGTCGCGGGCCGGGCCACGCACGCCGCCGCCACTGCGCTGGCCGGGCGCATCCTCGCCCGGGCAGCGTCGCTGCTCGACGCCCCCGTCGACGAGTGCGTGCTGACCGGAGGACGCGTGATCCGCGGCAAGCAGTCGGTCGCCCTCGCCGACATCGCCGCCGACGCGGAGCTTCACGGCGGGGCGCTCGAGGAGAAGGGGTACTGGGGCGGCACGCCGCGCTCGGTCGCGTTCAACGTGCAGGGGTTCCGCGTCGCGATCGACGAGGCGACCGGAGAGCTGCGGATCCTGCGATCGATCCACGCCGCCGATGCCGGCGTGGTCGTGAACCCGGAGCAGTGCCGGGGCCAGGTCGAAGGCGGCATCGCACAGGGCATCGGCGCCGCGCTGCATGAGATCGTGCGCGTGGACGACAGTGGCACCGTCGTGTCGGACATCCTGCGCCAGTACCACGTGCCGACGTTCGCGGACATCCCGCGCTCGGAGGTGCACTTCGCACAGACCTCGGACGTGCTCGGCCCGCTCGGGGCCAAATCGATGAGCGAGTCGCCGTTCAACCCGGTCGCGCCCGCGCTGGCCGCGGCGATCCGCGACGCGACCGGCATCCGGATGACCGTGACGCCGTTCACGCGGGACCGGATCCACGCGGCGATCCTGGCTTCCGACGCGTCCGGCGCGGGGCGCGACGCGGAGCAGGCCCGGTCATGACCACCCGCTCACGCCACGCGATCGTGCTCGCCGCGGGCAGCGGCACTCGCCTCGGACGCGGCCCCAAGGCCCTGCTGCCGTGGAACCGCGAGGTGCTGGTCACCCGGGTCGCGCGCGCCGCGGCCGAGGCCGGCTGCAGCGTCACGGTCGCGGTCGGTCCGGGTGGTCGCGCGGCACGGAGCTGGCTGCGCGACCGCTGCCCCGCGGCGCACGTGGTCCAGGTGCACGACGCGCAACTGGGCATGTCCGCCTCGCTGCGCGCCGCCGTGCTGCCGCTGGTCGTGACCGATGCTCCGCCGCACGCCGTGATCGTGCTGCTCGTGGATCAGCCCGGCGTCGACGCGCACGTGATCCGCCGCCTGTTCGCGGCGCACGTGCCGGGGCGGGTCACCCGCGCGGTGTGGCGCGGTGCGCCGGGGAACCCGGTGGTGTTCGACACCGGCGACCTGTGCGCGGCCGCCGCTCTCGCCGAGGGCGATGCTGCGGCGCGCACCTGGATCGCGCGCAACCGGCACCTCGTCGACGACGTCGAATGCGGTGATCTCGGCCGCGGCGACGACATCGACGAGCCCGCCGACCTCACGTCCTGGCCCGAGCTGCGCGTCCCGCGCTGATCCGCGCTCCGGGCTCCCGCCCCTTCCGCCCCTTCCAGGTTCGTTGAGCGAGGACGCCGCAGGCGACCGAGACGAAACGCCGCACCCTGGCGAGAGCACCCCGTTTCGTCTCGCTCCGGCTCCGCCGGTACCCGCTCAACGACCCTGGGGCCCATGCACGCCGAAGCCCCCGACCGCAGTGGATCGGGGGCTTCGGATCGTCCGGGCTCAGTGCCCGAGCAGCTGCTCCACGGGGCCGCGCACGAAGTAGAGCGCGAAGCCCGCGGCGACCACCCACATCAGCCAGTGCACCTTGCGCGCCCGGCCCGAGGCGGCGTTCACGAGGGCCCAGGAGATGAAGCCGACGCCGATGCCGTTGGCGATCGAGTAGGTCAGCGGCATCGTCACGATGGTGAGGAAGGCCGGCAGCGCCACCGCGAACTTGTCGAACTTGATCTCGCGGATCTGAGCCATCATCATCGCGCCGACGACGACCAGCGCCGCGGATCCGACCTCGATCGGCACGACCAGCGTGAGCGGGGTGACGAACATCGAGAGCAGGAACAGCGCGCCGACCACGAGCGAGGCGAGCCCCGTACGGGCGCCCTCGCCGATTCCGGAGGCGCTGTCGACGTAGACCGTGTTCGACGAGGTGGAGGTCACGCCTCCCGCGACGGCGCCGAAGCCCTCGACGACGAACGCGGAACGCAGCCGCGGGAACGTGCCGTCCTTGTAGGCCAGGCCCGCGTTCTTCGCGAGACCGGTCATGGTGCCCATGGCGTCGAAGAAGTTCGAGAACACGAGGGTGAAGACGAGCATCGTGGCCGACAGCGCACCGATCCGGCCGAAGGCTCCGAACAGGTCGAACTGACCCACCAGCCCGAAGTCGGGCACCGTGATCCAGGTGCTGGGCAGCTGCGGGATCGTCATGTGCCAGCCGTTGGGGTCCTTGAAGGACGGTCCGAGGTTCAGCACGGCCTGCGCGATGAGCGCGACCACGGTCGTCGCCACGATGCCGATCAGGATACCGCCGGGCACCTTGCGCGCCACGAGGATCGCGATGATCACGACGCCCAGCAGGAAGATCAGAGTGGGGACCGAGGTGAGCGATCCGCCGTTCCCGAGCTGGACCGGGGGCCCCGCCGGTGTGCGGTTCACGAAGCCCGAGTCGACGAAGCCGATGAAGGCGATGAAGAGGCCGATGCCGACCGTGATCGCGGCCTTGAGCGCCTGGGGCACGGCCTTGAAGATCGCGGTCCGGATGCCGGTGGCTCCGAACAGCACGATCAGCACGCCGTTGATCACGACCAGGCCCATGGCCTCCTGCCAGGTCACCTGACCGACGACCGAGACGGCGAGGAAGGAGTTGATGCCCAGTCCCGCGGCGAGCGCGAACGGGAGGCGGGCGATCACGCCGAACAGGATCGTCATCACGCCGGCGGTGAGGCCGGTCGCGGCGCCGATCTGCGCGGCCTGCAGCGCGTGGCCGACGACGTCCTTGGTGCCGCCGAGGATCAGCGGGTTGAGGATCACGATGTAGGCCATCGTGACGAAGGTCACGATGCCGCCTCGGATCTCGCGGCCGACGGTCGAACCGCGACGCGAGATCTCGAAGAACCTGTCGAAGGCGTTCTTCGGCTCGGCGTCGACGGTGGTGCTGGTGCCGGTCTTCAGCGGCGGCAGGTCCTGCGCCGTGCGGGAGAACACGTCACCGCCGGAGACGGTGGGCATGCCCTCGGTCTCGGGGCTGGGAGTGGATGACGTCATTGTCTGCTCCTGATTCCTTCGGGTCGTCAGTACTCGATGCGGGTGGTGGTGTGGCTCCACTCGGTGAAGGGCGCGACGCGCTCCTCAGCCGGCAGGGCGATGTCGGAGACGGGCATGAGGGCCTTGTCCTCGGGCCCGCCCTCGAAATAGCGGTAGAACACCGCGTCGTCGAAGCCGGCGTCGGCGGCGTCGTCGCGGTTCGCCGCGAAGTACACGCGGTCGACGCGCGCCCAGAGCGACGTGGCGAGGCACATCGGGCACGGCTCGCAGCTCGTGTAGAGGGTGGCGCCGGAGAGGTCGAACGTGCCGAGCTGCTGGCACGCGTTGCGGATCGCGGTCACTTCGGCGTGCGCCGAGGGATCGAGGTTCGCGGTGACCCTGTTGACGCCCTCGAAGACCCGGCCGTCGGCCGAGACGATGATGGCGCCGAACGGACCTCCGGCGTTTCGGACGTTGTCCGTGGCGAGGGCGACGGCCTGAGCGAGATACTCGGCGGGCGTCGTCGCAGCAGCGGACGAAGGCGCACTGGTGCTGTTCATGGAGAGCTTCCTTGCTGTCGTCGCAGTGATACGGCTTCCGGTCGAGCCCTTCGTCGGGCCCTTCCTCGAGATAAGTACGTCGAACCGCTAGGTTGTCATCCCACCCGAGACGGCTGTTGCGGCCTCGGGCTGGAATGACGATAACAGCGATCCCTGTCCGCGTCCATGATTTTTTGGAACTCACATTCCACATTGCGGTAAAGATGGTCACAACTCCGCATTCGCGGCGCTATCATCCCTTCCATGACGCATTTTCGGATCAGTGAGGCAGCACGCCTTCTCGACGTCAGCGACGACACCATCCGCCGCTGGGCGGCCGAGGGGATCCTCACCGTCTCCAAGGACGATTCCGGACACCAGATCGTGCCCGGCGCGGAGCTCGCCGAACGAGCCCAGGCGCTTGCCGGCCAACCCGATCCGGGCGGCAACGTGCTGCGCAGCGCGCGCAACCGCTTCGTCGGTCTCGTCACCGCCGTGCGCGTGGAGGGCCTCATGGCGCAGATCGAGCTGCAGAGCGGACCGCACCGCATCGTGTCGCTCATGAGCGCCGAGGCTGCGACCGAGCTCGGCCTCGAGGTCGGAAGCAAAGCCGTCGCCGTCACCAAAGCCACCATGATGATCATCGAAACCGAAAGGACCGAGTCACGATGACCCGCTCCCCCCTGCCGTTCCGCCTTTCCGCGCTCGCCGCCACGGCCCTCGCCGCGTCGCTCGCCCTGACCGCGTGCTCGGGCTCGTCGCCCGCCGCGACGCCGACGCCCACCCCGACCGCCGCGGCCTCGACGGTGAGCGGCGAGCTGACCGTGTTCGCCGCCGCCTCGCTGAGCAAGGCCTTCGACCAGATCACCACCGAGTTCGAGGCGGAGAACCCGAAGGTGCACGTCAACCCGATCACCTACGACGGGTCCTCGACGCTCGCGACGCAGATCATCGAGGGCGCCCCGGTCGACGTGTTCGCCTCGGCCGATCAGAAGAACATGGACAAGGTCACCCAGGCGGGGCTCGCCGGTGACGCCCCGGTCTTCACCACGAACGTGCTGCAGATCGCCGTCGCACCCGGCAACCCGCTGAAGGTGAAGGATCTGACCTCGCTCACCGACCCGGCGCTCAAGCTCGTGCTGTGCGCCCCCGCGGTGCCCTGCGGGAACGCCGCGAAGACGCTCCTCGACGCCGCGGGAGTGACGGCGGCCCCGGTCAGCGAGGAGCAGAACGTGACCGCGGTGCTCGCCAAGGTCAAGGCCGGCGAGGCCGATGCGGGCCTGGTCTACACCACCGACGTCAAGGCCGCGGGCTCCGCGGTGACCGGCATCGCGATCGCCGGCGCCGACAAGGCGATCAACAAGTACCCGATCACGGTGCTGAAGGCCTCGAAGAACGCCGAGGCCGCGACCGCGTTCCAGAAGTTCGTGCAGTCCGACAAGGGGCAGAAGATCCTCAAGGATCTCGGGTTCGGCGGCGCATGAGAACGGGGGGCCGGAGGGACCCGCGCGCGGTCGTGTCGTCGTCGACGACGGCCGCGCGCGGCGACTCCCCGACCCCGCACACCGCATCGGCGGCTCTCCCGTCCGCCCAGCGCCGGCGCGGCGAGAGCCTTCCCGCCTGGCTGCTGATCCCCGCGATCGTCGCGGTGCTGCTGCTGGTGCTGCCGTTCATCGCACTGCTGGTGCGGCTGGATTGGGCGACGGTCCCGGCGGCGATCACCTCGCCGGCCGCGCTGCAGGCGCTCGGGCTCTCGCTGACCACTGCCGCGATCGCGACCGTGATCTGCGCAATCCTCGGCGTGCCTCTCGCGGTCGCCATGGCGCGCAGCCCCGGATGGCTGGCCTCGGTGCTGCGCACGCTGACCACGCTGCCGCTCGTCCTGCCCCCGCTCGTCGGAGGCATCGCGCTGCTCGCCCTGCTCGGGCGCAACGGCCTGCTCGGCGGAGCCCTCGCCGTCGCAGGCATCAGGATCCCGTTCACAACCACGGCCGTGGTCATCGCGCAGGCGTTCGTGGCGCTGCCGTTCCTGGTGATCTCGATCGAGGGCGCGCTGCGGGCGATCGGCACCGAGCACGAGCGGGTCGCGGCAGGGCTCGGGGCCAGCCGGTTCACCGTGTTCCGCCGGGTGACGCTGCCGCTCGCCGCCCCCGGGCTCCTCGCCGGCACCGTGCTGTGCTTCGCGCGGGCGCTCGGCGAGTTCGGGGCGACCGCGTTGTTCGCCGGCAACGCCGCCGGGGTGACCCGCACCATGCCGCTCGCGATCTACACGGCGTTCAACGGCGCCGGGGTCGAGGAGGACACGGCGATCGCGCTCTCGCTCCTGCTGATCCTCGTCGCCCTCGCGGTGCTCGTGCTGGTGCGCGGGTGGCGAGCGGGGAGCGTGCGATGAGGGTCGATGTGCACACCCGTCGCGGCGCGTTCGCGATGTCCGCGGCCTTCGAAACGCAGCCGGGTGAGATCCTCGCCGTGATCGGACCGAACGGATCCGGCAAGTCGACGCTGCTGAACGCGATCGCCGGACTCCTGCCCGCCGCGGGCTCCGTCGTCGTCGGCGACCGCGTGCTCGACGCCCCTGCCGGTCCCGGTGCGCCGCGCGGGACTCACGTGCCGCCGTCCCGGCGCCGCATCGCACTGCTCGGCCAGCGCCCGCTGCTGTTCCCGCACCTGTCCATACGCGAGAACGTCGCGTTCGGACCGCGCGCACAAGGGGTTCCGCGGGCCGAGGCCCGTCGTCGCGCTTCGATGCGGCTGGAGGAGGTCGGGCTGGGTGGTCTCGCCGCGCGTCGCCCCGCCGAGCTCTCCGGCGGACAGCAGCAACGGGCCGCGATCGCGCGCGCCCTCGCCGCCGAGCCCGACGCCCTGCTGCTGGACGAGCCGTTCGCCGCGCTCGACGCCCCCTCCGCCGCACAGGCGCGGCGGCTCATCGCCGCGCAGCAGGGCCAGAACCCCGCGATCCCGATCCTGCTCGTCACGCACGACCCGATGGACGCGCTGATCCTCGCCGCGCGCACGCTGGTGATGCACGACGGCGCTGTGGTGCAGGGCGGCAGCACCGCCGAGGTGCTGGGGCACCCACGCACGGAATTCGTGGCGGCGCTCGCCGGCGTGAACCGCCTCGAAGCGGTCGGCGCCGACGGCGACGTCGTGCACGCGGGCGGGCTCATGCTGCGCGGGCACGGCGATGCGCTGGGCGTCGGCGAGACCGGCAGCGCCGTGTTCGCGCCGGGATCCGTGCGGACGGAGCCGCTCCAGGAGCGCGCCGATGCCGGATCCGCCACCGATCCGAACCACTGGATGGGTCGGGTGACGCAACTGGATCCCATCCCCGGCGGGATCCGTCTGCGCACGGCCGAGCATCCCGGCGTCGCCGTCGACTGCCCGTCCACGCATGCCGTCGCACTCGGGCTGCACCCCGGGCAGCGCCTCGCGTTCCGCATCGACGATGCCGATGTGTCGGTGCGCGCCGAGCCCCCTCGGGGTCGCTGAGCGAGCACCGGCGAACCCTCCGGGGCGTTGAGCGAACACCGACACTTCGACTCGCTGCGCTCGCTCAGTGCGGGTCTGCGCGAGGAGTGAGACGAAACGCGGTCCCCTGCGAGATCGCCGCGTTTCGTCTCGGTCGCCTGCGGCGTCCTCGCTCAACGACCCCGAAATGCCTTCATCCGGATCCTGCTCCCTCACGCCGGTGCTACGGTTGCCCCTCGAAAGGAGGCCCAGCGATGCCCCCCACGCGGCTGCCGTCGTCCGGTGTCCTCGACGCCCGCGATCGCCCGTTGCGCGACCTGCGGATCTCGGTCACCGACCGGTGCAACTTCCGCTGCGTCTATTGCATGCCGCGCGAGGTCTTCGGTCGCGACTATGCATTCCTGGAACGGCATGAACTGCTCAGTTTCGAGGAGATCGAGCGGATCGCCCGGGCCGCGCTCGCGAACGGCGTCCGCAAGCTGCGCCTCACCGGCGGGGAGCCGCTGCTGCGTCGCGGGATCGAGGATCTTGTCGCCCGGCTCGCGGCGTTGCGCACCCTCGACGGCACCAAGCCCGAGATCGCGCTGACGACGAACGGATCCGCCCTCGCCGTCAAGGCGGAAGCTCTCAAGGACGCGGGCGTCGATCGCATCACCGTCTCCATCGATTCTCTGGATGATCAGCTGTTCCGGCGGATGAATGACGTCGAGTTCCCTGTTGCGCGCGTACTGCAGGGTATCGACGCGGCACAGGCCGCCGGCATGCCCGTGAAGCTCAACACCGTGGTCAAGCGCGGCGTCAACGACAGCGAGATCCTGAGCCTCGCCGAGCACTTCCGCGGCACCGGTCACGTGCTGCGTTTCATCGAGTACATGGACGTCGGCGCCACGAACGGCTGGAGCCTGGACGAGGTCGTCCCCTCGGCTGAGATCGTGGCGACCATCGATGCGCGCTTCCCGCTCGAGCCCATCGCTCCGGCCGCCACCGGCGAGACCGCGAAGCGCTGGCGCTATGTCGACGGATCCGGTGAGATCGGCGTGATCTCATCGGTCACGAACGCGTTCTGCGGCACCTGCAACCGCGCCCGTCTCTCCACCGAGGGACGCCTGTTCACGTGCCTGTTCGCGACCGAGGGGCATGACCTGCGCGCACTGCTGCGCGGCGGCGCCGACGACGCCGAGCTCGCGGCGACCCTCGCGCGGATCTGGGGAGTGCGCGACGACCGCTACTCCGAGATCCGCGGGAGCCTCACTCCCGAGCTGCGCGCCGACCGGCACCGCATCGAGATGAGCTACATCGGAGGCTGAGCCTCCCCAGCCCCGGGGTCGTTGAGCGAGGACGGCGAAGCCGACCGAGACGAAACGCCGCACTCTCGCGAGAGCACCGCCGTTTCGTCTTGCTTCTCGCTCCGCTCGGGGCTCGCTCAACGACCCCGGGAGCGATGACCCCGGGAGCACCGCCCCAGCCAGCACCGACGGCGGGAGTGACCGCGCCGGACTCGGCTCAGAGCCCGACCCACTCCGACACGCCGTCGACGTAGTGCTGGCGCTTCCAGATCGGCACCCCGCGCTTGATCTCCTCGACCAGGTGCTCGCACGCTTCGAACGCCTCCTTGCGGTGGCCCGCCGATGCCGCGGCGAACAGGGCGACGTCGCCGATGCGGAGGTCGCCGACCCGGTGCGCGGCCGCGACGAGCAGCCCCGTCTCCGCCGTCACGCGCTCCACGATCTCCTCGAGGAAGCGCTCCGCGTCGGGGTGCGCGCGGTAGTCCAGCGAGCGCACGGACTGACCCCCGTCGTGATCGCGCACGATGCCGCAGAACATCACCGTCGCTCCGTGGGCCGCGTCGCCCACCGCCGCACGGATGACCGCCTCGTCCAGCGGCTGGTCGCTGATGATCGCGCGTTCGCTCATGCGCCCGCCCCTTCCGTCGTTCCGCCCACGGCGGCGAATGCTCCGATCCCGCCCACGAGGTAGCGCGCCTCGATGCCGCGCTCGCGCAGCATCTGCACCGCACGCCGCGAGCGCGGATCCTTCTCGCAGAACACGACGAGAGGCCCCGCGCTCGACTCGGGGAACGCGGGGATCGCGGCGCCGCCCTCGAGCGCACCGAGCGGCAGCGTGCCGGCGCCGGGGATCCCCCGCAGCAGAGTCTCGTGCGGCTCGCGCACGTCGAGCAGCCGCACGCCGTCCTCGCGCTGCAGCCGCAGCACCTCGGCAGCCGACAGCGCCGCGGCGTCCTCGGCGTCCTTGTCGGGGCCGGTGCCGCAGAACAGCTCGTAATCGACGAGATCGGTGACGGCCGGGGCGTCCTCGGCCCGATCGAACCCGATCTCACGGGTGCGCGCGGTGAGCGCGTCGTAGAACAGCACGCGGCCGACCAGGGGCTCGCCGATGCCCGTGATGAGCTTCACGACCTCGGTCGCCATGAACGATCCGATCGCCGTGCACAGGCTCGCGAGCACCCCGCCGAGCTCGCACGAGAGCACCTCGCCCGCGGCCGGCGGCGCGGGGAACAGATCGCGGAAGCCGACCTCGGGCACGGCCACACCCACCTGGCCCTGGAAGCGCAGAATGGATCCCCAGACCAGGGGCTTCCCCGCGAGGCGCGCGGCGTCGTCCCCGAGGTACCGGGTCGGGAAGTTGTCACTGCCGTCGACGAGGAGGTCGTACTCGGAGAGTATCCCCGGCAGCGTCTCGGCGGTCGCACGTTCCCGGTACGGGCGCACCAGGATCCCTGGATCGATGTCGCGCACGGTGTCGGCGAGCGAGCCGACCTTGGATCGCCCGATGTCGTCCACACCATGGCTGAGCTGGCGATGAAGGTTGGACAGCTCCACGACGTCGTCGTCGATCACTCCGATCGTGCCGACACCGCTTCCGGCGAGCGCAGGGACGAGGGCGCTGCCGAGGCCGCCGGCACCGATCACGAGCACGCGGGCCGCGCGCAGACGTCGCTGCGCCGTCTCGCCGAAGCCGGGCAGCATGAGCTGGCGGCTGTACCGGGCGATGTGTTCGGGCGGCAGTTCCGGCCCCGGCTCGACGAGCGCGATCATAGGATCGAGTGTACGCGGGGAACCCCTCGCTGGACCGCCTGCTTTCCATGATGCGGATGCTATTTTCCGCGATACGGGTAAGATTGAGGACATGGCCACCATCACCGTGCGGTACTTCGCCGCGGCCGCCGAGGCAGCAGGACGCGATCAGGAGCAGCTGACCGTCGATGCCGGCAGCGCCCTGTCGACGGTGGGCGCCCTGCGCGCGGAGCTGCTCGGACGCTATGGCGCTCCGATGGCGAAGGTGCTGAAGTCCGGTTCGTTCCTCGTCGACGGCACCGTCAGCCGCGACGACTCCCGCCCCCTCGGCGAGACGGTCGACATCCTGCCGCCGTTCGCCGGCGGCTGAGTTCGGCGAATCCGTTCCGCCGACGCACCCCGGGACGCCCATGCCCGTCTGGATCCCGCGGATCGGGTCCCGAATCGCCGACGATGTCCCGTCTGGCCGAGATTACCGGCGGATCCGTCGGCGAAACGTGACAAGCTCGGTGATCTGGGGCCGTAGTGGGAAGACAAGAGCCGGAGGAGACGAGCATGAGCGATCTGACCCACCTGCGGGCCGATGGATCCGCGCACATGGTGGACGTGACCGACAAGGCCGTCACGCGCCGTGAAGCGCGAGCACAGGCCGTGCTGCAGACGACGGCCGACGTCGTGGCGAAGATCGCGGACGGCACGCTGCCCAAGGGCGAGGCGCTCGGCACTGCCCGCATCGCAGGGATCATGGGGGCGAAGCAGACCTCGACGCTCATCCCCCTCTGCCACCCGCTGCCGCTGAGCCGCGTCGAGATCGACCTCGTGCCCGAGGGCGACCGGGTGCGCATCCTCGCCACGGCGGTCACGAAGGGCGTCACCGGGGTCGAGATGGAGGCGCTCACGGCCGCCACTGTGGCGGCGCTCACCCTCTACGACATGATCAAGGCCGTCGACAAGCACGCCGTGATCGGCGACATCCGCGTGCTCGCGAAGTCCGGCGGCAAGAGCGGCGACTGGACCGCGGAGTGACCACGGAGCCGTCGTCCACCAGGTCCGCGACCGTGCTCGTGGTGTCGACCCGAGCCTCGGCGGGCGTGTACACCGATGAGACCGGGCCCGTCATCCGCGCGTGGCTGGCCGAGCGCGGATTCGCGGTCGGCGATCCGGTCGTCACCGCCGACGCCTCCGTGGCGGAGGCGCTCGCGGCCGCACTCGACGGTGCTCCGGATCTGCTGCTCACGACAGGAGGCACCGGGCTCTCGCCGGATGACCGTACCCCCGAGGCGACCGCCGCGCTGCTCGACCGGGAGATCCCCGGCCTCATGGAGGAGCTGCGTCGCCGTGGCCTCGCCGCGACCCCGATGGCCCTGCTCACCCGCGGAGTCGCCGGAGTCGCGGGGCGCACCGTCGTGATGAACCTCCCCGGCTCGCGCGGCGGCGTGCGCGACGGCCTCGCGGTGCTGGATCCGATCCTGGATCATCTGCTGGCACAGCTGAGCGGCCGCGGCGACCACCGCTGACACCGGCACTCCGCCATCGACGCAGCCCGCGCGCACCCCCTACAGTGTGCTCAGAGGGCAGCGCTGGGGCACCGCTCTCAGCGATGAGGGGCGGTCTCTCCCATGATCGACGCGCAGCACCTGCACGCCAGGGCACCACGACTCCACCATCACGGGCGCGCAGCTCTCCTGGCGGTGCTGGTGGGCGCCCTGCTCACCGTGACCGGGTGCACCGCGAACGGGACGACGCCACCGCCCTCCACCCGTCCGCCGTCTTCACCTGCGGTCGATCCCTCGGCGTGCGTCCCGGATCCCGGATCGGTGATCGACCGTACGCAAGTCGCCGCAGCCACCGGGAAGCTGCCTTCGGCGCAGTCCACGTCGCTCGACACTGCGGCCGCTGCGGCGTTCGTGGCGACGGCTGCGCCCGGCGCAGTCGTCGCGGTGCGCTCCCCGCAGGGCACCTGGGTCAACGCCTACGGCGTCTCGGACCTGACGACGAAGGAACCCCTGACCCCCGACGTCTACCACCGCATCGGATCGGTGACGAAGACGTTCACGACCACGGTGATCATGCAGCTGGTCTCGCAGAAGAAGCTGTCTTTGAGTGATCCGATCAGCGACTACGTGCCGAATGTGCCGCACGGATCCGAGATCACGATCCTCGAGCTGGCGAACATGACCAGCGGCATCGCCAACTACACCGACGATCTCGAGTTCATGAAGCTGTACCTGACCGACTACAGCATCATCTGGACGGTCGATCAGCGGCTGGCGACGGCGTTCGCGATGCCGCGCACCTCGGCACCCGGCGCCGAGTTCCACTACTCCAACACCAACACCGTGCTGCTCGGGGAGGTCATCGAGAAGATCACCGGGCACCCTCTCGCCGAGGAGCTTCAGCGGAGGATCTTCGATCCGCTCCGGCTGACCCACACCTCGTACCCGCTGGCCTCCGCCGTCCTGCCCGAGCCGCACGCGCACGGATACACCAGCCTCGGAATCGTCGACGACACCATCAGCGGGAACGCGCCGATCCGGGACTCCACCGCGTGGAACGTGTCCCAGGCGGGCGCCTCCGGCGAGATCGTCAGCACCGTCGACGACCTGCTCGTGTACGGCCGCGCCCTCGGCACCGGACAGGACCTGCTCCCCCGGGATGCGCAGATCGCGCGTCTGTCCTCCTTCCCCACCCCGGCGGGATACGGCATCGGGCTGAACTGCGTGCAGGGCTGGCTCGGTCACAACGGACAGGTGCCCGGATACAACACGGCCCTGTACTACGACACCCGCACGGACACGACGGTGGTCGTCGAGGTCAACAGCGATCATCCCGTGGGGGCCGCCGGGATCACTCCCGCGGACTCGATCTTCTACGCCGTGGCCGCAGCCCTTGGACGCGCCGTCGAGGGAGCCCCCTGAGCCCGGCCGCGTAAGGTGGGACGCCTATGGCTATCGGGGCGACGATCCACACGTTCGACGTGCAACTGGCGGACACCGACCGCGGCGTCTACGAGGACTACTCGCTGCGCGTCGCGCGGCACCCGTCCGAGACCGACGCCTACATGCTGACCCGGTTGCTCGCCTACGGGCTGGAGTTCGCCGCGGGCATCGCCTTCAGCGAGGGGCTCTCCAGCACGGAGGAGCCCGCCGTGGTCGTGCGCGACCTCACCGGGCGCACCACCGGCTGGATCGAGGTCGGCGCCCCCGATGCCGAGCGCCTGCATTACGGATCCCGGCTGGCCGAGCGCACCGTCGTGTACACGCATCGGGATCCGGCCAAGGTCATGGCGCCGTGGGAGGGCAAGCGGATCCACCGCGCCGAGCACATCCGCGTCTACAGCTTCGATCCGGGCTTCATCGAGTCAGCGGTGCCCCTGCTGGAGCGCCGCAACAGCGTCACCATGACCGTCACCGAGCGCACGCTCTACCTCGACCTCAACGGCACGAGCCTGACGACGGCGATCCACGAGCACGAGCTCGGCTGAGGTCCTGCCCCGCGCCGCGGGCTCAGACGTCGGACAGGCCGTGCTCGCGCAGCTCGCGCCGGGTGGGGTGATGCGCGGGGGACTCCGCGCCTTCCACGTAGGCCGCCGCGATGGCGGACAACTGCGAGGTCGAGGTCGGCGGTTCGGACGGATCTGCCGCAGGCGCCGCCACGGGGGACGCCGAGGCGACCGCTTCTCCTGCTGCTTCGTCCGCGACCGCGGACGGCTCGCTCCCCTGCTCCGCCGCGGCCGGAGACCCGTTGCCCGAGGGCGCTTCCGGTGCCGTCGGGGTGCCCGGATCCGAGGTGTCCGTGCCGTCCGGTGATCCGCCGGCCTTCGCCGCGCGCCTCGCCGCCCGGCGCTCCTTCGCCCCCTCGACGAGGTTGTAGAGCGTCGGCAGCACGAGCAGCGTGAGCACGGTCGAGGACACGAGACCGCCGATCACGACGATCGCGAGCGGCTGCGAGATGAAACCGCCGTGCCCGGTGATGCCGAGGGCCATCGGGGTGAGCGCGAAGATCGTGGCGAGCGCGGTCATCAGGATCGGGCGCAGACGCCGGGATCCGCCCGCGATCGTGGCGTCGTGCGCGTTCATCCCCTTCTCGCGGTACTGGTTCACGAGATCGACGAGCACGATCGCGTTCGTGACCACGATGCCGATGAGCATGAGCACACCGATGAGGGAGGCGACGCCGAGCGGCACGCCGGTCGCGATCTGCAGCAGGATCGCGCCGGTCGCCGCGAACGGCACCGAGCTCAGCAGGAGGATCGGCTGGCGCAGCGACTTGAAGGTCGCCACCATCACGATGTAGACGATGAGGATCGCCGCGAGCATCGCCAGTCCGAGCTGGCCGAACGCGTCCTGCTGCTGCGTGACCACGCCGCCGAGCGATGCGTCGGCCCCCGAGGGGAGCTTGGCGTTCGTGATCGCCTTCGACACCGAGGCCGAGGCACTCGCCAGGTCGTTCCCCTTCGGGGTGACCGAGACGGTCGCGGTGCGCTGTCCGCGCTGGGTCGTGACCGACGCCGGGCTCTCGCTCTGCTGCACGGTCGCGATCGCATCGAGCCGGATCAGGCCCGCGCGACTCGGGACGGTGAGCGCCTTCAGCTCGTCGACCGTGGTCGGCGGGTTCGCACTCTGCAGGTAGACGGTGAGCGAGGATCCGTCGATCTCCACGGATCCGATCTGCTGCGGGCGCATCGCCTGCGAGACGATCCCGCCGACCGCGACCTCGCTGAGCCCCGCCTTCGCCGCGGCAGCGCGGTCGACCTGCACGGAGATGTACGGGAGGGAGGCGGAGAGGTTGCTGGTGACCTGGTTCACACCGGCCGAGCCCTTGAGCTCGGTCACCAGCGCATCGGTCGCCGTGGTGAGGGTCTTCTCGTCCGGCGCGGTGATCTTCACCTGGATGTCGCTGGATCCGAAGCCCTCCGAGGCCGCGATCGTGATGTCGCCGACACCGTCGAGCTTCTTCACGGCGGCGCGGACATCGGCCTGCACGGTCTCCTGATTCGCGGACGGATCCGTCGTGATCGAGTAGGTGATGCCGGCGCCGCCACCGGAGAACGCGTCCCGCAGGGCGGATCCGCTGGATCCGATCGAGACCTGCACGGTCTTGATGCCGTGGATGTCCTTGATCGCCTCCTCGACCTTCTGCGCCGCGGTGTCCTCGGCCTCGAGGCTCGGCGCCTGGCCCAGAGACTGGGTCATCGTGAAGGTGTTCTGGCCGCTGGATCCGAGGAAGTTGATCTTCATCAGCGGGGCGGCCGCCATCGTGCCGATGAGCACGACGACCGCGAGCACCAGCGTGGTCCACGAGTGCTTGAGCGTCCAGCGCAGGATCGGCAGATAGCGGCGCTGCAGCCAGTTCGGCGGGGCGTCCTCGTGCTCGGGGTCGATCGCGTGGCCGTCCGGGCCGAGCAGCGGCTTGCCCGGGCGCAGGAACCAGTACGCGAGCACCGGCACGATCGTGAGGGCGACGAGCAGCGACGCCGTCATCGCGATGGTCACCGTGAGGGCGAACGGTCGGAACAGCTCCCCGGTCATGTCGCCGACGAAGGCGATCGGCAGGAACACGGCGACCGTGGTGATGGTCGAGGCGGTGACCGCCATCGCGACCTCGCGCACGGCGCTGAGGATCGCGGTCTTCTTGTCGGCGCCCTGCACGTAGTGCCGCTTGATGTTCTCGATCACGACGATCGAGTCGTCGACGACGCGGCCGATCGCGATCGTGAGCGCGCCGAGCGTGAGGATGTTGAGCGAGTAGCCGAAGGCCTGGATCCCGATGAACGTGATGAGCACGCTGGTCGGGATCGAGATCGCGGTGACCAGGGTCGAGCGCACCGAGAGCAGGAAGACCAGGATGATGAGCACGGCGAAGAGCAGGCCCAGCAGCCCCTCCTGAGCGAGCGACTCGATCGACTGCTGGATGAACGGCGCCTGGTCGAACACCGTGGTGAACGTCGCGCCCGGCAGGTCCTTCTTGAGCTGCGGGATCAGCGCGGTGACGGCCTTCGACACGTCGACCGTGTTCGCCGACGGCAGCTTGGTCACTGCGATCGTGAGCGCGGTCTTGCCGTCGACACGAGAGAGCGAGGTGACCGGATCCCCGTCGATCTCGACCTTCGCCACGGCCCCGATCGTGGTGGGGGCCGCCGCGGGTGCGCCGGGCGTCGCCGCCGTCGGGATCAGCGGGATCGCCTGCACCTGCTCGACGCTGGTGAGCTTCTCCCCCGTCTGCACGGTGAGCGTGTTGTCGTTCTCCGTGATCGACCCGCCCGGGAACAGGGTGCCGTTCTGCTGCAGCGCATCCTTGATCGCGCTCGAGGAGAGCCCCGCCGCCAGCAGGGCGGTGGTGTCGGGCGTGATCGTGAGGCGCTTGCCCTGGCCGCCGACGAGCGAAGCCGCGTTGACGCCCTTGAGCCGCTCGATCTTCGGAATGATCGTGTTCGTGAGGCGCTGCTGCGCCGCCTCCGCGTCGGAGAAGCCGGTGACCGCGACCTGGATCACGGGGAAGTCGTCGATCGACGCCGTGATGACCTGCGGATCCACGCCGTCGGGCAGCTGCGACTTGATCCGACCGATCGCCTGGTTGATCTTCTGTTCGGCCGTCGCGAGGTTGGTCCCGTAGGCGAAGGACGCCTGGATCACGGAGGAGTTCGTCGTGCTCGTCGCGGTCGAGGTGTCCAGGCCAGGGACGCCCTGGATCGCCGTCTCGATCGGGGTGGACACGTCGTGCTCGACGACCTCGGGCGAGGCGCCGGGGTAGCTGGCGACGATCGCGAGCTGCGGGAACTCGATCGACGGGATCAGCTCCTGCTTCAGGTTCGTGAGCGCGAGGCCGCCGAACACGGCGGCGACGATCGTGATGAGCGCGATCAGGGCGCGGTTGCGCAGGCTCAGGACGGCGAGTGTGGACACGTCGGATCCTCTCGATCAGTGCGTGCGGACGGCCGGTGCGCAGCCTGCGGCACGGGGTGACCCCGAATACGTGATGAGTCTAGATGCGTTCGTGTATCGAGATCTCCCGCCCGACCGCCCCGTCTATTCTGGGACGATGTCGCGCCTCCTCGTCCGCCGTCCTTCGCCCCGCCTCGCCGAAGGCGAGCTCACGCACCTCGAGCGGGTCCCGGTGGATCCGGAACTCGCACTGCGGCAGTGGGAGGCCTACGTCGAGGTGTACCGCTCCCTCGGCTGGGACGTGATCGACATCGATCCCGACGACGCGCACGCCGACGGGGTGTTCGTCGAGGACACCGTGGTCATGTTCGGCGACATCGCCCTGCTCACCCGGCCCGGCGCCGACTCGCGGCGCGGCGAGATCGACACGACCCGTGCGGCCCTCGAGAAGGCGGGCATCGAGTTCGCCGCGATCGAGGCGCCCGGAACGCTCGACGGCGGAGACGTGCTCAAGGTCGGCCGCACGGTCTACGTCGGGCAGACCCTGCGCACGAACGCCGAGGGGATCCGGCAGATGGACGCGCTGCTCGCCCCGCGCGGCTGGACCGTCGTCCCGGTCGAGGTCACCAAGGTGCTGCACCTGAAGAGCGGCGTCACCGCCCTGCCCGACGGCACCGTGATCGGCTATCCGCCGCTCGTCGACGACCCGACGATCTACCCGCAGTTCCTCGCGGTGCCGGAGGAGCACGGCACGGCCGTCGTCGTGCTCGACGAGAACACGGTGCTGATGTCGGCCGATGCCCCGCAGAGCGCGCAGCTCTTCCGGGATCGCGGCCTCACGGTGATCGAGACCCCCGTCTCCGAGTTCGAGAAGCTCGAAGGCTGCGTGACCTGCCTGTCGGTGCGCGTGCGGGACTGAGCCGGACCCGGCCCCGGCCTCAGCCGGCGATGGCCGCGCCGAGCGCGAGCCCGGCGATCGCGGCGAGGATCCCGAGCAGCAGCATCCCGGCGGCGTTGAACGCGGCTGCGCGCGAGGATCCGTCCCGCCAGAGCGCGACGGTGTCGAGCATGGCGGTGCTGAACGTGGTGTAGCCGCCGAGCAGACCCGCGCCGACGATGAAGGCGGCGCCCGGGAACCCCCCGGTGATCAACCCGAGCGCGAACGATCCGGTGAGGTTGATCACCAGGACACCCCAGGGGTACCGCGAGCCGACGAGGCGGGCGACCCCGAGGTCGACGAGATAGCGCAGCCCCGCGCCCGCGCCTCCGGAGAGAGCGGCGAACAGGAAGGTGAGCGGGGTCATCCGTGCGCCTGCGTGTGCGCCGCGCGGGGGCGTGCCCAGCGCCAGCGGCCAGGCCGGCCGGCGCCGAGACCGAGCGCCGCGGCACCGATGCCCAGCACGACGCTGCCGATCGCATACGCCGCGGCGAGCCAGGGCTGGGCGTGCCACAGCGTCACCGTGCCGACGGCGAACGCACTGTAGGTGGTGAACCCGCCGAGCACACCGGTGCCCAGCAGCACCCGCACCGCATGCGAGCCGGGCAGCCGCGCGGCGAGCACGCCGATCAGGAAGGCGCCGACCACGTTGGCGATGAGTGTGGCCCAGGGCACGGCGGACAGCCCGTGACCGCTCGGCGTCGGCAGCGCCAGCCCCAGACCGAGCCGTGCGGCGGTGCCGATCACGCCCCCGACCACCACGAGCGCGAGGCGGAGCGGGACGGGCGAGTTCACGCCCGTCAGCCTAGACCTCGCGCCCCGGCGCACTCGACGAACGGCACGCGGTTGGCCCTGCTGCCAGCCCGGTTACGTAGACTCGGCCGGGTGGCGGGGGACCTGCCCGGCCGCCCTGCCGATGCGGCCGAGGAGGACGATGCACGCGTGACTATGAGGTCGGCCTTCGGCTGGTCGCGGCTGCTGACCGCGGCCGTGTGCGGAGTCGCCCTCGTGGACCGTCTGTTCTGGGGTCTGGGCTCGCAGACCATCGCCGGTCAGAACTTCCTCGCGTACCTCACGATCGAGTCGAACATCGTGTTCGCGGTCCTCGCCCTGATCGCCGGGATCATCGCGCTGCGCACGCCGGAGGATCCCGCCTGGCTCACCACCGCCCGCGCGGTCGTGCTGAGCTGGACCATCACGGCGGGGCTCGCGTTCGCCCTCATCGTCTGGCAGGCGGGACTGCACGGCATTCCGATCTGGGTACCGTGGTCCGACGTGGTGCTGCATTTCGTGCTTCCGGCATGGACCGTCATCGCCTGGGTCTTCGGCCCCGGCCGGCGCACGGCCTCCTGGCGGATCGTGCCCTACGTGCTGCTGTACCCCGCCGCCTGGGGCGTCTTCACGATCTGGCGGGGCGGCGTGGTCGGCTGGTACCCGTATTACTTCCTCGATCCGCGGCAGGTGTCGGGCCTGCCCGAGATGATCGTCACCTGCCTGATCGCGCTGGCGATCTTCGCCCTGGTCGCGAGCGGTCTGGTGGCGCTGAGCCGGTTGCCCACCATGGCGCGGACGGATCTGGCGAGACCGTCGCGGGCGGATGCCGAAGGATCGGATCCGCACTGAGGTCAGGGCGTGGGCGTCGCCGCGACGAAGACACGCAGGGACTCGCGGACGACGGCCTCCGCATCGCCGTCTCCGAGCTTCGCGAAGGTCTCCGCCTCGGGGCCGCCGACGAGACCCACGAGCACGGGCCTGCCGGTGACGGGCTGGAGGTTCAGCCAGGTGCGGACTGGGGCGTCACCGCCCACGACGTGCCACAGGTCGGCGTCGACGTTCCAGAACGCCTCGTCGAACTGCACCCACACCGTCTCCACGTATCCCGAGGCGAGGGCCGCGATCGCACCCCGGTGCGCGAACGGCAGCGGCGGGGCGAACTCGATCGCCCCGTGCTGCAGCACGCCGAGCGGGGCCGTCACGATCACACGATCGAAGGACAGCGACTCGCCGGTGCCCAGGCGCAGACTCACTCCCGAGTCGTCGTAGGCGATGCGCGTCACCGGCGACGCGAGTGTGACCTTGATGCCGTCGAGGGGAGTGTTCACGAGCACGCCGACGTCGCCGTCGGCGCCCACGAGGGAGTCGGGCACGAACGTCGGCGGGAACCAGCTCGACGCCTTCTCCACATCCGCGCCCGTGGTGGCCTGCAGCCACGCGAGCGCCGCGGCGAGCGCCGGATCGGCGGGGTCGGCGCCGGCGGCTTTGAGTGCGGCGTCGACCGGAATGTCGGCCGGTGCGTTCGCCGCCTGCTCGATCGCGTGCCGCAGCGGCGCCTCGTCGACCGCGGGCGCCGCCCCGTCCTTCGACCAGCCCGTGGGGGTGTCGAACGTCAGCCGGTGGATGCCCTGCGCGGCCAGCTCGCCGCCCAGCGTCCCCGCTTCCTCGCCCGCGGAGAGCCACGCGCCCAGTTGCACCGGGATCGGCCACTTCTTGTCCGCGACCGAGTGGATCCGCCCGCCGGTGCGCTCGCGCGCCTCGAACACCGTCACCGTGCGCCCCGCGTCGGTGAGAGCGCGTGCGGCGGCGGCCCCGGCGGCACCGGCGCCGACCACGGCGACGCGCTCGCCGCTCGTCGAGGCTGCGATGACCAGGGCGGCGGCCCGCTGCCCCGCGTCGATCGCGCCCGGGACCGTTCCGGGATGATCCGGATCCGTCGTCTCGCCGGAGAGGAACACGCGATCGCCGATCGGCTCCGCGAGATCCGTGCGCAGCTGAGGCGTCGCCCCGGCCGGCAGATAGCTCATCGCGCCGCGCGAGTACGCGTCCGTCGACCAGGTGCTGCGCATCCACGCGGTGGGCTCCGGCGCGGCGCCGGGCGGCACCGTCGGCGTCGGCGAGGGCGGGGCGGTGGTGGGCGACCTCGTGGGCTGCGGCCCGGGGGTGCAGGCCGCGAGGACGACCGCGACGGCACCGGCTCCGGCGCCGACGAGCAGGGTTCGCCGCGAGATGCCCATCGTGGTGCCAGCCTATCCCGGGCGTCGGGAAGGTCACCCGGGTCGTTGAGCGAGCAGCGGCGAAGGAGCAGCGAGACGAAACGCCGTGCCCTTGCGTGAGCGCCGCGTTTCGGCTCGGTCGCCTGCGGCGTCCTCGCTCAACGACCCCGGGGATCCGGATCCGATTACAGGTTGCCGTCGGCGTAGATGCGGAGCGCGTCGCGGACGAACTCCGCGCCGGCGGTGCCCGTGGCTCCCCGCTCCGTCCCGGCGCGGTCGGCACCGGTGGCGTAGTTCGCACCGAAGCGCGGGTCCGCCACGTACATCTCGCCGAGTCCGATCACGTAGGCCTTGCGGTCGCCGGCAGCCCCGTAGGCGGGTGTGCCGGGGATGCCGGTGAGCCACTCGACGTGACGGCGCGCCACGTCCTGCGCCTCGGGCGAGGCCGGGTCCGCGCCCGCCTCGGCGAGCGCGATCCAGTCGGCGCCGAGGTCGACGACGCGCTGCTTCCACGCCGCCTTCTCCTCCGCGCTCAGCCCGCGCCACCAGCGGTCGCCGTCGGCGTAGGCCTTGGTGCCCCAGCGGGTCTCGACCTCGTCCTGGTACTGGGTGTGGTCGAAGCCGTCGAACATGTTCTCGGGCATGAGGTCCTCTCCTTCTCTCAATGTGGTGATGGTGTTCTCGACCGACGCGATCTGTCGCGACAGCCTGGTCTGCTCTGCGCGCAGCAGCGCGAGGTGCTTCTCGAGGGCGGCCGCCTCGATCGCGATGTTCGCCGACCGAGGGGATCCGGATCCCTCCGCGACCTCCCCGACCGCCTCGGCGATCGCCGGCAGCCCCAGCCCCAGCTCGCGCAGGAGCAGGATGCGCTGCAGCCGCAGGAGCGCGCCCTGGTCGTAGTGCCGGTAGCCGTTCGAGGCGACCCGCGTCGGCGGCAGCAGGCCGATGTCGTCGTAGTGCCGCAGCGTGCGGCTCGTCGTGCCGGTCAGCCGCGCGATCTCCTGAATCGACCAGTCCCGGTACGTCATGGGCTCCTCCTTCCGTCGTCGATATGACCACCGTAGAAGTTGACGTTGCGTCAATGTCAAGAGCATCGGGAGGACGGAGTGAAACCCTGCGGTACGTTCGTCGCGTGACCACCGCAGACGCCACGTCCCCGAACGCACCCGTCCCCGCGCTCGACCTTCCGCCCACCGCAGAGGGTTTCACCGCGCAGTTCCTGCGCAACCTGAACTTCACCGGCGGCGTGACGCTGGCCGACGCCAGCACGAACGATCGCTATCTCGCACTGGCGCGCACCGTGCGCGACTACCTGATGGTGCACGGGCTGGCCGACCAGCACCGGCAGGCCGACCTGCAGGCCAAGACCGTCTGTTATCTGTCCGCGGAGTACCTGCTCGGCAATCAGCTCGACAACGACCTGCTCGCCGGGGGCCTCGCCGACGTCGCGGCCGATGCGATGGCCTCGTGCGGGATCGACCTCGACGAGCTGCGCCGGCACGAGATCGAGCCCGGGCTCGGCAACGGCGGGCTCGGACGCCTGGCCGCGTGCTTCGTCGACTCGCTGGCCACGCTCGGCGTGCCCAGCATCGGCTACGGGATCCGCTACGAGTACGGCATCTTCCGGCAGACCTTCGAGGACGGCCAGCAAGTCGAGCAGCCGGACGCCTGGCTCACCCTCGGTGCTCCGTGGGAGCAGCCCCGGCCCGAGGCCGCGCAGACCGTGTCGTTCGGCGGGCGCACGGAGACGTTCGACGACGGCGGCACCGTCCGCTCGCGATGGATCCCCGGCTGGGACGTCAGCGCCGTGCCCTACGACTACCTCGTGCCCGGGTTCGAGAACCAGCGTGTGAACACCCTGCGGCTGTGGCGCGCCAAGGCCACCGACGCCTTCGATCTGCGCATCTTCAACTCCGGCGACTACGAGCAGGCGGTGCGGGCGCAGACCTTCGCGGAGAACATCTCCAAGGTGCTCTACCCCGAGGACTCCACCCCGCAGGGCAAGGAGCTGCGCCTGCAGCAGCAGTACTTCTTCGTCGCCGCGTCGATCCGCGACTTCCTCGCGCAGCTCCCGGAGGGCTTCGACCTCTCCCGTCTGCCCGAGCGGGTGATCTTCCAGCTAAACGACACCCACCCGGTGATCGCCGTGCCCGAGCTCATGCGCGTTCTCGTCGACGAACGGGGCATGGCGTGGGACGCGGCCTGGGCGGTGACGCAGCAGTGCTTCGCCTACACCTGCCACACGCTGCTGCCGGAGGCGCTCGAGGTCTGGCCGGTCGAGCTGCTGGGCCGGCTGCTGCCGCGGCACCTGGAGATCGTCTACCGGATCAACGAGGACCTCCTCGCCGCCGTGCGCGACCGCTTCGGCGACGACGAGATGCGGATCCGCGACATGTCGATCATCGCCGAGTTCCCGGTGCGCGCGGTGCGCATGGCATATCTCGCCACGGTCGCCGGCAGCAGAGTCAACGGCGTCGCCGAGCTGCACTCGCAGCTGCTGCGCGAGAAGGTGCTGCCCGCATTCGCCGAGTTCTTCCCGCAGAAGTTCACCAACGTGACCAACGGCGTCACTCCGCGCCGCTTCCTGCGCCTCGCCAACCCGGGCCTGTCCGCCCTCATCACCGACGCGATCGGCGACGGCTGGATCACCGATCTGGAGCGGCTGCGCGAGCTCGAGCCGTTCGCCGACGACGCCTCGTTCCGTGCGTCTTTCGCCGCCGTGAAGGCGGACAACAAGCGCCGCCTGAACGACGTGCTGCAGGCGCGCGACGGGATGCGGGTCGGCGACGGCCATCTCGTCGATGTGATGGTCAAGCGTCTGCACGAGTACAAGCGGCAGCTGCTCAAGGTGCTGCACGTCGTGAGCGAGTACGAGGGCGTCGTGTCGGGCCGCCTCCCGCTCGATCAGCTGCAGCCGCGCACCGTGCTGTTCGGCGCGAAGGCCGCCCCCGGCTATGCGATGGCGAAGCGCATCATCCACCTGATCAACGCGGTCGGATCCGTCGTCAACGCGGATCCGCGCCTCGACGGCCGCCTGCAGGTGCTGTTCCCGCCGAACTACAACGTCACGCTGGCCGAGAGCGTGATCCCCGCGGCGGATCTCAGCGAGCAGATCTCGCTGGCCGGCAAGGAGGCGTCGGGCACCGGCAACATGAAGTTCGCGCTCAACGGCGCCCTCACGATCGGCACGGACGACGGCGCGAACGTCGAGATCCGCGAGCTCGTCGGCGACGAGAACTTCTTCCTGTTCGGCATGACCGAGCCCGAGGTCGACCGGCTCGGCCACGACGGCTACCACCCGGCCGCGTTCTACCAGGCGGATGCCGGCCTGCGTCGTGCGATCGACCTCATCGCATCCGGGGCGTTCTCCGGCGGCGACCGCTCGGTGTTCGAGCCGGTCGTCTCGAACCTGCTCTACGACGACCGGTTCATGGTGCTCGCCGACTACGCCGCCTACGTCGCCGCCCAGGCGCGGGTCGACGCCGCCTATGCCGACCAGGACGCCTGGACCCGCGCCGCGATCCTCAACGTCGCCCGCTGCGGCTTCTTCTCCTCCGACCGCTCGATCCGCGACTACATCGACCGGATCTGGCACACACCGCCGACGCGCTGATCCCCGACCTCCTGCCGTCGAGACCCCCACCTGCCGTCGAGACCCCCACCTGTAAACGTCTGCACGTGGGGGTCTCGCCGCGCTATGGGGGTCTCGACGTTCTTCGGCGCATCTTCAGGATCAGGGCTTGACGGATTCGAGATATATCGTGTTATGCTCTCAAACACGATATATCTCGAGTCGAACGGATCCGGGATCCCCTCACCTTCAGGAGAACAGACATGACCGAGAAGTGGCTCATCGCCCCGGGGCAGGAGCGCGTGATCGACATCGAGCGCGCGTCGAAGCTCAAGATCGGACTCGTCGGCGGACAGGTCGACGTCATCGCGCACGACGAGCCGGGCATCCGGATCGAGGTGCACAACGTCACCGTCAAGGACCTGCGCGTCGAGTCCGACGGCACCCAGATCGAGATCGACCACCCGCAGATCGGCTGGGACAACTTCCTCGAGGTGTTCCGCAACTTCGGCGCGGGAGGCCCCAAGGCCGAGATCAGCGTCGCCGTCCCCCGGGACATCGCCCTCAACCTGGGCGTCGTGAGCGCGGGCGCCCTCGTCTCCGGCCTCACCGAGGACGCCCGTCTGAACACGGTCTCCGGCGACCTCATCGTGGACACCCACACCGGCGACCTGAACGTGAACACCGTCTCGGGCGACGTGCAGGTGCGAGGACTGGCGGGCACCGCCATGGCGAACACCGTCTCGGGCAGCGTCGCGCTGACCGGCGAGGTGCGCAAGGCCACGATCGACAGCGTCTCGGGCGCGATGCTCATCGACGCGACCGGTCCCGTCAACACGGTGTCGCTGAACAGCGTCTCCGGCGACGCCACCGTGCGCCTGGACGAGAACCTCGCCGCGAACTACGTGGCTCGCGCGCTGAGCGGCCGCATCATGATCGACGGCGTACCGCGCGGCTCCTCCGGGCCGTCCACGTTCACGGGCTCGCGCGGCGAGCTGTCCGGATCCTTCGCGGATGTGCGGGTGAACACGGTGTCCGGCGACATCACGGTGCTGCGCCGCGACGCCGCCGAGGCCCCGGTGTCGTTCACCTCCGACGGAGAGGACCTGCTGTGAGCCCCGCCGTCTTCTCCCACGGCGATCTGCGCCTGTACCTGCTCGCGCTGCTGGCCGAGTCGCCGCAGCACGGGTACGGCATCATCCAGGCGCTGACCGACCGCACCGGAGGCACGTACACGCCGAGCGCGGGCACCATCTACCCGCGCCTCGCGAAGCTCGAGGAGGAGGGCCTCGTCACCAAGACCGTCGACGGCCGCACAACGATCTACGCGATCACCGAGGCCGGCCGCGCCGAGCTCGCCTCCCGTGAGGGCGACCTGCAGGGCATCGAGGCCGGACTCAACGACTCGGTGCGCCTCATCGCGAACGAGGTGCGCCAGAGCGTGCAGGAGGCCATGAAGAGCCTCCGCGCCGACCTGGCCGCTGCGGCTCGCGAGGAGCAGCAGGGCGCGTCGTCCTCGTCCTATCGCGAGGCCTCCGCCCGCGCCGACGAGCGGATCGCCAGCCGCGAGGAGCTGCGCCGGGCGGACGCCTCGATCAACGAGTTCCGTGCCAGGGTGCGCGCCGACCTGCGCACGCACGTCGCACGCGGCGGCACCGTTCCGTCGTCGCTCGTGTCGCAGCTGGACACGGCGCTCGACGACGCGGCGCGCGCCGTGACCTCGGCCCTGGCGGCGCTCACGCATTGACCCCCTCGGACCGGGTCCGGCCCGATCCCGCGCACTGACCCCGTGCACTGACCCCGGGCACTGACCGCGAGACCGAACCTGCGTCCCGAGACCGACGATAAGAACGTCGGTCTCGGGAACGAAGTTCGGTCTCGCGGTCGCCTGGGGGCACGATCGGCGCGGTCGGTGAGTCGCGGGCGCCGAAAGCGGGTCGGTGAGTCGCGGCTACTCAGCCCAGGGATCCTTCTTGTCGTCGGCGATCGGCTCCTCGAGCGGGACCACCAGGATCGGCCGGGACTGTCGGTGGGAGAGTCGGGCTGCGACGGATCCGGTGAAGAACTCGCGGATCGACTCGCCGAGACCCCGGCTACGGGTGCCGACCACGATCAGCTGCGCATCCAGCGCGCCGGCGAGGTGCTTGATCGCGAGCGCCGGATCGCCGACGAGTTGACGTGCGGTCCAGGTGAGCCCGGATCCGGCCAGCACCTTCTCGACCTCCCGACGCAGCTCGGCGAACTCCTCCGCGCCCGTGTCGATGTTCAGGTCGATCGGCGCCGAGTGCACCATCCCGTCCGGATCCTCGAACGTCACGAACCGGGTGACGTCGACGTGCACGACGACCAGCGGCGCCTGGAGCAGACCGGCGTAGCGGATGGCCTCGGCGAGCACGCGCGGCGGCTGCCCCGGCCGGAGTGCCACGATCACGGCCTTCTGGAGCTGGGGATCCTGCAGCTCCTGATCCTCGGGAGTGGGGGCGTTGTCGCTCATCTCGTCGTTCCTCTCGGTGCGGCGGTGCCGGGGACCCGTCACGGCGAGGTGAGGTGGCCCGCGTGCTATCCTGGATGCTACTCTTACCGGCCGCGAGCCGGTGCCGGAAATAGACAGCGGGCCCCGTTTCGCCCACTGCTTACAGTAAGGGGGTCTCGCGCATGGGCCGTGGCCGTCAGAAGGCAAAGCACACCAAGATTGCCCGCGAACTCAAGGCGTACAGTCCGGATGTGAACTACTCCGCGCTGGAGCGCGAGCTGGGTCATCCTGAGACCGAAGACCAGTACGTCGACAAGTGGGCGGATCAGTACGCCGACGAAGACGAGGACGAGCTCGAAAAGGCCTGAGCCTCGTCGTCCGAAACCCCGCCCGAGTCCACTCGCGGCGGGGTTCGTCGTTGGACTACGCCGCGGTGCCGTCCGCAATGCCCTCGCCCTGGAGCAGTCCTGAGCGCCCGTGCGGCCCTGCGAGGATGGAGACATGCCTCACGTCGTCGCGCTCTACCGTCACCCCGTCAAGGGGTTCACGCCCGAGAAGCTGCCCGCCCTCACGGTGCAGGCGGACGGGCGGATCGCCGGTGACCGCGTGCTCGCGTTCCGCTTCGCCGATGCGGCGGCTCCCGAGGAACGCGACGGACTGGACCACTGGCCGAAGTCGAAAGGGCTCGCGCTCGAGACCTTCCCCGGGCTCGCCGCAATGCAGCTGAGCTACGACGAGACAGCGCAGCGCATGCGGATCGACCATGCCGGGGCGACGCTCGTCGAGGCGGGTCTGGACGATGAGGGCCGGGCCGAGCTCGTCGAGGCCGTGACCGCCTTCGTGCTCGACTCCCCCGACGGCAAGCGCCTGCAGCGGCCGGGGCGGCTGCCCCTGGCGCTCGTCGGGGACGGCGTGAGCTCGCGGTTCCAGGACCGAGGCCGGGGCTACGTCTCGGTGCACAGCGACGCGAGCGTCGCCGCACTCGGCGCCGCGCTCGCGCAGGAGGTCGACGACCGCCGGTTCCGCTCGAACGTCGTGATCGGCGGCGTCGACGCCTGGGACGAGTTGGACTGGCAGGGCGAGGTCGCGATCGGCGACGTGCACCTCGCCACCGCCGGGCCGATCGTGCGCTGCCTCGCGACCCACGCCAACCCTGACACCGGCGAGCGCGACGCGAGTGTGCTGAAGACGCTCACCGGCTCCCTCGGACAGGATGAGCCGACGCTCGGCCGGCTGCTGATCCTCCCCGGGGTCAGCGGCGCCGTGGGCGACGACGCGGGCGTCGGGGGCACGATCCGGGTGGGTGACGAGGTCAGCCTCGGCTGAGCCGGCCGCACCGTTCTCAGGACCGTTCCGCCCATCGCCCCTGTGCGCCCGTCGAAACGACGCGGCCCAGCGAATCCGTCCTGAGAGCGGACGTGCCGTGTGCGGCGCTCAGCCCACCGCTGTCGCGCGCACGATGAGCGCCGTCTCGGGGTGCACGGAGGGCATGACGATGCCGATGCGCCCGAGGACCCGGCCGGTCAGCACCACCCCCTCCCCCTGCCAGGCCGCGAGGTTGCCCTTCAGCCCGCGCAGGCTGAGCGGCTCGATCTCCACCCGGTATCGCCGGTCGTCGTCGAGCCCCGGCAGCCGGAAGCGCCCGGCGCTGGCAGTCGCTCCGACGGCCAGCGCCGTGAACAGGTAGAGGGCGCGGCCGGCGTCCTCGGCGATCACGCCCTGCAGCGCGAACGCCGGGTCGGGCGTCTCCGCCCGCACCATCCGGCCGCTGTGCAGCAGCGCGCGCTCCCGCTTGTGCAGGGCGATCCAGCCCGCCAGCTGTGCGCGCTCGTCGTCGTCCCACCCCCGGATGTCGGCCTCCACGCCCAGGTGCCCGAACAGTGCCACGGACGCGCGGAACGCGAGCGTATGCGTGCGACCGGTGACGTGCGACGGCGCCGAGGCGATATGCGCGCCGATCAGCTCGGGCGGGATCAGTTGCGCGGTCCACGCGTTGATCCGCTGCCGCTCGAGCGGGTCGTTGTCGTCGGATCCCCACACTCGATCGGTGCGCTCCAGCACACCCAGATCGACCCGGCCGCCCCCGGACGAGCAGGATTCGATCTCGAGCCCGGGGTGACGACTCTTGAGGTCGTCTACGAGACGGTAGAACGCCGCGGTCTGGCCGTGCACGCCGGGAGCGCGGCGCGGCCCAGAACCCGCCTCGACGAGATCCCGATTGTGATCCCACTTGAGGTAGGCGATGTCGTACTCGTCGAGGAGGGCCAGCAGCGCATCGCGGATGTGGGCGTAGCAGTCGGGGTTCGCGAGGTCCAGCACCTGCTGATGGCGCCCCGTGAGAGGCCACTCCGAGCGGGCCGACATGATCCACTCGGGATGCGCGCGAGCGAGATCCGAGTCGGGGTTCACCATCTCCGGCTCGACCCAGAGCCCGAACTGCATGCCGAGACCGCGCACGTGATCGATGAGCGGGTGCAGCCCGTGCGGCCATACCTCGGCGGAGACGGTCCAGTCGCCGAGCCCCGCACGGTCGTTGCGACGGGCGCCGAACCAGCCGTCGTCGAGCACGAAGCGCTCGACGCCCACGGCGGCGGCCGCGTCTGCGAGCTCGATGAGGTCTTCCTCGTTCTGATCGAAGTAGACGGCCTCCCACACGTTGAGCGTGACCGGGCGGGCGGTGCGGGGATGCTGCGGGCGGGCGCGCAGCATCCGGTGCGACTGCACGGCCAGCGCATCGAGGCCGCCCCCGTAGAACCCGTACAGCCACGGGGTCGCGTACTCCTCACCCGGCGCGAGGCGGCCCTCGCCCGGCAGCAGCAGCTCGCCGCCCGCGAGCACCTGCCGCCCCTCGGCGACCCTCTCGACCTGATGCACGTGGTTGCCGGACCAACCCACATGGATCCCCCACGCCTCCCCCGAGGAGAAGTCGAAGCCGTGGCGTCCCACGATCAGCGCCATCGCGGCGCCGAGCCCGGTGCGGCCGCGGCGGTTCTCCCTGCGGTGAGCGCCCACGCCGAGCCGCCGGCGCTGCGGAACCCGCTCGACCGCCCAGCGGCCCGCGAAATCGAGCGCCTCATCCGCATCCAGGGGCACCGGCAGCGTCGGCATCAGGGACTCGAGCCGGTACACGTCATCGCCCCGGTTGCGCACGGCGGCCCGGGTGCGGATCGCACCGGATCCGGTGAGCTCGATGTCGAGTGCGAGAGTCAGCCGCGCCTCGTCGTCCAGGGCGGTGACGCGTACCGAGGCCGGACCCGACGAGAGGATGAGGCGCCCGCCCGACGAAGGATCCGACGGGCCCTGACCTCCGACGGGAGCACCGTCGATCGCGACGCCGGTCACACGGAAGCGCGGTGACCAGTGCGCGCCGTCCCGGGATCCGCTGATGCCGGGGGTTCCGCTCCAGCCTCGGGAGAGCTCGGGGAGCACCGACACCGGCACGACCGCATCCACCTCGCTGCCCGCATCCGGGAACACGCCGGAGAGGGCGAGCGCCTCGAAGCCGGCGTCGTCGAGCGGCCCGCAGGACGCGCCCCAATGCACGACCACGGGAAGCCCTCCGTCCCGGATGTCCAGGACCAGGGCGACGCCGCCCGTCTCCAGCACGATGCCGAGATCCACGGTTCCGGCGCTCGCCTCATGGCCGTCGAGAGTCAGTGACGACATGATTCCCCTTCCTGGGCGGTTCGAGTATTGTTTACGTTGCCATGCAAGGGACCAACGTGCAACGGATCAAGGACGGCGCGCCACGCGCCTCGATCAAGGACGTCGCCCAGCGTGCAGGTGTGTCGCCGCAGACCGTGTCGCGGGTCGCCAACGGGTACGTGCATGTGCGACCCGAGAAGCGCGAGAAGGTGCTCGCCGCGATGAAGGAGCTCGGCTACCGGCCGAACAGCGCGGCCCGCAACCTGAAGTCGGGCCGGTTCCGCAGTCTCGGGGTCGTCACCTTCAACATCACGACGCTGGGCAACGAGCGCACGCTCGAGGCCGTCGCGGAGGCGGGCGCGGCTGCGGGCTACACGACGACCCTGATCCCCGTGACGGATCCCACCCGCATCTCGGTGGCGGGCGCCTTCGGGCGCCTCGAGGAGCAGGCCGTCGACGGCATCATCCTGATCATGTCCGCCGAGTTCGGCTCGCCGGACGACTACGCCCTCACGGCAGGGCTTCCGCTGGTCATCGTCGATTCGACCGCGACGGCGGATCACACGCTCGTCGACACCGATCAGGAACAGGGCGCTCGCACCGCGATGCGGCACCTGCTCGACCTCGGGCATCGACGCATCGCCCACGTCGCCGGGCCGCTCAAGTCGTTCTCCGCGCATCGACGCGAGGACGCCTACGCGCGCGTCTGCCAGGAGCACGCCCTCGCCACCCCCGCCCGGCACCGCGGCGACTGGTCCGCGGCGTCGGGCTACGCCGCCGGCCGGGAGATCCTCGCCGAGGAGCCGCGACCCACTGCCGTCTTCGCCGCCAACGATCAGATGGCGCTGGGCGTGATGCGCGCCGCGCACGAGGCGGGCCTGCGCATTCCGCAGGACCTCAGTGTCATCGGCTTCGACGACAGCGACGACAGCGGCAGCTACTGGCCGCCGCTGACCACCATCCACCAGCATTTCGACGTCGTCGGCCAGCGTGCGACCGAACTGCTCATCGCGATGATCGACGGGGAGCCGCTGCCCGAGAACCCGCTGATCCCGACCCGGCTCGTGGTCCGCGACAGCACCGGCCCGGTGCCGGCTCAGGACTGACCGCACCTCAGAACTCGGTCGGGCCGAGCCGCGGCTCCGGAGCGAACCGGACCGTGGGTCGCTCCAGGCCGCGCAACTCGAGCACGAGGATCTCGTTGCCCTCCCCGCGCAGCAGCGGAGCCGGCACGTACAGGGTCTCCTGCGGCCCCCGCGCCGAGTAGCGGCCCAGCGCGAAGCCGTTGATCCAGACCGCGCCGGATCCCCACCCCCGCACGTCGAGGTGAAGATCACCTGATGCGTCCGCATCGAAGCTGCCGGCCAGCAGCACGGGCCCGCCGAGCGGGACCCCCCGCAGCACCGGCGTCCCGTGCGCCGCGAGCGCGGCGCGGACTCCGTCGGCCTCCAGCTCCAGGGGCGAGACGAGCCAGCCGTGCAGCTCCTCGCCGTCCAGGCGCACCGGGCCGATCACACCCTTGGCCTCGCCGATCCTGGGTCCGTAGTTCACGCCGCCCAGGTGCTCGACCAGGATCGACAGCTCCCCGCCCGAGGGCAGCGCGAGCACGCGGTCGTGCGCCTCACGATCGAGGATGCCGACCGCGTGGCCGTCGAGCAGCACGTGCGCGCGGTCGCGCACCTCTGCCACGGTGAGCGCGCCACCGTGCGGGATCTCGATCGCGTAGCGCGAGTGTCCGCGCGGCGACCCGAAGGCGGTGGCGGCGGGAGCCGTGTCGTGCGCGCTCCAGCGCTCGAGTCCGGCGTCCGAGAGCGCGACGGCGCGTTCCAGCGGCGCCTCCAGCACGCGTGCGGGCGAACGCGGGGCGGGACGGTCATCCGGCACCGGTGCGTGCGCCGCGATCACGTCGCGGAACCGCCAGTACTTCTCGGTGGGCGTCCCGTCCTCGGCGATCGGCGCGTCGTAGTCGTACGAGGTCGCGATCGGCCGGTAGACGCCCTTGTCGTTGGCGCCGGCCATGTACCCGAAGTTGGTGCCGCCGTGCACCATGTAGATGTTCACGCTCGCGCCCGCGGCGAGGATCGCCTCGAGCTCGGCCGCGCTGTCGGCCGCCGACGTCGTGTGGTGCGGCTCGCCCCAGCTGTCGAACCAGCCGCACCAGAATTCGGCGCACATGAGCGGCCCGCTCGGCTGATGCCGCCGCAGTGCCGCGAGCCTTTCGACCGCGCGCGACCCGAACGACGCCGTGCTGAGCAGCTCGGGCAGAGTGCCGTCGTCGAGCATCGCATCGGTCGGCTGATCGACCGTGGTCAGGGGCACGTCGATGCCCGCCGCCCTGGTCATCTCGGTGAGCGCGCGCAGATAGGTCTTGTCGGATCCGTAGGCGCCGTACTCGTTCTCGATCTGCACCAGGATCACGCCGCCGCCGTGCGTGAGCTGGCGCGGCCGGACGATGTCGTACACCGCACCCAGATACCGCTCGACCTCGGCGAGATAGCGCGGATCGCGCGAGCGCACGGCGATCGTGCCGTCCTCGATGAGCCACTCGGGAAGGCCGCCGTTGTGCCACTCGGCGCAGATGTAGGGGCCGGGTCGCACGATCGCGAACATGCCCTGGGCCTGGACCAGGTCGAGGAAGCGTCCGAGATCGAGGCCGTCCTCGGCGGCGAACGCCCCGCGCCGTGGTTCGTGCGCGTTCCAGGGCACGTAGGTCTCGATCGTGTTGAGGCCCATCTGCCGCGCGGTGCGCAGCCGGTCCTCCCACTGATCCGGGTGGATGCGGAAGTAGTGCATGGCCCCGGAGATCACCTGGAACGGTGCTCCGTCGAGGAGGAAGTCGGTCTCGCCGATGGCGAAGTCGGGCATGAGGGCTCCGGGGTTCGTGAGGATCGGCGTCGGAGGACGCCGGACGGAAGGGGTGCGGGATCCGCTTCGGCGGACCCCGCACCCCGAGGGCGGATCCGGGCTACTTGTTGACCTGGAAGCCCTGCTGGTTGCCGTAGTCGACGAGCGTCTTCTGCCACTCCTTCAGCGCCGCGTTCAGATCGCCCTTGGCGCCGATGGCCTTGCCGACCGAGTCGCCGAAGACATTGTTCGCGTAGCCCTGGAAAGGCAGGTACTGCCAGCCCGTGATGACCGACTTCGCCGAGGCGGCGCCGACCTGGTTCGCCTTCTGGCCGTCCACGAAGGCGGGGAAGGTGCGGTTCGCCCATGCCTGGTCGTCGAACGTGGCGACGGTCGAGGGGAATCCGTTCTTGTTGACGAGGTCGCGCCCCTTGCCGTCGGCGAGGAACTGCAGCACGGCGGCGGCGAGGGCCTTGTTCTTGCTCTGGTCCGTGACGGAGATCCCGCTGCCGCCGTTCTCAGCGGATCCGGGAGTGCCGTCCCACGTCGGCATGGGCGCGACCTTCCACTTGTCCACGCCGTAGTCCTCGCCCATGTCGATCATCCACGAGCCCATCATCAGCGTGCCGAGCTTGTCCTGCGCGAGCGCCTTGGTCCACTCGTCGGACCAGGTGGCGAGCGGGGAGAGTTCGCCCTTCTGCAGCATGCCGCCCCACATGTCGGCGAACTTCTTGCTGCCGGTGTCCTGCAGGTCGATCGTGACCTTCTCCCCCTCGGTCTTGAACGGGTGCCCGCCCGAGGCCCAGATCATGCTGGTGAAGAAGCCGGCGTCGCCGCCGGTGGCGATGTAGGCGTCCGGGTTCGCCGCGTGCAGCTTCGCGCTGTCGGCGACGAACTCGTCCCAGGTCTTCGGCGCCTCGGTGATGCCGGCGGCGGCGTAGAGCTTCGTGTTGTAGATCATGACCATGGGGCCCGAGTCGAGCGGGATACCGACGAGCTTGCCGCCGACGTTGACCGCGTTCCAGGTGGAGGCGGTGAACTTGTCCTTGTAGCCGTCCAGGCCGTAGGGGGTCATGTCCGCGAGCGCACCGCTCATCGTGAGCTGCGGCATCGTCTGGTACTCCACCGGCACGATGTCCGGAGCACCGGATCCGGCCTTGACCGCGTTCTGCAGCTTGGTGACCGTCGCGTCGGGGTTGTCGAGCTTGACGACCTTGATCTTGACGTTCGGGTGCTCCTTGGTGAAAGCGTCCGCCCAGCCCTGGGTCGTGTCGCCCCAGGTCCACCAGGTGAGCTCACCGCCCTTCTTCAGCGCGGCGTCGATGTCGGCCTTCGAGCCGCCCGAGGCGGCGTCGCTGCCGCTCTGGCAGCCGGCGAGGGCGCCCATCATGAGCGAGGCGGCGCCGACGACGACGGCGGCGCGCATCCAGATGTTCTTCTTCACTGCGGGTTTCCTTTCGGGAGGTGATGCAGAGATCTTTCGTGCGTGGGATTCGTGATGCGGGGAAGGTGGATCGAGGCGCAGCTACTTGACGCTTCCGGCGGCGAGGCCGGACTGCCAGTACCGCTGCAGGTACAGGAACGCGGCGGAGATGGGCAGCACCGTGAGCAGCGAGCCGGTGATGACCAGCTGCGGGATCGGCGCCGTTCCGATCGAGGCGGAGGCGGACGCCCACTGGCTGAGCCCCACCGTGAGCGGATACCACTCGGGGCTGGAGAGCATGATCAGCGGGAGGAAGTAGTTGTTCCACGTCGCGACCACCGCGAACATCAGCACGGTGATGAAGGCCGGGGCGAGCTGGCGCAGCGAGATCGAGAAGAAGATCCGCAGCTCCCCTGCGCCGTCCAGACGCGCGGCCTCGATGAGCTCGTCGGGGATCGCTTCGGCGGCGTAGACCCACACCAGGTACAGGCCGAATGCGCTCACCAGCGACGGGATGATGACCGCCGCGGGAGTGTTCGTCAGACCGAGCTTGCTGAACAGCAGGAACTGCGGCACCGCGAGCACGGATCCGGGGATGGCGAGCGCGCCGAGGATGATCGCGAACACGGCCTTGCGCCCGGGGAAGCGGTACTTCGCGAGGCCGTAGCCGGCGAGCGTGGCCAGCAGGGTGGCTCCGCCGGCCCCGACCACGACGTACAGCACGGTGTTCAGGAACCAGCGCAGGAAGATGCCGTCGTTGTAGGTGAAGGTGTCCGCGATGTTCGAGAACAGGGAGAAGGTCGGCCCGAACCACAGTCCCGGCGTCGTGTAGAGATCGGACTTCGACTTGGTCGCGTTGACCACCAGCCAGAACAGCGGCCCCAGGCTGTACAGCAGCATGAGGGTCATCACGATCATCAGCGTGATCGAGGTGCGGGTGCGACGCGGCGAGCTGCGCCGCGTACGCCGGGCCGGCCGGTGCGCGACCCGTCCACTCGCGAGCCGGCTCGGGCGCCGTCCGGTGACGACGGCCTCGGTGTCCATCGAGTCCGCGCTGTTCGAGGTCATGACGCTCATCACTTCTGCTCCTTCGAGCCCATGGACTGCGCGACGAAGGCGATGATCATCGTGATCACGCCGGAGATGATCGCGATCGCGGCGGCGTAGTTGAACTGGGATCCGGCGAACGACAGGTTGAACGCGTACATGTTCGGCGTGAAGTAGCTGGAGATCGAGTTCGGCGCGATCTTCTGCAGCACGGCGGGCTCGTTGAACAGCTGGAAGCTGCCGATGATGGAGAAGATGGTCGCGACCACGATCGCGCCCCGGATGGCCGGCAGCTTGATGCTGAACACCGTGCGCAGCGCACCGGCGCCGTCGATCTCGGCCGCCTCGTACTGCTCCTGCGGCACCGCCTGCAGCGCGGAGAAGAAGATCAGCATGTTGTAGCCGACGAACTCCCAGGTGACGATGTTGCCGATCGCGGGGAGGATGAACGTCGCCGACAGCGGGGAGGGCACGACGTCGCCGAGCCAGCGGTTCAGATCAGCGACGAGACCGAACTGGTCGCCGTACATGTAGCCCCAGATCATCACGGCGACGACGCCGGGCACCGCATAGGGCAGGAAGATGCTGAGCCGGTAGAACGGCACGAAGCGCAGTCGCGCGCTGTCCAGTGCCAGGGCGGCGACGAGTGCGAGGATCAGCATGATCGGCACCTGCACCACGAGGAACAGCACGACACGGCCTGTGGCGTCCCAGAACTTCGGATCCACGATCGCCAGTGCGTAGTTCTCGAAGCCGACGAAGTGCGTGCCTCCGATCAGGGAGTCGCGGAACAGGCTGAGATAGATCGCGTACAGCAGCGGCGCGATGAGCACCAGCGTGAACACGAGCATGAAAGGACCGACGAACCACCAGCCGGCCCACGACCGCCGGGAGCGTCGGAGCCCCGTCATCGCCATCGACATCAAGTCACTTCCTCGTGATTGGTTGCGTTACCAAGAGCACTATATGCACACTATGGTTACGTAAACAACTCACGGTTCGGAAACGTGATGTTTACGTTGCCAATCCGTCGAAGTTCCACCGTATGGACGATGTGCGGAGGAAGACGGAGGCCGAACAGATGGACAGAAGACGAAGGAGTTGGATCCATGCAACGACGACGATGGACGCAGGGGGCGATCGCGCTGAGCGGCGCGATCCTCGCCCTTGCCCTCGCCGCGCCGGCTCAGGCCGCCACGACCTCGACGCGACCGGCCGCCGGCCCTGCGCCGACCCAGATCCCGCAGCTCACCGGTGCCGAGCTCTCCGCGAGCTGGACGGCGCCGCTGAGCACGCGCGGGCGCTACGTGGTAGACGCGGACGGCGACCGGTTCAAGCTCATCTCCGCGAACTGGGACGGCGCGCAAGGGCATTGGAGCGGGAACGGATCCAAGTCCGACCCGACCACGCACAACAGCGGCGACAGCTACGACATCCCGATGGGTCTGGACCGGGTAGCGCTGCCGACCCTGATGAGCGACTTCCACTCGATCGGGATCAACAGCATCCGCCTGCCGTTCTCGAACGAGATGCTCGGGATGACGGCGGCCGTGCCGGACGCGGCGGTCGCGGCGAACCCGCAGCTGCGCGGCAAGACGCCCCTGCAGGTCTTCGACGCCGTGATCGACGCGCTCACCGCCGACGGCTTCGCCGTGATCCTGAACAACCACACCACGACGTCGCTGTGGTGCTGCGGCGTGGACGCCAACACCAAGTGGTACAGCAGCCAGACCACCGAGAAGTGGATCTCGGACTGGGTCATGCTGGCCCAGCGGTACCGGACGAACCCGCGTGTCGTGGGCATGGATCTGCGCAATGAGGTGCGCCGAGATGTGACCGACGACGCGAACTGGGGCATGGGCGACGGCAACGACCTGTACAAGGCGTACCAGCAGGCGGCCATCGCGATCCAGAAGGTGAACCCGGACGTCCTCATCGTGATGGAGGGCATCAACTGGCAGGGGGTGCCGATCGACGGCTTCTTCCACGACCGGCCGATGCTGAAGCCGGTCGCGAACACGTCGAACACGATCCTGCACCCGGACAAGCTCGTCTATTCGGCGCACGTGTATGCGTACACCGGCCCGCAGCACACCGGCGCCACGGGCCTGGGCGAGACCCACGACCTGCGCTATCGGGACATGACGGCGGCGCAGCTCGCCGATGCCGTGACGCAGGAGGCGCTGTTCGTCACCACCGCCGGGCAGCACTACACGGCGCCGGTGTGGATGAGCGAGTTCGGCATCCGCGGGGCCGGGGAGACGGATCAGAAGAACATCGACTGGTGGAACAACTTCACCGACCTGCTCGCCGCCAACGACACCGACTTCGCGGCATGGCCGCTGGTCACGCAGGCCGACGCCGCCGGCACGTTCGCCGACACCTACGCTCTGCTCGGATACCGGCCGGATGGCAGCAGGATCAGCATCGCCGATGACTGGCGATACGCGGGGTGGCAGAAGCTCGTGACCTCCGTCGGCAAGACCGGGCACGTCGACACCCCGACGCGCTGGAACATGCTGGGCAGCGACAGCTACCTGCCCGACACGAACGCCTCGGCGCTCATGCAGGACCGTCCCGACTGGGATCCGGGCCAGTGGAAGGGCGTCTGCCCGGACACCGAGCGCCTCCAGGGCGTGTCCCGCAGCAGCAACCGCGCCCTGTGCACCGACGCCGGGCAGCCGTCCCTCACGACCGTGCGCCACGTCGTCGGCAATGAGGCGAACGTGCAGTCCGACTGGGCCGCCGGCTACAGCAAGCTGCAGTGCGCGAACGGCGAGATCGCCGTGGGCCTCAGCCTGACCATCGGCACGGTCAACCGCTGGGCCACGTCCACGCTGCTCTGCGCGCCGAGTACCACCACACTGCCGCAGAGCAACGGCCGCACCCTCTGGTTCGACCGCGCCGACAACCGGCCCGCGGGCGGAGGGTCGACCGCGAGCGACTGGGCGCCCGGACGCTTCAAGGGGCAGTGCGCGGACGGCGAGTACGTCGCGGGCATCGCCTACACCTATCAGCGGGTCCAGGGCGGCGTGCCGAGCGCTCTGCTCTGCAAGCCGCTGCACTGACCCGTGCGCCTGTCCCGGACGGCGTACCGTCGCTCCGGGACAGGCGCACGATCCTGCGCGACGCGACAGCGCCCCTCGACCCGACCCCCTGCACCGCATTCCCCACCCCGGAAGGATCCGCCGTGATCGACACGATCCACGTCGTCTTCAAGACCCACCTCGACATCGGCTTCACGGCGCTCGCGCGCGACGTGATCGCCGGGTACACCGAGCGCTACCTCCCGCGCGCGATCGAGCTCTCCGAGGAACTGGAGCGCCGCGGCGGGCCCGCCCGGTTCGTCTGGACGACCGGGTCCTGGCTGATCGATCACGTGCTGCGGGCCGGCACACCCGCCCAGCAGGACCGGCTGGACGCCGCCCTGCGCGAGGGACGGATCCACTGGCACGCACTGCCGCTCACGACGCACACCGAGCTCATGGATCCGTCGCTCGCCGCGTTCGCCGCGTCGATCGCACAGGGGCTGGACGCCCGATACGGCCGGCGCACCATCGCCGCGAAGATGACCGACGTGCCAGGGCACTCCATCGGGTTCGTGCCCGTGCTCGCCGCGGCGGGGATCGAATACCTGCACCTGGGCGTGAACGGCGCCTCCGCGGTGCCGGACGTGCCGGAGTTCTTCGTGTGGCGCGCACCCGACGGCGCCGAGGTCGTGGTGAACTACGCCCGCTCCTACGGCTCGGAGGGGCTCGACCTCGCCGTCGTGCCGGGCGGATCCGACGCGCTGCACCTCGCGCACACCGGAGACAACAACGGCCCGCCCTCGGCTGCCGAGGTCGAGGAGCTGTTCGCCGCCCTGACGGCCGCGCACCCCGGCGCACGGATCGTCGCATCGAACCTGGACGACTTCGCCGCCGCCGTGCTCGCGCACCGCGACGCCCTCCCCGTCGTGACCGCGGAGATCGGCGACACCTGGATCCACGGCGCGGGCGCCGATCCCCTGCTCACGGCGGGACTGGGCGTGCTGCAGGGGCTGCGGACCACGTGGCTGCGCGACGGCGCGCTGGATCCGTCGTCCGCGGAGCACCACGACTTCGGCGTCGCCCTGCTGCGCATCGTCGAGCACACCTGGGGCGAGGATCTGAAGACGTACCTCCCCGACTACGTGAACTACGCCAAGGCCGACTTCCGTGCTGCGCGCGCCCGCGATGTCGTGGATCCGTCCGCGAATCCCGCGGACACCCGCGCCTACGACTGGGCGTGGGCGGAGCATCCGTCGCCGCAGGGCCTCACCTACTCCGGCTTCGAGGCGTCGTGGGCCGAGCAGCGCGCGCACCTGGATGCCGCTCTCACCGCGCTCGCCCCTGAGCGCGCCGCCGAGGCGCGCGCGGCGCTGGCCGAGCTGCGTCCGTCGGCGGATACCGGCGCCGGCGCCGCCACCCCCGAGGCCGAGGTGAGCATCGGCGAGGAGGTCGCGCTGGGGCGGTTCCGGGTGACGTTCGGGGCGGACGGCGCGATCACCGGGCTGCGCGACGAGCGCGGGGCCGTGTGGGCGGATCCGGAGCACACGCTCGGCGCCTTCCGGCATCAGACCTTCGACGAGCGCGACGAGGAGCGCTGGCTGCAGCAGTACTGCCGCGATCTCGGACACACCGGCGTCTGGGCGATCCCCGACCAGGCGAGCCCCGGACTCGCGATCGCCGACACCCTGCCCGCGCGCGTGACGGCGCCCGAGCTCCGCGGCCTCACGATCCGCACCGCTCCGGAGGGCGATGGCACGGCGCTTCTCGAGCTGACCCTCCCGGAAGAGCTCGTCGCCGAGACCGGCGCGCCGCGGCGGGTCCGCATCGAGTACCGGTTCCCGCAGGGCGAAGGGCCGATCCGGATCCTGCTCGACGTGTGCGGGCGAGAGGCGTCGCGGCTGCCCGAGGCGAGCTGGTTCGGCTTCCGTCCGGCGCCGGCCGAGGGGGCCGCCGCCGACGCCTGGGCGCTGCGCAAGCTCGGCGTGCCGGTGGACCCCCGGCGCGTGGTGAGCCACGGCAACCGCACGCTGCACGCGGTGACGGCCGTGGAGCGCAGCGGATCCCGTCCGCTGCGCCTGTGCACCATCGACGCCCCGCTCGTCGCGGTCGGCACCCCTGCGCTGCTGCGCTTCGACGACGAGATCCCGGATCCGGCCGACGGATTCGCCGTGAACCTGCACAACAACGTGTGGGGCACGAACTTCCGGATGTGGTTCGATGACGATCTGCGCTACCGGTTCGAGCTGGATCTCGACGGCGCAGCCGCCTTCGCAGAGGAGAACCGATGACCGACGTCCGCCGCGCGTCCGCCGCAGATCACGCACTCGTGACGAGCCCGCTGGTGATCATGGCCGTGCGTCCGGACGGGTTCGAGGCGGTGTGGGCGGTGAGTCGGCTCAGCCGCGGACGGCTCGAGTGGCGCACCGGCCGCGCCGAGGGTGTAGCGCGGATGGATCCGTTCGGCATGACGCCCCAGGGCGAGCAGGTGCTGCGGGTGCGCGCCGAGGGGATGCACCCCGGCACGACGGTGCAGGTGCGCGCGGTCACCGAGGCGGTCGGCGACCCCGGCGCGCAGCACGTGAGCGCATGGAAGACCGTGCGCCTGCTGGATGCGTCCGCGGCACACGCCCGGATCGCGGTGTGGAACGACACGCACCAGCGCGACGACACGATCCGCGCCCTCGACGAGCAGACTCCGGCGGTCGACCTGCTGGTGTGGAACGGCGACCTCTGCAACGACTGGAAGACCCCCGGCCAGTTCGTGAGCACCGTGCTCTCCCCCGCCCAGCGCGACATCAGCGCCGACCGGCCGCTCGAGATCACGATCGGCAACCACGACGTCCGCGGGGACTGGGCGTTCCAGCTGCAGGACTACGTGGCGACCAGGGACGGCCGGCCCTTCTCCGCCGCGCGGATCGGGCCTGTGGCGTGCCTCTTCCTGCACACGGGCGAGGACAAGCCCGACGCGCACCCCACCTTCGAGGGTCGCGTCGCGTTCGAGCCGCTGCGTGCCGAGCAGGCGCTGTGGCTGCGCGAGGCGATCGCACGGCCGGAGATCCGCGACGCGCCCTACCGCCTCGTGTTCTGCCACATCCCGCTGCGCTGGACCGATGAGACCCCGGCCGACTACGACGCGGAGGGCTACGACTGGTTCAGCCGGTTCAGCCGCGACGCCTGGCATGACGCCCTCGTCGCCTGGGGCGCGCAGCTCATCGTCTCCGGGCACACGCACGAGCCGGCGCTGATCCCCGCCGACGTACGGTTCCCGTACGCGCAGGTCGTCGCGGGCGGGCCCGACCTCGACGCCTCCTCGGCGGAGGCCGCGACCTGGATCGACATCCAGGCGGATCCGGGGTCGCTGCGCCTTCGGATGCGCACCCTCGACGGGGCGATGCGGATCGAGGAGACGCTGCTCCCCTGCGCCGGGAGCCGGGGCGCTGCGCCGGATCCGAAGACCGCCGGGTGAGTGCTCTCGTCGCCCTGGCCGTCCTCGGATCCGCGCTGCTGCCAGCGCCGGCCCACGTCTTCGTCTCGACTAATTGGTCACAGGCGAGAAGCGACTCGTGAGATTCGATCCGATGAGAAAAGCGACGACGCCGACCAAGAGGTAGAGCGCGAGATCCTGAACCACCGGGCCGTCGAGTTCACCCGTGAGTCCGAACCAGCCCAGCACGCCGAACCAGGCCAGCACGAGCACACCCGCAATGGCAGTGCCCAGCTTCCGACCGACTCGCCCCACGATGGCGCCGAGTACCAGTAGGGATATCGCTGCAATGGCTATGCCCATCATCTTCGCTGCTCCTAGCAGTCTCGCACCGCGTCAGCGGACGGTCAGCGCTCACCAGCGCCGGCCGTGGCGGCGCTCCCACGCGGCTTCGACGGTGACCGGGCGCCCGGCGTAGACACCGGCGGGGATCGACGCCACGAGCAGCGCGGTGAGCACGATCAGCGGCACCTGCCAGCCGCCGGTCGCGGTGTGCACGACGCCGAGCAGGAAGGGGAAGACCGCGGCGAGCACGTAGCCGCAGCTCTGCACGAACCCGCTCAGCGCGACCGCGGTCTCCGATTCGCGCGCGCGGATGCTGATCAGCACGAGCGCGAGCGGGAAGAGCAGGCCGGCGAGCCCGTACAACAGCACCCACAGCCAGACGATCGACGGGGCGGGGAACAGCAGGAGCCCGAGCAGACCCGTCACCGCGCCCACCGCGCCGATCACGTAGAGCGCGGTCGTCGCCTGGAACCGCACGATCAGCACGGGCACGATGAGGGATGCCGGAAGTCCGGTGAACGCGAACAGCGAGAGCAGGAAGCCGGCCTGCTGCGGGGTCGTCCCGGCGTGCTCGACGAGCATCGTCGGCAACCACGCGAACGCCGTGTACGCCATGCTCGCGGAGGTGCCGAAAACGCCCGCGAGGACCCAGGCCAGCGGGATGCGCGCGAGGCGCGAGAACGCGCGGGAGCTGGACGGGGCGGTGACGATCGGGCCGGTCGAGAGGGCCGTGGCGTCCTCGAACGAGAGACGATCGGTTCCTGCCGCGGCCGCGTCCTCGGTCTCCGCGGGCGGGGCCGTGGCACCGACGGCCGTGGCCTCGGTCCGCGCGCGCAGCAGCATCACGATCCACGGGATCGTCCCGGCGAGCGCGAACACGGCCCACATGGCCAGCGACACCCGCCAGCCGGCGACGTCCGCCGCCGGGACCGCGATCAGCGGGGGCAGGAACGTCGAGAACGCCATCACCGTCGTGTACAGCGTCATCATCAGGCCGAGCCGGTCGGGGAAGTACTTCTTCACCAGCGGGGGCATCAGGATGTTCGCCATGCCGACGCCGGCGAAGACGAGCGCCGTGGCGATCAGCAGCGTGGTCGCGTCGACCGCGAGCCCGCGCGCGACCAGCCCCACGGTGACGGCGCCCAGGGCGATCACCGCGACCCGCTCGAGGCCGAGCCGTCGCTCCATGAGCGGCGTGAGCAGCCCGAACAGCGCGAAGCACACCGGCGGTGCGGTGCCGATCAGGCCGACGACGGCCGCCGGCATCGGGAAGTCGCGCGCCACATGGTCGACGACCGGGGACAGTGACGCCACGGCCGAACGCAGCGAGAACGCGACGAGCACGATGCCGAGCACCGCCAGGATGCGCCCGCGCCAGAGCGGGCGGACCTCGGGGCCGCCCGCCGTCACGAGCTCTGCGACCCCTCGAGCCAGCCCAGGTACTCCTCGGTGACGGTTCCGGTCACGTACCGGCCGTCGAAGGGGCTCAGATCGAGATCGGTGAGCTCGGATCCCTCCATGATCGCGGCCTTGAGGTCCTCGACCTCCTGGAAGACCATTCGATCCGCACCGAGCACCTCCGCGATCTCGGGGATCGTGCGGCCGTGGGCGATGAGCTCGTGCTTGGACGGCATGTTGATGCCGTACACGTGCGGGTGCCGGATGGGCGGCGCCGCGGATGCGAAGATCACCGACTTCGCCCCGGCGTCGCGGGCCATCTGGATGATCTGCTTCGAGGTGGTGCCACGCACGATCGAGTCATCGATGAGCAGCACGTTCTTGCCCTTGAACTCGGTCGACATCGCGTTCAGCTTCTGCCGCACGCTCTTCTTGCGCACCGCCTGACCCGGCATGATGAAGGTCCGGCCGACGTAGCGGTTCTTGTAGAAGCCCTCGCGGTACTCGATGCCGAGCTTGCGGGCGACCTCCATCGCGGCGGGGCGCGACGAGTCGGGGATGGGCATGACCACGTCGATCTCGTCCAGCGGCACGTGCTTCGCGATCGTGTCGGCGAGGCGATCGCCCATGCGCAGCCGGGACTCGTACACGGAGATCCCGTTCATGACCGAGTCGGGCCGGGCCAGATACACGTACTCGAAGGCGCAGGGCGCGAGGACCGGATCCGCCGCGCACTGCTTCGTGAACAGCTCGCCCTCGTTGGTGATGAACACGGCCTCACCCGGCTCGACCTCGCGGACGATCTCGTAGTCGCCGTTCTCGAGCACGAGCGACTCGCTCGCGACGACCCACTCCTCCCGATCGATCCCGGACGCCCCCGACGGGCGCACGCGCTTGCCGAGGATCAGCGGCCGGATCCCGAACGGATCGCGGAACGCGAGCAGTCCGTACCCGGCGAGGATCGCGATGACGGCGTAGGCGCCCTCGATCCGCTTGTGCGTGCGGGCCACGGCCTCGAAGATGCGCTCGGAGTCGAGATCGACGGTCGAGGTCGTGGTCTGCAGCTCGTGCGCGAGCACGTTCAGCAGCAGCTCGGTGTCGCTCGAGGAGTTCAGGTGACGGCGGTCGCGGTGCGCCATGTCGGCGGTGAGCTCGCGCGTGTTCGTGAGGTTGCCGTTGTGGATGAGGACGATGCCGTAGGGCGCGTTCACGTAGAACGGCTGGGCCTCCTCCTCGCTCGACGCGGTGCCCTTGGTGGCGTAGCGGACATGGCCGAGGCCGACGTTGCCGAGCAGCGAGCGCATGTCGCGGGTGCGGAACGCCTCGCGCACCATGCCCTCCGCCTTGGCCATGTGCATGACGCCGCTGGGCTCGGCCGTGGCGATGCCGGTCGCGTCCTGCCCGCGGTGCTGCAGCAGAAGGAGCGCGTCGTAGATGTCCTGGTTGACCGGGGCGTGCCCGACCATTCCGACGATGCCGCACATGGGTGTCAGTTCGCTCCGTCCGCGTAGGCGCCGACCAGGCGCACGGCACCGCCGTCGACGCCCTTGGCGCCCTGTTCGAATTCGCCGGCCGGGCGCGCGGCGACGGAGTCGAGCCGCACCGTCCCGACCTGCCAGGTGTCGATGCCCCCGGCCGTGAGCGCATCGGCGATCGCGGTGGCGGAGGAGGCGTCGACGACCGCGAGGAAGCCGATGCCGAGGTTCCAGGTGCCCTCGCTGGACTCCAGCGTGGTGCCGGCGAGGTCGCTCAGCACGCGGAACACCGGAGCCGGCGACCACGTGGAGCGGTCGACCTCGGCCCAGGACCCCTGCGGCAGCACTCGGGCGAGGTTCGCGGCGATGCCGCCGCCGGTGACGTGGCTGAGCGAGTGCACGGCGCCCTCGAACCGGTCGGTCAGCCCGAGCAGCGGGGTCGTGTACAGGCGGGTGGGGGTCAGCAGCGCCTCGCCCCAGGTCGCGCCCAGGTCGGCCGCGCGATCCCCGTAGCCGATGCCGGCCTTGGCGAGGATGTGCCGCACGAGGGAGTATCCGTTGGAGTGCAGGCCGCTGGAGGCGAGGGCGAGCACGACGTCGCCGTCCTGCACGCGCTCGGACCCGAGGATCCGGTCCGCCTCGACGATCCCGGTCGCCGCGCCCGCGACGTCGTAGTCGTCGACGCCCAGCAGACCGGGGTGCTCGGCCGTCTCGCCGCCGACGAGGGCGGTGCCGGTGAGCTCGCAGGCCTCGGCGATGCCGCGCACGATGTCGGCGATGCGCTCGGGGAACACCTTGCCGCAGGCGATGTAGTCGGTCATGAACAGCGGCTTGGCTCCGACCACGACGATGTCGTCGACGACCATGCCGACCAGGTCGTGCCCGATCGTGTCGTGCTTGTCGATGGCCTGCGCGATCGCCACCTTCGTGCCGACGCCGTCGGTGCTCGAGGCGAGCAGCGGCCGACGATAGCCGAGCAGGGCGGAGGCGTCGAAGAGACCGGCGAATCCGCCGACCCCGCCGAGCACCTCGGGTCCGTGCGTGGCACGGACGGCGGACTTCATGAGTTCGACGGCGCGATCGCCGGCTGCCGTATCGACGCCGGCCTCAGCATAGGTGCGGGAGGACACCCGTCAATCCTACCGGCGGGCGGCTGTGCGAAGACCCGGCGGAGACCGCCGCGATCTGGACCGGACCGCACGTCCGGGACGGCCCGGATCCGAAATGTCCTGGTGCATCGTCGGCGGACCTGGTAAGACTTGACTCCCCCGATCCTGAGAGACCCCTGAAGGTGCATGGACGCACCGGAAGCGAGATCGCACGGCGACGATGCCGTGCCCTCGAGAATGGAGAGGACGATCGTGGCACGCACGCAGAAGGACAAGGGATCCGCCCCTGCTCCGGCGGAGGAGACGCCCGCCGCGAAGAGGCCCACCCCTCGACGCCGCGCGTCGAGCGACGCGGTCGCCCAGGATCCGCTCACGCCGGCGGCGAAGACGACGAGCGGGTCACGATCGCGCGCACGCAAGCCGGTGCCGATGCCCGCCACGTCGGCGAACACGGGTCCGCTGCCGGTGGCCGCACCCACGCTCGATCCCGAGATCGCGGCCGGACAGGCCCCGGCCCGCCGTCACGGGCTGAGGAACATGTCCGAGATCCGGCACTACTTCCGCACCAACCGCACCCCGATCTTCTTCGTGGGCGCCTCGTCGTTCAACCTGCTGGGGCTGGACCGCTGGGTGCGGGGGTTCTCCTACATCGCCTACTACGACAGCTGGCAGGGTGCTCATCCGCGGGTGTTCAGCCCGATCCACAAGCCGTACGTCGAGTGGGAGAGCGGAGAGCAGATCAACAACTGGCTGCTGCGCCATCACGAGGTGCGCGCGCACATCGCCCGGCTCACTCCGGCCGGTGAGAAGCCGCGCATCGCACTGGTGTTCTTCGACGAGGAGACCGAGGCCATCTGCGAAGAGCTCGGCTACGAGCTGATCCTGCCCAAGGCGTCGCTGCGGGAACGCCTCGACTCGAAGATGGTGACCACCCGGATCGCCGATTCCGTGGGCGTGCCCAGCGTGCCCAACATCATCACGACCGTGAGCTCGTTCGAGGACCTGCAGGAGCAGGCCGAGAAGGCGGGAGTCGGATCCGATCTCGTCGTGCAGACCGCCTACGGCGACTCCGGCAAGACCACGTACTTCATCACCGATCCCGCCTCGTTCGGCAAGAACGCGAAGGAGATCATCGGATCCGAGCTCAAGGTCATGAAGCGGATCAACAACCGCCCGATCGCCGTCGAGGCGGTGCTCACCCGGCACGGCACGATCGTCGGCCCCTTCATGACCGAGATCACCGGGCACAAGGAGCTCACGCCGTATCGCGGCGGCTGGGCCGGCAACGAGATGTTCCCGGATGTGCTCGACGACGCGACCCGGCGCACCGCCACCAGCCTCGTGCGCAAGCTCGGCGACGCGCTGAGCGCCGAGGGCTACCGCGGATTCTTCGAGGTCGACGTGCTGCTGGACACCGACACCGGCGACGTGTACCTCGGCGAGCTGAACCCGCGCATCTCCGGGGCTTCTGCGATCACGAACGTGACGGCGGGCGCCTACGCCGATGTGCCGCTGTTCGTGTTCCATCTCCTCGAGTACGCCGGGGTGGAGTTCGACCTCGACGTCGACGAGATCAACGACCGCTGGGAGGAGCTCGCCGCCGCCGACCAGTGGAGCCACATGATCATCAAGCACACGGATCCGACCGTGGAGCACATCGACGTGGCCCCGCCCACCGGGAGGTATGTGCTGGACGCATACGGCCGCCTCGCGTTCTCGCAGGGCGACCTGGACTGGCACCTGCTCGGCAGCGAGTCGGAATCGTTCTTCCTGCGGATCTACGGCCCGGGCGACTACCGTTGGAAGGGCGCGGATCTGGGGATCCTGGTCACCAAGGGCCGGCTGCAGACGCCCACGGGGCGCCTGTCCATCCGCGCGAAGCACCTCATCGAGTCCATCCGGGCGATGTACGCGGCCACGCCGCTGCCGCCCGCGGCGGAGATCGACGAGCACGAGCGCGAGCAGATCGGAACCGAACCGACACCATGAGCGGTGATGTGACACCCCCGTCGACGGACACCTGGAACGGCACGATACCGGCGACGGGCGGTGCACCGGACGGCCCGCGGCCGATCGACGGGTTCATCCCCCCGCTCGAGGCCTGGCAGCAGGAGCCCAACCTGCGCTGGTCGATGCAGCACATGGCCGACTTCCTGCCGGTGCACGAGATCTCCTCGCGAGGACGCACGCTCGCGCTGCCCTCGGTTCCGGCGGACCTCAGCCACATCGACGTCCCGCATCCGTGGGAGCCGCGCTCGGCGCCGTTCGAGGACGTGATGGCTTCGACCTTCACGGACGGCTGGATCGCCTGTCGCGACGGCGCGGTCATGGGCGAGCAGTACGTCGGCACGATGTCCCCGAGCGTGCTGCACCTGCTGATGTCGGTGAGCAAGTCGCTCACGACGGCGGTAGCCGGCACCCTCATGGGCGCCGGCGCGCTGGATGCGGGCGCGCAGGTCACCGCGTACGTCCCGGCGCTGATCGGATCCGGCTACGACGGCGCACGCGTGCGCGACCTTCTCGACATGCGCACCGGTGTGCGGTTCTCGGAGGCGTATCTGGATGAGAACGCCGAGGTCCGCCTGCTCGAGGAGGCCATCGGCTGGGCGCCCCGCCGTCACCCCGACACCCCCGGCACACTGCGCGACTTCCTCGCCACCCTGGGCGCGGACGGGCCGCACGGCGGCCGTTTCGACTACAAGTCCTGCGAGACGGACGCGCTCGCGTTCGTGCTCGAGGGCGCGACGGGGATGCACGCGGCCGATCTCATGTCCGAACGGCTGTGGGGCCCGATGGGGGCGGAGTCCGGCGCCAACGTCGGCGTGGACGCGGTCGGCGCGGGCATGTTCGACGGCGGCGTCTCGGCGTCGCTGCGGGATCTGCTGCGCTTCGGCACGCTGTTCCTGCGCGACGGGGCGGCGATGGACGGGAAGCAGGTGCTCCCCTCGTCGTGGATCGCCGAGACGATGACAGGCGCACCGGACTCCCGGGCGGCCTTCGCCAACGCCGCGGAGCCGACGCTCATGCCCGGCGGCATGTACCGCAACGGGTTCTGGTTCCCGTACCCGGGGTCGGACGTCTTCCTCGCACTCGGCATCCACGGCCAGATGATCTACGTCAACCGCCCGGCGAACGTCGTTGCCGCCAAGCTCTCCAGCTGGCCCACCCCGCAGGACGCGGAGCGGCTGCTGTGGACGATCAAGGCCTTCGACGCCGTCGCCCGCACGATCCGCTGACCGAGTCGACCCGGCCGAATCTCTCGGCCGGGGAGCGATGTCTGTCGCGTTTCGGATCCGAACCCGACAGACATCGCTCCTCGAACCCGGAATCTCCACGCCCGGAGCCCCCCGGAATCCGTACGATGGGGCCATGGTCGACAAGCCGCAGTGGCTGGTGCGCGAGGAGGCCGGGATCCCGGTGCTCGTCGCGCTCGCGCTGCGCCAGCGACTCGGGATACGGACCCCCGCCGAACTCCCCACGCTGAGGGATCATCCGCTGCGCGCGTTCGACGACGCCGGGGCGGACGACGCCCTCGAACGTCAATGGCGGGCGTACTGGGACATGACGGTCGAACCGGAGACGCACCCCTCCGCCGCTCCGCTCGAGCTCATCGACGGCTTCGACACGATCGTCGCGCTGCCGGCCGTCGGAGCCGAACGGCTGCGCGCGGCCATCGCACCGCTCGCCGCAGAGGTGGTGCGCTACGCGAACGAGGCGCAGCAGCGCTATTCGAAGTCGGTCTCGGGCACCGGTGACCCGTACCGGGCCTACGCCGCGGCGCTCGCGGAGTTCGAGCGCGACACCGGGCGCCGGGCGCACTCCTTCGAGCTCAACGTGCACGTGCTGCCGCTCGCGCAGCGCGGGATCTGGCGCATCGGGGCGTTCAGCATCGCGGTGACCGACAGCCTCCGGCACGACCCGGTCGACTTCGACAGCGCCATCCGCCCCGTCATCGCCGAAGTGGCCTGAACGGCGCTCACGCGGTCGGCGCGTGGAGCTGCTCCGCCCCTTCAGGACGGGAGGTTGCTCGGCCTCCGGTGCTCGCGTGGTCCCGTTTGGGGCGCGATCTGGCCGTTTGGGGCGCGCCACCACCGCCAAACCCGGCGCGAGGCGCCCCAAAACGTGGAAACACGCCCCGAAACGGCCGCGCGGGTGCTCGCGCAAGGCCAGCCGCCCCCTGCGCCCACGTGCTCGAACGGGGCCAGCCGCGCCCGGTGCTCGCGCTTCCGCGCGTGCTATTCGGCGATGGTCTCGTGGTCGACGCGCACCACGCGCTCGCTGCGGCGGGCCACTCGCTCGAGCAGCAGCGCGAGGACGCCGAACACGGCGACGCCGGCCGGCACCGTCCACAGCAGCAGGAAGCCGAACACCTGCCCGAACGGGTAGGCGACCTGCGTGGCCTCCGAGGCGTCGAAGTTGCCGAACACGGTCAGCAGGAACGCGAGAACCACGCCCAGCCCTACGCCGATGCCGAGGAAGACGCCCCAGCGCGGTGCACGACGAACGCGTGCCTCGACGATCTCGGGCGTGCGGTGCGGCTGCGACGTGCTCATGGATCCATTGTCCCACGCGCACCTGTGCGCGTCCCCGAGGGCGATCAGGGCCGCAGCGGCAGCAGCGCGGTGAGGTCGGCGCGAGTGCCGGAGGCGTGTATGCGGCCCGCCTCGAGGGCGGCGGCCCAGGTCTCGGCTCCGGTCGCGACGGCGATCCACGTGGCCGGATCCAGCTCGACGACGTTCGGCGGGGTGCCGCGGGTGTGCCGCGGCCCCTGCACCACCTGCACGGCGCCGAACGGCGGGACCCGCACCTCCACGCTGTTGCCCGGAGCCTTCTCGTCGAGCAGCTGCAGCAGATAGCGCACGCCCATGGCGTAGTCGGAACGCGCGGGCCGCTCCCCGGCGGCGAGCGCGGCACGGGCTGCGTCGAGCGCCGCGCGCCCCGCCGCCGTGTCGATCCTGCTCGCCATGCATCCAGCGTAGGCGGGTGGCGGGGTTCCCGCGCCTGCCGGGTGGGGCGGGCGTAGGCTCGGAGCGATGACCGCGGACACACAGACCCTGCGCGGCGCGCGCGCCGAGCTCCTCGCCGCCGTGCAGCGCGGCGAGTCGTGGCTGCCGCCGTACCCGCAGATCGTCAACGAGCCCGTGCCCGCGGCGGTGCTGATGCTGTTCGGCCGCCTCGACAGCATCCCGGCGCGCGCCGACGAGGCGACGGTCGCCGCCGACCTGGACGTGCTGCTGCAGCGCAGGGCGCGCACCCTGAACTCCCACCCGGGCCAGGTGTCGTTCCCCGGCGGACGCAGCGAGCCGGAGGACGCGGACGCCGCGGCCACGGCGTTGCGCGAGGCCCAGGAGGAGACCGGCCTGGATCCGTCCGGGGTGGAAGTGCTCGCCTCGCTGCCGGATCTGCCGCTCGCCGCGAGCAACCACCTGGTCACGCCGGTGCTCGCCTGGTGGCGGGTGCCGTCGCGCGTCGCTGCGGTCGACCACGCCGAGACTGTGGAGGTGTTCCGGGTCCCGGTCGCGCAGCTGCTCGACCCCGCCAGCCGGTTCACCTCGACGCTGAGCCGTGCTGGTGCGACCTATCGCGGGCCGGCGTTCGACATCGACGGCACGATCGTGTGGGGTTTCACCGCCGGCGTGCTGGACGGCCTGTTCGAGGCCGCCGGGTGGACGATCCCGTGGGATCGATCCGTGGAGCGCCCGATCACGCTGTGAGGCGCGGCCGCATCGTGCCGTGCTGCCGTGCTGCCGTGCGGATCCTGCCCGGATCCGCAGCGCCGTCTGCAGGATCACGCGACGGATGCAGGACCGTTCCGGCGGTCCGGCCCTGCATCCGTCGCACGGTCCTGCATCCGTCGCACCGCCGGGCACCCGCCGCCCGAGCCGGTGTTCGTCGCACCGCCCCACCACCCGACGCCCGAGCTGGCATCCGTTGTATCGACCGGCCACCCCGCCGCCCGAGCTGGTGTCCGTCACACCGCCCGGGCATCCGCTGCCGACCGTCATCCGCATGCGCCCGCTCGGTAGGCTTGCGGGGTGAAGATCCTCGTCCTCGGTTCCGGTGCCCGTGAGCACGCGATCATCCTCGCCCTGCGCGCCGAGCGCAGGGGCCACGAGATCCTCTGCGCCCCCGGCAACGCCGGCATCGCGCAGCACGCGACCCTGGTCGAGGTGGATCCGATGGACGGATCCGCCGTGCGCGCCTTCGCCGACGAGCACGCCGTCGACCTCGTCGTCATCGGCCCCGAGGCGCCGCTCGTCGCGGGCGTCGCCGATGTGGTCCGCGAGCACGGGATCCCCGTCTTCGGCCCGGGTCGCGCCGCGGCACAGCTGGAGGGGTCCAAGGCGTTCGCGAAGCGGATCATGGAGGCGGCCTCCGTGCCGACCGGTCGCGCCGTGCGCGCGGCCACGACGGCGCAGGTCGAGGCGGCGTTCGACGATTTCGGTGCGCCGTACGTCGTGAAGGCCGACGGCCTGGCCGCGGGCAAGGGCGTGATCGTCACCTCCGACCGCGCCGCCGCCCTCGCGCACGCGGAGCACTACCTGCCGCACGGGCCGGTGCTCATCGAGGAGTTCCTCACCGGACCCGAGGTCTCGCTGTTCTTCCTCAGCGACGGCGACACGGTGCGCGCCCTGAGCCCCGCACAGGACTTCAAGCGCGCCCTCGACGGCGACGAGGGGCCGAACACCGGCGGCATGGGTGCCTACTCCCCGCTGCCCTGGCTCGACGAGCAGTTCGGCAGCGAGGCGGCGTTCGTCGAGGAGGTCACCCGCACCGTCGCCCTCCCCGTCGTTAAGCAGCTCGACGCCGAGGGCACGCCGTTCATCGGCCTGCTCTATGCCGGCCTCATCCTCACCCCCGCCGGCGTGCGCGTGATCGAGTTCAATGCGCGCTTCGGCGACCCCGAGACCCAGGTCGTGCTGCCGCGCCTGCGCACCCCGCTGTCGCAGCTGCTGCTCGCCGCCGCGACCGGCACCCTCGAGGACCAGCCGCAGCCGCAGTTCTCCGGCGACGTCGCGATCACCGTCGTGCTCGCGAGCGAGGGCTACCCCGAGGCGCCGCAGACCGGCCGCCCGATCGAGGGCCTGGCCGAAGCGGCGGCCGTCGAGGGCGTCGGCATCGTGCACGCCGCGACCGCGGGCCCCGACGCACCGGGCGGCAACCTCATCGCCACCGGCGGCCGGGTGCTGAACGTGGTCGCGACCGGATCCGACTTCGCCGACGCCCGCGCCCGCGCCTACGAGGCGATCGGCCGGATCCGCCTCGACGGTGCGCAGTACCGCACCGACATCGCCGCCCGCGTCGCACAGTAGGCGGGGCGGGCCGGACTCCGTCCGCCGCGGACGTCGACCCACGCTCAACGTCGATACCCCCTCGCGGCGCCGATACCCCCTCGCACGGACGTCCGTGCGAGGGGGTATCGGCGCTCAGAGGGGGTATCGGCGAGATGAGCCCGCGCCAGGTGGGCCAGTCCGCGGCGAGACCGACCTCAGCGCTTCACGAGGTGCTCCGGACGCTGCATGAAGAGGATCCCGATCACGCCGAGGAACAGCACGACGGCGGGCAGGATCATCGACTGCGCCATGGCCGTGGAGAACCCCGCCACCACGAACTCGGGCAGCTTGCCGGTGCCGAAGTCGCCGCCGTGGCTGGCGGCCCCCGGGAGGTTCGCCTCGAGCCGGCCCTGCATGAGCGCGGCGATGGCGGCCGATCCCAGGACGGATCCGATGGTGCGGGTCGTGTTGTAGATGCCTGCACCCGCGCCCGCCTGCCGCGGCGCGAGGTTGCGCGTCGCGGTGGTGGCCAGCGGGCCCCACATCCCCGCCTGGCCGATGCCCATCAGCGCGGACGGGAGCAGGAACATCCAGATCGGGGTGTCCGGGTTCATCAGCAGGCCGTACCAGATCAGCGCGAGCGTGGTGAGCCCGAGTCCCGGTACGAGCAGGATCCGCGGATCCACCCGGTCGAGGATGCGACCCGCGATCGGGGCGAGCACACCAGACAGCACCGCCATCGGGATCAGCAGCAGCGCCGCCTGGGTCGGCGTGAGACCGCGGGCGAGCTGGTAGAAGAACATCATCGGCAGGGACATCGACGTCACGGTGAAGCCGACCGCGGCGATCCCGAAGTTCGCGACCGAGAAGTTGCGGTCGCGGAACAGGCCGAGCGGCACCAGCGGCTCGCTGCGGGTCTTCGCCTGCTGCCAGATGAAGACTCCCATCACGACGACGCCGGCCCCGATCATGACCCAGATCCATCCGGCCCAGTCGTAGTGCTGGCCCTCCTGCAGCCCGAACACGATGAGGAACAGCCCGAGCGCGCTGAGCACGACGCCGACCATGTCGAACCGGTGCTCGTGCGTCTTCAGGTGCGGGACGAGGATCCAGGCCAGCACGAAGCCGATCACGCCCACCGGGAGGTTGATGAAGAAGATCCACTCCCATCCGAAGGCGTCCACCAGCAGGCCGCCGGCGAGCGGGCCCACGAGCGTCGCGACGCCCGCCGTCGCGCCCCACAGCCCCATCGCGGCACCGCGGCGCTCGGCCGGGAAGGTGCGCGTGATGACCGCCATGGTCTGCGGTGTCATCAGCGCGGCGCCGAGGCCCTGCACCGCGCGGAAGGCGATCAGCATCCCGAGGGAGTTGGAGAGACCGCAGCCGAGCGAGGCCAGGGTGAAGATCGTCAGGCCGATCAGGTAGATGTTCTTCGGACCGAACCGGTCACCGAGACGGCCGGTGATCAACAGGGGCACGGCGTAGGCGAGCAGGTAGGCGCTGGTCACCCACACGACGTTGTCGAGGTTGTTCGTCGACGGGTCGAGGGCGGCCTTGATGGCCGGGTTCGCGACCGAGACGATCGTGGTGTCCACGAGGATCATGAAGAAGCCGATGACCAGCGCCCAGAGGGCGGGCCACGGGCTCTTCGGCTTGTGGCCGGCGGCGTAGGCGCCGGTCGACGTGCCGATGGTTTCAGCCATTCTTGTGTGCCTTTCGTTTGGCAAGAAGGTGGTCGGGATCGGGCCCCCAGGAGAAGTCGGAGGAGGCGATCCGGGGGATCAGCGTGCCGAGCCAGTCGATCTCCGCCTGCAGCATCAAGCGGTGCCGGAAGGGCTCGAGGAGATACTGCTCGGGGACCTCGCGGGTCTCCGCACCGTCCAGCACGCCGTCCAGCGTCTCGAGCTCCTCGCGGAGCAGCGCGAGCCGCTGGGTGAGCAGGTCGACCGCCTCGTCCCGGTCGAGGTTGTGCGCCTCGGCCAGTGCGACGCGGAAGGGCGTCTGCCGCCGGCTGCCGCCGAGCTCGCGGCGCACCCACTCGCGCACCGCATCCGCGCCCGCCGGGGTGACCGCGTAGGTGGTGCGCTCGGGGCGGTTGCCGTCGCGATCGACGCCGACCTCCTCGAGCAGTCCCTGTCCGTGCAGGCGGGACACGGTGTGGTACAGCGTGCCGTGGGAGATCGGGATGATCCGGTCGTCGCGGCGGGCGCGCAGCAGCCGCGCCATCTCGTAAGGGTGCATGTCGCCCTCGCTCAGCAGTGCGAGCACCATCACCCCCAACGGGGTGAGCGCCGGATCCTTCACTTCACTCCATCCCGACTAGTCCATGTGGACTAGTCGAATTGGACTATACGCGACTTCGACCATCCCCACCAGCCCCGCGGGGCTCGCGCCTCCAGGACTCCACGGCGCCCGCTCGCTGTCGGGTTCACCGCAGCGCCGTCTCCTGCTGCGCCGGCGTCAGCGCTCGGTCCGCGTAGACGAGCCGCATCACGGCGGGATCCGGGTTGCCCGCATCGGGCGCGCGGTGCACCAGACGCAGCCCGACCTTCTCCGCCACCGCGGCTGAGGCACGGTTGTGCTCGACGAGGAAGGCGATCACCGGGATCTCCGGAGCGACCTGCGCCGCCGCGACGAGCGCGGCCCGCGACACCTCGGTCGCGTAGCCATGGCCGTGGTGGTCCGCGGAGAGGCGGTAGCCGAGGTTCCACACGCGGGCGGAGTCGCCGGAGTCCGCACCGGGATGCCGCACCCCCGGCTCATGCACCCCCGGCTCGTGCACCGGGAGCATCGTGCAGCCGCCGTTGCCGATCACCTCGCCGGTGTCGCGCAGCCGCACGATCCAGGATCCGAGTCCGTGGATCCGCCAGCTGTCCGCCCACCGCCCGAGCATCGCGGCGATGCGCTCCGGATCCGTCGGCCGCAGACTCGGGAAGTGCGTCCACACGCGGGGGTCGCTGTAGATCGCGAACATCGCATCGAGGTCGTCCGGCTCCGGCCGGCTCAACCGGAGGCGGTCTGTCAGGATCTCGTGGGGGAGGTCGGCGCTCACCCGGGCAGGCTACGCCGGGCCCCGGACATCGCGCCCGCCGTGCGCGAGGGCCCTCGGCACGCCCGCGATAATGGACGCGTGAGCACACCCCTCGAACTCTCCGGCTGGCGTCACCTCTACTCGGGCAAGGTCCGCGACCTGTACGCCCCCGAGGATCCGGCCGATCGGCGCCTGCTCGTCGTCGCGAGCGACCGCGTGAGCGCCTTCGACTTCGCCCTCGAGCCGGGGATCCCCGAGAAGGGCGCCCTGCTCACGGCGCTCAGCCGCTGGTGGTTCGACCGGCTCGCAGAGGGACCGGATCCGATTCCGAACCACCTGGTCGACGGCGACATCCCGGCCGAGGTCGCCGACCGCGCGATGCTCGCGACGTCGCTGGAGATGCTGCCGATCGAGTGCGTGGTGCGCGGTTACCTGACCGGATCCGGCTGGGCGGAGTACCAGCAGAGCGGGACCGTCTGCGGCATCCCGCTGCCCTCGGGCCTGCAGAACGGCGACCGGCTGCCCGAGCCGCTGTTCACGCCGGCGTACAAGGCGCCGATGGGCGAGCACGACGAGAACATCACGTTCGAGCGCACGGCGGAGCTCGTCGGCGCCGAGCGCGCGGCCCAGCTGCGGGACGTGTCTCTGGCGGTCTACCGCCGTGCCGCCGCGATCGCGGAGGAGCGCGGGCTGATCCTCGCCGACACGAAGTTCGAGTTCGGCGTCGACGCGGACGGCGTGCTGCGCCTCGCCGACGAGGTGCTCACCAGCGACTCCTCCCGGTACTGGGACGCCGCGTCGTGGCGCACCGGTTCCACCCCCGCCGCGCGGATGGCGAGCTTCGACAAGCAGATCGTGCGCGACTGGCTGAGCGCGCACTGGGACAAGCAGGGCACCCCGCCCGTGCTGCCCGACGAGGTGGTCGCGCAGACCGCCGCGCGCTACGCCGAGCTGCTGGAGCGGCTGACAGCCTGACGGCCGGACAGCAGCCGAGATCAGGACAAGGGGCTGAGAATCCGGGGACGCGGTACCACCGGAACGCGGACCAGGCCCGACCCGGTCGGTCACGTGAGGGCGCCTCGCTCTCAGGGAACGCCCAGGATAGGGTTTTCTGCGACCACCCCACCCCCGATCCGAGGAGCCCGCATGGCCCTGTGGAAGATCCACGGCGACGGACGCACCGTCGAACCGGGCGCCGTCGTCCGCCCCGATGAGCGCCTGAACTGGCCCGCCACGATCGCGATCGGCGTGCAGCACGTCGTGGCGATGTTCGGAGCGACGTTCCTGGTGCCGATCCTCACCGGCTTCCCGGTGCCGACGACCCTCCTGTTCAGCGGCGTGGGCACGATCCTGTTCCTGCTCATCACGCGGAACAAGCTGCCCAGCTACCTCGGATCCTCGTTCGCGTTCATCGCCCCGGTGACCGCCGCCACCGCCGCCCACGCCACCGGCGGCGACAGCGGGATCGGCGCCGCCCTGGCCGGCATCGTCGCGGTCGGCGTGCTGCTCGCGATCATCGGCGTCGTCGTGCACGTCGCCGGCGTGAAGTGGGTGGACCGGTTCCTCCCGCCGGTGCTGGCGGGAACGATCGTCGCGCTCATCGGGTTCAATCTCGCCGGCGCCGCCTACGGCAACTTCGCCAAGGCGCCCGTCACGGCGACCTTCACCCTCGCGATCACCATCGTCTTCGCGGTGCTGTTCCGCGGCTTCCTGGGCCGGATCTCGATCTTCCTCGGTGTGATCGCGGGCTACATCTTCGCCGGCTTCCGTGGCGAACTCGACTTCTCCGCGGTCGACAACGCCGCCTGGGTCGGCCTTCCCACCTTCCACTTCCCCGACTTCGGCACCCCCAGCGTGTGGAGCGGCATCGCGATGTTCCTCCCCGTGGTGCTCGTGCTCATCGCCGAGAACGTCGGTCACGTGCGCGGCGTCGCGACCATGGTCGAGGATCCGCAGATCAACGCGCAGACCGGCAAGGCGCTCATCGCCGACGGCGTCTCGACCACGATCGCCGGCCTCTTCGGCGGATCCGGGACGACCACCTACGGCGAGAACATCGGCGTCATGGCGTCGACCAGGGTGTACTCGACCGCGGCGTACTGGGTCGCCGGCATCGCGGCGATCCTGCTCAGCCTCTCGCCGAAGTTCGGCGCGATCATCAACTCGGTGCCGGCGGGCGTGCTGGGCGGCATCACGACCGGGCTCTACGGCCTCATCGGCGTGATCGGCATCAAGATCTGGGTGGACAACCGCGTCGACTTCTCCCGTCCCGTGAACCAGTACACCGCCGCAGTCGCCCTCGTCATCGCGGTCGGAGGCTTCTCGATCGCGGTCAAGGACTCGGGCTTCGTCCTCGGCGGCATCGTCATCGCCACGGTGGCCGCGATCGTCATCTACCACGGCGGGAACGCCATCGCGCGACTGCGCAAGTCCGGTGCCGACGACCCCCGCCCGCTCGAAGCCGTCGGCCCGATGGGCGGCGACCCCGCCTGATCAGCGCGAAAGGGCCGCGAGACCGAACCCGCGTCCCGAGCCCGACGAAAATATCGTGAGTCTCGGGCGGCAGGTTCGGTTTCGCGGTCCAGCGGCGCGACGCCAGCACCAGCCGGCGCCAGTCGATCAGCGCGAGGCCCGCGCGCGCGGCTCCGATTCCGAGCCCGGCGCGGGCTTCGTCATTCCGGGAAGGGGTGCATCGGGCTCCGGCAGGCCGTACCGCCGGTGCACCCAGCGGCGCGCCTGCTCGAGCGGATACGAGTCGCCATAGACGATCCGCTGCCCGACGATCCCGTCGAGCACGCTGCGCAGCATGATCTCCTCGAGCGCCGGATCCGCGTCGCCGCGCTCGCGGAAGATCGATCGGACCGCATCCTCCGCCGCGACGACCCCGGCCATGTGCCGGCGCTCCCCCTCGGCGAACAGCGCCCGCGTGGTCGGCTGCTGCTGCAGGGCGACGACCACGCGCTGCAGGGGGAGGGCGACCGCCGTCATGCCGAGGGCGGTGTCGATGATGGCCGCGAGCCGGACCTCGGGGGGAAGCGACGCGGCGGACGGCGGCCGGGCCTGCTCCTCGGCGGGCCGGGCGACGGCTCCGTCGACCCCGGGGGTGCGGCCCTGCGCCGGCGGCGGGCCACTGTGCGCGATGCCGAGCAGCATGTCGAACCAGCGGTCGATCACGGCCTGGACGAGTTGCTCCTTGCCGCCGAAGTAGTAGTTGACCAGGCCCTGGGCGACGCCCGCGCGCCCGGTGATGTCGGCGATCGTGGCACCGTCGATCCCCCGCTCGGCGAAGACGTCGATCGCCGCCTCGAGCAGGCTCTCGCGCGAGCGCTCCCGGGCCATGCGGTTCTGCTCCGGGGAGCGTGCCATGCGCCGTGCCTTCCGGATCCGTTTTCCGGGTGACGGATCCTTTCGCTACATTAATCACTGAACATTCGTTCAACCTACGTTTCCCCTCATACCGGAGGCACCTTCATGCACGGCAGCGCCCGCGTGGATCTGAACGACCTCGGCAGCCTCATCGGCTGGCTCTTCGCCCAGTGGTGGGTGTGGGTGATCGTCGGGGTCGTCGTGCTGTTCTTCCTCGTCGTCTGGATCATGCCGGCCGCGAAGGTGAAGCCCTCTGAGGCCTTCTCGACCGACGACCGCGAGGCGAACGAGATCGCCTTGGGCTTCCTGCAGATCGTGAATCAGCCCTCCGGCCCGTGGAACGACCCGACCGCATCGGCACTGAGCGAGGGCGAGAAGAAGCGGCTCGTCGAGATGTGGGGCGTCGCGACGCGCGAGGAATGGCTCGCCGGCATCGAACGGCTCGTCACGGTCCGTCGCCGGCGCGACGTGTGGGTGACCTGCCTGGCCATCCGCGCGGAGCTCGCGGGACGCCTCGGTCGCGTGCCGAAGAGCAAGGAGTGGATCGCCGCGATCATCGAGGCCGGCGGCGACAAGCGCGACGCCCGCACCTTCGTCGCCGCGATCGAGGGCGTCGAGGGGCAGGTGCGCAAGCTCGTCGGCAAGGACATCGTCACGCCCGACGTCTACGTCCGCACGCTCGACGGCTATGCGCTCGGCCAGGCCGTCGCCCTCGCGACCTGGGGCGTCGCCCTGGGCCACGCCGACGTGCCCGAGGCGCGGGCGATCATCCACCGCATCAACGAGGAGGGCCGCCCGGCGTTCTCCTCCTGGGCCGACTTCGGCCTGAGCTACATCACGGGCCGCGTGATGCACTGGAGCGACGGCGTGATCGGCGAGAAGACCTTCGACAAGTTCGGCGACGGCTGGTCCGAGTTCAAGGCCGCGTCCACCGCGAAGCGCAACGGGCCGTGGGCGTCGCTGCCCTGGCGGGTCGGGTGAGCGAGGGCCACAGGGGCACGGATCCGCGCGCCGCGGAACCGATCAGGGTCGACCTCTCCGCGCTGCGGACCCCGCCCGGCATGCGCACGCTGCTCGCCTATGAGCGTGCGGCCGGCATCCCCCTGCATCGGCGGTTCTTCGCCGTGCTCACCGGGGTGCTGCTGCTCACGGCGGCGATCATCGCCGCGCTCTGGTGGCTGGGCTCGATCGGGATGCTCGCCCGAGTGCCGCTGATCGCCGTGTTCGGCGCGTTCTACGGCGTCATGGGCGCGGCGGGCTTCGTCTGGTACGCCGTGGGCCTGTCCCGCCGCGCGCGCCTGGCGATGTTCGCGTGGTCCAACGGGTGGGCGTATGCGGACCTGCTGCAGGGCACTCGCCGACCGGGCTCCGCGTTCACGCGCATGCGCCGCTCGGTCGAACGCGGCGTCGTGGCGTCCGAGGACGAGCGCATCCCGTTCGAGCTGGGCATCGCACGGTCGGTCGGCACGCGCGACGAGGGGGCGACAGTGCAGCGCCCCTTCGCCTTCGTCGAGCTCCCGCTGCCCGCGAAGGTCCCGCACATCGTGCTGCGCAACCGGCGCCGCAGCATCGTGCCCACACTGGGCCTGGGCGGCGCCCGGATGGACCTGGAGGGCCACTTCGCGTCGACCTTCCAGCTGCTCGTGCCGGAGGGCTATCAGCGCGACGCCCTCTACATCTTCACGCCCGACCTCATGGCGCGGATCCTGGATCTCGGCGCCGGCGCCGAGCTCGAACTGGTCGAGGACCGCGCCTACGTGTACCTGCCCGGCAGCACCCGGTTCGACCGACCGGACGTGATGCAGGGCACCGTGCAGCTCGCCGAAGAGCTGCACCGACGCTTCGCGGCGCGGACGGGCCCGTACCGCGACGAGAGCACCGGCCCGATCGTACGACCGGAGGGCGTGGCGATCGGGCTGGGCGGACAGCGCCTCGGCGGGCAGGGCGTGTCCCTGCTGGCCGTGGCCGGCGTATCGGCGGCGATGATCCTCTCCGCAGGGATCACGGCGTTCGCGCTGTTCGGCGGGGCGATCCTGCGATCAGGGGGTTGACCGCAGGGCGCCGATCTCTTGGGGGGATCGGCGACCGACGCCCCGTCTCCTGCGCTGTGCACGGCAGGGAGGCGGGGCGCTTCGGCGCCTGCGCTCAGCGCCGGATGATGCGCTGCTCGATCGCGGCCGCGACGGCGCCGGCCCTCGTGTCGACGCCGAGCTTGCCGTAGATGTGCGAGAGGTGCGACTTCACCGTCGCCTCCGAGACGAACAGGGCCTTCGCGAGCTCGCGATTGCCGAGTCCGTCGGCCAGCAGTTCGAGCACCTCGACCTCGCGCTCGGTCATGCGCGGCTCGGGCGAGGCGGCGCGGCGCATGAGCACCGCGGCGACCGAGGGCGCGAGCGCCGGCTCGCCCCGGAAGACCGCCTGAATGCCGGCGAACAGCTGATCCGGCGGAGAGTCCTTCAGCAGGTACCCGGCGGCGCCGGCGTCCAGGGCACGCAGGATGTCGGACTCGCTGTCGTAGGTAGTCAGCACGAGCACGGCAGGCGGCTCCGGCAACGCGCGGATCCGGCCGGTCGCGGCGATCCCGCCCTCGCCGTCGCCCAGGCTGAGGTCCATGAGCACCACGTCGGGCCGCTCGGCTTCGACCACGCGCAGGGCGTCGGCGGCGTTCGACGCCTCGCCGACGACGACGAGCTCGTCCCTCGACTCGAGCAGGGCGCGCACGCCGGCGCGCACCACGGGATGGTCGTCCACGAGCACGATCCGCAGGGTCATCGGTTCTCCTTCTGCGGATCCGCGCCGGATCCGTTCCTCGTGTCGGATCCGGTCGCGGGATCGGCCCCGTCGCGCGCAGCGGATCCCGGATCCGCCCCGGCCTCGTCGTCGCCGAGCGGGAAGACGAGCGACAGCGTGGTCCCCTCCCCCGGGGTGCTCTCGACCTGCAGCTCCCCGCCGAGCTGCGCGACCCGGTCCGCCATGCCGGGGATGCCCTGGCCGCGACCGGCCGCGCGCCGCTGAGCCGCCCGGGCCGACATCGCGGCGGGCCGCGCGTCGAAGCCGACGCCGTCGTCACGGATGTCCAGGCGCAGCTCGTCCGGCTGCGCGGTCAGGCTCACCACGGCCCTGGTGGCGCGGGCGTGCTCGGCGACGTTCGCGAGGGCGCCGCGCACGGTGCGGATGATGGCCGACGCCACCGGCAGCGGCACCTCCGTGGCCGTGCCATGGCTGCGGAACTGCACGTCGACGCCGCGCCCCGATGCCTCCTCGACAACGCGGGCGAGGGCGGCGGGGAGGGATCCGGCGGCGCCCTCGAGCTCGCCGGGCGCGAGGTCGCGCACCACCCGGCGCACTTCGTCGAGCGCGGACCGCGCCGTGCCGGCTGCCGAGCGCACCTGCTCCCGGGCGGCGTCGGGGCGGCGCTCCCAGCCCTGCTCGGCCGCCTGCAGCAGCAGGTTGATGCTGGACAGGTCCTGCCCGACGGAGTCGTGGATCTCCCGCGACAGGCGGGCGCGTTCGGCGAGCGCGCCCGCGCGGTGCTGCGCGGCGGAGAGGTCCGCCTGGGTCGCGGTGAGCTCGTCGAGCAGCTGCTGCCGGGCGCGCGCCTCGCGATCGAGGGCGCGGTAGGCGACGATCGTGGCGAACGCGATGCCGATCGGGCCGGCGACGAGTGTCGGGTCGAACAGTGCGGCCAGACGCAGCTCGGCGACGATCACGACCGCGGTCATCGCCGTGATGGCCGCCGTCGCCGGCCAGAACGGCAGGATCTGCAGCACCGCGAAGGCGAGCGGCACCGCGCACCACCCGAACGACGGCGCGACCAGCGTCAGCACCGCCCAGAGCGCGCACACCACGAGCGCCCACGCGGCAGGCCACGCGCCGCGCCGCGGCACCAGCCCCTGCAGCACGGCGGTCGCGGCGAGCACCGCGGCACCGGCCAGCACCAGCACGGCGTTCTCGCCCTCGCCGTGCCGGAGCAGGTAGCGGATCGCGCTCACCACGATCAGCGCGATGAGCACGACCTGCAGCGCACGCCCGAACCGCACCGGGGCGAGGATGCCCCGCACGCCGTCGCCGAGGGACGTCCCGTCCTGCGCCTCGGTCCGCGGTTCCATGCGCTCAGCCTACGAACGCCGCGCCCGGAACCGCATCATCCGATCGGCTAGGGCTCAGCCGCGCACCACGGGCGCCGCCACATCCGCCTCGGATCCCGCACCGTCTTCAGGACGGATCGCTCGTGTGCACATCCCATGCCGCGTTTCCGGCTCCTGAGCCGGGTCCCACCCGAGTTCGGCCCGCCGCGTCACGCCGACCCGCGCACCACCAGTTCGGTGCCGAGGGTCGTGCGGGGCGGCGGGACGGATCCGGTGAGCCGCTCGATGAGCACGCCCGCGAGCGCTTCGCCCTGGGCGTGCATGGGCTGGCGGACCGTGGTGAGCGGCGGGTCGGTCGACAGCGCCACGGGCGAGTCGTCGAAGCCGACGATCGCGACGTCGTCAGGGATCCGCACCCCCGCACCGCGGAGCGTGCGCAGCACCCCGCGGGCCATGAGGTCGCTGGCCGCGAAGACCGCGTCGGGCAGCTCGCCGCCGGGTTCGGCGGCCCGGCTCAGCAGCTCCTGAGCGGCACGGACGCCGCTGGCCTCGGAATAGTCCCCGGCGATCTCGGCGAACGGCTCCAGCCCGCCCTCCGCGAGGCGGTCGCGGAAGCCGGCGAGCCTGTCCACGGCTCCGGCCATCGACTGCGGCCCGCTCACGGTCGCGATCCGGCGGCGCCCCGTGGACAGCAGGTGCCCGACCGCCTGCCGGCCGCCGGTCACGTTGTCCACGTCCACGAACCAGTCATCGTCGCGGCCGTTCGTGCGGCGTCCGCCGAACACGACCGGCACGGCCTCGACGATGCCGTCGACGAAGGCGTCGCTGTTGTGGTGCGACAGGATGATCGCGCCGTCCACGCCGCCGTTGCGCACGAAGCCTGTCATCCGGCCCCCGGGGTCGTCGCTCGCGATCAGCAGGTTCAGGATGTAGTCCGAGCGCGCGATCCGGTCGCTGATCCCCGCGACGACGGCGCCGAAGTAGGGGTCTCCGAAGAAGCGCCGGGTGTCCTCCGGCACGACGAGGGCGATCGCGTGCGTCTGACGCAGGGCGAGCGAGCGCGCCGCACGGTTCGGCACGTAGCCGAGCCGCGCGATCGCGTCCTGCACAGCCGCGAGCGCCTGCGGGCTCACCGCGGTCGATCCGTTCACGACCCGCGACACCGTCGACCGGGAGACACCCGCGGCAGCCGCGACCTCCTCGATCGTGGCGCGTCCGGACGCGGGTGGATCCGGCACCCGATCCTCCGTCCGCGCGGCTGCGGGCGTCGATCCGCCGCGCGCGACGCTCAGGTCCGACCCGCCGACCACGTCAGACCGCCCGGGCGGCGATGATCCGGGCGTACTCGCGGCCGGAGTCCTTCACGATCCGCTCCTGGGTGTCGTAGTCGACGCGCACGATCCCGAAGCGCTTGCCGTAGCCGAACGACCACTCGTAGTTGTCCAGCAGCGACCACGCGAAGTAGCCGCGAACGTCGACGCCCTCCTCGATCGCGTCATAGGTCGCCGCGACGTGCTCGCGCAGGAACATCGCGCGCTCGGAGTCGTGCACGGCGCCGCCCGTCGTCGCTCCCGTGGACGGGTCGGACCGCCCGCCCTCGAGCACGTCGTCATAGGCCGCGCCGTTCTCGGTCACGTAGAGCGGCAGGCCCGGTGCGTACTCCGTGCCGATGCGCCGCAGCAGCCGGGTGAGGCCCTCGGGCTGCACCTCCCAGCCCATGCCCGTGCGGGGCAGCCCGCGCTCGACCCAGTGCACGTCGTCCGCGGCGGGGAACGGAGACCGGGTGCGGCGCGCGTTCTCGCCCTCGACGCCGCCGTCGTGCGGCGTGCCGTCGCTGCCCTGCTGCGGCGTGCCGGAGAGAAGCTCGCCGTGGTAGTAGTTGATGCCCAGGCAGTCCAGCGGAGCGGCGATCGTGTCGAGATCGCCGTCGTGGATCGCGGCGGCCCAACGGCGCACCGCGACCGGATCCACCTCGCGGATGTCGGAGACGACGTCGGCCGGATAGGCGCCGCGGAGCACGGGATCCAGGAACCACCGGTTGAACTGCCCGTCGATGCGGCGGGCGGCGTCGACGTCGGCGGGGTCGCGCGCATCGGCGGGATCCGCGACCGTGAGGTTCAGCGTGATGCCGAGGTCGAGCTGCGGGTCCCGCTCGCGCAGCGCCCGGATGGTGCGGCCATGGGCCAGCAGCAGATGGTGGGCCGAGAGCATGCCGTCCTCGATGCTGATCCGGCCGGGCGCGTGCACCCCCGCCGTGTAGGAGAGGAACGAGGAGCACCACGGCTCGTTCAGCGTCGTCCAGTGCTGCACGCGGTCGCCGAGGGCGTCATGCACGCTGAGCGCGTACTCGACGAAGCGCTCGGCCGTGTCGCGCGAGGTCCAGCCGCCCTTCTCCTCGAGCGCCTGCGGCAGGTCCCAGTGGTACAGCGTGAGCCACGGCACGATCCCGCCGTCGAGGAGCTGGTCCACGAGGCGGTCGTAGAACGCGAGGCCCGCGGGGTTGACCGCGCCGCCGTCCGGGCGCACGCGCGCCCACGATGTGGAGAAGCGGTAGGCCTGCAGACCCAGCTCGCCCATGAGCCGCACGTCGTCGGCGTAGCGGTGGTAATGGTCGCACGCGACGTCGCCGGTGTCGCCGTTCTGCACCGCGCCCGGCTCACGGGAGAAGGCGTCCCAGATCGACGCGGTGCGGCCGTCCTCGAAGGCGGCGCCCTCGATCTGATAGGCGGCCGTCGCGGCGCCGAACAGGAAGCCGTCGGGGAATCGGCGGGCGGACGTGTTCAAGGGCGCTTCCTTCGCTCGGTGCGCCGTCGGGTCGGCGCGATGGTGGCTCGCCGCAGTCAGGTCGGCGAGGAGATGCTCGTGCCGGGGCTCGTGGTGCGCTCGCGTCCCCGGCGATCCGGATCAGGCTATGGGAGCGCTCCCACGATGTCAACAGGCGGGCGACCCCGTCGATCCGCAGGGACGCCGTCGATGCGTGAACGCGTGACCCGTTGGGCGACCGGCAACCCCGATTCGGCCGAGTCGGGCACACCACGCACCTGAGACCGCACCGCGTACCCTGGATCAGTGACCTCCTCGCCCGCGCTCGTCCGCGCCGAATCGCTCATCCGCTCGATCCCGGACCACCCGGAGCCGGGCATCCTGTTCCGCGACATCACACCACTGCTGGCCGACCGGGAGGCGCTGCAGGCGACGACCGAGGCGCTCGTCGCACCGTTCCGCGGGGCCTTCGACGTCGTCGCAGGGATCGAGGCGCGCGGATTCATCCTCGCCGGCGCCGCGGCGATCGAGGCGGGGACCGGCTTCGTGCCGATCCGCAAGGCGGGCAAGCTGCCGCTGCCGGCCGCGTCGGTCGACTACGCGTTGGAGTACGGCACGGCCACGATCGAGATGCACGACGACCTCCCCGCCGGATCCCGGATCCTGCTCATCGACGACGTGCTCGCCACCGGCGGCACCCTCGCCGCGGGCCGGCAGATCGTCGAGCAGCTCGGCTACACCGTCGCCGGGATCTCGGTGCTCTTCGAGATCGACGGGCTGGGCGGCCGCGAGGTCGTCGGCGACGTGCACACCGTCTTCCGCAGCTGACCACCCCGGCGCCCTCGGACGTCCGGCCGGATCCCGCCCGACCGGATCCGGTTCGAGGAGCAATGTTCGCTCCCTCTTCCGCTCGAAGAGGACGAACATCGCTCCCCGAAAGCCGGCCGGACGTCCGGCCGGACGGGCGGCGACCGGGCGGTAGACTGATGGCGCCCCCGCCCGCGACTTCCCGGAGCCACGTATGCCCACCATCGTCGTCGACGTCATGCCCAAGTCCGAACTTCTCGACCCGCAGGGCAAGGCGGTCTCCGGGGCGTTCGCCCGCACCGGCGTGACCGCGTTCAGCGATGTCCGCATCGGCAAGCGCTTCGAGCTCACGGTCGATGGCGAGGTCACCGAAGAGGTGCTCGCCGAGGCCCGGCGGATCGCCGAAGAGGTGCTCTCCAACTCCGTGATCGAGGACGTCGTCGGCATCGAGGTCGCCGAATGACGGTTCGGATCGGGGTCGTCACCTTCCCCGGTTCCCTCGACGACCGCGACGCGCAGCGTGCGGTGCGCATCGCCGGCGCCGAGCCGGTCGCCCTCTGGCACGGCGCGCACGACCTCGAGGGCGTGGACGCCGTGATTCTGCCGGGCGGGTTCAGCTACGGCGACTACCTGCGCTCCGGCGCGATCGCCGCGCTCTCGCCGATCATGACCGAGATCAAGGACGCGGCCGCCAAGGGCATGCCGATCCTGGGCATCTGCAACGGCTTCCAGATGCTCGTCGAGGCGCACCTGCTGCCCGGCGGCCTGATCCGCAACGACCACCAGCACTTCGTGCGTCGCGACCAGAAGCTCACGGTCACCAACGCCGACACGGCCTGGACCAACGAGTTCACGCGCGGGCAGGAGATCATCATCCCGCTCAAGAACGCCGAGGGGGGCTACATCGCCTCCGACGAGACGCTCGACCGCATCGAGGGCGAGGGCCTCGTCGCCTTCCGCTATGCGGGCGTGAACCCGAACGGATCCCTCCGCGACATCGCCGGCCTCACCAACCCCGGCGGCAACGTCGTGGGCCTGATGCCGCACCCCGAGCACGCGACCGAACCCGGTTTCGGCCCCGACACGACCGCCGCCATGCGCAGCGGCGTCGACGGCCTGCCGTTCTTCACGAGCGCGATCGCCGCAGTCGCCCGCGTCGCGGCGTAACACCGGCCACCCCGTCCCCGGCGAAGACTGCCGCAGACGATACGCGTCGCGCAGCCGCGGATGCAGGATCCCGCAACGCCTGCATGATCGGATCCGCGTTCTCGTCCTGCAGACGTCGCGCGCTCCTGCAGACGTGGCACGACCCCGCACTCCTGCAGCCGGGCCACGACCCCGCGCGTCGCCGGGATCCGTTGCACCCCGCCGTACCGCGGTCTAGCGTCGAATCGACGACGCCGAGGAGCGGAGGATCTGATGGGCCGGTTCGTGTACTGGATGAACGTGTCCCTCGATCTGCGGATCGAAGCCGCGCCCGGCGAGGACGGCGGAGGCGACTGGATGCGGATCGACGAGCCGCTGCATCGCGAGTTCAATCGTCGAGCGGCAGACCTCGCCCTCATGGTGCAGGGCCGGCGCGTGTTCGAGATCATGGAGTCGTTCTGGCCCGCGGCCCGCGACGACCGCTCGCTGCCGCAGTTCATGCAGGAGTACGGCGCGATCTGGACGGACAAGCCGAAGATCCTCGTCTCACGCACCCGCACCGAGGCGCCGTTCCACACCACGGTCATCGGCGAGGACGCGGTCTCCCGGCTCGCCGAGGTCCGCGCCGGGACCGAGGGCGCCATCGGCGTCGGCGGTGCGACGCTCGCCACGGCGCTGCTCGACGCCGGCCTGCTCGACGAGCTGCTGCTGTTCACGCACCCGGCGATCCTCGGTTCGGGTCGTCCGCTGTTCGACGAGCCCCGGCCGGGCGAGACCAGGCCTCCGGTGATCCTCGACCTGCTCGAACAGGCCTCCTACGATCAGGGCGTCACCCTGCACCGGTACGCCATCCGGCGCTGAGCCACGGCGCAGAGCGGGCGACGAGTCAGCCGAGCGCGGGCGGCCAGACCCCGATGAGCACGGCCATCACCACGACCGTCACCAGCTCGTGCGCGATGTTCAGCACCGTGAGCGAGCTGGGGCGCCCCTCGAAGGCGTCGTGCGTGATGAACCTCGCCGCCGTGAACCCCATCCACAGCGTGATCGCGGTGACCAGCGCCGAGACGAAGAACGATCCGCCGTAGAAGTGCCAGGCGATCGCCGTGGCCCCCGCGAGCACCCACGCCGTGACGAAGCTCACGATCACCGTCGCGATGATGGCCAGCACCGGGTTGCCCTTGGGGTTGTCGAGGTCCACCCCGGCCAGCCGCGCCCAGCGGGTGCCGAGCACGCCCCGGGCGTACCAGATGGATCCGACGACCATGCTCGACGCGGTCGCCAGCAGAACGGCCCAGTAGTTGATCTCGGGAACCATCACAGCCTCCTCGGGTCGGTACCGGGCGCGAGAGGCGACCCGGTGCGCTCAGGGTACCGCCGGACACACCCGCGCGTGGATCACCGACGCGGGCGCATCACCAGGGGCTGGGCTCGTAGTCCTTCAGGAACACGCCGTGGACGTCCTCGCCGGCCTCGCCGCGCACGATCGGGTCGTACACGCGGGCGGCGCCGTCGACCAGGTCGAGCGGGGCGTGGAAGCCCTCCTCGGCCAGGCGCACCTTCGTGTAGTGCGGGCGCTCGTCGGTGATCCAGCCGGTGTCGACGGCGGTCATCAGGATCCCGTCGGTCTCCAGCATCTCCCCCGCGCTCGTGCGGGTGAGCATGTTCAGCGCCGCCTTCGCCATGTTCGTGTGCGGGTGGCCGGGGCCCTTGTACCGCCGCGAGAACTGCCCCTCCATCGCCGAGACGTTCACGATGTGCTTGCGCCGCGCGGGCGACGCCGCCATCGCCGGGCGCAGTCTGCTGATCAGCAGGAACGGCGCCGTCGTGTTGCACAACTGCACCTCGAGCATCTCGAGCGGATCCACCTGGTCCACGCTCTGCACCCAGCTGTTCACCCGGTTCACGTCGGGCACGAGGCCGCCCGCGTCGATCGCCGTGCCGTCGGCGTGCTTCGCGAGCGAGGAGGACCCGGGCGCCATCGCGAGCCGTGCCAGCTCCTCTGCGGTCAGCGCCTGCCCGCCCTGCTCGGCGATCGTCCCGCCCAGCGACGCGATCGACAGCAGCGGGTGCGCATCGACCGAGGCCTGCAGCGCCTCGGGGTGCGGATCCGCGGTGTGCCCGAAGGTCTCCATCTCGGGAAGCGGCCCGTTCGGCAGCGGCTGCAGCTCGGCATCGGCGAGCAGCGAGTACGCACCGGGTGAGCGGCGCACGGTCTGCGCGGCGTTGTTGATGAGGATGTCGAGCGGTCCCTGTGCGGCGACCGAGTCGGCGAGCGCGATCACCTGGGCGGGGTCGCGCAGGTCGATGCCGACCACGCGCAGGCGGTGCAGCCAGTCGGCCGAATCGGGCAGCGCGGCGAACCGGCGCACCGCGTCGCGCGGGAACCGCGTGGTGATCGTGGTGTGCGCGCCGTCGCGGAGCAGCCGCAGCGCGATGTGCATGCCGATCTTGGCGCGGCCTCCGGTGAGCAGCGCGCGCTTGCCGGTGAGGTCGGTGCGGGCGTTGCGCTTGCCGTGGCTGAACCGCGCGCAGTCCGGGCAGAGCTGGTGGTAGAACGCGTCGACCGTCGTGTACAGCTGCTTGCAGATGTAGCAGTTGCGGGGCTTCAACAGCTCGCCCGCCGTCGGGGCATCGGTCACGCTGCTCGCGAGGTCGAGTCCGCGGGTCTCGTCGTCGATGCGGTCGGGGGCGCCCGTCGCGGTCGCCGCGATGACGGCGCGGTCGGCCTCGGCGATGGCATCGCGGATCTCCCGGCGGCGCACCCGCTTCGCCGCCTTGAACATGGCCGAGGTCGCTCGCCGCACGGCGATGAAGTCGGGATGGTCCTGATCGAGCCCGTGCAGCTCGGCGAGCACCCGGAGCGTGGTCGCGAGGTCGGTCGGGTCGATGCCGGATCCGACGGCGTCGCCGCCTGTCGTGGCGCTGCGGTCGCTCTGCGTCGACGGGGCGTCGGAGGGGGCGTCGGTCATTGTCACGATTTTACGCGAGCCGGCTGGATGAGGGCCCGGGGCTTCTCGCACCGCGTTCCGCGAGCACTGCCGGGGCGTCGGGACTCATCGCCTCCACCCCCGAGCTCGCCGAGACCCCCGCGGAGCGCCGAAACCCCCATGCACACGCGACTCTCCGTGGAGTCTCGGCGACCCGAGGGGGTTTCGGTTGCCCGGCCGCGGCCCCGTGGGGGTCTCGGCGAGGGGAGTGGGAGCGGGCGACGCCCGAGAGAGCCGAAGCTCGGTCTCAGGCGATGCCGCCGCCGTCGACGACGAGGGCGGATCCGGTCACGTACGACGACTCGTCGCTGGCGAGCCAGACCACGGCCGCGGCGATCTCGGAGGGCTGTCCCATCCGGTTCAGCGGACGCTCGGCGGCCTCGGCGAGGAAGCCGGCCTGGTCCTGACCGAGCTGGCGGGCCTCGTCGCGCAGCATGCCGGTGTCCACGTCGCCCGGGTTCACCGAGTTCACGCGGATGCCCTGCGGTCCGTGGTCGATCGCGAGGGCGCGGGTCATGTTCACGACCGCGCCCTTGGATGCGCAGTAGGAGATGGCCTGGCCGCCGCCCTTGAGGCCCCAGCCGGAACCGGTGTTGACGATGGATCCGCCGCCGTTCGCCGCCATGACCGGCACGACGTGCTTGCACATCAGGAAGATCGCGCGCACGTTCACGCCGAACACGCGGTCCCACTCCTCGACCGTGGTCTCGACCGCCGTGGTGCGCCGGATGATGCCGGCGTTGTTGAAGACCACGTCGACACCGCCGAATCCGTCGACGACCGAGGCGACGACGCGCTCGATGTCGGCCTCGCTCGAGACGTCGGCGGCGATCGCGACCGCGGTGCCACCGGCCGCGCGGATCTCCTCCGCCACAGCCTCGGCGGCCTCGGCGTTCAGGTCGACGACGGCGACGTTGGCGCCCTCGGCGGCGAAGGCGAGAGACGTGGCGCGGCCGATGCCGCCGGCGCCTCCGGTGACGATGGCGTTCTTGTTCTGCAGTCGCATGGGGGTTCCTTCGGGTCGGTGTGCGGTCGTAGCGGGTTCGGGATCCGGGCCGGCGAGAACTCTCGGGGACCGGTGGATGCGGATCAGGGGACGAGGACTTCGGGTGCGGCGACAGCGTAGAACGCGGTTGCCGAGGCGCCGGTGAGGACGCGGAGGTGCCCGACGAGGGAGGCGTCGACCTCCGGATCGCCGGTGTCGACGAGGAGCGGGCGTCCGCCGAGGTCGACGAGCTTCTGCTCGGGGGCCACGACGAGGAGCGGATCCGGTCCGAGCGCGCGGATCACGCGCGCGGAGAGCTGCTGGTTGCCGCGGCCGAGCAGGAATCCCTGCCCGCCGATGACGGTCACCACGGCCTGCGCGGGGCCGGCCGCGGCCTCCTCGAGCAGCCGGTGCTCGTCGGCGCCCGCGGCGACGAGCCGACCGTCGAGCACGACATCGACGCCGAGCGGCGTCTTCGCGACACCGAGCTCAGCGGCGATCCCCGCG
>NZ_JAJTTF010000014.1 GCF_021341785.1 Microbacterium sp. Au-Mic1
CGGAGGAGTGCGGCAGGCTGGGGGCATGACGCAGCACGGTGCATCACCCGAGACGCACGCGGCCGCCCTCACCGCCCTGCGGGCCCTGGTCGGTCGGCCCGACGCCGAGTTCCACGACGGGCAGTACGAGGCGATCGAGGCGCTGGTCGCCGAGGGACGGCGGGCGCTGGTCGTGCAGCGGACCGGGTGGGGCAAGTCGGCCGTCTACTTCGTCGCGACCCTGCTGCTCCGGCAGGAGGGCGCCGGTCCCACCGTGCTGGTCTCGCCGCTGCTGGCGCTCATGCGCGACCAGATCGCCGCGGCCGAACGCGCCGGCGTGCGTGCGGTCGCGATCAACTCGACGAACGCGCACGAGTGGGCCGACGTGCTCGCGCAGCTGGACCGCGACGAGGTCGACGTGCTCCTGGTGTCTCCGGAGCGGCTCAACAACCCCTCGTTCCGCGAGCAGCAGCTGCCCGCCCTCGTGCGCCGGATCGGCATGCTCGTCGTCGACGAGGCGCACTGCATCAGCGACTGGGGGCACGACTTCCGCCCGGACTATCGGCGGCTGCGCGAGCTCATCGCGCAGATGCCCGCCGACGTCCCCGTGCTCGCCACGACCGCGACCGCGAACAGCCGGGTGGTGGCTGATGTCGCCGAGCAGCTCGGCGCCGCGGAGGCCGGGGGCGGATCCGAGGTGCTCACGATCCGGGGTCCTCTCGCCCGCTCCTCGCTGCGGCTCGGAGTGCTGCGCCTGCCCGATGCGCCCAGCCGGCTGGCCTGGCTGCTCAGCCATCTGGACGAGCTGCCCGGATCCGGCATCATCTACACGCTGACGGTCGCGGCGGCTGTCGACACGGCGCGTCTGCTGCGTGATCGCGGGCATGAGGTCCGCGCCTACACGGGTCAGACCGACCCGGACGAGCGCGCCGAGTCAGAGGCGATGCTCAAGCGCAACGAGGTGAAGGCGCTGGTCGCGACGAGCGCGCTGGGGATGGGATTCGACAAGCCGGATCTCGGCTTCGTGCTGCATCTGGGCGCGCCGTCCTCGCCGGTCGCGTACTACCAGCAGGTGGGCCGCGCGGGGCGCGCGAGCGAGAGCGCCGATGTGCTGCTGCTGCCGGGTGTCGAGGACCGCGACATCTGGCACTACTTCGCGACGGCCTCGATGCCGGATCGGGAGCGGGCGGAGCGCGTCATCGCGGCCCTGGGGGACGCGCCGGTGTCGACCCCGGCGCTCGAGGCGATGGTCGACATCCGGCGCACACCGCTCGAGCTGCTGCTCAAGGTGCTCGACGTCGACGGCGCGGTGCGCCGCGTGCAGGGCGGATGGGTCGCCACGGGTGAGCCGTGGGTGTACGACGCCGAACGGTACGACCGGATCGCGGCGGAGCGCCGGGCGGAGCAGCAGCACATGGTGGAGTACGAGCAGGGATCCGGCTGCCGCATGGAGTTCCTGCAGCGCACCCTCGACGACGACACCGCCGTGCCGTGCGGCCGGTGCGACAACTGCGCGGGAGTCTGGTACCCGACCGAGATCGGCACGGAGGCGAGCGCCGCGGCTTCGGCGTCGCTCGACCGCGTCGGGGTGCCGATCGAGCCCCGGCGGGCGTGGCCGACGGGCGCCGACCGGCTCGGTGTCGCGGTGAAGGGACGCATCGCTGCGGAGGAGCAGGCGGGGGAGGGGCGTGCTCTCGCACGTCTCACCGACCTCGGCTGGGGCGGTGCGCTGCGCGAGCTCTTCGCGGCAGGCGCCCCCGACGGGCCGGTTCCCGATCGGCTGCGCGACGCGTGTGTGCGGGTGCTCGCCGGCTGGGGCTGGGCCGAGCGCCCGGTCGCGGTCGTCTCGGTGCCGTCGCGCACTCGACCGCTGCTGATCAGATCGCTCGCGCAGAGCCTCGCCGAGATCGGTCGGCTGCCGTACCTGGGCGAACTCGCCTTGGTCGGAGGCGGGCCCGCGAGCGGTCCAGGGGGGAACAGCGCCTTCCGCCTCGCGGGCGTCTGGGACCGCTTCTCGCCTTACGCTCTCGCCGTTCCTGCCGGCCCGGTGCTGCTCGTGGACGATCAGGCCGACAGCCGGTGGACGCTCACGGTCGCCGCACGGTCCCTCCGCCGTGCCGGAGCGACCGACGTGCTCCCGTTCGTGCTCGCGCTGCGGGGGTGAACGCCGTGCCGACCGTGTGTTCTCTGGCTTGTCCTCCGGGTTGGGGCGCACCCGTGCGTTTTGGGGCGCGTCACACCGGGATTCCATGAGGAGACGCGCCCCAAACGGAACAGGCGCGCCCCAAACCGGGCGCGAGCGGCAGCGTGCGCAGGTCAGCGCACCCGGCCGAAGGCGCGGGCCGGGTGCTCCAGCAGCTCCATCACCCGGCGCAGGAACGAGGCCGCGTACCCGCCGTCGCACACTCGGTGGTCGAACACGAGGGAGAGCTGCGCGATGCGCCGCGCCACGATCGCGCCGTCGACGACCCACGGCCGCTCGATCATCCGGCCGATGCCGAGGATCGCGACGTCGGGGTGGTTGATGATCGCGGCGGATCCGTCCACGCCCAGGCCGCCGTAGTTGTTCAGCGTGAACGTCGAGCCGCGCAGCCGCTCGGGCGGCATGGATCCGGCCCGGGCGGTCGCAGCGAGCTCGCGCAGCGCCGCATCCAGTTCGTCGACGTTGAGCTCGTGCGCGCGTGGGATCACCGGCACCATGAGTCCGCGGTCGGTGTCGGCGGCGACACCGAGGTTCACACCGTCGAAGGAGAGGATCTCGCTCGCGTCGTCGCTGAGCCGCGATGCCAGCAGCGGGTGCTCGGCGAGGGCGATCAGCACGAACCGTGCCACGAGGGCCGTGAGCGACGGAGCCCTGCCGCCTTCCGGCGCCATGGCGGCGCGGAGCGTCCAGAGCTCGGTGACGTCGACGTCGACCCACACCGTGGCCTCGGGGATCTCCGACCGGCTGCGGGTGAGCTTGGCGCTCACCGCCTTGCGCAGCGGCGACATGCGCTCGCGGGAGGCGACGGCGAGACCGTCGACGGTCTCGCCGGATCCGCTCGCGTCGACGTCGGCCGCCGCCGCGCGCTCCCGCCCGGCGGGTGCCGCGAGTTCATGCAGAGAGATGCCGTCGACGGCCTGGTCCACGGCCGCGCGCAGCACGTCGGCCCGGGTGACCGCGCCGTCGGATCCCGTGGGACTGAGACGCCGCACGTCGACACCGAGATCGCGCGCGAGGCGGCGGACGAGGGGGGAGCGCACCGCCACGGGGCGGATCCCCGCGGCGGGGGCGTCCTTGGTCTCGCTGCGCTCGCTCAGGAACCGGTCCGATGTGGAGCTCGGACGCCCCGCGGGAGAGCCGTCGCCGCGCACAGGGCCCGCGGTGCGGCGCGCTCTGCGGCGGCCGGATCCCGCGCGCTCGCTGGTGCCGTAGCCGATCAGCACGTTGCCGGATCCGGATCCTGCCCGCTCCTCGGCGCGGTAGGCCTCCTTCTCGACCTCCCCGCCGGCCCCCGGCGCCCCGGTGGCCGGCGCCGCGGGAGCATCCGGATCCACGACCTCGAGCACCGGTGCGCCCACGTCGATCGTCTCGCCGGGCTCGCCGTGCAGCGCGAGCACCACGCCGGCGTACGGCGACGGCAGTTCGACCACGCTCTTGGCGGTCTCGACCTCGGCGATGGGCTGGTCGGTGCGGATGGTGTCGCCGACCTGCACGAGCCACTGCACCAAGCCCGCCTCGGTCAGGCCCTCGCCCAGGTCGGGCAGGCGGAACACCTTCGTCGTCGCAGTGGTCATGCTTCTTCTCCGTGCTCATCGAGCCAGTGCAGAGTGTCGATCGCGTCGAGCACGCGGTCGGCGTCGGGAAGATACCAGTGCTCGAACTTCGGCGGAGCGAAGGGCGTGTCGAAGCCGGTCACCTTGCGCACGGGCGCCTCGAGGAACTCGAAGCAGCGCTCGAACACCCGCGACTGGATCTCGCTGGCGACGCTCGCGAAGCCCGGCGCCTCGGCGACGACAACGGCGCGTCCGGTCGCGCGCACCGCCGCGGTGAGGGAGGCGTCGTCGATCGGCGTCAGCGTGCGCACGTCGATGACCTGCACGCTGCGTCCTTCGGCGGCCGCGATCTCTGCGGCCTCGAGGCAGGTCGCCACCGAGGACCCGTAGGAGATGAGGGTGACGTCCGTGCCCTCGCGAGCGATCCGGGCGGATCCGATCTCGGCGACGATCGAGGTGTCGACCTCGCCCTTGCTCCAGTAGAGCTTCTTCGGCTCGAGGAAGACGACCGGGTCCGGCGACGCGATCGCCGCACGCAGCAGGGAGTACGCGTCCTGCGGGGTCGAGGGGCACACCACGGTCAGCCCGGGGGTGTGCGCGTAGTACGCCTCGGACGAGTCGCAGTGGTGCTCGACGCCGCCGATGCCGCCGCCCGTGGGGATGCGGATGACCATCGGCATGCGCATCGCGCCGCGGGTGCGGTTGCCGAGCTTGGCGACGTGGCTGACGACCTGTTCGAACGCGGGAAGCGCGAAGGCGTCGAACTGCATCTCCACCACGGGGCGCATGCCGTTCATGGCCATGCCTACGGCGGTGCCGATGATGCCGGACTCCGCGAGCGGGGTGTCGAAGCAGCGGTCCTCGCCGTAGCGCTCGGTGAGGCCGTCGGTGATCCGGAAGACACCGCCGAGCGCGCCGACGTCCTCGCCGAAGACGACGACGTCGGGGTCGGCCTCGATCGCGTCGGCGAGGGCGCGGTTGAGCGCCGCCGCCATCGTCATGGTCTGCACCGTCGGAACCGACTGGTCGTGGGGGTCTGCGGCGTCCATGCGGACGTCCTCGTGCGCGATGGTCATCGGGTGCCTCCTTCGGCGATGGATCCGGCCCGCTCCAGCTCGTCGCGCAGCTGGTGCCACTGCTCCTCCAGCTGCGGAGAACGGGTGCTGCGCACGAAGCGGAACAGATCCTCGGGGTCGAGCTCGGCGTCCGCGTTCAGGGCGTCGCGGAGGGCCGCCGCGATGGTCTCGGCGCCCTCGGCGAGCTCCTGCTCGCGGGCCTCGTCGAGCCGGCCGCGTGCGGTGAGGTGCGTGCGCAGGCGGGTCAGCGGGTCCCTCTCGACCCAGGCCTGCACCTCGGCGCGCTCGCGGTAGCGGGTGTCGTCGTCGGCGTTCGTGTGGGCCTGCATCCGGTAGGTGTGCGCCTCGACGAGGGTCGGGCCTCCTCCGGCGCGGGCTCGATCGACGGCCTCGCCGAGCACGGCGAGGAGGGCGGCGACGTCATTGCCGTCCACGCGCTGACCGGGCATGCCGTAGCCGACCGCCTTGTGCGCGAGGGAGGGGGCCGCGGTCTGCCGGCTCAGCGGCACCGAGATCGCGAACTCGTTGTTCTGCACGAAGAAGACGACGGGCACGTGGAACACGGCGGCGAAGTTCAGCGCCTCGTGGAAATCGCCCTCGCTCGTGGATCCGTCTCCGCACATCGCCAGCACCACGGTGTCCTCGCCGCGGTGCTTCGCGGCCTGGGCGAAGCCGACGGCGTGCAGCAACTGCGTCGCCAGCGGCGTGGTCTGCGGGGCCACCCCGTGCTCGTGGGGGTCGTATCCGGAGTGCCAGTCGCCCTTCAGCAGCACCATGGCGTCGGCGGGGGAGACGCCGCGGGCGATCACCGAGACGGAATCGCGGTAGGTCGGGAACAGCCAGTCGTGTGCGCCGAGCACGAGAGACGCCGCGATCTGGCAGGCCTCCTGGCCGTGCGAGGAGGGATACACCGCGAGGCGCCCCTGGCGGACCAGCGCGTTCGCCTGATCGTTGATGCGGCGCCCCTCGACGAGGCCGCGGTACGCCCTGTCGAGCACGTCGTCCGCGGGCATCGGATAGTCCTCGTCGACGTGCGCGGATCCGGTCTCGTCGATGAGCCGCACGGGCTCGTCGCGGGGGAGCAGATCGCGGGGATCCGTGTCGTGCGCGTGGCTCGTGGCAGGCATGGTCTGCTGCATCGGGTCCGCCTTCCTTGCCGAACGTGATGCCTCCAGTGTGCGACGGGAAATGCAGTCGTCCAACAGGATCCACACGAATCTGGACGATTGCATGCTGAGTGCGCCACAATGATGCAGAGTGTCAGTGGATCGCGGACGGAAGGGTGCACGGATGGCGGAGCTGGATGACATCGACCGGGCGATCCTCGATGAGCTGCGCCGCGACGCGCGCGTGTCCATGACGGCGATCGCGGAGGCGGTGCACATCTCGCGTGCGGGTGCGCATGCGCGCATCAAGAGGCTGACCGACGCCGGGGTGATCACCGGATACACAGTGCGCACGGATCCGGTGCTGCTCGGCCACCACGCCTCGGCCTACGTCATGCTGGCGCTCGAGCAGCCGGCGTGGCAGGAGGTGCAGGAGCAGTTGCAGCGGATCCCCGAGGTCGAGCACATGGCGCTCGTGGGCGGGGACTTCGACGTGATCCTGCTCGTGCGCGCGAGTGACGCCCGCGATCTGCGCCGGATCGTGCTCGAGGACATCCAGGCGATCTCCGCGGTCCGCTCCACGCGCACCACGCTGATCTTCGAGGACTTCGGCCGGAACTGACCGCTTTCGCGTTCCCGACCGGCGCTGCCGCACGGCAGAATGGATCCATGACGGATGCGGTGATCGAGCGCGAAGTGCTCACCTGGGACGGTTTCGGAGAGGCGACGCGGGATCTGGCCCGCAGGATCCTCGAGTCGGGGTTCGAGACCGAGGTGGTCGTCGCGATCGCACGCGGCGGGCTGCTGCCGGCCGGGGCCATCGCGTACGGTCTCGGTGCGAAGAACTGCGGCGCGATCAACGTCGAGTTCTACACCGGCATCGGCACCGTGCTGGACGCCCCCGAGGTGCTGCCGCCGGCGCTCGACATGGAGTATCTGAACGGGCGCCGCGTGCTGCTCGTCGACGACGTCGCCGATTCCGGGCGCACGCTCGCCCTGGCCGTCGAGCTGCTCAAGAGCAAGGGCGCGGCGGTGCGATCGGTCACGATCTACACCAAGCCCACCACGATCATCCAGCCCGACTACGCGTGGAAGGACACCGATCGCTGGATCGACTTCCCGTGGTCGGCCAACGGCACGGTCCGCGAGGAGGACCTGGGTCTGCCGCCCACCGCCTGACACGTCGCCGACGCGGTGTGCCGACGTCGCACCGTGGTCCGGTCGAGCGTCGAGCCACCCCCTTGCTCGCGAACCACCCCTTCTCGCACTGCGTCGAGAGGGGTGGTTCGTTGTGAAGGGGGTGGCTCGGCGGGTCAGAGCTCCCGCGCTGCGGGGTCAGTCGTCGGCGGGGGTGACGCGCGGAGGCCAGGTCGAGGAGCCGAGCTCGCGGGAGATGTTGCGGGCGGTGTCGCGCAGCGCGTGCAGAACGGCATCGGGCGCGGGACCGTCGGCCGTGGGGTAGACGACGGCGACCGCCGCGACGATGTCCCCACGGGAGTCGGCGACGGGGGAGGCCAGTGACGACTCGCCCAGGACGGCTTCGTCGACCTCCGTCGCGTAGCCGTGCTCGGCGATCGCCGGGAGTGCTGCCTCCAGGGTCGCCGGATCCGTGACGGTGTCACCGGTCAGCGGCGGCAGCGGGTCGGCGAACACCGCCCGCTGGAAGCCGAGGTCATAAGCGAGCAGCACCTTGCCCATGGCTGAGGCGTGGGCCGGCAGCGCCGCCCCCGTCTCCAGCATCTGAGGGCTGTCGTCGGGCCGCAGCGCATGGTGGATCACCAGTACCTCGGAGAAGTGCGGGGCGCCGAGGCGCACGGCCATGCCGGTGCGGCGCGCGAGCTCCTGGGTCCAGCGCATCGAGCGTGCCCGCACATCGAGCGAGTCGAGGTAGACGCTGCTGAGCTTCAGCAGCGTCGGGCCCAGCATGTAGCGCTGCCCGCCGCGCTCCTTGGCCACGAGGCCGTGCTCGCGCAGGGATGACACGATGCCGTGCACGGTCGACGGCGGCAGCTGCAGTGCGGTCGCGAGATCCGTGATGCCGAGGTGGCGCGAGCCCTGCAGCAGCTCCAGCACCTTCGCGGCGCGATCGATCGCCTGGATCATCGGTGCGGCTCCCTCCTCGACGGTGGCTCGGGATGACTGCGGATCCGGATCCCTTGACAATCCGAGATCCTCCACGCATATTCGACATTAACGAAAAGTATTCCGATTCTGGAGTGCTGTCGCCCGCGATGCAAGAGGTCGCGGCCTCTGCGTCGTGGTACGCCTCGGAAGGCGGATCCACCCGGGATCCGCGCCGTCGTGGAGTGCCGGTCGGACGACGTCGGTGCTGGTGGAACTGCAACGAGGAGGTCGCAGGATGAAGAAGCTCATCAACGCCCCGGAGGACGTGCTCGCGGAGTCGCTGCGCGGGCTCGCGCTCTCGCATCCGGAGCTCGACGTCGACCTGGCGAACCGCGTGATCCTGCGCCGGGATCGCAAGGCGGAGGGCAAGGTCGGGCTGCTGAGCGGCGGCGGATCCGGTCACGAGCCGCTGCACGGCGGATTCGTCGGCACGGGTATGCTCGACGCGGCCTGTGCCGGGGAGGTGTTCACCTCGCCCACGCCGGACCAGATGCAGGTCGCGACGAAGGCGATCGACCGTGGCGCGGGCGTGCTGCACATCGTGAAGAACTACACCGGCGACGTGATGAACTTCGAGATGGGGGCCGAGCTCGCCGCCATGGACGGCATCGAGGTTCGCTCCGTCGTGGTGGACGACGACGTGGCGGTGCAGGACTCGCTCTACACCGCGGGCCGACGCGGCGTCGGTCTCACGGTGCTGCTCGAGAAGATCGTGGGCGCGGCGGCCGAGGAGGGGGCGGACCTCGCCGCCGTGGCCGAACTCGCTGCGCGCGTGAACGGCCAGGGCCGATCCATGGGCATGGCGTTGACCAGCTGCACGGTGCCGGCTGCGGGCAAGCCCACCTTCGACCTGCCCGACGACCAGATGGAGATCGGCATCGGCATCCACGGCGAGCCCGGTCGGCACCGCGTTCCGCTCGCTCCCGCGAAGGACATCGCGGCGCAGCTCGTCGAGCCGATCCTCGCAGACATGGACTTCACCGGATCCCCGGCGATCGTGATGCTCAACGGCATGGGGGCGTCGCCGCTCATCGAGCTCTACCTCATGTACGGCGAGGTCGCGGCGCTGCTGGAGAAGGCCGGCGTGACGGTCGCCCGCAACCTCGTCGGCAACTACATCACCTCGTTGGACATGGCCGGCTGCTCGGTCACCCTGCTCAAGGCGGACGACGAGCTCATCCGTCTGTGGGACGCGCCCGTCGTCACCCCCGGACTGCGCTGGGGCGCCTGACCCGCTCGAAGGAGAACACCTGCATGTCGAACACCATCCCGCTCGCCGTCCTCGTCGACTGGCTGCACCGCTTCCGTGACGCCGTGGTGACGCAGCGCGATTGGCTGACCGAGCTCGACTCCGCGATCGGCGACGCCGACCACGGCGCCAACATGGCCCGCGGAATGACCGCGGTCGTCGAGAAGATCGACCAGGCTGCACCCGCGACGGCGGACGAGCTGTTCAAAGCCGTCGGCATGACGCTGGTGTCGACCGTGGGCGGTGCGAGCGGTCCGCTGTACGGCACGTTCTTCCTGCGCATCGGGGCGACGCTGGGAGCCGTGACGGAGGTGGAGCCGTCGGCGCTGGCCGCGGGCCTGCGCGCGGGGCTTGAAGGCATCGTCGCGAGGGGCAAGGCGGATGCCGGGGACAAGACCCTCTTCGATGCGGTGGCTCCGGCGATCGACGCGATGGACGCGGCCCTCTCCGACGGAGGATCCGCGGCGGAGGCGACCGCTGCCGCCGCCCTGGCCGCGGCAGCCGGCCGCGATGCCACGATCGACCTCGTCGCGCGCAAGGGCAGGGCCAGCTACCTCGGGGAGCGCAGCGCCGGACACATGGATCCCGGATCCGCGTCGGCGACGCTGCTGTTCGAGACGCTCGCCGCGGCCGTCACGGGCTGACGGATCCGTCGCATGAGTGCGGACGCCCGCGGGAAACAGGGGCCTGAACGATGAGCACCACCGGGATCGTCGCGGTCTCGCACAGCCTGCGCCTCGCCGAGGCCGCCCAGGAGCTCGCCGCGCAGATGGTGCCGGGCGGGGCGGCGCGGATCGCGCTCGCCGCGGGCGCCGGGGCCGACGTCGATGGCACCCCGATTCTCGGCACGGACGCGACGCGGGTGGCGGCGGCGATCGACGGACTCGCCGCGTCGTGCGACGGGGTGCTCGTGTTGATGGATCTCGGATCCGCGGTGATGAGCGCCGAGTTCGCTCTGGAGCTGCGCGCGAGCGATGTTCCGGTGCGGCTCGCGTCGGCGCCTTTCGTGGAGGGGCTCCTCGCGGCCACCGTGACCGCGGCGCAGGGGGCGTCGCTGGAGGAGGTCGCCGCGGAGGCGAACGGCGCGCTGATCGCGAAGTCGGCGCAGCTGTCGGACGAGCCGCAGGCTCCGGTCGGGTCGGGGGGCCCCGTGCTCGAGGAGAGCGTGCCGGTGTCTGCGGTCTCGCGGCCGGGGGAGGGGTTGCGCACGGTCGTCGTGCGCAACCCCGCCGGGGTGCATGCGCGGCCCGCCGCGATGATCGCGCAGGCCGCCGCCGGGGCGGAGCTACGGCTGCGGCGCCTGCCGGACGGGGATCCCGTTCCCGCCTCGAGCATGATGCGACTGCTCGCCTTCGGCGCCCGCCCCGGCGATGAGGTGCAGTTGTCGGGTGATCCTGCTGCCGTGGAGCGCGTGGCCGCGCTGTTCGAGGACGGCTTCGGCGAGATGGACGAAGCGCCGGTCGATGCCTCGTCAGCGGGGACGTCGAGCGAGGACGTGCACAGCGCGACCGAGACGCCCTTCGTCCCGTCGCTTCGCTCCCCGCTCAGGGACCGATCCGGCGCGGAGCCGACGCAGGGTGCTCGCCCGACTGCCCCGGTGGGGGCGGTCCCGGAGCCCGGCTCGACCCTGCGCGGCCTCGGGGTGAGCCCGGGGCGCGCGATCGCCCCGGTCGCCCGACTGGGCACGGTGATCGCCGAGCCTGCCGCCGCCGAGGCGGTGCCCGCCGCCGATCGCGACGCCGAGGCCGAGCGGGTCGCACCCGCTGCGGCGGAGGTCGTCACCGCACTCCGCGAGAGCGCGGCCCTTGCCGATGGCGAGGTCGCCCAGATCCTCGAAGCGATCGCCCTGCTGGCCGCCGACCCCGATTTCGCCGCGGGAGCGGCCGCCCGAGTGCGCGCGGACGGGGTGACGGCCGCCCGTGCGGTCTGGGACGAGGCGGCAGCCCAGGAACAGCTGCTGCAGGGCCTGGGCGGGCGGATGGCGGAGCGTGCGGTCGATGTGCGCAGCGTCCGCGACCGCATCGTGGCCCGGCTGACCGGACAGGAGCTTCCGGGGATCCCGGACCGGGCGGACCCGTTCGTGCTCGTCGCGCGGGACCTCGCGCCGGCCGAGACGGCGACGCTCGGCCGCAGCGCGTGCGTCGGGCTCGTCACCGAGGAGGGCGGGCCGACCTCGCACACGGCGATCCTCGCCCGTGCGCTCGGCATCCCCGCGGTCGTCGGGGTCGCGGATGCGACCGACATCGCGGCGGGGACCGTCGTGCTCGTGGACGGCGGAGCGGGGACCGTGCAGCTCGACCCGCCCGCGGATGAGCAGAGCACCGCAGCCGAGGAGATCCCGGCGTTCGACGGCGCCGGTGCGCTCGCCGACGGCACCGCGATTCCGCTGCTCGCCAACGTCGGTGGCGCGGCTGATGTGGGCGCCGCGGCCGACGCCCGCGCGCAGGGCATCGGCCTGTTCCGCACCGAGTTCTGCTTCCTCGACCGGACAGCGGAGCCCACGATCGCCGAGCAGGTCACCGCCTACCGCGGCGTGCTCGCACCGTTCGCGGGGCGCAGGGTCGTCGTGCGCACACTCGACGCCGGATCCGACAAACCGCTCCCGTTCGCGACGGCGACGGACGAGGAGAACCCGGCCCTGGGCGTGCGCGGCCTGCGCGTCGCCGTCGCGCATCCCGCCCTCCTCAGGCACCAGCTCGCGGCGATCGCCGCGGCAGGCGCGGCCGAGAGCGCGCAGCTGGAGGTGATGGCGCCGATGGTCGCGACGGTCGACGAGGCCCGCGACTTCGCCGCGGCTTGCCGGGCCGCGGGGATCGCGCGGGCGGGCATCATGATCGAGACCCCCGCCGCCGCGCTCCTGGCCGCGGAGATGCTCGCCGTGGTCGACTTCGTGAGCCTGGGCACCAACGACCTCACCCAGTACACGATGGCCGCCGACCGCCTGTCGGCACCGCTCGGCGCGCTCAACGACCCGTGGCAGCCCGCCGTGCTGCGCCTCATCGGAACGGTGGGCGCGGCGGGACGCGTCGCGGGCAAGCCCGTGGGCGTCTGCGGCGAGGCCGGCGGCGATCCGGCTCTGGCACCCGTGCTGATCGGGCTGGGCGTCACGAGCCTGTCGATGACGGCGCGATCCCTCGCCCGGGTGTCGGCGAAGCTGCGCACGGTGACGGCGGAGGACTGCGGGCGGGCCGCGGCGGCGGCGCTCGGATCGGCGACCGCCGCCGAGGCGCGTGCCGCCGTCACCGCCGCGCTCGCCTGACGCGGCACGAGCGTCGCGTGGCACGAGCGTCGAACGGAATGATCCGATCCGGCGACGAACCCGGCGGGGACCCGCACGGCGACGAACGCGGCCCCGGATCCCAGGGAGCAGGATCCGGGGCCGCGTGTGCGGGGCCAGCGTTCACGCCGTGGTGAGCACGACCTTCTCGGACGCCGCGGTGGTGCGGGCGACGGGCGCGCCCAGTTCGGCGGTGGGGGTGCGGTAGGTCTCGCGCAGACCCAGTGCGCAGAGCGCGACGATCACGCACGCGGCCGCCGAGTACAGGCCCACTCCGATCGGATTGCCGCCGAATGCGATGAACATGGCGGTGGCGACGGTCGCCGCGGTGCCGCCGCCGATCGCGGCGCCGGTCTGATAGGTCACGGAGATCGCCGAGTAGCGCGACTCCTTCGAGAACTGCTCGCCGAGGAAGGCGGGGATCGTGCTCTGCGGCATCGCCATGAAGACGTTCACGCCGATGTAGCCGAGCACTACGAGGAACATGACGTGCCCCTCCGCCATCGGGAAGAACGCGAAGAAGAACGCGCCGTAGACGAGCGCTCCCCAGCCGACGAGCTTCTTGCGGCCGATCCGGTCGGACAGCAGGCCCAGGAAGGGCACCGCGACCATGAACGCGGCGGATCCGACCAGCTGCAGCACGAGGGACTCGGTCGAGGTGTAGCCGATCTGCTCGGCGTAGGTGATGGTGAAGATGGATCCGATGTAGGCGATCGTGTTGTAGCCGAACGAGACGCCGATCGCGAGCAGGATCGCGCGCGGGTGCTGACGAATCGCGGCGAACAGCGGCACCTTCGGTGCCTTCCCGGCGGCGATCGTCTCCTGCGGCATGCGCAGGCGGGCGATGAGGCCGACGATCACGAGCGCGCCGCCGAGCCAGAACGGGATCCGCCAGCCCCAGGCCAGCAACTGCGCCTCGGGGAAGATCGAGATCGCGAGGAACACCAGCGTGCCCAGCAGCGAGCCGATGCCGATGCCGGTGCTGGTGAAGCTGCCCCACAGGCCGCGACGGTTCTCGGGCGCGTTCTCGATGCCGAAGAGCGACGCCCCGCCCCACTCGCCACCGGCGGCGAACCCCTGGATGAGGCGCAGTGCGACCAGCAGGATCGGGGCGAGTACACCCACGGCGCCGTAGGTCGGCAGGCAGCCGATGAGGAAGGTGCTCGAGCCCATCACGAGCAGCGTCAGCACCAGCATCGACTTGCGCCCGACGCGGTCGCCGAAGTGGCCGATCACGATGCCGCCGAGCGGCCGGGCGACGAAGCCCACGCCGAACGCCGCGAATGCGATCAGGGTGCCGGTGAGGTGGTCGACCGAGGGGAAGAAGAGCGCCGGGAAGACGAGCGCCGCCGCGAAGCCGTAGATGATGAAGTCGTAGAACTCCAGCGCCGTGCCGAAGCCGGAGATGAAGAAGGTGCGCACCGCCGTCGCGGCGTGCTGCGCGAGGGCTCGGGTGTCGAGAGAGGCCATGATCGTCCTTGAGGATGGGGTCTAGAAGCGGGTCATGCCGTGACGAGCGGCGTCGGCGGGGGTGCCGGGGTAGACGTCGAGATGGGTCGATGCGGCGTCGATGCCGATGGTGAGGAGCGTCTCCCACTGCTCATGGGAGGGCTTGTCGAGCTCGGGACGCATGCACACGGCGGCGCCCTCGCCGTCGTCGCCGCACATCGCGGCGGCGCGTCCGAGCGGGTCGAGGCCGGTCATGCCGGCCTTCATCGCGGCCAGGTGCGAGTAGCGCTCGGCCGTGGTCGAGTCGGCCGGCATCGTGTCGCCCGCCGAGAGTCCGTGATCGAGGAAGTGGTTGGTGTGCAGCAGCCAGCCGTCGTCCCCCGGGCGCACGACGGCGACGCCGGCGGGGGAGACCTCGACCGAAGCGGCCTGCGGCGCGCGGTCCGCCGTGCCGCGCTCGGTCACGGTGAAAACGGTGGAGGCGCTCACCGTCGCCGAGGCGGCCAGGGCGATCGCGTCGGCCACGGTGTCGGCCTCGTCGATGATGCGGCGTGCGATCGCGTGCACAGGCACGCCGCCGGTTGCGGCGTCCTCGCGATGGCTGAGGATGTTGAAGTGCAGGCCGAGGCCTGCGCTGTTCACGCCGATCTTGGCCGCGGTGCCGAACTCGGTGAACAGCTTGGCGCGCCGGCCTGCGGCGGGGGCGTAGTCGAGCAGCAGCCCGAAGGGCACAAGTGTCGCGTGCCAGTCCCAGGTCTGGATGGTCTCGGCGCTGCCCGTCGAGGGCACGTGCACCGCGGTGGAGCACTCGCCCTCGCGCTGCGGCTCGGCGGCCGCGAGGATCTCGGTGCGCGCGCCGACGGCGGCGACGAGGAGACGGTCCACGCCGGCCGCATCCGCCATCGCATCCGATTCCTCGGCGAGGGGGGCGTGCCACTGCCGCAGCAGATTGTGGCTGCGGCGAGCGATCTCGTCGGCGAGGTCGAGGTCGATCCCGAGGTCGGCGAAGTGCGCGCGGTACAGCGCGGCACTGCGGCGGACCGCCTCGGGATGGGTGCGCCCGATCGACCGGCCCCGCTCGCGCGGGTCGGTGCTGCTGCTGGTGAGCGTGAGAAGCCGCATCGGTCTCCAATGTCCATGCTGTGCGGTGCGACGGGCCGTCCTTGGCCTCGTGCGGGTGCTGTGGAAAGCACGTTAGGAACATAAAACGTTTTATGCAAGACGGTGATGCGGAATCCTCGCCGCCGCCACTCCGACGGATCAGGCGACGGATATCGTGCAGGCGCGATCCGATGCGGAATCGGCGGGACGGATCCGGTTCGCGTAGCATCCGAGCATGGTCCAGGGGCACGGCATCACGATCCGCGACGTGGCCCGTCGCGCCGGCGTCTCGATCACCGCCGTGTCGCACGCGCTGAACGGCAAGGGCACGCTGTCGGAGGCCACGCGCGAACGGGTCGTGCGCGTGGCCGAGGAGATGGGCTACCAGGCGGACGCCATGGCGCGCGGGCTGCGCAGCTCGTCGATCGGGGCGATCGGACTCGTGTTCCGCTCGCTCGATGCGCTCGCGGACTACCGCCCGAGCGGCGTCGACGTGTTCATGCGCTTCGCCGGGGAGCTGTCGGCGCAGGCGCTCGCACGGGGGCTCAGCGTCGTGCTCGTGCCCGACCTCACGCGTACTCCGATCCCGCCGCTGGCGTTCTCGCTCGACGGGTACATCGTCTCCAATCCGCATCGTGACGACGCCGTGGTGGCGCTGCTCGAGCGCCGCGGCATCCCCTGCGTCGCACAGGGCAGCGTGCCAGGCCGCCCCGACTTCGTCGACTGGATCTCGGAGGATGACGCTGCGGCGATGCGGCGGCTGCTCGACCACCTCGGGAAGGCGGGAGCGCGCTCGATCGTGCTCGCGCACGGGACGGATCCGAACTCGTGGAATCTGGACAGCATCGAGGCCTACACGACGTGGTGCGCGGAGCACGGCGTGACGCCCAGACTGCTCGCGCAGCCCGAGCGCACGGGGCTGGACGGCGGCGCCGAGATCGCGGCGCGCGTGCTGGCCGAAGGCCTGCCCGACGCGCTCGTCTGCATGACGGGCAGGCACGCGGCCGGCGCGGAGCAGGCGCTTCTCGACGCGGGCATCGCGGTGCCGGGGCAGGTCATGATCGCGACCGGATCCGACTCGGCGCACGCGCGCGCGGCGCGTCCGGCGATCACGGCGATCGAGATGACGCCGCGGGAGACCGGCATCGCCCTCCTGGACGCGCTGGAGGAGCTCATGGCGGGGCGCACGCCGGCCACGCCGCGGCGCACCGTGAGCGTGCTTCGCACGCGCGGTTCGACCGCGCGCGGCGTCAGTCGAGCGTGAGCACGAACCCGTCGCCGTCCACCGTCACCGTGACGTGCGTCAGGTCGGCGACGACCGCGTCCGGGGAGTGCGCCGCGGACCCGGTGCCGACGCCGATCACGCGCATCCCCGCCGCCCGGGCGGCCTGTATTCCGGCTCCGGAATCCTCGAAGACGATGCAGTCCGCCGGATCCACGCCGAGCCGGGTCGCGCCGAGCAGGAATCCCTCCGGATCCGGCTTGGAAGCGCTCACGTGCTCGGCGGTCACCGGGCCCGCCGGCACATCGAGCTCGGCGGCGCCCATGCGCACGCGCATGAGCCGGTCGTCGGCCGAGGTGACGATCGCATGCGGGAAGGGCGCGAGGGCCTCCAGGAACGCGGCGGCGCCCGGGATCTCGATGACGCCGTCCACGTCTCCGCTCTCGGCGGCGAGCATCATGCGGTTCTCGGCGAGGTTCTCCTCGTGCGGACGGTCCGGCAGCATGATCGCCATGCTCTGATGCCCCTGACGTCCGTGCACCACGCTGAGCACGAAGTCCGGGTCGAGGTCGTGCGGCTCAGCCCAGGCCAGCCACAGCCGCTCCACGACCGCGGTCGAGTCGACGAGCGTGCCGTCCATGTCGAGCAGGGCGGCGCGGGCGCGGAAAGTCTGGGTCATGCTTCCAGGGTAGTGGCGGCTCCGCCGCACGCTCCGCGAGCAGCGAGAGCGCCGGCCATAGGCTGGACCTGACGAGGGAGGGCAGCGGGATGCGAGCCGAGTGGGAGCGACTGATTCAGCGACTGCGGGTCGCGCGCGCCTCGGCGACGCTGCGCCAGATGCGCGAGACCGACGCGCTGCTCACCGGGGCGGTCGCGCTGGTGGTCGGCTTCCTCGTGGCCTTCGTGATCTTCTGGCATCGCACCCTCTCCATCACCGGCCCGTGGTCCGTCGGGGCGGTCGCCGCCATCGGCGGCGCCGCCGTGGCCGTGCTGGGCTTCTCCGCCGGTCGCATCGGGCTGCGCATGGAAGGGGCCGAGGCGCCCGAGAAGCAGGATCCGAACGCCGCGAACGACGGCTTCACGACCCCCGGGCAAAAGCTGCGCTGGTACGAACTGACCGCGATCGCGCTCGCCCACGGCGCGGTCGCGCTGCTCGCGCTGTTCGGACTCGCGGCTCTGCTCGAGGCGGGCTTCCGCGACGCTCCGGTCTTCCCGTTCCCGGGCGCCGTGCTCGTCGCCGTCGCGCTCGCCCTCACCGCCTACGTCTGCTACCTCAGTGCGATCGCGCTGAGCCCCACCTCGATCTCGCTGATCCTCGCGATCTTCCTCGTGATCGGCGCCCTCACCGCGATGCTCGAGGCGACGGATCCGCACTGGTGGCGCGACAACCTCTCCGCGCTGGGGATGTCGAGCAACGCCTCGTCACCCGCCTTCAACGGCACCCTCATCGTCGCGGGCGTGATGGTCACGACGATCGCCCGCTACGCCACGGCTGCGCTCCCCGTGCCGGAGCCGAGGGACGAGCGGGGGCGCACGATCGTGCGCGTGGCGCTCATCCTGATCGGGATCCTGCTCGCCTGCGTCGGGATCTTCCCGGTCGATCGCTTCTTCCTGCTGCACAACACCGTGGCGACCGGCATGGCGGTGTGCTTCGCCGCGGTCGTGATCGGGCTGCCGTGGTTCCTGCGCCGGATCTCGCGCGTGTTCGTCGCGCTCGGCTGGGTGTACGTGCTGGTGATCGCGCTGCTCGGCGTGTTCTTCGCGACCGGCTATTACAACCTCACCGCGGTCGAGCTCATCGCCGCGGTGCTGATCTTCAGCTGGATCATCGTGTTCCTGCGCACCGCCGGCGCCGACCACGGGCCGTGGGACGCCGAGCGCGTCGTGCGTGCGGAGGCGTCCGCGCGGAACTGAGCGGCGGGCGCCGGTCAGCCGCCGGAGCGCTGCTCGTCCAGCACGGCGGCGAGCCGCTCGATCTCGCTCCTGCCCGCCTCGTCGACCGTCAGCGACATGATCGACGACATGGCCAGCAGCACCTCGAACTCGCGCGGATCGCGCGGCTTGCCGAACAGCGAGGTGCGCTCCTTGATGCGGATCTCGCGGTAGGTGGACGCCGGGTTGCGGGCGGTCTCGAGCTTGCCCTGGTGCTTGAACTTCGTCACGGTCGCGCCGTCGTACACGATCGATTCGCCATCGGCGCCGGAGACCTCGATGCTGCTCGTCATGCGCAGATTCTAGGGGTCAGGATCCTCCGGCCGGAACGACGAGAGCCGGTCCATGTCGATGTCCGTCCCGCGGGCCGGGACCGCAACCGCGGAGGCTGTTCTCGCAAGGCGGATCCGGATCCCTTCGCGCAATGACATGTCCGGCGCGCTCGGCGACAACCCTCCTCGCCGGCACCCGACGACAATGGGAGCATCGACCGTCGTCCGCACACTCGAAGGAGAGACCGATGACCGACACGTCCGCTGTGTCCGCGCTGCTCGACCGCATCCAGGCGCCCGAGGGCTCCGGCCGCGACATCCCCGATGCCGCCACGCGCGAGATCATCGGCCGCGCACCCGTGCAGACCGTCGCCGATCTCGACGACGCGATCGCCCGCGCCAAGGCCGCGCAGCCCGCGTGGGAGGCGCTCGGTCACGCGAAGCGGAGCGAGCTGCTGCTCGCGGCGGCCGATGCGATCGACGCGAACGCGGAGGCGCTCGCCCAGCTGCTCTCCCGTGAGCAGGGCAAGCCGCTGAACGGCCCGAACGCGCGGTTCGAGCTGGGCGCGTGCTCGGCGTGGCTGCGCACGAACGCGACCACCGTGCTCGAGCCCGAGGTGCTCGTGGACGACGAGAGCCTGCATGCCGAGCTCGTCTACAAGCCCGCCGGCGTGGTCGGCGCCATCGGCCCGTGGAACTGGCCGCTCATGATCACCATCTGGCAGATCGGCCCGTCGTTGCGGATGGGGAACACCGTGGTCGCCAAGCCGAGCGAGTACACCCCCCTGAGCGTGCTGGCGATGCTGGCGGTCATGAACGAGGTGCTGCCCGCCGACGTGCTCATCGGGATCTCCGGCGACCGCGAGGTCGGCGCGCGGATCGCGTCGCATCCCGACATCGACAAGATCATGTTCACCGGATCCACGGCCACCGGCCGCAAGATCATCGAGAGCTCGGCAGGCAACCTCGCCCGGCTCACGCTCGAGCTCGGCGGCAACGACGCCGGCATCGTGCTGCCGGGGACGGATCCGTCTGCGATCGCCGAAGACCTGTTCTGGGGCGCGTTCATCAACACCGGGCAGACCTGTGCGGCCATGAAGCGGCTCTACGTGCACGACTCGCTGTACGACGAGGTGGTCGACGCGCTCGCCGGCATCGCCGCGAACGTGCCGATCGGCAACGGCCTGGACGAGAACAACGTGCTGGGCCCGCTGCAGAACAAGCAGCAGTTCGACATCGTGTCGCGCCTCGTCGAGGACGCGAAGGCGCGCGGCGCCCGCATCGTGACGGGCGGCGAGGCGGCTCCCGAGCTCGGCGAGCTGTTCTACCGGCCGACGATCGTGGCGGACATCGACAACGACGCCGCGCTCGTGCAGGAGGAGCAGTTCGGGCCGGCGCTGCCGATCATCCGCTACTCCGACGTCGACGAGGCGTTCGCGCTCGCCAACGCGGTCGATGTGGGCCTCGGCGCCTCGGTGTGGTCGAGCGACCCTGAGGCGGCCCGCGAAGCCGCGACCCGGATGCAGTCCGGCACGGTGTGGATCAACTCGCACGGCGGGCTGCACCCGATGGTGCCGTTCGGCGGGGTGAAGAGCTCGGGCTACGGCCTCGAGTTCGGCGTGGCGGGCCTCAAGTCCGTCGCCGTGCCGCAGGTCGTCTCCGGCCCCGGCCGGAAGGCCTAGACCATGGCCCGCTCCGCGATCGTCGTCGGAGCCGGCACCTCGGGCAGCATCGTCACCCGGCGTCTCGTGGACGCGGGGTACGACGTGACGCTCATCGAGGCCGGCGGGTACGACACCAACCCCGCGATCCACGACCCGTCCCGTGCGGGCGAGCTCTGGCACGCCGCAGAAGACTGGGACTACTTCACCGTGCCGCAGGACCATGCGGCCGGGCGCCGGCTGCACCTGCCGCGCGGGAAGGTGACCGGCGGATCCCATGCGCTGAACGCGATGATCTGGGTGCGCTGCGCGGCGAGCGACTTCGACGGCTGGGAGCGCTCCGGCGCCACCGGCTGGGGCTGGTCCGACGTGCTGCCCGTGTACGAGGCGATCGAGAACGACCTGCTGCCGGTGACGGACGACTACCCGCTCGTGCCGATCCAGCAGTCGATCATCGACGCCGCCGTCGAGGAGGGGCTGGAGCACAACCCCGACTACAACGGCGGCACGCTCGACGGCGTCTCGCAGGAGCAGGTCACGATGCGCGACGGCCAGCGCGTCAACACGTGGATGGCGTATGTTCGTCCCGTCGAGGACGCCCCGAACCTGCGCATCGTCACCGACGCCGAGGTCGCGACTGTGATCGTCGACGACGGCGTTGCCGTGGGCGTGCGGCTGAGCGACGGATCCGAGCTTCGTGCGGATGAGGTGATCCTCGCCGCCGGCGCACTGGGCAGCCCCGCGATCCTGCTGCGCAGTGGCATCGGACCGCGCGCGGACCTCGAAGCCCTCGGCATCGAGGTGCTCCGCGACGTGCCGGCGGTCGGCGCGAACCTGCACGACCACCTGCTGTCCCCGGTGATCTTCACGACCGCGCAGCCCGTGGGCGCGCCGCAGCCGGGTGTCTCGGTGACGCAGACGCACCTGTTCTGGCGGTCGCGCGACGACCTCGCCGAGCCCGACACGCAGCCGATCCACTTCTCGGTGCCGATGTGGGGCGAGCTCGAGCCGCGGCCCGGTGCGCACGGGCCGGGCGACGGCTTCACGCTCATGGCGGGGCTGGTGACGCCGCACAGCCGCGGCGCGCTGCGCCTGTCGGGCCCCGGCGTCGAGGACCCGCTCCTCATCGACCTCGCGGCCCTGGAAGACGACCGCGACGTGGCCGCGCTCGCCGCGTCCGTGCGCCAGGCGCGCCGGATCGGCGCCCGGCCGGCCCTCGCGGGGGAGTGGGGCGCGATCGAGGCCTACCCCGGAGCGGAGGTGCCGGACGCCGACGTCGAGGACTGGGTGCGCCGCACCGCGATCACCTACCACCACCAGGTCGGCACGTGCCGGATGGGATCGGATCCGGATGCTGTCGTGGATCCGCGCCTGCGCGTGAACGGCGTCGCGGGGCTCCGCGTGATCGATGCCTCGGTCATGCCGACGATCACCACGGGCAACACGAACGCCCCGGCCGCCGTGATCGGCGAGCGCGGCGTGCGGTTCCTGCTCGAAGACGCGGACTAGGAGCGTGTGCGGCCGGGCTCGTCAGCGGGCCTGGCCGCGCAGCTCCGCGAGCAGGGCCTGCAGCCCCGCCTCGATGCGCTCGTCTCCGGCGACCTCGGGCAGCAGCACCGACACCATCTGCCAGCCGGCGTTGCGCGAGGCGACCTCGCCGACCGCCGTGTCGATGTCGATGTGCGCGCCGAGCTCGCCGTCCTCGCGCGCCTCGACGAGGAAGCGGCGGAACTGGTCCCGCCAGCGCTGGTTGTTCTCGCGGTGGATCTGGGTGACCCTCGTGTCCTGCGAGGCGTGGTCCCAGAAGGCGATGACGACGCGGGCGTACTTGGGACCGAGGTCTCCGAACGGGAGGATCTCGCGGCACATCTGCTCGAGGGCGTCGAGGCCGCGCTTGCCCGCGACCTCGGTGAGGATCCGGCCGTTGGCCTGCACGTGGAGGCGGACGAAGGACGCCGTGAGCAGACTCTCCTTGGTGGGGAAATAGCGGGCGATCGCGCCGTGGGTGTAGCCGGCCTCGGCAGCGATCTGGCGCATCGTGAGCCGTTCGAAGCCCTCCCTGGCGATCACCTTGGTGGCCGCATCCGCGATGTGGTCCCGCCGTTCGTCGTGGTCAACGATCTTGGGCACGTCAGTCCTCCTCCGATGCTGATGATCCTAGGGGGAGCGGAGACGGAGAGCCGCCCCATCTTTCGCGGCCACTTGGACACGTAAGATTCCGAAACATCTTGACAACACTATCTCCTTGCTGGATATTTAAGTGACCAAGTGGTGATTAAAGACGATGAAGTCGCACCGCAGCGACGCCTCCGCTCCCAGATCCCATCCCTCGTTCTGACAGGAAGCACACATGCACATCACGCGCGCACTCCGTGTCGCCGCCGCGGTCGTCGCCGTCGGCGCGGCCGCCGCCCTCGCCGGCTGCTCGTCCTCTTCCGGAAGCACCGAACCGGGGAAGAAGGGCGATCTCACCACGGTCAAGGTCGCCACGATCGGCCTCACCTCCGATGGCAGCCTGCTGACCGGGATGGCGAAGGGGTTCTTCGCCGACGAGGGCCTCAAGGTCGAGACCTCGATCGTCGCGAACCCGCCCGCCGGTCTCGCCGCTGCGCAGAGCGGACAGGTCGACATCGCCTACTCGCCCAGCATCCCGCTGCTCAATGCACTCAGCCAGGGCGTGAAGATGAAGGTCGTCGCACCCGCCGACGGCTACCCGGACGCGGCGACCAGCGCCTCGGACCCCGCGGCGTTCGACGACACCGGCCTGTTCGCGAGCGCGACCAGCGGCATCACGTCCGTGAAGGAGCTGGCCGGCAAGACGATCGCGATCCCGGCCCGCAAGGCTCAGCTCGAGGTGGTCATCGCCGAGCAGCTCAAGAAGAACGGCATCGACCCCGCGACGGGTGTGAAATGGGTCGTGCTCGACTTCACCTCGGCCGTCGCCGCGCTGAAGAGCGGCAACGTCGACGCGGCGGGACTGGTCAGCCCCTTCACCGCGCAGGCGCTCTCCGCGGGGAACCCCCAGCTCGCCGCGCCGTCGATCGGTTTCTTCGAGACCGGTGCGACGGGCCTGTGGACGACGGGCGATGCGACCGCGACCTCGAAGAAGGACGTCGTCAGCGCGTTCCAGCGCGCGATCGCGAAGTCCAACGAGTACGCCACCGCGCATCCCGAGGAGGCGATCAAGGCCGGCCTCGCCTACACGAAGTCGACGCTCTCGGTCGATCAGGTCAAGGTCCCGGTCTGGCCGGCGACCGTCACGGACGAGGACCTGCAGCGTCCCGACGACAAGATGGTGGGTCTCGGGTTCCTGAAGAAGCCGGTCGACCTCACGGGCGTCATCCTCACGAAGTGACGGCCATGACCCGCTCCCGCATCCTCCCCGCGCTGCTCGGCGCCGCCGGTGCGCTGACCGCACTCGTGGTGTGGCAGCTCGCGGCGACGGTCGGCCCGCTCGCCGGCGCGCCGCTGCCCTCCGCCCTCGAGGCGCTGGGCGCGGCGGGCCGGCTCCTGGGCACGCCGCAGCTCTGGCAGGCGACGGCGGACACCCTGGCCATGGCCCTCAGCGGCCTCATCGCCGCCGCCCTCGTCGGCGTGCTGCTGGGCATCGCGATCGGATCCTCTCCGCTCGCCATGCACGCGACCAGGGTGCCGCTGGAGTTCCTCAAGCCGATCCCGCCCATCGTGATCCTCCCGGTCGTGGTGCTCGTGCTCGGCCCCACCTCGGGTATGGGGACCTTCCTCGTCTTCTTCGGCTCGTTCATCGCGATCGCGGTGCAGTCCTCCGCCGGGGTCTTCGACACCGATCCCGTGGCCCGCGCGACGGGCGCCTCCTACGGGATGAGTCGCGCGGAGATCCTCACCCGGATCGTGATCCCGAGCGCGCTGCCCTACATCGGCACCGCGCTGCGCGTCGCGGCCCCCACCTCGCTCGTCATCGCCGTCGTCGCCGGCCTCCTCGGGGGAGGCCCGGGACTCGGCCAGAGCCTGCTCATGTCGCAGATCTCCGGCAACCAGCCCGAACTGTTCGGCTACGTGCTGATCCTCGGCGTGCTCGGCCTGCTCATCCAGGGGCTCAGCCAGTGGGGCGAGCGGCGTCTGCTGCACTGGCACCCGCAGTACCGGAAGGCGGAACACGCATGACCCTCACCACCTCCGTGCAGACCGGTGCGCGGCTCCGCCGCGGCCGCCGGCTGAGTTCCTCTCCGCGCTGGCTGCTGATCCTCGTCGAGATCGCGGTCCCGGTCGTCCTCATCGCGCTGTGGTGGATCGCCTCGGCCGGATCCACGAACACGTTCTTCCCGCCGCTGTCCGCGATCCTCGCGCGCCTGGGCGAGCTGATCGGAACGCCCGCGTTCCTCGGCGACATCGGCATCTCCGTGCTGAATCTGGCCGTGTCCTTCCTCATCGCCACGGTCATCGGCGTGCTGCTGGGGTGCGCGCTCGGACTCATCGCCCCGCTCAGCTGGTTCGTCGAGCCGACGATCCACTTCTTCCGGGCGATCCCGCCGGTCGCGCTCGTGCCGATCTTCGTGTCGCTCATCGGCTTCGGCAACGGCACGCGCATCCTCTCGATCTCGCTCGCCGCGCTCTTCCCGATCCTCATCTCGACGATCGACGGCGTGCGCGCGGGGGAGCCCACCCTGCTGATGGTGGGACGGGTCTACCGGCTCACCCGCGCGGAGCGGCTGTTCCAGGTGACGCTGCCGGCCGCGAGCCCTCGGATCCTGTCCGGCATGCAGGTGAGCCTCATCACCGCGTTCGTCGTGATGATCGCGAGCGAGATGCTCGGATCCTCGGCGGGCCTCGGGGCCGCGACGTTGCTCGCGCAGCAGTCCTTCGCGATCGCCGACATGTGGGCCGGCATCATCGTCCTCGGCGTGCTCGGCTACCTGTCCACCGCCCTGTTCGTCCTGTTCCGCCGCGCGGTCCTGCGCTGGTACATCGCCTCACAACAACTGGAGAAGAGCGAATGAGCATCACCACCAGCCCCCGGCTCAGCGTCCAGGGCCTCGCCAAGACCTATCGCACCAAGGGCGGCGACGTCCCGGTCATCGCGGATCTCACGTTCGACGTGCAGGCGGGCGAGGTGGCCTGCATCGTCGGGCCGTCCGGCATCGGCAAGACCACGCTGCTGAAGTGCCTCACCGGCCTGCAGCCGATCACGTCCGGATCCGCCCGCATCGACGGCGTCGAGATCGACGGGCCTCCCGAGGAGATGGCGCTCGTCTTCCAGGAGTACACGCGCTCGCTCATGCCGTGGCTCACGGTCGAGAAGAACGTGCGGCTGCCGCTCCGGCACCTCCGGCTGAGCACCGCGGAGCGGGAGGAGCGCATCGCGTCGGCGCTCGCCGCGGTCGGGCTCGCCGGTGCGGGCGCGAAGTATCCGTGGCAGCTCTCCGGCGGCATGCAGCAGCGCGTCGCGATCGCCCGCGCGATCGCCTACCGTCCCGAGGTGCTCGTGATGGACGAGCCGTTCGCCTCCGTCGATGCGCAGACCCGGTTCGAGCTCGAGGATCTGTGCCTGCGGATCCGCGAGCAGTTCGGCATGACGATCCTGGTCGTGACGCACGACATCGACGAGGCCGTGTACCTCTCGGATCGCGTCATCGTGCTCGGCGAGCGGCCCGCGCGCGTGACCGAGACCATCGAGATCGACTTCGGCGGCCCCCGCGACCAGCTGGAGACGCGGGCCACGGCGGAGTTCGCCGAGCTCCGCACCCGCATCTTCGGTCTCATCCGGAAGGCGGGCTGAATGGACCCCGCGGCACGCGGCTACGAGGGCTTCGCCGGGCGCGTCGGAGAGTTCACGTCCGAGTCGGATCCCTCGTGGCGCCCCCGGCCGACCGCCGCGGAAGGGGCGCCCAACATCGTCGTCATGCTCGTCGACGACCTCGGGTTCAGCGACCTCGGCCCGTTCGGCGGCGAGATCCGGACGCCGTTCATCGACGGCCTCGCGGCCGACGGCTGGCTGTTCACGAACTACCGCACGGCGCCGATGTGCTCTCCGGCCCGTGCCGCGCTGCTCACCGGGCTGAACCCGCACCGGGCGGGGTTCGGGTTCGTGGCGCACATCGATCCGGGCTACCCCGGTTTCGCCTGCGAGCTGCCCGCCGCCGCCCCCACGCTCGCGGAATCGCTGCGGGCCGGCGGGTACGCGACGTTCATGGTCGGCAAGTGGCACCTCACCCTCGAGTCGCGGCTGCATGACGGGGCGGATCGGTCGTCGTGGCCGCTGCAGCGCGGTTTCGACCGCTACTTCGGTTCGATGGACGGGTTCACGTCCCTGCACCATCCGCATCGGCTCGTGCAGGACAACTCCGTCGTGGACGTCGCAGAGTTCCCTGACGGGTTCTTCCTCACCGACGAACTGACGGATCGTGCGATCGGCATGGTCGACGAGCTCCGCGCGAACGATCGTCGTAAGCCCTTCTTCCTCTACTACGCGCACACCTCGGTGCATGGGCCGATCCAGGCCAAGGAGGAGGACATCGAGCGCTATCGCGGCCGGTACGAGCGCGGCTGGAACGCCGTGCGCGAGGAGCGGTTCGCGCGCCAGCGCGCCCGCGGCATCGTGCCCACGCACGCCGAGCTGCCGGGGGATCCGCTCGCGGACGGAGACCGGATCCCGCACTGGGACGACCTCGGCCCCGAGGAGCGGGCGCTGTTCGCCCGCCACATGGAGGTCTACGCCGCCGCTGTCGACGAGATCGATCAGAGCGTCGGCCGCCTGCTCGCCCGGCTCGATGAACTCGGCGAGCGCGAGAACACGATCATCGTGATCGCGAGTGACAACGGCGGCACCGCCGAGGGAGGTCCGACCGGAACGCGCAGCTACTTCGCGCAGTTCGGCCTGCATGGTGCGGTGCCCGACGGGTGGGTGAACGACGTTCCCCGCGATCTCTCGGAGATCGGCGGACCGCGGTTGTACGGCCAGTACCCGACCGGCTGGGCGCGGGTGTCGAACACGCCGTTCCGGTCATTCAAGTCGAGCACCTACGAAGGCGGGGTGCATGCGCCGCTCGTGATCTCCTGGCCCGCCGGTGCGGCGTCGCCGGGACTCAGGGACCAGTTCGTCTTCGTGTCCGATCTCGCCCCGACCCTGCTCGAACTGGCCGGCGTCGCGCGTCCGGAGCAGTGGAACGGGACGTCCGCACTCGAGGTCGACGGCGACAGCATCGCCGGGATACTCGCGGATCCGGCGGCTCCGGGACGCGAGCAGCAGTACTTCGAGTGCGTCGGCCGGCGCGCGTTCGTCGACGGCGAGTGGAAGGCGGTCTCGCCGATCCCGCCGACGCCCGCGCAGGGCGCCACCGGGGGCACGTGGGAGCTCTACCACCTGCCGAGCGATCCGACCGAGACGCGGGATCGTGCCGAGCATGAGCCCGAGCGGGTGCAGGAGCTCGCGGAGCGCTGGCGCGAGGAGGCCTGGCGCAACACCGTGTTCCCGCTGGACGACGACGGCACGCTGCACTCGGTGCGACCCGGAACCGAGGCCCCGCTCTCGGAGCCTGTCGAGCTCGTGCCGTTCCGACCGCCGCTCGAGCGGTTCCGCTCGGCGCGCCTCACGGTGCTGCGCTCCTTCGAGGTGCACGCCGAGCTCGAACTGGAGCACGGCGCGGAGGGCGTGGTCCTCGCGCACGGCGATCAGGGCGGGGGGTACCTGCTGGCATTGGACGGCGCCGAGCTGCTGCTCTCCTACAACGCGTACGGCGCGATGCGCCGCGTGCGCGCGAGCGCCCCGGAACCCGGCCACCACCGCATCGACCTGCGGGTGCGGGCCGACCTCGGGTTGCGCTGGAGTCTCGCCGTCGATGTCGATGGCACCGAGCGGCTCCGCCTCGACGACATGCCGATGCTCGTCGGCATGGCGCCCTTCACCGGTATCAGCGTCGGTTACGACTACGGCGGCCCCGTGGACTGGGATCTCCACGAACGGCACCGCTCCTACCCGTTCCGCGGCGGCCGGATCCGGTCCCTGCGGTACGTGCCGGGCGAGGCCTCGCCCGAAGACGCGACCGTGCTGCGCGCGATCGAGCAGGAGATGCGCGACCTCGTCGACTGAAGGGCGCTCCTGAGATGCGCGGATCGGGGTCGTTGAGCGAGGACGCCGGAGGCGTCCGAGACGAAACGCGGCGCTCTTGCGGTTGCGGCGTTTCGTCTCGCTCCGGCTGCGCCGGTGCTCGCTCGACGACCCCGGGGGTGCTTCAGTCGTCGAGCAGAGCCGCGGCGAACATGGGGCGGGCGGCGTCCGCGCTGGGCGGGTGGAACAGTCCCGCCGCCGCGTCGCGGTACAGCCGGCTCAGTTCATGGCCGTTGTCGAAGCCGGATCCGCTCGTGCACATGAGCGCGGCCTCGGCGGCGCGGCGGGCGGCCGTCGACGCGTTCAGGCGGGCGCTCACCAGGAGCAGCGGCCAGCGCGCGCCATGGTCGAGCAGCTCGTCGAAGTCGCGGCAGTAGGCCTCGAGCTGCGCCGGCACCGCCAGATAGTCGAGGTGCGCATCGGCGAGCCGGGTGCGCGACTCGGGGACCTCCGCGTAGGTCGCTCCGGCCTTGGCGGACCGTCGCTTCTTCAGGCCCGCCGCTCCCAGGTCGAGTGCGCGGCGGGCCACGCCGGCGTAGACGGATCCGATGAGCAGCTGGAATTTGCTCGTGATCGCGAAGGTGAGCAGGTCCGGCACCCGTCCCACGGCGATGCGCCGGTTCACCCGCTCGGGTCGCATGCGCACATCGGTCAGGATCGTCGCGCGGCTCTGCGAGGCCCGCATGCCCATCACGTCCCACTGGTCGGACACCGTGATGCCTTCCGCGCCGCGCTCGAGGAAGCCGTAGACGAGCATCGGGTTCTCCGGATCCGTGTCGTCCCGGCCGTGCGTGATGAGCCGGGTCCAGACGGGGGAGAGCGACGTGAAGATCTTGACGCCGCTGAGGATGTAGCCGCCATCGGGCTGTGGAACGGCCGCCGTCTTCGAGTCCTGCATGACCCAGTCGTTGGACGGCTCGCTGATCCCGAACGCGAAGATCTCGCCGGCCATCGCCTCGGTGAACACGCCGTCGAGGGAGTGATCGCCGCGGTCGGCCAGGGCCTTCGCGACACCGGTGCACATGAGGTGCATGTTGACCGCGAGCGCCGTCGCCGGGGCGGCCGTCGCGAGGCGCTGCTGCAGGTGCGAGACCTCGTCCAGGCTCAGCCCAGGGCCTCCGTGCGCCTCGGGGACGAACAGCAGCAGGTATCCGCGCTCGGTCAGCTCGGCGAGATCCTCGTCGAAGAACCGGTTCTCGAGGTCGTACACGGCGGCGCGCTCGCGGAACCGCTCCAGGAGCTCATCCGGCAGGTACTGCTCGGCGAGCTCGGCGTGGCGGGTGAGACGGTCGGTCATCGTGCCTCCTGGGCTTCGTGTACAGGCGGGTGCAAGGGTACGGGTGGCGGCACGGGTGCGGTTCCTGTCCCGGACCCCTGCCGTTTCGGGGCGCGATCGTGCGTTTTGGGGCGCGTGGCACCCTGCCGCGACGGCGTAGCGCGCCCCAAAACGTGAGAATGCGCCCCAAAACGGGCGGGCGCGGCCAGCACACTGGGCGCGGCCAACACCACGGCGGGCACGGTGGGCACAACCATCACGGCCGCTCCAGCACGACGGCGCCGTTGTGGCCGCCGAAGCCGAAAGAGGGGGACAGGACGCGGCGGATCCGTCCGGCGTGGCGCGCCGCGCCGCGCACGATGTCCCAGTCCGCGAACTCGGGGTCGTCGAGGTTGATCGTGGGCGGGATCAGGCCGGTCTGCAGTGTGCGGATCGCGAGGACGGCTTCGACGGCGCCGGACGCGCCGAGCAGGTGCCCCGTGCTCGACTTGGTCGCGGTGATCGGGATCTGTCGGGCACGTGCGCCGAACACGGCCTCGAGCGCCGCGAGCTCTGCCGCGTCGCCGGCCGGAGTGCCCGTGCCGTGGGCGTTGACGTGGTCTATGCCGTGTGCGGCATGCGGATCCAGCACGGCGTCGGCGAGTGCCGCGGCGACGGCCTGCGCGGCGCCGAGACCCTGCGGATGCGGGGCCGTGGGATGGTGCGCGTCGCTCGACTCGCCGAATCCGGCGAGCACGGCGAGCGGCTCGGCCCGGCGGTCGCGGGCGACGTCCTCGGCCTCGAGCAGCAGGGCTGCGGCGCCCTGGGACATCACGAAGCCGCGGCGCCCGCGGTCGAAAGGGCGGCTGGCTGCGGTGGGGTCCGATTCGTACCCGCTGGCGAGCGCACGCAGATTGGCGTTGGCAGCGAGGTTGACCGGATTCAGGCAGTCCTCCATGCCGACCACGAGCACGGCGTCGGCGTACCCGTGCCGGATGCGGCGCAGCCCGTCGCCGAGCGCGATCGCGCTGGACGCGCATGTCGCGGTGATCCCGTGCGCCGCGCCGCGGGCGCCGTATCGCTCGCTGAGCAGCGCCGCTGCGGCATCAGGAGCCCCGTGCACGACCACGCTCAGCGGCACGCCGCGAGGACCGCGGGCGTCGAGGGCGCGGGTGGCGGCCTGCATCGCGTCCACCGGTCCGGATCCGGTCGCCGCGAGGACCGCCGTGCGGGCCGGGTCCCAGGGGAGCGCAGCACCGGCGCGCAACGCGGCGGGGCTGACGCCGGCGTGGTCCAGGGCCTGATCCGCCGCGGCGATCGCCCAGAGCTGGAGCGGGCTCAGGCGCCGGGCGAGCGGCGGGGCCACGATCCCGGTCGCGTCGAATCCGCGGATCCTGCCGCCGATCCGCACGGCCAGATCCCGGAACTCCGGTTCGTCGAGGGCGGTGACGGCGCTGCGCCCCGCGACGACGGCATCCCAGAGGGAGGGGACGTCGAGTCCGCTCGGAGTGATCGCGCCCAGCCCGGTGACGACGACGCGCCGTGCGTCCCCGCTCACAGCCGGATCCCTTCGCCCTGCTCGATGAGCGCGCTCGTCGCCGGGCGTCGGATCTTGCCTCCGGCCGTGCGCGGGATCCGATCGAGCAGGTACCAGCGCCGTGGCACGAACTGCGGGGCCAGCCGCTCGCGCGCCCAGGCCTGGAGGTCGGCCTTGGTCGGGGTGTCGCTCACCGCGTGAGGAGGAGAACTCGCGTTCGGGAGGGCACCGGGCGCGGATCCATCCTCCCGAGCGAGAGAACTCCTCCCGAGCGGGCGCGGAGCCTCGATCACGAGCGCGACGACACTGCCGAGCCGCGGATCGGGCAGCGCCACGGCGCACACGGTACCGAGCCCTGGCATCGCATCGAACGCGCGCTCCACCTCGGGCAGTGAGACCTTGTGCCCGCCGGTCGCGACGATGTCGCCGGCACGCCCCGCGAGCTGGAGCCGGCCGTGCACCCCGCGCCCCATGTCGTGCACGGTCGCCCAGCCGTCGGATCCGCGCAGCACGGCGTCGGTCGTCGCCGCGAGGTAGCCGTCGGAGCAGGCCGCGGCCCGGATCCAGAGGGTGCCGAGCTCGCCGTCGGGCACGACGTGGCCCTCGTCGTCTCGGATCTCGGCGCCGATGCCGTCGTAGACGTCCAGCAGCGTGCCGTCGCCGCCACGGCTGTCGCCGATGAACCCGATCTCCGCGGCGCCGTAGTAGCTGATCAGGCGCACGTGCGGCAGCGCCGCGGCGAGGCCGTCGCGGAGCGCTGCGGGCAGGTTCGCGCCGCCGGTGACCACGAGGTCCAGCCCGGCGAAGGCGTGCGGGTCGCGCCGTGCGCCATCGATGAGCACCTGCACCACGGCCGGCACGGCGACGATCCGGGTGATCCCCTCGGCCGCGACGCGTTGCGCCAGGCCTGCAGCATCGAACCGGTCGGCGAGGTGCGCGCCTCCGCCGGTGGCGAGGCACTCGATGACGGCGTACAGCGTGAGGCTGTACGACAGCGGCCCCGGGGCCAGGGTCTCGACGCCGGGCCGCGGTTCGAGGTGCGCGCTCGAGACGGCGACGTTCTCGCGGTACTGGCGTCGGGTCTTCAGGAAGGCCTTCGGATCGCTCGTGGTGCCGGAGGAGAACAGCAGCAGGAACGCCTCGTCGGCCTCGCGCACCGTGGGCGGATCCGCGGGCGCCGCTGTCGCCTCCCGATCGCGGAACTCCGACAGTGAGAGAACGGTGCCGGTCCATCCGGCGTCGCGGAGTGCGGGTGCGAGTGCGGGGTCGTCGCCGATGACGAGCCCGATCCCGGCCGCGACCACGACGTGCACGCGGTGGGAGAGCGGCCAGTTCGGGTCGATCGTGGCGGACACGGCGCGATAGCCGGCGAGTCCTGCGACGATCCGGGCGGCGTGGAAGGCGCTCGACGTGCTGACGGCGGTGATCGGGATCCCGCGGGTCTCCGGCGCCGGAGGCGGTGGGGCGTCCTGTGCACGATGTGCGGCATCGACGACGGCGAACACGCGACGCGAGTCCTCCACGAGCCCGGCGTAGTCCAGGGCGCCTTCAGGGCCGACGATCGCCGGCTGCGAGGGCTCGTGTGCGGCGGTGAAGAGCACGGTCCTGGTGATCGGCATTCCCCGCCCTTCCCGTGACGCATGCGCGCCGGGGTGCGGCCCGGCTCGGCCGATCCAGTCTATGACCGGCCGCGGTCGGCGGGTCGGTCAGGCCTCGGGCGCCCCGTCGTGCAGCAGGGCGACCGCAGACGCCAGGGTGTCGCCGTCGGGGATCCGGCCTTCGGGGCTCAGCAGCCAGAGGATCCCGAGGCCCTGAGACAGCACGAACTCCAGCTGTGCCAGCGCGAGCGCCTGCTCGGGGGTCAGATCGGGGTATGCGGCGGTGAGACCCTCTGCGACGCCGCGGTAGCCCTCATCGACGGCGGCCTGCATGCGGGTCAGCGCCGCCGGATCGCGCATCATGCGCACGGCGTTCTCCATGCTGGCCAGCAGGGTCTCCCGGTTCGCGGCGAACACCTCGGGCATGCCGTTCCACAGCGCGGCGAATCCGGCGAGGCGGGGGAGGTCCTTGGCCTCCAGGATCACGGCCTCCATGCCGTCGCCGATCCCGGTGCCCAGCGTCTCCAGGAGCGCCTCGGTGACGAGCTGGTCCTTCGAGCCGAAGTGGTAGCCGATCGCCGCGAGGCTGACGCCGGCCTCCGTGGCGATGTCGCGGGCGGTGGCGTTCGCGACGCCGCGCTCGACGATGACACGGCGGGCGCCGGCGAGCAGATCCTCACGATTTCCCATGACGACATCCTAGGCGTGTCTTAGACGCTTGTACTAGACATGCGTCTTAGAAGCATGTAGACATTCGTCTTAGACAAACGTCTAATATTTGAATCGAGGAGAACGCCATGTCCGCACCCCATGTCCTCATCTCCGGCGCCGGCATCGCCGGGATCGCCACGGCGCTGCAGCTCGTCCGCGGCGGGATCCGCACGACGGTCGTCGAGCGGGCGCCGGAAGCCCGCCCGGGTGGGCAGGCCGTCGACCTGCGCGGAGCGAGCCGTGAGGCCGCCGAGCGGATGGGCCTGATGCCCGCGATCCGCGCGCATCAGCTGCACGAGCAGGGGATGCTGTACGTCGACGGCCGAGGATGCCCCTACGGGCGCATGCCGGTCGAGCTGTTCGACGGGCGCGGTGCGGTGGCCGACGTGGAGATCGCACGCGGGGATCTGAACCGGGTCCTCCTGGATGCGCTCGCCGAGGCGGCGCTGCAGGCCCCGGGTCTGCTGTCCCTGCGGTACGGCGACCGCATCGATGCCCTTGCCCAGGATGCGGTGGGCGTCGAGGTCCGCTTCGCCTCGGGCGCCTCGGAGCGCTTCGACGTCGTGCTCGGCGCCGACGGTGTGCACTCGGCGACGCGGCGCCTGGCGTTCGGGCCGGAGGGGCGGTTCGCCACGCGCCTCGGCGGCTACGCGGCGTTCTTCACGATGCCGACTCCGGCAGGGATCGAGGACGGCTGGTTCTCGATGCGGATCGTGCCGGGCGCGATGCTGGGGATCCGTCCGGACCGGGATCCGGCGACGTCGAAGGCGATGCTCACGCTGCGCGTGGATCACGACCCCGCGCTGCGCGGCGACCGGGCGGCGCAGGAGGTGCTCATCCGTCGCGTGCTGACCGGTGCCGGCTGGCAGGCCCCGGCCGTGCTCGCCGCGATGGGCGGGGCGGAGGACTTCTACTTCGACGAGCTGGCGCGCGTGGACGTGCCGGAGGTCGCGAAGGGGCGTGTGGCGCTCGTGGGCGATGCCGGCTACTGCGGATCGCCGCTCAGCGGGATGGGCACGGCGATGGCGCTCGTCGGCGCGTACGTGCTCGCCGGCGAACTGGTTGGCGCCGGTGCGGAGGAGGCTCCGGCCGCGCTCGCGCGCTACGCGCGGCGGATCGAGCCGTTCATCGCCGACGGCAAGAAGATCCCGTTCGGCAGTCTCGAGCGCGCCGTGCCGACCTCGTGGACGGGCGCGGTGCTGGGCGCGCTCACGACCCGTGTGATGCTCTCCCGGCCGCTGCGCCCGCTGATGAGGCGCGCCTTCGCGGAGAACGCCACCGACGCGCTGCCGCTGCCGCTGCCCGCGTCGGACGCAGTGCTGGCCGTCGAGTGACAGTGGCGGTGATGGCGAGACCCCGCGCCGCTGACGACCGCCGCGGATCCTGACTCGCTCAGGCGCCGGCGGTGCCGTGGTAGCGCATCAGTGCGGGCACGCTGAGCGCCATCACGGCCAGGAACACCAGCAGCAGGCTCGCGCTGATCACCGTGGTGGCGGCGATGCCGATCCCCTGCGCGGCGGCGCCGATGGCCAGGGCCGCAACGGGCTGCGCGCCGATCGCCAGCTCCTGCAGCCCCATGGCACGGCCCTGCAGCGCCGGCGGCGTGGAGGCGAGCATGAGCGTGTTCTGCAGTACGCCGAAGACCGACGAGACGAGCCCGGCCAGCGTGAACACCGCGGCGGCCAGGGGCGTGGTGGGCGCGAGCGCGAACAGGATCCAGCACACCGACATCCCGGCGATCCCGCACACGAACACGGCGCCCTTCCACGGGAAGTCGCCGAGCGCGGCGATCACGAGCGAACCGACGATGCCGCCCAGTCCGAACGCCGTCAGGAGCAGGCCGAGTCCCGCCGCATCGAGCTGCATGCTGTGCGCGAACACCGGCATGAAGCCCTGGTGGACCGACCAGATGAGGAAGTTCGTGGCGACGGTGATGAGCAGCACGGCCAGCACCACGCGCAGGCGCGCGATCGCGAGGAACCCCTCGCCCAGCATCCGCCAGATCGAGGAGTGCGGCACCTCGGGCTGCCGGTAGCCGCTGCTGACATCGCGGAGCGCGATCAAGGAGAGCACGAACCACAGGGAGCCGATCCACAGCGCGGCCGCCGTGCCGAATGCACTCACCAGCAACCCGCCGATCGCGGGTCCGAGCATGAGGGTCGTATTCATCGCCAGCGCGTTCAGCGCGTTCGCGTTGCTGAGCTGTTCCGCCGGAACCTTGCCGGCGACCAACGCGGCTCGTGCCGGCTGAGAGGGGGAGTGCGCGAGTCCGAGCAGCAGGCCGCCTGCGGTGAGCACGCCGAACGACCCGAGCCCCGCCGTGGTGAGCGCCGCGAGGCCGACGGCCGCGACGATGGCGACGCCGCAGGCGAGCATGAGCAGCCGCCGGCGATCCATCCGGTCCGAGATCGCGCCGGAGAGGGGGCCGAGCAGCAGGGGAAGCAGGCGCACCGTGGTGAATGCGGCGACGAGGATCTCGGATCCGGTCTGCTCGAACACCATCCAGCCGAGGATGAAGGTGAGCGTCCACATCCCTCCGAAGAAGGTGACGTTCGAGAGCAGGAGCGCCGAGAACTCGCGGTTGCCGTGCAGAGAAGAGAACGGGCGGAGCAACGCGGCGGCGAGCCGGTTCGGGCGGGCGTCGGGGCGCTCCTCGATGGCCATCCGGTCTCCTGATCGTACGCGGGCGGGCGCGATCCGGACAGGGCGCGCAATTGGTATACCATTCTATGCCCTGCCGAGCGGGACCGGGAACGCGTCCGCCCCGCCGGGAACGGTCCCGGCGGGGCGGACGCGACGGCGTCGGCTCAGCCGGCCGCGTACACCTCGCGCCCCGCGAACCACGTCGCGAGCACGCGGGCGTCGATGATGGCGTCGGCGGGCCCGGCGATCGCGTCGCGGTCGAGCACCACGAAGTCGGCGGACTTGCCCACCTCCAGGGATCCGGTCTCTGCGCCGAGGCCCATCGCGACGGCGGCGTTGCGGGTGAAGACCTGCAGCGCCTCCTCCGCGGTGATCGCCTGCTCGGGCCAGAGGGTGCCGGGCGCGCGGCGCAGCGGATCCGCCCGGGTGACGAGACCCTGGATCCCCTCGAGCGGGTTCGGCGACTCGCTTACGGGCCAGTCGGATCCGCCGGCGACCAGCGCGCCGGCGTCGATGAGGGCACGGTTCGGCTGAGAGTGCTCCGCGCGCTCGCCGAGCACCTCGGTGAGCATCTGCGGGATGACGCCGGGGAACCAGATGAACGGCGAGATGTCCGCCACGACGTCGAGCGCCGCGAGGCGGGGGATGTCCGTGTCGGCGAGGAACTGCCCGTGCGCGATCTGGATCGGCGTGGTGAAGCCTTCGGCGCGCAGCCGTTCGGCGACGTCCAGTACGAGCCGGGCGGATCCGTCTCCGGTGCAGTGCACCTTGGCGCCGAGGCCGCGCTCGGCGACCTGCCGCAGCCAGCCGTGGAGCTCGTCGAACGTCATCGTGGTCTCGCCGTGGAAGTGCGCGCCGTGCACGGCGTCGGCGACATACGGCTCCAGGAACGAGGCGGTGCGTGCGGGCGGCACCCCGTCGAGGAAGATCTTCACGAAATCGGGGCGGTGGTGCGCGGTGCGGAACTCCTCGCCGCGTGCGATGAGGGCGGATCCGACGGGGTCGAAGCCGAAGATCTCGTCGTTGACGAGCAGGGACGACACCACCCAGGCGTTCAGTTCCCCGTCGCCGTCGAGGTCGGCGAGGGCGCCGAGGATGTCGGTGGAGACGCCGGCGTCCTGGAAGGCGGTGATGCCGTAGCTGTTCGCGAGATGCACACCGTGCGCGGACGCGGCGCGGTGCTGGGCGGCGCTCAGCCCGCCGGAGCGGTCGTACGCCTCCTGCACCGGGATGCCGGCCGCCTCGAGAAGCACGCCTGTGGGGGTGCCGTCCTCGGCGTCGAGGATCGTGACACCGCCGGCCGGGATCGATCCGGGCCCGATGCCGGCGAGTTCGAGGGCACGGGAGCTCGCCCAGCGGTTGTGCCGGGAGTCCTCCGCGATCACGACGGGGCGTCCGCCCGCCGCCTGGTCCAGACGCAGGCGCACGGCCGTGCTCTGCAGCGACGGCAGCAGGGTCGAGGCGACGACGCCGCCGATGATCCACGCGTCCTCCGGAAGCGTGGCGGCCTTCTCGCGCACCCGGTCGAGGATCTCGTCCAGCGTGAGGGACGGCGGCAGGGTGAGCTCGAACAGCTCGGTGCGCCCGGCGAGAGCGTGGTGGTTGTGCACGTCGGCGAAGCCGGGGTAGACCGCGGCCCCGCCGAGCTCGAGCACCCTGGTGCCGTCGCCGCGCAGGGCGTCGACCTCGGCACGCGTGCCGATCGCGGCGATGCGGCCGTCGCGCACGGCGAAGGCTTCGGCGGCCGGATGCGCAGCATCGAGGGTGCGGATGACGTCGGCGACGACGATGAGCTCGGCGGGGGCGGTCGTCATGTCAGGCCGTCGCCTTCTCGGCGGCGTCCTGTGCGCCGAAGTTCGCCGGCTCGAGCTCCGGCGCGTGGTGGGTCACCGAGATGAGGCGGCCCCAGGCGCCGAACGTGAAGTGCGTGGGCACCTCGCCGGTCTCGTCGAGACCGAACAGCACGCCGTGCGAGCGGATCTTGGTGACGTCGCGGTGGTCGGCGATCGTGACCGACGCGCACGGGATGACCTTCTCCCGCCAGGCGAACACGTAGATGCCGGGGCGGACCTCCCACACGCTGTTCTCGTCGGTGTCGGCGAGCCCGCGCTCGGGGCCGGCCAGGCACTGCCAGCTGTACCAGCGCTCGGACAGGTACACGTGCTCGTAGGCGTGCTCGGTGCTGTAGACCCATTCCACGCGGCGCCCGATCAGCGCGGTCGTCGGGTGCGGCTCCGCTCCGGTCGGCTCGGCGCCGTCGATCGTCGCGGTGCCGAAGTGGTGCACCACACGGGTGCGGCCGGGCTCGAGCGCCGGCAGGATCTCGCTGATGATCGACAGCACGCGCCCTGCGCGCAGGTCGATCACGAGGGAGACCGCCTCGTTCGGCAGGTAGCGGTGATGGAACTGCACGTAGAACAGATCCTCGTCGACCTCGATCGCCTCGTACGCGTCGGTGTCGGTGGCGGCCGCCGTCGGGTCGCCCTCGCCGGGCGTGTAGGTCCAGGTGACCTCGTCGTCGGCGAAGCGGTGCGCGATGCGCGTGCCGTTGGGGGCGGTGAGGTCGATCTGGCGGCCGGACAGGGCGGTGGTGTGCGGCGCCTTGTTGGCGTCGAATCCGGGGGCCAGGCCGTCCAGCGGCAGCCAGGTCGAGGTGTCGGCGGGGTTCATGGTGGTCATGATGCTCCTTGGTGGGTGGTGTGAGGCGGGTCCGGTGGCGATCAGCGCGTGCTGAACTGCTCGAGGTCGGCGGCAAGGCCGTCGTAGACGGCGGGCCTGCTGCGCTTCAGGTACTGCGCGTAGACGATGCCCCCGATCACGGCGAGCACCAGCAGCAGCGGCAGCAGGTTGATCCAGAGCTCCTCGGATCCGGCGACGATGTTGAAGTTGAAGATCGCGAGGACCGAGATCGCTGCGATGCCGAGGAAGCCGATCCCCGGGGCGATGAAGGTGCTCCACCAGCGGGTGTCATGCTGTCGACGGAAGTACACGACGATCGACAGGGCGGCGAGGCCCTGCAGGATCAGCACGCTGAGTGTGCCGAAGCCGAGCATGGCCGGCACGACCTGCACGATCGGATCCGCACCGGCGACGAAGAAGATCACGGCGACGATCGCCGAGAAGCCGGCCTGCACGATGCCGGCGATCGCCGGCGACCCTCCGGCGCGGGTGCGGGCGAGCGCACGGGGCAGGATGCGGGCGCGGCCGAGCGCGTACAGGTATCGGCTCGCGGAGTTGTGGAAGGCGAGCATCGCGGCGAACAGGCTGACCAGCAACAGGATCATCATGACCGTGGTGAGCGGGCCGCCGAGGTACTGCTGCGCCAGCATGAAGATCAGGTCACCCGTGGGCAGGTGCTTGACCGCGACGGCCTGCGCGTCCGGCACGCCGATCGCGCTGACGACCGCCCAGGTCGTGACGCCGAGGATGACGCCGATCGCGATGATCGCGGTGTAGGTGGCGCGCGGGATCGTGCGCAGCGGCTGCTTGGCCTCCTCGCTGAACAGCGCCGTCGCCTCGAAGCCGAGGAAGCCGGTCGCCGCGAGCAGCATGCCGATCGGGAGCGAGCCGGAGAACACCCATTCCGGGCTGAACGCGGCGAAGGAGAACCCCTTCTGCACGAACACCGACACGTCGAAGACGAGCAGCATCGTCGTCTCGAGCACGAGGCACACGCCGAGCACCTTGGAGGAGAAGTCGACGCCGATGCGCGCGAGCACGAAGCACACGGCGATCGAGAGCAGGCCCCAGAGGATCCAGCTCATGTCGAAGCCCGTGAGCTCCTTGATGATCGACTGCATGAAGAAGCCGCTGGTGCCGATCGTCCCGACCACGAAGAAGTTGTAGCCGAGGGTGGCGATGAGGCCGGCGATCAGCCCGCCGGTGCGTCCGAGGCCCTTCACGACGAAGGCGTAGAAGCCGCCGGCGTTCACGAGCTGCTTGGACATCTGCGCGTATCCGACGGCGAACAGCAGCAGGATCGCGGCGACGAGGAAGAAGGACATCGGCGCGCCGCCGCCGTTGCCCAGCGCGATCGCGAGGGAGGCGACGACGACGATGCCCGTGAGCGGGGCGACGGCGGCGAGGACCAGGAAGACGATCCCGGCGACGCCGAGAGCTCCCTGCCGCAGGGCGGTGTGGGTCTGTTGGGTTTGTTCAGCGGTCACGTCGGCTCCTTCGCTCGGTGACGGCGCGTTCTTCCGGCCTGGGCGGGCGGGCGCAGCGCGGACGTTGTGCTGCGGGAAGACGGGCATTATCGGACTCTGCCGAGTCTGCCCCTCCCCGGCGCGGCGGGCTTGCCCATGAGTGAAGGACGATGGTGTCAGCGTGCACAGCCGTCGCACGCCCCCTCGATCCGGCTTCGTCGACGGAGCAGGATGGCGGAACGGAGCCGGTCGGTCTGGCCGGCCCCGCACCACGGAGGGAGCGGCGATGGAGCTGCAGCTGCAGGGGAGGACCGCGCTGGTCACCGGTGCCGCCGGAGGGATCGGGCGAGCGGTCGCTCAGGCGCTCGCCGCCGAGGGCGTGCGGGTCGCGCTGCTGGACCGCTCCGCCGCCGGACTCGCGGAGACCGCGGCGTCCTGTTCCGGCTCCGTGCCCCTCATCGCCGACGTCACGGACGAGGTCGCAGTCGGCGCGGCCGTCGCCGAAGCCGTCTCGGTGTTCGGGGTGCTGCACACGGTGGTGTGCTGTGCCGGGATCTCGGGCCCCGTCGGGTCCGGCATCGACGAGACCTCCCTCGCCGAGTGGCAGGCCGTCTTCGCCGTCAACGTGACCGGTGCGTTCCTCGTGCTGCGGGCCGCGTTGCCCGCGCTGCGTGCGGCACCCGCCGCCTCGGTCGTGCTGGTGGCGAGCGACTCCGCCTTCGTGGCATCGCCCGGCATGGCGCCGTACTGCGCGTCGAAGGCCGCCCTCGTCCAGTTCGGGCGGGCGCTCAGCGTCGATCTCGCAGGCGATGACGTGCGGGTGACGACGGTGTCGCCGTCGATCGTGGACACCCCGATGAGCCGCGGCGACCTCGGCGACGAGGCGTTCGCCGCCCCTGCCTTCCCCGTGCAGACCGCCGAGGAGATCGCCGTGCACGTCGTGTACCTCGCCTCTCCGCGCGCCCGCGCGGTGAACGGGTCCGGCATCCTCAGCGACTTCGGCTACAGCGCCCGCTCCGGGTTCCCGGCCTGACCTCGCCTGCGATCCCGCTTCTCGACTTCCCCCTTTCGCGACCTACCGCTTTCCACGACAGGAGACCCCATGACCACCAACGGATCCACCGGACGCGTCGTCGTCATCACCGGTGGCGGCACCGGCATCGGCGCCGCGATCGCCGCCCGCTACGCCGCGGAGGGCGCGCACGTCGTCGTGGTCGGCCGCCGTGAGGCGCCGCTGCGCGAGGTCGAGCGCGCCGTGGGTGCGCATCCCGTGATCGCCGATGCCGCATCGACCGAGGACGCGAAGCGAGCCGTCGCGGAGGTGCTCGCGACGTTCGGACGCATCGACGTGCTCGTCGCCAACGCGGGCGGACACGGCTTCGCCCCGGTGGGGGAGACGGACGACGCCGGCTGGGAGGGCGCGATCCGCGCGAATCTCACCACGGCGTTCGTGATGGCCCGCGAGGCGCTGCCGGCGCTCATCGAGGCGAAGGGGCAGATCGTCGTGATCTCCTCGCTCGCCGGACTCTTCGCCGGCCCCTCGGTCGCGGGGTACACGGTCGGCAAGCACGCGCTGATCGGTCTCACCCGCACGCTCGCCCGCGACTACGGCAAGCACGGGGTGCGGGTGAACGCGGTCTGCCCGGGGTGGGTGCAGACGCCGATGGCGGACGAGGAGATGGACGAGTTCGCCGAGCACGCCGGGCTCGCATCGCGCGAGGAGGCGTACGCCACCGTCACGGCCGACGTACCGTTGCACCGCCCGGCGCAGCCCGCCGAGATCGCGGCCGTGGTGCGCTTCCTCGGATCCAGCGAGTCGTCGTACATGACCGGATCCGTGCTGGTCGTCGACGGCGGCGCGCACATCGTCGATCTGCCCACGACCGCGTTCGAGCACGCCGGGATGTAGGAGCGCGCCGGAGGCGAGGGCCCGGACGCGGATTCGGCGTCCGCTCGCTCAGCCCTTCGGCGCGAGGGGATCCGGACCGTCCTGATCTGCGGCGGTCGATGCTCTGGCGTCGGGCGACCGCAGGGTCGGATCCATCCGGGCGAGTACCGTGCGCAGCTCGGCGATCTCGGCGCGGAGCGCATCGACGTGTGCGACCGTGGCCGCCTGGCGGCTGGTGTTCTCGGCCGACACCTGCTCGACGATCCACGAGGCGAAGGTCGCCGAGACGACACCGAGCAGGGCGATGCCGCTGAGCATGAGCCCGACGGCGATCACCCGGCCCTCGAGGGTGATGGGCGCGAGGTCGCCGTAGCCGACGGTCGTGATGGTCGTGAACGCCCACCAGAGCGCGTCGGGGAACGTGGAGATGCTGCCACCGCCGGCGCGCTCCGCGTCGAGCACCGCGAGGGATGCGACGTAGACGACCAGCAGCGTCGCGCCCGTCACGTAGATGACGATCTGCCCGCGTACGGCACGGCCGGCGGTGCGCTGCAGCACAGCGAGCAGGGTGACCACGCGCAGCACCCGCAGCGGGCGGAGCATCGGCAGCACGACGGTCGCGAGGTTGAAGAGGTGCGTGAGGAACCAGTGCCAGCGCCGCGGCGCGATCACGAGGCTCACGATGTAGTCGATGAGGAAGGTTCCCCACGAGACCCAGAGCAGGTCTTCGAGCAGGGCGCCGACGTCTCCTCGGGGATCCACGATCACCTGGATCGAGTAGGTGACGAGGAAGAGCAGGGACGCGACGATGAGCGGCCACTCGGTGATCCGCCGCCAGCGCTCCAACGTCATGCGCGCATCGTACGCCCGGCGGGCGCGGCAGCGGGCGCGCGGTTGTCCCACGGTCGTTCCGCGTCGAGCTCGCGGTCGTTCCGCGGTCGTTCCGCGGTCGTTCCGCGTCGAGCTCGCGGTCTAGGCTGGGCGCCGTGACTCGGAGGGCGCGGTGGACGACGGTCGTCGTCGTGGTGGCACTGGTGGCGCTCGCGGTGATCGTGATCGGACGGGGAGGGATACCCGGCACCCTGCCCGCAGCCGTGGCGACGTCTCCGTCCGCGACCGCGGGACCGGCGGCCTCCGGATCCGAGGGCGGATCGGCTGACGATCCCGTCCGCGCTCTGTTCGACGAGCATCGCAGTGGGGTGGAGGTGCAGGGCACCGGCGTCGTCTCCCGCATCTTGGCGGATGACCTCGACGGGTCGCGGCATCAGAAGTTCATCCTCACCACGCCCGGAGGCGTCTCGATCCTCATCGCCCACAACATCGACATCGCCCCGCGTCTCGACGGGCTGTCGAAGGGCGACCGCGTCGACTTCCTCGGCGACTACGAGTGGAGCGACAAGGGCGGGACGGTGCACTGGACGCACCATGATCCGTCGGGGCAGCACCAGAGCGGATGGCTTCGCTGGAACGGGCACACCTTCTCCTGAGGGGCTGTGCACTCCTGAGATGCAGCGGGTGGCTCTCTGAGACCTTGCTGCTGCGTGGCCTGACCTTTGTGGATCTTGTGCGCGGGTCGCCGGGCACGAGTCGTCTCCGTGACGGTGCCGGCCAGAACAGGGGTCGTCGTCGTTCAGAATGGTGCATCTGCGGCGGGTGGTGAGTCGGGTTCGGGTGCGGGTTCGTCGATGGTGAAGGTGACGGGCGAGGGTGGCCGGTCGATGTAAGTCGCTCCGGCCGGGCTGGTCCATTCGAGGATCCCGGCGCCGAGTTGTTTCACTTTCCACGCGGTGTGGTGCTTGAGGACGTGGTGCCGTCGACACAGCCCGCCGAGGTTGCCCTCGTCGGTGGGCCCGCCATGGGCGGCGTCGACGGTGTGGTCGAGATCCTGCGTGATCGGCGGGAGCCCGCAGGTGAAGAATCTGCACCGGGAATCCCTCGCATGCATGAGGCGACGCAGATCCGCGTTGGGTCGATATCGGTCGACCGCGAGGATCGCGCCGGTGACAGGGTGGGTGAGGACTCGTTCCCAGGCGAAGGTTCCGCCGGCGAGGATCCGGGCCGTGTGGGTGTCGATGGGTTGTCCGCCGGCGAGTTCGCCGGGCTGCTCGGTGCGGATGCCGAATGCGGGGCTGCGGCCTGCCGGTGAACCGCTCGCGCCCGCCGCCGTTCCGGTCGCGTCGCCGTCAGTCTTCATCAGGGTGAGTACGGGAACCGTGATCTCGACCCGCGCTTGGATCGCACCCAGCAGTCCGTCCGCGGTGTCGTGTCCGGACGGTGCCCCGGTGAGCAGGGTGTCTGCGCATAGGTCCGCACGCAGCTGGTCGATCGCACGGTCATCCGTCGGATCGCCGAGCATGTCTGCCGCGCATTCGGCGGCGTTCTTCGCCGCTGAGGTGTTCGCGACCTGCACCATCCGGGCTTGCTGGCTGAGCCGGTCGTAGATCCCGTCGATCACCGCGGCGGCATGGATGAGGCCGAGCATCTTCTGCCCATCCGGGAGGTCCTCCCGCCACACCCGACGCTGTTCTTGCGCGTCCTGGTGCCGGTCCGTGAGTGACCGCGGGGAGAGCCGTTCAGCGAGGCGTTCCACGATCCGCTTCGCCCGGTGCGGGGTCTTCCCGATCGAGGCGGCGACCGCGACCTGCTCGAACTCTCCCCGCGCCGTGTCATCGAGACGTGCCCCGGCGTCCTGGATCTGCCGTACGTGCGCCGGGCCGATCCGCGCCTCCGTGAACGCCTGCATCGTGACCGGGTACCGGGTGACGAGTTCTGCGGCGCGGGCCATCCGGGCCTGCACGACCCGGTCGGACATGTGCAGCACTCCCGCCAACTCCGCCGCGACCGATCGTGATGCGAGCTCCACCGCCTCACCGCGCCCGGCCGGGCCGGCCTCGGCGGCGAGGTGCTCGGCGAGGCGCTGCGCGACCGCAAGCTGCGCCTCCTGCACCGCCTGCAGGCGGATGATCGTCGCTTCCGTGTCCTGCACCACGGACGTCAGCGCGGCGAGCACGACGACTGGATCCACCGGGTCCGCCCCGGGATCGATCGCTGTGTCGGTCGAGCTCGTCATACCCCCATTCAACCCGGGGCCACCGACATTCCAGACCCTGAAAGAACCAGATCAGACCAAGAAAAGATCACAAACAGATCACGAAATCCGAGGCGGAGAAAGGGAGTCGACGGCGGGTCATCTAGCATCGTCGGATGGCCCGGACAGCACTGGTGATCGAGGCCCCCGCATCGACCGTCCTGGGTCGGCTTCGGGCCGAGCTGCCGATCAAAGGAACCGCGACGCAGGTGGCGCTGCTCGCCGAGACGGCCAACGGGGGCTGGCATCGTGCGATGACCTTCTCGCTGGCCCCGGCCGCGCCCTGATCGGTATCCGGGCGGCTCCGTCTGGCCGCCCGGATACGCCTGGTGCAGCAGCTGCGGCTCCGTCTGGCAGCCCGGATACGCCCGGTGCAGCAGCTGCGGCTCCGTCTAGCCCCCCAGATACGCCCGGTGCAGCAGCTGCGGATCCGCCTGCAGATCCTCCGCGGTGCCCTGGAACGACACGTGCCCGCCGGCGACGACAACCGCCTCGCGGGCGATGCCGAGCGCGAGCTGGGTGAACTGCTCCACGAGCAGCACTCCCACGCCGGCCTCCGCGATCGACTGCACGATCGGCACCAGCCGCATGAACACGACGGGCGCGAGACCGAGCGACATCTCGTCGATGAGCAGGATCTTGGGCTTCGCTGCGAAGGCGCGGGCGAGCACCACCATCTGCTGCTCGCCGCCCGAGAGCAGGGCCGTCGCGGAGTCGATGCGCTTCTCGAGCTCCGGGAAGGGCGCGAGCGCCGCCTCGAGCTCGGCGGGCGTGCGTGCGGTGAGCGACAGGTTCTCGCGCACCGTCAGCGACGGGAACACCGCCCTGCCCTGCTCGATGTGCACGATGCCCTTGCGTGCCCGCGACACCCGGGAGAGCTTGTCGATGCGTTCCCCGTCGAGACTGAGCGAGCCGGCGGAATGGCCGACCACGCCGGAGATCGACTCGATGAGGCTCGTCTTGCCCGCGCCGTTGGGACCGACGAGGGCGAGCACCTCGCCGCCGCGCACGGTGAGCGACACGTCGGAGATCACCGGTCCCGCGCCGCGGCTGACCGTGACGCCGTCCAGCACCAGTTCGCTCATGACAGCAGCTCCGTCTCTCCCATGTAGGCCTTGACGACCTCGGGGTCGGCGAGCACCTCGTCCTGCGGGCCGGTGGCGAGCACCTTGCCGAAGTTCAGCACGGTGAGCATCGGGCACACCGAGCGGACCAGGTCGAGATCGTGCTCGATGATGATGAGCGCCACACCGAACCGCTGCGGCAGCTCCCTCAGGCGCGCGGCCAGCGCGAGGTGCTCATCGTGCGAGAGCCCGGCGGCCGGTTCGTCGAGGATCAGCAGCCGGGGACTCGAGAGCAGGGCTGCGGCCACCTCGACCAGCCGCCGGGTGCCGACATCGACGCTGGACAGCCGCGCGCGGGCCGGTGGGCAGCCGAAGAACGCCAGGGTCTCCTCGATGTCTGCCGCGGACAGTCGGCGCCGGGCGACGAAGCGCACGTACCCGCCCACCGTGAGCAGCGGGGGAACCCGATCCTGCTGGAACGTGCGGCGCAGGCCCAGGCGTGCGCGGCGCGTGGGGGAAAGGCCGGCGAGGTCGCGCCCGCCGAGCAGTACCCGTCCGCCGTGCTTGGGCAGGAACCCGCTGATCGCGTCGACGAAGGTCGACTTGCCCGCGCCGTTCGGACCGATGAGGCCCATGATCGAGGCCTCGGGCACGGAGAACGACACGTCGTCGAGCGCCTTCAGGGCGCCGAACTCCACGGTCAGGTGCTCCACGGTCAGGACGGGCTCGCCGCTCAGCAGCGCGGGGTCGAGGGTGGCCGTGGTCGTGGTGCGGATCTGCTCGGCATCGTCGGCCGCGTCCGGCGGCAGCGCGGTGAGCGCCGCGTTCGCCGTGCGGCGGTCCTGCCGCTTCCAGACGAGGTTGCGGATGCCCTGGCCCAGGCTGGTACCGCTCGTCAGTGCCTGCACGCCCAGGACGCCGAAGATCACGAAGCCCCAGTCCTGCGGGATGTGCCAGCGCTTGAGCAGCTCCGGCACCAGCACCCACAGGATGCCGCCGAACACGGCCATGTCGATGAGGTGCGCGCCGCTCATGATCGCGAGCACGTAGAGCGCGAGCGACTGCAGGGGCGTGAAGCTCGCCGCGAACGGCAGCTGCACCTGGCCCGCCAGCAGGCCTCCGGCCACACCGCCGAGAGCGGCCGACACCGCGAACGCGGTGAGCTTGGCGACTTGCACGCTCTGTCCCGCGGCGGCCGTGCCGCGCTCGGAGAACGCGACGGCCTTCCAGCTCGCGCCCCAGCGGCTGCGCTGCAGGAAGAACACGATCAGGGCGCATACGACGAGCACGATGATCGACAGGAAGAAGAACTTCTTGTCGTTCGAGAACATCGCCGGGCGGTCGATCGAGATGGCTTCGGCGGATCCCGGGAACTGGATCTGCACGAGGGTGACGTCCGCCGCGGCGGCGAACCCCAGAGTGACGACCGCGAGGTTGACGCCGCGCAGGCGCAGTGCGGGCAGGCCGACCAGGATGCCGGCGACGCCCGCGACGAGGGCTCCGAGCACGAGCCACACGACGAAGCCGCCCGGTGCGTGCCAGATGTTCATGAGCGCCACGATCCAGGCGCCGATCGCGGCGAACGTCAGCTGGCACAGCGCGATCATGCCGGCGGATCCGGTGACGACCCCGAGGCCCATGATCGCGATGGCGGCGATCACCGCGCTGATCGCGAGGTAGACGAAGTAGCCGGGCAGGGCGTTGGAGAGCAGGAGCCCGACGAGGATCGCCAGCGCACCGACGACGAAGGGCCAGACGATGCGGACGACCGGACGCTGCAGGAGCGGAACGGACGGACGGGCGGGCGAGAGCGGCTCAGCGTGCGGCATCCCACACCTCCTTGCGCTGGGTCCACAGCAGCAGGACCACGATGAACAGGAACGGGAGGAAGTTGCGCACGAGCGAGATCTCGTTGATCTGTGCGACGAGTCCGCCGAGCACGCCCAGCACGAGTCCGCCGACCACGGTGAGGTCGAGGCGCTTGAAGCCGCCGAGCAGGGCGGCGGCCGCCGCGGGGATGATCAGCAGTGACAGGCTGGTGGCGTCGTTGGACTGCGAGGGAGCCACGATCACGATCGCGATCGCGCTGATGACGCCGGTCACGAACCAGACCGCGATCGACAGGGGGCGGGAGCGGATCCCGAGCAGCTCGGCCGTGGTCGGGCGCTCGGACAGCGCGCGCAACTGGGTGCCGATCCGGGTGCGGGTGAGCAGGAAGTGCACACCGACCGCGACGACGACAGCCATGCCCACCGTCCACACGGTCACCTGGCTGATCACGACGCCGCCGACCGAGAACGCCGGGCCGGCGATGATCGGCGTGAACGGCTGCGGCTTGTTGCCGAAGAGGATGAACGAGAGCGAGATCAGCAGCAGCAGCGGCCCCACCGTCATCGCCGAGCGGGTGGTCGTGGAAGCCTCGGAGAGCCACGTGGCGGCGATCCAGCCGATCGCAGCGGCGAGCAGGCCGCCGATCAGCACGCCGAGAACGGATCCGATCCACACCGGCATGCCCGCCTTGGTGACGAGCCACACGGCGCAGAAGCCGCCGAACATGCCGGTCGCCGCCTGGGCGAAGTTGACGACTCGGACCAGCCGGGCCATGAGGGTGAGGCAGACTCCGAGCACGGCGTACAGGCCGCCGGCCGCGAGCCCCGCCAGGGCTCCTTCGAGCATGATGCCACTTCCTTTCGGGTGGTCGTTGAGCGAGGACGCCGCAGGCGACCGAGACGAAACGCGGCGACTCCGCGAGAGACCGCGTTTCGTCTCGCCCCGGCTCCGCCGGTGCTCGCTCAACGACCCCGGGATGACTACTTCTTCGGGATCCGGTACCAGTCGTCGGCGACCTTCTCCCACGCGTGGGTGCCGCTCTTGAGCTCGATCGGCCAGCCGGCGGTCGGGATCGTGCCGAACTTGTACGGGTCGCCGATCATCTTGTTGTCGACGGCGGGCATGTTCTTGATCGCCTCCGAGACCGACTCGCGGGTGATGTCTCCCTTGACCGACTTCAGCGCCTGGATGAAGTAGGTCGCGGCGAGATAGCCGCCCTGGCTGAACGAGGTCAACGGGATGTTGTTCTTCGTCATCAGGTCGCGCCAGTCCTTGTTCACGTCGTTCTCCTCGGTGAACGGGTAGAACTCCGCAGGGACGTAGATGCCGGCGCCGGCGTTGTCGATCGCCTTGGCGAAGTTCTCGCTGTAGACGCTGGTCAGGTAGAGCCAGGTGACGTCGTTCCAGCCCTGTGCGTTGGCGGCCTTGACCTGCCCGATCGCGTCCGGTTCGACCGGGTTGATCGCCAGCGCCTTGCAGCCGGCCTGCTTGGCCTTGACGATGTAGGGCGTGTAGTCGCTCGCGCCGTACGGCACGGTGTCGTCGACGTAGAGGGGCTTCTTGCCGGTGATCTTGGTCCAGCTGTCGATCGCGGCCTGGTAGGTCGGGCGGGTGGATCCGGCGATCTCGAGCAGCACGCAGATGTTGTCGAGCTTGAGCTGCTCCGATCCGTACAGCAGGGTCAGGGTCATGTCGTTGTACGGGCCGACGTTGGCCGGCGAGATGTTCTTGCTGTCGAAGCAGCCCGTGTCGACGCCGATGCCGGGGATCGAGAGGATCCCCTCCTGCTCGTAGTACTTCTTGTTCAGATCGCACTCGATGAGGCTCGCGGAACCGACCATCGCGACCGCGTTGTCGGAGCCGACGATCTCGCGGGCGTTCGCGGTGGCGGTCGCGGGGTCGCCCTTGTCGTCGAGGGCCTTGTAATCGATCTTGCGGCCGTTCAGGCCGCCGTCGGCGTTGAACTTGTCGAACACGGCCTTGGCCGCCTGGGACGCCTCGGGGAACGTGGCGGGCCCGGAGATCGTGTTCACGGATCCGACGACGATCGGGTCGGACGAGCCGGATCCGGATCCGCCGTCGCCGGAACAGCCGGCCAGGGCCAGCATGCCCGCGGCGAGCAGCGCTGCTGCGGCGGTGATGCGCTTGTTCATGTGATTCCTGTCTTCTCGGGTGCGGGACGGACCCCGCGGTGTGGTGCAGGTCGGTGCGGTGATGCCTGATGCTGTGCGTGGCGTGCGGCCGTGCGCGGACGCGATGGTGCGGTGAGCGTTCAGTCGCGGATCGCGCGGGAGACCATCTCGGTGTCGGTGAACTGCTCGAAGGCCACGACCTCGCCGTCCTCGAGCCGCCACACATGCGCGACGCGAGCCGCGAAGAAGCGTCCGGTGCGCTTGTAGGTGCCGGAGTAGGTGCCGATGCCGATCACGGTGTCGCCGCCATCGACGACCTCGTCCACGGCGAGCGTGTAGTCGTCCCAGTCGTCCTGAAGGCGGGAGAAGACGTTCTCGGCCACGGCATCCGGGCCCACATATGTGCCCGCGTACGGGAATCCCGCCGCCTCCGTCCAGCGCACGTCGTCACGCAGCGGCGCGAGCATGCCGTCGACGTCGCCGCGGTCGCTGGCGTCGTAGTGGGCTCGGATGATGTCGGCGTTGGTCATGTCGGATGCTCCTCGGTGCTCTCGGGGTCGACGGATGCCGTGGGGCCGCGGTGCGAGGGTCGGCTCACGGCGATCGCAGGGATCAGACGGGCTGGGCGTCGGGGTAGGAGACCGAGCCGAGCGGGTAGATGTGGCCGCCGCCGCGGGAGTGCTCCGAGGCGCCCTCGCCGTTGAGGCCCAGGAAGACACCGGTCGTCATCAGCTGGTAGCCGAGGTCGTGCAGCCACACGCTCGCGACAGCGATCCGGAATTCACGGAAGCAGAACAGGTAGAGGCCGTCGGCGAACTTCCACACCGTGGAGAGGTCCATGTCGCCGTGGCCGCGCTGCACCCCCTCGAGGCACTGCCAGGCGTAGCGCTGGCTGGAGACGTAGACGTGCTCGTACAGGTGGTGCGGGCTGTAGCGGTAGACGTTGCGCTTGCCGATGAGATCGCGGCTGGGACCGGGGGCCTCGCCCGTGGGCTCGCCGCCGTCGGTCGTCGCGGCCCAGAACTCCTGGCCGACCTGCGGGGTGCCCTCGACCGCCTCGGCGGCGATGCGCGAGCGGACCACGGTGGCGCGGTGCGTCGTCGTCGAGTAGACGACGGTGAGCGCCTCACGCTCGCGCGAGGCGAGCGGCAGGTTCACGAACACGACATCGTCGCGCACGGATACCGCATCGTACGGGTCGGTGCCGGAGGCGCCGAGACCGGTCCAGGTGACGGCGTCGGCGTCGAACTCGAGCGAGAGCGTCTCGCCACCGTCGAGCGCGAGGGTCAGCGACGTGCCGGCCAGGTCGGTGTTCGGCAGTCGGTACGTGTCGATCCCGGCCGCGAACTCGTCATAGGTGCGCCACTCGTCGAGCCCCTCCTCGGTCGCGGAGAGCGGATCGGCAATCGTCACATCATCGGACACTCTGGGACTCCTTCGACCCTGACCCCGCCGGACTGCGGGGGTGGAACCATGCTGTTCCCGTGTCCGATCGGCCTCAACGATCAGGATCCGATCCCGCGCCGAGAGTCAACCGGCGTGCCCCCAGGGGCAAGACGGTGACTTCGAAAATCTACTTGCAAAAAACAAGTATCAGGATCAGACTGCATCCATGACGGTGAGCGGGCGGAAGCTGATCCTGAGCTACTACGTGTCGATCGACGGCAAGAGCGTCGATGCGGTGAACGGGATGCGCGGCGTGATGGAGTCGATCGACGACGATGCGCAGGAGGACGAGTACGTCCGGCAGCTGTGGGAGGCCGGCGCCTTCCTCATGGGCCGGGCGTCGTATGACGCGATGAAGGGGTTCTGGCCGGTGACCGAGCATCCCTCCGCGGCTCCGATGAACGCGATCCCGAAGGTGGTCTTCTCGCACACGCTCACCTCGGTCGATGAGTGGGGCGAGGCGAGCATCGCCTCGGGCGACCTCGCGGAGGAGATCACGCGGCTCAAGGCCGAGCCCGGCAAGGACCTCTTCGCGATCGCGGGCGACTCGTTCCAGCGCGCGCTGATCGCCGCCGGGGTCGTGGACGAGTACCGGCTCTGGGTGCTTCCCGCGGCGGCCGGGACGGGAACGGCCCTGTTCCCGGACCAGGCTGCGCCTGTGCGGCTGCGGCTCGTGCAGAGCACGCCGTACCCGAGCGGCGTCCTCGAGCTGCGCTACGTGCCGGCCTGAGAGGGGATGCCGCGCACGGAAGGGGCAGCGGTCTCAGTGCGTGGCGCGGTACTCGCTCGGGGAGACGGCGTAGGCGGTCTTGAACGCGCGGCTGAAGTGTGCGGCGTCGACGAAACCCCAGCGGGCGGCGATCGCCGCGACGGGGCGGTCGGCGAGGATCGGATCCAGCAGATCGCGGCGGCACTGCTCGAGCCGACGGGTGCGGATCCAGGTCGACACGGTCGTGCCCTGCTCCTGGAACAGGCCGTGCAGGTGCCGGGTGGAGATGAAATGCGCGGCCGCGATGGAGGTGGGTCCCAGATCGGTCGACGCGAGGTTGCGGTCGATGTGACCGCGGATGCGCTGCATGAGCGCGCGGTGCGGGTCGGCCGCCGCCTCGTCGAGGCCGAGCTCGCGGGTGAACACCGTGGAGACGAGGTCGAGGGCACTGTGCGCGAGGCGCGCACCGGTCGCGCCGGCCAGCTGGTCGAGGTTGGTCGCGAGCTGACGCAGATAGGGCACGACCATGCCGCCCAAGCCCTCCTGGCCCGAGATGCGCACGGCGGTGAGCTGCCCGATCATCTCCGGCGGCAGGCTCAGCAGATGCTTCGGGAACATCACGACCATGGTGCGGAAGTCCTCGTCGAACACGAGCGAGTACGGCCGGTCGGTGTCGTAGACGGCGAGGTCGCCGGGGGTGAGCACGGCCTCCCGGTCGTCCTGGATGAGCAGGCCGGTCCCGGCCAGCATCAGGCTCACCTTGAAGTACGAACGGTCGCCGCGGGCGATGAGCTCGGGAGTGCGCTCCACGACGTGGCGCGAGGCGCGCAGGTCGGTGACGTGCACCTCGTCGACGGCAGCGCCGCGGATCAGGCCGCGGAACGGCGCGGATCCCTCGCCGCTCACCTGCAGGGGGACGAACGAGTCGGACACGGCGGAGCGGAACTCGCTGATGTTGCGCGCGACGAGCGTCGAGACGGACTCTGCGGGAGCGACGGGAATGGCGGCCACGACTGATCACCTCGGGAAGATGAAGGGTGGATCGACGACTTTGTATACGATCCGTTGAGGCACTCTACCACCACCGGGGACGAGGCGCCCCCGGGTGCACAGTCTGCAGCAGGCGGTGCACCCGGGGCCGCGGAGCCCGTCGTGGGGCCTACTCGACGAGCTTGCCCGCCGTGTCGACCTCGCGGATCAGAGCGTCGATCTCTGCAGGGATCGGCGGGATCTCCTCGCGCACCACGCCCGTGGACGGCGACCACACCAGGTTCACCTGCAGAGCCGGATCCATGTCGGGGTAGTCGCTGCGGTTGTGACAGCCGCGGGTCTCGCGGCGCTCGAGGGCCGCCTCGACGGTCGCCCGCGCCGCGAGCGCCGAGGAGCGCAGGTCGAAGGCATGCGCGAGGTCCTGGAACCCGGCGATGTCGGGGTGGATCCCGATCCGCGTCATCCGCTCCTCGATCGCATCGAGCTCGGCGAGGCCGGCGCGCAGGCCCTCCTCGTCCCGGACCACGCCGGCGTGCGCGGTCATGGTGTCGCGGATCGCACGCTGCAGGGCGCGCACGTTCTCCGGGCCGTCGGCGGCCAGCAGGTCGTCGATCTCGGCCCTGGCGCGACGCACGGCATCGGTCGAGCGGTGCTGGGCGTCGAGGCCGTAGGCGTGCGCGATCGCGGCGCGGCCCGTGATCCGGCCGAACACGAGCAGCTCGATGAGCGAGTTGCCTCCCAGCCGGTTCGCGCCGTGCAGGCCGGACGACGCCTCGCCGATCGCGTAGAGCCCGTCCACATCGGTGCGGTGATCCTCCGGGCGCACCCAGACGCCGCCCATCGAGTAGTGCGCGGTCGGCGCGATCTCGATCGGGTCCTTCGTGATGTCGAGCATCTGCAGCTCGAGCATCGTCTGATACACGCGCGGCAGGCGGGTCATGATCGTCTCGCGGGGCAGATGGGAGACGTCGAGCCACACGCCGCCGTTCGGGGTGCCGCGGCCCTCGGCGATCTCGGTGTAGGCCGCCAGCGCCACGCGGTCGCGGGTGGACAGCTCCATCCGCTCCGGATCGTACTTCTGCATGAACCGCTCTCCGAGCGCATTGCGCAGGATGCCGCCCTCGCCGCGCGCGGCCTCCGACACGAGCGTGCCCGCCTCGCTCTCCGGCTCGATGATCCCCGAGGGGTGGAACTGCACGAGCTCGGGGTCGCGGATCCGCCCGCCCGCCTCGACGGCGAGGCGGAAGGAGTCGCCGGTGTTCTCGTCGCGGCGAGACGACGTGCGCCGCCAGATGCGGTTGTGCCCGCCCGCGGCGAGGATCACGGCGTCGGCGTGGATGAGGTAGCGGGTCCCGTCGACGAGGTCGAAGCCGTAGGCGCCGAAGATCCGCGGGATGGTGCCGCCGTCGGGTCCGGCGACGTCCTCGACGAGCAGGCGCGTGATGTAGACGGTGTCGAGGATCGGGATCTCGAGCTGCTCGGCGCGGCCGGTGAGGGCGCGCTGGATCTCCAGGCCCGTGTAGTCGCCGGCGAAGGCGGTGCGCCGGAACGTGTGCGCGCCGAAGAACCGCTGCGAGATGCGGCCGTCGTCCTCGCGGGCGAAGCCCATGCCGTAGCGCTCGAGGTCGCGGATGCCCTCCTCGGCTCCTCGCGTGACGATCTCGACCGTGCGCGGGTCGGCGAGGAGGTAGCTCTCCTTGATGGTGTCCGCGGCGTGCTGCTGCCAGCTGTCCTGCGGGTCCATGGTGCCGAGGGCGGCATTGATGCCGCCGGCGGCGAGGGACGTGTGCGCGTCGTGGCGCGGGCGCTTGCCGACGGCCAGCACGTCGACGCCCTGCTCGGCGACCTCGATGGCCGCACGCAGGCCGGATCCGCCGGTGCCGATCACGAGCACGGTCGTTGAGACGAGGCGTTCGCGGGGGGAGTTCTCAGTCATGACGTCCACGCTAGGAATCTCCCGATCATTACTCCAATGCATAATTCTGCTGGTCTGAATGCCTCTAGGCTATGGTCATGAACCTCGAGCAGCTCCGCGGATTCGTCGAGATCGCCCGGCTCGGCAACTTCACCCGTGCCGCGGAGGAGCTGCATCTCGCGCAGCCCTCCCTGAGTCGGCAGATCTCGACCCTGGAACGGGAGCTCGGATCCGAGCTGTTCCATCGCGCGAGGGGGCACATCTCGCTCACCGCTGCGGGTGAGGTGCTGCTGCCGTATGCCCGCCGCATGCTCGCCGATGCCGCCTCGGTGCGTCGCGAGATGGCCGAGATCGCGGGGCTGCGTCGCGGGCGGGTGCGTCTGGGCGCGCCGCCGTCGTTGTGCGCGAGCATCGTGCCGGAGGTCGTCGGCGCCTTCCGTGCCGCGCACCCCGGGATCGAGCTGGAGATCACCGAGCGCGGCTCGCGGGGGCTCGTCGCGGCGCTCGCCGAAGGCATGCTCGATCTCGCGCTGCTGGCCTCGTCGGATGCGGCGGCGGCCTCGCCGGTGAGCCTCACGCGCACGGCCTTGCTGGAGGAGGACCTCGTGGTGATCTCGTCCGCCGCGCAGTCGCCGGTGAGTCACGGCCAGGCGATCGCGCTCGCCGCGGTCGCGGATCTGCCGCTCATCGCCTTCCCGCGCAGCTATGAACTGCGCGCCGCGACCGACGCGGCGTTCGCCGGATCGGGACTGACCGCGGAGGTGGTCGTGGAGGGGCCGGAGATGGACACCGTGCTGCGCTTCGTGGAGCGCGGGGTGGGCGTCGCCGTCGTCCCGGCCATGGTCGCGCTCGACCGGCCGGGGCTGCGCGCGGTGCCAATGGCCTCGCCCAAGCTCACGCGCACGGTGAGCCTGGCGCACCGGGCCGACATGGCGCCGACGCGCGCCGCCGCGGCTCTCCGCGACACGATCATCGCCACCGCCGACGCGCTCGTCGGATCCGGCGGCTTCGTCGCGAAGGCAGTCTGACGTCCTTCGTCTCGCCGCGCTCGCTCGGGAAGCGAGTGAGCGCGTCAGGATCAGGAGAGCACGTCTCCGAGCGCCCTCGCGGCCTCGGGGAAGCGGTCCGGGCTCTCGCCGGAGTAGTTGAGACGGACGAACGCTCCGGACGGCTCGGCCGGGAACCATTCGGATCCCGGCGCGAGGATCACCCCGCGGGCGGCGCAGTCGCGCACCACCTGCTCCGCGTCGTTCCCCTCGGGCAGGCGCACCCACAGATTGAGGCCGCCGCGCGGCACCGTCTCGACGGTCGCCGTCGGGGCGTGCTCGTGGAGCGCATCCAGGAGCAGATCCCGGCGTGCGCGCAGCTGCTCCCGCAGTCCGCGCAGGTGGGTGCGCCATGCGGGTTGCGTGACGACGTCGAGCGCCGCCGCCTGCAGCAACCCGCTGACGTACATCGATTCCGCCGCACGATCGGCCAGGATCCGGTCCCGCGCAGGTCCGCGGGCGATGACCGCTGCGACCCGCAGTGCGGGGGACACGCTCTTGGTCAGCGAGCGCAGGTAGATCACGTGCCCGTCGTCGTCCTGGGCGGCGATCGGGCGCGGGTCTGCGTCGATCCCGAGGTCGTGCGCCCAGTCGTCCTCGATGAGGAACGCGCCGTGCCGCCGCACGATCTCGAGCACGGCGATCCTCGTGGTCGCGGGCCACACCGCACCGGTCGGGTTCGCGAACGCCGGCTGGGCGTAGAACCCGCGGGCGCCGGTCTCGACGAACGCCCGCTCGACGGCATCCGGATCCGGGCCGTCGGGACCGGCGGGGACGGGGATCAGATCGACCCCCGCCTGCGCCGCTGCGAGGATCGCTCCCCAGTAGGTGGGCGACTCGATCAGGAGCGGCTGGCCGACGCCGACCACGGCGCGGAAGATCGAGCTGAGCCCGCTCTGGCTGCCGGAGATGATGAGGGCGTCGCGGGCGGACGCCGGGGTGACCCCGACCGGGGCCGCCGAGGCCAGCTCTCCCGCGAACCACGCCTGCAGATCGGCGGATCCGGCGGCCGGAGAGCGCAGCACCGCCGCATCCAGGCGCGCGGCGCGGGTGAGCGCCTGGCGCACCAGGCGTTCGGGGAGCAGCTCCGGCGCCGGATATCCGGAGTGCAGTGCGATCGCATCGGGGGCCGCCGTGCGCTGGGTCGAGGACAGCACGGGCATCCGCGACGGCGGAGTGCCGAGGGCTGCGGTCTGCCAGCCGTAGTCCGCGGCACGCGCCGTTCGCACGGCCAGGGTGAAGGTCCCGACTCCGGGACGGGACTCGATCAGGCCGAGCGCGGAGAGCCGGCGCATCGCCTTCTGCACGGTCACCGGGCTCGCCCCATGCTGTGCCATGAGCGCGCGATTCGAGGGCAGCCGCGCGCCGGGGGCGGCCCGAGCGATCCAGGCGCGCAGCGCAGCGACGATACGCTCGGTGCTATCCTGACTCATGAAGGACCAGAGTAGCGTTATCGAGGCGCCGCACCAAGCGCTATCTGCCCGTGCGGGACTCGGCTGGGGTCTTCTCGGCGTCGTGGCCTTCTCGTTCACCGTGCCGTTCACGCGGGTCGCCGTCGGCGGTCTGCCGCCGCTGTTCATCGGATCCGGCCGGGCCGTCGTGGCCGCCGTCCTCGCGGGGTTCGCCCTCGCCCTCACCCGGCAGAAGCCGCCGACGACAGCGCAGTGGCTCAGGCTCGCCATCGTCGCGGGTGGCGTCGTGGCGGGGTTCCCGCTGCTCACCTCCTTCGCGCTCACGACGGCGCCGGCAAGCCACGGTGCGGTCGTCATCGGGTTGCTCCCCGCCGCGACCGCCGTCGCCGCGGTGCTGCGCACGGGGGAGCGCCCTGCGTGTTCGTTCTGGCTCTTCGCCGCGCTGGGAGCGGTCGTCGCCGTCGCCTTCGCGGCGCTGCAGAACGGCGGGCTCGGCGAACTCCATCCGTCCGATCTGCTGCTGTTCGGCGCCGTGCTCGCCGCCGCGGTCGGCTACGCGGAGGGCGGGCTGCTCGCGCGGGAACTCGGCGCGTGGCAGACCGTGTCGTGGGCGCTCGTGCTGTCGGCGCCGGTCATGATCGCGCTCGCGTCGGTCGCGCTCGCGGGCGAACCGCTGCAGGCCACGCCGGTGCAGTGGCTCGCCTTCGCCTATCTCGCCGTGGTGAGCATGTTCCTCGGCTTCTTCGCCTGGTACCGGGGTCTCGCGATCGGGCCCATGGCGCAGGTGAGCCAGATCCAGCTGGTGCAGCCCGTGCTGAGCATCCTCTGGGCAGGGCTCCTGCTGCACGAGCAACTCGGCTGGGCGACCATCCTCGGCGGACTCGCCGTCATCCTGTGCGCCGGACTCGCCGTGCGCACCCGCCTCCCTCCGCGTGGTCACCGTCGGCCAGGGCCAGGGCCAGGGCCAGGGAGGCGGGCGACGCGGAGGGAGGAGGGCCCGGAGCGAGATGTCAGCGCCGGGGGCGCAGGGTGAGTGGCGCGGCGATCGCGCCAGCGGCCGCAACGGCGGCGGCACCGGCGAACGCCGCCGAGAACCCGGATGCCTCGCCGTTCGCGGCGCCGACGGAGCTCGACACCGCGGACAGCACCGCGAGGCCCAGTGCTGAGCCGACCTGATAGCTCGTGTTGACGAGCCCCGAGGCGACGCCCGACTCCGCGACGGGGGCACTCGCGATCGCCGTGCTGAGTGACGGCACGAAGGCGAAGGCCATGCCGGCCGCCGCGACGAGCGAAGCCGGCAGCACGTCGACGAGGTACGAACCGCCGGGGCGTGCGAAGGACAGCCACAGGGCTCCGACTGCGAGCAGCGCGAACCCGATCGTCACCATGGGCAGCGTTCCCCAGCGAGCGGCGAGGCGCGGGGCGACGACGGTCATCCCGACCACGATGAGAGCCGTCATCGGGATCAACGCGGCACCGGCGGCGAACGCGGAGGCACCCAGCACGTTCTGCAGGTGCAGGTTCAGGAAGAACCACATGGGGATCCAGGCGCCGCCGAGCAGCAGCTGGGCGAGGTTGGCGCCACCGAGCAGGGGCGTCCGCAGCAGGCCGGGGCGCAGCAGCGGCTCCGCCGCGCGGAGCTGGCGGATCGCGAAGGCGATGAGGAGGGCCACGCCTACGGCGAGTGGAGCGATCGTGACGGCTTCGGCCCAGCCGGCTTCCGGAGCGCGGACGACCGCGAAGACGGTGAGCGCGAGGCCGGTCGTGCCGGTCACGGCGCCGAGGATGTCGATGCGGCCGGTGCTGCGCGGCGAGGGCCCGAACGCGCGAGGAGTCAGTGCGAGGATGACGAGCGCGATCGGCACCGTGACGTAGAAGACCCACGGCCAGCCGAGGTACTCGGTCAGCACGCCGCCGAGGAAGACGCCGGCCGTACCGCCGATGGGTGCCGCCGCCCCATAGACCGCGAACGCCCGGGGCAGGTGCGGGGTGCCGCCGAAGGTCGCCATGAGCAGCGTCAGCGCCGCCGGCGCGATGAGTGCCGCACCGGCGCCCTGCACGGCTCGCGCGGTGATCTCGATCGCGGGATTCCCCGCCAGCCCTGCGGCCACGGATCCGGCGAGGAGGAGCACCCATCCGGTCGTGAACATCCTCCGCGCGCCGAAGAGATCCGCGAGACGCCCGCCGAGCAGGAGCAGCCCGCCGAAGGCGATCACGTAGGCGTTGAAGACCCAGGACAGCGCGTCGGGGGAGAAGCCGAGGTCGCGACGGATGTCCGGCAGCGCGACGCCGATGATCGACGTGTCCATGATCACGACGAACTGCGCCGCTGCGATGAGCGACAGGGCGAGGCCGCGTGGCGCAGTGCGTGCGCGGGCGACGGAGGGGGTGGTGGTGGACACGGGGCGACCTTTCGACGGGACACCCGGTCGGGCGTCGTGAAAGGAGCCAACGGGAATACCCCCCGGGGGTATTCCCGTTCCTGTGTCGTCCCCGTCAGCGGGGCCTGTGGCGTGCGCTGGCGGGGACGACTCGAAAGTGGGGGTCAGTGACCGCAGGTGCAGGCGTCACCGCCGCCGCAGCAGGCGGATCCGGATCCGGTCGCGGCGTGCGCCTGCGAAGACTCGGGCACGTCCATGCCGGGGTTCTGATCGAGGAAGCCGTACGGGCGGAACGCGAAGCCGGCGGTGTCGACGGGCATGATCGGCCAGTCCTCGGGGCGCGGGAAGTGCGTGAGTCCGAACGTGTGCCAGAGCACGAGGTCGGCGCCATCAGGGCCGTCCAGGGGCGCGTCGCCCGCGGAGTACTCGGGAAGGCCTGACCCGCCCTGGTGCGCGTTCGGATAGCGGCCGGCGGGCCACAGCTCGCCTTCGCGGTGCGCGGTGGCCCAGAGGTGCTTTGTCGCGAACGCCGCGCGCGCCGCGACCGAGGAGGCCGGGTCCGCCATGAGCAGCGCGGTCGGCTGCGGCACGAGCTGATACGCGGTCGCGCGGCCTACGGCGTTCGTGTGCGAGGCGCTCTGCACCTCCCAGACCCGGGCGACCGAGGTGTCGGCGTCGCGCTGCGCCGCGGACTCGGAGCCGAGCGCGGTCTCGGTCCAGCTGAACGCGTTGCCGAACGGGTTCTCCGGGCCCATCGGCACGCGCTGCGCGTCGACCTCGACGAGACGGTTGTCGGATCCGTCGACCGCGACGTCCAGCCGCGCGCAGAACAGGTGCTGGTGCACGGGGGCGAACACGCCGGGGGCGAGCTCGGTGGCGTGACGCTGCGGGACACCGGGTTCGCCGGCGCCCACGAACACGATGCCCGTGGCCTTCGCGATCACCTCGATCGTGCCGTCCAGGCCGAAGTTCCAGTAGAAGCCGTAGTCGTAGTTGCCGATCGTGGAGAAGTACGAGACGACGAAGCGGCGCGCCCGGCGCACATCGGAGCGGCCCTCGAGATTCGTATGCTTCCAGAGGATCCCGGTGTCCTCCTCGTGCATGCAGATGACGTTCGGGATCCGCACCGGGTGCCCCTGGTCGTCGGCGACATAGCCGTCCAGGTAGCGGATCACGCCGAGGCAGTCGCAGCCGAGCTCGAGGTGGTTCGCGTTCTTGCCGAGCAGGTATTCGCCGGCGTCGAAGTAGCTGATCCAGAAGCGACCCGGTGCGGTGTCGCCGTAGGGGACGACCATCTCCGGCACGCTCGCACGGTTCAGCACCGGCCGGCCGTCGAACGTCACGTCGTGCAGCACGAGGCCCTCGCGGGCGTTGAAGCTCACCCGCATCGACCAGTTCTCCCACTCGACGAGGGATCCGGTCACGGAGAAGCTCGGCCCCTCGGGCTGGACGATCTCGATCGGCTTGAGGGACGTGCGCGCCTCGCCCTGCACCTCGGGGTAGTAGTTGCCGTGTCCGGCGGGCACGGGGACGTCGCCGATGTCCTCGACGCGGATCACGCTGTTCGACGTGAGGTCGATGTGCACGATGAGCCCCTCGACCGGGTGCGCCCAGGGCGAGTCGTTCTCGTCGTAGCGCAGGAACGTGAGCGATCGGATCACCCGGCGCCCGACCTCGTCGGCGCGGCCCGTGTAGCCCGGGGCGAGCGGCCCGCAGAAGGCGAGGTCGATGTGCTCGGCGAGTCCACGGCGCTCCATCGCGGCGCGCCATTCCGGGGAGGCCTTGGCGATGGACTCGGCGCGCTCGTACTCCTCGAAGAGGTACTGCGGCTGACCGTAGGGCGGGGCGTCGTTCGGCACGCGTTCGGTGCGCAGCACCTCGCCGCGGGTGATCGAGACCACGACCTCGGTCGCGACGCCGGTCGTGGTCTCGAGCAGGGTGGCGTCGATGCGGCGGTCGATCGGGGCGCCGGGTGCCCAGGCGGCGAGCTCGGCCCGCGTCGGCTCGTCCGGCAGCAGCATCGGCACGCGCACGGTGTCGCCGAGCAGGCCCGCTGATGCGAGGATCGCGCGGGCGGCGGCGATCTCGGGCCCGGTGAGGGGATCCAGCGGATGCGGCGTCGGGATGGCGTCGAGCGTGATCGGCTGCGGGGCGTGGTGGGGCATCGTCGACCTCTGCGGTTTAGTTGAGCGATTGCTCAAGAAACGGGTTGGCTCGATGATAGGCCGCGCAGGGGCGCGGGCGCAACGGGCGGATCCGCGCGCCGTCACGGGGTGCAGCGTGTGACGATCGGCGCAGCGTGTGGCGATCAGCACACGGATCGGCGCCATTCCTGTGCTGATCGTCGCGGAGTGCGCCGATCGTGACACGGCGTGGGGTGGCTGTGGGCCCTCAGGTGCGCCAGGGGTGCAGGATCGCGGCGAGCACGCGCAGGTGCGTGGCGGCGTCCGCCGGCTCGGCGACCTCGACGATCTGCTGCCCGTACGTGATCGCGCGCAGGAGTGCCAGCACGTCGTCGAGTGGAGTGTCCGCCCGCAGTTCGCCGTCGGCGACGGCCTGTTCGAGTGCTTCGGAGGTCTCCGTGCGCCAGAGCGGGATCGTCGGAGCGGACGCCTCGGCGGTGGGCGCGATCGAGGCGAGGCGCCCCCAGAACCCCACCACGACATGCGCTTCGGTGCGCGTGGTGGCGTCGACCGGTAGCACCTCGCGCATGATCGCCTCCAGGCGTGCGAGCCCGCGCAGGCCTTCGGTCGCCGTGCGGATCCGCTCCTCGGTACGGCGGGTGACTTCGGCCGCTGCGGCGCGGATCACGTCGTCGAAGCCGTCGAAGTAGTGCCACAGGGACCCGACGGCGACGCCCAGCTCGCGCGCCACGGCCCGCGAGTTCACCCCGTCGTGGCCGTCGCGGGCGGCGACGGCCAGCAGCGCCGCGGCGATGTCGCGCCGGCGCGCATCGTGATCGACGACTCTGGGCATGCGTCCATCCTGGCGCAGATTCCGCGATGGCCGTCCGCGCATCCGGTGGCGCGCGGATGGGATCCGGCGCCCCCGGTCCCCGATCGGTCGCCGAGATCCGGATGCCTCCCGGGGGTATTGTTTTTGAGCGTTCGATCAATAACACTGTTCGGATGCTCCACACGGCAGCGACGGTGCTGATGATCGGATCCGCGATCGCGGCGGCGGCGTGCTGCCTCGGTGCCGGGCGCGTCGTGCCCAGCGCGGTGCCGTGGCAGGCGCGGCAGAGCGCCGTGGTGATGGCCCTCGGCATGGTCGCCTTGTGTGCGGGCGGCCACGACGCCCGCATCCCGCTGCTGGTCGCGGTCTCGGGGATCGTCTCCGCGATGCTGGGCGTGGCGGGAACACGCGGGCGGACGCACGCCGACGCCTGCTTCCACCGCGCGCTCGGCGGCGTGGTGATGGCGGTATGCGCTCTGGCGATGCTGCGCACCGAGGTCGTCACGGGCGCGAATCCGGGCTCGACCGGCGGCGTCGCCGCGGCGACGGCCGCGGGCCCGGGGCATGCCGGTCACGGCGGGATCGTGCCGCTGTCCGTGGTGGCGGCGGCCGCAGTCGCCGTGCTGCTCGGGCTCATGCTCGTCGCGCGGGTGCGGCACCGCGCGGTTCTCGGCCGTGCCGCAGCGGTCGGTGCTCGCGCGACAGCGCGCGTCGTGGCTGTCGCCGCCGGTGGCGCGTCTTCCGGTCGGGCGGTGACGCGGGGGAGCGGGGTGCTCAACGGGTGGATCCTGCTCGAGGCGGAGGGCGCGGCGATGGCGGTGTCCATGGTCGTGATGGGCGCGATGGTGCTCGTGATCTGAGGTGCAGGCGGCGCCTCGCGGCCCGGCTTCCCGCGTATCGTTCGGATCCCGTACATTCTGATGCATGACCTTCTCCGGCACGGCTGCGATCGACCTGGGTAAATCGCTGTGCCGCGCTCGGCTGACGAACGACGGGGACGGGATGCGCCGCGAGGGCGGGGGCGCGCCGGGACTGGCGGCCCGCGACGGTGTGGCGCTGGCTCTGGCCTCGATCCTGCCGCTGCTAGCCGACGTCCGCCCGTCGCGGATCGGCGTGGGCGCGGCCGGAGCGATGTACGCGGCGGCCGAGGCCGATGCGCTCGCGCGCGCGATCGCCGAGGACCGCGGCGCGCCCGTCGCCGTCGCATCCGACGTGGTCACCGCGCACGTCGGCGCTCTCGGCGGGGAGGCGGGTGTGCTGCTCATCGCAGGCACGGGCGCGGTCGGCCTCGGCGTCACGGCCGATGCGCATCGCAGCGTGGACGGCTGGGGTCCGGATCTCGGGGACCTCGGAAGCGGGTCCTGGCTCGGTCGCGAGGGTGTGCGGGCCGTGCTCCGTGCCAGGGACGGGCTGGCGCCGGAGACCGTGCTGACGGACGTGCTGACCCTGCTCATCGGCGACGGGACGTCGCCGATCGCCTGGGTGGGCGGCGCTGCGGCACCGGCCCGGTTGCTGGCGACCTTCGCGCCTGCCGTGCTCGATGCCGCCGACCAGGGCGATGCGGCCGCCTGCGGGATCCGCGATGAAGCAGCCCGGCTGCTCGCCGAGACCGCGCTCGCCGCGTCCGGTGGGTCCTCCCTGGTCGCACTGCACGGCGGGCTGACCAGGCATGACGGATTCCGCGCCGCCGTCGAGTCCGCGCTCGCAGCCCGCGGACTCGAAGCTGTCCCCGCCCGTGGCGATGCGCTCGACGGCGCCGCCATGATCGCCGAGGGGCGCGCCCCTCTCCACGAAAGGTTCGTGCACCGTGCCGAATGAGAGCTTGCCCGACGAGGCCGTTCCGGCCACTGCCGCCGCGACCGACGACGCCCGCCTCGCGGCGCTGATCGGAGAGCTGTCGCACCTGTCCACCGAACAGGCCGACACCTCCCGGGGCGATCTCGATCTGCTGCCGACGCTCGACCTCGTGCGGGCGATGAACGCCGAGGACCGGCGCGTGCCGGAGGCGATCGCGGCTCAGGCCGAGCGGATCGTCGAGGCCGTCGACGGCATCACCGAGCGCTTCCGGCGCGGCGGACGGCTGATCTACATCGGCGCGGGAACCGCGGGTCGCGTCGGAGTGCTCGATGCCTCCGAGTGCCCGCCCACGTTCGGCACGGATCCGGGAATGGTCGTCGGCATCATCGCCGGCGGTGAGACGGCGATCCGCGACGCCGTGGAGAACGCCGAGGACGACGACCGCGCCGCGGCAGAGTCCTTGCGCGCGCTCGGACTGGGCGAGAACGACACCGTCGTCGGGATCTCGGCCTCGGGGCGCACCCCCTACGTGCTCGGCGGACTCGCCTACGCGCGAGAGGCGGGTGCGTTCACCGTCGCCATCGCCGCCAACGCCGGATCCGCCATCGGCGCCGCCGCCGACGTGCCGATCGAGGTCGTCGTGGGTCCCGAGTTCGTGACGGGATCCACCCGGCTCAAGGCCGGTACGGCGCAGAAGCTCGTGGTGAACATGCTCTCCACGCTGTCGATGATCCGCCTCGGCAAGACCTACCGCGGCGTCATGGTCGACCTGCAGGCCACGAACGAGAAACTGCGGGCCCGGTCGGTGCGCACGCTCATTCAGCTCAGCGGTGCGGCGCAGGATGACGCGGTGCGTGCGCTGACCGAGGCCGGGGGATCCGTCAAGCTCGCCCTGCTCGTGCTCTTCACGGGCGCCTCTGCGGAGGTCGCCGCACCGGCGCTCGCGGCCTCGGACGGGATCCTCCGCGACGCGATCGCCGCGCTCGGCTGAATCCCCAGGGGTCAGCGCGCCGGAGGCGCCGGCGTGCTCTCCACCGTCTGGCGCGCGGCCGGGCGCACGGCGAACCACGCGATCAACGCCGCCACGAGTGCGGCGGCAGCCATCGTGACGCCCATCGTCACCGCGTTCGCACCGCCGATGCCGACGGCGAGCGGTGACAGCAGCGGCCCGACCAGGAACGTCGACATGCCGAGCAGGGCGGAGGCCGTGCCGGCGCGGGCTCCGTGATGCGCGAGCGCGAGGGCCGACGAGTTCGGACCTCCCAGACCCGCACAGAGCATGAATCCGACGAGCGCCGCGGCGAATCCCCAGACACCTGCACCGAGCAGGGCGAGCGTCGCGAGGACGACGGTGGCGATCGCCGTCGCGGTGACACCCAGCAGGTAGACGCGCAGCGGGCCGGTGCGGCGCACGATCAGCCGGCTCGCCTGGCTGCCCGCGATGTTCGCGAGCGCGCCGAGTGCGAAGGCGAGGCTGAACCCCTGCGGATCCAGCCCGAACTCATCCTGCAGCACGAACGAGGTCATCGACAGGTAGGTGAAGAACGCCACACCGCCGCCGGCCCCCGCGCACAGCACCGCGAGGAACAGGCGATCCCGCAGGACCGCGCCGGTGTGCGCGCCGAGCTCTCGAACGCCGCCCGCGTGACGATCGGAGGGTTCGAGCGTCTCGGGGAGCGCGAGGAGCACGACCAGCAGGAGGGCGACGCCGATCCCTGCGAGCACGCCGAAGATCCCGCGCCAGTCCATGATCCGTGCCAGCTGGCCGCCGACGACGGGCGCGACCACCGGGGCGGCCCCGGAGACGAGGAACAGCAGCGACAGCATGCGGCTGAGCTCTGCGCCCGCGAACTGGTCGCGGGCGATGGCGAGGCAGATCACGATGCCGGCGGATCCGGCGAGTCCCTGCAGGAAGCGAGCGATCAGGAGCACTTCGATCCCCGGAGCGATCGCGCACACGAGCGACAGCACCGCGAAGGCCGAGACGCCCACCAGGAGCGGACGGCGCCGGCCGAAGCGGTCGCTGAGCGGCCCTGCGGCGAGCTGGCCGAGTCCGAGGCCCACCATGCACGCCGACATCGTGGCCTGCGCCAGCGCGTCGCTCGTGCCGAGTGCTGTGGCGAGCTGCGGCAGCTGCGGCAGGTACAGGTCCATCGACAGCGGGCCGAACGCCTCCAGCAGGCCGAGCACGAGCATCGCGCGCAGCGTGCTCATGCGGGGGCGGGCGAGCACCCCGCTCATCCGTCGAGCCGCAGCACGCGGCGCAGCCAGCTCTCGCGTGCCGCGTTCGCGGCGACCGACACCACGGCGTCGGGGGAGAAGCCGTGGAACCCGTGGTAGCCGCCGGCCCAGACGTGCAGTTCGGCCTGCCCGCCGGTGGCCCAGATCCGGGAGGCGTAGTCGACGGCCTCATCGCGGAACGTCTCGGCCGCCCCGACCTCGATGTACGCCGGGGGGAGGCCGGCGAGATCGGTCGCGCGGGCCGGCGCCGTGTACGGCGACACCAGGTCGGTGAACCGGTCCCCGCCGGCGATCGCGGTCCAGGCGGTGTCGTTGTTGTTGCGGTCCCAGGCACCGATGCCGTCGTACTGCCGAGCGGACACGGTCTCGTTGCGGTCGTCGAGCATGGGGCAGCCCAGCAGCTGGCCGGCGAGCCGCGGGCCGTTGCGGTCGCGGGCGAGAAGGGCCACCGCGGCGGAGAGGCCGCCGCCGGCGCTCTGCCCGGAGGCGACGATGCGCGCCGGGTCGATCCCGAGCTCGCCGGCGTGCGCGGCCATCCACTCCAGCGCCGCGTAGCAGTCCTCCGCCTGTGCCGGACCGGGATGCTCCGGGGCGAGGCGGTACTCGACCGCGACGCCCACGACGCCGTGCCGCTCGGCGAGGTCGATGAGCTCGGGCGTGCCGAAGAAGCGGGTGCCGAGCACCATGCCGCCGCCGTGGATGGACAGCACGGCGGGGGCCGGATCCGGGGTGGGGGCCGCGGGGCGCACGATCGTGATCTCGACGTCGGGGGCGCCCGCAGGGCCGGGGATCGACCGGTCCTCGAAGGTCACGGCCCTGCCCTCGGCCTGCACCGCGATCGGCGGGATGATCGTCGCGAAGTGCGCGCGGTTGGCGAGGATCGTGTCGGCGCGCAGCGGGATGATCTCGACGAGGTCGAGGAACGCCGCGAGCCCGTCGACGAGCTCGGGGTCGTAGGGCACGGGGGCGACGGATCCGATCGCGGTCTCGCTCGCGGCCATCATGCGCCCCAGATCCGGCGCAGCCAGCTGGCCCGCGCGGCCAGCGCGGCGCGCGAGATCTCGGCATCGGGCATGTACATGTCGAAGCCGTGCGCGCCGCCGCCCCAGACATGAAGCTCGGCCTGTCCGCCCGTGGCCCAGATCCGCAGCGCGTACTGGGTGTCCTCATCGCGGAACATCTCCGCCTCGCCGACCTCGATGAACGCCGGGGCGAGGCGCGAGACGTCGGCGGCGTGGGTCGGCGCGGCGTAGCCGGAGGCCTCGGGGCTGAACGCCAGGTCCTCGCCGAGCAGGCACGACCAGGCGAGCAGGTTCGCCTCGCGCTGCCAGGTGCCGATGCCGTCGTACTGCAGGCTCGACACGGTCGTGTTCGTGTTGTCGAGCATCGGGCACAGCAGGAGCTGCCCGGCCAGCGCGGGCCCCTGCCGGTCGCGGGCGAGCAGGGCGACGCCGGCGGCGAGGCAGCCGCCCGCGCTGCCGCCGCCGACGATGATCCGGTCGGCGTCGACGCCGAGCTCCGCGGCGTGGGCGTGTAGCCAGAGCAGCGCGGCGTAGCAGTCCTCGAGCCCGGCCGGGGAGGGGTGCTCCGGTGCGAGCCTGTACTCGACGTTGACCGCGACCGCGCCGTGCTCCGCCACGATGTCGACCACGCGGCCGCTCTCCCAGCTGCGGTGCCCGACGATCTGGCCGCCGCCGTGGATGTTGACGAACCCGGGGCGGAGCGATCCGGCCGCGCCACGAGGCCGGAAGATCGTGATCTCGATGTCGGGCGCCCCGGCAGGACCCGGGATCACGCGGTCCTCCCAGTCGATCGGACGCCCGGCGATCACCGTGTCGTTGTCGGGGAACATCGTGTCCGTGCCTTCGCGGGGGAGCGTGTCCCGGGTCAGCGCGGGCTGCGGGTTCTGCGCGATCGCGTCGAGCACGATCTGCACCTCGGGGTCGAACGGGACGGGGGTCACGGTCGGATAGCCGGCGGCGGTGACGGTCATGCGGTGCTGCCTTTCAGGTTGTGCGGGAGGCTCTGGCCCGAGGGGGCGGCGGGGAGTCAGGGACCTTCGGGGTCGACGACGTCGCGATCGGCCCAGAACGGCTCGACGAGCCGGCGCAGCTCGGCGGCCCCGACGCGGTCGACGAGCGCGGCGGCGTCGAGGTTCGCACGCAGCTGCGCGATGCTCGACGCGCCGAAGAGGGTCGTGACGAGGGCGGGGTGCGTGAGGGTGAACGCGATCCCGAGCTGCGCCGGGGTGACGTTGAGCGACTCCGCGAGCGCCGTGAAGGCGGGCACGTCGTCGATGATTCGCTGCCGGACGTCGCCCGGATCCCGGCCGATCTGCCGGTCGCCGTTCACCTTGCCGGCGAGCACGCCGCCCTCCAGGCAGTCCGAGGCCTGCAGGGCCAGCCCCTGCTCCCAGAGACGCGCGAACGGCGCCCCGTCCGGGATGGAGCGGCGCGAGACGCTGTACTTCAGCTGCGCGATCTGCGGTCCGGGGACGCCCTCGGCGGACGCGATGTCGATGAGCCGCTGGATGGATCCGGCGGACCAGTTGTTCACGCCCCAGGCGCGGATCAGGCCGTCGTCGGCGAGGCGGGCGAGATCGAGCACGAGGTCGCGCAGCTCCAGGTCGTCCCTGCGCAGGTCGCCGAGGATCACCAGATCCGCGTGCTCGGCCCCGACGCGGAACAGGGCGTTCTCGAGCTGCGGTCGGAAGCCGTCCGCGCCGAACGCCTCGAGCCACAGCTTCGACGACAGCAGCCATTCGTCGCGGCGCAGACCCGCCGCCCGCACCATGGCGCTGAAGATGACGTCCGTGAACGCGGGCGGCATGCCGGGCCCGGTGTAGACGCCGACGTCGAAGAGGTTCACGCCGCGGTCGACGGCCTCGCGGAGCATCGCCGTGGCGTCGCCGAAGTCCATGCGGTCGTAGGTGTGCCAGGAACCGAGCGAGAACAGCGATGCGCGGATGCCGCTCGTGCCGATCTCGCGGCGGGGGAGGGTCGGGGTCTCTGCGTTCATGGTCGCGGTCTCCTTCACAGGCGCGGGTCGATGACGGCCTTGACCTCATCGAGGTGGTGCATGTTCGCGATCTTCTTGGAGGCCTGGGCGAGTCCGACGGGGGCGCTGAACAGCTCGTCCCACGGGTAGCGGTCGGAGAAGGCCTGGAAGAAGTCGATCGAGCGGGCGTAGTCGGCGATGTCGCCGTTGAGCGAGCCGACCATGGTCAGCTCCTTGCCCATGAGGGCGCTCACGGGGAAGGCGTCTCCGACGGGACCGGTGGATCCGACGATCACGACGGTGCCGCGCGGGGCGGTCATGCCGACGGCGTCCGGCCCGACGCTCGGCGCGCCCGCGAAGTCGAACACGTGGTCGGCGCCGCGGCCGTCCGTGAGCTCCATCACCTGTGCCACGACGGGGCCTTCTCGGTAGTCCACGACCGCGTCCGCGCCGAACCGGGCGGCGAGCTCGAGCCGCGCCGCCGGGGCTCCGACCGTGATCACGCGCCCGGCGCCGGCGATCTTCGCCACCGCGGTCGCGAAGATGCCGAGGGCTCCGGCGCCCTGCACCACGACGGTGGATCCCGGGCGGATCCGCCCGCCGCGCTCGAACGCGCGCAGCACGGTCTTCGCCGCGCAGCCGGCCATCGAGGCCCAGGTGTCCTTCACCGCATCGGGCAGCAGCAGCTTCGCCGCCCCCGGCGTGACGTAGGCGTACTCGCTGAGGCCCGCGGTCGCGAACGGCGGCACGTCGGAGCGCTGCAGGAAGCCGTAGCCGCGGCGGGAGCAGTGCACGGGCTCTCGCAGCACGACGCAGCCGTAGCATTCGCCGCAGGTCGACTCGGACCACCCGATCCGGTCGCCGACGTGCAGCGGCCGGCCGAGGGCGTCGACGGTGCCGTCGCCGAGGGCGACGATCTCGCCGACCATCTCGTGGCCGAGCACCATCGGCAGCATGCCGGGGAAGGTCATCTTGCCCTCCCAGATCTCGATGTCGGTGCCGCACAGGGTCGACACCGCGATCCGCACCAGGGCGGCGCCGGGCGCGACCTCGGCCGGGAGCGGCAGATCCTGCAGGGTGAGGGGCTGGCCGTGCTCCGTGAGCACGGCCGCGCGGGTGGTGGTGGGGATGGTCATGCGGATCCTTCCGGGATCTGAAGGGGTGATCGGACCCTGGGCCGGGGCGGGGTCAGACGAGCAGCTGGCCGCCGTCGACGGGGACGGAGACGCCGGTGATGTGGCTCGCGGCGGGGCCGGCGAGGAAGACGACGAGCGGCGCGACCTGCTCGACCTCGGCGATCGCGCCGAGCGGGATCCGTGCCTCCCAGGCGGCGCGCGCCTCGGGGTCGGTCGCGAAGCCGGCGGTGAGCGGGGTGAGGATCGGGCCGGGCGCGACCGCGTTCACGCGGATCCGGCGTCCCGCCAGCTCGATCGCGGCGGTGCGGGTCATCGCGTCGACGGCGGCCTTGGTCATCTCGTAGTGCCCCATGCCGGGCGTGGGCTGGCGCCCGCCGATCGACGAGGTGTTCACGATCGCGCCGCCGTCGGGCAGGCGCGGGGCGAACTCGCGGAGCATGAGGAACGTGCCGCGGATGTTCACGGCGACGGCGGCGTCGAAGACCTCGAGCGGGACCTGCTGCTGGGTGCCGCCGCCGAGCACGACGCCGGCGTTGTTGACGAGCACGTCGATGGTGCCGAGCGAGTCTCCCGCCGCGGCGACCGAGGCGGGATCGGAGATGTCGAGCGCGAGTGCGGTGGCGTCGAGCTCCGCGGCCACCGCGGCCGCGGCGTCGGCGTTCACGTCGCCGATGATCACCTCGTCTCCGGCCTCGCGGAAGGCGGCGGCGATGCCGCGGCCGAGCCCGGAGGCTCCTCCGGTGATGAGAATGCGGCGGGGGGAGATGGTCATCTCACGTCCTCTCTGACGGGGCATCTCCGTTATATTCTACAAGCATAGAAAAACGCAACCCGGGATCCCCCTGGTCGTTGAGCGAGGACGGCGAAGCCGCCCGAGACGAAACGCCCGCAGAGCAAGGAGTACTCATGTCAGCGTCGACACTTCCGCACCGCGCCCTCGGCGGGCTCGCCGTCCCACCGCTCGCGCTGGGATCCTGGAACACCTGGGATCGGATGGATCCCGACGACGCCGTGGCGATGATCCGCCGCGCCGTCGAACTCGACGCCGGGTTCTTCGACGTCGCGTACTACAACATGGGTCCGCACGCCGAGAACTCCCGCACCGACATCCTGTTCGGCGAGGCCCTGCGGGCGAGCGGGGTCGAGCGGAGCCGGATCGTGCTGTGCGGCAAGCTCTGGCTCTGGGACTGGCCGAACCAGTCCTTCCGCGCCCAGCTCGTCGAGAGCCTGGAGCGCGCGGGCCTCGACCGCTTCGACACCCTCGTCGTCGGCGACTACTTGGACGCGCCCGACGTCGCCCGCATCGTCGCCGACGTGAACGAGCTCATCGCGGATGGCCTCGTCGGAGGCTGGGGGATCAACAACTGGCGGATCGGGCACACGAGGGCGGCCCTGGTCACCGCGGCCGACACGGGACTCGTCGGGCCGTCGTTCGCCCAGCTCAAGTACGGCATCGCCCGGCGCGCGATGGCGGAGGGTGCGTCCTACGGCCCGCTCTTCGCGGACGGGACGCTCGCGCTGCAGGCCTCGGACGTATTCGAGGGCGGAATCCTCGCGACCGGCCTCGCGCCGCAGCGCAAGATCGGCGCCGACGTGGGCGGCATCCGCGAGCGCATCCTCGCGCTGTACCCTGAGGTCGCCCGCATCGCCGACGACTTCGGGGTGACGCCCGCGGCACTCGGCATCGCGTTCTGCCTCACCCATCCGGCGGCGGCGAACGTGCTGTTCGGCGCCTCCCGGCTCGGGCAGCTCGAGCAGAATCACGCGGCGCTCGCGCTCGTCGCCGAGCGCGGGGCCGAGGTGCGCGAGGCGCTTGCCGGGCTGCAGGCCGACGTCGACGTGCGCGACGACGGAGCATGGTGAACGCGGTGGCGGGCTCCGCACGCCACCGGGACGAGAACGAGAACGGGTCCGAGGGACGAGGAGCACGCAGCATGGATGTTCAGGACGAGACGGCGCCCTCCTCCGCCTTCCGCGGGTTCGGGGGACGCGTGGGGGAGTTCACGTCGGAGTCGGAGCCGTGGTGGCCGCCGCAGCCGAGCGCGGCACCGGGGGCGCCGAATGTGATCGTGGTCCTCATCGACGATCTCGGCTTCAGCGACCTCGGCCCGTTCGGCGGCGAGATCGACACCCCGCACATCGATCGGCTGGCCGAGGAGGGGTGGACCTTCACGAACTACCGCACCGCGCCGCTGTGCTCACCCGCACGCGCCGCCCTGCTGACCGGGCTGAACCCGCACCGGGCCGGCTTCGGCCTCGTCGCCCACACGGACCCGGGCTATCCGGGGTTCTCGTGCACGCTGCCCGAGGACGCCCCCACCCTCGCCGAGTCGCTGCGGGCCGGCGGGTACGCGACGTTCATGGTCGGCAAGTGGCATCTCACCGTCGACTCCCGGCTGCACGACGGTGCGGACCGGTCGTCGTGGCCGCTGCAGCGCGGCTTCGACCGCTACTTCGGATCGATGGACGGGTTCACCTCGCTGCACCACCCGCATCGACTCGTGCAGGACAACTCCGTCGTGGACGTGCCGGAGTTCCCCGACGGGTACTTCCTCACCGACGACCTCACCGACCGCGCCATCGGGATGATCGATGACCTGCGCGCGAACGACGCGGCCAAACCGTTCTTCCTCTACTTCGCGCATACGGCCGTGCACGGGCCGATCCAGGCCAAGGAGGCCGACATCGCGAAGTACCGCGGCCGCTACGAGGCCGGGTGGAACGCGCTGCGCGACGAGCGGTTCGCCCGGCAGCGCGAACGCGGCATCGTCGCGGGCGACGCGGCGCTGCCGCAGGGTGCACTCGCGGACGAGGCGCGCATCCCGCGCTGGGACGATCTCGACGACGCGGAGCGGGAGCTGTTCGCGCGATACATGGAGGTCTACGCCGCGGCCGTGGACGAGGTCGACCAGAGCCTGGGCCGGCTGCTCGCGCACCTCGAGGAGCGCGGTGAGCGCGAGAACACCATCGTCGTGGTCGCGAGCGACAACGGCGGCACCGCGGAGGGCGGTCCGCGCGGGACCCGCAGCTACTTCGCCCAGTTCGGGAGGATGGGGCCGGATCCGGAGGGGTGGGTGCCCGACGAGCCGCGCGAGGTCGACCTGATCGGCGGTCCGCGGCTGTTCGCGCACTATCCCGCCGGCTGGGCGCGTGTCTCGAACACGCCGTTCCGCTCCTTCAAGGGATCGCTCTACGAGGGCGGGGTGCACGCCCCGCTCATCCTGTCCTGGCCCGCCGCGCCGGCGCGGATGGCGGCCGGGCTGCGCGACCAGTTCGTCTTCGTGTCGGACCTCGCCCCGACGATCCTCGACCTGACCGGGACTCCGCGGCTGGACCGCCGGCACGGGAAGGAGTCCGTGCCGAGCGACGGCCGCAGCGTCGTCGACCTGCTGAGCGACCCGAGGGCGCCGGGGAGACCGGCCCAGTACTTCGAGTGCTTCGGCAGTCGCGCACTGATCGACGACGGCTGGAAGGCGATCTCCACGACGCCGCCGACCCGGGAGCAGGGCGCGGCCGGCGGGGCCTGGGAGCTCTACCGCCTCGCGGAGGACCCGACCGAGACGCGCGACCTCGCGGCGGAGCACGGGGAGCGCGCTGCACTGCTCGCCGAGCGCTGGCGCGAGGAGGCGTGGGCGAACGCGGTCTTCCCGCTCGACGACGACGGATCCCTGCACCGGATCCGGCCCGCGACCGAGCGCCCGCTGGGTGATCCCGTCACGCTCTCGCCCTACCGGCCTCCGCTCGAGCGCTACCGCTCGGCCGCCCTGACGGTGCTGAGGTCCTTCGAGGTGCGCATCGACGTGCGCACCACGGGCGACTCCGCCGGCGTGCTCCTCGCGCACGGCGACCAGGGCGGTGGATACCTCGTCGCGATCGACGACGGCGCGCCGCTCGTGTCCTACAACGCCTACGGGCGCATGCATCGCGCCCGCGGCGCGGCGCTCGCGCCGGGCGCGCATCGCCTCGTGCTGAGGATGGCGGAGCAGGACGATCTGCGCTGGAGCGTCGAGCTCGAGGTCGACGGCGCGGCCGGCCTGCGGATCCCGTCGGTGCCGATGCTGCTGGGAATGGCACCCTTCACGGGGATCAGCGTGGGATACGACTACGGCGGTCCCGTCGATTGGGAGCTGTACGAGAAGCATCGCAGCTACCGGTTCGACGGGCCCGAGCTCGCCGTCCACTACCTGCCCGGCGCGCGTTCGGCCCACGACGTCACGGAGCTGCGCGAGATCGACCGCGAGGTCGCGCGGGTCGCGGACTGAGCGCGATTCGCCTGCGTCCGAGCCGCACGAGCGACAGCTCTGCGCGCTCGGACAAGGGTGATTCGCGCAGGGTCATGGATTCGGTCCGTCCCGTGAGAAGAACCGCTTGCGTTCTTTTTCCACACATGTAGACTAAACGCAACGACACATCGGAGTGACGTCGGTATGGCTCCCCGGAGCGCGGCCGAAGGCCCTTCGAACCCTTCTTCACCTCAACCCGCACCGAGAGAAGGAACCATGAAACGAGTGCCCCTCGCGATCGCCGCGGCCGTGGCCGCGGTCCTCGCCCTCACCAGCTGCTCCGGCGGCGGAGGCGCCACGACGCAGACGAGCGACGCCGCCGCTGTCGCGAACGCCCCCGACGACCTCAACATCGGCAACTTCCTGGACGTCACGTCCTGGGATCCGGCCCTGGCCGACATCGGCTTCGACGGGCCGTACCTGTCCGCGGTCTACGACGCCCTGGTCGCCCTCGACAAGGACGGCAAGCCGGTCCCCGCCCTCGCGGAGAAGTGGGAGGTGGCCTCCGACGACCTCAGCATCACCCTGACCCTGCACAAGGGCGGGACCTTCAGCGACGGCACCCCGGTCGACGCCGACGCGGTCGTGAAGAGCCTCGACTACCTCAAGGCGGGCGCCCGTTCCGGCGAGGCCTACACGAACGTGTCGTCCTTCGAGGCGGTGGACGACCACACGGTCAAGATCAACCTCACGCAGCGCGACGACACGATCCTCTACTTCATGGGACTCGGCCGCAGCTACGTGATGTCGCCCAAGGCGATCGCCGCGGGCACGCTCGGCAAGCAGCCGGTCGGCTCCGGCCCCTACACGCTGGACGGCGCGAAGAGCGTCGCCGGATCCGAGTACCACTTCACGAAGGTCCCCGGCTACTGGGACGCGAAGGCGTACTCGTTCAAGAACCTCGCGATCTTCCCGATCATGGACGCCACGGCGCGCCAGAACGCCATGCTCAGCGGCCAGATCAACGTGCAGTACGGCGACATCACGAACAAGGACGCGGCCCAGCAGCAGGGCTGGAACACGGTCTCGCGGGTCTCCGGCTGGGCCGGTCTCGTCATCACCGATCACACCGGCGCGAAGAACAAGGCGCTCGGCGACCTCAAGGTCCGTCAGGCGCTGAACTACGCCTTCGACGGCGCCGCGATCCTCAAGGCCGTCGGCAGCGGCGCCGGCGCCGCGACGAACCAGGTGTTCCCGGACGGCGGCTCGATCAACGACCCTTCGCTCAACAAGCAGTACGCGTACAACGTGGACAAGGCGAAGCAGCTCCTCACCGAGGCCGGCTACCCGAACGGGTTCGACATCTCGATGCCGATGTCGCCGGTGTTCGAGCAGTGGAAGCCCGCCGCGGACCAGGCGCTGACCGCGATCGGCGTCAAGGTCACCTGGGACAACATGCAGATGCCCGACTACCAGCTGAACGCGCCGAACTACCCGATGTTCATCTCGTTCCTCGCGATGGACGGCAACGAGGTGGCGACGGTGGCCCGGCAGGTCACCTCCAAGCAGTGGTTCAACCCGGCACCCGACTACGCGAGCAACGCGGTCCTCGCGCCGCTCGTGAAGAAGGTCCAGGAGACCAAGGGCGCCGACCAGACGGCGGCGATCAAGGACCTGAACAAGGCCCTGGTCGACCAGGCCTGGTGGTCGGTCTGGTACCAGGCGGACAACACCTACTACTCGGTGTCCGGCATCAAGGTCCAGCCCGTCATCGGCATGATGTTCCCGACGCTGCGCTACATCACCAAGGGCTGACGCCCCGGGGGCCCGACCCGTCGTAGGTCGGGCCCCCGTTCCTCCTCACCCCCCGAGAGGTCCTCATGCTCCTGTTCACCGCGAAGCGGCTGCTGTCCGGCATCGTGCTGCTCGTGGTCGTCTCCGTCGCGACGTTCTTCCTCGCGCACCTGGCGATCAAGGATCCGACCGCTGCGCTTCTGGGCACCACCGCGAGCCCCGCGCAGCAGGCCGCGCTGGCGACGAAGATCGGCATCGACCGTCCGCTGCTGGTGCAGTTCTGGGACTGGTTCTCGCACCTCGTCACCGGCGACTTCGGATCCTCCTGGCGCAACTTCCAGCCCGTGGGCGCCCAGCTCGCCATCAAGGTCCCGGTGACCCTCTCCGTCGTCACCTTCGCGACGCTCATCACGGCGGTGCTCGGCATCGCCTTCGGCATGATCACGGGTCTGCGCCCCGGGACCTGGTTCGACCGGATCCTCAAGGGCGTGTCCGTCGTCCTGTTCGCCCTCCCCGGCTTCTGGGTGAGCCTCGTCCTCGTGATGTGGTTCGCGGTGCAGCTGAAGTGGTTCCCCGCGGTCGGCTACGTGCAGCCGTCGCAGTCCGTCGACGGATGGATCCGCTCGCTCACGCTCCCCGCGATCTCGCTCGCGCTCGGCGGCGTGGTCGCCGTTTCGGAGCAGCTGCGCAACGCCGTGATCGCGCAGAGCCGTCAGGACTGGGTGCGCACCCTGCGCAGTCGCGGTCTGTCGCCGGCCAGGGTGAACCTGCACATCCTCCGCAACGCCTCGCCGGCAGCGCTCACCGTCATCGCCCTCATGTTCGTCGGCCTGCTCAGCGGCGCCATCGTGGTGGAGCAGATCTTCAGCCTCCCCGGCATCGGCATGCTGACCAACCAGTCCTCTCAGAACGGCGACATCCCGATGCTCCTCGGCATCACGGTGGTGTCGATCGTCTTCGTCGTGATCATCAACCTCCTGCTCGACCTCGTGCTCGGCTGGATCAACCCGAAGGTGCGCGTCGCATGACCACCACCGACATCCGCGTCGCGTTCGACCGCGCCAGGCAGCGCCGCCGCTCCGGCCTGTTCCGCCGGTTCCTCCGTCACCCCGGCGGGTACATCCCGCTCGGGATCTTCGTCCTCATCGTGCTCGTGGGCGTCTTCGCCCCGCTGCTCGCCCCGATGGATCCGAACTTCGTCGACCTCGCCGCCGCCAAGGCGCCGCCGTCCGCCGCGCACCTGCTCGGCGCCGACTCGACCGGGCGCGACATCCTCAGCCGGCTCATCTACGGGACGCGCGTCACGATCTGGGGCGCGCTCATCACGATCGTGACCGCGGTCGTGATCGGCGTCCCCTCCGGCGTCGCCGCGGGGTACTTCCGTGGCGCGTTCGACCGGATCGCGATGTGGGTCAGCGACGCGCTGCAGTCGATTCCGGGCATGATCATCCTGCTCGTGGTCGCCGCGGGCAGCCGCAACAACTTCGAGCTGCTCATGGTCACGGTCGGCGTGTTCATGGTGCCGGGCTACTTCCGCATCGCCCGGTCGCAGACCATGACCGTGCGCGAGGAGCCGTACATCGATGCGGCGCGGGTGTCGGGCCTCTCCGATGCCCGGATCATCTCCCGGCACGTCGTCACCGCCGTCTACCCGCCCGTCATCATCCAGACGGCGCTCACCGCGGGCATGGCGATGGGCATGCAGGCCGGGTTGCAGTTCCTCGGCATCGGAGACTCGAACGTGCCCAGCTGGGGCGCGATGATGCTCGAGGGCTTCCGCCTCATGCTCACCTATCCGCTCATGCTGCTGTGGCCCTCGGTCGCGCTCGGCCTGACGATCGCGGTGCTCGCGATCATGGGTTCCACCCTCGCCGAACTGGCCCAGGTGCGCACCCCGCGGCTGCGCCGCCGCCGCGCTGCGGCCACGGACGCCGCGGCCGCCGCCACTCCCGCGACGGGTACCGTGCGGCACGCGGTGGAGGGATCCGCACTGCGCGTGGAGAACCTGCGGGTGAGCCACGCGACGCCGAACGGCGTCGTCGAGGTCGTGCACGGCGTGACGCTCGACGTCGCCCCCGGCGAGGTCGTCGGGATCGTCGGCGAGTCCGGCTCCGGCAAGTCGCAGACCGTCTTCTCCGTGCTCGACCTGCTGCCCGCGAGCGGCGCGAGCACCGCCGACGCCATCCGCATCGCCGGTGAGGACGTCACGACGGCGACGCCGAAGCAGCGCCAGGCCCTGCTCGGCCGCGAGCTCGGCTATGTGCCGCAGGAGCCGATGAGCAACCTCGACCCGTCGTACACGATCGGCCACCAGCTCACCGAGCCGCTGCGCCGCGTGCACGGCATGAGCGCCGCCGATGCGAAGGCCAGGGCGCGCGAGGTGCTGCTGCGGGTGGGGCTGGCGGATCCGGACCGGGTCCTGCGCAGCTATCCGCACCAGGTCTCGGGCGGCATGGCGCAGCGCGTGCTCATCGCCGGCGCGATCTCGGGCCGGCCGTCGATCCTCATCGCCGACGAGCCCACCACCGCGCTCGATGTCACCGTGCAGGCCGAGGTGCTCGAGCTGCTGCGCGAGCTGCAGCAGGAGTACGGCATGGCACTGCTCATCGTCACGCACAACTTCGGCGTCGTCGCCGACATCTGCGACCGCGTGATCGTGATGCGCGGCGGCGAGATCGTCGAGCAGGGCGACGTGGATCCGCTGTTCGCCCACCCGCAGCAGCCGTACACGCGGGAGCTCATCGCAGCGTCCCTCGACGATGCGGCCGGGCGGGCGGAGCTCGACGCCGGCGGGCGCGCAGGACTCGACGCGGCCGATCACGAGGCCGCCGGCACGAAGAACACGACGGAGGTGCGCGCATGACGGCGCTGCTGGAAGTGCAGGACCTGGTCGTCGAGTACGGCCGCGGCCGGTCGGCGTTCCGCGCGCTGCACGGCGTCTCGATCGACGTCGCGCCCGGGGAGTGCATGGGTCTCGTCGGCGAATCCGGATCCGGCAAGTCCACGCTCGGCAAGGCCATCCTCGGCCTCGCACCCGTGACCGGCGGGAGCATCCGCTTCGACGGCAGGGACATCACGTCCCTCGGCCGCGCGGAGCGACGCGCGCTCGCCGCCGACGTGCAGGTCGTGTTCCAGGATCCGTACGGATCCCTGAACCCGGCGATGACCATCGGCGACATCCTGTCCGAGCCGCTGCTGACCAGCGGACTGGGCGGATCCGAGGCGCAGGCGCGGGTACGGGAGATGCTCAACCGGGTGCGCCTGCCCGAGACCGCGATGGACCGCTATCCGAGCGAGTTCTCCGGCGGTCAGCGTCAGCGCATCGCCATCGCCCGGGCTCTCGTGCGCCGCCCCCGCCTGATCGTGTGCGACGAGCCCGTCAGCGCCCTGGACCTCACCACGCAGGCGACGATCCTGGACCTCTTCATCGAGCTGCAGCGCGACACGGGCGTCTCCTACCTGTTCGTCTCGCACGACCTCGGCGTCGTGCGCCGGGTGTGCCACCGCGTCGCGGTGATGTACCACGGCGAGATCGTCGAGACCGGGGCGGGGGAGCAGATCACCCGCTCGCCGCGGCACCCCTATGCCGAACGCCTGCGGTTGGCCTCCCCGGTCGCCGACCCCGTGAAGCAGAGGACGCGCCGTGCCGAATGGCTGGCGCTGCGCGAGGCCGCGGATGCCCCGGTACGGTAGCAGGCAGCGATTCCGCACGTCCGCGCCCAGGTGCGCGCCGTCGCCGGACGCCACGTCGGAAGGAACCCATGCCGAAGATCATCGATCACGATCAGCGTCGTCGGGAGATCGTCGAGGTCGCCAAGGGGATCATCCTCAAGGGCGGGTTCGAAGCGGCGACCATGCGCAGCATCGCCGCCGAGGCGGGCTTCGCGAACGGCGCCCTGAAGCACTACTTCCCGGGCAAGGAGAGCATCGTCGCGGCGACGTTCGAGACCGTGCTGCACGAGCACGATCTGTGGCTGCAGGCGTCGATCTCGGCCGAACTCGATGCGGAGGAGATGCTGCGGCAAGTGCTGGTCGGCACTCTTCCGAGTGGACGCGACGAGATCGCCAGCGGGCGTGTCCTGCTCGCCCTCTGGGAGTACGCCATGTCGAACGAGTCGCTCGCCGAGCTCTACCAGGTGCACCTGGCGCGCTGGAGATCCATGCTCGTGGAGCGGATGGAGGCCGCGCGGGATGCCGGCGCGATCCGCGACCAAGACTACATCGCGATGGCGAACGAGTTCATCTCCGTCGCGGTGGGGGCGACCGTGATCAACCTCATGTATCCCGAGGGCGATCGCATCCCCGACTATCAGGCCTACATCGACCAGTTCCTCGCGCGGCTGCGCTGACCGGCTTCCGGGCGGCCTCCACGCTTCATCGAGAGGAGGGCGCCCGATGACCGGCGCACCCGAGATCGCCCTGTCCGTCGTCCGTCGGAAGGGGACCGGTCGGCCGGTCCTGTTCCTGCACGGCTTCGCATCGCGCGCCCGGCTCGACTGGCTTGCCGCGGAGTGGGGGCCGGTCCTTGCGGATCGCCCGGCCGTGCTCGTGGATCTGCCCGCGCACGGGGACAGCCCCGCGGCCGGAGTGCTCAGCACCTCGCGCGTGGTCGATCTGCTCGCGGACGCCGTCGCCACGGCCGCACCGGGGGAGGAGATCGACGTCGTCGGCTACTCGCTGGGCGCGCGTCTGGCCTGGGCGCTCGCCGGGCACCCCGCCGTCGCGGTGCGCCGTCTCGTGCTCGGCGGGCTCAGCCCGATGGAGCCGTTCGCGATGGTCGACCTGCCCGCGGCGCGCACCGCGCTCGCCGGAGGACCGGCGCCGGCGGATCCGATCACCGGCATGATCCTGGGGATGACCACGCTGCCCGGGAACCGCCCCGAGGCGCTGCTCGATCTCATCGAGGGGCTCGCGTCCGAGCCGTTCGACCCGGCCGCCGAAGCGCCCGCGCAGCCCGTGCTGCTGCTCGGCGGGACCGAGGACCCGATGGCGCAGGGCATCGACGTGCTCGCGGCGGCCGTGCCGGACTCCCGTGTCGGGCGCGTCCCCGGGGATCACCTCGCGGCCCTGCACGCCCCGGAGTTCCGCGCCGCGGTGGCGGACTTCCTGGCCTGAGTCCGGGTGCCCTGCCGGGGCCGTTGAGCGAGGACGCCGGAGGCGCCCGAGACGAAACGCGGTTCCCTGACATTCCCCTGGACACCCCTACCTGTTAATTCCTACAATCGTAGAAACACGAAAGGCATGACACATGACGACCACCCCCGACGCCGCGCGGATCCTGGACATCGCGACCGGCTACATGGCTTCGAAGCAGCTCTTCGAGGCGAGCCGGATCGGCCTGTTCGCGGCGATCGCGGACGGCGCCGACACGGTCCCGGCCATCGCCGAGCGTACCGGCGTGAGCGACCGCGTCGCGCGCATCCTGGCCGACGCGATGGCGGGCAAGGGCCTGTTGACCCGCACCGCGGGCCGCTACGCGCTCGAGCCGGACGCCGCCGCCTACCTGGCCGGTGACGCCTCGGCCCTCGACCTCGCGCCGTTCCTCACCTTCCTCGGCGAGATCAGCTACCCGCACTGGCTGCAGTTCGCACACACCGTCGACACGACCGAGCCCGGCGACCTGCAGATGGACGACGCCCGCTGGGGAACGTTCATGGCCGGCGTCATGACGTACAACGCCCTGCACGCGCAGGAGTTCGGTCGCCTCGTCGACCTCTCGGCCGCGACGAACGCGCTGGACTTCGGCGGCCTGTCGGCGGGCTTCGCGCTCGAGGCGATGCGGCGCAACCCGGGCCTGCGCACCACGTTCCTCTACGCCCCCGGGTTCGAGGGCGGCGTGGCGGAGGCGGTCGAGGCGGCGGGTGTGGCGGACCGCACCGCGGTCGAGATCGGCGACACGGCGACCACGCAGCCGCAGGGCGCTTACGACGCGGTGCTCGCGAATCACGTAATCCACCGCTTCTCCGCCGAGGAGAACGCCCAGATCTTCCGCAACCTCCGGGCCGCGGCGGTTCCGGGCGCCACCCTGACCGTGCTCGACTTCTTCCTCGACGACGATGCGTCTCAGCGCGCGATCGATGCCCTGCACGCGGGGGAGTACCTCGTGATCGACGGCACCATCGTCTACCCCGAGGCGCAGGTGCGCGGCTGGCTCGAAGACGCGGGCTGGGACGTGCGCGAGAAGATCGCCCTCCCGGCGAGCCCGCGGGTGCTCATCGCCACGGCGGTGTGAGAGCGGCGCTGCCTCGCCCCGGCTCCTGTGCGCGGCGAGTTGGCGCAGCAGGATCCGGCTCTCGCGGACGGGACCGGATCCTCGGGCGGGCGACGAGCGGACACGTCGCCCGCCCCTTTCCCGCGCGGGGGATCAGCGCCGCGGGACGTCGTGAGGCGCGCCGAGCCGCGAGAGACTGGAGAGGGGCGCCGAGTGCACGGGAAGCCGCCGAGTGCACGGCTCGTGCGCATGACGAAGCCGTGCGTTCGGCAGGATACGGTGCACTCGACGCGTCACGGCCCGGCGCGGAGCCGGGGATCAGCCCCGCGCGAACACCGTCCGGCCGTCGACGATCGTGCGGGCGATGCCGATCCCGGCGAACGCGCGTCCGGGTTCGGCCGGATCCTCGTCCAGCACCGTGATGTCGGCGACCTTGCCGACATCGAGGGAGCCCTTCCAGGCGGATGCCCCGTCCTGCTGTGCCGGGTCGACGGTGATCCTGCGCAGCAGAGCCGCACGGGTCTCCGCGTCGTCGCGGCCGAGCAGGACGAGCGACGCATCGAGCCCGATGCGCCAGTCCGGGGTCGCGATCGGAGCGTCGCTGGTGATCGTGGTGAGGGCGCCCAAGGCGATCATCGCGTGCAGCGGCCAGGCGGCAGCGGCGCGCTCCGGTCCCAGCTGCATCCCCGCCCACGCGCGGGTGTGCTCGGCGATCAGCGGCTGCACGGCGAACCCGGCGCCGACGGCACGCATGCGCTCGATCTGCGCGCGCGTCGCGAGGTCGGCGTGTACGACGTAGTGCGGCGCGGTGGCGGCGCGAGGGTGCGCCTCGAGCACCCGCAGGAACTCCTCGATCGACCGGTCGCCCGTGGCGTGCACCACGACCTGCTCGCCCTGCTCGATGGCGAGGGTGATCATGCGTCGGTAGGCGTGCAGCGCCCCCGCGGCACCCTGGGGCAGCAGTTCGCCCGACGTGCCGTCGGGATACGGCTCGCTGACCCAGGCGGTGCTCATCGGAGGGATCCCGTCGGCGAAGATCTTCACGCCGGTGACGGCGAGCCAGCGCGGGTCGGTGTCCGGCTTGGGTGCGCGGATCCCGTGTTCGAAAGCGGCCAGGTCGGCCGTGCCGTCGAGCTCTCCGAACAGGCGCAACAGCGTGACGCGCGCGGTCTGGGCGCCCGCGCGGTGCAGGTCGAGATAGGCGTCCATCATCGCGGTGCCGAAGCATCCCGTCTCGCCCGCGTCCTCGCCCGGTCCGATCCCGGGCTCGGTGTAGCTCGTGATGCCGAGCTCGGCGAGCAGGCGCCACGCGTTGCGCAGGGCGTCCCGACGGTCGGCGTCGGTGCGCACCAGCCGGCCGGACGGCTGCTCGTGCGCCGGTCCGTCGGAGAAGAACAGGTGAGGCCAGCGCGCGCCGAGCCAGGCGGCATGCAGGTGCGCGTCGTTCACGCCGGGGATGGCGGTGCGACCGTCGAGGTCAAGGGTCTGGGCCGCGCTGAGTGCGCGGGCGTCCGCCCCGACGGCGATGACGCGTCCGTCGCGGATCGCGAGCGCATCGACGACGGATCCGTGCGCATCGAGGGTGCGGATCCGTCCGCCGTGCAGGAGAAGGTCGGCGTCGTCGCCGAGGGGAGTTGCAGTCATTATTCCACTAGTGTAGACGAAAGGACCCTCGGGTTTCGAGGAGCGATGTTCGTCGCGTTCTGGGCGTCAGGACGGCAAACATTGCTCCCCGAAACGCGTGAAGCGCATCGAGCGCTTGCGTCCAGAGCAAAGAACGGCTGTTCTTGCGCTCCGGATCGGCCGAGTCGCGGCTTCGCCGACGCCTACCCTGGAAGAGGGCGGATCCGCCCCTCCCGATTCCGCGCCACCGACCCCTGGCGCATCTGCTTGCAAGGACGCTGATGAACGACTTCGCCGCGCGCCGCGACGACTGGAAGGCCAGAGAAGAACTCGCAGAGCGGATGATCCCGCTGATCGGCGGGCTGAACCGCGATCGTGACGTGGTGACGTCGCTGCACGGGCACCGTCTGCTGGGCCTGTCCACCACGGAGATCCTCGAGGTGCACGAGCGCGTCGCCGCCCTCGGCCACGACGAGCTCGCCCTGGAGGACACCCTCGCCGTGCTCGAGGCGCTGCGCGAGCTGGCGCCTTCGGCCGCATCGCTCGACGTCGGCCGGCTGGTCGAGAAGGTGGAGGGCGATGACGCGGCCCTTCTCGAGCGGCTGCGCGCCGAGCTCGCCCCGGCGCTCGGGGAGTCCTCCGGCGCCGCCGAGCCCACCGACGTCGTGCTCTACGGCTTCGGCCGCATCGGGCGTCTGCTCGCCCGCATCCTCATCGCGCACACGGGCGGCGGCAGCGGGCTGCGCCTGCGTGCGATCGTCGTGCGCAAGGGCGCCGAGAACGACCTCGTCAAGCGTGCGTCGCTGCTGCTGCGCGACTCCGTGCACGGCCGCTTCGAGGGCTCCGTCGACGTCGACGAGGAGAACTCGCAGCTCATCGCGAACGGCACCCGGATCCAGGTCATCTACTCCAACGACCCGGCGACGATCGACTACACCGCCTACGGCATCCACGACGCGATCGTCGTCGACAACACCGGCCGCTGGCGAGACGAGGCCGGCCTCAGCCGCCATCTGGAGTCGACCGGCGTGGCACGCGTGCTGCTCACCGCGCCGGGCAAGGGCGAGCTGAAGAACATCGTGCACGGCATCAACCACGACACCATCGAGGACGCCGACCGGATCCTCTCCGCCGCATCCTGCACGACGAACGCGATCACGCCGGTGCTGAAGGCGGTCGATGAGGCGTACGGGATCGTGCGCGGTCACGTCGAGACGGTGCACTCGTTCACGAACGACCAGAACCTCATCGACAACTTCCACTCCGGCGACCGCCGTGGCCGCTCCGCCGTGCTTAACATGGTCATCACCGAGACCGGTGCCGCGAAGGCCGTCGCCCGTGCGCTTCCCGAGCTCGCCGGCAAGCTCACCGGGTCCGCGATCCGCGTGCCCACCCCGGACGTGTCGCTCGCCGTGCTGCACCTGACGCTGGAGCGCCCCGCCGAGAAGGCCGAGATCAACGACTACCTGCGCCGCGTGTCGCTGCACTCGAAGCTGCGCCAGCAGATCGACTACGTGGAATCTCCCGAGGTCGTCTCCACCGACTTCGTCGGCTCGCATCGCGCCGGCATCGTCGACGGTCTCGCGACCATCGCGAACGGCACCGACGTGATCCTCTACGTCTGGTACGACAACGAGTTCGGCTACTCCAGCCAGGTCATCCGCGTGCTCGAGGTCATGGCCGGATCCCACCCGGTCGTGCTCCCGGTGCGCCGCGAGGTCACGCTGCAGGGCTGAGCGCTCGCATCGGGCGGCTCCCCGCTGTGTGGGGTCCGTCTTCACATTCTGGGGCGCGTCCCGCCGGATCTTCCCGGTGGGACGCGCCCCGATTGCGTAGAGGGCGCCCCGAATCGGGCGTTCCTGGGCCTCGTCTTGGAACGCGTGTGGTGCAATCCTGAGGACAGGAGGCCTGCATGATCGACGCCCGGCCGAGACTCCTCTACGTGGAGGACGACGCGGACATCGCCGAGATGACCCTCGAGGTGCTCGGCGAGACGTACGCCGTCGATCACGTGTCCGATGGCGATGTCGCTCTGCGCCGCGCGCTCGACGAGCGCTACGACGTGATGCTGGTCGATCGCCGCCTGCCGGGAATGGACGGGGCGCGCCTCGTCGAGGCGGTCCGCACCGCGCGGATCACCACGCCCGTGCTCATGCTGACGGCGCTGGGCGCCGTTCCGGATCGCGTCGAGGGGCTGGACGCGGGCGCCAACGACTACCTCACCAAGCCCTTCGACTTCGACGAGCTGCTGGCACGACTCCGCGCGCTGCGCCGCGGCTTCCAGGCGGAGGGCCGTCGTCGGGCCATCGGCGAGTGGACGTTCATCCCCGATTCCTGGGTGCTGCATTCGCCCACCGGCGCTCGGGTGTCGCTGACGGCCACGGAGGCCGCATTCCTGGAGTTCCTGTCCGCGAGCCCCGAGCGCGTGTTCAGCCGCGAGGAGATCCTGCGCGGAGTCTTCTCCTCGGCGGACGGCGTCGGAACCGTCGACACCTATGTGCACTACATCCGGCGCAAGACCACGTCCGAGATGATCGACACCGTGCGCGGGCGCGGCTATCGGGCGGGGGATCCGGGATGATCCGCGGCACCCGCCGACGGGGGACGACATCGTGAGCGGATCCGCCGACCGGGACCGGGTGCGTCGCTCGGCCCGGCAGATCGGAGTGTGGACGGGGGTCGCCTCGGCCATCGTGATCGCGGCCGGGGTCGGGATACTCGTCGCGGTGATCCTCGCGACCTCACGTCCCCAGGGAGACGACCGCGTCACGGCAGGACCCCGGCCCGGCGGCCTGCCCGTCGACAATCCCGATCACGTGGTCGTGGACGTGGACCGGGTGCTGCCGTGGGTGATCGTGCTGGGGATCGTGGGGGTGGCGCTGCTCGGGCTGATCGCCTGGTTCGCTGCTCGGCGCGCGGTCGCCCCACTGGAGGTCGCGCTGCAGGCTCAGCGCGACTTCGTGGCCGACGCGAGCCACGAACTGCGCACCCCGCTCACGGCCCTGTCCAGCCGGGTGCAGATCCTGCAGCGGAGGGTCGCGCGCGGCGACGACATCGGCGATGCCCTCGCTCGTCTGCGCGGCGACACCGCCGCCATGGACGACATCCTCACCGAGCTCCTGCTCGCCGCGCAGGCGGACCAGGGGCCTGTGCCGACGGCGGTGTCGGACGCCTCGGCCGCGGTGAACGGCGCGGTCGACCTGATTCTGCCGATCGCCGAGAGCGCGGAGGTGGTGCTGCAGACGGAGGTCGCGTCCGGCCTGACCGTCGCCGTGCCCGACGTCACCCTGACCCGCCTGTGCACGGCCCTGCTCGACAACGCCGTGCAGCACGCGCCGCGGGCTTCGTCGGTGGTGGTCTCGGCGCGACCCGGCAGCGGCCCGGGGCGCGGCTTCGCGGAATTCCGGGTCGCCGACCGCGGCCCCGGCGTCGGGGTCGAGGATCGGGAGCGGATCTTCACGCGGTTCGCCCGCGGCCCCGAGACCGGAAGGCGCCGCGGATTCGGGCTCGGTCTCGCGCTGGTGCGCGACGTGGCGACGCGCTACGGCGGGTCGGTCGCGATCGAGGAGACGTCGGACGCCGGCACCACGTTCCTGCTGCGACTTCCCCTCGCCACCGGTCGCTGAGCGAGGAAACGGTCGCCCCGTGCTCAGCGGAGGAGGGCGGGCTCCGTGGCGACCGCGGCGACCTCCACCCCGTGCGCCCAGCGGCGGATGCGACCGTCCGCCGCGATCAGCATCCCGGAGCAGTCGGGGGCGGCGCGCAGCCAGGTGAGGTCGTCGAAGCCCGCGACCACGGCGACCGTCGCCCAGGCGTCGGCGTCGCTCAGGTGCTCGGCGATCACGGTCGCCGTGGGGGCATCGCGCACGGCGTGTCCCGTGCGGGGATCGACGATGTGCGCCCCGCGCTCGGCCGGCCCGGAGGTCGCGACGGCGCCCTCCCGCAACGGCACCTGTGCCCGCACGGCGCCGGGGCGGAGTGGATCCGCGATGCCGACGGTCCAGACCCAGTCCGCACCGGGCGCCGTGACCAGCTGCATGTCGCCGCCTGCGGAGAGCCCCGCCGCGAGGACACCGTCCTCGGCCAGCAGCGGAGCGAGGTGCCGGAAGGCCGCTCGCTCGACGGCCCAGCCCTTGACGTACCCGGTCGGGTCGAACCAGCCGTGCCGGTTCGCGTCGAACCGCCCTCCGCTGGCCGACGCGAGGCGGACGCAGGCCTCCGACACCTCGAGGATCCGCGGATCCGCATCCTCGGGACGCAACGAGCCCGCGCGCAGCAGCGAGATCTGCGAGTCGGCGCGGAACGGGGAGAACAGCGCGTCGATCTCGTGCAGCTCGTCCATCGCCGCCGACTGCGCGGCGGCGATCCGTGCGACGACGTCCGGGGCGGGGGAAGAGGAGGCGGTGAGCACATGCGCGCTCGCGACGGTACCCATGAGCTCCGCGGTGACGACGTGGCGCCGAGGTCCGGCCGTGCGCGCGTGCTCGGAAGACGGCGGCTGCACGGGCCGTGCCACGGTGCTCATGCCTTCGCCTGGTCGATCGCGCTCTGCAGCGACTGGGTGTAGCCGTCCGAGGTGAACGTGGCGCCCGAGACCATGTCGATCTGCGCCGACTGGGCGCTCTTGGTCTCCGAGACGAGGATCGGGATCGCCTGCGCGTTGATCTCCTCGTCACGGCGCTCGGTGTTCGGGTACTGCGGCACCGACACGTCGGTGATCTGCCCTCCGGACACCGTGATCGCGACCTGCACGGCGCCGTAACGGGTATCGGCGGCCTGGCCGGTGAACGTGCCGTCCTTGAGGCCGGTCGAGGTCGTGGCGGATCCGGATCCGGAGGTCGTGGAGGAGGACGATCCGGAGGAGCTGCCGGACGCCGACGCCGACGAGCCGGACGACGCCCCGGAGGACGTGCTGCCCGAAGTCGTCCCGGTGGCGGATCCGGTCGTGCTCTTCGCCGTGCCGGCGGTGCCGCTCGCGGCCGGGGCGACCGCCTCCAGGGAGGTGCGGTAGCTGAACAGCAGGACCAGCCCGGTCAGCGTGGCGAGGACGGCGTAGACGATCTTCTTCATGGTTCTCTCGCTCTCGGATCCGTCATCCGCCGCTCAGACGGCGAAGGCCTCACTGTGGATGCGTTCGGCGGGGACGCCGGCGGCGCGCAGGTCGCGGCGGATGCTCTGCATCCACGGGACGGGTCCGCACAGGTACACGTCGTACAGGGACAGGTCTCCGGCGATGCGCTGCAGCAGCTGCGCACCGTCCCACTCGGCGTGCGTGGCGGGCACCCAGCTCGTGCCCGTCTCGGCACGGCGCCCGTGCAGCGTGTAGTGCACGAGCCCTCGGGAGACCGCGAGCCGGTCGATCTCCGCGCGGCGCAGTCCGTGAGAGGCGGAGTGGTCGCGGGTGACGAGGATCGCCTCTCCTGGCGCGTACGGCTCCGACTCGAGCAGCGCGACGAGAGGTGCGACGCCCGCCCCGGCGCCGAGCATGAGCAGGCGCGAGCCGCTCCGGCGCTCGCCGGTCATGTGGCCGTAGGAGCCTTCCACCATGACCCGCGTGCCCGGACGCAGCTCGGTCAGCCGATCGGTCCCGTCGCCGACGCGACGGGCCGAGATGACCAGCTCGTCACCGGCGGGATCCGCCGCGAGGGAGAACGGGTGGCCGCGGGTCCAGCCGGGTCCGTCCACGAAACGCCAGATGAAGAACTGCCCGGCGCGGGCGCCGAGACGACGCACGTCGCGACCGGCCACGCGGACCGACACCCCGTCCTGACCGTCGGGGGACACGGAGACCACACGGAGGCCGTGCCGGGCGCTGCGGATCAGCGGCACCGCGACCCGGAACCACAGCACGCACGCCGCCGTGCACACCCACAGCGCCCACCAGTAGAACGTCGCGCCGGCGGAGGCGGTGAAGTCGGCGCCGGTCCAGAGCATGTGCGGGATCGCGAGGCCCACGCCGAGGTAGCCGTACAGGTGCAGCAGATGCCAGGACTCGTAGCGCAGCCGGCGGCGCGCCCGGCGGATCGATGTGACAACGACGAGGACCAGCAGTCCCGTGCCGGCCGTTGCGAGCAGCATGCCGGGGTAGTCCCAGACGAAGTCCCAGGCCTGCACGAGCACGTTGGTGTGCGACGTGATCGCGTACCCGGCGGTGATGAGCACCAGGTGCGCCAGCAGCAGCCAGAACGACCAGAACCCGACGAGGCGGTGCAGCCGGGTGATGCCGTCCCGGCCGAAGCCGCGCTCGAACACGGGTACGCGGGCCATCAGCAGCACCTGGTACAGCAGCAGGTTCGCCGACACGAGGCCGGTCAGGCGGCCTAGTGTCGTGAGCGTGTCGCCGTCGACAGCCAGCAGGGACTGGACCCCGGCGCCACTCACCCAGAGCGCGAGCACGAACAGGCTCGTCGCCCAGATCAGCGTCACCGCGGCCATCCGCCAGAGCGCCGGGCGCAGCCGGCGGGCCGGCGCGGCGACACGTCGCGGGACCGGGCTGAGGGTGGTGAGCGTTGCCATGGCACCATCGTCGGCGCGGGTTTGACAGAGAAGCCCAAGAATCGGTCGTCTTGAGCATCGTCATAGGGAACTCATCGGATCCGAACGGATCCGCGCCCGCGCCGCGGTGTCCGCACCCCGTGCGCGGCGCTGTCCGCGGCACCCGGCCGATGTCGGGACCGCACGGCATGATGGGTCCATGACGGCTCTTCTGAGCGAACGGCTCCGTTCGCACCGGCTCACCGCCCCTGCGCGCACCCCGGTCGCCGCCGCCCGGCACATGCTCGCCGTGCAGGGCCAGGAATTCATCGCCGGCCGCTGGGCGCTCGGCATCCGATCGTCCGGTGCGCCGACACTCGCCGCCGTCGACGCCGCGTTCGACCGTGGCGAGCTCGTGCGCACCCACACCATGCGGGGCACACTGCACGTGATCCCCGCCGAAGACCTGCGCTGGGTGCTGTCGGTGACCGGCGATCGCCAGCTCCGCCAGGACGCGACCCGCCAGCGCCAGCTCGGCATCGACGACGCCCTCATCGCCCGCGTCGAGGCGGCGTTCCGCGAGCGCTTGGCCGACGGCGGGCGCACCAGGGCGCAGCTGTTCGACGACCTCGCGGAGATCGGCATCGATCCGGCGGGTCAGCGCGGCGTGCACCTCATCTACGCGCTCAACGTGCGCGGCATCCTGGTGCAGGGGCCCGTGGTGCACCGCGACGACGCGGTCTCCCGTGAGCAGCTGTTCGTGCTGGCGGAGGAATGGATCCCAGAGACGACGCCGCCCGCCGATCCGCTCGCGGAGCTCTTCGTGCGCTACGTCGAAGGACACGGTCCTGCGACGGTCGATGACTTCGCATGGTGGTCGGGACTGCCGATCACCGTGGCGCGCGAGGCGGCGGAGCGGGGGCGCCCCCGCGTGACGGAGCAGGCGGAGGGCGTGTTCCTCGGTGCGGCCCGCCCGCGTCGCGCCGCGGGGGCGGACGATGCCGGGGCCCTCGCCCTGCCGATGTTCGACGAGTACTACATCTCGTACGCCGATCGCTCGCCCGTGGCATCGGCGCGGAGCATGGCGTCGATCGGCCCCGGCAAGAACGGCATGGTGCGCGCGTGCCTGCTCGCCGGCGGACGCATCGCCGGCGCCTGGTCGCATTCCGCCGCCGTCGGCCGGCACCGCGACGATCCGATCCCAGAGCTCTTCGAGGGGGAGCCGGCGCCGGAGCCGGCCGCCGTCTTCGCAGCCTTGCGCCGCTACGCCGACTTCGTCTCGGCGCACTGAGCCCACGGATCGGCGGACGAGTACCGACCGATCCGCGTCGTCGGGCGTCGGCCGGGGTCGGCCGGGTCGTGCGACGAATGCACGATCACGCGACGGATGCACGACGAGAACGGCGGATCCGTCGTGCATCCGTCGCAGGATCGGGCAGGTGTCGCGCGCCGGCCGCCCAGAACGCCGCCCGCCGCTCACACGCCAGGCGCCATCCCCTGCACCTGCCGCCGCCCCGGCCACCATCCTGCACCTGCCGCCGCCCCGGCCACCATCCTGCACCTGCCGCCGCCCGGCTCCTGCCCCGGCCCTGCGCCGGGCGCCGATTCAGAATTCGGCGGAGAAGGCGCCGTCGGACTTGAGCAGCTGGCCGGACACCCAGCGTCCCTCGGGCGAAACGAGGAAGTCGACGAGGGCCGCGACATCGGCCGGTCGGCCGAGGCGCCCTTGCGGGGTGAGGCCCGCCAGGTGCGCGCGGGTCGCGTCGTCCATCCATCCGGTGTCGATCGGACCCGGGTTCAGCACGTTCGCGGAGATCCCGCGAGGTCCGAGCTCGCGCGCCGCGGAGATGACGATGCGGTCGAGCGCGCCCTTGGACGCGCCATAGGGCAGGTTCCCGGTCACGTGGTCGCTCGTGAGCGCGACGATGGCCCCGCCCTCAGGCGCGGCCTGCCGTGCGAACGCCGCGATCAGCAGGAGCGTCGCACGCGCGTTGACCGCGACGTGCCGATCGAAGCTGTCCGCGGTCGTGTCGAGGATCCCCGACTCCACGTCGTGGGCATGGCTCAGCACCAGGGCCGAAATCGTCCCGTGCTCGCGCATCACCGCGGCGATGAGGGCGTCAGGGCCGTCCGCGGTCGACAGGTCGGCCGGGAAGCGGGCGTCGTCGAGGTCGCTGGTGACGACGGTCCACCCGCTGCGTTCCAGGCGCGGCACGATCCCCGCCGCGATGCTGTCGGCGCGCGCGGCGCCGGTGACGAGGGCAAGGGGCATGCTCCGAAGCTAGCCGAGGATCCCGCACCGGTGCTCCCGACACGGATGCACGACGCCGCGACGGATGCACGACGGGAACGGGGGATCCGTCGTGCATCCGTCGCAGGGTCCTGCAGGTGTCGCGCGCCGGCATGCCACACCCGCCGCCCGTCCGCCCGTTCGCACGCCGCACGTCCGCACGTGCCCCCGGCCGTCCGCACGAGCCCCCTGGCCGGACCGCCCTTACTGGGCCGCGTGCCGATCCAGGAAGGAGTACACCTCGTTGTCGTCGACGCCCGGGAACGCGCCGCGGGGGAGCGGCGAGAACATGTGCGTGTGCACACGGGCGCTCGGCCAGGCCTTGTCGTTCCAGCGCTCCGCGATCCCTGCCGGCGGGCGGCGGCAGCACGCCTCGTCGGGGCAGGTGGACTGTGCGCGATCCGTGGTCTCCCGCCCGCGCCACCACCGGGCGTCGTCGAACGGCACGCCGACCGTGATCGAGAAGCCGCCGCCGTCGGTGGATCCGGTCTGGGTGGAGCACCAGAACGTTCCCGACGGAGTGTCCGTGTACTGGTAGTGCTCGGTGGTGCGGTTGCGCTGGCTGAAGGCCGCCCGCGCCGAGAACTTGCGACACACGGTGAGACCCTCGACGGATCCGGTCACATCCATCGGCAGCGGCAGATCGTCGTTCTCGTACACGCGGGTGAGCGCGCCCGACTCGTCGACGCGCAGGAAGTGCAGCCGCATGTCCAGGTGCTTCGTCATGAGGTTGGTCATCCGCATGCCGGCGGCCTCGTGGGTCACGCCGAACGCGTCGCGGAAGTCCTCGACGGCCAGGTTGCGGTCCTTCTTCGCCTGCTGCAGGAAGGCGACCCCCGCCGTCTCCGGGATCAGGCAGCATGCGGCGAAGTAGTTGATCTCGAGTCGCTGCTGCAGGAAGTCGGCGTAGTCGGTGGGAGGAGTGTGTCCGAGCATCCGATGCGCCATCGCCTGCAGGGCCATCGAGCGCAGGCCGTGGCCGCCGGGGATCGACGCCGGCGGGAGGTAGATCCGCCCGTGCTCCAGATCCGTGACCGAGCGCGTCGAGTGCGGCAGGTCGTCGACGTACAGCAACTCGAAGCCGAGCTGCTCGGCCATGATGCTCACGGTGCGGTGGGTGAGGGCGCCCGAGGAGTGCCCCGCCGCTTTCAGCTGCTTCTCCGCGAGTGCCTCGATCTCGGGCAGATGGTTGTCGAGCGCGCGCATCTTCAGGCGCAGCTCGGTGTTGGCCCGCCGTGCCTCCTCCGGCGTGGCGATCGCCTCGCGCTCGCGGCGATGCAGTTCGCGGTGCAGGCCCAGGATCGACTCGATCGTCTCGTCCGGCATGCCCTTGCTCACCCGCACCGGGGCGATGCCGAGCTGGCGGAACACGGAGCTGGACTGCGCGCGATCGAGCTCGATCTCCAATGCGGCGCGCCGGTTCGGCGGCTCGCCCGAGATGAGGTCGCTCACCTCGGTGCCGGTCGCATCGGCGATCGCCTGCAGCAGGGAGAGCTTCGGCTCCCGTTTGCCGTTCTCGATGAGACTCAGCTGCGATCCGGCGACGCCGACGGCGGCGCCCAGCTCGTCCAGGGTCATGCCGCTGCGCGTGCGGTGGTGTCGGATGCGATGTCCGAGGGTGGTGAGCTCGAGTCCGGAGGCCATTCCTTGAGCATAGCGAAAGAATTTGTGTTCTTGCGATCGCAAATGACGCAAAACACCGTCGATTGGTCGTCAAACTGGATCCAACGCCCCACTCTTCTAAGGAGCAGACCATGGCTATCGCCGAGACGTCCACCCCGCGGATCTCCCCCCTCGCCCCCGTGCGCGAGTACGGTGCGGCTCCCGAGTACGACACACCGGCCTTCGCCGAGCTGTCGGCGTGGGTCGAGGAGATCCGTGCCCTGACCCAGCCCGACCGCGTGCACTGGATCGACGGATCCGCCGCGGAGAACGACGCCCTGCTGCACGAGCTCGTCGACGAGGGCAAGCTCATCAAGCTGAACCCGGAGTGGCGTCCCGGCTCCTACCTGGCCCGCTCGCACCCCAGCGACGTCGCCCGCACTGAGGGGCGCACCTTCATCGCCTCCGAGAAGGAGATCGACGCCGGCCCGACGAACAACTGGGCGGACCCGGCGGAGATGCACGCGAAGATGAACGAGATCTTCGAGGGCTCGATGCGCGGACGCACGATGTACGTCGTGCCGTTCTCGATGGGCCCGGTCGGCGGACCGATCTCGCAGATCGGCGTGCAGATCACCGACAGCGCCTACGCCGTCGCGTCGATCGGCATCATGACCCGCGTCGGCACCGCCGTCGTCCGCCAGATCGCGGAGGGCACCCAGTGGGTGCGCACCGTGCACTCGGTCGGCGCCCCGCTCGCCGAGGGCGAAGCCGACACCACGTGGCCGTGCAACGACGAGAAGTGGATCGTGCACTTCCCGGACACGCTCGAGGTGTACTCCTTCGGTTCCGGCTACGGCGGCAACGCGATCCTCGCGAAGAAGTGCTTCGCGCTGCGCATCGCCTCGGTGCTCGCCCGCGACGAGGGCTGGATGGCCGAGCACATGCTGCTCATCCGCGTGATCTCGCCCGAGGGCAAGGCCTACCACGTGGCCGCCGCGTTCCCGTCGGCGTGCGGCAAGACCAACCTCGCGATGCTGCGCCCGACGATCCCCGGCTGGAAGGTCGAGACGCTCGGCGACGACATCACCTGGATCCGCCCCGGCGCCGATGGCCGCATGCGTGCGATCAACCCCGAGGCGGGCTTCTTCGGCGTCGCACCGGGCACCGGCGAGTCGACCAACGTCACCGCGGTCGAGACGCTGTGGGGCAACACGATCTTCACGAACGTGGCGCTGCGCCCCGACGGCGATGTGTGGTGGGAGGGTCTGACCGACGAGGCCCCCGCGAACCTCATCGACTGGGAGGGCAACGCGTGGACTCCGGATTCCGGTCGTCCCGCCGCGCACCCGAACTCGCGCTTCACCGTGTCGGCGGCGCAGTGCCCGCAGATCGCGGAGGACTGGGAGGACCCCGAGGGCGTGCCTCTCGACGTGATCCTCTTCGGCGGCCGCCGCGCCACGAACGTTCCGCTGGTCGTCGAGGCGACGGACTGGAGCCACGGGGTGTTCCTGGGGGCGACCATCTCGTCCGAGCGCACGGCCGCAGCGGAGGGCACCCTCGGCGAGCTGCGCCGCGACCCGTTCGCGATGCTGCCTTTCTGCGGCTACAACATGGGCGACTACTTCGCGCACTGGCTGAAGATGGGCCGCGCTGTCCGTTTCGACAAGGCGCCGCGCATCTTCCAGGTGAACTGGTTCCGCCGTGGTTCGGACGGCCGCTTCCTGTGGCCCGGGTTCGGCGACAACGCCCGCGTGATCGACTGGATCATCCGTCGCATCGAGGGCGAGGTCGGCGCCGTGGACAGCCCGATCGGCCGCCTGCCGAAGATCGAGGATCTCAACCTCGAGGGTGCGGATGTCACCGATGAGGATCTCGACGAGCTGTTCAGCGTCGACACCGCGTCGTGGACCCGCGAGGCCGACTCGACCGAGGAGTTCTTCGCGACGTTCGGCGACCGCCTCCCGGCGGCGCTCACCACCGAGCTCGCCTCGCTGCGCTACCGCCTCGCGAGCGCCTGAGCGGCGCTTCGCACAGACGTGATCCGGTCCCTCGGCCACTGCGCCGGCGGGGGAGAGGGGCCGGATCCACCAAGACCCGCGGCGGCGGGATGTCGGAGACAGACCCATGGCTGAGTGGTCTCCGGCATCCTGCCGCCGCGTTCTCATCGGTGCCGACGGTCAGCTCACGTCGAGGACGATGGCGAGGGTCCCTCCGCCCGGAGGTCCCTGCTGGACGCCGCCCGCGGAGATCCAGATCATGTTGTCCTGCAGCATCGCGGAGAACGCGCTGGCGACCACGGTCTTCAGGTTCTTGACGTACACGGGGTCGTCGGTCACCAGCCGCCGCCCGCGGATGCGACCGTCGACCGGCTCCTGGTATTTCACGTAGGTCGCGATGATGCGCGAGCGCACCTCGGGCGGCAGCGGGCCGTCGCCGACGGCAAGGCCGGCGTCGCGCACGGCTCGGGTGACCGCGCCGATGTCGAGCAGGTCCGCGATGACGGCGCGCCCGACGCGCAGCCGGCCTCCGGCGCCCCGGCGGTTGCCGAGCGCGACGAGGTGCGTTCGCGGGCCGGCACCGCCCACGTCCTCCCAGACGTTCGACGACACCGCGACCTTGTCGCTGAACAGCGCCGGATCGGTGCCGATCGCCGCCTCGTCCGGCAACGGGGCGCCGTCGACGACGATGCGCACGGCCTGCGCGATGCTGCCGCTGGAGAACCCGAAGACGCCCTGCGGATCCGGCTCGGGCAGCGCTTCGTCCGCCGAGCGCGCGGCGGCGATGTCCTCGAGCGGGGGGTAGTAGGACTTGCCGATCACGAACTCGATGTCGGCAGGTGCCATCCCCGCATCGTCCGCGGCGGCGCGCACCGCATCGGCGTTGGCGTTCACGTGCGCGGCCCGGCCGATCCACTCCGGGAGGATCGTGGTCGAGGCGGCACTCCCGATCGCGAGCCGGGGCAGTCCGTCCGCGGCGGGCTCCGCCGCGGTGCGCGTGTAGACGACCAGATGCGGGGTCATGATCGTGCCGACCCCGGCGCTGAACGCCATCGGCAGCGCCTCGACCACGGGAGCGGGGCGGGTGCCGTGATCGAGCAGGAAGCGCCGCACGGCGTGATCCGCATCGACCCGGCTCGTGTCGTACGTGTCGCCCCAGCCGCCGGTCTTGCCGGTGACGGCGACGATGTGGTCGGGGTTCAGACGCCCTTCCGCCACGAGCTCGACGAGCCCCGACACGTCCCGCAGGCCGCCCATGGGCACACGGAACGCGTCGACGGCCTGCGCGGTCATGCGCGGCTCGGTGCGCCGGTGCGCACCGCCTCCCGCAGAACGGCCTCCGCCTGCTCGGGGGTGAGCCAGCGCGGGTACTCCACGATCTCGTCGATCGCGTCGTTGAGCGCCCGGTACGCGGTCTCCACAGCGTCATCGTCGACCTCCAGCCCGAGGTTCGCGGCCAGCTGGCGCACCATGGCCCGGGTGCTGAGCCGGTCCCACACCCAGCGGATGTCCGCGCCGACGACGTCGGCGTGCACGCAGCCGGAGATCGGCGGGAACGTCCGTACGCCGTCGCGCAGCGAGCTGAGGACGTCGGCGGTCGTGCTCTTCAGGAAGGCGTACCGGCCGGTGACCGGCTTGAGGGCCGGGTTGGGGATCCCGATCTCCTCGTAGACCAGGTCCGACAGCGCCTGCAGCCGATCGAGCCTGATGCCGGTGTCGACGCCGTAGAGCACCTCGAGGCTCGTGGCCACCTCCTCCAGCGGCGGGAAGCCGCACCGGTAGGAGACGCCGTTCACCGACACGTCGGGGCCGGCGCCCGCGGCCGCCGCGGCGATCGCGGCGGCGGTGCCGAGCCCGAAGTCGTCGTGGACATGCATCGTCAGCGGCACGGCGGTGGTCAGACGCGAGCGGAAGCGGCGGATGAACACGCGCATCGCCTCGGGGCCGAGGCTGCTGGTGGAGTCCATCAGGTCGATCCGCCGGGCGCCGAGAGCGACGGCCTCGTTCGCCGCGCGCATCATGGCGTCGAAGTCGCGGCGACCCGCCTGGGCGAGTGTGACGGTCCAGGCCAGTCCATTGGAGGCGGCGTACTCGGTGACCTCGGCCAGCTGCGCGAACTGCCGTGCCTCGGCCTCCGGGGAGGAGGCCTCGACGATCCCGGGGCCGATGACGGTCGCACCGAGTTCGAGGAGCAGGTCGACCGTCGAGCAGGGATCGATCTTCGGGGTGCCCTCGCCGTTGCCGAGCAGGGTGTCGGCGTACACGTTGCAGGTGAAGCCGAAGCCGCCGGCGAGGATCTCGCGGACAAGCTCGAGCTCGCGGGCGTTGGGCTCGTCGTCGCCCCACCAGTCGAGGTTGAGGCTCTCGTCGCGGATGCCGATGTCCTCGAGGGCCTGGGCGATCCGCAGGTAGCCGTCGATCGTGGTGCGCGTGCCGGCCGTGTAGTTGGTCTTGCGCAGGGTGCTGTCGATGAGGCCCAGGGGCCGGGGGAAGTCGAAGTCGCGGGTGACCTCGTCCTCGAAGTTGACAGGGCTGACCCAGTGGCTCCCCTCGACCCGGTACTCGTGGTGGGGATTGATCATGTCGCGTCCTTCGTCGTTCGTCGTTCGTCGTTCGTCGTTCGTCGTTCGTGCTCGTCGGTGACCGGTCCGGTGCGCATCGAGGTGATGCGGCACCGGACCGGTGCGGGGTCGCGCCGGTGTCAGCGCCCTGCGCCTGCGGTCTGCGCGACCGGGGAGTGCAGCGGGTAGCCGGCGTCGGCGATGATGGAGCGGGCCATACGCGCCCCGGTCCTGATCGTGTCGACCGCCTCGTCGTACTCGTAGGGCTGCGCCAGGTACCGGCGCCAGTCCGGCACCTCGCCGGACTGGATGCGCTGCTCGTACGCGTGCACCATGTCGAGGTAGGCGGCGAGCTCCTCGACCCCCAGGTCGGGGTGCCCGGCCAGGAACTCGGGGTCGAACGCCTCGATCACCCGGGGGCGCTGAGCCGGTGCCTTGTCCGCATAGGGCTGCGGCGGCTCGATCGTCACGTTCATCCGCGGGTTCGCCGCGACGATGATCGGCAGCAGTCCTGCGAAGTCCACGAGTCCGGTGCCGTACGGCCGCAGCTGGTGCGCGAGGCCGCCCTCCTCGTGAGCCACGTAGGCGTCCTTGAGGTGCGTCTGACGGACGTACGGCGCCACCCGTCGTGCCGAGAACACCGGATGCTCCATGCGCTGCAGCACGTTGGAGGTGTCGAAGACGATGCCCGTCGTGTCGGGGCCCACGGCCTCCACGAGGCGCACCAGCTCGAAGCTGGTGACCTCCTCGTGGGTCTCCAGATTCATGTGGATCCCGAGATCACGGGCGATGGGCGCGAGCCGCTTCAGGAACTTCTCCGTCGCGGCCAGCTGGTCCGCCCAGTCCGCGTCCGTGCGGAACCGGTCGTAGGCGAGCCGACCGAAATAGGTCCCCTTGAAGTTGGCCGTGGCCACCCACAGCTCGCGGCAGCCGATGGCGGCACTGGCCTCCATCATCCGCCGGAACCCGCGCAGGATGTCGCCGTCTCCGATGGCTCGAAGCTCCGGGGCCTCCGGGTTCGCGTACGGATTCACCTTGCCGAGGCCCGTCTCCAGGTAGAGGTCGAGCTCGTCGGCGCGCTGCCGGAGCTCGCGCAGCACGCCGGGATCCAGGGTCGGACTCATGTCCAGCACGCTGCGGAAGAACAGGCCGTCCATGCCCAGCTCGTGCGCGTGGCCGATCGTGGCGAGCGGCCCGCGCCTGGCGGCCTCCGGGATCTTCTTGCCGTCGACGCCCACCCGGATCCGGTGGGCCGATGTCGTCGTCTCGGACATCACGCCACCTTCTCCTCTAGGAGCCGTTCCAGCGCCCGTTGCCGGGCGATGGTCGGGTTGGGGTTCGGCACGGCGGCGAGCAGCGCCTTCGTGTAGGGATGCGACGGGTGCGCGAGCACAGTGCCGGCGGGACCGTCCTCGACGATCTGGCCGAGCTGGATCACCGCGACCTGCGAGCAGATCTGCCGGACCACCGCGAGGTCGTGCGCGATGAACAGCACCGTGAAGCCGAGATCCTCCTGCATGTCCTGCAGCAGGTTGAGGACCTGCGCCTGCACCGACACGTCCAGCGCCGAGACGGGCTCGTCGCAGATGAGCAGCTTCGGCCCCACGGCCAGCGCCCGCGCGATCGCGATGCGCTGCCGCTGTCCGCCCGAGAACGAGCGCGGGTAGCGGTCGAGGTCGCGATCGCTGAGGCCGACCTGCATGAGCAGCTCGGCGACGCGCGCGCGCCGCCGCTTGCGGTCCGGTTCGAGATCGTGCACGAGCAGTCCCTCGCCGACGAGCTTCTCCACGGTCATCCTCGGGTTCAGGCTCGACGTCGGGTCCTGGAACACGAACTGCACCTCACGGCGGATCCTCTTCAGGGTCGCGCCTTTCGCCTCGGGGATGTTGATCCCGTCGTAGGTGATCGTGCCGCTCGTGGGCTTCTCCAGGCCCATGATGCTCTTGATGATGGTGGTCTTGCCGGATCCCGATTCGCCCACCAGCCCGGTGATCGTGCCCTCCTCGACCGTCAGGTCGACGTCGCGCAGGGCGTGGACGGGTTCGCGTCCGAGCGCGTGGAACACCTTGTTCACGTCGCGCAGCTCCAGGAGGCTCATGCTGCCGTCTCCTCTCCTGCGGCCGGGTAGAGGTGGCAGGCGACGACGCCGCCGTCGGGGGCGGGCCGCAGTTCCGGCACCTCCCGCGTGCACAGGTCGAACGCCTTGGGGCAGCGCGGGTTGAAGGCGCAGCCCGTGGGGCGGCTCGCCGGGTGCGGCGGGGCGCCCGCGATGGTGAGCAGGCGGGGGACCGTCTGATCGATGCGCGGCACGGCCTGCAGCAGACCCTGCGTGTAGGGGTGCGCGGGGTGCGCGAACAGCGTGTCGACGGCGCCCTCGTCCACCTTGCGGCCGGAGTACATCACCGCGACGCGATCGGTGAATCCGGCAACGGTGCCGAGGTCGTGCGTGATCAGCAGCACGGCGAGACCGCGCTCCTTGGACACCTTGTCCATGAGCGTGAGCACCTGCTCCTGCACGCGCACGTCCAGGGCCGTGGTGGGTTCGTCCGCGATGATCAGGGACGGATCCGAGATGAGGGCCATCGCGAGGACGACGCGCTGCCGCATGCCGCCGGAGAACTCGTGCGGGTAGGCCCTCATCCGGGCCTCGGCGTTCACCACGCCGAGCTCCTCGAGCACCGCCTTCGCGCGCTTCTCCGCCTCGGCGCGGGAGACTCCCGCGATCCGCAGGGGCTCCATCACCTGCTCCCCGATCGTCATGAGGGGGTTGAGCGCGCCCATCGGATCCTGGAAGACCATGCCGATCCGGTGTCCGCGGACACCGACCATCTGCTTGTCGCTGAGCTTCAGCAGGTCCTGCCCCTGGAACTCCACCGAACCGGAGAGCCGGAAGTCGGCGTCGAGTCGCATGATCGAGCGAGCGGTGACCGACTTACCGGATCCGGACTCGCCAACGAGCGCCACCCGGTCGCCCGGGCGCATCTCGAGGCTGAAGTCCTCGACCAGCCGGATCGGCTCGTCCTTGGGGCCGGCGTCGATCGTGAGGTTCCGCACCGACAGGAGCGGAGTGGTCGCCGGCATCGCGCCGGTCCGCCCGTTGCGGGCGTTCGTGAGAGTGTTCATTGCCGTGCTCACCTTCTGCGAAGGGCGGGGTTGAAGCGGACCTGGAGGATGTCGCCGAGCAGACCGAAGGCCACGGCGGTGATGGCGATCGCGAGACCCGGAGCGAACGCGGCCCACGGCGCGGTGGCGATGATGCCCTTCGCGCTGGTGACCATCGCGCCCCACTCGGCGCTCGGCGGCTGTGCGCCGACGCCGACGAAGGACAGGCCTCCGAGGATCAGGATCGTGTTGCCGATGTCACCGGCCCACTTGACCACGAGCACGTCGAGCGAGTTCGGGATCACGTGGTGCAGCATGAGCCTCGTGCGGGAGACGCCCAGCACACGGGCGTTCTCCACGAACGGCTGAGCCATCGTCTCCTTCATGACGCCGCGCAGCACGCGCGCCGTCACGGGCCATCCGGTGAGGATCATCGCGATGACGGCCGAGTTGAGGCTCGGACCGAGCGCCGCGGCGACACCGAGGGCGAAGATGATCGGCGGGAACGCCAGGGCGGCGTCGACGACCCGCATCAGCACTTCGTCGGCCCACTTGCCGCCGAGGGTGGCGAGGGTGGCGACCAGGATGCCGATAACGGAGAAGCCGGTGACGATGATCACCGAGCTCAGCAGCGACGACTGCGCGCCGGCGATGATGCGCCAGAACACGTCGCGGCCCTGCTCGTCCGTGCCGAACCAGTGCGCGGCGCTGGGCGCCTGCAACGCGTTCAGGATGTCCGACCGGTAGACCGCGTCGTACGGCGCGATCAGCGGCCCGACGATCGCCAGCAGCAGCAGCAGCACCACCACGATGGGGATGATGATCTGCATCCCGGAGATGCCGGTGATGGAGCGGACGGTACGGCGCCGCATGGGCGCGATCATTGCGAGAGTGTTGCTCATGATTTCCGCTCCTAACCCAGCTGCCCGGCCCGCAGACGCGGGTCTCGGATGAGCTGGAGGACGTCGACGATGTAGTTGCAGACGACCACCAGGACGCCGATCACCAGCACCCCGCCGAGCACGGCGAAGGTGTCCTTCTGGGCGACCGCATTGGTCAGGTAGGAGCCGACTCCCACCAGGCCGAACACGGATTCCACGAGGACGGCGGCGCCGACCATGGCGCCGAACTGGATCCCGACAAGGGTCATCGAGGGACCGATGGCGTTCGGCAGGACGTGCCGCCAGACGAGCTGGCGCTGCGGGATCCCCTTGGCGCGCGCGACCGTGAGGTGCTCGCGGGCCAGGACCTGGATGAGCTCGGCGCGCATGATGCGGTACAGCTGCGCGGCGAACGGCAGAGCCAGGACGATGGCCGGGAGGATCAGGTGCTGCACGCCGTCCCAGGCGGCCAGGGGATTGCCGGCCAGCAGCGAGTCGATGATCACCGACCCCGTCCGCGTCGGGATGTCGAATCCGCGAGACAGGCGGCCGGAGATCGGGACCAGCTGCAGCTTGGTGCCCAGCAGGTACTGCAGCAGCAGTGCGAGCCAGAACGTCGGCAGGCCGGCGCAGATGATCACGAGCGTCTTGATCGTGAAGTCAGCCGCTCCGTCGCGTCGCAGCGCCGAGAGGGTGGCCAGCGGCGTCACGCAGGTGACGACGATGATCACCGCCAGCAGCACCAGCTCGATGGTCTGCGGGAGCACCTGTCCGATGCCCTGCGTGACCGACACGTGGGTCGTGATCGAGGTGCCGAGGTCGCCGCGCACGAGCCGCCCGAAGAACGTCATCAGCTGCACGAGGAACGGCTGATCCAGGCCCAGGGCCTTGCTGACCGCCGCGACCTGCTCGGGACTGGCGTTCTCGCCGGCCGCCACGCGGGCCTCATCGCCCGGGATGAGCTTGACCATCAGGAAGACGAACGCGCTCAGGCCGATGAGGGTGATGACGGAGGACAGGGCTTTGCGCAGCAGGAAGACCGTGGTCTGCCGCGCCGGATTGCTGTTGGCCATGGCTCTCACCCGACCCGAAGGGTGAAGAACGAGATCGGCGTCGCGGACCAGGAGAAGTCGATCCCCTTGAGGTCGCTGCGGTAGCCGACCGGGAACGCGACCTGGAAGAGGTTCGCCTGCACCGAGTCGTCGGCCACAGTGGTCTGCACCTGCTTGTAGAGGTCGCAGCGGGCGCCGGCATCGGCAGTCGTGCGGGCCTTGTTCAGCAGGTCATCGACCTTCGGGTTGCTGTACGCACCCTTGTTGGTGCCTCCGATGTTGGCCGAGTTGTACAGCTTGTCCAGGCCGGCGCCGGGGTCCGGCGTCAGGATGTAGTCGTTGATCAGCGTGAGGCCCGGGATCGTCGCCGGATCCGCGAGCGTCTTGAGGTAGTCGGGGAAGGCGATCGGCACCAGGTTCACCGTCACGCCCAGGTCCTTCAGGTTCGACTGGAACAGGGTCGCGATCTGGGTCTGCGTGGAGTCGACCGACTGGTAGCGCAGATCGAGCGCGGTCGAGCCGAGACCGGAGAGCAGTTCCTTGGCCTTCGCCTTGTCCTGTGCGGACGGCTTGGCGTCGGCACGGCAGGTGAAAGCCGGCGACAGGATGCCGCTGGAGATCGCACCCTCGCCGTTGAGGATCTTCTGGAAGCCGCCGGAGTAGTCGAACGCCAGCTTGAGGCCCTCGCGGATCTTCGGGTCGGCGGTGGGGCCGGTCGAGGTGTTGAACCACAGCTGGGTCTGGCCCGACGTCGGCACGAACTTCACGGAGACCCCGCTCTGACCCTTCAGCGCGGTCGCGTCGATCGCGGACAGGCCGAAGGAGACGTCGATGTTGCCGGCCTTGAGCTCGTCGCGGTTGGTCGCGCTCTCATCGATCCGGCGGAACACCATCTGGGTGGGCCGCTTGTCGTCGAATCCCCAGTACTTGTCGAACCTCTTCACGGTGGTGCCGTCGGCGGACGATGCGCCGGTGCCCTCGAACGGGCCCGTTCCGGCCTCGTGCGCCTGCAGCCAGCCCTGCGCGTCGTCCGCGCCTGCGTTCTTGGAGACCAGGTCGGCCTCCATGATGTAGATGTTCGCGAGTCCGTTGATGAAGAACGCGTTCGGCGACTTCAGGTTGATCACGACGTGCGACTTGTCGACCACGGTCGTCGAGTCGTAGCCCTGCAGCAGGGACGCGACGCCCTGTCCGAGCCGGATGTAGCGGTCGAAGCTGTACTGCACGTCCTTCGCGGTGAGAGGAGTGCCGTCATGGAACTTGACGCCGTCGCGCAGGGTGAAGGCGATCGATTTCGCGTCTCCCGCGACCTTGAAGTCGCTGGCGAGGGCGCCGACCATCTTGTTGTCCTGGGCGGCATCGAACTTGATCAGCGGCTCGTAGACGATGTTGTCCACCATGTTGGTCTGCGCGTAGTCGGCGCGCAGCGGATCCATGGTGTTGAACTCGTGCTTGAAGCCGACGACGACGGACGTCGATGCGGCGGTGCTGCTGCCGCCGCCGGCACCACCGGAGGATCCGCCCGCGGTGCAGGCGGCGAGGGAGGTGGCGACGAGCGGGAGAGCGAGAAGTGCGGCGCCGAGGATGATCCGGCGGCTGCGGTGCTGAGATGACATGGAGTGACTCCTGGATGAGAAAAGGGTGATTTCTCAGGGCGCGGGCTGGCGCCCTGCTCGGGGTTCGGGCATCACCGCACAGAAGACCCTTGAGGGTGAGGGGCAGCCGTGCGATGGCTCTTGTGGAGTGCTCCGGTGTCTGATGTTGAGTTATGCGAGCCGGATCTGGATCCGGGGTGGGGGGCTGTGCGCTTCGATGCGGTCAGCCGCGGGTGTGCGGATCAGAGTTCCCAGATTCCTCGGGGCGACTCAGTGATCCATTCGGCCCCGTCGTCGGTGACGAGGGCCATGTCGCCGGCGACGATGCAGCCGAGACCGGGAACGGTGAAGTTGGGATGCACTTCGATGACCATTCCCTTCTCGATCCGGACGCCGGAGTCATCGAGGGACCTGTCCCGCAAGGGGTTGAGATCCCGCGCCATCCCGGGCTCGACATAGGTGAGGCCGAGTCCGTGACAGCTCTGGAAGCGGAACGGATCCGTTTCCCTGGTGAAGGGGGCGTGCGCCGCGTACTGGTCCTCGATGGCGTCGACGACGCGGTGCAGCGGCTCGCCGGGGCGCATGGCCTGCAGAGCCGCGTCCTGGATCTGGATGAGGATGTCGGCGTAGGCGGCGAGCTCTGCGCTCGGCCGTCCGCGGACGCCCATGCGCAGGCACTGACCGAAGTAGCCCTCGTAGGAGGTGGTCGTGCCCAGCTGCACGCGATCACGGTCGGTGATCCGTGCGGGGAGTTCCATGAACTCGAAGTAGGTGGTCGGCGGTTCCTCGCCGATCGACAGCCAGCAGTTCGCCGAATCGGCGCCGAGCAGGCGGCCGACGTGCTCGGCCTCCGCCATGACCGAGGGGCCCGAAGCGCCGGGCCGGGTCGACTCGGCGAATGCCGCCGCGACCATGGCGTCCGAGATTCGTGCCGAGGTGCGGAGCATCTCGATCTCCTCGGGTGCGCGCGTGAGGCGCAGGCGATCGAGCACGCCCTCTGCTGCGATGATCCGGAAGTCGCGGAAACGCTCCGCCAGCTCCTGGTGCGCGGGGTGGCTCAGCTCGTCGATTCCGATCACGCCGATCCGCGCTCCGCCGCCGATCCCGGCTTCGGAGAGCACCCGGGCTGCGGCCTCGGGGTGCAGGCGCTGCTCGCCGGCCTGCACGATCTGACCCAGCCAGGCGGAGCGCCGGGAGAACTCGCGGTGCTCGTGCACGCCGAAGGCCAGCACCGCGGCCGCACCGGATGCGGTCACGAGCACGGTCGACGGCGTGGGCTTGGCCGCATATCCGGCGAGGAACTGGATGTATCCGGCGGTCTTCGTCCGCGAGCCGAGCATGCGCGGGCTGCCGAAGACGACGAGGGCGTCGAGATCCGCTGCGATCATCGCTGCGCGGACGCGTTCGATGCGCTGTTCCAGTACCGGGACCGGGACGGTGGCGGTGAAACGCTCCCGCGGGGCGACCGCGGCCTCCACCAGGCTCATGACAGCCGGTCCAGGGGTGAGCAGGACAGAGCTGCGCGGCGGTCGTTTCCAGCGAACCGTACGGGGACGCGGAGCCGCGACGGTGCGGTTCCTGTGCCCCGGAGTGCCGAACTCGCCTTCGGCACTCGGGCGTCTGAAGCAGCCATGGTTCAGAGCCAATCGTTCTTGGTTCAAGACCCCCTCGGGCGGGAGTGAACTCACTGTAGATCTGCGGTCGGGTATTCCGCAAGAGGAGATCAAACTTTCACGATGCGGTATCCGTGTGGCGGTTTCGATCCCCGGAAAAATGGAATACCGAAATGGTGTACCAAAACTCCGGCATTCGCAAGCCCTGATTCCGCAGGCTCAGGCCGATCTACCCGCCGACGCCCCCGTGGCGCCCCCAAATAGGTACACCAAACGTCAAAGTGGTGTACCAAATGCTTGACCTGATTGTCAGCGTGTGCATAGGATCGGTCCCGCACCCGATCTGTTGGAAATTGTTTCTCGGATCGTGAAAGTCATTGAGTGGCCTGCCGCTCGCTCCACAGCCTGGCCCGCGTTGTCGCGGCCGGAGAAATCAAGGGAGATTTCCATGTCCTCATCCCAGCCGGCGACGGTGACCGTCGTGTCGGCAGAGAGCGTCTACCGGAAGGTGTTCTTCCGGATCGTCCCGTTCCTGATGCTGCTCTGGATCGTCGCCTGGATCGACCGGGTCAACATCGGCTTCGTCAAGCTGCGCATGCTCGACGATCTGGGCTGGAGCGAGGCGATCTACGGCCTCGGCGCCGGGATCTTCTTCATCGGCTACTTCCTGTTCGAGGTGCCCAGCAACCTGCTGCTGCAGAAGATCGGCGCCAAGAAGACGATCATGCGCATCACCCTCGGCTGGGGCGCCGTGAGCATCCTGATGATGTTCGCGACCACGCCCGAGCTCTTCTACGTCCTGCGCTTCCTGCTCGGCGTCTTCGAGGCCGGCTTCTATCCGGGCATCATCCTGTACCTGACGTACTGGTTCCCGGCCAACCGCCGGGCCAAGGCTTTCGGCATGTTCATGTCGGCATCCGCGTTCGCCGGCGTCATCGGCGGTCCGATCGCCGGCTGGATCATGACCAGCATGGGAGGCGTGTGGGGCCTCGCCGAGTGGCAGTGGGTCTTCATCATCGAAGGCATCCCGTCGATCATCCTCGGCATCGTGACCCTGTTCTACCTGACGGATCGTCCGCACCACGCGAAGTGGCTGACGGCCGCAGAGCGCGCCTTCGTGCAGAGCGAGCTCGACAACGAGGAGCACGCCGAGAACAAGCAACACAGCATGCTCGGCGCCCTCAAGGGCAAGACGATCTGGCTGTTCATCCTGATCTTCTTCTGCATCATCGCCGCGAACTCCTCGCTCACGTTCTACGGTCCGACGCTCGTCGCGAACGTCGGCGTCACGGACCCGCTCGCGGTGGGCTGGATCATGGCCGGCATCAACCTCCTCGGCGCCGCCGGCATGATCTCCGCGGGCTTCATCTCCGACCGCACCGGGGAGTCCCGCATCCAGACATCGATCTCGGCCGCCCTCGGCGCACTGGGACTGGCGGGTGCGGCTCTGCTGATCCCGGTGAGCCCGATCGGCGCGATCGCATGCCTGGCGCTGGCGCTCATCGGGACGATGTCCGCCATCCCGGTGTTCTGGCAGATGCCGAACCGCTTCCTGATCGGCGCGGCAGCCGCGGGCGGCGTGGCGCTGATCAACTCGATCGCGAACCTCGCGGGCTTCTTCGCCCCGACGATGCTCGGCTCGCTGAAGGATCAGACCGGGAGCCTCGCTCCCGGACTCTTCATCGTCGCCGGGGTGGAGATCCTCGCCACGATCCTCATCCTGGCGCTGGTGCCCAAGTTCCGCGAGACTGGGAAGACGACCACTGTCCCGGTGTCGACCCGCGACGCCGCCGATGCGGCAGAGGTGAACGTCGTGGAGGTGCAGGCATGAGCGCCATGACCCTGGACGAGATCAACGCCCTCGATGAGGACGCCTTCGTCGCCGTGCTCGGTCCGGTCTTCGAGAACTCGCCCTGGGTCGCCCGGGGAGCGTGGGGTTCGCGTCCCTTCGCCGGCGTGCCCGAGCTGCATCGTGCGATGTTCGCCGTCGTCGAGGCCGCCGACAGGCAGACCGTGCTCGACTTCCTCAACGCTCACCCGGCCCTCGCGGGCAAGGAGGCGCAGGCCGGCGAGATGACCACGGAATCCGTGGGGGAGCAGGCCAGCGCAGGACTCGACGCCCTCAGCCCAGAGGAGTTCGCGCGCATCGGCGAGCTCAACCGCACCTATCAGGACCGGCACGGGTTCCCCTTCGTGATCGCCGTGCGCGGCCACTCCAAAGCCTCGATCCTCGCCGAGTTCGAACGGCGGATCGGCGCCGACACCGAGGCGGAGCTGCGGGCGGCACTCGATCAGATCGCGCTGATCTCTCGGGGCCGGCTCGACCGCGCCGTCGCCGGCTGAGGCGACCCGTGACCGAACCCGAACCCGAGAAGGAGAACGAGATGACCGATCACACCGCGCACATGCGCACCGCCCTCGATCAGGCTCGCGTCGCCGAGGCGGCCGGCGACCACCCGTACGGCTCCGTGATCGCGGGTCCGCGCGGTGCGATCGTGGCGCGGAACCAGGTGGAGAGCACGCAGGACGTCACCGCGCACGCCGAGCTCGCCGCGGTGCGGGCCGCCACGGCCGCGTGGGGTCTCGACCTGTCGGGGTCGACCCTGATCACGAGCTTCGAGCCTTGCGCGATGTGCGCGGGAGCGATCCTGAACGCCGGGATCCGGCACCTCGTGATCGCGGTGCAGTCGGTGCCCGGGATCGAACCGTCGGGACGCTACAGCGTCGAGAACCTGCTCGAGCTGCTCGGATGTGAGGGCGACGTCGTCGTCGAGCGCGGGCTGCTCGGAGACGAGGCGGCCGCGTACTACTCGGGGATCGCCGCAGCCTCCTGACAGCGGCGGCATCGGAGGGCCGGACCGGGCATCGCCCCGATCCGGCCCTCTTCTTCGCCCCGATGACGGACGTCGGCGCAGCGCGGTAACGTCGCGGCATGGACGTCATCGAGTATCTGATGGACTCCGATCCCGCGATCCGCTGGCAGGTCCGCCGCGACCTGACGGATGCGACCCCGGAGGAGGTCACGGCGGAGCGCGCCCGCGTGGCCGCCGAGGGGTGGGGTGCCCGGCTCCTCGCGCTACAGGCCGAGGACGGGCTGTGGGACGGCGGGGTGTACCGGCCCGGCTGGGTCGACGAGAGCCGTCCGATGTACGACGCGTGGACCGCGACGCACTTCAGCCTGCAGCAGCTCGTCGATTTCGGTGCCGATCCCGCGGACGAACGAGTGCGGCAGGCGGTGGCACGGGTGCGCGAGCGGGTGCGCTGGGATCAGGAAGGTGCCCCGCCGTACTTCCACGGCGAGACCGAGCCGTGTGTCAACGGGGTGGTGCTCTCGAACGCCGCGTACTTCGGAGAGCCGGCCGATCGAGTGGTGCAGACGCTCCTCGCCGGGCAGCTGGCGGACGGCGGGTGGAACTGCTGGGCGGAGTACGGCGCCACGACCTCGTCGCTGCACTCCACGATCTGCGTGCTCGAGGGGCTCCTCGCCTGGGAGCAGGCGACCGGCGGCACCGAGGTGTCACGGACCGCGCGGCTGGCCGCGGAGGAGTATCTGCTGGCACGCCGGCTGTTCCTGCGACGCAGCACCGGGGCGGTCATCGACCCGCGCTTCACGATGGCCTCGTACCCGGTGCGCTGGTACTACGACGTGCTGCGCGGCCTGGACTACCTGCGCCGCGCGCGCCCCGAGGGCGATCCGCGCTGCGCCGACGCGATCGAGCTGTTGCGTTCTCAGCGCGGCGCGACCGGCTTGTGGCGACTGGAGAACACGCACGAGGGGCCGACTCCGTTCGACCTGGACGGCGAACGGGAGGGGTTCCCGAGTCGCTGGGTCACCCTGCGCGCGCTGCGCGTGCTGCGCTGGGCGGGCGACGACGTCGTCTGATCGGGAGCCGCGCTCTAGGCTGAAGCGATGCTCCTTCCGCCCAAGGCCCGGCCCGGCGAGCGCGTCGCGGTCCTCTCTCCGGGGTTCGCCGCCCCGGCCGCGTCACTCGCGGTGCATGAGCAGGCGATGCGCCGGCTCACCGAGCTGACCGAGCTCGTCCCGGTCGAGTACCCGACCACCCGTCTCTTCGGTGCGTCCCCCCAGGCTCGTGCCGCGGACGTGAACGCGGCTTTCGCGGATCCCTCGATCCGTGCGATCCTGTCGACGATCGGCGGCGATGACCAGATCCTGGTCATCCCGCACCTGGACGCAAACCTCGCACAGGCGGATCCGAAGCCGTTCCTCGGCTACAGCGACAACACGAACATCCTGAACTGGCTGTGGCGCAACGGCATCGCGGGGTTCCATGGCGGGTCGACCCAGGTGCACCTCGGCCCCGGGCCCGCCGTCGACGAGATCCACGCACGGTCGCTCCGGGCCGCGCTGCTGGACGGTGGCGAGCTCGAGCTCACCGAGCCGGGGGAATCGGAGGATTTCGGTGTGCGATGGCAGGACCCGGCCGCCCTGGTGCATTACGGCGTGCGCGAGCCCACCCAGCCGTGGGTGTGGTCGGGGCCCGCGCGTCGAGTCAGCGGGCGCACCTGGGGCGGTTGCCTCGAGGTGCTGTCCCAGCTCGCCCTCGCCGACCGGTTCCCGTCCGCGGAGGAGCTGGAGGGCGTGATCCTGCTCCTGGAGGCGAGCGAGCGACTGACTCCGGCCGATGCGATCGCCGAGCAGCTGCGGGCGTACGGGCAACGCGGGCTGCTCGAGCGTGTCGCCGGTGTCGCGGTCGCCCGACCGCCAGTGAGCACGCACGAGAACGTGCCGCATCACGAGATCCGCCCCGTCCTGCGCGAGGCGCAGCGTCACGCGATTCTGGCGCAGATCGCCCGTTACAACCCTTCGGCGGTCGTCTGTTTCGGCGTGCCGTTCGGGCACACGCGGCCGCAGTGGCTCGTGCCGTACGGCGGCCGGATGGTGCTCGACGGCGCACGGCGGGTCATCACGGCCGACTACGCCTGAGGGTTCGCATCGGCACGCCTAACGCTTGCCGAATCGGCGGTGCGCCGCCTGCCGTGTGGTGCCCAGTGCGCTGGCGATCGCCTGCCAGGAGTAACCGGCGGCACGGGCGCGGCGCACCTGCACCTCCTCGGCGCGGGCGATGTCGCGCCGCGCGGCCACCAGCCGGTGCAGCTCGGCGAGCGGCTCGCCCTGCGGATCCAGATCCTTCGCGGTTCTCAGCATGAAGACCTCCTCGTGTCAATGCTGATTGACACGAGGAGGTCTGTCAATTCATGTTGACGGATCGCCTTCCGCTGCGAGCGGACATGCGGCGGCGGCGCAGCACGCCGATCGCCACCACGACGGCCATCAGCAGCACGAGCTCGATCCCGTTGAGCAGGAGTGCGAAGCCATGGAGGCCGTCGATCGGAACGACGCCGGCGGGCCGGCCGTGCGCGTGCCCGACCATCCCGCCCGCAGACCCGATGTGCAGCAGCATCATCGCCGTCGACATCGCCATCGCCATGCCCCACGCGCTCGGCGGCAGGGCTCGGGATCGCGGTGTCAGACAGATCAGGCACAGCGCCGCGAGGATCGCCATCAGGGCCGCAAGCGCGGAGGGGCTCCCCAGCAGCAGGGCGAGGTGCACCGCTACGCAACCCGCGGTGACGGGGAAAGCGACCCACCGGGCCACGATCCAGGCCGGAGCCTGCCGGGTCCGCGGGGTATGCGTTGTGAGAGCGGTCATCGTCGTCCTCAGCCGTGCTGGAACCAGGTCGTCTTCCAGTCGGTGTAGTTGTCCAGCGCGTGCCGCGACAGGTCTCGGCCGAAGCCCGACTGCCGGAACCCGCCGAACGGCGTCGTGAGGCCCAGCGCATCGACCGTGTTGACCGACACGGTCCCGGCGACCAGACGCTCGGCGACCCGGTGCGCCCGACCGAAGTCGGTCGTCCACAGTGAAGCCGCCAGTCCGTACTCGGTGTCGTTGGCGAGCCGGACGGCCTCGTTTTCGTCCTCGAAGCCGAGCACCGCGACCAGAGGGCCGAACACCTCGATGTGGTGGAGATCGTGGTCGGCGCCGAGGCCGGTGACGATCGCGGGGCTCAGGTACGCGTCGGACCCGGTGATCGTGACACGATCGCCTCCCGCGACCAGGTCGCCGTCCGTGGCGGCCCGGGCGATGGCGGCAGACACCTCGTCGGCGTGCGCGCGGCTGATCAGGCTGCCGTTGCCGTCGCTGCCCGCGAGCGGGTCGCTCGGAGCGTAGCCCTCTGCGGCGGCTGCGAGCAGTGCCACGAACTCGTCATGCACCGACCGCTGCACCAGGATCCGCGAGTTCGCCGAGCACACCTGTCCCTGGTTGTAGAAGGCCCCGAAGGCAGCCTTCGCGGCGGCGGTCTCGAGGTCGGCATCGGCGAACACCAGGTTCGAGCTCTTCCCGCCGGCCTCGAGCGCGACCCGCTTCATGTTCGACGATCCGGCGCTCACCATGAGGCGCTTGGCGACGGCCGTCGAGCCGGTGAAGGCGAGCACATCGATGTCCGGGTGCAGCGCGATGCGCTCGCCGACGACGGATCCGCGCCCCGGCACGACATTGAGCACGCCCGCGGGGATCCCCGCCTCGAGCGCCAGATCCGCGAGCCGCAGTGCGGTCAGCGAGGTCTCGGTCGCGGGCTTGTGAACGATACTGTTTCCGCTCGCGAGCGCCGGCGCGAGCTTCCACGCGGCGATCTCGAGAGGGTAGTTCCACGGCGTGATCGCGCCGACGACGCCGAGCGGCACGCGCTGGACGAGCGCGGTCGAGCCGGGTGGGGTGGCCGGGATCTCGTCGAACCGCTTGTCGGCCAACTCGCCGTACCAGCGGAACGTCTCGGCGGTGCCGGGCACGTCGACGGTCAGGGTCTGCGCGATCGGCTTGCCCGAGTCGAGGGTTTCGAGGAGGGCGAGCTCCTCGAGGTTCACCATGATCAGGTCGGCGAGGCGGATCAGCGCCCGGCCGCGGTCGGCGGCGCTGCGCCGGCTCCACGAGCCCTCCTCGAACGCGCGCCGGGCGATCGCGACCGCGCGGTCGACGTCGTCCGCTGTGCCGGCGGCGAGATCGGCGATGTGCGCGAGTGATCCGGGGCTCTGCACCGCGATCGTCGCAGCGTCCGACGCGTCGACGCGGCGTCCGTCGATCACGGCACGGCCGTCGATCGCGAGCGCGCGGCTGCGTGCGGTCCAGTCGATGGTGGTCATGCGGCCGTCTCCTTGATCTTCGTGGACTGCGCCGCGTCCGCGGCCTGGGGGTTCGCGGCGACGACGTCGATCGCCGTCCACGCCATGAGGACCGCCGCGTCGAGCAGGGCCTTCTCCGCGACGGGGCCGACGCACGCGGCGGCGAACTCCTTCTGGTGGTTGCCGTACGGCAGTGAGTCGACCCCGATGTAGGGGTGGATCGCGGGGACGAGTTGGGACACGTTGCCCATGTCGGTCGACGCCCGGTTCATGCGTCCGGCGACCTCGGCGTCTGCGAACACGCGCCCGCGTGCGAGCGCGTTGGCTCGATAGAAGGCGAGGGCGCGCTCGTCGGTGCGGAACTCGGAGTACGGCTTGCTCTCGGGCGTGATGCTCAGGGTCGCGCCCGAGGCGAGCGCGCCCGCCTCGAAGCAGCGGTTCACACGTTCCTCGAGGATCTCGAGCTCGGCGAGCGAGTTCGCGCGGACGTACCAGCGGCCCTCGGTGCGGTCGGGGATCGCGTTCGGGGCGTGGCCGCCGACGGTCTGCACGCCGTGCACCCGGGTGTCGGCGGGCAGCTGCTGTCGGAGCAGCCCGATCGCGACCTGCGCGACGAGGAACGCATCGTTCGCGTTGACGCCCTGATCCGGGTAGGCGGCGGCGTGCGCGGACACCCCGTCGTAGGCGACGTGGCTGTGCGAGACCGCGAACGGCCGGGCCTCGGCGACGTCGACCGGCGCGGGGTGCACCATCATCGCCAGGTCCAGATCGCGGAAGGCGCCGGCCTCGATCAGCTCGATCTTGCCCCCGCCGCCCTCTTCCGCAGGGGTGCCGTAGACGCGCACGGTGAGTCCGAGCTCGTCGGCGAGCGGGGCGAGGGCGAGCCCGGCGCCGACCGCGCTCGCCGCGATGAGGTTGTGGCCGCACGCGTGCCCGAGCCCGGGCAGCGCGTCGTACTCGGCCATGATCCCGATGACGGTCGGCCCGGATCCGGTCTCGGCGAGCAGGGCGGTCCCCAGACCCAGATACGCCGGGGTGACGCGGAAACCGGCGGCGGCCAGAGCCTCGCCGACCCAGGCGGCGGCGCGGTGCTCCTGCCAGGCCGTCTCCGGGTTCGCGTGCAGCGTCTCGGAGAGGCGGATCAGGTCCGCGGCGGCCGCGGCGACGCTCGCGTCCGCGGCGGCCTTGAGCGCGGCGACGTCGGCGGGCGACCCGGCCACGGGGGCCTCGGGGTGGGCGGCGGCGTCACTCATCGCCGGGCACCCCGTAGCTCGGGGCGGCGGACGGGTCCATCCCGCGCGTGATGTAGGCATCGCGCTGCGGCAGCCAGACCTCGAGCAGCTCGCCCAGCTCGGCGATCGGGTCGCCCTCGGTCCAGTCCGCGCGCAGATCCGTCACCCGCCAGCCGGCATCACGCACGACCGCGAGCCCGGCGGAGTGCACCGGGCCCTCCTCGCCGCCCGCGGCGGCGGCGGCCTGCATGGCCGCGAGCAGGCGCCGCTCGAGCTCGCCTTCGGCGGCGGCGAACGCGTCGACCATGAGCCGCGGGATGTCCGTCGAGGCGAGCATGTTGCCGCCCGCGGCGACCCCCGCGCCGGTGGCCGCGCCGACATTGCCGAGCGCGCGCTCGCCTGAGTACACGGCCGAGCGGCCCTGCGCATCGACGACCAGCAGCTGGCGGAACGCGATGTGCGGGGTCTCGGCGATCACGGTGTCGAGGGCCTCGGCGGCGGAAGCTCCGTCGCGCAGAGAGGTGAGCAGGATCGGCCCGAGGCGCGGATCCGTGATGTTCTGCGAGTTCACCGCGCCGACGCCGTCGGCCAGATGCACGCAGCGCGCCGCGACGGCGGGCGAGGACGAGGAGATCGCGGATCCGAAGGCTCCGGTCTCGTCGCGCGCGACGATCGAGAACGTCATCGGGCGGCCTCGTCGTCGGTGGGGGTGCGGTCGGTGCTCGCCGCGCGGTCGGCCGGGGTGCTGATCACGGCCGTCGCGTCGATCTCGACGAGCCACTCCGGGCGGGCCAGCGCGCTCACCACGAGACCGGTCGACACCGGGAAGACGCCTTTGAGCCAACGGCCCATCACGCGGTAGACGGTCTCGCGGTAGCGCGGGTCGATGATGTAGACGACCACCTTGACGATGTCGTCGAGCGAGGATCCGGCCTCCTCGAGCAGCATCGCGATGTTCGCCATCGCCTTCTCGGCCTGAGCCTCGACGTCGCCGATGCCGACGGATTCGCGGGTGTCCAGATCCTGGCCGATCTGGCCGCGCAGGTACACCACGCCGCCGGCGACGACCGCCTGGCAGAGGTCGTTGTCGAGGTTCTGCTCGGGGTAGGTGACCTTGGTGTTGAACGGGCGGATGCGGGTGTGCGTGGGCATCATGCGATTCCTGTCTGTGCGAGCTCGACGGCGAGGGGGCGGGTGCCTTCGGCCTGGGCGGGTTCGGGGGTGTCGGCCGCGGTGTCGACCGGGCCGGGGTAGGCCGCGTACCCGCGCTGGATGCCGATCTGGTCGGCGATGTAGCGCGCGTCGTGCCAGACGCCCCAGAGGAAACTGGATCCGCGGCGGGACTGCCAGGGCAGCCCGAGGAAGTAGATCCCCGGTTCCGCCGAGACGCCGCGCTGGTGCCGCGGACGGCCGTGCTCGTCGAACGCGTCGGGGTCGATCTGCAGCCATGAGTAGTCCAGCGCGAAACCGGTCGCCCACACGATCGAGGTGATGCCGGCGCCCGTCAGGTCGAGCGAGAGGATCGGGTGCGTGAGGCTGTCCGGATCCGGGCCGATCAGGTGCGCCTCGGGCTCCTCGGGCAGATCCAGCCCGTTGCGCAGCACGTAGGCGTCGGCCTCGTCGAGCACGGAGAGGTAGTTCGCGTCACCCGCGGCGATGTTGGCACGCAGGTCGGGTGCGATCGCGAGCACGCCGTCCTCGTACGCGCCGGCGCGGCCGAGCAGGGTGACCCCGGTCGCGGCCAGCGCGCGGAAGTCGACGGTGTGCCCGCCGTGCGCGCCGCTCACGGCGATCGTGACGTGCTCGGCGCCCACCGGGGGAGCGGCCATGTCCCACTTGCCGAGCACGCCGAGCCACCAGCAGAAGTCGCGGCTGCGGTAGCGGCGCGGCGGACGATCGTGCGGTCCCACCGCGAGATACACCTCGCGGCCGGAGCGACGCAGCTCGTCCGCGATCTGCACGCCCGAGGAGCCGGCGCCGACGACGAGCACCGCCCCGTCCGGCAGCTGCGCGGGGTTGCGGTACTGGTTCGAGTGGATCTGGTGGATCCCCGCGTCCTGCGGCACGACGGCCGGGATGATCGGACGCTGGAACGGCCCGGTTGCGGCGACGACGTAACGGGCGTCGATCGTGCCCGCGTTCGTGTCGACGCGGAAGCCCGGGCGGTTCACGTGCCGGCGCACGGACCGCACCTCGACGCCGGTGCGGATCGGAGCGTGGAAGGCGTCGGCATAGGCGACGAGATAGTCGGCGACCTGCTCCTTGCCGGCGAAGGCGTCCGGATCCAGGTCGAACTCCAAGCCGGGGAACCGGTCGTGCCAGGCCGGGCCGTTGGCGACCAGCGAGTCCCAGCGCCAGGACCGCCAGCGCTCGGCGATCCGGTCCCGTTCCACGACGAGATGCGCGACCCCCGCCCGGCTCAGGTGCTCGCTCATCGCGATGCCCGCCTGGCCGGCGCCGACGACCAGCACCTCCACGTCTTCGTGCGACATCCGTTCCTCCACTGCGCCGTTCCTCTGCTGCTCGGATCCTGCTTCTCCTTCATGCTTCCGAGGATCCATGCATCTGTACACTTCACAGATCCGAAGTCCTGCATCTGATCTGTTGATACCATTTCGGACATGGCCCGACTGCAGAGCGCCGACATGACCCTCGTCCAGCTGAGGTACTTCGTCACCGCTGCGACGCATCGCTCGATGACCGTGGCGTCGATCGACCTGCACGTCGCGCAGTCCGCGGTCTCGACCGCGATCGCACAGCTCGAGCGTTCCCTCGGCGTTCAGCTGTTCGTGCGACAGCGCAGCAAGGGCCTCGCGCTCACGGAGGCGGGTGAGCAGCTGCTGCACGATGCGCAGTCGGTGCTCGCCCAGGTCGAGGAGATGAGCGACACCGTCCGCGGGCACCACCATCAGGTGCGCGGCACGTTGCGGCTGGCCTGCTTCGTCACGCTCGCGCCGTTCGTACTGCCGCGGCTGATCTCCCGTGTCGAGCAGGAGCATCCGGACCTGCGGATCGAGATCATCGAGGCCGACATGGAGGGCACGACGGATCTGCTGCTGTCGGGCGCGGTCGAGGGCGGGATCGTCTACGACTTCGGCCGGGTGCACGATCTCGCGTTCGATCCGCTGTTCCCGGCGCCGCCGCACGTGATCCTGGCGGCGGATCATCCGCTCGCGGACCGCGACGAGGTCGCGCTGTCCCAGCTCGCGGATTCCGAGCTCGTGTTGCTCGACCTGCCGCACTCGCGCGAGTACTTCCTCGGGATGCTGGAGCGCGCCGGGGTCGACCCGCGGGTGCGGTACAGCTCGCACAGCTACGAGACCGTGCGCTCGCTGGTCGCCCGCGGGCACGGCTACTCGATCTTGAATCAGGTCCCGGTCGCGCCGCTCACGTACGACGGCGGGGAGCTGAGGGCGCTGCGGATCGCGGGTGAGGCGCCGGCGCTCGACGTGTGCTTCGCCCGTGTGTCGCGGGTGCGGCCGACCGCCCGCACCCACGCCGTGGCGGCCTTGGCCCGCGAGCTGTTCGGCACGGAGGCACGCTGAGGCCGTTGCTCCGCCGCCGCCGAGAACGAGACTTCGCCCGCTCAACGGCTGGGGCGACCGCCTGTCAAGCCCGGGCCGGTGCGAATCCCCCGACCGCACCGTCCCGGGAGTCTGTGGATCCCGTCAGCAGCGGCACTCGCCGTCGGCGCAGTGCGCGCAGGCGTGGCCGCTCGGGGACGGCGGAACGTCGAGCGCCGGGTTCTGGTCGAAGAAGCCGGTCGGCTTGAGCGTGAAACCGGTGTAGTCGACGGGCATGATCGGCCAGTCCTCGGTGCGCGGGAAGTGCGTCAGGCCGAAGCTGTGCCAGAGCACGATGTCCTCGCCGTCGATCCCGCGATCCGCCTTCTGGAACTCCGGGAGGCCGGGGGATCCGACGCTCTGATTCACGAAGTCGCCGGCCGGGTAACGCTCGCCCTCCGCGTACCGGGTGACCCACAGGTGCTCGGTCGCGAACGCCGCGCGTCGGCTGATCGACGATCCGTCGGCCGCCGCGAGGGTCGGCTGACCCTCGGGGAACAGCGTGTACGCGACCGGCTCGCCGACGTGGTTGCGCTTCTCGGTGTTGACGACCTCCCACACCCGGCCGAGCGAGCCTTCCGCGCGGCGACGGCCCTCGGACTCGCGTCCGAGCACGCGGCGGGAGCGGCTGAACGCGTTGCCGTGCGGGTTGCCCTCGCCCTGCGGGACGCGCTTCAGATCGAGCTCGTGCACGGCATTGCTCTCTCCGTCGACGGCCATGTCGAGGCGCGCGCAGAACAGGTGCTGGTGGAACGGGGCGGCGAGTCCGGGCGCGATCTGCGAGGCGTAAGGGTAGCCGTCGCCCGGGTAGCGGGCGGTGAAGACGATGCCGGTCGCCTTGGCCTCGAACTGGATCGTGCCGTCCAGGTAGAAGTACCAGTAGAAGCCGTAGTCGTAGTTGCCGACCGTCGTGAAGAAGCTCACCACGAGGCGGCGCTGACGCCGCGAGGAACGGTGCTGCGCCCACTCGTCCGTGTGCTTCCAGAGCAGTCCGAAGTCCTCCTCATGGATGCAGATGCCCTGCGAGATCTCGCGCGGGTTGCCGAAGTCGTCCGCGACGACGGGGGACAGGTAGGTGATCTCGCCGAGGCAGTCGCATCCGAGCTCGAGGGAGTTCGCGTCGCGGCCGACGAGATACTCGCCGGTGTCGAAGTAGTTCTGCCACGAACGGTAGGGAGCGGGATCCCCGTAGGGCACCACCATCTCGGCGATGGAGGCGCGTTCGACGATCGAGCGGCGGACACCGTGGTCGTCGAAGCCGATCTGGCCGAGGATCAGGCCCTCGCGGGCGTCGAAGCCGACGTGCAGGTCCCACTTCTGCCAGCGCAGCACGTTGCCGTCGAGGGTGAAGCTCGGCCCCTCGGGCTGCACGATGTGCAGCGGCTTGAGGTCGTCGCGCAGTGGTCCCGTGAGCTCGGGGCTCTCGAAGTCGCCGTTCGTCAACGGGTCGTCGCCGGGGCCGTCGTCGATGATCCGCACGACCTTGCGCTCGATCATGTCGACGAACGCGACCAGCTGGTCCACCGGGTGGCCCCAGGCGTAGTCGTGCGGGTCGCGTTGGACGAATGCGAGGCCGCGCAGCAGCCGCCGGCCCTCCTCGCCCTCGTAGTCGAAGATGCCCGCGCTCAGCGGCGCGACGCGCACGCCGTCCGGCGTGAGCCCCCGTGAGGCGAGCGCCGCCTGCCAGCCCTCGTCGGCCTTGAGGATCCCCTCGATCGCCTCGAACTCCTCGATCAGCACGGGAGCCTGACCGCTCAGGGCAGGGTCGACGTCGACGGCGGAGACAGTGGTGCCGGCGCCGAGGTCGATCAGCAGGTCGGCGGTCGCGCCCGTCGCGGTGTCGAGCAGGATCGCGCGGGCCTCGCGCGGGATCGTTCCGCCGGCACGGAGCACGGCTTTGGCCGGCTCCTTGAGCGAGAGGTAGGCGACCCGCACGGTGTCGCCGAGGCGTCCCTCGGCGATCAGGTGGTCGCGCGCGGCGGTGATCTCGTCGGCGCTGAGCGGATCCAGTGGGTGGGTGGCGACGCTCGTCGCGGTGTCGGGATTGGTCACGATGTCTCCTTCTGGCGGACCGGGGTCACGGGATGCGAGTGGCGGCGGGGCGGTTCTCGTGGGCGGCGAGCGCGTCGACGTCGAGCGCCGACGCGGTCTCCGGATCCTCCGGCGAGTATCCGGGGCGGCGGCGTTCGTAGAGGTTGCCCACGAGCGCGAGCAGGGCGATCACGACGAGGGTGCTGATGGTGAAGCCCTCGAAGGTGAGCCGGTCGACCCCCCACACGTCGTGGAAGTCGTAGGCGACGCCGAAGAGGCCCTCCAGCGTGCCGGGGAACACGGCGACCCAGGATCCCAGCACGACCCACGCGTAGATCACGATCGTGCAGATCCACAGACCCGCCGTGCCGCCCGGCACGCGGAACGGGCGCGGGACGTCGGGGTGCTTCCTGCGCAGCGCGACAACGGTCGGGAAGATCACGAGATACGACAGCAGCAGTGTGGAGATCGCCACCGTCAGCACCACCGTGAATGCGGCCGCGGCGCTGCCGCTGAGCAGCACGGTCGCGGCGACGCAGAACACGGTGGCGACGATCCCGGAGAGCATGTTCATCCGCACGGGGGTGCCGAGACGCGGGGAGAACTTCCCGAAGTAGCGGAAGAACGCTCCATCGGCGCCGGCGGCCGCCTGCACCCGATCGGACGCGATCATCCACGCGCTCGCCTGAGTCAGAACGACGAACACGAAGACGATCGCCGCGATCCACATCAGCGGCCCCGCCGCGGGGCCGTAGACACGGAACACCTCCTTGAAGGCGTCCAGCAGGCCGGTGGCGCCCTGCACCTTGTCGGCGGGCAGCACGGCGAGGATCGCGAAGATCGGCACGAGGTAGCACAGGATCGAGATCAGCCCCGAGGACGCGACCGCCTTCGGCACGTCCTTCTGCGGGTCGCGCATCTCCTCGGCCGCGCCGTTGGGGGCCTCGAATCCCACGACGGCGAACAGGATCACCGGCGTCACGGCGAGGAAGCCGCCGAGCGTGGGTGAGAACTCGCCGGCCGCATAGCCGTGCACGCCGTTCTGGATGGCGTAGATGACGACCGTGACGACGAAGATCGCCAGGAGCGCGACCTTCGCGATGCCGCCGGCGGCGACGACGATCTTGCCGTAGCGCAGCCCGATGATCGCGACGAGGATCGCCAGCCAGATGAAGGCGATCTTGAAGACGTAGTCGCCGACGCTGCCCGAGGGCAGCGGTGAGATGTAGGCGTCCCAGGTGGCCGCCGAGATGAAGACCAGGGATCCCCCCATCCACAGGGGGTTGGTGATCCAGTAGAACATCGTGGCGATCGAGGCGGCGAGCTTGCCGAATGCGAGGCGGACCCAGACGAACGGCCCGCCCTCCTCATGGAACGCGCTGCCCAGTTCCGACACCACGAAGGCGTAGGGGAGCAGGAAGGTGACGCCGATCACGAGCGTCCAGGTGAACGCCTGCGCTCCGCCGCCCGCGGCGATCTGGGCGACCGTGTCGATCGAGATGATGGCCGCGACCGACAGGAAGATGATGTCGAGTCGGCCCAGCGTCTTGCGGAAGTTCTCGGTGCGTATGGCGGATGTGGCGATCTCAACGCTCATCGGGGGACTCCTCTGTCCGAACCAGGCTGATCTTCGCGGCTCCGATCGCGGGGTGCGCCGGGGCCTTCTCGGGTAGTGGTCTCAGTCAACCTCGCGAAGTCGAATCACGCCAATACACAGATACGCGGCGCCGCATCAATTGAAATGATGCAGCGCCGCGCGTCGGCGAGAACCGGATCAGGGCAGGGTGGGCACGCCCAGATCGTCTTCGTAGGCGTGATCCTTGGTCTCCGGGATCAGGATCAGCGCGATCAGGGTGAGCACGGCCATCACGGACAGGTAGATGCCGACGAACACGGGGGATCCGTCGGCCAGCTGCCACAGCCACACCGCGATGAGCGGCGCGACGGCGGCGCCGAGGATCGACGACACGTTGTACGCGACCGCGGATCCCGTGTAGCGCACATTGGTGGGGAACAGCTCGGGCAGCAACGCGCCCATGGGGCCGAAGGTCGTGCCCATGAGCAGGAATCCGAGGATCAGGAAGGACTGGGTCAGCACCACGGCGAACGGCTCTCCGGCGTGCTGGCCGAGGAACAACGGGAACGTGAAGCCGAACAGGATGATCGCGACCGTGGTCCAGATCAGGAGCTTGCGTCGGCCGATCCGATCCGCCCAGGGGCCGGACAGCAGGGTGAAGACGCCGAAGAACACCACGCCGATGATCTGCATCACCACGAAGTCGGTGTAGCCGAAACCCTGCCCGGGATAGAACTGCGCGGCGAACGCGGTCTGGTCGAAGGCAGCACCCTTCGCCTCCGCGGCCTTCTGCGCGGCGGCGGACGCGATCTCGACCGACCACGGCTTGGTGCCGAACGACAGGGTGAAGTTCGTCATCAGGTAGAACAGCACGTACGTGGCGAGCATCACGAAGGTGCCGAGGACGAGATGCTTCCCATGATGGCGGAACACCGTGGCGAGCGGCAGTTTGCGGATCGTGCCCGTGTCCTCGGCGCGCTTGAAGGTCTCCGACTCGACGAGCTTGAGTCGCACCCACAGGCCGATGATCACCATCACGGCCGAGAACAGGAACGGCACGCGCCAGCCCCAGCTGAGGAACGCCTCCGACTTCAGCGACGGATCGGACGCGTGCGGCAGCAACGCGTTGATGATGAGGAACAGGCCGTTCGCGATGATGAAGCCGAGCGGGGCGCCCAACTGCGGGAACGACCCGTACCAGGCGCGCTTCCCCTCGGGGGCGTTCTCGGTGGCGACCAGGGCGGCCCCGGACCACTCGCCGCCCAGCGCGAAGCCCTGCGCCAGGCGCAGGATCAGCAGCAGCAGCGCGGCCCACCAGTTGATCTGCTGGAACGTCGGCAGCAGGCCGATGAGGAAGGTGGCGATGCCCATCGTGAGCAGCGAGGCGACGAGAGTGGCCTTGCGGCCGTACCGATCGCCGAAGTGGCCGAACACCATGGCGCCGATCGGGCGCGCGATCATGGCGGCTCCGAACACGCCGAAGGAGGCGAGCAGGGCGGTCGTGTCGTTGCCGGTCGGGAAGAACAGGATCGGGAAGACGAGCACCGCTGCGGTCGCGTAGACGTAGAAGTCGTAGAACTCGATCGTCGTGCCGATGAGGCTGGCGAGGATCACCCGCGATCTGGGGTTCGCGGGTGCGGTCGTGGCGGTGCTCATGCTGTCCTCCGGTCGGTACATCGATGGCGCTCGCCGGTCCCCAGCCGTGCGACGAGCACGGGGGAGTCTACGCCCGGCGTTCAGCCGATCCACAGGTGGACACGCGCGCGCCGCGGAGTGTGACGCCGGCACGACTCGGATCCGGTCGTTACCCGTTCGACCGGATCCGAGTCCGCCTTCTTCAGCGCGACAGCCAGGCCTTGTACTCGATCACCGATCCCGCCGCGACGTTCAGCTTCATCGCGGATCCGCCCGCGTAGATGGTGTCGGCGGCGATGATCTCGTGCGTCGTGGCGCTCAGGACCAGCGTCGCTGTGAACTGCGGCCGTGCCGAGGAGGTGACCTTGAGCGCGATGCCGGCTCTGCCGAGTCGGTCGGTCACGGTCCCGAGCGCGCTCACGTCGCCGGCTTCACGGATCAGCTGCAGCGCCGCGGCCTGCTGCGCCGGGTTCAACGCCCAGCTGTCGCGGATCGAGCTCACGATCCCCCAGATCGCAAGCGCATCGGCGTTCCCGCTCAGCCCGACCCGTTCCTCGATGTAGGCCCGCAGCCCCGCCGCGTCGGACGGCGGCTCTGCGAAGAAGAGGTTCGAACTGTGGTGCCCGGTGCCCGGCAGAGCCGAGCCCTCCTTCGGCGCCTTGCCGGCGGGGGGGACGATCGTGCCGTCCTTGGTGACGGAGTAGGGCGCGCCGGTCCGCGATTCGAGATGGCCGGTGCCGTCCGCATCCCACACCCATTCCTGCCACTCCGGCACGATCACCGGATCCGCCTTGCCGTCGTCGCGCAGGGCCCAGCGCACGACCAGGGCGTCGCGGGTCGCGGCTCGAGGCGGGGCCGTCTGCAGCGCGGCGATCGAGGTGGCCAGCACCTCGTCAGCCGTCTGCGCGATCGGCTGGGCCACGAGCGCCGGCGGCGTGACCGCGTAGGCGGGCGCGGCGGTCAGCGGGCCCAGGGTGAGCCCGATCGTGACGACGGCGGCGAGTGCTGGTGCCGCCCAGGCGGCGCGCAGCGCGATCCGGAGACTGTCTCTTATACACACTGACGCTGCCGACGACTAGTCGAGTGTAGATCTCGGTG
>NZ_JAJTTF010000015.1 GCF_021341785.1 Microbacterium sp. Au-Mic1
CGACCGTCCGTGCCGCCGCTCCCACCACCACGCGACGCCGACGCGCCCCGACCACGGCAGCGCCAGCACGACCGCCGACAGCAGCATCATCGCCGGATACTGCGCGATGAGCTGGTCCGACGACCAATACAGCATCAGCGTGGCGACGGATCCGAGCGCCACGAGCGTCGTGGCCACTCGCCCGAGGCCGAGCACGAGCAGCACGCCCAGACCCACCTCGAGCGCGGGGATCGCGATCCCGAACAGTCCCGGCACCGACTGCATGAGCGCCCCCAGCGGGCGGAAGAAGAACGGCACTCGCGTGTTGCCCGCGGTACCCTGCGCCACGAGCAGGATGTCGGCCGATCCGAATCCGGCGCGGTACTTCAGGATCCCCTCGTTCAGCCACAGCACGCCTGCGACGATCCGAGCCGCCGCGCCGACAAGAGTGCCGGCGAGCAGCCAGGACGCGGTGCGGGCCGGCGCCCCCGAGCCGGTCCGCACCGCCGTCGCGGTCATGACAGGGCAGCGGCCCCGAAGACCGCCTTGCCTTGTCGCAGTGGATCACGACGTCGGTGTACATCGACGCGTCGACGCCGTTCAGCATGAACGTCTGCGAGTCCTTGTCGAAGGCGACGGGGTCGATCTGCTTGCCAGCCGAGACGGCGGCCTCGTCGGTGCCGTTGGTCAGGTAGACGTGCAGGTCGGGGCCCTCGTCCGAGGAGAAGCCGGTGAGCGTCAGCTCGGATCCGGAGATCGTGACGGTGCCCTGCACCTTCTTGCCGTTCAGGCCCATGAAGGTGCCGGTCTTGTGCATGTCGTCCATGGCCGACGCCATGGGTGAGGAGGACGGCATCGGCGTGGACGACGACATGGTGTCGGCGGAGGTCGGCGATGCGGCCGGAGTCGAGCTGCAGCCGGCGAGGGACAGCCCCAGGGCGAGCACGGCGACGCCGAGCGAGGCAGGGATGAGTGCGGTCTTGCGCATGATTGCTCCATTCGTGGGTGCGCCGGCGATGCAGGTGCCGGCTGTCGAGAACGGATCCGACGCTAGGCAGGGCGTGAGGCCTGCGGGGGAGTTCTTTCGGGGCTGTAAGGAACTCGGATCCGTCCCGGGCGCCGGGGCTAGCCTCTGAGCATGGAGATGCCCGGATCCGCTCCGCCCCGTGTGGTGGTCGTCGAGGACGACCCCACCGTGCGGGCCGCGGTCGAGCGCTATCTCGCGGCGAACGGCTATCGCGTCGACGGGTTCGGCGACGGCGTCTCGGCGCAGCGCGCGGTGCAGGCCGATCCGCCCGACGTGCTCATCGTCGACCGTATGCTGCCGGGCATCAGCGGAGACGAGCTGGCGCGCGATGCGAGGGCGCGCTCCGCGGTGCCGATCATCATGCTCACCGCGCTCGGCGAGGTCGAGCAGCGCATCGAGGGCCTGGAGACGGGCGCCGACGACTACCTCGTGAAGCCGTTCGCGCTGCGCGAGCTGCTGCTGCGGGTGGGGGCGCTGCTGCGCCGGTCCCTGGCGGCCGCCGCGCCGACGCGGGAGATCGTGCGCGGTGACTTCCGGCTGGATCCGACCCGGCGCCGCGTGCACGTGCGGGGGGAGGAGGTGCCGCTCGCCGCCCGTGAATACGAGCTGCTCGCGCACCTCGTGCAGCACGACGGCGAGGTGCTCTCCCGCGACGACATCCTGCGCGAGGTCTGGGGCTGGTCGTTCGGCGAGGCGAGCACGGTGACTGTGCACGTGCGGCGGCTGCGGGAGAAGATCGAACGGGATCCGCGCCATCCCCTGCACCTGCTCACGGAGTGGGGCGCCGGCTACCGGTTCTCCGCGGACGGATCCGGCTCATGATGCCGCTCGGCGCGCTCGATGTGCTGCTCATCGTGCTGACCGCGCTGGGATGCGCTGCGGTCGTGACGCTCGCCGCCGTGTTCGTGCTGCGCCGCGCGCGGCGGGTGGGGCTCACGTTCCGGCTCGTCGTGGTCGGGGCGGCGTCGGTGCTCGCCCTGGCGACGGGCGTGCTCGCGATCTCGGCCGAGATGTACCTGTCGGCGCACGACTTCACGGTGCTGGTGTGGGTGCTCGGGGCCGCGCTGCTGTGCGCGCTCGCCACGGCGTGGATCACGGCGCGCGCGGCCCGCAGCTCGGTGCGGGGGCTGTCGGCCGCGGTGCGCCGCGTCGGCGAGGGTGATGTCGTCGACCGCGGATCCAGCGGCTGGCGCGAGTTCGACGACCTGTCCGCCGAGCTCGCCACGGTGTCTGCGAAGCTCAGCGATGCGAGGGCGGAGTTGGAGCGACTGGACTCCGACCGCCGGCGCTTCCTCGCGTGGATCTCGCACGATCTGCGCACCCCGCTCACGGCGATCCGCGCGCTCGCCGAGTCGGCGGAGGAGGGCCTCGCGGATCCGGACGCGTTCCCCGGTCAGGTCCGGGCGCAGGTGGAGACGATGGGCCGGATGGTCGACGACCTGTTCGAGCTGTCCCGCATCACCTCGGGGTCGCTCCGGCTGCGCACTGAGCAGGTCGAGCTGCTCGACGTGGTCTCGGATGCGGTGGCAGACGTCCGCGCCGCCGCGGGGGAGCACCGCGTGCGGATCGTGCAGCAGGGCATCGACGGGCATGTGCTGTGGGCGGATCCGCATCAGCTCACGCGCGTGATCGTGAACCTGCTGACGAATGCGGTGCGGCATGCGCCCGAAGGATCCGAGATCCTGGTCTTCGCCGAGTCGCCGTCGCCGCACCGGCTCGTGCTGGCCGTGCTCGACCACGGCAGCGGCGTGGCGGTGGAGGACCTGGATCGCATGTTCGAGGTCGGATGGCGGTCGGATCCGTCCCGCACGAGCGGGACCGTCCCGGACGCGGTGGCATCGGGAGCCGGTCTCGGCCTCGCGATCGCGCGGGGGCTCGCCCGGGCGCACGGCGGCGACGTGTTCGCCGAGCACACCGACGACGGCTTCTGCCTGAAGGTGCTGCTGCCGGTGGGCGAGCCCGGGGCCTGAGGCCCGGGAGGAGAGGAGTCGACGACGGCGTCGACCCATCGGATGCATCCGGTCGATCCCCGACGCGCTCCAGGGGGCCGAGCAGTTCAGCGAGAGCCCGCCGTCACCTGGTCTGGCGCGGCAACGGAAGCGCGGTGATCCGCACCGAGGTGTTCGCCGCGAGCCCGGTCTCGCAGCGCAGCGTCAGGACGTGCTCGCCCGGTCCGACCTGCAGCGAGCCGACGCGGCCGCGCCCGAAGGGTTCGCCGTCGATCTCCCAGCTCAGCAGCTCGTCGTCGACGGGGTTCCCGGCCTGATCCACCGCGTTGCCGTGCACCTCCACATCCACACCTGCCGGAACACTGCCGCCATCGGTGGGGAAGAGGATCGCAGGGGAGGGGGCGAGGTCGGGCACCTGGATCGCCGCGGCGTCGGAGACGGCCGTGCTGAACCCGTCGTGCGCGAGCAGGCGCACATGCGCCTCTCCCGCAGGCAGGCCGGTGAGGTCCAGATCCGCGAGACCGCCCGTGAGGCCCACCGCCAGCCCGCGCCAGGTCTGGCCGCCGTCAGTGCTGACCTGCGCCCACACGTCCGACGCGGGCTCGCCGGCGACATCCCAGCGCGGTCGCACCGCGCGCGCTTCGACGACTTCGGCGGTGACGCGGGTGAACCGCGCCGGATCCGCGGGTGCCGTCTTGACCCATGCCTCCTCGCCGCGCCCGTCGACGATGCGCAGCGCCGAGCCGAGCTCAGTGTCGGGCATGAGCGCACGGAAACGCAGCGGAAGCCGGTCGGGATCGCCGTCACCGGGGGAGGGTGCGCAGCCGCAGCCCTCGCCGCCGAACTGCAGCTCGCGCGACAGGGCCACGCGGGACGCGATCTCTCCCGTCGCGCCGACGAGCTGGGCGGTCCAGCTGATCGGCGGACCGACCAGGGCGGAGTTCGCCTCGACGCGGGCCACCGATTCGACGGTCACGACACCAGCCTCGTCGATGACGCCGCTCATCACGATCATCCGGTGGGTGGCGTACTTCTCGATCTGCTCCCGGCTCCAGGGCGGGTTGGGCCACCAGAGGTGCTTCGGATCGAACTCCACAGGCGTGCGGTCGAACGGGTTCGGCTCCGGCATCCACGTGGGCGCGAGTCGGTCATGCTCGATGAGCTTCGCATGGTGGTAGAGCGACATCCACCGGTTGGCCCCGTAGCTCATGTAGTCGGTCGAGGTCGCCGGGGTGAAGACGGCGCCGGTCTGGATGTCGGTGCCGTACTCTCCGATGGATCCTGACATGTTCGGCTCGTAGACGGGGTAGTCGGGATCGGTGGTGCCGGCGTTGCCCGCGGGGGCGTGGGGGAAGCCGTAGCCGTGGCCGATCTCGTGGACGAACGTCGCCGTGTCACCCGCCGCACCCGCTCCCAGCCCGTCGTTCCCGCAGCCGGGAACGTTCAGCGGGATGCCGGACGGCAGGATCCCGTAGTAGACGACATCGGCGCGGTTGCCGTCGTTCGTGCGGATGTTGCCCAGCGCCGTGAGCAGGGCGCCCCAGTTCGTCGAGCAGGCGCCGGGGGAGCTGCGCACGTCGTCGAGGGGCTGCGTCCAGGCGAGGGTTCCTGCGGTCATGAACGACCCGGTCTGCTGCACGGGCATCATCCGGAAAGCGAGCGCTGCGGTGGTCTGTACATCGGCGAGGGTCGGCGCCGCGAGCGTGACCGTCGGCGCCATCGTGCCGGCCGGCGGGTTGGCCGTGCTCGGCCCCTGATAGCTGACGAGGATCGCACGCACGCGCAGCGTCTGCACGAGGCGCGCCGACACCGTGGTGCTGAGCGTCTGCCCGTCGTCGAGGGTCACGGTCAGCCGCATGCTGCCGAAGAACTGCTCGGCGGGGATTCGGAAGTTCAGCGTACGGTCGAAGCGGCTGCGTTCGTCGTCGTAGCCGTCGTCGATGGGTGTGACCGTCGGCAGCAGCCAGGGCGCGATCGTCACGATCGTGCGCCACGGTCCGAACAGGCCCTGCCGCCGCTCGAGGAGCAGAGATCCGCCGGTCGGGTCGCCCGTTCTCACCAGTGCAGATGGCGCGACGTACACGCGCACCACGGCGGGCTTGTAGGCGACCAACAGTGCTGCGTTGTCCTTCTTGCGATCGCCCGGATCCGTCAGATGCTCCGACGCGCGGTAGTACTGCACGGCCTGCGTCACCTCGATGCCGGTGGGCCGCTGCGTGAACAGGGGCGAGCGCACGTCGATCACATCGCGCAGGCGCTCGAGGGTCTGGACGACATCGCTGAGATCCGGCATGACAGCCTCCATCGATCGGTGGTGTGACGGTGAGGAGGCAGGGATGGGCGGGGGTGATACATGTGTCGGATCTGACGAACGACAGAGGAGCGCCGGGGTCATCGCGTGGTGAACGATCCTCGCGTACTCGGGTGCCGTCGGTATCCCGAAATAGCGGTTTCGACATTTTGCTTGCGCGGGGGCCCGGTTGGGTCCATCCTTTGTCCAGGACGAGAGCTATGGGACAGCTCGACTCCGAATCTGGGGACCGGAACCATCCGGAGCTTGTTCGTTGGCGCAGGGGACGCGCCGGTTCGCAGAGTGCGTTTTAACCCGAAACGACTCTCTGGAATGGGGACAAGCAATGCTCGCTATTCAGCGCGCCCTCGAGGCGAAGAAGAAGGCACGGGAAGAGGGCGAAGAAGCCGGCTTCTCACTCATCGAATTGATCATCGTCGTGGTGATCATCGGCATCCTGGTGGCGATCGCGCTGCCGCTGTTCGGATTCATCCAGGCGACATCAGTCGACGGTGCAACCCAATCCGACACCAAGAACGCGTCGACGACCATCGTTGCGCAGTTCGCAGGCAACACTGCGGGCGCCCCTGATCTGACGGTACTCAAGGGCAACACGACGTACGGCATCAAAGCCGGCACTACGACCAACGCATCGAACGTCTGCATCACCGGATACAACGGGGGCGGTCAGCAGTACAAGACTGCGGCCACCGCCTTCGCATCCGGTCCCGGCTGCTAATCGCTGAGGCTTGTCATGGTTGGGGTCGACGGCGCGGTCCGCTGGCCCCAACTTGGCGACTTGGCATCGTCACCGAGGAGGTGGTCAGCGTGCCGCGCGTAAAGGAACACCCGTCCGATGGGGGGTTCGGCCTCGTCGAACTGATCATCGCGATGTTCCTCCTCGCCCTGATCACGATCGCTCTCATCCCCGCGCTCTATAACGGCCTCATCTACTCCGCACGGCAGTCCACCACGGCGACCGCGACTCGGCAGTTGAACACGCTGGTCGAGCAGGCTCGTCAGACGCACACCTGCAACGCTGTGATGAGTGCGGCGGCGACGCAGAGCTTCACCGACGGGGCGAAGCAGGCGTTCACGACTTCGGGGACCTATAGCTGTACCGCCGGAGGCATCGCGAGTCTCAGCCTCACGGCCAAGGACTCCGGCAGCCGAACGCTGGCATCCGTGACGGCGCTGGTGTACGTGCCATGAACCTCAATCGCGATGTGGCGGCAGACGACGAGGGGCTCTCTCTTGTCGAGCTGATCTTCTATGTGGTGATCCTCGGTCTGATCACAACGGGGATCGCCGTCGTCTTCTTCAACACTTGGAAGGCGCAGGCCAGCGTCAGCGACCAGGTCGACGCGACCGAGCGCGGCCAGCTCGTGTCATCTCAGATTGAGAAGGCCATGCGCAACGCGGTGGCGTACGAGATCACGGACCCCACGCTGACTTCCAGTCTGTCCTCAGGTCCGACCCTCGTCGTGGCGACGGCGATGTCGGGATCGAACGCCTGTATGGCGTTCAACCTCAATGGTGGAACCGCCCAGTTGACAACGACCTCGGGTGCCCGAGTCGCCGCTGCGCCATGGCCTACCTGGCAGTCCGGCATCAGCCAGCACAAGAACTCCGGCGGAGTGCTCGTGCCTTTCTTCGTACAGGTCGGCAGCGATGTCGCGTACTCCTTCGATGTGACCAGCGCGAACGGGCCGACGGTGCACTTCGAAGGCACGGCCTATCTGCGAAACCCGAGCTGGGGCACGTTGCCCGGGGGAGGCACGCAGTCATGCTTCTGATTCACGATCTGTCCGAGCGCTGGCGCAAGAGCCAGCAGGGCGACGAGGGCGTCGCGCTTGTGCTCGTCGTGTTCGTGATGCTGATCGGGCTCATCGCGACGGCGACGATCGCCGCGGCGATCTTTTTCGTGACGAACGGCAACATTGCCAACCGCAGCAACACACAGGCTTTCGTCGCCGCCGAGTCCGGACGCGATTCGGTCGTCGCCGCGCTGGTCGCGGCCAACGCCGCGGGGACCTGTTCGGCGTCCACGATGTCGGCCAGCACCGTAGGACAGCCGAGCGGCCCCTATTTCTCTGCGAAAGCACAGTCGATCACCGGCACAGCGCCGTCAGCCTGGAACAGCGGCGTCGCACCGGCGTGCCCGACTCAGAACACGAACTACATCGTCATCCAGTCGACCGGCTACGGCACCAGTAGCGTGTCTGCCGAGAAGACGACGACGCTCTCGGTGTACCAATGGCAGGTCGTCTCCCACACCTCGCAGAGCGGCACGATGGCGGGAACGAACGGATCGTTCCACGGCGTCGGCGGTGGCGCATCCAGCAACACCCTCAAGGGCGATCTGGTCGTGCGCACGAGCAACTACACCTGCAGCGGATCGAGCATCATCGACGGAGACCTCTGGGTGCTCGGCGGATCCGATGGCACGAACGGCGGCAACGTCACGGTCACTGGCGGGTGCAACATCACGGGCAACATCTTCGCGAACGGGTCTGTGACATCCAACGGAGGCAACAGCGCCAATCCGATCACCATCGGTAAGAGCATCATCGCCGGCGGCCTCGTGTCGATGGACTCCAACGGCGTGACCGTCGGCGGGAACTGCGTCGCCGCGGACGGCGCCACCTGCGGGCAGATCGCCTCGGGTGGCACGGTGACCCTGAGCGGGACGGGGCCCAATGTCGGCACCGTGCTCACGACGGTGACGGGCAGGCCGACGGCCCCTGTGATCTCCGCGTCCAACTGGAAGCACCCCAACGGCACGGCGCTCACCGGGAGCGTGGCCGCTGCACCGGCGTTCTCGCCCCCATTGAATTCGTCCCAGAACGGCGGGTTGACGGCGGGAACGGTCTATGCGATGACCAACTGGATCGAATTCGGCACCGGCACCACCTGGCAGGGAGCGCCCGCAGTGGCGACAAAGCTGACATGCCCGGCCAATGCGAGCGTCGCACTCAGTGCCGCCACTGGCCCGGTGATCCTGGACTACACCGGCTCCGGGTGCGCAGCAACCTCAGGAAACACGACGACGATCACACTGAGTGGCGGGAGCGTCCCGCAGGACGCCGTCATCCTCGTCGCCCCGGGCAAGACCATGAAGGTTCAGATCACCGGTAGCCTCACTGGGCCATCGAGCCCGACCTCGCAGATCTTCTTCGTGCATCAGAGCCTGAACACCGGCAACGTCGCCACGGACTGCGGGCGACCGTCCGGAGACAGCTTCACGACAGGCTCCGTTGCGATTGCCCCGCGCATCATGGTTTACACGCCCTGCGGACTGAACGGCACCTGGACCGGCACATTGACCGGCCAGTTCTACGTCGGCGGATCCATGACTTACAACGGCAACTTCACCTGCACGCCAATGTCATGGAACCCCACTCCGTCGCCGATGCCGAACATGGATTGCAAGATCCTCGGATCCGGCGGAGCTGCGGGCAGCACCACCTACACGCTGTCGCTCGGCAGCATGGTGTCGCAGGCGGAGGTTCCATGACCGCCTTCCTGTTCACCGTCGTCGGCGTTTTCGGTCTGGCCATCGGATCGTTTCTCAACGTCGTCGCCTACCGCGTGCCGGCCGGGATCTCCCTCATGCGGGAGAGCCGGTGCCCGGAATGCGATGCCCCTATCCGGTGGTGGCAGAACGTGCCGGTCGTGTCGTGGGTCGCGTTGCGAGGAAGGTGCGCGAACTGCGCGGCTCCGATCAGCGGGCGGTATGCGGTCGTCGAGGCGCTCACAGGTGTGGCGTTCATTGCGGTGGCGTGGTGGGCCCTTCGTGTCGCCGCGCTCGCTCGGGGACCGGAGACGGGCGGGCCCGTGATGGCGGCGGTCACGGATCCGGTCTTCTGGATCGTCCTCGCGGCCTTCCTCTACTTCGCGGCGGTCTCGATTGTGCTGACCCTCATCGATCTCGACACGAAGCGGCTGCCGAACTCGATCGTGCTGCCGAGCGTCGTCGTCGGCATCGTTCTGTTGGCACTCGCGGCAGCGGTCGGCGGTGGATGGCTGGCGTTCCTGCGAGCGCTGGGCGGCGGGGCGATCCTCTACGCGTTCTACTTCATCGTGCGGGCGGTCAGCCCGCGCGGGATGGGCGGGGGCGACGTCAAGCTCGCCGCTCTCGTCGGGTTGTACCTCGGCTGGGTCGGCTGGGCGACACTCGCCGTCGGCGCGTTCGCAGCGTTTCTGTTCGGTGGGCTGTTCGGTGTTGCGCTGATCCTGCTTCGCCGAGCGAAACGCAAGACGGCGATCCCGTACGGGCCGTGGATGATCGCGGGTGCCTGGGCTGGGATCGCTGTGGGCGAGCCGATCGGCCGCTGGTATGTCGGAATGCTGGGACTGAGCTGAATCTGCCTTGGGGGCAGGGGCAGCGCTGGGGACTTGGGGAGAGAACATGGCGAGATCGCATGTCGGTGTGGAGATCACCGAAGAGAGCGTGCGCGCGGTGGAGGTGTCGGTCGAGCGCCAACCGCAGGTGGTCGCGTACGGCGAGGTAGCGCTGCCCCCCGACGCTGCGCACGACTCCGAGGTACTGGACCAGGGAGCAGTGGCCACCGCGATCCGCGAGTTGTGGGGCATGGCGAGGATCCATGCGAAGTCCGCCACGCTGGGCATCGCCAATCGACGCGTTCTCGTGCGCGAGCACAGCACGCCGGTGATGGCTCCGGACCTGCTGCGCCAGGCACTCCCGTTCCAGGTGCAGGACCTGTTGCCGGTGCCCGTGGCGCAGGCCGTGCTCGACTACTACCCGACGTCGCAGCAGGGGGACCAACTGCACGGCCTGCTCGTCGCGGCCGTCTCCTCGACGATCGAAGACATGATCGCGGCCTTCTCGCGCGCCAAGATCCGCATCGACGGCGTCGACCTCTCCGCGTTCGGTCTTGCCCGCGCAGCGTCGCGCATCGCACCCGAAGGCACAGTCGCGGCGGTACACGTCGGCGACCACACCACGCAGATCGTGATCCTGCGAAACGGCATCCCCGACTTCGTACGGATCACGCCTGTCGACCTGGAAACCCTCGCGGTGCGCCGCAGAAACGCGCAGATCGCGCCCGAAGACGGCACGTTCGTCGCGGCACGAGTGGACCCCACCCGTATCGCCGCCGAGGAGCTGGTGGGCGCTGCGGGCATCGTCCCCATGGGGGCGCTGCGTTCCGACGCCGGCAACAGGCCCGTCGTGGAGGCGATCGGGCGCATCCGAAGCACCTTGGCCTTCTACCTGAACAGGGAGAACGCCCCGCAGATCGATCAGGTTCTCATGACGGGAGCGGGCATCGCTGTCGATGGTCTGGCCCAGGCGCTTGCCGGTGCGATCGACGCCGCGGTGCGCACCGTCGTGCTTCACGATGTGCTGCCGCTCCAAGGCGCTGACCCGACGGGAGATCTCGCTCTGAATCTCGTGAGTACTGCAGGACTCGCCCTCGGAAAGGACCGCTGATGGCTCGTATCGCCGCCGTGACCCCGGGCGGCCCTCCCCGGGTCGATCTGCTGCCCCGCTCGGAGGTCGAGCGCCGCGAACGCGACGCGCTCAGTCGCACCTGGGTGCGCGTGGGCCTTCTCGCGATCCTGCTCGCTGTCGCCCTCATCGCCGGAGCGTTCGCCGTGAATCTGTTCGCGCAACAGAGACTCGCTGCTGAGCAGGATCGGTCGAATCAGCTGATCGGGCAGATCGCCGGCCTTTCCGACGTCAGCAACGCGCTGAAGACCGAGGCCGACCTCACTCAGTTCCGTGCTGACGCGATGGGTTCCGACCTGTCGTGGGCGGGGATCTTCGATCGGATCCGCAGCAGCCTTCCGCCCGACACGAACCTCACCGGATTCGAGCTCACGCCAGGTTCCGCCCCGGTCGCAGGTGCTGATGCGAAAACCACGGAGAAGGCCGCGAAGTCCGCAGTCGGGCTCACGGGAACCCTCACGCTCGACAGTGGCACTGCGCTCGACCTCGGCGCCTATGTGCGGAGCTTGCGCACAGTCCAGGGCGTGCTCACGGCCGATGCGAACTCCACGACCTCGGGCTCGACCGCCGCGGGCCGGTTCACCTACAAGGTCGACGTCACGTTCGACCAGACCGTTTACTCCGGCGACTACGCCAAGGAGGTGACGAAGTGACCAAGTCGCTCATCAACCTCATCGGCGCCCTTGTCGCCGCCGTGATCGTCGTGCTCGCGGTCGTCTTCGGAGTCCTGCCGCTCCTCGGCCAGGCGTTCTCCGCGTTCGGCGACACCGCGCAGGCCGGAGTCACCAACACGGCCTACGAGTCGCAGATCACCGCTCTGCAGAAGGAGAAAGCGCGCAAGAGCGAGATCGACGCTGCGGTGCAGGATCTGCGGACCCAGATTCCGGCAGTGCCCGACCTCGATCGCGCGTTCGATGTGATCGCTGGATCCGCACAGGCGTCCGGTGTGGTGATCACCACCATCGTCCGGGAGGACCTCGCGACCTACGCACCGCGCACTGCGCCCGTTCCCGCAGGCCCGGGCTCCGCGGCGGCGGCCAAGGCGAAGGCGGCACCTCAGCCGACACCGCAGCCCACGGGGCCGTCGGGACCGGTGGCGCAGGCCGACAACACCGCCGCGCAGGCCGGCAACGCCGCGAATCAGACGTCGCAAGCGGCAGGCGCGAACGGAACCGGCTCGGCCAGCGCCAACGCCTCAGCCAGCCCTGCGGTCGACACGCGACAGCAGATCCCGCTCACCGTCACCGCCACAGCCGCCGACATGAGTGCCGTGCAGACATTCCTCGACGGGCTGCGCGGATCGGGCCGTCTCCTGGGTGTCGACAAGGTGGAGGTTCAAGGCGGCAACGGCAACCTGACCGTCACTCTCACCTTGCTCGCATTCGTAGCCTCCGACAACAGCGCATCGGGAGCGTCGAAATGAGCGCCGCGGAGCTCACTCGGGTCCTCACGATCGGCGCGAGAGCCGGAGCCAGCGACGTGCACGTCACCGCGGGGTTCCCGCCGCTCATGCGGGTGGACGGCGACCTCGTTCCCGTGCCCGGTCATGAGCATGCACTCAGTCACGACTGGGTCGAACAGGCCGCGTACGACCTGATGAACAACGCGCAGCGGGAGGAGTTCGCCTCTCGGCACGAGGTCGACCTGGCACATGCCTCCGATGGGGTCGGCCGATTCCGTGTGAACGTCTTCCGTCAGCTCGGCGACATCGCCATGGCGCTGCGATACATCCCCGACAGGGTGTTCAGTCTGGAAGAACTCGGCGCCCCGGCGATCGCACGCGATCTCGCCCTCCGCCCTCGGGGACTCGTGCTTCTCACAGGCCCGACCGGATCCGGCAAGTCGACGACACTCACCGCAATGGTCGACATCGTCAACAACACCCGGCCCGTGCACGTCGTCACCATCGAGGATCCGATCGAGTTCCATCACACCAGCAACCGCGCTCTCATCCACCAGCGCGAAGTCGGATCCGACACGGAGTCGTTCGCTGAAGCCCTGCGTCGGGTGCTGCGGCAGGATCCCGACGTGATCCTGGTCGGAGAGTTGCGCGACCCGGAGTCGATCTCCACTGCCCTGTCCGCCGCCGAGACCGGCCACCTCGTGCTCTCCACCCTGCACACCCAGGGCGCGGCGAAGTCGGTGAACCGCATCGTCGACGTGTTCCCCGCCGATCAGCAGCACCAGATCCGTACTCAGCTCGGCGACACGCTGCAGGGCATCATCAGCCAGACTCTGCTGCCGCGCGCGCAGACCGCGGGCCGCACGATCGCGACCGAGGTGCTCATCAACACCCCCGCTGTCGCGAACCTGATCCGCGAGGGTCAGGTGTCACAGCTGTACTCGACGATGCAGGCGAGCCAGGCGGTCGGCATGCACACCCTGGACCAGGATCTGCGTCGCCTCGTCGCCGACGGGCTCATCGCCGCACATGTGGCGCGGTCCTTCGCGGTCGACCCGCGTTCGCTCGACGGCGTCCACATCAAGCCTGCCGAGATCGACGCCGAATCGTGGTCGGCTCACGCGGGCGGTTCGCAACTCGAGGAATGGGGATCCTGATGGCCGGCGTGCAGGAGTACGAGTACCAGGCGCTCGATGTCGCCTCGGCTCGCACCGTCAAAGGATCGATGGACGCGTCCAGCGACAGCGCAGTCGCCGCCAAGCTGCGGGCACAGGGGCTCACGCCGCTGCATGTCGCACCCGTCGCGAAGACGGGTCTGCACCGGGAGATCTCATTGCCGTCGCTGCGCAGAGGCGTCTCTGCGAAGACCCTCGCGATCTTCTCACGGCAGATGGCGGCGCTCATCAACGCCGGGCTGCCGCTGCTGCGCACCCTCACCGTGCTGGCTGAGCAGGCCGACGACAAGAAGCTGCAGCAGGTGCTGGTCATCGTGCAGGCCGACGTCGAGTCCGGGTCCTCGCTGTCCGCGTCGATGGCCCGGCATCCGCAGGTGTTCCCGCCGCTCATGGTGTCGATCATCCGCGTCGGCGAGGCCGGCGGTTTCCTCGGCAAGGCACTCACCTCGATCGCCGAGACCTACCAGAAGCAGGCCGACCTGCACGCGAAGATCCGAGCTGCGACGACTTATCCGCTCGTCGTGCTGATCATCGCGATCCTCGGTGTGACCGCGATGCTGATCTTCGTCGTGCCGGTGTTCAAGAACATGTTCGATGGCCTGGGCACGAGCCTGCCGCTCCCGACTCAGATCCTGGTCACGGTCTCCGAGAACATGAGATGGATCGCACCCGCCGTCGCGGTGGTCGCGATCATCGTGTGGATCTGGTGGGCCCGCAACCGCTACACCGATGCCTACCGCAAGGTGGTGGATCCGTTCCTGCTGAAGCTGCCGATCTTCGGCAAGTTGCTGACCAAGATGGCCGTGGCGCGCTTCACCCGCAACCTGTCCATGATGCTCGACGCGGGCGTGCCGATCATCCAGGCGCTGTCGATCGTCGGCCAGGCGTCGAACAACTGGAAGATCGAGCAGACCGTGCGCGACATCCAGGAGTCGATCCGCGGCGGGCGCTCGTTCGCGGCGCCGCTGGCCGCGGCCGAGGTGTTCCCGCCCATGGTGTCGCAGATGGTCGCGGTCGGTGAGGAGTCGGGCACGCTCGCCGAGATGCTCGCCAGCATCGCCGACTTCTACGAGGACGAGGTCGAGACCGCCACCGAGCAGTTGTCGTCGCTCATCGAACCCGTGCTGATCGTCGGCCTCGGCGTCGTCATCGGCGGCATGGTGATCTCGCTCTACCTGCCGATCTTCACCCTCTACGGCGACCTGGCCAAGCAGCACTGAACGGGCTCGGTGCGCGCCTCCGGGCGTCACACCGAGACGCGCAGCACCTCTTCGATCGTGGTGATGCCCTGGGCGACCTTGGCCCAGCCGTCGTCGCGCAGCGGAATCATCCCCTGCTCCAGGGAGATCTCGCGCAGCTCGCCGCCCGTCGCGCGGCCCACGAGCGCCTGCTCGATGCGGTCGGTGACCTCCATCGCCTCATGCAGCGCGACCCGGCCGCGATAGCCGGTGCTGGAACACGCCGTGCACCCCACGGCGCGGAACACGGTGGCGTCGTCGATGAGGTCGAGCGGCATGCCGACGGCCTCGAGCATCGCCCGGTCGTCGTCGATCGGCTGGCGGCACTTGGTGCACAGCCGGCGCGCGAGCCGCTGCGCGATCACCGCGCTCAGCGCCGTCGCCACGAGGAAGGGCTCGGTGCCGATCTCGACCAGCCGGGTCAGCGCGCTCGGGGCATCGTTGGTGTGCAGGGTCGACAGCACGAGGTGGCCGGTCAGGGCGGCCTCGATCGAGATCGCCGCCGTCTCGCGGTCGCGGATCTCACCGACCAGCACCACATCCGGATCGGCGCGCAGGATCGACCGCAGCGCCGTCGCGAACGTGAGCCCGGCCCGCGGGTTGACCTGGATCTGATTGATGTCCGGGATCCGGTATTCGACGGGATCCTCGACCGTGATCACATTCACGCGCGGATTCGCCACCGCCCGCAGCGCCGTGTACAGCGTCGTGGACTTGCCGGATCCGGTCGGTCCGGTCACCAGCACCATGCCGTGCGGGCGGGAGATCGCCTGCGTGAAGCGCTCGGCATTGGTCTCCGAGAACAGCAGATCCGACATCAGCATCACCTGGCCGCTATTGTCGAGGATGCGCATCACGATCTTCTCGCCCCACACCGTCGGCAGCGTGGCCACGCGCAGGTCGACGCTGCGGCCCTCGTGCAGCACCGAGATGCGGCCGTCCTGCGGCACCCGCTTCTCGGCGATGTCGATCGACGACATGATCTTCAGCCGCGAGATGACGCCGTCCTGGATGCTGCGGTCGGCGCGCTGCATCTCGTGCAGGACGCCGTCGATGCGGAACCGCACCGTGAGCCGGTGCTCGCCGGGTTCGATGTGGATGTCGCTCGCACGGTCGTTGATGGCCTGCGTGATGAGCAGGTTCACGAACCGCACGACGGGCGCATCGGCGTCCTGATCGTCGAGCTGCTCCGTGAAGACGATGTGCGAGGAGGATCCGGATGCCTCGCCGATCTGCTCGGACAGGTCGGTGAGCTCCTCATCCGAGCGCAGGAACCGCTCGAACGCCTGGTTCAGCGCCTCGCCGGTGACCACGACCGGGCTCACCCGCAGATCCGTGATGCTGGCCACGTCGTCGAGCGCGATGATGTCGGTCGGATCCAGCATCGCCACGGTCAGCTGGTCGCGGTACTGCCGCAGCGGCAGCAGCCGGTAGCGCCGGCACATCACACCCGGCACGAGCGCGATGACCTCGGGATCCAGCGGGTACGAGCCGAGATCGACGTACGGCGTGCTCGTCGCGACCGAGACGGCCTCGGCCAGCTGCACCTCGCTCACCAGGCCGTGCCGCAACAGGTAGTCGGGCAAGGCGTCTCCGTCGCCCACCGCGGACATCGCGGAGTTCACATCCTCGGCGCGCGCAGCGCCGGTCAGCACGAGCATCTGCCCCAGACCACGCATGGGATCCCCATCCCGCGGCGCCCCAGACGCCGCTCCAATGCTCATCCTAGGGCCGCGCGGTTCGCCGCGACAGAGCGATATTCCGGTTCGCCGAGCGGATGCCGTGCGCGGCCGTCGCGGCGTCGCCCCGGGCGGTGTGCGGAGTCTTCCGGTGGACGCCGCGACGCACGATAATCGGCTCATGCCCACCGCATCCCGGACGATCGAGATCGCCGCACCCATCGAGACCGTCTTCGCCTTCTTCACCGATCCGAGCAAGGATCCGACCTGGCGCGGCGGTGTCACCGAGATGCGGGCGGAGGGGCAGCCTGCGGTGGGTGCGACGGTGCACCAGGTGATCGCGGGCCCCGGCGGCCGGCCCATCGACGCCGACATCCGGATCACCGAGTACACCGTGCCGAGCCGATACGCGTTCGCCACGATCGCGGGCCCGGTGCGCCCCCTCGGCAGCTACACGTTCGCCGAGGTCCCGAGCGGCTCGCTCGTCACCTTCGAGCTGTCGGTCGAGCTGCGCGGCCTCAAGAAGCTGCTCATGGGCGGGCCCGTGCAGAAGAGCATGGACGGCGAGATGGCCGCCCTCGACAAGGCGAAGGCGCTCCTCGAGTCCTGACGTCCGCGGGCGACATCCTGCCTGCCCGATGTCGACGCGTCCGCATAGGCTGGGCCTCATGACCGACGTTCTTCCCTCCGGGCTCGCCATCGGCGACTTCGACCCCGCGATCCGCCCTCAGGACGACCTCTACCGGCACGTGAACCACACGTTCCTGTCCACCACCGAGATCCCCGCCGACAAGGCGCGCTGGGGATCCTTCCACCTCCTCGCCGATCAGTCCGAGAAGGACGTGCGCGCGATCATCGAGGAGTCGCAGGGCGCCGAGCCCGGCACCGAGGCGCGCAAGATCGGCGACCTGTACGCGAGCTTCATGGACACCGAGCGCATCGCCGCCCTCGGCACCGCTCCTCTGGCCGCGCCGCTCGCCGCGGTCGACGCGATCACCTCGATCGACGAGTTCCTCGCGACGGTCGGATCCTTCGACCGCCAGGGCATCGCCGCGCTGATCGGCGTGTTCGTGGAGCCGGACCCGGGCGACCCCGAGCGCTACGTGCCGTTCGTGGTGCAGGCGGGCATCTCGCTGCCCGACGAGAGCTACTACCGCCTGGACAGCTTCGAGGGCACCCGCGCCGCCTACCGCGCGCACCTCGAGCGGATCCTGGCCCTCGCCGGCGTCGCGGACGCGGCAGGGCAGGCCGACCGCGCCTTCGCGCTCGAGCACGACATCGCCGGGCACCACTGGGACAACGTGGAGAGCCGAGACGCGGTCAAGACGTACAACCTGAAGTCCTGGGAGGAGTTCCAGACGCTCGTCGGCGTCGACCTCGCCTCGTGGCGGGATGCCGTCGCCGGCCCGGCCGGATCCGACGCCTTCGCGGAGGCCGTCGTGTACCAGCCGAGCTTCTTCGAAGGGCTCGGATCCCTGCTCACCGCGGATCGTCTGGACGATTGGAAGGCCTGGCTGCGCGCCAAGGTCGTGCACGGTCTCGCCGCGTACCTCACCGATGACATCGTGCAGGAGAACTTCTCGTTCTACGGCACGGAGCTCACGGGCGTCCCCACGATCCGCGAGCGCTGGAAGCGCGGCGTCTCGCTCGTCGAGGGCGCGCTCGGCGACGCGGTCGGCAAGGTCTACGTCGAGCGGCACTACCCGCCGGCGGCCGAGGTGGCGATGAACGAGCTCATCGGCAATCTGCTCGAGGCCTACCGGCAGTCGATCACCACGCTCGAGTGGATGAGCCCGTCCACGCGCGAGAAGGCCCTCGCCAAGCTCGACACGTTCACGCCGAAGATCGGGCACCCCAAGGTGTGGCGCGACTACTCGACCGTGACGGTCGACGCCGGCGATCTGATCGGCAACGCCGGCTGCGCCGCGCAGTTCGAGCACGACCGCACGATCGGCAAGGTGGGCAAGCCCATCGATCGCGACGAGTGGTTCATGCCGCCGCAGATGGTGAACGCGTACTACAACCCGCTCATGAACGAGATCGTGTTCCCCGCGGCGATCCTGCAGTATCCGTTCTTCGACGCGGCTCGCGATGCGGCGGCCAACTACGGCGGGATCGGATCCGTCATCGGCCACGAGATCGGGCACGGCTTCGACGACCAGGGCAGCCGCTACGACGGGGACGGCAAACTGCAGGACTGGTGGACCGACGAGGACCGCGCCGCGTTCGAGGAGCGCACGAAGTCGCTGATCGAGCAGTACGACGCGTTGGTTCCGGAGGGGCTGAGCGCCGAGCACCACGTGAACGGCGCCCTCACGATCGGCGAGAACATCGGCGACCTCGGCGGTCTCGGGATCGCTCTGAAGGCGTACGAGATCGCGCTCGGCGGGGCCGAGGCGCCGGTCATCGACGGGTTCACGGGCGTGCAGCGCCTGCTGCTGTCGTGGGCGCAGGTGTGGCAGCAGAAGAGCCGTGAGGCCGAGACGATCCGCCTGCTCACGATCGACCCGCACTCGCCCAACGAGTTCCGGTGCAACCAGATCCTGCGCAACATCGACGCCTTCTACGAGGCGTTCGACGTGACCGAGGCGGACAAGCTGTGGCTCGCCCCCGAGGAGCGCGTCACGATCTGGTGACGCTCCTGCTGCGAAGCGATGCCCGCCCCGGCCTGTGCCGGGGCGGGCTCGTCGTTTCGGGCCCTTCTCGGGTCTTTGAGCGAGCACGGCTGGAGGCCGAGCGAGACGAAACGCGGTCTCCAGCGAGGGCACGGCGTTTGGTCTCGGCCGCCGTCCGCGCGGCGTCGGTTAGGCTCGCCGGATGATCCCCGCAGACTGGACCCCGCATCGCCGTGAGGACGGCGAACTCCTGGGCTGGATCCGCCCCGAGGGCGCCGACTGGCTCGCCGTCGACGTGCTCGGACGCGAACTCACCGGCGAGATCGACTGGCTCGACGCCGAGGCCGCGCTCGAGGAGCACGGGATCCGCTGGCTCGCGGATCCGTGGGTCCTGGAAGGCGAGATCGAGGGGCCGCTGCGGGTGCAGATCGTGGAGGTCGTCCCGGAGGGCGAAGGCCGGATCACGGTGAAGGTCGATGACTTCGGCGACATGCAGCGTCCGCCCACGCAGCGCTACACGCTGACATGGCCCCTCCCCGCACGCCTGCGTCCGCACGGCCCCGGCGACCCGGACGGCCGCACGATCACGCGCTGACCGTGGGGGGAGCCGGGTTCGGCGACCGCTCCCGCGACCTGCACGGGCCAGCCGACCCCGTGTCGTACCCGGCGCACGGGAACGCGCCGGATGCACGGGCGGTCTGCGCTGACAGGCCGTGCGGTCGGCGAGAACCCGTGCAGTCGGCGGCCGGCGCGCTCGGCGGCGGGAATACGACCCCGCACGCGATGCGTTCGCGAAAGGCATGAAGGTTCTTCTCACCGGCGCGACCGGCTACATCGGCACTTCCGTCCTCGACCGGCTCGTCGCGGAGGGCCATTCCGTGACAGCCCTCGTCCGAGATGAGGCGAAGGCGAGTGCCGTCGAGAAGGCCGGCGCGACGGCCCTCATCGGCGACGTCACCGACGCCGTGCTCGTCGCCGGGGCGGCGGCCGCGGCGGACGGCATCATCCACACGGCATCGACCCCGGAGGGCGACGCCGCATTCATCGACGCCGTGCTCGGCGCGCTCGAGGGCACGGGCAAGCCGCTCGTCCACACGGGCGGGATCTGGAGCTACGGCACGGCGGACGACATCACGGAGCAGACTCCCCTCGACCGGCCGGCCCTCACCGCCTGGCGCGGCGCGGGGGAGGCGAAGGTGCTCGGCGCCTCCGGCGTCCGTGGCCTGGTCGTGGCGCCCGCCGCCGTCTACGGGCGCGGCGGCGGCCTGGTCCGGATCCTCACCGATGCGACCGACGGGGGAGTGCTCCTGATCGGCGACGGCAGCCAGCACTGGACCAGCGTCGACGTCGACGACCTCGCCGCACTGTACGTGCTCGCACTGGAGAACGGCCGCGCGGGGGAGACCTACATCGGCGCCTCCGGACAGAACCCCACGATCCGCGAGATCGGCGAGGCGATCGCGTCCGGATCCGACGTGGCGGAGGGCGTCCGAGCCGAGAGCGTCGAGCAGACGCGCGCGCGGCTCGGCGAGGCGTTCGCCGACGCGCTCCTCCTCGACGAGCAGGCCTCGGGGGCGAAGGCGCGTGCCGAGCTCGGCTGGACCCCGGCCGCACGACCGCTCGTGGAGCAGCTCGCCGCCGGGGAGTATCTCGGTGAGAGCGTGGTCGCCCAGGGCTGATCCCCGGGCACTCGCGCCGTGTTCGGGGCGCACTTCGCCGTTTTGGGGCGCGTCAGGTCGGGGGATCCTGGCGGGGTGCGCCCCGAAACGGGAGGGCGCGCCCCGGATCAGCGCAAGTCCGCGGTCAGCGCACGCCCCTCATCAGCGCGAGCACGGGCTTGACCGACACCAGCAGTCCGATCCCGACGACGATCGCGATCCCGCCGAGGATCGAGAAGTACGGCACCTCGTTGTGCGGGTCGTAGAACTGCACGAGCCAGCCCGAGATCGCGGTGCCCAGCGACACGGAAAGGAAGAACAGCGCCACCATCTGCGTGTGGAACGCGGCCGGTGCGAGCTTGGTCGCGGCGGACAGGCCGATCGGCGAGAGCAGCAGCTCGGCGACCGTGAACACGAACAGGATCCCGATGATCGCCAGCAGCGGGGTCGAGTTCGCGGCCCCGCCGGCGAACGGCAGGAACAGCAGGAACGCCGCGCCCATGATGATCGCGCCGAGTGCGAACTTCACCGGCGTCGACGGCTGGCGGGCGCCGAGCTTCGTCCAGATCGCGGCGAACACGCCGGACAGCACGATGATGAAGACGGGGTTGATCGACTGCACCCACGACACCGGCATCTCCCAGCCGAACAGGTCGCGGTTCAGACGCTCGTCGGAGTACACCGTGAGCACCGTGAACTGCTGCTGGTACAGCGACCAGAACGCCACGCTCGTGATGAACAGCGGCAGGAAGCCCCACACGCGGGAGCGCTCCGTCGCGTCGATGCGGCGGCTCGTGAGGATCACCGCGAAGTAGGCGATCGCAGCGACCGTGGCCGCGATGATCACGACCGTGGCGAGGTTGGCCGCCGTGATCACGCCGGTCAGCACGAGCGCGGCGATGATCAGGATCCCGACGATCGCGATGACGATCGCCGTCGTGTAGCGGTTGCGCGGCAGCGGGTTCGCGACGCGGCTGGCCGCGGCCGGCAGCCCCCGGCGTCCGAACGAGTACTGCGCGAGCCCGGCGGCCATGCCGACCGCGGCGAGGGCGAAGCCGAAGTGGAAGCCGAGGGTCGACTGCAGCAGACCGGTGAGGATCGGCCCGAAGAAGCCGCCGAGGTTGATGCCCAGGTAGAACAGCGAGAAGCCGGCGTCGCGCCGCGGGTCATCGGCCGAGTACAGGGTGCCCACCACGGAGGTGGCGTTGGCCTTGAGCCCGCCGGATCCGATCGCGACGAGGACCAGGCCCACGCCGACGCCGACGACGCCCGGCAGCAGCGCGAGGGCGATGTGTCCCGCCATGATCACGATCGCGCTGAAGAACAGCGTGCGCTCGGACCCGAGGATCCGGTCGGCGACCCATGCGCCGAGGATCGTGGCCAGATAGACGGATCCGCCGTAGGCGCCGACGATGCCGCCGGCGATGCCCTTGTCGAGCCCGAGCCCTCCGTCGGTGACGGAGTAGTACAGGTAGATGAGCAGGATGCCCTGCATGCCGTAGAAGCTGAACCGCTCCCACATCTCCACCCCGAACAGGTGGGCGAGGGCCCATGGCTGCCCGAAGAAGCGGGTGTCGTGGCCGCCGTGCTTATCGGTCTCCTGTGCGGTGCTCATCATTCCAGGGTAAGCCGCGCCGGCGCAGGCCGCGGAAAGTCCGGGGTCAGCGCACCGTCCCGAGCACGAACGCTCCGGTGTCGCCCGGGTTCATCGCGATCTCCCAGCGGAATCCGTCGGGGTCGGCGAAGTAGCCGGAGTAGCCGCCCCACTCCCGGCGCACGGCGGGGGCGACTCGCGCGCCCAGGGCCGCGGCCTCGGCGAGCACGGCATCGACCTCGGCCTCACTCGCCAGGTTGTGCGCCAGGGTGAGCGGGGCGACGCCCGGCGCCGGTGGTTCGCCGATCTCCGCGGTGAAGCCGGCGACGCTCCACAGCGACAGGATCAGCCGGTCCGCCACCGGGAGCATGAGCACCTCGTCGGCCTCGAAGATCGGCTGCCACCCCAGGCCGTCCACATAGAACGCCCTGCTGCGGGCGACATCGGCGACGGCGAGGGTGATGAAGCTGACGCGCTGTTCCATGCGGGTCAGTGTGCCACCGGCCTCAGACGTTCGCGGCGGCGGGCGCCTTCGTGGCGGCCGGCGCAGCCTTCTCGTCGCGATCGCGGAACGTCCAGAACACGAACACCAGCGCGAGCACGAGTCCGACCTGGCCGACGATGCCGCCGATCGCGGAGGTGCCAGGGGCGTGCGCGCTCGCGAACGAGGAGATGTCCCAGATGCCATGCAGCAGCATGGCCCAGATCAGGCTGCCGGTCACGCGGCGCACGATGTAGAACGCGGTGCCGCCGAGGAAGGCCAGCCCGACCTGCTGCAGGGTCGGCAGCAACGGCTGCCCGGAGAACGCGTTCGTGATGTGCATGAGGCCGAACAGGGCGCTCGTGATGAACCAGACCCAGACCTCGCGGGTCTGCGCGCGCACGCCCACGAGCAGCAGACCGCGGGTGGTGAACTCCTCGTTGAAGCCGACGAGCACGCCGAGCGCCAGCAGCCCGGCGAGATAGCCGCCATCGATCTTCGACCAGTCGGTGCCGAGGCTGAGGATGATCAGCGCGGCCAGCGCCATGATCGCCGGGGCGACGATCGGCCAGCGGTGGCGGGCACGAGGCCGCTCGATCAGGGCGGGGCGCCACCAGCCCAGCACCCCGGCGGCGACGAGCAGCAGCACCGTTCCTGCAGCGAGGAACAGCACCGGTCCACCCCACAGCGTCGCGGTGGTCTCGCCCATGTGCTGGTAGCCGATGCCGGTGGCAAGGCCCACCAGGAAGACGGTGAGGGAGTAGGCGAGCCAGACGAGGACGCCGATCCAGAGGCGAGGGGTGATGCGCATCGGTGCGGACCTTTCGGGAGGAGCTCGTCGGGGAAGGTTTGTCAGGAGTCGGCTCATATCCTGGCAGGCGAGTGAGGATCCGCACCATCACGGGATCCGACGCGCCGATAGGATTGACCTGCGCCTCTTCGTGCGCATTCCCCGCATCATCGCGACCATTGGAGCCACCGTGGCCGAACAGTCCCGTCTTGACAAGGTCATCGCCCTCGCCCGCCACCGCGGGTTCGTGTTCCAGGCGGGTGAGATCTACGGGGGCTCGCGCTCGGCCTGGGACTACGGACCCCTCGGCACCGAGCTCAAGGAGAACATCCGCCGGCAGTGGTGGCAGACGTTCGTGCGCGGCCGCGGCGACATGGTGGGGCTGGACTCCTCGATCATCCTGCCCAAGCGGGTGTGGGAGGCGTCGGGTCACGTCGCCACGTTCACGGATCCGCTCGTCGAGTGCCTGCAGTGTCACAAGCGGTTCCGCGCCGACACCCTCATCGAGGACTTCGAGGCGCGCAAGGGTCGCACCGCCGAGAACGGCCTGGCCGACGTGCCGTGCCCGAACTGCGGCACCAAGGGCCAGTACACCGAGCCCAAGGCGTTCTCGGGTCTCGTGAAGACCTACCTCGGCGTGGTCGATGACGAGTCGGGCGTGTACTTCCTGCGCCCGGAGACCGCGCAGGGCATCTTCGTGAACTTCTCGAACGTGCTGACCGCCAGCCGCAAGAAGCCGCCGTTCGGCATCGGCCAGGTCGGCAAGGCGTTCCGCAACGAGATCACCCCCGGCAACTTCATCTTCCGCACGCGTGAGTTCGAGCAGATGGAGATCGAGTACTTCGTGCCGCCCGCGGAAGCACAGGAATGGTTCGAGCACTGGGTGCAGGAGTGCTGGGACTGGTTCATCGACCTCGGGATCAACCCCGAGAACATGCGCCAGTTCGATGTGCCGGAGGACGACCGCGCGCACTACTCCGCCGGCACCATCGACGTCGAGTACCGCTTCGGCTTCGCCGGCAAGGAGTGGGGCGAGCTCATGGGCGTCGCCAACCGCACCGACTTCGACCTCTCCAACCACAGCGAGGCCTCCGGATCCTCACTCACCTACTTCGACCAGGCTTCGGGCGAGAAGTACACCCCCTACGTGATCGAGCCGTCGTTCGGCCTCACTCGCTCGATGATGGCGTTCCTCGTCGACGCCTACGTCGAGGAGGAGGTGCCGAACGCCAAGGGCGGCACCGATGTGCGCACCGTGCTGAAGCTCGACCCGCGCCTCGCGCCGGTCAAGGTCGCGGTGCTGCCGCTCTCGCGCAACGAGCGCCTCTCGCCGCTGGCTCGCGAGGTCGCCGACAAACTGCGCGGCCACTGGGCCATCGACTTCGACGACGCCGGTGCGATCGGGCGCCGCTACCGTCGCCAGGACGAGATCGGCACCCCGTTCTGCGTCACGATCGACTTCGACTCGCTCGAGGACGACGCGGTGACCGTGCGCGACCGCGACACCATGGCGCAGGAGCGCGTGCCGCTCGCGGAGCTCGACGCCTATCTGTCGGAGCGCCTCAAGGGCGCCTGACCGGGCAAGACGAAGGGCCGTGATTCACAGAGGTGAATCGCGGCCCTTTCGCCGTCTCGGGACGAGTGCTCAGAAGTCCTCGCCCTCGGCCTGCGAGGGGTGCTTCTCGAACCAGACGGGACGGCCGATGTGCAGCAGTGCGTCGGAGTCGAAGAGTTCGGGGTCGCGTTCCATGGGGTGCTCCTTTGCGTACGAGTGGGGGCTTGGATCCAGCTTCGCGGGCCTCCGTTCACGCTGCTGCGCGATCTGACGCGAAAGAAGCGCGGTTCCTTCGCACTATGCAAGGAAGTGGTACAGCCGCTGATCGAGGCGGGCCCTCTGCACCGTGCGATGCGTCACCGGGCGAGCGGTGCCTCGGTGTCGAGCCCGGCGAGCTTGCCCGGGTTCGCGACGGAGAAGACCTGGGTGATCCGTCCGTCCTCGACGGTGAAGCTCACCGCCGCGAGCAGCTCGCCGCCCACCCGGATCCCTGCGGCGAGCATGCCGTTCACGCGCAGCGGGACCACCGCGAAGGCCGTGTCGAGCTTGGCGATGCTGCCCTGCAGGAACGCCACGACGCGATCGGCGCCGTGCAGAGGGCGCCGGGCGGCATGCCGCACGAGCCCGCCGCTGTCGGTGACCGACACCACGTCGGGGGCCAGCACGTCCATCAGCCCCTGCACGTCGCCGGAGTTCATCACCGCGATGAAGCGCTGCACGGCGAGGTCGTGCTCGGAGGCGTCGACCGTGACGCGCGGACGCCGGGCGGCCACGTGGTCACGGGCGCGGTGCGCGATCTGCCGCACCGCCGCCGGCGTCTTGCCCACCGCGTCGGCGATCTCGTCGAACGGCACGTCGAACACCTCGCGCAGCACGAACACCGCCCGCTCGGTCGGACCCAGCGTCTCGAGCACTGTGAGCATCGCGACCGACACGCTCTCCGCGAGCACGACGTCGTCCGCCACATCCGGCGTCGTCAGCAGCGGCTCCGGAAGCCACGGGCCCACGTACTCCTCGCGCCGACGGGATGCCGTCCGCAGCAGGTTCAGGGACTGCCGGGTCACGGTGCGCACCAGGTAGGCGCGCGGATCGCGCACGTCGTCGCGGTCGGCCGCCGCCCAGCGCAGCCAGGACTCCTGCAGCACATCCTCGGCATCGGCGGCGGATCCGAGGATCTCGTATGCGACGGTGAACAGCAGGCCGCGGTGCGCGACGAAGGGATCCTCGGATCGCGGTCCTGTCGTGTCGCTCATGACGCCGACGCTACGCGGGTCTCCGCCGTGGTCGCCAGCGGCGCCAGTCCGCAGGCGTCTGCGAAGCCGTCGGAGTGGATGCCGAGCGCGATGTTCGCCCTGGCGGTCGCGTTGAGGTAGCCGACCTTCGCCGCGAGCTCCAGCAGCGCCGGCGCTCCGATCTCGGCGAGCAGTGCGTCGGAGAGCTCATCGGTGACGGTGGGCGGGGTCTGGCTCATCGCCTCGGCGTACTCCATCACCAGGCGCTCCCGTGGCGTGAACCGGGTCGAGTCGCGCCAGATCGGCACCTCGCGGGCCTTCTCCTCGTCGAGCCCGTGGTCGTGCGCCATGAAGTAGTGCAGGTCGAGGCAGAAGCTGCAGCCCACCGTCGCGGCCGCCGCCATGGTCGCCAGCGTCGACAGGCCCTTGTCGAGCTCGCGCCACTTCTCGGTCTTGCCGCCGAAGCTCATCATGTCCATCATCACGGGCCGGTGCTGCCACATCACCCCGATCGAGTCGGGCACGAGACCCAGCTTGCGCCGCGCCATGGTCTTCACCAGTGCGCCGAACGGGCCGGTCACCGCGACTGCCGGGATCCTGGTCGTCTTCGTCATGATCTGCTCCTCCTGTGGCGCGTTTCTCGCGCCTTCGACATGGAGACACCGGTCGACCCCGATGTGTGACATCCGGATCCGATATTCGCCTCGTGCCACGATGGATCCGTGGACACGACGACCTTCGCAGCGACCGACGGCTTCCCGCACACCGCGCTGGTCGGCGTCACCGGCCCCGAGCAGGCGCTCGCCGTGCAGGGGGATCCGCAGGCCGTCCTTCCGCTCGCCTCGGTGACCAAGCCGCTCACCGCATGGGGTGTGTTCGTCGCGATCGAGCGCGGGCTGGTGGATCTGGACGAGCCGGCCGGCCCTGCGGGAGCGACGGTGCTGAACCTGCTCGACCACACCAGCGGATTGCCCATGGAGGGGGAGGGGCCGCTGAAGGCTCCCGGCGAGCGGCGCATCTACTCGAATGCCGGGTTCGACGCGCTCGCCGCGCACGTCTCCGACGCCGTCGGCATGGACTTCGCGGACTGGATGCTGCGGGAGGTCACGCTGCCGCTCGGCATGGGGCGCACGGATGTCACCGGACGGCCGTCGGCGGGGGCGTCGGCCTCGATCGAGGATCTGCTCATCTTCGGACGCGAGGTGCTCCGCCCGACGCTCATCCCGGCGGCGCTGCGCGACCTCGCCCTCACCGTCTCGCACCCCGGCCTGCGCGGGATCGTGCCCGGTTACGGGGCGTATCCCGACAACCAGTGGGGACTCGGCTTCGAGCTCAAGGACTCCAAGTCGCCGCATTGGATGAGCGACACCCTGCCGCCCGAGACGGCCGGCCACTTCGGCGCGCTCGGCAGCTTCCTGCTCATCGACCGCTCGCGGGACCTCGCCGCCGCGTTCCTCTCCGGCGTCCCGTTCGGCGAGGAGCACAAGCGGATCTGGCCCGCGCTGACCGAGGAGATCGTCACGCGCTACGGACGCTGATCCGGATCCGGTCTTCAGGATCCGGCGACCGCGCGTGCGTACCTCTCCGACAGCACCTGCAGTCGGGGGATCAGCTCGGGCGGTGACTCGACGGTGAAGTCCATCATCAGCATCCCGATGTACGCGGCCACCGTGTCGAGGCTGTCGGCGCCCGTGACCAGCACGCAGTGGTCGGCGTCGATCGGCTCGACGACGCCCACGGTCGGGTTGATCCGGTCGAGGACGGCCTGCGCCGGCGCGTCGATGCGCAGCCGGGCGTGCACCGCCCATCCGCTCGCCGCGATCGTGCGCATCGCGAATGCCGTGTAGTCGCCGCCGGGGAGCGGTTGCGGATCGAACCGGCGACGGGTCGGCATGCGCAGCGACATCCAGTCCACTCGGTAGGTGTGCCACGCGCCGGAGGCGGGATCGCGCGCGACGAGGTGCCAGCGCCGCTGCCAGCTGAGCAGACGGTACGGCTCGACGAGCACAGCTGCGTCCTGGTAGTCGAAGCGCAGCCACTCGACATCGCGGATCGCCGCGGCGGTCGCAGCGAGCACGGCGGGATCCACTTCGGGATCCGGGGCGTCGGTGCCGACGTTCTCCTGGCCGCGGTCGATCGTCGAGCCGAGGGCGTCGACGAGCGGACGCAAGTGGGAGGGCAGCACCTGTTCGATCTTGGCGAGGGCTCTGGCGCCCGACTCCTCGACCCCGGTCACTCCCGCGGCCATCTGCAGGCCCACGGTCACCGCGACGGCCTCCTCGTCGTCCAGCAGCAGCGGGGGCAGCTGCCCGCCCGAACCGAGGCGGTATCCGCCCACCGAGCCGCGCACGGCATCCACCGGATAGCCGAGGTCTCGGAGTCGCTCGATGTCGGCGCGGACGGTTCGCGGACTCACATCGAGCCGGGCCGCGAGCTCGGCGCCGGTGCGGCCGGATCCCGTCTGCAGCAGCGAGAGCAGGGCGAGGAGGCGGGCAGAGGGGCTTGTCATCGGATCCTCGAAGAAGTTCTCGCATTAGGAACGAATCCAGCCTAATGGCCTTCTACCGTGGAACACATGAACACCACCGCAGCCCTCGTCATCCGCCCCTTCACCGTCTCCGTCACCGACGCCGAGGTCGCCGACCTTCAGGACCGGCTCGCCCGCACTCGCCTGCCGCAGCCGGCCCCCGCCGACGATTGGACCACCGGCACCCCGAACGACTACCTCCGCGAGGCGCTCGCCGCCTGGCGCGCTTTCGACTGGCGCGCCGCTGAGGCCCGCATCAACGCCTTCGCGCACTTCGTCGCCGAGATCGACGGCCAGGACATCCACTTCATCCACGTGCGCTCGGCGCATGAAGGGGCGACGCCGCTGCTGCTGGCGCACACGTACCCCGGATCCTCGGTCGACTACCTCGACGTGATCGACCGCCTCGTCGACCCCGTGGCATACGGCGGCCGCGCGGAGGACGCGTTCGACGTGGTCGTCCCCGATGCGCCGGGATACGGCTTCTCCCAGCCCGTGACCGACGCCGGATGGACGATGCCCCGCGTCGCCCGGGCCTACGACCAGCTCATGCGGGGCCTCGGATACGAGAGCTACGGCGTGCACGGATCCGACAACGGTGCGATGGTCGCGCGCGAGCTCGGACTGCTGAGCCCCGAGGGCTTCCTCGGCCTGCACGTGCTGCAGCTGTTCTCGTTCCCCTCGGGCGACCCGAGCGAGTTCGAACGCCTCGAGCCGGCCGACTACGCGGGGCTCGAGCACATGCAGTGGTTCCAGTCGGTCGGCGGCTACAACACGATGAACGCCTCCCGGCCGCAGACGGTCGCGGTCGGGCTCAGCGACTCCCCGATCGGGCTGCTGGCGTACAGCGAGCTGTTCAACAGCTTCGGCAACGGCACCTCGCTCGTGCCGCTGGAGAAGATCCTGCTCGAGGTCAGCGTGAACTGGTTCGCGAACGCCGCCGCGGGCATGAGCCGCAGCTACTTCGAGAACGCCCAGGCGCAGACCGAGCCGCAGGTGAACCACGCGCGCACCGGCGTCGCCGTCTTCAAGGACGACTTCCAGACGATCCGCGTCTTCGCCGAGCGCGACAACGACAACATCGTGCACTGGAGCCGCTTCGACGAGGGCGGCCACTTCGCCGCACTGGAGCGTCCCGACCTGCTCGCCGGCGACGTCCGCGCGTTCTTCGCAGGGACCCGTGAGGGCTGAGCGGCCGAGCCGCCGCCCGGATCCGTCATCGTGTTGCGGGCGGCGGCTCTCGTCCGAGGTGAGCGGGGTAGCCTCGGACCCGGGCCGATCCGGTCCGTCGTCCGTCCCTCACCCGAAGGAGATCCGCCATGGCCGAGGTCGAGAGCTTCACCCTGGACCACACCGCCGTCAAGGCGCCCTACATCCGCCTGATCGGCGTCGAGCAGGGACCGCGCGGCGACGAGATCTCCAACTTCGACGTGCGTTTCGTGCAGCCGAACGAGGGGGAGATCCCGACCGCGGCGCTGCACACGATCGAGCACACGCTGGCCTCGCTGCTGCGCGACCGCGTGGACGGCGTCATCGACATCTCGCCGTTCGGCTGCCGCACCGGCTTCCACCTGATCACCTGGGGCCGCCCCGAGGTGCCGGCGCTCGTCGAGGCCGTCACCGACAGTCTGCGCTTCATCGCCGAGAAGGCCGAGTGGAGCGACGTCCCCGGTGTCAGCGCGATCGAGTGCGGCAACTACCGCGACCACAGCCTGCACGGCGCGCGCGAATGGTCGGCGCGGATCCTCGAGCAGGGGATCAGCCGCGATGCGTTCACGCGCGTGCTGAACTGATCCGCGCACCACGTTTCGTCTCGGTCGGCTTCGCCGTCCTCGCTCAACGACCCCGGGGCGAGGATCGTGGGTGCCCCGGGCGTTACCGTCCGCCGGAACCCCCACGAGCCGCCGAAACCCCCACGTGCGTGCGCGAACGCATGGGGGTTTCGACGCTGCGCGGGGGTCTCGGCGGTCAGGCCCGGGCGATGCGCAGCGTCCGCACCTCGAAGGGACGCAGCGACAGCGCCTCTCCGGTGCGCGGTGCGTCCAGCTCGTCCTCGATGAGCGAGGCCTCCCGGATGCCGCCGTGCTCGAACCCGACGGACAGGGATCCGCTCGCACGCCGGCCCAGCGACTCGTAGACGCGCACGATCACGTCGCCGGAGCGATCGTCGGCGAGCTTCACGCTCGACACCACGACGCCCTCTCCGGTCACGGCGACCAGCGGCTCGACCTCGTGCGCGCCGCGGACGACGGTCGACGGGGCGTTCAGTGCGATGCCCTCGGCCGTCGCGATCGCGGCGTCGGCGCCGATCACCAGTCCCACCTGGATCTCGTGCCGGCCGTGGTCGGTGTCGGGGTCGGGGAAGCGTGGGGCGCGCAGCAGCGACAGGCGCACGGTGGTGGTGACGTCGTCGCCGTCCACGTCGCGGGTGGTGTCGAAGCCGTAGATCGAGTCGTTCACGAGCGCGGCGCCGAAGCCGCCGTCCTCCTGCGCGAGCACGAAGCGGTGCATGGACGTCTCGAACTTGGCGGCCTCCCAGCTCGTGTTCACGTGCGTGACCCGGCGCTGGAAGCCGAACTGCGTCTCGGCCGCCGTCTCGCGGGCGAACACGTCCAGCGGGAAGGCCAGCTTGAGCAGCTTCTCGGTCTCATGCCAGTCGATCTCGTTGCGCAGCAGCACCGTGCGCGAGCCGGGGCGCAGCGTGATCGTCTGCCGCAGAGAGGACTCCGAGAACGGCCGCTCCACGGCGATCGTCGCCACGCCGCCCTCCACGGACGCCGCGATCGACGACACCGCCACGAGGTCTTCCACGCGGTTGCGGTAGTACTTGTCGATGTCCCACGCATCCCACATGTTCGGGAAGTCCTGGTGCAGCTGGAACAGGTTCGCGGGCTTGCCGGCCGGGATGCTCTCGCGACCCGTCGCCTTGTCGATCGCGGAGGTGATCAGGCCCTCGGCCGAGATCGTGACCGTGACGAGGTCGTTCTCGATGCGGAAGCCGGATCCGGTCTCCGTGAGGGAGACCCCCTGCTCCGTGACGTTGCCGCGTTTCGTTTCGGTCGCGTTGCGCGCGTCCTCGCTCAACGACTCCGAAGAGGTGGTGAAGCCGGCGCCGAGCGCGCGGGCGCCGGATCCGACGCCGACCGACGTCGGCGTGAACACCAGCTCGAGATCTCCCGAACCTGCGAGCGCGGCGCGCGCCTCGGAGGACAGGGCGCGGGCCTCGTCGAGCACGCCGGACAGCACCGAGACGGCCTCGCGGTGCACCCATGCGATCGAGGTGCCGGGGAGGATGTCGTGGAACTCGTGCAGCAGCACGGTCTCCCACAGCCGGTCCAGCTCATCGTGCGGGTAGGCCGCGCCGAGGCGCACCGCCGCGGTCGAGGCCCACAGCTCGGCCTCGATGAGCGCCTGCTCGGCCCAGCGGTGCAGCGCCTTCGTGGCGTGCTGGCTGGTGAGCGTGCCGCGGTGCAGCTCGAGGTAGAGCTCGCCGACCCAGACGGCCGGATCCGGCAGCTCCGCCTTGGCAGCGTCGAAGAACTCATCGGGGTGGATCCACTCGACCTGGGCGGATCCCTCGAGCGAAGCCAGGCGGGAGGCCTTGCCGGTCATCTCGCGGGTCGTGCCGCCGCCGCCGTCGCCCCAGCCGACCGGGGCGATCGAACGCGTCGCGACGCGGTTCTCCTTGAACTGGCGCGACGCCTTGGCGACCTCCATTCCGCTCAACTGCGAGTTGTACGTGTCCATCGGCGGGAAGTGCGTGAAGATCCGCGACCCGTCGATGCCCTCCCAGTCGAAGCTGTGGTGCGGGAACACGTTGCGCTGGTTCCAGGAGATCTTCTGCGTGAAGAACCACTCGAAGCCGGCCCGGCGCATGAGCTGCGGAAGGGCGGGGGAGTAGCCGAAGCTGTCGGGCAGCCACACGCCCTTGGAGCGGATCCCGAACTCGCGCTCGAAGAAGCGCTGGCCGTGCGAGAACTGCCGCACGAGCGACTCGCCGGTCGGCATGACCGTGTCGGACTCGACCCACATGCCGCCCAGCGGCAGGAAGCGGCCCTCGGCGACGGCGGCCTTGATCCGCGCGTAGACCTCGGGGCGGTGCTCCTTCATCCACGCGTACTGCTGTGCGCTGGACATGCCGTAGCGGAACTGCGGCTGCTCCTCGAGCAGGGTCGTCATCGACGAGGTGGTGCGGGCCACCTTGCGCACGGTCTCGCGCAGCGGCCACAGCCAGGCGGAGTCGATGTGCGCGTGCCCGATGGCGGCGATGCGATGCGCGCTGGCGTCGGCGGGTGCGGCCAGCACGTCGGCCAGCTGCGCCCTCGCCTCGCCCGCGGTCTCGATGATGCGCTGCAGGTCGAGCACGTCGAGTGCATCGTCGAGCGCCTGCAGGATGCGCATGCGGCGTGGGCTGGTCTCGGGAAGCTCCGCCTGCAGCTCCAGCAGCACCTCGAGATCGAGGGACAGCTCGAACACCTCGGGTTCGAACACCGCGAGGTCCATGTGCCGCACGCGGTAGAGGGGATCCGGCGAGGAGGTGAGGATGTCCCCTTCCTGCGTCGGCAGGAAGGGGTGGTAGTCCAGCAGCACGGGGTTGGAGGCGCCCTCGAGGTACAGCTCGATCGCCTCCTCGCCCTCGGCGCGCTCCGTGACGGGCAGCCACTGGTTGCGCGGGTTGAGGCTCTTCACCGGGACCGGCTCGCCGTCGGCGCCGACGCGATACGCGAGGGCCTCGCACTGGAAGCCGGTCATGTTGATGTCGAAGCCGAGGTCGACGAGTGCCTCGACGCGCTTGCCGGCCCACTCGGCCGGCACGGTGCCGCGGATCCGGAACCAGGTGGTGCCCCACGCGGGCCCCCACTGCTGGCCGGCACTGAACGGCGCGAACTCGAGCGCCACGCCCTCGGCGGCCGGGATCGGCTCGCCCGGCAGCGCGTGCGCGGCGATCTCCAGGGGGATTCGGGCGGAGTGGACGGCAGGGCGCACGCGCTCGCCGAGCACGCGGGTCACGCGGCCGACGGTGAGCGAGGTCTCTTCGTGCACGGGGTGCTCCTTCGCGGTGCGAGAATGTCAGAACGCCTGGGGAGATCCTCTCCCACAGGGCCAACTAAAACGATCTAGTACGGTGAGTCTATGTCACAGGCGAAGCGCATCACCATCGCCGATATCGCCCGGCTCGCCGGAGTGTCTCCCGGTGCGGTCTCCTTCGCGCTGAACGGGCGCCCCGGCGTCAGCGAGCAGACCCGGCAGCGCATCCTCGACATCGCCGAGGAGCACCAGTGGCAGCCGAGCTCGGCCGCCCGTGCTCTGGTCGGATCCCGCGCCGGCGTGGTCGGCTTCGCCGTGAACCGACCGGCCCGCACGCTCGGCACCGAGGCGTTCTTCACCGACCTCATCGCCGGCGTGCAGTCGGCGCTGGCCCAGCACGGCGTCGCGCTGCAGCTGGTCGTGGTCTCCTCGATCGAGGAGGAGATGGCGACCTACCGGCGCTGGCGCAGCGCGAATCAGGTCGACGGCGTGATCGTGATCGACCCGCGCGACGACGATCCGCGTCTGGCCCTGCTCCCGAGCCTGCCGCTGCAGGCCGTCGTGATCGGCAGCAGCGACAGCGCCGGCGATCCCCCCGCCATCTGGCTCGACGACGAGGCCGCCGCGCACGCGCTGTTCGACTACCTCGCGGCGCTCGGACACCGGGAGATCGCGTACGTCTCCGGGCCCGCCGAGTTCCAGCACACCCGCATCCGCGCCGACGTGCTCTCGGCACTCGCCGCCCGGGGCGTGGTGGGAGAGACGCTCGTCACCGACTTCTCCCCGGCGGCAGCGACCTCGGCCACGCGCACGCTGCTCAGCCGCGCGTCCCGCCCCACGGCGGTCGTCTACGACAATGACGTGATGGCCATCGCGGGGCTCCGCGTCGCCCAGGAGATGGGCGTGGTGGTGCCGCAGGCGCTGTCGGTGGCGTCGTTCGACGACTCCGTGGTGACCGGGCTCGTGCATCCCTCGATCACCTGCCTCACCCGTGACACCTTCGCGCTCGGCGAGCAGGCGGCGGCGTTCCTGCTGGAGCGGATCGGATCCGCGGATCCGCTGCCGTCCCGCCGTGGCCCTGCCCCCGCGCTCACGATCCGGGAGAGCACGGCGGCGCCGTCGCGCTGAGCGCATCGCGTCGAGCCCGGTCCTCGAGGTCCGACGGCGGGCCGCGCGGGACAGCGGGCCGTCGGGCGACGGCGAGTGCGGCTGCACGGGGTGCGTCCGGGCGCGTTCGATAGAGTGCTCTGGGCCGACGAGAGGATTCGCAGATGACGCCGGAGACCGTGAAGAAGCACCAGGACTACAACCCGGGGCCGCGCGTGGGGATCACCTTCTCCACCTTCGACCTGCTGCACGCGGGGCACATCATGATGCTGGCCGAGGCCAAGCGCCAGTGCGACTACCTCATCTGCGGCCTGCAGATGGACCCGACCCTGGACCGCCCGGAGAAGAACGCTCCCACCCAGACCGTGGTCGAGCGCTACATCCAGTTGCGCGGATGCGAGTACGTGGACGAGATCGTCCCGTACTCGACCGAGCAGGACCTCGAGGACATCCTCCGCTCGTTCAAGCTCGACGTGCGCATCGTCGGCGACGAGTACGAGGACCGCGACTTCACCGGCCGCGCGTACTGCGAGGAGGCCGGGATCGAGCTGTACTTCAACAGCCGCGACCACCGCTTCTCCAGCTCCGGCCTGCGCAAGATCGTTGCGGCCAAGGAGGCCGAGCGCGAGGCGCGTAACTGACGTCGGCTTCTCGTCGCTGAGGTGACTCAGAGCCAGGGCGACGGGTCCCAGTCGAAGCTCCGCGCCCACTCCTCCAGCTCGGCGCGCAGCGCGGCCGCGATCTCGGGGTGCTCCGCGGACAGGTCCACGGCCTCCGCCGGATCCTCGTCCAGGTTCGCGAGCATGCTGCTGCCCAGGACGAAAGGCCCGCCCAGGTGCTCCCGGCCGGAGGTCGTGAGCTTCCACGGGCCGCGGCGTGCGGCGAGCTGCGGTCCGTACTCCCAGAACAGGGTGCGCTCGGCGGCCAGCGGCTCGAGCGCACGCAGCGGCGCGAGCACGCTCGAGCCGTCCGCCTCGCCCGCGGCCGGCGCGCCCGTCGCCTCGAGCACGGTCGGAAGCAGGTCCATCATCGCGCCGGGCTCGGTCCAGTCCGCGCCCTGCGGCAGGGCACCGGGCCAGGCGATGATCGCGGGTACGCGGATGCCGCCATCGAACAGCGAGCCCTTGTTGCCGCGCAGGCCGCCCGTGGATCCGCCCTGGTAGTCGATCTCCTCGCCGTTCAGCCAGTTGCGGCTCTCCGTGGAGGGGCCGTTGTCGGAGGAGAAGAACACGATCGTGTCGTCCGTGATCCCCGCCGCGTCGAGCGCGTCCAGGATGCGGCCCACGCCGTCGTCCATGGCGGCGATCATGGCCGCCATGATGCGGCGATCGTCGGGCAGGTCAGGGAAGCGGTCGACGTACTCCTTCGGCGCATGCATCGGGTAGTGCGGCGCGTTGAACGGGACGTAGCAGAGGAACGGCTCGGCGGCGCTGTCCGCGATGAACGAGATCGCCTTCTCCGCGATGACCTCGGTGAGGTAGCGCCCGTTGTCGTAGACCTCGCGTTCGTCGTCCCACAGGTCGTGGACGGGGTTCTGGTTCTGGCCCCAGTAGAAGATGTGCGAGTAGTAGTCGACGCAGCCCGCGAGGAAGCCGAAGTGCTGGTCGAAGCCGCGGTCGAGCGGGCGGTAGCCGGATCCGGTGCCGAGGTGCCACTTGCCGAAGATGCCCGTGCGGTAGCCCTCGTCCTTCAGGCGCGAGGCGAGCGTCGGCTGGGCGGGCAGACCCGCGGTGCCGCGCTTGCCGCCGAGGATCTCCTGCACCCCGGCATGCACCGGGTGGCGGCCGGTCAGCAGCGCCGCGCGCGACGGCGAGCACACGGGCGAGTTCGAGTACCAGTTCGTGAGCCGCACGCCGCGATCCGCCAGCCGGTCCAGATGCGGCGTGCGCACGTCGTCGCCGCCGAAGCAGCCGACATCGCCGTAGCCGAGGTCGTCGGCGTAGATCACCACGACGTTGGGGCGGGTCAAGCGGTGACCTCCGCGGAGTCCTCCGCGCCATCGACGACGGTGTTGTTGGACGAGTAGATCCCGGATCCCGTGCGCAGGTCGGGATGGATCAGGTCGGTGATCCCGCGGGCCGCCAGGGCGGCCGGATCCGCCGCGGCGCGCGAGGTGACGAAGGTCACGTCGAGGCCGGCTTCGCAGGCGTCGACCCAGGCCTGGAAGATCGCGCCCCCCGGGCTCATCGCGGCACGGCTGACCGGGATCTCGTCGGCGTCGACCTCGATCACGATCGCCGTCGTGCGGGCCGGCGTCTGCTGTCGCGCGCGCAGCTCGGGGATGATCTCCGCGAAGCGCCGACCGATGGGCTTGGCCTCGCCGGCCTGGTCGATCAGCCCCAGGGAGTACTCGAGCTCGGGGTAGTCCGCGAGCTCGCGGCCCACGTCGTGGGAGCACCACCAGGTGACGCCCCAGAGGTTCTCCGTGCGCACCGCGGCGCGCACCGTCGCCTCGAGGAAGTCGGGGGTCTGCTCGGGTGTCAGGCAGTTCGACGGGGCGCCGACCTCCTGCAGCCAGACCGGGCGCTGCGGATCCGTCGCGAAGGCGCGGGAGAGTTCGATCATGTACTCGGCATGGCGGTCGCTGGCAGCGCTGCGTCCGCCGTAGCGCTGCGCGGTGCCGTTGAAGATCCACGAGTGCACCGTGGTCATGGCGCCGATCCGGCTCGCGTGGGTCGGCACGAAGCCGTGCCCGTCCATGTACCAGGCCGCGTCGTACTCGCTGTGCACGTGCGGAAGCCCGGGAGCGGACCGCTCGGCCGCGTCCAGCAGCGCACGGAGCCAGCCCGCGGCCTCGTCGGGTGTGACGGGCCAGGGGTGCGGGTGCACCGCCGCCGAGAACTGGTTCACCTCGTTGCCGAGCGTGAAACCGAGGAAGTTCGGCGCGTCGACGAGCGCGGCGCCGAGGCGCTCGACGAGTGCGACCTGGCCGCTCAGCGCGAGGGGGTGCGTGAACATGTTCTTGTCGTGCCACGTGAACAGCCACGACGGGATGAAGTCGAAGCTCGACAGGTGCCCCTGGATCACGTCGACCGACGCGTCCAAGCCGAACTCCGCGGCGACGTCGACCACGGCGCGGACGTCGGCGATCGCCTTGTCGCGGATGAGGGTGCGGTTGGGCTGCAGCACCGGCCAGAGCGGGAAGATCCGCACGTGGTCGAGGCCGAGCGCGGCGAGTCCGGCGAAGTCGCGGCGCACCGCGTCGAAGTCGAGGTCGAGCCAGGCGTGCATCCACTCCTTCGACGGGGTGTAGTTCGCGCCGAACCGCAGCGGGGCGGCCCCGTCCGTGGCGGGGGAGAGTGCGGCGTCGGTGCCGAGGGTCATCGAGTACGTCCTTCCGGGACGGGCTGGCGCGGGTGAGGAGAATCGCCGAGGTCCTGCTGGAGATCCCACAGCTTCAGGGTCAGCTCACGCCGGATGCCGGCGTATGCGGGATCGAGATGCACGCTGGTGAGCTCGTACGGATCCCTCTCGAGATCGAACAGCTCCCACTCCGGAGGATAGGACGTGTCGCCCGTGTTGGGCAGTCCCATTCCGTCGGCGTAGTAGTAGATCAGCTTGTAGCGGTCGGTGCGCACGCCGTAGTGCGCCCAGACGTGGTGCATGTGGTCGTCGTGCTCGTAGAACCGGTAGTAGTGCGCGTCTCGCACCGGATCCGGATCCTCCGCGGTCACCAGGTCGACGAGACTGTGCCCCTGCATGCCCTCGGGGGCGGCGACTCCGGCGAACTCGAGCAGGGTCTGCGCGATGTCGACGTTGGAGACGAGTGTCTTGGTGCTCCCGCCGGCGGCGACCCGGGCGGGATAGCTGAGCATGAGCGGCATCCGCAGCGACTCCTCGTACATGAACCGCTTGTCGAACCAGCCGTGCTCGCCGAGGTAGAAGCCCTGGTCCGAGGCGTAGATCGTGACCGTGTCGTCGAACTGGCCCTTCGCCCGCAGGAAGTCGGTGAGCGCCTGCACGCCCTCATCGACAGCGGCCACGCAGCGCAGGTAGTCCTGCATGTAGCGCTGGTACTTCCACACCGCGCGCTCGGCGTAGCCCAGTTCGGCGGGCGGATCCTCCTTGAGGTCGATGTCGGTGAGGTAGTCCGCGATGCGCATCGTGGCATGGTGCGCGGGCGTGCCGCGGCCGTCGTAGTCGTCGTCGAAGGTGGGCGGCAACGGGATCGGATCCGTGAAGAGGTCCGCATGCCGGGGGTGCGGCAGCCAGGGGCGATGCGGGGCCTTGTGCCAGACCAGCACGCAGTACGGCTCGTCGCCCTGCGCGTCCATCCACGCGAGGGCGTGCTCGGTGATGATGTCGGTGACGTAGCCCTCGTAGCGCACCGAGCCTTCGGGTGTGACGAACTCCGGGTCGAAGTACTCGCCCTGATCCGGCAGCACCTCCCAGTGGTCGAAGCCCGCCGGATCGTGGTCGGGGCCGTGGCCGAGGTGCCACTTGCCGAACATCGCGGTGCGGTAGCCCGCCGCCTTCAGCGCGGTGATGAAGGTCTCGTGATCGTTGGTCAGATGCGTGGCGAGCGTGGTGACGGCGCTCGTGTGGCTGTAGGTGCCGGTGAGGAACGCCGCTCGGCTGGGCGTGCACAGCGCGTTCTCGACCAGGGCGCGATCGAAGCGCATCCCCGCCGCGGCGATCGCATCGATGCCGGGCGTGGTGTTCACCGCTGATCCGTAGCAGCCGATGGCATTCGAGGCGTGGTCGTCGGTCAGCACGAACACGATGTTCGGGCGACGGGGGCTGCTCATCGCGTTCCTCCTTGAGTAGCTGAAGGGATTTGGTTCCCCAGGTCGGCGTTGCGGTGCTGTTGGACGAACACCGCGTCCTTGTGGCATGCTAGGCACACTATATCGTTTTAGTGATGGGATGCCAGCGCCGGCCGGCGATGCACCCGGGACACTTCGAAGGAGAACACGTCCATGAAGATCCGATCGACTATCGCCGTCGGCATCGCCGCGGTCGCGGCGCTCGCTCTCACCTCCTGCACCGGTTCAGGGGCGGCCTCCGGAGGCGGATCCGCCGACGGCGAGATCACCGGTACCGTCACGTTCCAGACCTGGTCGCTGAAGAACGACAAGTTCACGCCCTACTTCGAGAACATCGCCAAGAGCTTCGAGAAGGAGCACCCCGGCGTCACGGTCAAGTGGATCGACCAGCCCGCCGACGGCTACGAGGACAAGATCCTCCAGCAGGCCGAATCGAACGAGCTGCCCGACGTCGTGAACCTGCCGCCGGAGTTCGCGCAGGAGCTCGCCAAGGCCGGTCAGCTCGTCGACCTGAAGAAGGACTCGAAGATCATCGGCGACTACGTCGACGGCGGTGTCGCGGCCTACACCTACGACGGGCTCGAGGGCACGTACGCCTTCCCGTGGTACCTCGGCACCGAGCTGAACTACTGGAACATGGACCTGCTCGGCAAGGCCGGCATCACGGCGCCGCCGAAGACCTTCGACGAGACCCTGGACGCCGCGTCGAAGCTCGGCAAGCTCGGCATCGCGACGCTCTCCGACGTGCCCAGCCCGAAGTCGATGCAGATCGACATCAGCGACCAGGGCAAGACCTACGACTTCGTCAAGGACGGCAAGTTCGTCTTCGACACCCCCGAGGCCGAGGCGATCGTCGAGCGCTACGCCGAGCTCTACAAGGAGGGCGCGGTCAGCCCCGAGGCGCTGCAGAACGCCGGCACGGCCAACGCCAACGTCGACAACTTCAACAAGGGCAGTGTCGCGTGGACGACCGCCGGGCCGAACTACATCGACAAGAACCTCGCCGTGAACTCGCCGGCGCTTCTCCCGTCGGTCAAGGTGACCGGAGGGTTCGGCGAGCCGCCGCTGTTCGTGCAGGGCATCAGCGTCTCCAAGAACGCCAAGAACAAGGCCGCCGCGATCGCGTTCGGCGAGTACGTCACGAACGACGCGAACCAGATCGAGTTCATGAAGCTCGCCGCAGGCTTCTTCCCTGGCACCAAGAAGGCCAACGAGGACCCGTCGGCCTTCGCCGGCACTGCGCAGAACGCCGAGCAGGCCGAGGCCACCAAGTTCGCCGCCGCGCAGATGGACAAGGCTCGCGTTCCCGGTGCCCCCGGCAGCGGATACGTGGACTCCATGGAGAACTACGCCAAGCAGCAGATCGCGCTCGCGATCAAGGGTGACATCTCGGCGAAGGACGCCCTGAAGAAGGCGCAGGACTACGCCGACCAGAACGTGTCCAAGTGACCCGATGAGTGAGGAGGGGGTGAGCAGATGAGAAGACAGCGCTGGTACACGCCGTACCTCCTGGTGCTGCCGGGTGTGGTCTGGGTGGTCGTCTTCGCCCTGTGGCCGTTCCTGAACACGGTGGTGCTCGCCTTCACGGACGCCCGCCCCCTCCGTCCCGTCACGTTCGTCGGGCTGGACAACTTCACCCGCCTGGCGAGCGATGAGCGGTTCGGCTACGCCCTCACCACGTCCCTCGTGTACGTGGTCGTGTGCGTGCCGCTGCTCACGTTCATCCCGCTGCTGCTGGCGCTGCTCGTGCACCGGAAGATCCCGGCGATCGGGTTCTTCCGCACGACGTTCTACTTCCCGGTGATCGCCTCGGCCGTGGTGGTCGCGATCGTGTGGGAGTTCCTGTTCTCCAGCACCGGCACGATCAACTCGGCGCTGAGGTTCTTCGGTCTCGCGGATCGGCCGATCGAGTTCCTCTCCGACCGCTGGCTGCTGATCTTCTGCGCCATCGGGCTGACCGTGTGGAAGGGCCTCGGCTACTACATGGTGGTCTACCTCGCCGCCCTCGGGAACGTGGGGCGCGAGCTGCACGAGGCCGCCGCCATGGACGGCGCGGGAGCCTGGCGCCGGTTCTGGTCGGTGACCGTGCCCGGAGTGCGCGGCCCGATGATGCTCGTCTCGGTGCTCATCTGCGTCGCCGCGATGCGCGTGTTCACCGAGCTCTACATCCTCTCCTCCGGATCCGGCGGGCCCGGAGGGCGGTCGATGAGCATGGTGATGCTCATCCAGTCGATGGGCAAGGGCCTGAACGGGCAGATCGGCTACGCCTCGGCGATCTCGATCGTGCTGTTCCTGCTCACCCTGATCCCGCTGACGGTGGTCGGCATCGCCAACAACGGCGAGATGATCCGCGACGCGCTGGCGGGCCGGCGCACCCGCCGCGACTTGCGAGCGCAGCAGCGCGCCGAGCGCCGCGATGCCAAGGACCGTGCGGAGGTGACGGCATGACTTCCTTCCAGACCCCCGGCAGCGCCGGCGTGATCGAGGAGCAGGCGACGACGGCCCTCCGGTCGACTCCGGAGTCGGCCCGAGGCGGCCGCGGCGCCCGTCCGCCGCGCTCGCGCGAGAAGGCGTACCGCACCCGCGGATCCGCCGACATCATGAAGCCCTCGCTGGCCGGGCTGATCGGCAAGTACGTGCTGCTCGTCGTGGTCCTCGGGATCATGGTGTTCCCGTTCCTCTGGCAGCTCTCGACCTCGTTCAAGGGATCCGGCGAGGACATCTACGGATTCCCGCCGAACCTCATCCCGAGCGCGCCCACGCTCGACCACTACGCGGAGGTCTTCCGCACCATCCCGGTGCTCGACTACGCCCGCAACTCGCTGCTGGTCGGCGTCGGCACCGTCATCACCAATGTGATCTTCGCCACACTCGGCGGCTACGCCCTCGGGTGCCTGAAGTTCCGCGGCAAGGGGATCGTCATGGCGATCTTCTTCTCCACGCTCCTGCTGCCCGGCGAGGTCACCCTGACGAGCCAGTACCTGACGGTGAAGTCGCTCGGGCTCGCGAACACCCTGTGGGGCGTGTTCCTGCCCGGCGCGATCGCGGCGATCAACGTGCTGCTCATGGCCGCCGCCTGCCGGATGATCCCCGCCGACACCCTGGACGCTGCCACGATCGACGGCGCCAACACCCTGCAGCGGTTGCGCCACATCGTCTGGCCCAACATCCGTGGCATGGTGTCCGTGGTCGCGCTGTTCGCGTTCATCGGCGCCTGGGACGAGTTCCTCTGGCCGCTGGTGGTGCTGTCGGATCCGGCGAACTACACGCTCACGGTCGGCATGAACTACCTGAACTCGAACTTCGGATCCAACCCCCGCGTGATCGCCGCGGGCACGATGATCGCGCTGGTGCCGATCATCATCCTCTTCGCCGTCCTGCAGAAGCAGTTCTTCAAGGGCGTCGAGGAGGGGAGCGTCAAGGGATGACCCCGGTCCCTGCGCCGGGCCCACGTGTCCCGGAGGCTCCGGGTGGCGGGAAGCGACGGCCGGAGAGGGGCGTGGGGTTCGAAGGGCCGGCCCGTTGGCAGGCGATCCCGCAGCCCACGGCCTTCGAGCCGGCGGGTGGGATGTGGGAGCCGGAGCGGGTGCGGGTGATCGCCGCGAGCCGAGGGCTGCGCCGGGAGGCGGAGCGGCTCGAGGCGGAGCTGCGGATCTTCGGGATCGCGACGGCCGTCGACGTCTCGGATCCGGTGATCCGGCTGAGGCTGAGCGCGCTGGCGCATCGGGACGCCGCCGACGAGTCGTTCGCGGTCGACGTGGACGACGACGTCGTGGTGACCGCGGCCTCCGCGGCCGGCGTGTTCCGCGCCACCCGCCAGCTGCTGCACAACCTGCGCGCGCAGGGCGCGGTTCCGCGAGGAAGGGTGCGATCCGTGCCCGCCGTCGCGGAGCGCGGGCTGCACCTCGACGCGGGGCGCAAGCATTATCCGGCTGCGTGGGTCATCGCGCAGCTGCGCGCTGCCGCCGACGTGGGCATCAACGCGTTCCAGTGGCACTTCTCCGAGAACGAGGGGTTCCGGCTGGAGTCGGAGGCCTTTCCGGAGATCGTCTCGGACGAGCGGATCACGCGCGCCGAGGCCGCGGAGATCGTCGAGACCGCCCGTGATCTGCACATCGACCTGATCCCGTCGCTCGACATGCCGGGCCATCTGCGGCACGCACTGGCCGCGCATGCCGAGCTCCGGCTCCCGACCACGCCGGGCCTCGCCACCGATCATGCCCTCGACATCACGCGGGAGGATCCGGTCCGTTTCGCCCTCGCGCTGATCGACGACATGGTTCCGGTGTTCCCGCACAGCACGCGCTGGAACCTCGGCGGCGACGAGTTCGTCGACTTCGACCGCATCGCCGAGTTCCCGGCGCTCGCGACGGCGGCGGCTGAGCGCTACGGTACGGCGGGCACCGGATTCGACCTGCTCACCGCGTTCGTGAACCGCGTCTCCGCGCATCTGGGCGAGCACGGTCTCGAGGCGCGCGCGTGGAACGACGGCCTGCTGCGCAGCGCCGCGGAACGACTGGATCCCGGGGTCGTGCTGACGTGGTGGACGAACTGGAACGCGCACATGCGCCCGGTGGCCGAGGCGGTCGCCGCGGGGCACCGGCTCGTCAACGTCAACGATGCGCTGTTCTACTACGTGCTCGGCGAGAACGCCGGCTACCGCTATCCGACCGCCGCGCGGATCTGGGAGGCGGACTGGCATCCGGGACTCTTCCCGGCCCTCTGGGGGCCGGAGGGACAGAGCACCGTGCGGCAGGAGCTGGAGCGTCCCTATCCCGCGCTGCTGCGCGGGGCGTCGTTCGCGGTGTGGTCGGACCGGCCGGAGGCGCAGACCCCGGCCGAGGTCGCGGAGGGGATCCGCGGGCCGCTGCGCGCGATGGCGGAGCGGTCCTGGAACGCGGGATCCGCTCTGTCGCTGGAGGACTTCGCGGCGCTCGACGTCGCGATCGGGGAAGCCACCCCACTCGAAGAAGAGAGAAGGCACGTATGACACGCATGAAACGCACGACAGCCGCCGTCGGACTCGGCGCGCTCATCGCCGGAATCGCCGTCCTCGGAGCACCGCCCGCCCTCGCCGCGACGGGATCGGCGCCCGTCGGGAACACCTCGCAGTGCTCGGCCGAGCCGCTCACCATGGCGTACTACCGCACCTGGCGCGACGTCACGGTGCCGCAGAGCGCGAACTCGAACCTGCCCGATCCCAACGTCACGCGCATGACGGACCTTCCCCCCGAGGTCGACGTGGCGATGGTGTTCGACGCCGGCGCGACGGCCGACACCGACTACTGGCGCGCCCTGCGTGACGAGTACGTGCCCGCACTGCACGCGCGTGGAACCAGGGTCGCGTACACGCTGTGGATCGACAAGCTCGCGAAGGCGGACATCCCGCTCACGGACCAGGCCTATCGCGACTACGCGCAGAAGCTCGTCGACACCTATGTGACTCCGTACGGGCTGGACGGCATCGACATCGATGTGGAGTCGTATCCGACCGGGGACGACCTGACCAGGGCGATCGGCGTGTTCAACGCTCTCGGCGACATCATCGGCCCGAAATCCGGCTCGGACAAGATCCTCATCTTCGACACCAACCAGAACGGCAGCACCCCGCTGTTCACGGCTGTCTCCTCGAAGGTGTCCTATGTGCTGCTGCAGGCCTACGGCCGTGGCACCGCCGGCATGCAGTCGACATGGAACACCTTCGCCGACAAGATCGCCCCCTGCCAGTTCCTGCCCGGGTTCTCCTTCCCCGAGGAGCAGGACCGCACGCACTGGGGCGACGCCGAGGGGATCTACGACCCGGCGACGGCGCCCGGATCCACGGCCTCCAAGTACGCGACCTGGCAGCCGCAGGGCGGCACCAAGGGTGGGTTCTTCGCCTATGCGGTCGACCGCGACGGCAAGGTGTGGGGCGACAACAGCATCACGCCCACGTCCTTCACCTGGATGAAGAACCTCTCCGCCGTGCAGGACGACGCCGCGGGCGTCGCGCCGAAGGCGACCACGGCCGCGCTCGCCGCGGACCGGATCACGATCCGCGGCGTCGGAGCCCCTGGCTCCACGGTGAGCGTGAAGGTCACCGGGCCCGGAAGGATCCCGAGCGCGGCCTCGACGACCGCAGCGGTCGACGGCAGCTGGACGCTCGTGCTGAACCGCAAGCTGACCGAGCCGCAGACGGCGACGATCACGCAGAAGCTGCCGCACACGGGAGCGTCCGCCCCGACCGCGGTGCGTTTCGTCGGCGACTGACCGTCGTCGGCGCCAGAACGGCGCGGGATCCGGCCCGCGGGGGGAGGGGGCCGGGTCCCGGTGCCGTCGACCGAGGACTACCGCGCCGACGACGCCGACACGATCATGATGTGAGATGTCAGGCGGTCGCCTTGGCGGCAGCCTTCATCGCGCGCTTGTGCTCGCGGACCTTCGTCAGCGACTCGGGTGAGACGATGTCGGCGACCGAGCGGAACGATCCGTCCTCGCCGTAGGGAGCGGAGGCCTCACGCCAGCCGGCGCCGGTGAAGCCGTACTGCTTGCCGAGCAGGGCGAGGAAGATCTTCGCCTTCTGCTCGCCGAAGCCGGGCAGGGTCTTCAGGCGACGCAGCACCTCTGCGCCGTCCGGATCCCCCTGGGTCCACAGGTTCGCAGCATCGCCGCCCCAGTCGTCGACGAGTTTCTGGCACAGCGTCTGCACGCGCGCGGCCATCGAGCCGGGGAAGCGGTGCACGGACGGCGTCTGCTTGAACGCGGCGAGGAACTCCTCCGGGTCGTAGGCGGCGATCGCGGCGGCCTCGGTCGCGCCCGTGCGCTGCTCGATCTTGAGCGGACCGGCGAAGGCGGTCTCCATCGCGACCTGCTGATCCAGCAGCATGCCCACGAGCAGGGCGAGCGGGTTGTCGCTGAGCAGGGCGTCGGCGGCGGTGTCTCCGGTGATGTGAAGGGCCATGGATCCAGTCTCGCATCGCCTGCCGATCTCCGAGGAGAAACCTCTTGACATATTCGTCCAGACGAATGCATCATGAATCCATGAGCGAGATCATCGAACGCACCGTCTCCGCCACCCCCCAGCGCGTCTGGGAGCTCTGGACCACTCCCGAGGGCATCTCCCGCTGGTGGGCGCCGGACGGCTTCCGCACCGACGTGACCGCCCTCGATCTGCGCCCCGGCGGCGCACTCGAGTACACCATGACCGCGGTCGGGCCGGAGCAGGTGGCCTTCATGGAGCAGAACGGGATGCCGCTGTCCACGGCGTCGCGCAAGCGCTTCACCGAGATCGCAGAGCCGACGCGGCTCGCCTACGCCTCCATCATCGACTTCGTGCCCGGCCACGACGAGTACGAGCAGCTCACCGAGATCGAGCTGCACGCGGCCGAGGACGGCGGCACTCGGGTCGTCATGCGCGTGGAACCCCTGCACGACGAGGTGTGGACGCAGCGCCTGCTCGCAGGCAGGGCGAACGAGCTCGACAACCTCGCCGCTCTCGTCGCCGCGGAATGACCGTGGCTGCATCGTCGCCCGGGGCCGGCGCACCGTCGGACGAGGCTCCGGGAGCCGGATCCCGCGACCCCCAGCGCGCGTTCGCCGCGATGGGGGAGCCGACCCGCTATCGGATCCTGGAGGTCCTCGCAGGGAGCCCGGCCACCGTGGGCGGGGTCGCGGAAGCGATCGGCGCCCTGCAACCGCAGACCACGAAGCACCTCCAGGCGCTCGAGGGTGCGGGGCTGATCACGATTCACCGGCTCGGTCGACGGCGCGTGGCGAGCCTGAACCGGAGCTCCTTCACGATGCTCGCCGCGCACCTCGGAGAGTGGGCGCAGACCGGCGCGGACGATGACGCGCTGCAGACGTACGAGCAGGCGATCGCGCGGGAGCAGGCGGACCCAGGACAGGACCGGAGCATGTCCCTGGGCGCCGTGATCCCCGGCCCGGTCGACGCGGTGTGGCGTGCGTGGACCGACGCCCGGATCGCGAGCTGGTGGTGGGCGCCGCCGCACTTCGAGGTGCGGGAGCTGGCGATCGCCCCGGAGCCCGGTGCTCCCATCCGCTTCGCGCTCGGCGAGCCGGGCGGGGCGACCTATCGCTCGGAAGGACGCGTGCTCGATGCGGATCCGGGCCGCCGCCTCGTCTTCGCGCTCGCGCCGGTCGACCCGACGGGCGCACCGATGTTCGACGCCGTGCACACGGTCTCGTTGAGCGGTGACGACGCCGCCACGACGGTCGAGCTGCGTATCGAGGCCACCGGGGTGCGGCCGGGCGCGGTCGAGGCGATCGCGGGACTCGAACCCGGCTGGACTCAGCTGCTCGCAGCGCTCGCCGGCCTCTTCGCGGACGGATCCGGTGACGGCGTCGTCCGGCCCTAGTTGATGATCTCGCCGCGCTCGTCAGCGAGGACTGCGGCCAGACGGTCACGCCACTCCTGCAGCGCCTCGGGGCTCAGCCGCGTCCAGTCGTCGACCTCGGCGACCACGCGCAGCGGCTCGGCGCTGCGGTAGGAACGGGTCGGGTTGCCCGGGAACTTCTTGTCGGTCACGTTCGGGTCGTCCTCGAAGGCGCCCGTCGGCTCGACGAGGTACACCCGCGGCGCGCCGTCTCCCGCGGCGAGCTCGGCGGCGAGGCCGGCGCCGTCGCGCAGCGCCGTGAAGTAGATGTGGTTCATCACGATCTCGGGCCGGTAGTTCGACCGGAACCCCGCTGTGAGCAGCTCGCCGGGCTGCAGATCAGCCTTGGTGCCGTGGAAGAAGGGGCCTTCGTCTGTCACGTCGCTCACCGTCTCAGGCTAACCGCGCAGCGGTCAGGCCGTGGCCGCGTCGTCCTGGGGCGCGTTCCGCCCGGCGCCCGCTTCGGCGCTCAGCCCGTACAGCGTCTCGAGGGCGGCGATGAACTCGGATCCGCGACCCTGCGCGGCGAGTTCGTGGGCGCGGCTCGTCGGGGTGTGCAGCAGCACGCCGGCGAGGTGGCGCATCGCCTGCTCGACCTGCCCGCCGTGATCGCCGCGACGGCGGGCGCGCTCGATCTCCGCCTCGAGCAGCTCGAAGATGTGACCGCGCAGCGCGACGACGGCCGGGGTGACGCTCTCGCGGGCACCGACCTCATGGAACGTCGCGGCGGCCGCGCGCACGATCGACCGCGCGGCGTCGGTGGCTTGCAGCTCCTCGAGAGGCGCGTGCAGGCGGATGGTCTCGAGGTCGAGCAGGGCGATGCCCTCGACCTCGGCGACGTCGGGGGCGACATTGCGCGGCATGCCCAGGTCGACGATCAGCTGGGACGGTGCGGCGCCGGCCGAGAAGCCGTGGCCGGGGACCGGGCAGTCGACCGCCGCGTCGGGCGAAGGCAGCGCCGACAGCGCCGGACCTCGTCCCGCGCGCAGGATCGCGGCGTCCAGCACAGGCAGTTCGGCGCTCGTGCATGTGATCACGATCGTGGCGTGCGCGGCGGCGCGGGCGTACTCGGCCTTGGGCAGGGCGCGGATTCCGTGCTTCGCGGCGAACGCGGCGCCGCGCCCGGAGGGGGAGTGCACGCTGATGTCCTGGGCGCCGCGTTCGCGCAGCGTCGCCAGGGTCACGGCGGCGTACGCGCCGGTGCCGACGAGCAGCACGCGGGCGGCGCTCCAGTCGGCGATGCGGCTGTCGGCCAGCTCGAGGGCGAGACGGACGAGCGAGCGGCCGGCGCGCCCGAGCGCGGTGTCGTTCTTGACCTTGCGCTGCGCCTCGCTGGCGCGCTGGAACAGCCGCTCCAGTTCGGGGGAGGTGGTGCCGTGCTTGCGGGCGGAGGTCAGTGCGCGGCGCACCTGGCCGGCGATCTCGCCCTCGCCCGAGACCACGGACTCGAGTCCGGAGGCGACGGAGAAGAGATGCTCCACCACGCGGGCGCCGGAGTGCACCGACGACGACGCGGTGAGGGTGTCGGCGTCGATGCCGCTGCGCTCCGAGACCGTGCTCAGGATCCGCGCGACGTCGTTCTCGTCGGCCGTGCCGTCGACGTCGACATAGGCCTCGAAACGGTTGCAGGTCGCGAGCACGACGGCACCCTTGGATCCTTCGGAGAGGGATCCGGCCAGGTCATCCGGGGTGCGACTGAGTCGTTCGAGGAGGTCGAAGGGGGCCGTCTTGTGATTGGCCGTGACGCAGAGCAGCACCCTGGGAGTTTACGCTCCGCGCCCTTTGCGGATCCTGGATGCCGACGCGGAGCGACATGGATCCGGCTGGTCTCGGTCTGTTCGTGTCGCTGATCCGGGGCGTGCCGCGTCGTCTTGGGGCGCGCCACGGCCGGGAGTCTCGGTGTACGGCGCCCCACAACGGGAGAGGGAACCCGGAACCGGCCGCTCGACGGATCCGGCCGATCGACGGATCCCCATTCGCTGCAAAGCAGAGGTCGGGGACAATGGACTCATGCCCCTCAACGACGCCCCCCTGTTGCGCGCCCTCGCCGGAGACCGCCCCGAGACCACCCCGGTGTGGTTCATGCGCCAGGCCGGCCGCTCGCTGCCGGAGTACCGCGACCTGCGGGTCGGCACCCGCATGCTCGACGCCTGCCTCACTCCCGACCTCGCGGCGGAGATCACGCTGCAGCCGGTGCGCCGGCACAAGGTCGACGCGGGCATCTTCTTCAGCGACATCGTGGTGCCGCTGCGCCTCGCCGGCGTCGAGGTCGAGATCGAGCCCGGCCGCGGGCCTGTGTTCGCGGCGCCGGTGCGCACCGCCGCCGACGTCGACCGGATCACGGCGATCGACCCGGACTCGCTGGACACGACGCAGATCGCAGAGGCGGTGCGGCTCGTGGTCGCGGAGCTCGGCGACGCGACGCCGCTGATCGGCTTCGCCGGAGCGCCCTTCACCCTCGCCGCCTACCTCGTCGAGGGCGGGCCGTCGAAGGAGCACCTGCGCGCGCGGGCGATGATGCACACGGATCCGGACTCGTGGAACAGACTCGCGGGCTGGCTCGCGCGTATTTCGCGGACCTTCCTCGACGCGCAGCGCGCGGCGGGCGCGAGTGCCGTGCAGCTCTTCGACTCCTGGGCGGGCTCGCTCAGCCCCGCCGACTACCGCGCCTTCGTCGCCCCGCACTCCGCGGCCGCGGTGGACGGGATCGACGCCCCGGTCATCCACTTCGGCGTCGGCACGGGCCCGTTCCTCGCGGACATGCGCCTGGACGGGCGCGCCGACGCGGTCGGCGTCGACTGGCGCCTGCCACTGGACGAGGCCGTGGCCGTGCTCGGCGACGACGTGACCGTCCAGGGCAACATCGACCCGGCGCTGCTCACCGCGCCCTGGCCCGTGCTCGAGGCGCATGTCCGCGACGTGCTGCGCCGCGGCACCACCGCCCGTGCGCACATCCTGAACCTCGGTCACGGAGTGCCGCCCGAGACCGACCCTGCCGTGCTCACCCGTATCGTCGAGCTCGTGCACGAGGTGCGTGCGGAGTCAGGCATCGCCGCCGCCGGGGCGGGCGAATGACCGGATCGGATCCGGCGTCCTCGCCCGCGTCGGAGTCGCCCTCGCCCGCCGTCGAGCCGCACGAGCCCGCCGTCGAGCCGCACGAGCCCGAGCTCGCCGCGAAGGCTGCGAAGCTCCGCGTCGCGGTGATCGGCGGCGGCGTGGCGGGCCTCGTCGCTGCGGAGTCGATCGCCGCGATCGGCGCTCACGCGACGGTGTTCGAGGCGCAGGGCCGCGCCGGGGGCGCCGTTCAGCAGGGCGAGGCCGACGGGCTCGCCTTCGATGCCGGAGCGGAGAGCTTCGCCGTGCGCGGCGGGCATGTGAGCGAACTGCTGTCCGACCTCGGTCTCGACGACCGGGTCGTGTCGCCCGAGCCGGGCGGGGCTTGGGTCGCCGGGATCCCCGGTGGCGCGGCTCCACTGCCGAAGGGCGGTCTGCTCGGAATCCCGGCGAACCCCTTCGCCGAGGACGTGCGCCGGGTGATCGGCTGGAACGGCACCTGGCGGGCCTGGCTCGACCGGCTGCTGCCGCCCCTCACGATCGGCCATGACCACAGCCTGGGTCGTCTCGTGCGCAAGAGGATGGGTGCCCGCGTGCTCGACCGCCTCGTGGCCCCGGTCAGCACGGGCGTGTACTCCGCGCACCCCGACGACATCGACGTCGACGTCGCTGCGCCGACGCTGAACGCGGCCCTCACCCGCGCCGGCTCGCTCTCCGGTGCGGTCGCCGAGATCACCGGCGCCGCGGGGCCCACTCCCGGCGCCGCGGTGCAGGGCCTCGCCGGCGGCATGTCGGGCCTCGTCGACGCGCTGGTCGCACGCATCGGACTGCTCGGATCCGAGGTGCGCACGGGCGCCCCGGTCCAGGCGCTCGAGCGCGACGACGACGGCTGGATCGTGCAGGTTCCGGTGACCGACCGGCTCGCTTCAGGGTCGTTGAGCGAGGACGCCGAAGGCGACCGAGACGAAACGCCGCAACCCGACGGAGACCGCGTTTCGTCTCGCGCCGACTCCGTCGGTGCTCGCTCAACGACCCCGGAAGAAGACGAGCGCTTCGACGCGGTCATCGTCGCCGCCGACGAGTCCACCGCGCGCCGGCTCCTCGGCCCGCACGTTCCGGAGCTCGCCTCGGTCGCCGCCGGAGCATCCCCTCGCATCGAGATCGTCACACTGGTCCTCGACGCCCCCGAGCTCGCCGTCGCCCCGCGCGGATCCGGAGTCCTCACTGTTCCCGGCACGCACACCGCGAAGGCGCTCACGCACAGCACCGCCAAGTGGGGCTGGCTGCGCGAGCGCGCCGGAACCCGGCAGATCGTGCGGGTGTCGTTCGGCTCCGCCGGCGAGGATCCGGCGACCGCGGTCCTGGACGACGAGGCCGCCGGAGCCCTCGCGCTCGCCGAGGCATCGGCGCTCCTCGGCGTCGAGCTGACCGCCGCACAGCTGCGCGGCAGTCACCGGGCGCGTTTCATTCAGGCGCAGCCCTCCGCGGTGTCGGGTGCGGCCGAGCGGCGCACCACCGCGGCCGCCGCGGTCTCCGCGGTCGCCGGTGTCGGCGCGACCGGGGCATGGCTGAGCGGCACAGGTCTCGCGCAGGTCGTCCCGCACGCGAAGGCCGAGGCGGAGCGGATCCGCCACTCCCTCCTCTGGGGCTGATCCGGGCGGGAACGGCCGTGGTCCGCGGGGTGGAGTGCACAGCGCGACTCATGCGGACCGGGCGAAGTCAACCCTCCTCCCGATAGATGCCGAAAACGGAATACAGGGTTACGCTGGAGATCCGCAGAGACCGCAATCGTGAGGAGACCCCATGAAGGGGAAGATCGGACTTGTCGTCGGACTCGGCGTCGGATACGTGCTGGGGACCCGCGCGGGGCGCGAGCGCTACGAGCAGATCAAGAAGCAGTGGCTCAAGGTGTGGCACCTCGACCCGGTGCAGGCGCAGGTGCACAAGGTGCAGGACTTCGCGAAGGCTCAGGCGGCCGCGGTGCCGCAGGCGCTGTGGACCGGCGCCGTCAAGATCGTCAAGGCGGCCACGTCGGACGGCACCCCGGGCCAGCGCGTGGACTCCACCATCGCGAGCGGCAAGACCGTCGTGGCGGAGGTCAAGCAGGCGGCGGAGGAGACGGTCGCGGCCGCCGAGCAGAGCGCCGCTGCGGGCGAGAGCAAGGCGAAGCCCCGCACTTCCTCGGGCGCGAAGAGCGCGCCGAAGAAGCCGACCGCGGGCGCCTGACATGGCCGGCAACTTCCGGGACCGCGCCGACGACAGCCTGCTGACGCTGCTCGGCGACCTTCCCGACCTCGTCAGCAACCTCGTCAAGGCCGAGATCGACGCGGCCAAGACCTGGATCTCCCGCACCGCGAAGGACGCAGGCATCGGCAGCGTCTGGTTTCTGGTCGCCCTGTTCTTCCTGTTCTGGACGGTGCCCGTCGTCCTGGTGTTCGCGATCGCCGGTCTCTCCTCCTGGTTCCCCGTCTGGCTCTCCGCGATCATCACGTTCGGAATCCTGCTGCTCGCCGTGGTCGTGTTCGCGCTGCTCGGGATCCTGAAGTTCCGCAAGGTGCTGCGCCGGGAGAACCCCGCACAGGCCGTCGCCACCGACGTCCGCATCGTGAAGGAGGCCGGCAATGGCCGTTGACCCGGTGAACATCCCGCGCACGGCCGTGCCCGCAGGGATCGTCGATCCCGTCGCCTCGGCCCGTGCCGAGCTGAAGGCGGCGCTGCTCGCGATCGAGGAGAAGGGCAACGTGCCCCGCCGTCTCGAGAAGGCGACCGTCGAGGGCAAGGTCAGACTGCGCACGTTCGCGCAGCGCAACCCTGTGGGCGCCGTGGCTGCGGCCGTCGGCGTCGCCGCGGTCGTCGGCGGCATCGTCTGGGCCGTCGCCCGCAGCATCTCGCGCTGACCCGCGTCCGACTCGCGCCTGACCCCGCGTCGGATCCGGCGCGCCGGGGCGCTTGTCGCGCACGATCTGCACAGGTTGTGACGATGTGCACACGAATCTGCCGGATCTGCACGGCGAATCGTCACACCATGTGCTGATCGTCGCATTCGGCCGAGCGGATCCGGCGCGGCCACCGAGCTGATCCGGGCGGCGGCGGAGCGTCATCCGTCCGCACCTCATAGGCGGAGGGGGCAGACTGGATCCATGGCTGAAGCTGCAGAAACGCCCGTGCTCGCCGCCGACTCCGACGCCTCGCCCCAGGGCTTCACCCACGGTGCTGGTTCCCCTCAGGGCTACGCCCTGTGGGCCGTCTGGCGCCGCGACCCCTCCGCTCCCGTCGTCGAGTCCGACGCGACCGAGCTGGAGGACATCGTCCGGCACGTCGAGGACGGCGGGATCACCGTCCGCGGCTTCTACGACGTCTCCGGCCTCAAGGCCGATGCCGACCTCATGGTGTGGCTGCACGGCCCCAACCCCGAGGAGCTGCAGAAGGCCCTTCGTCGCCTGCGTCGCACCGAGCTCCTGCGCACCCTGCTGCCGACCTGGAACGTGATGGGCGTGCACCGCGACGCGGAGTTCAACCGCGCGCACGTCCCCGGCTTCCTCCGCGGCGTCGAGGCGAAGGACTGGCTCTGCCTCTACCCGTTCGTGCGCACGCCCGAGTGGTACCTGATCGAGGAGGACGAGCGCCGCCGCATGCTCGCCGAGCACGGGCGCAAGGGCGCCGCCTTCCGCGGCGTCATCGCCAACACCGTCGCCGCCTTCGCCCTCGGCGACTACGAGTGGCTGCTGCCGCTCGAAGCGGACGATCCGACCGAGCTCGTCGACCTCATGCGCGACCTGCGCTACACCGACGCGCGCCGCTACGTGAAGGAGGAGGTGCCCTTCTACACCGGGCGCCGACTGCGCCTCGACGAGATCCCCGAGGTGCTGCAGTGACCGCTGCCGCGGACGTCATCCGCCTCGGCACGCGCCGGAGCGCCCTCGCGCAGGCCCAGTCGGGCCATGTCGCGAAGGCGCTGGAGGCCGTCTCGGGACGAAGGGTCGAGCTCGTCGCGATCACGAGCGAGGGCGACACCAACCGGGCGTCCCTCAGTGAGATCGGCGGGCAGGGCGTGTTCGCCACCGCCCTGCGCGACGCGCTGCTCCGCGGTGAATGCGACATCCTCGTGCACTCCCTGAAGGATCTGCCCACGCAGGTGCCGGACGGGCTCGTCATCGCCGCGATCCCGGCCCGCGCCGACGCCCGCGATGTCGCCGTCACCCGCGACGGCACGCCCCTTCACGAGCTGAAGGGTGGATCCGCGATCGGCACCGGATCCCCGCGTCGGATCGCGCAGGTGCATGTGCGCAACCCGCGCCTGCGCACCGTGGACCTGCGCGGCAACGTCGACTCCCGGCTGCAGCGAGTGGCCGAGGGCGAGCTCGACGCGGTGATCCTCGCGGCCGCGGGGCTCAGCAGGCTCGACGGGGATCCCCTCGGAGAGCTGAAGGTGGAGCCCCTCGGCCTCGCGGAGTGGCCCACGGCCCCCGGCCAGGGTGCGCTCGCCGTGGAGACCACCGTCGACGCTCCGGCGGAGCTGCTCGCCGCCCTCGCTCTCCTCGATGACGAGGCCACCCGCATCGCCGTGACCGCCGAACGCGCCGTGCTGGAGGGGCTGGACTCCGGCTGCCAGGCCCCGATGGCCGCGCACGCGGAGCTCATCGGCGGCGACCTGCGCGTGCGGGCCGTCGTCTATGCGCCGCACGACGGCTGGCGGATCGGGCTCGACGTCACAGAGCCCCTGCATCCAGCCTCCGTGAAGGCGGCGGAACCGGGCGAGGAGTATATTCATCCCAACGGCAGTGGCAACGGTGCGGACTCTGCCGATGGTGCAGACCCGATCAGCGCATCACGCGCGATCGGGTTGTCTCTTGCCCATCGGCTGCTCGAACGTGGGGCGGCTGATCTCCTTCCCCGCCCCTGAATCCGATGATGATGACTGAATCGAAGCAAGAGGCCAAGCCGCTCACAGGCTGGCGCGTGCTCGTGCCGCGCGGAGGACCGTGGGGCGACGGCGTCGCCGCCACTCTGCGCGCACAGGGGGCGGTCCCCGTCGTGGCGCCCCTGATCAACTTCGCGCCGACGAACGACCAGGCAGCCCTCGACGAGGCCCTCGCGAAGCTCTCGGCGGGCGAGTTCGACTGGCTCACCATCACCAGCGCGACCACGGTCGACGTGCTCTTCGCGCACCGCGCCGAGATCCCCGCCTCCACGAAGATCGCCGCCGTGGGGGAGACCACCGCCGCGGCGCTCGCCGCCGTCGGCTACCACGTCGACCTCGTGCCGGAGGACGACAACTCCGCCGAGGGCATGGCCGGCCAGCTCATCGCGCTCGAGCCCGAGCCGAAGCGGATCCTGACCCTGCGCAGCGAGATCGCGAAGCCGCTGCTCACCAAGTCGCTGATCAAGGCCGGGCACGACGTGTCCAGCGTCGTCGCGTACCGCACCGTCGGCGTGCCGGTCACCGAGCGCATCATGCGCGACGTGCAGAACGGCCGGATCAACGCGATCCTCGTCACCAGCGGCTCCGTCGCCGAGCAGGTGCGCGAGCAGTTCCCGGACATCCCCGACTCGACGCTGCTGGCGGCGATCGGCCCGCGCACGGCCAAGGACGCCAAGAAGGCGGGCCTGCCGATCACCGTGGTCGCCGACAAGCAGACCGTGGACGCGCTCATCGACGCCGTCTCGCAGTTCACCCTTCCGCACGCGGCCGACGAGTTCGCCCCGTGACCGGCGCCTTCTCCGGCAACGCCTCGATGGCCGGCTTCCCCGACGTCCGCCCGCGCCGGCTGCGTCAGTCCGCGGCTGTGCGCTCCCTGGCCCGTGAGACGGATCTGCTTCCGCGGCACCTGGTGCTCCCCGCCTTCGTGCGTGAGGGGCTGACGGATCCGTCCCCGATCGGCTCCATGCCCGGCGTCGTCCAGCACTCGCTCGACTCCCTCCGCCGCGCCGCCGTCGAGGCGGCCGAGGCAGGCGTGCCCGGGATCATGCTCTTCGGCGTGCCGGCCGTGCGCGACGCCGTCGGATCCGGTGCCGATGATCCGGACGGGATCCTCAACGTCGCGACCGCCGTGCTGGCCGCCGAGGTCGGCGACGCGCTCGTGGTGCAGACCGACCTCTGCCTGGACGAGTTCACCGACCACGGCCACTGCGGGGTGCTCGCGGCGGACGGATCCGTCGACAACGACGCGACCCTCGAGCGGTACGTCGCGATGGCGCTCGCCCAGGCTCGCGCGGGGTCGCAGCTTCTGGGCCTGAGCGGCATGATGGACGGCCAGGTCGCCGCGGTGCGCCACGCGCTGGACGCCGAGGGCTTCCACGACGTGCTGCTGCTCGGATACGCCGCGAAGTACGCGAGCGCGTTCTACGGCCCGTTCCGCGAGGCCGTCGACTCGCAGCTGCAGGGCGACCGTCGCACCTATCAGCTCGACCCGGGCAACCGGCGCGAGGGCGTCCGCGAGGCGCTCCTGGATGAAGCCGAGGGCGCCGACATCGTGATGGTGAAGCCCGCGATGGCGTTCCTCGACGTCATGCGCGAGGTGCGTGACGCCGTGCAGGTGCCCGTGTGGGCCTACCAGGTGTCGGGCGAGTACGCGATGATCGAGGCGGCCGCGCAGAACGGCTGGCTCGACCGCGAGCGCACGATCCTCGAGTCGCTGCTGTCGATCCGTCGCGCCGGCGCCGACGTGGTGCTCACCTACTGGGCGACCGAGGCCGCCCGCTGGCTCGTCCGCGGCTGAGTCGCCTCGTCCTGCCCTCCGGCGAACGCCGAGCCACCTTTTTCGGCGCGAGCCACCCCTGTGCGAGCGGGACGCAAGGGGGAGGCTCGCGTGCAAGGGGGTGGCTCGGTGCCGGGCTGCGGGGGAGGCGTCACAGGATCCTCCGGGAGGGCCAGCGGACGCATCATCGCAGCGGCGGCCACCAGCTCGCGTCCGCACCCGCACCGGCGCTGCCGTCGTAGCCGACTCCGGCTCCGCCAGGCGTGCCGCACGATGCCTCCGACACCGGCTGATCCGCCGACTGCCACCAGGAACCGGCCGTCGCCGTGATCCAGAACGGCGCGTCGCCGTTCGTCGTGAGTCTCAGCTCAGCGCCCTGCGGCCCACTGGCTGAGATCGCCAACGGCGCCTCCTGATCCCCGGTGACCGTCCACCCGGCATCCGTGAGCGCCTTCGTCAGTGCGTCGTGGTCGAGCTCCAGGCTCGCCGCATGACGGAATGCGATGCGCAGCCCATACGCGTCCCACCCGAGTCCGTCGTGGTTCAGCGACTCCGCGCACGCCTCCTGTGCGTCCCACCCCTGCGGTGCCGCGGCGGCGCGCAGATCGGAGACCACCCGCTGCACCGCGTCGTAGCGCTGCTCCGCGAGCGCGATCTGCTTCTCGGCCGTGCGGGCCGACGCCTGGGCGCGCACTTCGCCGGCGGCATCCCCCTGCATCTGCCCGGTCGCGACACCGATCCCGCCGGCGGTCGCGAGCAGCAACGGCGCCAGTCCGAACCCGGCCCAGCCGAGGCGCTCCCACCGCGGGGCACGCCGGATCGCAACACGGTCCGATGCCAGCACGAGCAGCAGCACCCAGGCCGCGATCCCGCAGACGATCGTCGCGACGAAGACCCAGATGGTGAACACTCCGCCCGCGGGAGCGCCGACCAGCTGCTGCAGCAGCGACGGCACCGGCACAGATTGGGAGGAGGGTGACGCGATCGTGCGATCCGGCATCGCGATCGCGAACGCCACCCAGCTCCACCACAGCAGGATCAGTACCGGCACCTGCCGCGCCGGCGTCGCACTCGCGCCCGCTCGACGCTGAACGGAGCGAGGCAGCGACCCCAGGCCACCTGCCAGAGGGAGGAACAGCGGCGAGGTCAGCACGATGGTGAAGGACAGCTCGCCATGAACGGTGTTCACACGCCACAGGCAGAACAGGGCCACGCCGATCGGCAGGAGCCAGGTCAGCCACGGCCAGATCCGCCAGGTGGCCCGCTGCAGGGCGGACGTGCGGTGCGGGAGCGCCGGCGGATGCTGCTGCATCCCGTCACGCTAGCCGTGCACCCTGAAGGATCGGCGTCAGCCCTGAGCCGCTCCGGCTGTTCGGAAGCACGCGAAGTGTGCAGATGGCTCTCCGATGGAGCCGTCCTCGTTTCGAAGCGCGCAAATGGCTCCATCCGGGCGTCGGATCGAGCCATTTGCGCGCTTTGAAACGAGGAGAACCAGCCCACACCAGGGCACAGGATCCTCCGGGAGAATGGATCCATGACCGACCGCAATGACGACCTGTTCGACGCCGCCCGTGCCGTGATCCCCGGCGGGGTGAACTCCCCGGTGCGCGCCTACGGGTCGGTCGGCGGTACGCCGCGGTTCCTCGCGAGCGCGTCCGGCGCCACGGTCACCGACGCGGCCGGCACGACCTACCTCGACCTCGTCGCGTCGTGGGGCCCCGCCCTGCTCGGGCACGCGCACCCCGAGATCGTCGCCGCCGTGCAGGAGGCCGCGACGCGGGGGCTGTCGTTCGGCGCTCCGACCGAGGGCGAGGTCGAGCTCGCCGCCCTCATCGCCGACCGTGTGCGGCACGGCGACGCACGGCCGGTCGAACGGGTGCGCCTGGTCTCCACGGGCACCGAGGCGACCATGACCGCGATCCGGCTCGCGCGCGGCGCGACCGGCCGCGACCTGCTGGTGAAGTTCGCCGGGCACTACCACGGGCACTCGGACGGGCTGCTGGCCGCGGCCGGATCCGGTGTCGCGACCCTCGCTCTGCCCGGATCCGCGGGAGTCCCCGCCCCGATCGCGGCGCAGACGCTCGTCATCGACTACAACTCGCCGGAGGCGCTCGCCGCCGTGTTCGCCGAGCACGGCGACCGGATCGCGGCCGTCATCGTGGAGGCCTCCGCGGCGAACATGGGCGTGGTCGCACCGCAGCCCGGGTTCAACCGGCTCATCGCCGACACCGCGCACGCGCACGGCGCGCTCATGATCCTGGACGAGGTGCTCACCGGGTTCCGCGTGCACCCCGCAGGGTTCTGGGGGCTGCAGCAGGCGGGGGGGGAGGAGTACCTCCCCGACATCATCACGTTCGGCAAGGTGGTCGGCGGGGGTATGCCGCTCGCCGCGCTCGGCGGACGTGCCGAGGTCATGGACCGGCTGGCGCCGACCGGCCCGGTGTATCAGGCCGGCACGCTGAGCGGGAACCCGCTCTCGGTCGCCGCGGGCCTGGCCACGCTGCGCCTCGCGACGCCCGAGGTGTACGCGCGGATCGATGCCGCGGCCGCCCGGCTCTCGGACGCCCTCGACCGCGCCCTGACCGATGCGGGCGTCGTGCACGCGGTGCCGCGCGCCGGCAACCTGTTCGGCGTGGCCTTCGCGCCTGCGGCTCCGCGTGACTACACCGCGGCCCAGGCGCAGCAGGTGTTCCGGTACGCCCCGTTCTTCCACGCGATGCGGGAGCAGGGCGTGGCACTGCCGCCGAGCGTGTTCGAGGCCTGGTTCCTCACGGCTGCGCACGGAGACGCCGAGCTCGCCGCGATCGAGGCGGCACTGCCCGCGGCAGCCGAGGCCGCGGCTCGCGCGACGGCCTGATCGCCGCCCGGGCGATGGGCTGACCACGGTTCGGGCGACGGGCTGATCGCGGCTCGGACGACGGGCTGATCGCGGTTCGGACGACGGCGTGGCCGCGGTTCGGGCGACGGTCTGACTGCGGTTCGGTGGCGGTCCGAGCCGGGCCGGCCGGAGACGACGGCCGGGCGGGACGTGCCGCCTACCCGACCGCGGGATCCGGATCCGGAGCTCCACCATCGCTCGCTGGTCGCCAATCGCCCCTTCGAGCGCGGGGAAGGGGCGATTCGCGACCAGCGAGCAGGGGAAACCGGCAATTCGCGACCAGAGAGCGGGGGACACTGGCGTCGGCGGCCGCAGGCGACGGCGGGGGAGCCGGTTGTCGGTCCTCGCCAGCGGGATCGTTGCCGTCCTGTGAGGTGCCTCTCGGGCGGATCCGGGACGGCGCTGGCAGACTGGGGTGATGGTGACGCTGCTGCTGGACCGGACCCGCCTCGAGGTGGAGCTCTCTCCGCTCGAGCGCGCCGTGTCATTCCGCCGCGACAACCTGCACATCGCCCGCGAGGCGATCGTCAAGGTGCAGCTCACCGATGACGCCTGGACGTGGCTGCGCGGTGTCGGCAGCCCGGGTACGCACGTGCCGCTCGTGCTCGCGGCCGGCACCTGGAAGTCGGCGAACGGAGACGACTTCGTGCTCATCCGCCGGCACAAGCCCAGCGTCGTGATCGACCTCGAGGGCGCCGAGTTCCAACGCCTCGTCCTCACCACTCGACACGGACTGGCGCTCGCACAGGCGCTGCGGCTCGATGCGACCTCCGAGCTCGCAGAGGTCACGGACATCGCCGCGACCGGTGCAATCCCCGTCGTGGAGCCCGCGGGCAGGTCCGGCCGCAAGCGCAAGCCGGCGATCCGCCCGGCCTGATCGAGGCTTGAATCCGGGCGTGCTTCCGTTCCGAGGCCCGGATCCGGTCGCGCCTCCGGGCGGAGGGCTCGCGTCGCGAACCCGCCCGAACGCCGAAGCGGCGACCGTCCTCAGACGATCGCCGCTTCGCTAGGGTTCGCGTCAGTGCCCGTGGTGGTCGCCGTCGTCGCGGCGCTCCCCGTCCTGGCCCTGCTCGTGCTGCGGCTCGTCGCCGTGCTGCTGGTCGTCCTGCGGCGCGGGCTCGTCCTGCGCAGCAGGCTGCTCGCCCGCCGTCTCGTCACCGGCGGGACCGGGGGTGTAGGAGGGTGCCTCGTCCGTGAAGAACGCGCGAGCGGCTGCGGCGAGCGACGCGCTGACGGCGGCGGCGCGCGGATCCTCGTCGTGGTCGATCTCGCCCTGGGTCACGTCCTCGAGGTCGTCGTCCTCGTCGGACGTCTCGTCGAGGATGACCTGGATCTCCTGCGTGCGCCCCTCGGCGAGAGCGGCGAAGATCTCGATCCCGGCGATCTCCGTGGTCTCGGTGCTGGGTTCCGGCGAGGCGAACTCGTCCTCAGCGGGCGGCGTCGTGATCACGGTCGTCGCCGCCGTGGGAGCGTCGTCGACGTGGTCCGTCTCGGCGCCCGCGTCCTCGCGCTCGTCCGCGGGCCCGTCCTGGCCCTCGTCGGCGGCGTCCTCGTCCGCGGCGTCGGAGGCCTGCGGAGCCGACGGCACACCGGTGATCAGATCGTCGAAGGACACCGGTGCGGCGTCCGGGATCGTCAGCGCGGCGGTCTCGAAGGATCCGAGTGCTGCGGAGCCGTCCTCGGCGGCGTCGGCGGCGCGCGTGAGAGGCGCGTCCTGCGCGTCGGCTCCCTCACCGTCGGGCGCGTCGTCGGCGTCGTCCTGAGGCGCGTCCCCCGGCGTGTAGTCGGCGACGATCGGAGCGGTCAGCGCGACGCCTGCAGCGATGGCGGTGTCGTCGGGGGCGTCCTCCGACGATGCGTCCTCCTCGGCGGCGGACTCTGCCTGGTCCTCAGCGGCGTGCTCGGGCCCGCCGTCCTCCGCGTGAGCGTCGCTTTCCGCGTGCTCGTCGCTCTCGGCGGCGGGCTCAGCGGATCCCTCCTCAGCGGGGCCCTCCTCACCGGAGGCGTCGGAGTCGGAGGCGTCGGCCTCTCCATCGCCCTCGGATCCGTCCTGGTCGGCAGGGCTCTCGTCTGCGTCGTGTTCGTCGGAGCCGGAAGATGCGGTCTCGTCGTCGCTCTCGGCGCCGTCCTCGACGGCCGTGAGAGTCGCATCCTCGAGCGCCGCTTCTCCGCCATCGGTCTCGGATTCGCCGCCCTCGGCCGCGGGGGCGTCGGAGCCGTCCGCCGCCGCCTCGGAATCGTCGGTCTCGGAACCGTCGGTCGCCGTCTCGGAATCGTCGGTCTCGGATCCTTCGACCTCGGATCCGGCAGCGTCCTCGTCCTGGTCGGCCGCCGACTGCGCAGCGGCGAACTCGGCGGCCTCGCGACGTGTGGTCGGAACGGCGGACGCGCCCTCCGCCGGGGTGCCCGCGGAGTCGAACAGGCCGGCGACACCGGCGGTCGCGGCTGCCACCACCGGTACGGCGGCGGCAGCGCCGAACAGCCCTGCAGTCGGAATGGCCTCGGTCGCTCCCGGAGCTTCCGCGCCCTCATCCGCGGCATCCGCGCCGGCGCCGGCATCGGCCGCGACAGACTCTTCGGGTGCCGTCTCGGGCGTGCCGACGATCGGCACCGCGCCCGTCGTGGAGTCGCGACGGCCGTGCACGAGGTCGAGGAAGACCTCCTCGAGGCTCGGTCCGCGCTGCAGCAGCGTCGTGAGCGCAAGGCCCGCAGACGCGGCGACCGCGCCGACGGCGGCGGCATCCGTGTTGTGCACGGTCAGACCGGAGCGCAGCACGTCGAAACTCAGCCCGGCGTTCTGCAGGGCGCCGGCGAGGGCCGCACGGTCATCGGCGTCGACGACGACGGATCCCGTGGTCGGATCCGAGAGCTTGCCGATGCTGTCGGCGTAGACCAGACGACCCTTGGACAGCACCAGCACGTTGTCGGCGATCTGCTCGATCTCGCTCAGCACGTGCGAGGAGACGAGCACGGTCCGGCCCTCGTCCGCGAGGCGGCGCATGAGCAGGCGCATCCAGCGGATGCCCTCGGGGTCGAGCCCGTTCGCCGGCTCGTCGAGCACGAGCGCACCGGGGTCGCCGAGCAGCGCGCCGGCGACGCTGAGTCGCTGGCGCATGCCGAGGGAGTAGGCGCCGATGCGCGTCTCGGTCTCGTTCTGAAGGCCCACCAGGGCGAGCACCTCGTCGACGCGGGCGAGAGGGATGCCGTTCGCCTTCGCGGCGATGGACAGCTGCCGGGGCGCGGTGCGACGAGGACGGTAGACCGCCTCCTCGAGCACGGATCCGATGGTGCGCAGGGGGTGGCGCAGCTCGGAGTGAGCGATACCGCCGATGGTGGCGGTGCCGGAGGTCGGGCGGATCTGCCCGAGCATCATCCGCAGCGAGGTGGTCTTGCCGGCGCCGTTCGGCCCGAGGAACGCGGTCACCGCACCGGGCTCGATGCGGGCGGAGAGGTCGTCGACAGCGGTGAGAACGCCGAAGCGCTTCGTCGCATGCGAGAACTCGAGCACTTGTCCGTCGGTCATCCGCGGCCTCTCATCGATACAGCAGTACGCCTCTATCCTGCCGGATGGGGAGGGAAAACGCAGGTTGATCCGGGGCATTCCGCCCAATGCGGGGGCCGGTCCTCCCGCTGCGCGAGCGAGAATGCGCGCTCCGTCCACCCGGTCGCCGGCGCCCCGGACGGAGGATCGTGCGCGGTAACGTGGCATCCGTGAGCACCGTCGAAGACGCCCAGGGATCCGCCGCCGCAGACGCCGAGGTGCTCGTGCGCACCGAAGGAGCGCTGGGCTGGATCACGCTGAACCGTCCGCGCGCGCTCAACGCCCTGAATGTGGGGATGATCCGCGTGGTGCACGCGGCGCTCGACGCGTGGCGCGACGACAGTGACGTCGAGATCGTCTACATCGACGGGGCGGGGGAACGCGGACTGTGCGCCGGCGGCGACGTGCGCGAGCTGCACCGCCAGATCACGGCGGGACGCAGCGCGGACACCGTGGAGTTCTTCCGCGAGGAGTATGCGATGAACGCGGCCATCGCGGAGTACCCCAAGCCCATCGTCGCGATCGCCGACGGCATCACGATGGGCGGCGGCATCGGGGTCGCCGGGCACGCGGCGATCCGCGTCGTCACCGAGCGCTCGCAGCTGGCGATGCCCGAGGTCAGGATCGGTTTCACGCCCGATGTCGGGGGTACCTGGCTGCTCGGCCGCGCCCCGGGGCGCCTCGGCGAGTTCCTGGCCCTCACCGCGGGAACCATGAACGGATCCGATGCGCTCTACGCCGGGTTCGCCGACTTCTGGGTGCCGTCCGAACGGCTCGACGCGCTGCGCGACGCGCTCGCGCACCGGGCGGATCCGACCGGGCCGAGCGAGATCGTGATGCTGTTCGACGAGACGCCGGATCCGTCCCCGCTGTCCATGCAGCGGGCGTGGATCGACGAGGCGTTCTCCGCCGGCACGGTGCCGGAGATCATCGCGGACCTCCGCGCGGTCGCTTCCTCCGGCGCCGTCGAGGGAGAGGAAACGCCGCAACCGCTCGGACCCACAGCTGCAGACACGGCGGACCTGCTCGAGTCCCTCGCGCCGACCGCGCTCGTCGTGACGCTCGACGCCGTTCGCGAGGCCCGTGCGATGGAGTCCGTTCGCGACGCGCTGGCGGGCGAGTACCGTCGCGTGCTGTGGTTCGTGCACCACCACCCCGACCTCGTCGAGGGGATCCGTGCCCAGCTGGTCGACAAGGACCGCGATCCGCACTGGGATCCGCAGACCCTCGCCGACCTCGCCCCCGATGCGGGCGCCGATGCACGGGACTACGTACCGCCGATTCCGCTCTGGAGCTGATGCGTTCCCCGTGCCAGAGGTTTCTTAACCGGATCCGGAAATCTCGGCGCGAGCAGGGATTCGTTTCGCCCTCAGCGAAGATCTGAGTCGATCCTCCTCAAGGGGGATGTGAATGTCCGTGCCTCGTGGCAGGGTGTTTCGTGGTCGTTCATCGGCTCATCCCCCTTCCCCTTGGGAAGTCCGCTCCCACAAGGAAAGTCCGCCTGTGCTCGGAAAGATCCTCTTCCGCTATCTGAAGCGTTACAAGTGGTTGCTGCTCGGCGTGCTGGTGTTCCAGTTCGGCAGCGCCTTCGCCTCGCTGTACCTGCCGCGCCTGAACGCCGACATCATCGACAAGGGCGTCGCCAACGCCGACACCGCCTACATCTGGTCGCACGGCGGGCTCATGCTCGCGGTCTCGCTCGGCCAGATCATCGCCTCGGTGATCGCGACCTTCTTCGCCGCGCGCGCGGCGATGAGCCTCGGCCGCGACATCCGCGCCGACGTGTTCGCCCGCGTGAGCGGCTTCTCCGAGCGCGAGGTCTCGCAGTTCGGCGCCGGCTCGCTGATCACGCGCAACACGAACGACGTGCAGCAGGTGCAGATGCTGGCGATGATGGGCTCGACGATGTTCATCACCGCCCCGCTGCTCGCGATCGGCGGCATCATCATGGCGCTGCAGACCAACCTGGGCCTGAGCTGGCTCATCGCCGTCTCGGTGCCCGCGCTGCTCATCGTGGCCGGCATCATCATCGGCCGCATGGTCCCGCTGTTCCGCAGCTACCAGGGCAAGCTCGACAACGTCAACCGCATCATGCGCGAGCAGCTGACCGGCGTCCGCGTCGTGCGCGCCTTCGTGCGCGAGCGCATCGAGGAGGAGCGCTTCCGCGGCGCCAACACCGACATCATGGTCGTCGGCCGCAACGTCGGATCGCTCTTCGTCCTGCTGTTCCCGCTGTTCATGCTGATCCTGAACGTCACGATCGTGGGCGTGATCTGGTTCGGCGGCATCGAGGTCAACAACGGCACGGTCGAGGTCGGCACGCTGTTCGCCTTCATGCAGTACATCGGCCAGATCATGATGGGTATCATCATGTCCAGCTTCATGGCCATGATGATCCCGCGCGCCGCGGTCTCCGCCGAGCGCGTCGGCGAGGTGCTGGACGCCGAGCAGAGCATGACCCGGCCGGAGAACGGCGTGAAGACCTTCCCGGTCCCGGGATCCGTGGCCTTCGACGACGTCTCCTTCACGTACCCCGGTGCCGAGTCGCCGGTGCTGCACGGGATCAGCTTCGCGGCGGAGCCCGGCGAGACGGTCGCGATCGTCGGATCCACGGGCGCGGGCAAGACCACGCTGATCTCGCTCATCCCACGTCTGTTCGACGTCACCGGAGGCGCCGCCTTCGTCGGCGGCACGGACGTGCGCGAGGCCGACGTGGATGCGCTGTGGAAGAGCATCGGTCTCGTGCCCCAGCGTCCGTTCCTGTTCAGCGGGACGATCGCCTCCAACCTGCGCTACGGGCGTGAGGACGCGACGGACGAGGAGCTGTGGGCCGCGCTCGACATCGCCCAGGCCAGGGACTTCGTCTCGGAGATGCCCGATGGTCTGGACTCGAACATCGCCCAGGGCGGCACGAACGTGTCGGGCGGCCAGCGCCAGCGGCTCGCGATCGCCCGCGCGATCATCCATCAGCCCGAGATCCTGGTCTTCGACGACTCGTTCTCGGCGCTGGACCTCACCACCGACGCCCGGCTGCGCCAGGCGCTGTGGCGGGAGCTGCCGCACGTCACCAAGATCGTCGTCGCGCAGCGCGTCTCGACCATCACCGACGCCGACCGCATCGTCGTCCTCGAGGGCGGCACCATGGTCGCCGTCGGCACGCACGAGCAGCTGCTCGAGACGAGCGACACCTATAGAGAGATCGTCGAGTCGCAGCTGGGGGTGGACGCATGAGCGACAACGTGGACAAGAAGGCCGCACGCGCGGAGCGCATGGCGGCACGCCGGGCCAAGTACGCCGGCGGATCGACCGAGACCGTCGAGATGACCGACGCCGAGAAGGAAGAGGCCGAGCAGGCCGAGAAGGCGCGCCAGCAGGGCGGCGGCATGTTCGACGGCCCCGCACCGGGCAAGGCGAACCAGTTCGGCCCGAGCTTCAAGCGGATGATCGGGCTGCTCAAGCCCAGCGCCGTGTGGTTCGTGCTCGTCTCGATCTTCGGCGCCCTCGGTGTGGTGCTCGCCGTGGCCGCGCCCAAGGTGCTCGGCAACGCGACGAACATCATCTACGAGGGGTTCACCTCGCTGCAGCTGGGCAAGGGGCAGAACGGCTTCCCGGGGTTCCCGAAGGGCACCGACCAGGCGCAGGTCGTCGAGGCGCTGCGCGCCGCCAAGCAGAACCAGTTCGCCGACATGGTCGCGGCGTTCGGTCCGTTCAAGGTCGGCGACGGGATCGACTTCGAGCAACTGCGCTGGGTCATCACCGCGGTCCTCGCGATCTACGTCGGATCCGCGCTGCTGAGCTGGATCCAGGGCTACGTCATCAACGTCATCATGGTGCGCACGATGTGGCGCCTGCGTGAGGACGTCGAGGCGAAGATCAACCGCCTGCCGCTGTCGTACTTCGACAAGGTGCAGCGCGGCGAGCTGATCTCGCGGGTCACGAACGACATCGACAACATCACGCAGACCATGCAGCAGTCGCTGTCGGGCGCGATCACGTCGGTGCTCACCGTGGTCGGCGTGCTCATCATGATGTTCTCGATCTCCTGGCAGCTGGCCCTCGTCGCCCTCGTGGCGCTGCCGCTCATGGCCGTGATCTTCGGCGTCATCGGGCCGCGTTCGCAGAAGGCGTTCGGGATCCAGTGGAAGAAGGTCGGACGCCTGAACGCTCGCGTCGAGGAGGCCTTCTCCGGTCACGCGCTGGTCAAGGTGTTCGGCCGTGAGAAGGACGCGCTGGACAAGTTCCAGGTCGAGAACGAGGAGCTCTACCAGGCCGCGTTCAAGGCCCAGTTCCTGTCGGGTCTGATGATGCCGGCGATGACCTTCATCGGCAGCCTGACCTACGTCGGCCTCGCGGTGCTCGGCGGACTCATGGTCGCGAGCGGGCAGCTGCGCCTGGGCGACGTGCAGGCCTTCATCCAGTACTCGCAGCAGTTCACCCAGCCGCTCAGCGAGCTGGGCGGCATGGCGGCGGTCGTGCAGTCCGGCACCGCCTCGGCCGAGCGCGTGTTCGAGCTGCTGGACGCGGAGGAGCAGGATCCCGACGCCGAGGACGCACCCACCGTCACCGACGGCAAGGGCGTCATCGAGTTCGAGCACGTCGCGTTCTCCTACACCGAGGATCGCCCGCTCATCACGGATCTGTCGTTCCGCGTGGAGCCCGGCCAGACGGTCGCGATCGTCGGCCCGACCGGCGCGGGCAAGACGACGCTGGTGAACCTCATCATGCGGTTCTACGAGCTGAGCGGCGGGCGGATCCTCCTCGACGGGCAGGACATCGCCCAGATGGAGCGCTCCGACCTGCGTTCGCGCACCGGCATGGTGCTGCAGGATCCGTGGCTGTTCGCCGGCACGATCCGGGAGAACATCCGCTACGGCCGTTCGACCGCGACCGATGACGAGGTCATCGACGCCGCCAAGGCGACGTACGTCGACCGTTTCGTGCACGCGCTCCCCGAGGGCTATGAGACGAAGCTCGACGAGGACGCCTCGAACGTCTCGGCCGGTGAGCGCCAGCTGATCACGATCGCCCGTGCGTTCGTCGCGCAGCCGTCGATCCTCATCCTGGATGAGGCCACGTCGGCCGTCGACACCCGCACCGAGCTGCTGCTGCAGCACGCGATGGCGGCCCTGCGGAACGGGCGCACGTCGTTCGTGATCGCGCACCGCCTGTCCACCATCCGCGACGCCGACCTCATCCTCGTGATGGAGCACGGCGACATCGTGGAGAAGGGCAACCACGAGGAGCTCATCGCGGCCCAGGGTGCGTACTGGCGGCTGTACCAGTCGCAGTTCGAGCAGGCCGCGAGCGACACCGACGCCGACGAGGCGCTCGTCACCGGGACCGTCACGGTTCCGGTGGAGGGTTCGGTCGCGTCCGAGGTCGAGGCCGGTGCCGCCGCCGTGATCGGATCCGGGACCGCGCCGGTCGCGGTCGCCGAGCGCGTCATCGAGTCGGCCGAGTCGCCGGAGACCCCGTCGTGGGAGAACGAGGACGACAGGGTCTGACCCTCGTCCGCACCGACGTGAGCGCCGTCGTCCTGTTCGCAGGGCGGCGGCGCTTCCGCGTCAGTGGGGGCGGCATCGCCCGGGCGGAGGCGGGATCGCCCGGGCGGAGGCGGCGTCGCCCGGGCGGAGGCGGCGGGCCGGATCCCCGTCGGGCCGGATCCCGGTCGCCGTGCGTCCCGGAGCCAGCGGCCTACTTCGTCAGGCCGAACAGCTCGAGCGGGTGGGTGAGGCGCCACCAGAGGCTCGGGCCGTGCAGGGCCGTGCGCAGCTCCAGCGGCACCGAGGCGGAATCCAGCGGGCCCTTCAGGCTGAGGGTTCCCGCCTTCTCCCCCGCCTTCCACTCGTCGCCGAGTGAGAACTTGGTGGTCGCCGTGGCCGAGGCGCCGTTCCACAGCACGACCCGGCCGTCCGCGGCGGCGACGACCTGGGTGGTCTCGCCCCAGGCGGTGTCGACCGTGCCCAGCGTGGCACCCTTGTCCACCGTCTGCGGCTGGTCCTTCAGAGCGGCCTCGATGCCGGCGTACAGCGCCCGCGAGGCATCGACCCGGCCCTGATCGCTGCCCTGTCCGAGCGCGGCGACGTAGATCCGCACGACGGTGTCGCTGTCCTTGACGTCCTTGGCCGAGAGCAGGTTGTAGCGGGTGTCGTCCCCGTCGCCGATCGTGCCGGTCTTGATTCCGACGATGCCGGCGTCGTCGATGAGTCCGTTGGTGTTCTCCACGACGCCCGCGCCGGGCAGCTCGACGCTCTTCTGCTTCACGATCCCGGCGATCACCGGGTTCTTCTCGGCGATCTCCCCGAGCTGGATGAGCGCGCGGGGGGTCGAGACATTGCCGAAGTCGAAGCCGGAGGGCGTCACGACGGTGATGTCGGCGAGGTCGTGCTGACTCAGCCACTGATTCGCGGCGGCCGCATAGTTCTCGTCCGAGCCCCACACCTCGCGGGCGAGACGGTCGGCGTAGTTGTTCGCCGAACCGAGCAGGATCCCCTCGTACAGCTGATACTGCGTGAGCGACCCTCCGACGGGGACATCGAGGGCGGACTGATCCTGGCGGAGGTAGCTCCAGTACTCGTCGCTGTCGGCCTGCGTGAACGCGAACGACGGACCCTGCTCGCCGGCCTTCAGCGGCAGCTTGTCGAGCGACGCGAGCACCGTCACCAGCTTGGTGATGCTGGCCATCGGCACCGGCTGTTCGGCCGAAGCGATCGTGCCGATGCCCTCGACACCTACGGCAGCGCTGCCCGAGCCGGGCCACGCGGCGGCGGCCACGGGGGCGGCGGCCGGCTGGAACTGGACCGGTGAGGCGACGGGCTTCACGGCGTTGAGCGGCCAGAGCGCCGTCGTGGCGCCATAGGCCACGATCACGGCGAGCACACCGGCGAGCGGCACCAGAACGCCGGGCCGGGCGAGGCTGCGGTGAGGCGCGTCGTCGAGCAGCGCCCGGGACGGCGTGGCGGCGGCCGCCGCCGCCGCACCGGTGCCCACGCGGGCCACGTCGACCCAGGCGAGAGCGGCGGTCGGCGTGCGATCGGGACCGCGGACGAGTGACGCCGAGGGCAGTGGCCGCGCGGCGGCGGGAGTCGCGTCGGCGGCGGTGCCCGGAATCGGCTCGGCAGTGCGCGCGGAGGAAGCAGCGGCAGTCCGGGTGGCGCGTGTGGCGACCGAGTCGGAGGGCGACGCGGTCGACGCGGTGGGCTCCGTCGCGGGCGTCGCAGCCGGGACGACGGGCGCCGGGTCTCCGTCCGTGGCGACGGGAATCGGCTCGGCGATCGGATCCTTCGAGAGGTTGGGCCGTGCGGCCTCGGCGGCCGGATCCTTCTCGGCGGCGGCAGACGCGGCGTCGACGGCCGTCCCCGTTTCTTCGAACAGCGGCGGGGAGGCGGGTGAGCCCGGCGCGGGGAAGAGCGGGCGGGCGGCGGGGGAGTCCTGGGTGGGGAACAACGCCGCGGATCCGCGTCCGTCCGGGGACGTCGAGAACAGCCCTGCCGGCTCGACGGCCGACTCGTCGGTCTCCGAGCCGGGACGTTCGGCGTCGGGTGCCTCGGCGTCGACGATCTCCGGATCGACCTGGGCGGCCCCCGGACCGTCGTCATTGTTCACCCCCCTACCGTATCGGGCGCCCCTGTCAACTCGCGGGATCGGCGTGCGAGCGCGGAGTCGCCTCGCTCACCGCTCGCACAGCGTTTCGGATCACGGGTGGCCACAGGTCGCGCCCGGCGAGCGGCGGATGGACCGAGGGTGTCCGCGGTCGGACGACCGGTCGACTGCCTCGTCACATCACGACCGGACGGTCGCCCGTGCTCGTCCGCGGGGCTAAGATGGGCGGATCACCACGGGAGTCCGGCGAGCCGGGCTGAGAGGGAGCGAATCGCGCTTCGACCGTCGAACCTGATCCGGATCATGCCGGCGCAGGGAGGAGCATTTCTCATGCATGCATCTGCAACCGCACAGAACGTGAACAGCGGGGCCGTCGCACGCCGCCTGAACTGGCGCGTCGTCGACATCGTCGTGGCCGCCGTGCTCGGCGTCGCGATCGGCCTGGTCTTCTGGGTCTGGAACACGATCGGCTACGCCTGGTTCACGGCGGCCGACGGCCTCACGCCGGGCCTCGGTGGCGTCGCCGTCGGGATCTGGCTGCTCGGCGGCGTGGTCGGCGGGCTCGTGATCCGCAAGCCCGGAGCCGCCCTCGTCGTCGAGGTCGTGGCGGCGATCGTCTCGATGCTGATCGGCAACATCTGGGGCGTGTCCACGGTGCTCGAGGGCATCGCGCAGGGTCTCGGCGCCGAGCTGATCTTCGCGATCTTCCTCTACCGCCGGTTCTCGCTGCCGGTCGCCGCCCTCGCGGGCGTCGCCGCCGCCGCGGGCGCCTGGCTGTTCGAGCTGTTCTACGGCAGCTCGCCGAACATCCTGAAGTCGGTCGAGTTCAATGCGATCTACCTCGGCACCCTGGTCGTGTCGGGTGCGCTGCTGGCCGGCGTCCTCGGCTGGCTGCTGGTGCGCGCGCTCGCCGCGACCGGTGCGCTGAGCCGTTTCGCCGCCGGACGCGAGCTCCGCCGCGAGGTCTGACATGACCGCGAGTGCTGCTCGCGTCGTCGCGGACGGGTGGGGCTGGCGTTACGCCGGTCGCCGCCTGCCCGCTGTCCGCGACGTGACGTTCACGATCGAGCCGGGGGAGCGGGTGCTCCTGCTCGGCGCCTCCGGTGCGGGCAAGTCGACGCTCCTGACAGGCATGGCCGGCCTGCTCGGCGATGCCGAGGAGGGGGAGCGCAGTGGATCCCTTCAGGTCGACGGCGCGGATCCGGAGAGTCAGCGCGGCAGGATCGGGCTGGTGCTGCAGGATCCCGATGCCGGTGTCGTGCTGAGCAGGGTCGGCGACGATGTCGCCTTCGGATGCGAGAACCTCGGCGTCCCCGCGGAGGAGATCCCCGCGCGCGTCAGCGAGGCCCTCGACGCGGTGGGTCTGGACGTGCCCCAGGATCGGCCGACGGCGGCGCTCTCGGGCGGGCAGAAGCAGCGGCTGGCGCTCGCCGGAGCGCTCGCCATGCGGCCGGGGCTGCTGCTGCTGGACGAGCCGACCGCCAACCTCGACCCGGACGGGGTGCGCGAGATCCGCGCGAGCGTGGAGCGGGTGGTGGAGGCGACCGGCGCGACGCTGGTGGTCATCGAGCACCGCACCGCGGTGTGGGCGGACATGATGACGCGCGTCATCGTCGTCGGGGCGGACGGCGGGCTCCTGGCCGACGGCGCCCCGGCCGAGGTGTTCGGCACGCACGGCGACGCCCTGGCCGATGCCGGTGTGTGGGTGCCGGGTCACCCGGTGCGCCTGCCGGTGCTGCCGGCCGCGGATCCGGAGGGTGCGATCCTCACGACGCGCGATCTGGCCGTCACACGAGATCGCCGCCGAGCCGTGCAGCACGGGCTCGACCTCGTGGTTCCCGACGGTGCGGCGACCGTGATCGTCGGTCCCAACGGGGCGGGCAAATCCACGCTCGCGCTCACGCTCGCCGGGCTCCTGGATCCGCTCGAGGGCGCCGTCGAGGCCGCCGAACGACTGCGCGGGCGGCGCGGACTGGACCCGTCGCGCTGGACGTCTCGCGAGCTGCTGACCCGCATCGGGATGGTGTTCCAGGATCCCGAGCACCAGTTCCTCGCACAGACCGTGCGCGAGGAGCTCGCGGTCGGGCCGCGTGCACTCGGCTGGGCCAAGGACCGGATCGATGCCGTCGTCGACGCTCTGCTGGAGCGACTCGGACTCACCGCGCTGGCGGCGGCGAACCCGTTCACCCTGTCCGGCGGGCAGAAGCGCCGGCTCTCGGTCGCGACGGTGCTCGCCGCGGCGCCCGCGGTCGTGGTGCTCGACGAGCCGACGTTCGGACAGGACCGTCGCGGCTGGATCGGGATCGTGAGCCTGCTGCAGGAGGAGATCGCGCGCGGTACGACCGTGATCGCCGTCACTCACGACGCCGATGTGATCCGCCACCTCGGCGGACATCGCATCGGACTGACGGCGGCGGTGGCAGCGTGAGCACGGGTTTCGAAGAGCGCAAAGCGCTCGATATGTCCGTCGGAAGCAGCCATGTGCGCGCTTCGAAACCGGAGCCGGTCCGTCGTGCGTGGATCGACGGGGTCAACCCGGTCACCCGGATCCTGCTCGCGCTGCTGCTATCGATCCCGTTGTTCGCCTCGATCGATGTCACGAGCGGGCTCGTCGCGATCGGGCTGCAGCTGCTGTGCATTCCACTCACGGGGCTCCGGTTCGGCACCGTGCTGCGCCGGCTCGCGCTGCTGCTGGTCATCGCCCCGGTCGCGGGCGTGAGCATGCTGCTCTACGCCGCCCCCGGTGGGCAGGTGTTCTTCAGCTTCGGCTTCGCACACATCAGCGAGGCGTCGATCCAGCTCGCGATCGCGGTGTCGATCCGTGTCGTGGCGCTCGGCCTGCCGACGATCCTGCTGTTCGCGCGCACGGATCCGACCGAGCTCGCCGACGCGCTCGCGCAGGTCGCTCATCTGCCCAGTCGGTTCGTGCTGGGCGTGCTCGCGGGCACCAGGATGCTCGGCCTGTTCCTGGACGACTGGCGCACGATGTCGCTCGCCCGCCGGGCGCGTGGCGTGGGGGACCGCGGCGTGCTGCGGCGCTTCTTCACCATGTCGTTCGTACTGCTCGTCTTCGCCGTGCGCCGTGGGACGAAGCTGGCGCTCGCGATGGAGGCGCGCGGGTTCGGATCCGACATCCCGCGGACCTGGTCGAGGCCTTCCCGACTGTTGGCACGTGACGCCGTCGCCGTCGTCGGGGGTGCGGCGATCATGGCGCTGTCGATCGCGGCCGCCGTGCTGTTCGGCACGTTCCGGTTCGTCTGGTCATAGCGCCTGGCGTGATTTCGAGGAGCGATGTTCGCCCGTCCCGGACCCCGGAGAGGACGAGCATCGCGCCTCGAAACGGGATGAGGGTCAGCGGACGTTCCGGGGTTGAGGGGCGACCTCGTCCCCGAGGGGAACCACGAGCAGCTCCTCGATGCGGCGGCGCACGGCATCTGCCATGTCGACGGATCCGGGGTCGAGCAGCCACTGCAGCTGCAGGCCATCCATGAGCGCGGTGAGCTCTGCGGCCGCGCGGTCCTCGTCGACCTGCGGTGCGAGATGGCCGGCGGCGCGCGCGTCCCGCAGGGCCTTCGCCGTGCCGGATCTGATCCGCTCGTAGCGCCGCACGAAGTAGTCGTGGGCGGGGTGCGAGGGATCGGCGGCCTCGGCGGACAGCACGGCGTACAGGGCGATGATCCCGCCCACCTCGGTGTTGTGCCGGGCCAGATCGACCATGCCGCGGAGGATGCCGATGCCGTCCTGACCTTGCGAGCCGTTGCGCCGGAACCGCTCGCGATCCTCGCGGTCCCGGGTCTCCAGCACCGCCTCCATGAGGGATTCCTTGGTGGGGAAGTGGTGGGCCAGACCCGCGCGGGAGATCTCGCAGACCTGCGCGATCTCGAGCATCGTGGCGCTGTTGAAGCCGACGCGTCCGAACAGGGCGGTGGCGGCGGCGATGATGCGCTCGCGCCTGGCCCGGCCCGTGGTGTATCCGCGTTCGGTCGTCATCGGTGTCCCATCGTATGCGTCTGCGGGCGCCGGAAGGGATCGCCTGCGACGCCGCGCCCGCGACCGAGGAGGTCGCTCGGACAAAAACCTACACTTGTGTCGGTTTTCATGCTAGCGTGCCATCAGCCGGATCCGAGGACGTCTCCAACGCCCCCGCCCGGCGGACCCGATCCCACCGCCCTCCCCTCAAGGACTGACAATGTCGTCGACTTCTTCTGACGCGCCTGAAGAGCTGCGTCCCCCCATCACCGAGACCACCTTCGTCGCCACCGCCTCCGGCGAGGACGACCCGCCCACACCCGTCAAGGGCGTGCGGCGGCTGCTCTGGTGGATCCTGCCCTCGAACTTCGCGATCTTCCTGATCTGGGGCGCTGTGCCCGGAGTGCTGCTGCCTGAGCAGGTGCGCGTGGCGCTGGGAGACGAGGGCAAGCTCGCGAACATGGTCATCATCAGCACGATCGGCGCCTTCGTGGCGATGATCGCGCAGCCCGTCGCCGGCCAGATCTCCGACCGCACCCGCTCCCGCTTCGGGCGGCGTGCGCCGTGGATCGTGCTCGGCGCGCTCGCCGGCGCGCTGTCGCTGGTCGGGCTCGCGTTCGCGAACTCTCTGGTCGGCTTCATCATCGCGTGGTCGCTGGTGCAGATCACGTTCAACTTCGCGCAGGGGCCGCTGAGCGCCGTGCTGCCCGACCGCGTGCCGATCGCCCGTCGCGGCACGTTCGCGACGCTCTCGGGGATCGGCCTGATGATCGGCGCGCTGGGCGGATCCGTCCTCGGCGCCCTGTTCTTCCACAGCATCGCGGTCGGCTACATCGTGTTCGCGGTCTTCGCGGTGCTGGTGCTGCTCGGCTTCGTCCTGGCGAACCCCGACCACCCCAGCACGAACTTCGCCTCGGAGCCGTTCAGCTTCGTCGAGTTCCTGAAGACGTTCTGGGTCAACCCGGTCAAGAACCCCGACTTCTTCTGGGCCTTCACCGGCCGGCTGCTGCTGTACACCGGCTACTTCGGGGTGATCGGCTACCAGCTGTACATCCTCACCGACTATCTGCAGGTGAAGCAGCCCGAGACGGTCATCCCGCTCCTCGGGCTCATCAGCCTGGTCGGCGTGATCATCGCGACGGCTGTCTCGGGTCCGCTCTCCGACAAGGTCGGGCGTCGCAAGCCGTTCGTGTTCGGCTCGTCCGTGGTGATGGGTCTCGCGCTGATCCTGCCCTGGGTCTGGCCGACGCTCACCTCCTGGATGATCATGACCTTCGTGATCGGCCTCGGCTTCGGCATGTTCCAGGCGGTCGACACCGCGCTCATGAGCCAGGTGCTGCCGTCCGCCAAGAACTTCGCGAAGGACCTCGGCGTCGTCAACATCGCCGCGACCCTCCCGCAGACCCTCGCCCCGGCCGTGGGCGGCGCGATCGCCCTCTCGCTCGGCTACTGGGCGCTGTTCCCCATCGGCATCGTCCTCTCGATCCTCGGCGCAGTGTGCGTCTGGTTCATCAAGGCCACCAAGTAAGGAGACATCCATGACGGACAACGAGGTGCGCTTCCCGTACCAGGATGCGTCGCTCGACATCGAGCAGCGTGTGGACGATCTGCTGAGCCGGATGGACGCCGCCGACAAGGTCGGCATGCTGTTCCACACGATGGTGTCGTTCGGGGATCCGGCCGAATCCAACCCGACCTTCGGCATCCCCTCGGCGCACTCGATGATCCGCAAGCGCCGCATGAACCACTTCAACCTGCTGGGCTCCGCGCCCGACGGGCGCGAGTTCGCGGCGTGGAGCAACGCGCTGCAGCGGTTCGCCCGTGAGGACGGACTGGGGATCCCGATCACCCTGTCGACGGACCCGCGGCACGCGTTCAGCGACAACCCGCTCACCTCGATCCTCGCCGGGCCCTTCTCCCAGTGGCCGGAGACGCTGGGCTTCGCGGCCCTCGCGTCTCCCGAGCGGCTCGAGCGCTTCGGCGACATCGCCCGCCAGGAGTACCTCGCGGTCGGGCTCCGCGTCGCCCTGCACCCGCAGATCGATCTCGCCACCGAGCCGCGCTGGTCCCGCATCAACGGCACCTTCGGTGAGAGCGCCGACCTCACCAGCGACCTCGTGGTCGGATACATCCGCGGCTTCATGGGGGGCCAGCTGGGCTACGAGTCCGTCTCGACGATGGTCAAGCACTTCCCGGGCGGCGGTCCGCAGCTCGACGGGGAGGACCCGCACTTCGAGTGGGGCAAGGAGCAGGTGTACCCGGGCGGAGCGCAGGAGTATCACCTCAAGCCGTTCATCGCGGCGATCGGCGCCGGGGCGACCCAGATGATGCCGTACTACGGCCAGCCGGTCGGCACGGACTGGGAGGAGGTCGGCTTCGGCTTCAACAAGGACGTGCTCACGACCCTGCTGCGCGATCGGCTCGGCTTCGAGGGCATCGTCTGCACCGACTGGGGCCTGCTCACCGACGCCGAGATCATGGGTACGCCGATGCCGGCCCGTGCCTGGGGCGTCGAGCACCTCACCCGCCCCGAGCGGATGGTGAAGGCGCTCGATGCCGGGATCGACCAGTTCGGCGGCGAGCTGTGCACCGACGAGCTGCTCGGTCTGCTGGCCGCGGGCACCGTCGGCGAGGATCGGCTCGACGTCTCCGTGCGGCGCCTGCTGCGGGAGAAGTTCCGTCTCGGGCTGTTCGATGCCCCGTACGTGGATGAGGAGCACGCGGCGGCCGTGGTCGGTCGTGCCGACTTCGTGCAGGAGGGGCTCGACGCCCAGAGCGACTCGCTCACCCTGCTCACGAACACCGACGCGATCCTTCCGCTCTCGCGCGGCGTGAAGGTCTACGCCGAGGGTGTCGCCGCCGAGGCGCTCGCCGGGTACGCGACCGCCGTGTCCACCCCGGAGGAGGCCGACGTTGCGATCCTGCGAATCAAGGCTCCGTTCGAGGATCGCGATCGCGGCGGGTTCTCCGCGATGTTCCACTCGGGATCGCTCGAGTTCCCGGCGGAGGAGCACGCGCGCCTCACCACGATCGCCGCGGCCGTGCCGACAGTGATCGACGTCTACCTCGACCGGCCGGCCGTGCTCGGCGGCCTCGAAGAATCGGCGCGCGCGGTGCTGGCCGACTACGGCGCTTCGGACGCGGCCGTGCTGCGGGTGCTGTTCGGCGAGCGCGGACCACAGGGATCGCTGCCGTTCGACCTGCCCCGATCGGACGCGGCTGTCGTCGCGAGCCGCTCGGACGTCGCATTCGACACCGAGAACCCGACCTTCCGGTTCGGCCACGGCCTGCGGTACTGACGCCACCCTGCCCCGGGCGCCCCGAGAACTCGGGGCGCCCGGCACCACGAACGCGGCCTCCTCCGGGAGGCCGCGTTCGTCATCTCCGGGGTCGTTGAGCGAGCACCGACACTTCGACTCGCTTCGCTCGCTCAGTGCGGGTCTCCGCGAGGCGCGAGACGAAACGCGGCATTCCTGCGGACCTGGTCCGACGGGTGCCGCCTTTCGTCTCGGTCGGCTCCGCCGTCCTCGCTCAACGAGCGCTGGGCGGATCCGGTCTCGTCCCTTCGATCGATCTTTCGCTCAACCTTGTGCACGATGGCAGGCGGCGCCCGCGCCGGTGGACTGGAGGCATGGCAGATTCCGTCGCGCGCTCGCGCCTTTCCGATGCTCTGACCTCGCGCCGCGGCGCGTGGATCTCGCTCGGGCTCGTCCTCCTTCTCATGGTCCTGCTGTTCGGTGCGTTCGGCTCGGCCAAAGCGCCGGGCGGCAACGCGCAAGCGCCCGCCGGATCCGAGTCGACCCGGGTCTCCGAGCTCCTGAAGACTTTCCCCGACGCGGATCGGCAGTCGGTGCTCGTCGTGGCCTCTCGGATGGACGGCGCCACGCTGTCCGATGCGGACCTGGCGGGACTGAAGGATCTGGTCCCGGTCCTGGGCGCCCGCGCGGCCGCCGATCTGTCGGGACCCGTGGTCAGCGATGACAAGAAGGCGGCCGTGATCATCACCCCGATCACCGCGTCGGAGGCCAACGCCGAGAATGCGAAGACGATCGCGGCGCTGCGCTCCGATGTCACGGCGCACGCACCGGACGGTCTCACCCTGCAGGTCACCGGAGGTCCCGCGTTCGGCGCCGACGTCGCCTCCGCTTTCGAAGGTGCCGACTTCACCCTGCTGATCGTCACGATCCTCATCGTCGCGGTCCTGCTCATCGCGACCTACCGCTCGCCGATCCTGTGGCTGATCCCGCTCGTGGTCGTGGCGCTCGCGGACGGACTCGCGGGACGGATGACCGCGGCGGCCGGATCCGCCTGGGACCTGCAGTTCGACGCGGGCATCATCAGCGTGCTGGTGTTCGGCGCCGGCACGAACTACGCGCTGCTGCTGATCTCGCGCTATCGCGAGGAGCTGCAGCAGGAGGCGGATCACCGGCGGGCGCTCAGCACCGCCTGGCGGAAGACGGCGCCCGCGATCCTCGCTTCGAACGTCACGGTGGTGCTGGCACTGCTGACGCTCGTGCTGGCCGTGATCCCGGGGACCCACGGGCTCGGGATCTCCTCCGCGATCGGGCTGCTGATCGCGCTCGCCTCGGTCCTGTTCCTGTTGCCGCCGGTCCTCGCGGTGTGCGGCCGGAAGGTGTTCTGGCCGTTCGTACCGCGTCCGGGCGATGAGCGCCGGCAGGGACGGGTCTGGCGCGGAATCGCCGGCGGCGTGGTGAAGCGTCCGGTCCTGAGCCTGCTCGCGGGTGGAGCGCTGCTGGCGGTGATGGCCGCGGGGCTGTTCGGCACCGCGGTCGGGCTCGACCAGGTGGAGAAGTTCCGGGTGCCGTCGGAGTCGGCGGCGGGGCTCGAGGTGTTCTCGGCGCACTTCCCTGCGGGCGAGGCGCAGCCGATCCTGATCGTCACCGATACGGCGCAGGCTCAGGACGTGGTCGCCGCGGCGAAGGACGTCGAGGGAGTCGTGCGCGTGCAACCGGTCGGCGCCACGGGGGACGGCGACCTGACGAAGATCATGGTGACGAGCGAGTACGCGCCGAGCACGGGGAAGAGCCTGAGCCAGATCACCGAGCTGCGCGATGCCGTGCATGCCGTTCCGGATGGGCACGCCCTCGTGGGCGGGGCGGTCGCGACCGACCTCGACGCCCGTACCGGCAATCAGCAGGATCTGCTGCTCATCGCGCCCCTCGTGCTGCTCGTGAGCTTCCTCGTGCTGCTGATCCTGTTGCGTTCGGTCGTCGCCCCGGTGCTGCTGCTCGTCGTGAACCTCGCCAGCGCGCTCGCCGCGATCGGCGCCGGCGCGTGGCTGAGCCGCGTGCTGTTCGGGCAGCACGCGCTCGATCTGCAGGTGCCGCTGCTGGCGTTCCTGTTCCTCGTCGCGCTGGGCATCGACTACACGATCTTCCTCGTGCACCGCGCCCGTGCCGAGGCCGCGGACCGCGGCACTAGACAGGGCATGGTCGAGGCGATCGCGCACACCGGCGGCGTGATCACGAGCGCGGGCATCGTGCTGGCGGCGGTGTTCGCCGCCCTCGGAGTGCTGCCGCTGGTGACGCTCGGCCAGCTCGGCCTGATCGTCGGGGTCGGCGTGATCGTCGACACGCTCGTGGTGCGCACGGTGATCGTGCCGGCGATCTTCGCGCTCGTCGGCGATCGGATCTGGTGGCCCGGTCGGCTGCGGCGCGCGACGGATACGGCGTCATCCGCGGCGGCTGGGGCTCCGGATCCGGACGTCTCGGATCCTGACCCGGATCAGGTTCCCGTTCTCCGGGGCCGTTGAGCGAAGACGCCGAAGGCGACTGAGACGAAACGCGGTGCGCCGACGGACGTGATCCGCGAGCGCACCACGTTTCGTCTCGCTTCGCTCGCTCAACGACCCCAGGGTGAGCTGGGCACGGCGGACGGCGTCAGACGGCGGGCAGCCACAGTGTCATCCGCACCCCGTCTTCGGGCAGGTGCAGCACCTCGTAACGGCGGGCGATGACCGTGCCGTCGGCGGCGCGGACATGGGTAATGTCGCCGCGTCGGCGCTGCACGAGATGGCCGCTCCACCATTCCCGGAACAGGGGGCTGGAGGCGCTCAGTTCGTCGACGAGCGCGACGAGCTGCGGATCCTGCAGGTCGCTCACGTTGGCGGCGCGCAGGTGTGCGACCGCGCCGCGGGCCAGTTCCTCCCACTCGACGAACGTCTCGCGGGCGCGCGGGTCGAGTAGCAGGGAACGACAGGTGTTGCGCTGGGCCGGTGGCAGTTCGGCGAGCCCCTCGTGCAGCGCGAGCCCCTCGGGATTGGCCGCGACGACCGTGCTGAGCCGGTCCAGCACGTACGCGGGGTTCGGGCGCACGGCGTCGACCAGCATCGTCATGCGCGCCACGAGTGCGTCGTCGACGGCGGGCGCGTCCGCGGGCTCGGGGCGGGTAGAGCCGGGGTGGGCGTCGCGCAGCCGATGGAGGTGGTCGGTTGCGTCCGGATCCAGCTGCAGGGCGCGGGCGAGCGCATCGAGCACGGCGTCGCTGGGATTCTTCTCGCGCCCCTGCTCCAGCCGGGTGTAGTAGTCGGCGCTGATGCCCGCGGCGGTCGCGACCTCCTCGCGCCGCAGGCCCGTGGTGCGGCGGCGCCCGCCGGCCCTCGACGCCTCGGTCTGCAGGCGGGCGTCGGTGCGCCGGGCGCGGAGGAAGTCGCCGAGAGCGTTCGACATCCGCAGCCTCCTGGATCCTCGAGTGAACGGGCGCCGTCGAGCGAGGGTGCGGCGCTCCTAGGAAGACTACGGTCTTCCCCATGACGCACCGAACCGGAACGCTGGGGATCCAGAACACCTGAGAGCCGAGGAGACCCGATGCCCGTCTACACACACGGACACCACGATTCGGTGCTGCGATCGCACCGCTGGCGCACGGCGGAGAACTCGGCGGCGTACCTGCTGCCGCACCTGCGTCCGACGGATCGACTGCTCGACGTCGGGGCCGGACCCGGCACGATCACCGCGGATCTGGCGGGGCGGGTCGCCGAGGTCGTGGCCACGGAGATCGGTGCGGAGGAGCTCCAGCTCAGTCGCACCACCGCGGCTGAGCGCGGCGTGACCAACATCGAATTCCGCGTCGCCGACGTGCACGCCCTGGACTTCCCGGACGACAGCTTCGACGTGACGCATGCCCACCAGGTGCTGCAGCATGTCGCCGACCCGGTGCAGGCGCTGCGCGAGCTCGCCCGCGTGACCCGGCCGGGCGGGATCGTCGCCGTGCGTGACAGCGACTACGGCGGCTTCCGCTGGTGGCCCGCGGTGCCGGCGCTGGACACCTGGCTCGATCTCTACTGCACCGCGGCCCACGCGAACGCGGGCCGGCCGGACGCCGGTCGTCGGCTGCTCTCGTGGGCGCACGCGGCGGGGATCGCCGACGTCACGGCCACGTCGAGCACCTGGTGCTACGCGAATGCCGAGGACCGCGCGTGGTGGGGTGGCATGTGGGCGGACCGGATCCTCGATTCCGCGATCGCACGCCAGCTCCTGGACGCGGGGGCGGCGACCCCCGAAGATCTGCAGCGCGTCAGCGACGGCTGGCGCGAGTGGGCCGCGAGCGACGACGGCTGGCTCTCGGTGCTGCACGGCGAGATCCTCTGCCGGGTCTGACCCGGGAGGCACCGCCCCGTCGTCCGCGGCGGTGGATGGCGCCCGGTTCAGCCATGCTCGGCGCGCTCCACAGCGCGGCGGGAGAGGAACGGAGGCGGAGAGAACGAAGGTCAGCGCGTCGCCGGCAGCTGCAGCAGGCGGTCGTCACCGTCGCGCGGCGAGCCGCGCCCGTCGGTGTTGTTCGTGAGCACCCAGAGGGCGCCGTTCGGGGCCGCCACCACGTCTCGCAGCCGGCCGAAGTCGCCGGCGTAGGCGGCCCGCGGCTGCGGATCGGGCGATGTCGTGTCGAGCGTCCACAGCCGCTCGCCGCGCAGGCCAGCGATGTAGACGACGTCCCCGACGATCGCGATGCCGCTCGGGCTGGCCTCCGAAGGACGCCACGTCACGACGGGATCGATCGCGTCGGCGGCGCCCGCGCGGCCCTCGTGGTCGGGCCAGCCGTAGTCTCCGCCGGGCTGGATCCGGTTCAGCTCGTCCCAGGTGTCCTGTCCGAACTCGCTCGCCCAGAGCGTGCCGGCGCTGTCCCAGGCCAGCCCCTGCACGTTGCGGTGCCCGAGGCTGTAGACCGCGGTGCCGAACGGGTTGCCGGGGGCGGGCCGCCCCTCCGGAGTGAGTCGCAGGATCTTGCCGCCGAGGTAGTCCCGGTCCCTGGCGCGGTCGCGCTGCCCGGCGTCGCCGGTGCCGACGTAGAGCATGCCGTCGGGGCCGAAGGCGATCCTGCCGCCGTCGTGGTTCGCGGCGCGGGGGATGCCCGTGAACACGTCCTCCGCGGTCGCCGGATCGAACCGCAGCGCGGCGGCGTCGCCGGTGAGCCGCAGCCGCACTACGCGGTTGTCGTCGGCGGTCGCGTGATACGCGTACAGCCACTTGGTGCCACCGTCGTCGTGGATCGCGAGCCCGTTCAGTCCCGCCTCCCCGCCGGAGACCACGCCGGGAACCGTGCCGACGTCGCGCAGCCCTCCCGTGGGGGTCCACTCCCGCACCCGCCCGTCGCCCCGCTGCGAGATGAGCGCCCCGGATCCGATCGGCACGATCGACCACGGCGCTGTCAGTCCGGTGGCCAGGACGGAGGGTGCGGTCGGGGCGGACGTCGCCGGCGACGAAGAGCCCGCGTGGTCGGCCGGCGTGCCCGTCACCGTCGGCGCGGTCACCGGGGCGCAGGCGGTCAGCGCGATCGCGAGCGCGAGCGCAGCGACGATGCATCCGGAGCGTGTTCCCGTGCTCCTCGCGGGCGCGTGCATGATCACCTCCGATATCGGTGCGCCCTCTCAGGATCCCCGGCGTCCGGGATTCCCGCCAGGTCTGCGCTGCGAGCGGCTCAGGTCGCGTCCCACAGGTCGCGGTAGTACGCGAGACGTTCACGATCCGGATCCACGCCGTACGCCTCGATGAGCAGATCCTCGTATCCGGGCCCGTAGTTCCACGCCGTGCTCATCGAGGCCACCGCGATGTCGGCCCAGCGGTCGGCGGCGCCGAGGGCCGCGAGATCGACGTGCGCGATGCCCCGACCGGCGTCGTCCAGCAGCGTGTTCGGCACGCACGCATCGCCGTGGCAGACGACGAGACGGTCGATCGCCGGTGCTGCGTGCAGCCGCCCCGCCACGACGATCCCGCGCTCGGCGGCATTCGCGATCCGATCCTCGACGCCCCAGCTCCACGGGCATTCGGCGACGGGCAGCGCGTCGTGCAGCTGCCGCAGTGCGGCTCCGACCGCGCGCACGGCCGCCTCGGGCCGGGCGATCCAGAACGGATCCACGGCGCTGCGGCCCGGGATCGCCGACGTCACGAGCCATTCGTGCGTGCGGTCCTCGCCCTGGTCCTGGACGTGCGGCACGAGTGTCCAGGTGCTCGCCCAGCGCATCCGCTCCGCCTCGGCGCGCATCGACGCCTCGAGGTACCGCGGGCCCCACTTGACGAACCGTCCGTCGTCGGTGCGGAACGTGAGCCCCCCGATCCCGTTCTCCCACACGGGGGTGAGAGCGGCGGATCCAGCCAGCTCCCGCACGCGCTCGGGAACGGTCACGTCGTCGACGGGGATGCTCATGGATCCATCCTGCCCGGGGAGAGGGGAGGGGAGCCGGCATCGCCGGCTCCCCTCGGGATCACGCCTTGTCGTCCTGGTCTGCGTCGATCAGGCCGAGCGGCTGCGTCCGCGCGATGCGACTCAGGGCGCCCGGCGACCCGTGACCGAGCGCAGCAGCCAAGCGATCACAGCGAGCACGAGCAGCACCAGTCCGACCCAGAGCAGGAAGTTCAGGGACTGCACGAGACCACCGGTGATGGCCAGGATGATGGCCACGATGATGATGATGACGAAGAGGATGTTCATGACGGACTCCTTCCACGTGTCGCTGGTGCGACCGCTGACTCACCGTAGGCGGTGACGGGAGCCGTCGCACAGGGGCTTGACGCCGAGGGGTCCGGGATGGCAGGAGCGGCGTCTCAGGTCGACCCGTCCGCGAGTGGTCGACCTGACGGGGCATTGCTCACGGCCTCCAGCACGTCGGCGACGGAGCCGTAGCGGATCCGCTCGGTGACCGGCCGCAGCCAGACCACCTCGACCTGCTCCACCGAGACGCGGGTCACGCAGGCGACGGTGTGCCGCGCGTCCGTGCGGTCGAAGCTGTCGTCCAGGATCAGCCATTCGTTCTCCGTGAGCCGGCGCATCTCGAAGCGCGTGGGTGTCATCATCGACATCTCGCTTCCTTTCGTCCACGGATGAGGTTGAGCGCTGCATCGGTCGACGTCACGGCTCTTGACAGCCCAGGTGGTGGAGGGCTATCGACGGCGGGGCGGAGGAGGGGCCCGCGCGATCGGTTGCGGGAGACGGCCGACGGCCTTCTAGACACCTCGGCTGCGGACGTCAAGCCCCTCGTGGCGCCGGTCCGTGCTGCCTAGCGTGCCGGGCATGAGCTACAGCATGACCGACCCCCGCATCAAGTACCCGCCACCCCGCGATCCGCCGGATCCGCACAACGACCAGCCCGGGCTGCTGGCGGAGACGGAACCTCGGCCGGACCACGGCGAGGAGAGCTATCGCGGCTCGGCGCGTCTGCCGGGCCGGTATGCGCTGATCACCGGCGGTGACTCGGGGATCGGCCGGGCGGTGGCGATCGCGTTCGCACGCGAGGGCGCCGATGTCGCGCTCAGCTATCTGCCCGAGGAGCAGGCGGACGCTGAGGAGACCGCGGACTGGGTCCGCAAGGCCGGCCGGATGGTCGCGCTGCTCCCGGGGGATCTGACGGACGAGCAGGTGTGCGCGGATCTGGTCGCGGATGCCGCGGAGAGTCTCGACGGCCTCGACATCCTCGTGCTCAATGCCGGATATCAGCGCAGTCGAGGGGAGATCGAGGAGATCCCGCCGGAGGAGTTCGACAAGGTCATGCACACCAACCTGTATGCACCGTTCTGGCTCGCCCAGGCCGCACTGCCCCATCTTCGCCCGGGGTCCTCGATCATCGCGACCACGTCGATCCAGGGCTACGATCCGTCGCCCGCGCTGTTCGACTACGCGCTGACGAAAGCGGCTCTGGTGGCCTTCGTGCAGATGCTCGCCGAGCAGCAGGGTCCGCACGGGATCAGAGTCAACGGCGTCGCACCGGGACCCATCTGGACGCCGCTCATCCCGGCGACGGGCTGGCCGGACAAACTGCCGGCGTTCGGAGAGGACACCCCCCTCGGGCGCGCGGGTCAGCCCGCGGAGCTCGCGGGTGCCTATGTGTTCCTCGCCTCCGAGGATGCGTCGTACGTCTCCGGCGGCATCATCCCCGTCACGGGCGGACGCCACCTCTGACCTCCAGCAGTCGCAGGACCGAGCCCACGACGAGACCGAATTCGAAAGGAGCGACGTCATGAACGAGACGGAAGTCCACCCCGACAGTACGACTCACGCGGGCTGGGGCGCCGGGCGGCCGCGGCTGCTCGTCGCATCGGCCACCACCAGGTTCGTGTTCGACATCCCGGACGACGGCGTCACGATCGGCTCGGCTCAGGACGCCGGCCTGCGGCTTCCGGACACGGATCCGGTCCACGCCGTCATCCGCCACGACTCCCACGACGAATACGCACTCGACATGCGAGGACCGGGGGAGACGAGCGCGAACGTGCAGAAGTCGGCCGAGGAAGAGCGCAGGGACGTCGAGGTCCTGCGCACGGGCGCGCGCTTCACCCTCGGCCCGTGGCGACTCGTGTTCATGCGCGAAGAGTTCGCCGACCACGGGCGCCCGTTCGGAGGGCGCGAGGGAGGGGAGTTCTCCGATCAGCAGGAGCAGCCGGACCGGCCCGACTACCCGCGACGCTCGTCGCAGGCGCGGGACGCGGCACGGCAGGAAGCCATGGCCGTGCAGCGCGACGTCGACGAGCGGCGCGACGTCGAACGCTAGTCCACCATCTCCTGCTGCGTGCGGATGAACGTGCGGTCGCCGTCGCTGAGCCGAGCCGACGGATCCACGGTCTCCCCGACGATCCGCTCGATCTCCTCGCGGACGTCATCGGGAACGACCCCGTCGTCCTGCTCCTCCAGCCTCTTCTTCGACCGGGCCGACAGGTGGGGCCACCACTTGTGCACCTCGGGCAGCAGATGGATCTCGGGAAACATGAGCTCCTCCTTCATCGGCGGGCATCGGAGACCACCCCGTGTCCGCGGCGCGGACCGTGAGGGTCCCGCATGCGACCACGGTAGGCATCGGCCTGTGGCGGCGCCCGGGGGTTCCGGTCGCGACAGCGGAGACGTATCATCCTCTGCGCGTGGGTGTCGAGGGGGTCCCGGCGATCGACCGCACGGACGATGATGTGAGGTGGGTCCGATGTGCGGACAAGCGTCGAGGAGGCAGCGAACCAGATGGGCAGATTCAGCTACGAGGGCCAGACGCATGCGGATCTCGACGACCGCGCGCTGGCCCACGTGCAGATGGTGATCGCCAACAAGCTCCGCCGCGGCGAGCCGTTCTACTTCACCTGGAAGGACGACCCGAGCATCGGGCACGGGCGCACCTCCGTCTGGATCCACCCGTCCTGCAACATGGTCTTCACCTACCACGGCGGGCGCCGCCCGCCCCTGAACCGGCTGTGGATCGAGGCGCTCAGCCAGCTGGCGAACACACCGGGCGGCCTCCGCCTCATCCCGGAGCCGACGCAGGTGGATGAGATGCAGATCGACGACAGCGGTCAGATCCAATGACGGCGAGGTGAACCCGCGGTGCCGTCAGCCCGGCGATTCACCGGCCTCACTCGTCTCGCCGACGACCCGTCCCCGGGTCGTCGGCGTGCTCGTCGCGGCCGGGCGTCGTGGCGCGCGTCCCGTACGGATCCTCCCCGGGCCTCGCATACGGGTCGTCCGATGCCTCCGGGCGCGCGCGATGCACGCGCGGCGGCAGTCCTTCGTCGTCGATCTCGTTCATCGGGACTCTCCTCTGTGGATCCTGTGGTCTCGGCCCAGGGTCGGCGATCGCCGACGTCACCGCGAGGGCCTTGACAACAGCGTCGCGAGGCTGTCGGCCCGTTCGTCGACGCCGGGGTCCACTTCTGCGAAACCGCCCGTGCGGGCCGTAGGCTCGCTTCGACGACGATCCCCCCGGTCGACGCCGCCGGATCCTGGATCCGCGTGTGCGCCCACGGCGTGCGGGTGAGACTCAGACTCACGTAAGCTGGCACTCAGTTGCAGGTTCGAAGGAGAACACCCATGCAGATCGCTGGATCCGGAGCCCTTGTCACGGGCGGCGCCTCGGGGCTCGGCCTCGCCACCGCGCGCCGCCTCGCCGCGGCCGGTGCGACCGTCACGATCATCGATCTTCCGACGTCGAAGGGCGCCGAGATCGCGGCGGAACTCGGCGGCGTCTTCGCCGCGGCCGACGTGACGAACCCCGACGAGGTCGCCGCGGCCGTCGCCGCCGCACAGGCCGCCGCCCCGTTGCGCATCGTGGTGAACTGCGCAGGCATCGCTCCGCCCGCGAAGGTGCTCGACCGCGAGGGCAACCCCGCAGACCTCGCCGGATTCGAGCGGATCATCCGGATCAACCTGGTCGGCACCTTCAACGTGATCTCCCAGGCCTCCGCCGTCATCGCGAAGAACGACCCCGGCGCCGACGGCGACCGCGGGGTCATCGTGAGCACTGCGAGCGTCGCGGCGTTCGACGGCCAGATCGGCCAGCCCGCCTACTCGGCGTCGAAGGGCGGCGTGCACGCCATGACCCTCCCGATCGCCCGCGAGCTCGCGCGCTACGGCATCCGCGTCTGCACGATCGCGCCCGGGATCATGGAGACCCCGATGCTCGCGGGTCTGCCGCAGGCCGCACAGGACTCGCTCGGTGAGCAGGTGCCGTACCCCGCGCGGCTCGGCCGCCCCGACGAATACGCATCGCTGGTGCAGCAGATCGTCGAGAACGGCTACCTGAACGGCGAGACGATCCGCCTCGACGGCTCCATCCGGATGGCGCCGAAGTAACCGGATCCCGATCCCGCCCCACGCTCAGGTCGCGATCTCGGATCCTCCGGGAGGGCTTTCGCCCACGAAGTGCGACCTGAGCGACGACGTTCCCATCGATCACGAACCGAGGACGACATGACCGAGAACAAGCCCCTCGCGGGCAAGACCATCCTGATGTCCGGCGGCAGCCGTGGCATCGGCCTCGCGATCGCTCTGCGCGCGGCGGCCGACGGCGCCAACATCGCGCTGCTCGCGAAGACCGACACCCCGCATCCGAAGCTCGAGGGCACGATCCACACCGCTGCCGAGCAGATCCGTGCGGCCGGCGGGCAGGCGCTGCCTCTCCTCGGCGACGTCCGCGACGACGAGAGCGTGATCGACGCCGTCCTGAAGACGCAGGGCGAGTTCGGCGGCATCGACATCGTCGTCAACAACGCGAGCGTGATCGACCTGTCCGGATCCCTCGACCTCGCGGCCAAGAAGTACGACCTCATGCAGGACGTGAACGTGCGCGGCACGTTCATGCTGTCGCGCGCCGCCGTTCCCGTGCTCAAGGACGCCCCGAACCCGCACATCCTGTCGCTGTCGCCGCCGCTGAACATCACCCCGCGCTGGCTCGGCGCGCACACCGGGTACACGCTCGCGAAGTACGGCATGACGATGGCCACACTCGGTCTCGCGGCCGAGTTCGAGAAGGACGGCATCGCTGCCAACACGCTCTGGCCCCGCACGACCATCGCGACCGCCGCGGTGCAGTTCGCGCTCGGCGGCGACCGCATGATGAAGGTCAGCCGCACGCCCGAGGTGTACGCCGACGCCGCCTACGCCGTGCTCGCCCAGCCGGCCCGCGAGTACACCGGGCAGACGCTCATCGTCGAGGACGTGCTCGAAGCCGCGGGGATCACCGACTTCTCCGGCTACGCGGCCGTGCCTGGCACCCCCGACGACCAGCTGTTCCCGGACATCTTCCTGGACTGAGCCGCGGTCCGAGTCCGCCCCTGGTCCCGGGGCGTGTTCCTGCCGTTCGGGGCGCGTCCTGCCGGCGATCGCCGGTGAGGCGCGCCCCAGAACGGCAGAGTGCGACCCGAACCGGGGTGGCTCCGGTTCCGTCGCCGCCGGGCTCAGGCCTTGTCGATCGCGGCCACGATGTCGCGGTACCCGCGAGCAGCCGCGAGGTCGCGCGGCAGCACGCCGTCGCCGTCGCGGATCGTGATGTCGGCTCCGCCCGCGATGAGGGTGCGCACGATGTCGACGTAGGTCTTCGAGCCGTCGCCGAGCACGATCGCCTCGTGCAGCGCGGTCCAGTTCAGGTTGTTGACGTGATTCGGATCCACGCCCGCCGCGAGCAGGATCTTCACGGTGCCGAGGTGGCCGCGCTCGGAAGCGGGGATCAGGGCCGTGCCGCCGTAGCGGTTCGTGCTGCGCAGGTCGGCGCCGTGTTCGAGGGTCGCCCGGAGGATCTCATCGTGGCCGCGAGCCCCGGCGTAGAGGTACGCGGAGTCGACGATGTCGTCCTTGGCGTTCACGTCGGCGCCGGCGTCGATCAGTGCGAGGGCCGCGTCGATGCGGTTGCCCTTGGTGGCGGCGATCAGGGCCGTCATGCCACCGGATCCACGGGCTTCGAGGTCGGCGCCCTCGGCGATCGCGGCGCGTACGGCTTCGGCGTCTCCGGTGGACGCGGCCTCGAACAGGCGGGAGTTCAGAGCGGTCATCTCGGCCTCGGTTCTCTGTGCGGGGGAGGGAGCGGGTGCGGTCGACGGCGGGGTCGAGGTCACGGTCGGGACGCCGACCGCTTCCGTCGCGCTCGCCGCGCAGCCGGCCAGCAGCAGCGCGGCCACGCCGAGCCCGGCGAGTGCGCCCACGACGCGCTTCCGGAGCGAGGCTGCGCCCGGAGGGCGAGCGATGTCCGGACGGCGAGCGATGGAGGGCATGGAAATGGTATACCACGCGAAGGTGGGTGCCCCCTGAGGCCATCCCTGTGGGGAGCGGGGGATCCGCGCGTCATCGAACATGAAGAACGGTGAGCGGAAGAGAGCCGCGTTGTGGTGGGATCGTGGCATGAGCACGATCGATCCCGATGTCGCGCGGCGGCAGCGACCGCTGCGCCGAACCACCGCGGCGAGCCTCATCGTGCCGGGGCTGTTCCTGTTGGGCGCGGGCGGCGTCCTGGCGTGGGGGCTGACGCGAGGCGCGGCCACCGGCTTCTCCGACGACGCGGCGGATCAGGACGTCCCCGCGATCATCGCGGCCATCGGCTCGTCCTTCGTGCTCCTGATCGCGCTCGGAGCGTGGACCGGTGCGGCGGGGCGCAATCCGCGCCTCCCCGGCTGGCTGGCTGGGACCGGCGTCGCGGTGCTGGGCGCGGCTGCGGGCCACGCCGTCGTGGCGCCGCCACCGGCGTGGCTGCGGGAGCCCGTGCTCGATGTCGTCGCCTTCGGTCTCGCTGTCGTCGCCGTCGTGCTTCTGTGGTTGGGAACGGTGGCACGCGCCGCCAGGGCGCGACGGCTCGATGCCGCGGAGGAGCTGGTGCGCACCACATCGCCGGTCACGGGCTCAGTGACGAATCAGGGGTACACGGACTTCGATGAAGCGAGCCAGGTCATCACCGCCGTGACCTATACGTTCCGCGATGGATCCGGTGTGCAGCGCTGGGTCACGAAACCCGCGACCATCCATGTTCGCGACCCGCTGGTGAACGGCGAGGAGGTCGACGTCTGGTTCGACCGTCAGGACCCGTCGGACCAGAACAAGATCGTGATCCGTCGGCGGGCGTGAGGGCGCGGGCCCCGTCCGTCGCGCTCACCGTGCAGGCGGCCGGCAGCGTGGCGAAGCCCGAGGCCGGCGAGCACGATCAGCGCGCACTGCTCGGACGAGGCGCGGCGCCGGCGCGAGCCGACCGGCACGCGCGGGAGAAATGTGATTCGATGCATTCCGACAGCACGCGCGAACCCGACGCGCACGGGATCCGCGACGGCGCGCATCCCCGGGCTGATGGGTGAAGGAGCAGCATGGCCGCCGTGCCCCCGCCGATCAACGGCAACGTCTCGCACTGGTGGCAGCAGATCGGCGCCCCGACTCCGCGACGCGAGCTGCCCGGTGACCTCAGCGTCGACATCGCCGTGGTCGGCGCCGGCTACACCGGGCTGTGGACGGCCTACTACCTGAAGAGGGCACAGCCCGGACTGCGGATCGCGGTCATCGAGCAGCGGCATGCAGGCTACGGGGCGTCCGGCCGCAACGGAGGCTGGCTCACCAATTCGGTGACCGGCGGGAGAGAGCAGTACGTGCGCACGCACGGACGCGATGCCGCCACGCGATTCCAGCGGGTGATGAACGAGACCGTCGACGAGGTCATCAACGTCGCCGCGGCCGAGGGCATCGATGCCGACATCAAGAAGGGCGGCGAGTTCGGGGTCGCATACACGGCCGCGCAGGAGGGGCGCATCAGGGCCTTCGCCGCCGCCGAGCAGACCTGGGCGCACACCGACCTCGCCCTGCTCGAGGCTGCCGAGGCGGCCGCCAAGATCGATGTGCGCGGCACCAGGGCCGCCGTCTGGCATCCGCATGCGGCCCGTATCCAGCCCGCCAAGCTCGTCGCGGGTCTCGCCGCGGCGGTCGAACGGCTCGGTGTCGAGATCTACGAGCGCACCACGGTCGACGAGATCGCCCCGCGCCGGCTGCGCACCGATCACGGTACGGTCACCGCCGAGTACATCGTGCGCGCGACCGAGGGCTTCACGGCGAACCTGAAGGGCCTGCACCGGCTGTGGCTGCCGATGAACTCCTCGCTCATAGCGACGGAGCCGCTGCCGCCGGAGGTGTGGGAGGAACTGCACTGGAGCGAGGGTGAAGTGCTGGGTGATCTCGCGCACGTGTACATGTACGCCCAGCGCACGGCGGACGACCGGATCGCGATCGGCGGGCGCGGGGTGCCCTACAAGTACGGCTCGAGGACCGACACCGACGGACGCACGCCGATGTCGACCGTGCGCACGCTCACCGAGATCCTGCACCGGTTCTTCCCCGCGACCACCGGGGCGAGGATCGATCACGTGTGGTCGGGCGTGCTGGGCGTGCCCCGCGACTGGTCGGCGACGGTGGGGCTGGATCCCCGCACCGGGATCGCCTGGGGCGGCGGCTATGTCGGCACGGGCGTGACCTCGACGAACCTCGCCGGGCGGACGATCTCCGACCTCATCCTCGGGAACGAGACCGAGATCACCGGGCTGCCCTGGGTGAACCACCGGGTGCGGCGCTGGGAGCCCGAACCGCTGCGCTGGATCGCGACGAAGGGGCTCTACGCCGCGTACGGCATGGCCGATCGGGCCGAGCTGGCCGGGCGTCCGAACACCTCGCCCGTCGCGCACCTCGCCGACGTCATCACCGGTCGGCACTGATCCGCTTCCTCCCTCGGGGGCGTTGAGCGAACTCCGGCTGCGGCGTCCTCGCTCAACGACCGCCAGGAGCGCCGCTCCCGCGTCAGTGCCAGGACTCGACGGCGTCCTTCGAATCCTTGAGGCCGAGTCCGGTCGCCTCGCGCAGCAGCTTGATCGCCGCGATCTTCTGATCCGCGGCGACGAGCCGGCCGATCTCCGCCCGCACGTCGGGGGAGAGCTGCGCGACGGCTTCGGCGACGGGCAGCCCGCCGGCGTAGGGCGGTGCTCCGGCGGGCCGCGAGCCGGAACGTGCGAGGGAGACCGGGGTCGCGTCCACCGTGCCGGGCGCGGATGGCACCCAGGCGTCGATCTGGTCCTTCGCCTCACGCAGGGAGAGGCCGGAATGCTCGCGCAGCACCTTGATGGCCGAGATCTTCTGCTCGGCGGCGACCAGGGCGTCGATCTCGGCGATGACGGAGGCGTCCAGCGGGTCGCGCGGCGATGCCGGCGGATCACGGCGCGCGGTGGGGGTCTCGGCCGATGCGGCCGGCGTCGCGATCACGGTCCCGAGAGGCTCCGGCGCCTTCGGCCGGATCGCCCGCAGAGTCACGGCGATCACCACGAACAGGATGACGATCACGGCGACGAGGAGGATCCAGATCCAGAGGGGCATGCCGCCAGCGTACGGGGCGGATGTGCGCAGCCGCGCCCAGCGCCTTCGCACCTTGCAGGCCCTACCCTGGAAGACATGTCCGAGACTCCTGCGTCCGCCCGCTCCGGCGCGCCCACGAGGCGCGCCGCCCAGGTGCGCCCCGCCACCGAAGGCTGGACGCAGAAGAAGGACGCCGAGGGGCGCCCGCTGCTGCAGTTCGCCAGCCCCAAGCGGGGGAAGCCGCCGGTGCATCTCGCCGACCTCACGCCCACCGAGCGCGTGGAGAAGGTGAAGGAGCTGGGGCTGCCCGGATTCCGTGCCAAGCAGCTCGCCACGCACTACTTCACGCACTACACCTCGGATCCCGCCCACATGACGGATCTGCCCGCGGGTCAGCGCGACGAGCTCGTGGCCGGGATGCTGCCGCCGCTGCTCACGGAGGTGCGGCGGCTCGAGACCGACCGCGGCGACACGATCAAGTTCCTCTGGCGCCTGCACGACGGTGCGCTCGTGGAGTCGGTGCTCATGCGCTACCCGGGCCGCATCACGCTGTGCGTGTCGAGCCAGGCCGGCTGCGGCATGAACTGCCCGTTCTGCGCCACCGGTCAGGCGGGGCTCACGCGCAACATGTCCACCGCCGAGATCGTCGAGCAGATCGTACGCGCCAACCGCCTCATCGCCGAGGGCGGCCTCGGCGGCAAGAAGGCCGACGACCACTCCATGGAGCGGGTGTCGAACATCGTCTTCATGGGGATGGGCGAGCCGCTCGCCAACTACAAGCGCGTGATGGATGCGGTGCGCGTCATGGTCGCTCCGCAGCCGGAGGGCCTCGGGATGAGCGCGCGCGGCATCACGGTGTCGACGGTCGGCCTGGTCCCCGCGATCAAGAAGCTCGCCGACGAGCACATCCCGGTCACGTTCGCGCTCTCACTGCACGCGCCGGACGACAAGCTGCGCGACGAACTGATCCCGGTCAACTCGCGCTGGAAGGTCGATGAGGCTCTCGACGCCGCGTACGACTATTACGCGAAGACCGGTCGCCGCGTGTCGATCGAGTACGCGCTGATCAAGGACATGAACGATCATGCCTGGCGCGCCGACCTGCTCGCGGAGAAGCTCAACGCCCGTGGTCGCGGCTGGGTGCACGTGAACCCCATCCCGCTGAACCCGACTCCCGGATCCATCTGGACCGCCTCGGAGAAGGACGTGCAGGACGAGTTCGTCCGCCGCCTCAACGACGCCGGCATCCCGACGACCCTCCGCGACACCCGCGGCAAGGAGATCGACGGAGCCTGCGGTCAGCTCGTCGCGACGACCGAGGACGAGGCCGCCGCCGCCGCGATGGCCTGACGTCGCCGGCGCCCGCCGCGGCCCTCGCGCGCGGCCTTCTCTCTCCGTCGAAACCCCCGCAGACCGTCCAGACCCCCGTGCAGCGGCGTTCGTACATGGGGGTGTGGGCGGTACGTGGGGGTCTCGGCGACCGAGGTGCGGTCCTGCCCGTCGTGCCTCGTCCGTTGTCGCGACCCGTCCTTGTCGTGCCGGGATCAGTCGCGCGGGGATCAGTCGCGCGGGGTGCGCAGCCGGAGCAGTCGTCCGGATCCTTCGATCAACTCGGACCAGGATCCGACGTCGACCGAGCACTCGGCGACCGCGCAGGTCGGGAACTCGACGACGGATCCGGTGAGTTCCTCCACCGCATCCGCCATCCCGGGGTTGTGCCCCACCAGCATCGCGCCGCCGACATCATCGGGAAGCATCGCCGCGACCGCCAGGATCCTGCGGGCGGACGCCGCGTACAGGGTCGGATCCTCGATCACCGCGAGCCCGAACGCCGCCGCGTACGCGTCGGCCGTGCTGTGCGCGCGGGTCGCGGAGCTCGACACGATGCGCTGCAGGTCCACCCCCTCGTCGCGCAGCCGTCGTGCCATCGCAGGGGCGTCACGGCGGCCGCGCGCGTTCAGCGGTCGATCGTGATCGCGCAGGCCCGCCATGTCCCAGTCGGATTTCGCATGGCGTGCCAGCAGCAGGGTCTTCATGCTCACAGCGTGCCACCGCGCGGCCTCAGCCGCACGCCCCATCGGCGGGATCCCGTGTGGCCGCCGAGCATGCGGATCCGGGGCGACCGCTACTCGCCGAGCAGTCGCGGGCGCACCTCGGCGAGCCGGGCCTGCAGCGCCTCCAGGAACGCGGCGATCGCGGGCTGGTTCAACGCCTCGGGGCGGGCGATCAGCCAGTACGGCAGCCGTTCGTCGATCTCCTCCGGCAGCACCCGCACCAGATCCTCGTGCTGGTCGGCGAGGAACGCGGGGAGGAGCCCGTAGCCGGCGCCTCCGCGGGTGGCGTCGACGTGCACGTACACGTTCGTGCTCGCGACCGCGTCGAGCATGCCCGGCACGGCCCGGCGCGCATCGTCGAGGGAGTCGACGTGCAGCATCGACTCGATGAAGTAGACGAGCGGCTGTCCGGCGAGGTCGGCCGGATCCTGCGGTGCGGGGTGGGTGCGCAGCCAGTCGCGGCTCGCGTACAGGCCGAGGGCGTAGTCGGCCAGGTGGATCGCTCGGGCCCGCCGCACCTGCGGCCGACCCACGACGACCTCCAGATCGGCGCCGGTGCGCTGATGCGAGGCCTGCCGGGTGCCGGTGATGAGCTCCAGCCGCACGTCGGGGTGGACCCGGCGCAGGGCGGCCATCGCGGGAGCGGCGACGAAGCCGCTGAAGCCGTCCGTGGCCGAGAGCCGGATCAGGCCGCCGATCCGCGTGGCGTCGCCGCCGTCCAGGCGGCTGAGCGCCCGCTCCACGCCCTCGGCCGCGGCCAGGGCGCGCGAACCCAGCGGGGTCAACTCCCAGCCCGCCCCCTCGCGGGAGAGAACCCGCCCGCCCAGCTGCGCCTCGAGGGCGGCGATGCGGCGCGCGACCGTGGTGTGGTTCAGCCCGAGCTGCTGCCCGGCGGCGGTGAACCGGCCGCTGCGCGCCACGGCCAGTAGCACGAGGAGGTCGTCCGCGCTGAGCGGCGGTGCGGGGAAGTGCGCGTCCATCTGTGCAGTTTTGCATAGCCGTACCCTCTTCCGCCGTGCGCGGCGGTGAACTACCGTGCAGGCATGGCAGCGCAGCGATCCCCGGTTCCAGACACCGACCTCCGGGGGCGCACGGCGCTCGTCACCGGTGCCGGGAGCGGCATCGGCGCCGCATGCGCCCGGGCCCTCGCGCGGGACGGCGCGCACGTGCTGGTGCTCGACCGGGCCGCCGAGGCGGCCGCCGCCGTCGCCGTAGAGGTCGGCGGCGAAGCGCTGGCGGTCGATCTCGGCGACCTCGACGCACTGTCGGCGCGGGTCTTCGACGCCGACATCCTCGTGAACAATGCGGGCCTGCAGACCGTCGCGCCCATCGTCGAGTTCGATCCGCTGATGTTCCGTCGGATGCTGGACATCATGGTGACGGCGCCGTTCCTGCTCATCCGTGCGGTGCTCCCCGGCATGTACGCGCGCGGATGGGGGCGGATCGTGAACATCAGCTCCGTGCACGGACTGCGCGCGAGCGAGTACAAGTCGGCCTATGTGACCGCCAAGCACGCGCTCGAGGGGCTCTCCAAGGTCACCGCGCTCGAGGGTGGGCCGCACGGCGTCACGAGCAACTGCATCAACCCCGGCTACGTGAACACGCCGCTCGTCCAGCAGCAGATCGCGGATCAGGCCCGCACGCACGGGATCCCCGAGTCGGACGTGATCGAGAAGGTCATGCTCGTCGAGTCGGCGATCAAGCGCCTGCTCGAGCCCGACGAGGTGGCGGATCTGGCCCGGTGGCTGTGCGGCCCGACCGCGGGATCGGTCACCGGGGCTTCGTACACGATGGACGGCGGATGGAGCGCGCGATGAGCGCCCGCGTCGCACAGGGGGCGGATCCGGCCCTCGCGGTCACGTCCTTCGGCCCCGCATCCGACACCGCCGCGATCCTGGCGATCCACGGCATCACCGCCAACGGCCGATCGTGGGACACCGTCGCCGCTCTCCTGCCGGCTCGGCGCGTCCTCGCTCCCGACCTGCGCGGGCGAGCGCGCAGCAACACGCTGCCCGGGCCGTACGGTCTGCGCCGGCACGCGGAGGACCTCGCTGCCGTGCTGGATGCGGACGGCGGCGGGGCGCGGACGATCATCGGGCACTCGATGGGCGCGTTCGTCGCGGTGGCGCTCGCCGCGGCCCGCCCGGACCTCGTCGCCCGCCTCGTGCTCGTCGACGGCGGATTCCCCCTCGCGCTGCCGGACGGCGTGAGCGCCGACGACCTCGACATCGCCGCGCTCCTGGGGCCCGCCGCTCAGCGGCTGTCCATGGAGTTCCCGGACGACGACGCCTATCTCGCCTTCTGGCGCGCCCATCCGGCCTTCGCACGGGACTGGTCGGCGGCAGTCGAGACCTACGCGCGGCACGACCTGGACGGATCCGCCCCGCATCTGCGCTCCTCGACGGCGGCCGCAGCGATGCTGCAGGACGGCGGCGAGCTGTATGGACCGGACTGGTACCTCGACGCACTGCGCGGACTGCGCATGTCGGTGACCGTGCTGCGCGCGCCGCGCGGCTTGCTCGACGAGGATCCGCTCTACCCGCCGGGGGCGCTCGAGCAGTTCGGCGCGCTCGTGCCGCAGCTGAGGGTCGTCGAGGTCCCCGATGTGAACCACTACACGATCCTGTTCGCCGACCGGGGCGCCGCTCGCGTCGCCGCCGAGGTGGACGCCCGCCCCTGACCGCCCGCTCTCCCGAAGGAGCAACCATGTCCTCCGCCCTGTTCGACGGCATCACCGCTCGCCGCGTCGAGACCCCGCGCTACACCGCGAACGTGCTCGAGCGCCCTGCCGCGGATCCGGCATCGCCCACCGCCACGGCGGTGCTCGTGCACGGGAACGTGTCATCCGCGCTGTTCTACCAGCCGACGATGCTCGCCCTCCCGGCCGACGTGCGCGCACTCGCGATCGATCTGCGCGGTTTCGGCGACAGCGAGACCAGGCCGGTCGATGCGACCCGGGGCCTGCGCGACTTCGCCGACGACGTGCGTGCGGTGCTCGACGCCCTCGATCTCGACGCCGTGCACCTCGTCGGCTGGAGCATGGGCGGCGGGGTGGTGCTGCAGGTCGCCCTGGACGCGCCGGAGCGCGTGCTCTCGCTCACTCTGGAGTCGCCGGTGTCGCCGTACGGCTTCGGCGGCACGCACGGCCCCGACGGCGCGCGCAACGACGCCGACGGCGCCGGCACGGGCGGCGGTGGCGCGAACCCCGACTTCGTGGCGCGGCTGGAGTCAGGCGACACCACGGATGAGGCGCAGACCTCGCCGCGCACCGTCTACCGCACTGCGTACGTCGCACACCCCGAGACCCAGACCGCGCACGAGGACCTCTGGGTCGCCTCGATGCTCACCACGAAGACCGGGCTCGACAACTACCCGGGCGATGCCGTCGGATCCGAGAACTGGCCCGGCTTCGCCGCGGGCACGCGTGGCGTGCTCAACACGATGGCGCCGCAGCACCTCGACCTGTCCGGCATCGTCGATCTCGTCGCGAAGCCGCGGATCCTCTGGATCCGCGGGGAGAAGGACGCCATCGTCTCGGACGCCTCGTTCTTCGACCTGAACCAGCTCGGCGCGCTGGGCGTGATCCCGGGCTGGCCCGGCGAGGAGATCGCGCCCGTGCAGCCGATGGTCACCCAGACGCGGGCCGTGCTCGTGCGCTACGCCGCGAACGGCGGGGAGTACCGCGAGGTCGTCCTGCCCGAGGCCGGACACGCGCCGCATCTCGACGAGGCCGAGGCTTTCGATCGCGAGCTCGCCGCGCACCTCGGGGTGTGAGCCCGCCGCGCTCCGGAATCGTCCCTGTTCGCACGCCGGAATCGTCTCTGTTCGCACCCCGGAGGGCGCGGACAGGGATGACGCGGTTCGAGCGGTCATCGCCGGCGGACCGGATCCCTCGCACTGATCAGACGCCGGCGGGGATGGGGGCGGGGTGCGTCGCGGTCCGGTCCTTCGCATCGCGCGCGCCGTCGGCCGTGCCGAGTCGTGCCGCGCGTTCGAGCCACGCCTCGATGCGTGCGGGGGATGCGTCCTTCACGCCGAGCATCCGCGTGGTCCGGACATTCCGGATGCCGCAGAAGCGCATGGTTCCGCGGGCGACATGGGTCTGCCCCGGCAGGCCGGTGAACGGCGTGAAGAACCAGGGCGTGTCCGCCAGCAGCAACAGTCGGCCGTGCGGTGCGCTCAGCAGGCCCTCGGGCAGGCCGGACGGGCGATATCGGTACTCCTGCTGCGGGAGCAGGCTCCTGTCGAAGAAGCCCTTGAGCAGCGCGGGAACGGATCCCCACCAGAGCGGAGTCGCGACGACGATCGTCCGCGCGGCGTGCAGCGCCTCCCGCGCATCGACGAGATCGGGCTCGAGCGTCATGCGCTCGCGGTAGCCGAAGCGCAGGATCGGGTCGAAGTCGAGGTCGCGCAGTGCGAGCACGCGCGCATCGCCGTGCGCCTCGGCATAGCTCCGGGCGAGCGCGGCGGTGAGGGAACGGGCGTCGGGGTGGCCGTCGATGACGAGGGCGGCGGACATGCGAACTCCTATCTTGACACTGTCAACTAGCTGGACAGTGTCAAGATAGGAGAGAATGTTGCTCGTGTCAAGTTCACGATCCGGGTACCACCACGGCGACCTCGCGCACGCACTCGAGACCGCCGCGATGCAGCTGCTCGAGGAGAAGCCCGCGCAGGAGATCAGCCTGCGCGAAGTCGCGCGCGCGGCGAACGTGAGCCACAACGCGCCCTACCACCATTTCGCCGATCGGAACGGCCTGCTCAAGGCGATCGCCGAGCGCAGCATGGCGGACCTGCTCGCGCTCGTACGGGAGGCGATCGCTGCGAGCCCCGACCCTCGGGCGGCGCTGCACGACGGCGGCGGCGCGTACATCCGTTTCGCGGTCGAGCACCCCAATGCCTTCGACGCGATCTACGATCCGACCGTGTGCGTGCCGGGCTCGCCGACCGCGACCATGGCGCCGCTCATCGACGGGCTCGAAGAGGCGCTGGGGGAGGCCGCGCTCGGCGCCGGGATGGACCGGCCCGAGGACGCCGTGGGCCTCTGGGGTCTCGTGCACGGCCTCGGTACGCTCTGCGCCGCCGGGCATTTCCCGGTCGAGGTCGCGCTCGCAGGGTACGCGAGCGCGATCGACCGGATGCTGCCCGCGTCCTCCGTCTGACCGCGGCGGATCCGCCGGCGCATAGGCTGCACCTCGGATCCGCCCGGCCCGCGCCCAGGGTTCGTCCACCGCTCTTCCAGGCGGGTTTTCGTACGGTTGAGGGATGTCCTATTCCGCCCACCGCCCCGGCCGCATGGATTCCCAGGGCCGGATCGCCTTCGACGTCGATGGACAGCCCGACCCCGCGAACCCGTCCGACCCGACCGCGGAGGACCCGTTCATCTTCGTGCGCGACTACACGCCGACCGGATCCGATCCCGCCGCCGCAGAGGCCGTGACCGCCCCGATCGATCCCGTCGTCCCTCCTCGTCCTGCCGCGCCTGAGTCGCTGCCCGAGCCCGCGCCCGCGCCCCGGATCGAGGACTTGTTCCCCGCTGCCGAGGCGCCGGTCGTGGAGCCCGAACCGGCTCTCGTCATGGAGCCCGTCGTCGCGGCCCCCGCGCCGATCGTCGCCAAGCCTCCGAGGCAGCCCAAGCCACCCCGCGCGCCGCGTCCGCAGGGCTGGTTCTGGCGTCGCCTCGCGATCCTCGGCGGCGCCGACGGCGCGATCCTCGATCGTGTGCCCAGCGAGCAGCCGCGCTTCGTGCAGATGTTCTTCGTGCTGGCCGGGACGGCGCTGGTCTCCGCGCTGTCGATGCTGTTCGCCCTCACCACGGGCGTTCAGGTGCTGGTCTGGCTGGCCGTGCCGCTCGCGATCGTCTGGGCGCTGCTGATCTTCAACCTCGACCGCTTCCTCACCTCGACGATGCGGTCCACGCGCAACGTCTGGCGGCTGCTCGGGCTCGCCATCCCGCGCGTGCTGATGGCGGCGATCATCGGGTTCGTCGTGGCCGAGCCGATCGTGCTGCAGGCGTTCCACAACGACATCGCGCGCGAGGTCACCGCGACCAACCTGGTGCAGGCGCAGTCCGATCAGAAGGCCGTGACCAGCGGGCCCGAGAAGAAGGCCCTCGACGCCGCCTCCGCCCGGCTCGCCGACCTGCAGAATCAGGCCTCGACGGGCATCGTGAAGGGCACCTCGAGCGACTCCGCGTCGCAGAAGGCCGCCCAGGACACCGTCACAAAGATCACCGGTCAGATGGCGGACCAGCAGAAGGTCATCGACCAGGCCCGCGCGCTGTACCAGTGCGAACTGACCGGTCAGGGGGCCGGCACGGTGCCCGGTTGCACCGGCGTGCAGGGCGACGGCGCGAGCTCGACCGCCGCGAAGTCGCAGCTCGACCAGGCGCAGCAGACCTATGACGCGCTCGCCGCGCAGCTGCGTCAGGCCAACACCGACCTGGAGTCGGCGGACAGCTCGTCGAAGTCGGCGACCTCGGCCTCGGAGACCCAGAACCGCCAGCAGGCGAAGGACCAGATCCCCGCGGCCGAGCAGGCGTACAAGACCGCGCTCGACGCGTACAACGCGCGGGCCGCATCCGTGGCCGGTACGAATGCCGGCGCGGTGGGCCTGCTCAGCCAGATCTCCGCGCTCGACCGGCTCTCCGCGAAGGAGCCCGTGCTGGGCTTCGCACACTGGCTGATCGCCGCGCTGTTCTTCATGATCGAGCTGCTGCCGGTCATCGTGAAGGTGCTGACCAGCTGGGGCGATCCGTCGCTCTACGAGAAGGCCGAGGCGATCGCGAAGCAGGTCGAGCTCGACCGCGTCACGTCGAAGGGCTACCGCGATCGCGCCGCCATCATCGCGGAGGAGGCGAAGCACCGCGCCTTCGCCGACGCGCACGAGGCTGAGACGGCCGCCGCGGGCGACCCGGATCCCGCGCCGGCGGGCG
>NZ_JAJTTF010000016.1 GCF_021341785.1 Microbacterium sp. Au-Mic1
GCGAGCGCGGTCAGCACCCGAGCCACGAGCAGCTCGAGGTGCAGGCGCGGCGACGTCGCGCCCGACATGTCGTCGAGGGCGGAGCTCACGAGGTCCGCCGCGCGGGACAGACGCGGGCCGCCGAATGCAGCGGCCTGATCCCGCATGCGGGTCAGCTCGTCCTCCGGGACGCCGCGCAGCACCGCGGAGGCGGCGTCGCCGACGGCGGCGATCACGATGAGGTCCCGCAGGCGCTCCAGCAGGTCGTCGACGAAGCGCCGCGGATCCTGTCCGGTCTGCACCACCCGGTCGATCGCGGGGAAGGCCACGGCTGCGTCGCCCGCGGCAAGAGCGTCCACGATCTCGTCGAGCAGCGCGGAGTGCGTGTAGCCGAGCAGCGCCACCGCGCGCTCGTAGGTGACATCGCCGTTCTCGGAGCCGGCGATGAGCTGGTCGAGCAGCGACAGCGTGTCTCGTGGGGAGCCTCCCCCGGCGCGCACGACGAGCGGCAGCACGCCCTGGGCGACGGTCACGCCCTCTTCCTTGCACAGCTTCTCGACGTACTCGAGCATCGCCGCGGGCGGCACCAGCCGGAACGGGTAGTGGTGCGTGCGGGAGCGGATCGTGCCGAGCACCTTCTCGGGCTCGGTCGTCGCGAAGATGAACTTGATGTGCGGCGGCGGCTCCTCGACGAGCTTCAGCAGGGCGTTGAAGCCCTGCGGCGTCACCATGTGCGCCTCGTCGAGGATGAAGATCTTGAATCGGTCGCGGCTGGGCGCGAAGGTCGCGCGCTCGCGCAGGTCCCTCGCGTCGTCGACGCCGTTGTGGCTGGCCGCATCGATCTCGACGACGTCGAGGGATCCGCCGCCGTTGCGCGAGAGCTCGACGCAGCTCGGGCACACGCCGCAGGGGGTGTCGGTGGGGCCCTCCGCACAGTTCAGGCAGCGCGCCAGGATGCGCGCAGAGGTGGTCTTGCCGCAGCCTCGCGGGCCCGAGAACAGATAGGCGTGGCCCACCCGGTCGCCGCGCAGTGCGGTCATGAGCGGATCGGTCACCTGCGACTGCCCGATCATCTCCCCGAAGTTCTCGGGCCGGTAACGGCGGTACAGGGCTGTGCTCACCCGTCAAGACTACGGTGTGCGTCGGACATCGGCGCGGGCCTTCCGGCGCCGGACTCGACACCGCGGCCGACGATGCCGGAGAAGCCCGCGAGAACCCCTGCCGCGCGTCCTCGAACGGACGTACCCTGAAGGAGGAGGTGGACGATGACGCAGGTGGCGGCAGGCGACCGGATCCGCATCCACGGCCGGGTGGTGGGCGGCGCAGAACGATCCGGCGTGGTCCTCGAGGTACGCGGCGAGCTCCTCGTCGTGCAGTACGACGACGGGCACGAGGCGGTGCTCGCACCGGGCAGCGACTGCGAGATCAGGCACAGCGAGTAGGCCCGGCGAAGCCGCGGTCCGCACCGGGCGCCGGTCCCTCGAGACTCTCGGGGACCAGCGCCACGGCGGGGACTACTCCCCCGATTCCCCGGCGTATCCGACGATCGGGATCGCGGAGGTCGTCGGCACGGTCGGCGACAGGATCGTGCCGTCTTCACGGCGGGCCTGCGAGCCGAACTCCGGGCGCCCGCGGAGGACGGGGCCCTGATCCGCGAGATGCACGGCGGCGGCGGCATCGATCGACGCCGTGTGCGCCGTCCCGCGCACCGAGAACGAGACCGGGTCCCCGGCGCGGACCTCGACCAGCAGCCGGTCCGCGGTCAGCGTGATCTGCAGCTGGGATCCGTGCCACTGCAGCGGGTACGACAGCTCGGGCCAGTCGGTGGGCAGCCGGGGGTCGAAGCTGAGCTCGCCGTCGTGGTCGCGCATGCCGCCGAAGCCGCAGACGAGCGCGGTCCACACGCCGCCCGCCGATGCCACGTGCACGCCGTCCGAGGCGTTGCGGTGCAGGTCACCCAGATCGACGTAGATCGCGTGCTCGAAGTACTCGTGCGCGAGGTCCTGGTAGCCGACCTCGGCGGCCAGGATCGACTGCACCACGGCCGACAGCGTCGAGTCGCCCGTGGTGAGCGGGTCGTAGTACTCGAAGTCGGCGAGCTTCTCGGCTTCGGTGAAGTGGTTGCCCTGCAGGAACAGCGCGAGCACGACGTCGGCCTGCTTCAGCACCTGGAACCGGTAGATCACAAGGGGGTGGAAGTGCAGCAGCAGCGGGCGCTGCTCGGCCGGGGTGTTCGGCAGATCCCACACCTCGCGCTCGAGGAAGAGCGAGTCCTGGGGGTGGATCCCCAGAGCCGGGCTGAACGGGATGTGCATCGCTTCGGCGGCGCGCTCCCACTGCTCGACCTCGGCGGGCTCGATGCCGAGCCGCTCCACGGCGGCGTCGTACGCCTCGGGCGCGTCGGCGGCCATCTCCCGTACCACGCGCGCCGCGAAGCGCAGGTTGTACCGCGCCATCACGTTCGTGAAGAGGTTGTCGTTGACGACCGTCGTGTACTCGTCGGGGCCGGTCACGCCGTGTATGTGGAACGTGTCCATGCCGGCGGCGGAGCGCCAGAACCCGAGCGTCGCCCACATCCGCGCCGTCTCCACCGCGATGTCCACGCCCTCGCGGTAGAGGAATTCGTCGTCGCCGGTGGCGCGCACGTACTTGCCGAGGGCATAGCTGACGTCGGCGTTGATGTGGTACTGCGCGGTGCCGGCGGCGTAGTAGGCGCTGGCTTCCTCGCCGTTGATCGTGCGCCAGGGAAACAGCGCTCCGCCCTCGTTCAGCTGGCCGGCCCGGCGGCGGGCAGCGGGCAGCATGTGCACCCGGCAGCGCAGCGCGTTGCGCGCGAACTGCGGCGACGTGTATGTGAGGAACGGCAGCACGTACACCTCGGTGTCCCAGAAGTAGTGCCCGCCGTAGCCGGATCCGCTCACGCCCTTCGCCGAGACGCCGGCGCCGTCGGCGCGCGCCGAGGCCTGTGCGATCTGGAAGAGGCACCAGCGCGTCGCCTGCTGCAGATCGTCGTGCCCGGCGATGCGCACGTCGCTGCGCTCCCAGAACGCGGTGAGCCACTCGGACTGCTTGGCGAACTGCGCCTCGACACCCTCCACCGCGGCGCGGTCGAGGGTGCGCCGGCAGCGGTCGATGAGTTCGCGCGCGGGCACGCCGCGGGAGGTGTGGTAGCTGACGAGCTTGGTCACGCGCGTGGGGACGCCCGCCTTCGCCTGCACCCGGAACACGTTCTTCGCGATGTCGGGCTCCACGAGCTGACGCGCCGTGTAGTCGTTCTCGGTCTCGACCAGGTGGTCGGCCACCACGGCGAGAGTCATGCCCGAGTTCGCGACGCGGTACGCGAGCGCTGAGCGCCCGCCGTCCTGCCAGTACTCCGCGGGCTGCAGCACCCGGTCGCCGAACCGCTCCGCCTTGCGCGGGTCGAAGCCTGCCTTCTCCCCCGGGGATCCGGCGGCCATCGACGGCACCCCGCCGTACACGTCCTCGCCGTCCTGCCGGTTCAGCAGCTGACACGAGATCGTCACGGGCGCGTCGGAGTTCTCCACGGTGACCTCGAGGCGCAGCACGGCGAGATGCCGTTCCACGAACGACACGATGCGTTCGTCGCGGATGCGCACGCGCTTGCCCGAGGGCGTCTCCCACAGCACCTCGCGCTCGAGGACGCCGGTGCGGAAGTCGAGCGCGCGCCGGTACTCGCGCACGTCCGCCTCGTCGAAGCTCAGCGGCTCGTCGTCGACGTAGACCCGCATGACCTTGGCGTCGGGGGCGTTCACGATCGTCTGGCCGACCTCGGCGAAACCGAACGCCTGCTCGGCATGGCGGATCTTCCAGGTCTCGTGCAGGCCGTTGATGAAGGTGCCGTGCTCGAGCGCGTTGCGGCCCTCGATGTGGTTGCCGCGCAGGCCGAGGTACCCGTTGCCGAGCCCCAGGAGGGTCTCGGACACGCCGGGATTCGCGTGCGGATAGGACGTCTCGACCAGACGCCACGGGTCGACGGGGAAGAGGTCGCGATCGATCATGCAGTGCTCTCCGTGAGGGGATCGGGTCAGGACAGGAAGCGGGCGAGGTCGTCCACGACGACGGTCGCGCCGTGGGCGAGAAGGGAATCGGACCCGGCTCCGCGATCGACGCCGACGACCGTGCCGTAGCCGGCCGCGGCCGCCGAGGCGACGCCGCTGGTCGCGTCCTCGACGGCGACCGCGGATGCCGCGTCCACGCCGATGCGCTCGGCGCCCACGCGGAACACGTCGGGGGCGGGCTTGGAGGCGAGGTGCTCGCGCTCGGCGACGACGCCGTCGACGACCACCGTGAAGAAGTCGCGGATACCGGCCGTGGCCAGCACCTCCTCCGCGTTCTTGGAGCTGGACACGACCGCCATCGGCACGTCCGCGGCGCGCAGTTCCTGCAGCAGGGCGAGCGATCCGGGATAGGGCGCGATGCCGTCGCGGCGCAGCGCCTCCGAGAAGGCGACGTTCTTGCGGTTGCCGATCCCGCACACGGTGTCGGCCTCGGGGTCGTCGTCGACCGACCCCCAGGGGATCTCGACATTGCGGCTGCGCAGCAGACTCGCGACGCCGTCGTAGCGCTTCTTGCCGTCGACGTAGGCGAAGTAGTCCTCGTCGGTGTAGGCGGGTGTGATGTCCCAGAGCAGGAAGACCTCGTCGAACACCGCCTGCCAGGCGCGCATGTGCACCTCGGCGGTCGGCGTCAGCACGCCGTCGAGATCGAAGAGCACGGCGGCCGAGCGATGCAGGTCGGGGAGCGCTGCGGGAGTGTCGGGCACGGCAGAAGCCTCCGGGTGGCTGAGAACGGGATCTTTCGGACCGGCACGTCTGGGTGCCACCCTGTCCAGGGTAGTGCGCAGGGGGTGCCGCGGGAAGGCGTGCGGACGACGGACTCAGGGCAGTGTCGCGACCTTCTCGGCCGTGACGACCCGCAGTTCGGGGATGCCCGTGCCGTTGTAGACCGTGGTCCGCCCAGCCGCCGAGGGCACCGCGAAAGCGATCCGCAGCACGTCGCCACTCACGACGGCGTCGAGGACGCCTGGATCCGCCGTCAGTGCGACCGGATTCGCGGCGTCCTGCAGTGCACGCGCCGGCTGCGTCGCCCCGATGAAGCCGATCAGCCCCGTGGTGTCGCGCAGGCTCTCCGGGATGGTCTCGGTCCCGACCTGGATCTCGACGTAGGCCGTGTGCTGCTCTCCCTCGTGACCGGCGGTGTCGTGCAGGAGAGCCGCCAGCTGCGCCGGATCCAGCGCGGGATAGGCCGGGTCGGCCGGAGGCACGGCGGGCGCTGCCGACGCGGTGGGCACCGCCGTCTCGACGACCGGCTGGGCGTCCTCGGGCGCGGAGCCGCCGGAAGAGGACTGCTCCGTCATACCGGCGACGACCCCGAGCGCGGCCGGGATCAGGATGAGCGCCGCGATGCCGATGAAGATGAGGGGCGTCCACGACCGTCGCTGCGGCGGGGTCTCGGATGGACCGGCCCCGGCAGGGCGCGGACGGCCGTCCCGATCGTGTTCGAGCGGCGGGATCACGTACGGCGCGCTGAGGTTCTTCGGCACGGCCGAGTAGACGGTCGGCCTGCGCTCGTCACGTCCCATGCTCGGACACTAGCGCGTGCGCGTTCCCGGGAGGTGAGGCACTCCCCCGGTGGCGCAGTGGAATCGCGTCGGGAACCGGGTCGGGGCAAAAGAAAAGACCCTCCGCGCACCCGACAGAGCCTGGTTACCCTTGCTGCGTTTCCGCCCTGGGGGAGTTGGCCTGGGTGCCGCCACGCGGAGAGCCGTCGTCAAGTCTACCCGAGGTCGCGGGCGGGTCCGACCGGATCCCCCGCCCGGCGGTCCCCGCCCCGGGTTACGATCAGAGACGCGGGCGCACCGCGGCGCCCGGTGAGAGGGACGCCATGCACGCCACGAACACCGCCGACGTCACCACGAGCACCGCCCAGGACACGACATCCCGCGACGACGCCGGGATCGATGCGACCGAATTCGCGCGTCAGACCGCCGCGATCCTGGACTCCATCACCGAGGTGATCGACGGCAAGGACGACGCCATCCGCAGTGCCCTCGTCTGCCTGCTCGCCGAGGGGCACCTGCTCGTGGAGGATGTGCCCGGCGTCGGCAAGACGATGCTCGCCCGCGCCCTCGCCGCCAGCATCGACGCCACCGTGCGCCGCATCCAGTTCACGCCGGATCTGCTTCCGGGCGATGTGACCGGCGTGAGCGTCTACAACCCGGTCGCGCAGGAGTTCGAGTTCAAGCCCGGAGCCGTGTTCGCGCACATCGTGATCGCCGACGAGATCAACCGCTCCTCCCCCAAGACCCAGTCGGCGCTGCTGGAGGCGATGGAGGAGCATCAGGTCACGGTGGACGGGAACTCGCGGCCTCTGCCCGATCCGTTCCTCGTGGTCGCCACGCAGAACCCGCTCGAGATGGAGGGCACCTACGCCCTGCCGGAGGCGCAGCGCGACAGGTTCATGATGCGGATCTCGATGGGCTACCCGGACGCGGCGGCCGAGACCCTCATGCTGCGCCAGCGCGACGTGCGCAACCCGCTCGACGGCATCCGCCCGGTGCTGGCCGCGTCCGACGTGCGCGCGCTGATCGCGTGGGCTCGCGCGGTGCACGTCGCACCGGCGCTCGAGGAGTACGCCGTGGCGCTGTCGCAGGCCACCCGCAGCGACCCCAACCTGCATCTCGGGGCGAGCCCCCGGGCGACGCTGCAGCTCGTGCGGGCGGCGAAGGTGCAGGCCGCGCTGGACGGGCGCGACTACGTCGTGCCGGACGACCTCACCTCGCTCCTGCCGGCCGTGTTCGCGCATCGGCTCATCCCCGCGCGCGGCTTGCACCGGGCCGGAGCGCGCCCGATCGAGGCCGCTCTCGAGGGCATCGTGCGGCGCATACCCGTGCCGGTGGGCCTTCCGCGGTGAACCGCCGGGAGCGCGCGCGGCGCGAAGCGGATCCGCCCGGGCGGAGGATGACCGGGCGCGGCGTGAGCGCGCTCCTGATCGGGATCCTCCTGGTGATCGGCGCGAACGTGCTGGCCACGCCGGCGCTGCTTTACGTGGCCGCGCTGCTGTTCGCGCTGCTGATCCTGGCTGCGCTGTTCGTCTTCGTCCCGGGCCGGCGGGTGCGGGTGAGCCGGACGGTCGCGGCGGATCTGCTCACGGTCGGCGACGACACCTCGGTGCGGGTGCGGGTGGATCTGCGCACCCTGGTGCGCGCGCCGTCGGGGCGCTGGCGGGACGGGCTGCCCGCCGCCGTGCGCGGCTCCGCCACCGGCGCGTTCCCGCCCGAGGACGCGGAGGCGATCCCCGGCGGGACCACCATGACCATGACGTATCCGATCTCGGGGGTGCGCCGCGGGCTCGCCTCGCTCGGGCCGCTGCGGCTCAGCACCGCGGATCCGTTCGGGCTGTTCGTCCGCACCGACGAGCTCGGCGACGTGACCCCGATCACGATCGTGCCGCAGGTCGTGCCGCTGCCGCGCCTGACCGACCGCACCGGGCGCGCCGGCGGGACCGCGCAGACCTCGTCGCACCGGCTCGGTCAGGGTGCGGACAACCTCTCCCCCCGCCGGTACGTGCCCGGCGACTCGATGCGGCGGATCCATTGGCGTGCGACCGCGCACCGCGGCGACCTGATGGTGCGCCAGGAGGAGCAGGAGTCGAGCCCGGACGCGCTGGTGGTGCTCGACCGTGCGGGCGCGCGCTGGATCGGAGCCGACCGGGAGACGGACTTCGAAGGCTTCGACCGCGCCGTCACCGCCTGCGCCTCGATCGCGATGCACCTGGTGGACAACGGATTCGCCGTGGACGTGGTCGATGCGACCGGCGTGCTGATCGGCCGCCTGCGTGGCGCCGAGGACGAGCGCGACGGCCTGCTGGTGAGCCTTGCCGGCACCGCTCCGCGCTCCGGCGAGCGCGACCACGGGCTGCCGGCGGCGAGCGAGGGGCATACGGTCGGTCCGCTGGTCATGATCACCGGAGCGATCGACACCGCCGACGCCGGTGCGCTCCCGCACGGCGGCGCCGGCACCCCGATCCTCATCGCCGCCGCCCCCGACGCGGACGCCCTGCCGGCCGCGGAGATGCAGGGCTGGCGCACGGCGCTGCTCGGCGACGACCCTGCCGATGCCTGGGGCGACGTCGGCGCCGGCGAGCCCGGATCCGCATCCGCCGACGCCGGCACCGCACTCGGCCGGTCGCCGCTGTCCCGCGACGCCACCGGGGCCTCCTCCCCCGCCGGTACGGAGGAGGGGGCGCATGTCCGCTGAGCTGAGCGCGTACGGGGGCCCGACGCAGCACCGCACGCGCGACGGCGGGCCCGTGGCGGCGGCGCTGCTCACGGCGCTGGGCGTTCTCGTGGCGGTGTGGCCGCTCAGCGCGGTGGTGCAGCCGGGCAGCTGGAGTGCGGGTGCCGCCACCGCTGCCGGATCCGTGATCGTCGCGGGCGCGGTCGCGCGGTTCCTCACCCGTCGCTCCCCGGTCTGGCTCGCGATCCCCGCCGTGCCCGTCGTGCAGCTCGGCGCCGGGCTGATCGCGCTCACGGTGTTCGTCGCACGGCAGGCCGGGCGTGGATGGCTGCTGCCGACGCCCGAGGTGTGGCGCGCGATCGACGCCTTCCTCTCCGCCGCGCTCGGCGAGATCCGCGGCGGTGTCGCTCCGCTCGCGTCGTCCCCCGCGATCGCCGTGGGCGTGGCCGTCGCGACCGGCCTCATCGCCGTCGTCCTGGATCTCGTGCTCGTGACGCTGCGGGCGCCGCTCGTGGGAGCCGTACTGGTCACCGCGCTCGGCGCGGTGCCGGGGGCGATCGTGCACCAGGGCGCGAACCCGGTGTGGTTCATCGGGCTCGCTCTCGCGATCCTGCTCTTCCTGCATGTCCAGTTCGCGCCGCCGGGATCCGCACGCCCCGTGTCCGCAGGGGGTGCGTCCGCGTCCCGTCACGCGCGCACCGACGCCCCCCTGCGCACGCGACGACTGCCTGCGTTCGCCCTCGGCTTCCTCGCCGTGCTCGCGGCGCTCATCGTGTCGCCGCTGCTGCCCCTTTCCGCCTCGGGACTCAACATCGGCGGGGGCAGCTCCACCCTGAGCGCCACCCTCAACCTCGGGCAGGATCTGCGCCGCCCCTCCCCCGTCACCGCGCTCACCCTGATCTCCCAGGACGGCACGCCGCCCTACCTGCGGATCGCCACGCTCACCCGGTTCGACGGTTCCGCCTGGCAGCCGGATCGGCCCGCCACGGTGCCCCTCGCACAGGGCTTCGGGGATGTCGCCGCCCCGGAGGGCGTCGCGCTGCACAAGACGAGGATCACCGTCCGCACCGCGGGGATCTCCGGGTCCTGGCTGCCCGTGCCGTATCAGGCCACGGCCGTGCGCGGCGAGAACGGCAGCTGGAACGCCGCCGTCGACAACCGCACCGTGATCGCGGCGAACGGCGATGCGGCCGAGCAGAACTACACGATCGACACGGCCACGCTCGAGCCCACGCTCGACCAGATCCGCGCATCCACCGCCACGGGTTCCGACGCCCCGCAGGACCTGCGCGCCCTCCCCGCGAACATGCCCGCGATCATCGCCGACAGTGCGCGGGAGGTGGTCGGCGGATCCGCCACCGACTACGACAAGCTGATCGCGCTGCAGACCTGGTTCCGCGCCGGGTTCCGCTATTCGCTGCAGACGCCGGTCGATGACGGCTTCGACGGCACCAACGTCGATGCCGTGGCGAAGTTCCTCACCGTGCGCGAGGGCTACTGCGTGCACTTCGCCGGGGCGTTCGCGCTCATGGCGCGTTCGCTGGGCATGCCGGCGCGGATCGTCGTCGGCTATCTCCCGGGTACGGCCACCGACCGCCGCTCCGACGACGGGCGGGTCGTGTTCGAAGTCTCCACCGACCAACTGCACTCCTGGCCCGAGGTGTACTTCGCCGGCATCGGCTGGGTGCCGTTCGAGCCGACCGCGACTCGCGGCGTCCCGACCGCCTTCACCGAGAGCAGCTCCGGATCCGACAACGGCACGCTGCCCTCCGCCGGGGCGACGCCGCAGCCCACGACGAGCGGGATCGCGAAGGATCCGAAGAACCTCGACGTGCCGAACGCGGGGGCCACAGGAGCGTCGACGCCGACGGCGCTGCAGGCGATGCCCGTGGTATGGACGGTTCTGGCCGTGCTCTTCGTGCTGCTGATCCCGGCCTTGATCCGGCGCGTACAGGCCGCGCGCCGACGGGCCTCGGCGGGCCGGGGCGACGCGGTGGCGGCGTGGTCCGAGCTGCGCGCGACGATGCAGGATCTGGGTCTGCCCGCGTCGTCCGCGGAATCGCCGCGCGCACGCGGCGCGCGTCTCGTGCGGGATCGCGGCGCGGATCCCGCCGACATGGACGTTCTCGTGCGAGCGATCGAGCGCGCCAGCTATGCCCGCTCGGGATCCGGCTCCGCGCTGGACGATGTGGATCTGCGTCCTCCGCTGGACGCGATCCGGAGGCGGCTGCGCGAGCACGCATCCCGCCGGGACCGGATGGCGGCCGTCCTGGCCCCGCGTTCGCTGCTCGGTGCCCGACTGCTGGCGGCCTCGACGTCCTGAGCGCTCGGGGCGTGGCGTCTCCCGAACGTCCGGGCGCACCGGCACTACGCTCGGAATCCGGTGCCCGATCCCGGACACCGGACGGCGTCGACGGCGCCTGCACGGAGGGGGATGCATGGACGAGCCCGCCGCGCCCCTGGCGCACTGGCGTTTCACCGGCACCCTGCGCACGTATCAGGCTCAGGTGCTGGCGAAGCTTCCCCCCGGATCCGGGGATCAGCTGCACATCGTGGCTCCCCCCGGCTCCGGCAAGACCCTGCTGGGCCTGCTGCTCGCCGCCCGTGAGGGCGGGCGCGCGCTCGTGCTCGCACCGAGCACGACGATCCGCGAGCAGTGGGCGCAGACCGCCACCGCGCTCGCTCCGGACTCCGCCGCAGTGTCGACGGATCCGCTGCGCATCGCCGACCTCACCGCCCTCACCTACCAGGCGCTGAGCGTCACGGGCGACGGATCCCCGTTCGACGCGCTCGCCCGCGGGCGATGGGTGGACGAGCTCGTGGACGCCGGTCGCACGCAGGCCGCGGCGGAGACCTGGCTCGCCGAGCTCGCGGTGGACAATCCGGGCCAGTACCGCTCGGGCCTGCGCCGACGCGTGAAGCGCATCCGTCGCCGGTTCACGCGCGAGCGCCCCGAGACGATCGCCCGTGTGCTGCACCCCAACGCGGTCGCGCTGCTGGAGCGGATCGTGGCGGCCGGCGTCGACACGGTCGTGCTGGACGAGTGCCATCATCTGCTGGACCACTGGGCGCTCGTCGTCGCGTACCTCGTCGCCGCGATCCGCGAGCGCGGAGGTCGCGGTCTGGTGATCGGACTCACCGCGACACTGCCGGACGCGGCGGACGGCACGGAGTTCGACAACTACACCCAGCTGCTCGGCGAGGTCGATTTCGAGGTGCCGACGCCGGCGGTCGTGAAGGAGGGGCATCTCGCGCCGTACCGCGACCACGTCTGGTTCACCGAGCCGGTCCCGGCCGAGGCCGCCTTCATCCGGCGGCACGGCGCGCAGCTGGACGAGCTGCTCGGCCAGGTGCTGTCCACCCCCGATGGCATCCGCTACCTCGAGGAGCGCCTGCAGCCCGCGGATCCGGATCCTCCGCAGCTCGCCGAACCGGAGACCGCACCGGCCGGGGAAGCGGCTGAAGCGATCCCCGTCCCGCCGTCGCCGTCTCCCGCGGCCCTCGAGCGCGCCCTCGCCGACGATCTCCCGCTCACGCGGTCCTGCGGCGTGGTGCTGCGGGCGCTCGCCCCGCAGCACCCGCTCTGCGCGATCCTGCCGCCGGTGCTGTTCGAGCGGTGCACGACCGACGACCTGCTGACCGTGCTCGCACGATTCGCACTCACCCGGCTGCTGCCCGATCCGGGTGCGAAACGGCAGTGGCGCTACGTCAAGAGGGCTCTGGCCGACTTCGGCCTGCTGCTCACCGATCGGGGGCTCCGCCGTGGCAGGGATCCGGTGGAGACCACCCTGGCCTTCTCGGAGGCGAAGGACCGCGCCGCGGTGGACATCCTCCGCCTCGAGCTGGGCGGAGCGGACGGGCCGCGGGTCAAAGCCGTCATCGTGACCGACTTCGTGGATCACGGCAACAGCCGCGGGCTCGTCGGCGAGAGCGCGGCCGGCGCCCTGCGCGCCTACGACTTCGTCGTGAACGATCCGCTCACCGCGACCCTGAACCCGGTGCTGCTGACGGCCGACCGGATCCGCGTGCCGGCGCCCCGCGCCGTGGAGTTCGCCGCCGCGCTCACGGAACGGGTGGGATCGGGCGTCCAGGTGCGCCCCGACGGCGTCGGCCCGTGGCGCGAGCTCGACGCTCCCGGTGTCGGCGCCGGGCGCATCGTCGCCGCGGTCTCGGCTCTGATGTCGGCGGGGTCCGTGCGCCTCATCGTCGGCACCCGCGGCCTGCTCGGCGAGGGCTGGGACTGCCCCGCCGTGAACACCCTGATCGACCTCACCACCGTGACCACCTCGACGGGTGCCCCGCAGCTGCGGGGCCGCACCCTGCGGCTGGATCCGGGATGGCCGGGGAAGGTCGCGCACAACTGGTCCGTGAGCTGTCTGATCCCGGCCGACGTCGCGCTGGACGACGCCACGGAGCCGCGCCGCCTCACCCGCCGACACGGACATCTGCTCGGGCTCAGCGCCGACGACGACGGCCGGATCGTCCGCGGCCTCGGCAATGCGCTGTCCCACGAGGCCCGTGCGCTGCTGCACCGCGTGCTCGGCAAGGAACCCGCGGCATCCGTCGACGACCTCGGCGACCTGGTGCGGACCGAGGTGCTGCCGCGCGCCGCGACCCGCGCCGCCTGGCGGATCGGCGAACCCTACGTCGCGCAGGAGCGCGAGACACTCGCGGTGAGATCCTCGTCGGCGACGGCGCTGATCCCCACCACGCGCGTGGTCCGCTCGGCGATGCCGTGGGCCGTGCTGGTCGGCATGACGGGGAGCGCCGGCATCACCGCCGTCGTCGCGAACGCCATCCCGATCACGCCTGCTGCGGGCGTCGGCATCGCGCTGGCCGTGGGCGCTGCGCTCTCACTGGGCGGTGCGATCGGACCGCTCGTTCGCGACCGCCGTCGCCGCCGCGATCCCGCGGCCTCGTTCCGCGGTGCCGCGGTGGCGCTCACCCGCACGCTGACCGAGGCGGGACGGATCCGCCCGCTGGACGAGACCGGGATCGTCGTGCGCGAGGAGGGCGACCGGATGCGGATCGAGCTCGCCGGCCCCGATCAGCGCATCGTCGCGGACGCCGTGCAGGAGCTGTTCGCCCCGCCGTCGGCGCCGCGGTTCCTGCTGCGCACCGACCGCGACGACGTCGGCGGCCGGGTCTCGCTCATCGGCCTGGTGGCCGCCACGCAGCACCGGGATCTGCGCGGCGCGGCCTTCCTCGCGGTCCCTCGCATCGTGGCTCGCCGACGCGTCGACGCCGAGGCGTTCCTCCGGCACTGGCAGGAGCAGGTCGGCGCGGCCGAGCTCGTCGAACTGCAGGGCGAGCAGGGCCTCGCGCTGCTCGCCCTCGCGCGCCGCGCACCGCGCGTGCTCGACGCCGCGGAGCCGCGCACCACTCTCTGGGGCTGAGGTCAGCACGATCCGTGCAGGATCCGCGCCCACGACGGCGGCGCAACGGTGCCTGGCCTCGGCGGTGCAACGGTGCCGGGCCTCGGCGGCTCAGGCGCCCTCGACGCTCCCCGCCTGCAACGGCCTCTGCGCGGACCGCGCCGGATCCGGCTCGGCGTCGGGTTCGGGCGCGACGGCCTCGGCCGCACCGGGACGCGCCGGCTCGGCATCTCCCCTGCGACGGTGCCACCAGCGCAGCGCGTGGTCGATGCCGAACCCGAGGATGACGGCGAACACCACCGCGACGCCGACGCCCAGCAGCGGGTTGTCGTGCACCCATTGGCCGGCGAGCAGTCCGATGCCCAGCGCGTAGGCGACCCACGTGATGCACGCGAAGAGGTCGTAGAGGAAGAACCTGCGGTGTGGGAAGCCGGTCTGGCCCGTCATGTAGTTCACCGCGACGCGACCCCACGGGATGTATCGCGCGGTGAAGATCAGCGCCGCGCCGCGCTTGTCGAGCTCGTACCGGGCCCACTCGAACATCTTGTGCACCCGCGGCCGGCGCATCCACGCCCAGCGCTCGGTACCGATCGTGCGGCCGAGCAGGTAGGCCATGTTGTCGCCTGCGACCGCGCCGACCAGGGCGACCAGCCCGAGCACGACGAGGTTCGGCTCACCGCTCTGCAGTGACAACGCGGCGAGCGCGACGAGTGCGGTCTCGCTGGGCAGGATCGTGGCGAACCCGTCGATGAAGAAGAACACCAGCAGCACCGGGAACAGCCAGAGCTGCCCCGCAGCGTGCAGCAGCCAGGCGTTCAGCAGATCCATGCCATCCACGCTACGGCGCGCGGGAACCGCCGTCGTCATACCTGAGAGTGATGTTCCGAACTGTTCACGGCGGCGGTATCGCATGGGGTCGTTGAGCGAGCACCGGCCCTTCGACGCGCTTCGCTCGCTCAGTGCGGGTCTCCGCGAGGCGCGAGACGAGACGCCGTGACCTCGCAGGGTCCCCGCTCAGCGCGCGATCGCGTGCTCCGCGCACGGCACCGCCACGCACGTCGCGCAGACCACCGCCTGCTGCCGGCACGACGGATCGGGGCAGTTCGCGGTGCGGTTCGTCGCGGCGCCGCAGCCGGCGCACACCCCGATGACCGCCGCGTGATCGGAGAAGTCGACGGATCCGCGCCCGTCGAACACGTACAGGGACCCGTCCCACAGGCCGTCGTCGCCGTATCGCTCGCCGTATCGGACGATCCCGCCTTCGAGCTGGTACACCTCGCCGAAGCCGCGCGCCGTCATAAGACTGGACAGCACCTCGCAGCGGATCCCGCCGGTGCAGTAGGTGACGACCGGCCTGCCCTTGAGGTCGTCGTATACGCCGGAGTCGAGCAGACCCACGAAGTCGCGTGTGGTCTCCACCTCGGGCACGATCGCCCCGCGGAAGCGACCGATCCCGGCTTCCAGGGCGTTGCGCCCGTCGAAGAACACCACGTCCTCACCGCGTTCCGCGACGAGCTCGTGCAATGCCTCCGGGGTGAGCCGTGCACCGCCGCCGACCACTCCCCGTCCGTCGACCTGCAGCTCGCCAGGCGCTCCGAAGGAGACGATCTCGTCGCGCACCTTCACGCTGAGCTTCGGGAAGTCGACGCTGAGCCCGTCGGCGTCGACCGCCGTGCCCTCGCTCCATTTCACGTCCGCATCACGGAACGGCGCATAGGAGCGGAACGAGCGCAGCCACTTCTTCATCGCGGGCAGGTCGCCGCCGAGGGTGCCGTTGATGCCGTGCTTCGAGATCAGGATGCGTCCGCGCAGGTGCAGCGCCTCGCACAGGTCGCGCTGCCAGAGACGGATCGCCTCCGGATCCGACAGGGGCGCGAAGGCGTAGAACAGCACGATCTTCGGGGTGGGCACCCAGCGATCCTAGTTCGACCGGACGGCCGTCGCTGCGCCGGACGTCGCCGCACCGCCGCACGGATCCGGGTGCCCCAGCCGCAGGGAACCCCCGGGGTTCATGTCAGACCTCCGCGTCCGCCCGCGAGCGTCGGCGCGACCACGCTCCCGCCGACTCGCTGGACAGCGCGAGCAGCGCGAGGCACTGCAGCGACGCGGCGAGGAGCGTGCCGTTGAGGCCGAGCGTCGCCGTGCCGTCGAGGTAGTCGATCGCCGTGGAGAGCACGCCGATCGCCAGCAGCACCATCAGGATCGCCCGGGAGCGCCGCCCGCGCCGCAGCACGAACCAGGCCATGAGCAGTTGCGCGAGCGAGATGAGCACTCCGAACCCGAGGAACCCGATCAGCACGGCCGTCTCCAGCGTCCGCCCGGACGAGAGCACAGCCTGCACGCCCGGATCGGCCGCGGCCCCGACGGTCAGACCGAGCACGTCCAGGACCGCTCCGATCACGACGACGCCCACGGCGAAGAACGTCGACAGCGGCGCCCGCCGCATAGACCGTTCGGCCGTGGTGCGCAGGGATTCACCGCGCCCTTCGACCGGGGCGCCGGCGGCGTCCGCGCCGAAGAACTCGTCCGCGCCTTCGTCCGCTTCGCCCTGGGTCATGCGCACGCGGGTCACATCGATGATCGGCAGGTCGCCGTCGGTGATGAACCGATCGCCGCCTCCGTTGCGGGAGTGGTACCCGGTGGTGAAGTCGTGAAGGAGGCGGACCTGCACCGCGGCGTCCGCGTCCCGTGCGCTCTGCACCACGAAGTCGCGTTCGACGTCGGTGTTCTCATCGATCCGGTGGGTCACCTGCAGGGTGAACAGGCTGAGCCCCACATCGGTGTCGTAGGTGCCGGCGCCGAGCCAGTCCGTCTTGGCCCCGCCTGGCAGCAGCCAGCCGGGCGGGCAGTGCCAGAACCGCACGTGGTGACGCTGTTTGGGGTTGCCCGCCACCTCCTGCTGGTACGCGACGTCGTGCCGACGGCCGAACAGCATGAGCGGCGACACGGGCGCTGTCGGATAGCTGCGCCGGGTGAGCGTGGATGCGATGATCCCCCAGGTCGAGGCGGCCGTGATCTCATCGGCACGGTGCCACCCGGCCCTGGTCATCACCTCGTCGAGCTGCGCCGCCGTGCCGTCGACGCCGAGATTGACCGGATCCCCGAGGAGGCCGTCCCCCGTGCGCGTGCGCCCGAAGAAGTAGTCCGGCACGTAGAGGTCGCTGAGCAGGCGGTGCAGCCGAGGCAGCACGAGGTACGCCATGATCGCCCACACCGGGATGAACAGCAGCAGCGCCCAGGGCGACCGGACGCCCTCGATCGAGATGATGATCGCGAGCCAGACCGCCGAGGCGGTCCCGATCAGGAACGCGACCCGGTCGAACACCGTGGAGGACGGCAGCGGCTGCTGCATCTGCAGCGCCCAGCGGCGCCTCGACGGGTGCTGCGCGTCGCTCACGGCTGCCCTCTCCTTCGCGGTCGTCTCTCATCCTGGCACGGAGGCCGAGTGGTCGCCCGGCTGCCGGTCAGGACCATCCCGTCGCATCGGATAGGATGGTCAGGTTGTATTCCTGGTGACGTGTCCGAGCGGCCGAAGGAGCACGCTTGGAAAGCGTGTGTTGTGCAAGCAACCGCGGGTTCGAATCCCGCCGTCACCGCCAGATGCGAAGCGCCGCCCCGATGATCGGGGCGGCGCTTCGTTCGTCTACTGCTCGTTCGCCGGGATCCGGATCCCGTACGTGGTGCTGCCGTCGCCCGAGGCGAGCTTCGCGAAGCCGAGCCGCTCGTAGAACGCGCCCGCGGAGAGGTTGTCGGCATTCATGCCGAGATGCAGGGCCGGCACACCGCGGCGACTCAGCTCGGCGAGCAGCGTGTCGATGAGGCGTCGGCCGAGGCCCTGTCCCTGGGTCTCGGGCAGCAGGTCGATGTGCAGGTGCGCGGGATACTCGCGCACGACCGGGTCGTCACCGGGCTTCTGCCGGGCGCCGTAGGCGATGAAGCGATCCTGCGCCGTCGGCTCGGCCGCACCCGACGCCCGGTAGCGGTCCCGTCGGGACGGCCACCACTCGTCGCGGAACCACGCGGCGAACGCGTTGGTGTCGTCGGTGGCGACGACGTATCCGATCACGCGTGCGTCGTCCGCCTCGACCACCCAGCACAGTCCCGGGTCGCGCCGCGCGTACGGCACCGCGAACAGGTCGCCCCAGAGAGCGTCGTCCTCGAGCATGCCGGTCGCGTCGGCGCCGACGTCGGCGGTCTTCACGCACACGTCGTAGAGGCCGTCGACGTCTTCGGAACGGAACGGTCGGATGCGTGCCACGGAGTGCCCTTCGATCGGCGCCATCGGTCTCGACACGGTCCTGAGCGAGAGCGTCCGCCGTCTCGCTGCGCTCGCTCGGGAGCCACGGGACGAAGGATGCTCAGGGACCGGCGGATCCCTTCAGCCTAGCGAGCCGGATCCGCCCAGGATCCCCGGTGTTCCGCCTCCTCGATCACGCGCGGCAGCCGAACCCAGCGCCACAGGACGGCCGCCACCAGGAAGGCCGCCCCCGCGCCGATCAGCGCACCGCCGACCGTGTCGCTGAACCAGTGCACGCTGAGGACCGTGCGGGAGAAGCCCATCGCCACCGTCCACACCGCTGAACCGATCGCCACCCACAGCGTCGGGAACAGGAACCACAGCACCACCGCGAGGGTCGCGGCGTTCGCGGTGTGGCCGGAGGGGAAGGATCCGAAATCTGAAGCGATCAGCAGATCCTGCGGGCGAGCACGGCCCAGCGCCTTCTTCACGAGCTGCACGACGCCCGCGCTCACGACGAAGGCGATGAGCGCGAACAGGGCGCCGCGCCAGCCCCGCACGAGCCAGGCGAGCGCGGCGATCACCAGGGGCGTGAGGATCGTCGCGACCCATCCCCCGCCGAGCACGTTCATGACCAGCGCCCAGCCGACGAGCACGGGACCGCGCCACTCGACCATCTCCAGGTTCCACGCGTCGTCGAGCGACACGATCGCACCGGGCGCCGCAGCCAGCACCACGGCGGCGGCGAGAGCGGCGGTCACCCCGATGATGCCGAGGACGAGGGCGAGCCGACGTGTCATCCGGCCATTCTCCCCCGGGCGCACCGAAGCAGCCCGCATCCGGTGCCGGTGGCGCCACGAAGGCCGGGTCCCGCGAGGTGCGGGGCCCGGCCTCCGAGGCATCGGAGAGCTCAGCCCTTCGTCGCGCCGGCCAGGAGACCGCGCACGAAGAACCGCTGCAGGGCGAAGAACACGATCAGCGGAACGATGATCGAGATGAACGTTCCGGCCGACTGCAGATACCACTGGTTGCCCCATGTGCCGGACAGCGAGTTCAGCGTCTGGGTCAGCGGCAGCGATGACTCCGGCGCGAAGATCGTCGCCACCAGCAGGTCGTTCCACACCCACAGGAACTGGAAGATCGCGAACGACGCGATGGCCGGCATCGCCAGCGGCAGGATGATGCGGAAGAAGATCTGCCCGTGTCCCGCCCCGTCCACGCGGGCGGCCTCGACGACCTCCCCCGGGATCTCCGCGATGAAGTTGTGCAGCATGAAGATCGCCAGCGGCATCGCGAAGATCGCGTGCGCGATCCACACCGTGGCGAAGCTGTGGTCCACATCGCGGAGGGTGAAGCCGGGGAAGATCTGCGTGCCGAACAGCGTCAGTCCGCGCGAGAACAGCGACAGCAGCGGCACCAGGGCCATCTGGATCGGCACGATCTGCAGCGCGAAGACGAACACGAAGACGAGGTTCTTGCCCTTGAAGTTCATCCACGCGAAGCCGTAGGCGGCGAGCGACGCGATGAAGATCGGGATCACCGTGGCCGGGATCGTGATCGCCAGCGAGTTCACGAACGAGGCGCCGAGCGTCAGAGCCGTGCCACCGGAGTTCAGGGCGTCGGCGTAGTTGCTGAGCGTGAACGACGGGTTCACGAACGCGGTCCACCAGCCCGTGCTGTTCGAGTCGGCTCCGGGGCGGAACGACGTGACGAACAGTCCGAGCGTGGGGATCGTCCAGAAGATCGCGATGATCACTGCGGCGAACGTGGCGCCTTTCGACGTGAGCCGCTTCTGCGCGGTCGCCTCGTTGCGTCGGGTGTCGCGCTCGACCTGGCGCTTGCTGCGATTGTCGGTGACGATCGCCTGTGTCGCACTCATCAGCGGATCTCCCTCTGCTTGGCCATCTGCCGGGCGTTGTAGATGATGAGCGGCAGCACGAACAGGAACAGCACCACGGCCAGCGCCGACGAATGCCCGTAGCTCTGGAACCGCTGCTGCTGGTTGACCATCTCGAAGCCGAGCACCGTGCTGTTCGCCCGGCCGCCGGTCATCACGGCGACGATGTCGTAGACCTTGAGCGACGCGATCGTGATCGTGGTCAGCACGACGATGAGCGAGGACCGGATCCCCGGTACCGTGACGTTGCGGAACCTCTCCCAGGCGTTCGCCCCGTCCAGCGACGCGGCCTCGATCTGTTCGGTCGGAACCGCCTTGATCGCCGCGGACAGGATCACCATCGCGAACCCGGTCTGGGTCCAGATGAACACGATGAGCAGGCAGATCGTGTTGACGAGCGGCGTCGTGTCTAGCCAGGAGACGGGCTTGCCGCCGAACAGCGTCACGATGGCGTTCAGCAGGCCGATCTGGTCGCCCTGGCGGAAGTCGTAGATGAACTTCCAGATGATGCCGGCGCCGACGAACGAGATCGCGACCGGCATGAACACGAAGACCTTGAGGATCTTCTCGCCGCGGGCGCGGTCGATGAACACGGCGTAGGCGAGTCCGAAGATCGTCGACACGATCGGGGCGATGAGCGCCCAGATCAGCGTGTTGATCACGGACCAGAACCCCTCGGGGTTCGTGAACACCCACTGGTAGTTCTCCAGCGCGACGAAGTCCTTGCCGGTCTTGTCGAAGAACGACTGGATGATCGTCGACACGGCCGGGTAGATGAGGCCGATGATCAGCAGCAAGGTGGCCGGCGCCATGAACAGCGTGAGCTGGAACAGGTAGCCGGATCCCTCACGCGCGCGGTAGTCGGCGAAGAACAGCAGCCCGCCGGCGACCAGGGCGATGATCATGACGTACACGACCGCGTTCTGGTACGGACGCAGCATCATGAACGCCAGCACCGGGATCGCGAAGCAGGCCACCAGACGGAGCCAGAAGTAGCCCTTCCCGTGCCGAGGTGCATACTCGATGAGCACGAGCAGGACCCCAGCCACGATGCCGAACACCAGCAGCACGAGAGGGATCTGCAGCAGCGGGTTCAGCCCGCCGAGCCAGGTGAAGAAGCTGTTCAGGGAGAAGCCGAGCGAGGTCGGCCTCGGGCTCTCCGCCGGACCTCCGGCGATGAGGGCGATGAAGACGCCGAGGATCACGATCGCACCCACGATGTAGGCGCCGATCGTGACGGATCGAGAAGCGGTCGTGCGGCCGGAACTCACGGACTCGGTCTTGCGACCGGATCGCGTCGTCTCGGTCGCTGTGGTTTGCGACATGTGGACCCCCTTCGGGTTCGACGGTGAACTCTGTCAGGATCTGCCCCGTGACGACTGCGGGGCCGTCCGCCGATGATGCGGACGAGCCCCGCAGCCCACAGGGTGATGCTCAGACTAGTTCTTGTAACCGGCCTGGATGTCGCTCAGAACCTGGTCCGTCGGCTTTCCGTCGACCCAGCTGACCATGCCCTTCCAGAACGACCCCGAGCCGACGGTGGCCGGCATCAGGTCGCTCGCGTCGAAACGCAGCGTGGTCTTCGGATCCTGCAGCGTCTTCATCGCGTCCTGCAGGAACTGGCTGGAAGCCAGCGAGGCGTCCGCGTTCTTGTTGGCCGAGATGACGCCGCCGAGCTTGACGCGGGCGTTCGCGAACTCCGGCGAGGACATGAACTCCAGGACCTTCTTGGTCGCGGCGGAGTCGGTGAAGCCTGCGACGAACTCGCCGCCGCCCTCGATAGTGTTCTCACCCTCCTTGATGCCGGGGAGCACGAACGCGTACACGTCGCCGTCGGGGGCGACCTTCGGCGCGGCCCCCGCCTTGGTCTTCACGTCGAGGAAGTTCGACGAGAGGAACGAGGCCTGGTGCGTCATGAGGCAGGTGCCGTCGGCGACCTTGGCGGCGACGTCGGCGAAGGCGGTGGAGTTGATGCTCTTCACGTCACCGAATCCGGCGTTGACGTACTTCGGGTCGAGCAGGATCGTGCCCACGGCGTCGAAGGCCTGCTTGATCTGCGGGTCGGTGAACTTCACATCGCCCGCGACCCACTTGTCGTAGACGTCGGTGCCGCTCTGGCGCAGCACGAGGTCCTCGATCCAGTCGGTGCCCGGCCAGCCGGAGGCGTCACCCGAGGCGAAGCCCGCGCACCACGGTGCGGCGCCGGTCTTCTCCTGGAGCGTCTTGGTGAGCGTCAGCAGGTCGTCCCAGGTCTTCGGGACCTCGACGCCGAGCTCCTTGAACTTCGCCGGGGAGTACCAGACGTAGCCCTTGACGTTCGCGAGCATCGGGGCGGCGTAGAACTTGCCGTCGATGGTTCCGTACGTCTTCCAGTCCTTGGACCAGTTCTTGTCGACGTTCGCCGAGACCTCCGAAGGAGCCTCCTTGACCTGTCCCGTGCCGACGAGGCTCTTCAGCAGACCCGGCTGCGGCACGATCGCGATGTCGGGTGCGCTGCCGCCGGACACCTTGGTGACGATGTTGCCCTCGAAGCCCTTGTCGCCGGTGTAGACGACCTTGATGCCGGTGTCCTTGGTGAACTGGTCGAAGGACTTGTTCAGCAGATCGGCCTCGGATCCCGTGATGCCGCCGGAGATCTTGACGGTCTCACCCTTGCCGGACGAGTCTCCGCCACCGGACGAGCTTCCCTCGGCGCACCCTGCGAGTGCCAGGCCCGAGACCGCGAGCAGTGCCAGGGGCACGACCAGGCGACGTCGCTGAGACATTCCCATACGTTTTCTCCTTCGAATTCGCGGGGGCGATTTCCCCAGCGCTGGGGGCTCCTCTCAGGAACCGCTTCCAGGCGACACTAGTGACCCATCCGCCCGTTGCGCAACGGCTTTGGATCACAACTGCATAACCGGGCGCGTCCGGCGGCGGAATGTATGGGACCGCTCTCAAGGAACCGGTTCCATCCTCTCTGAGATATCGCTATGGTGAGGGAATCCGTTTTCGAGGAGGGGTCGCCGTGACCGGGATCATCGATGTGGCGTTGCGTGCCGGCGTGGCGAAGTCGACGGCCAGTCGCGCCCTCAGCGGAAACGGCTATGTCTCGGCCGAGACCAGGGAGCGCGTCGAGCGCGCCGCGCGGGATCTCGCCTATTCGGCGCACTCGAGTGCGTCGAGTCTCGCGACCGGGCGCACCTCCACGATCGGCGTGATCATGCCGATGGCCGACCGCTGGTACTTCGCCGAACTGCTCGGGGGGCTCCAGCAGGCCCTCATCGACGACGGTCTCGACCTCGCGCTCTACGGCGCCGCAGAAGGCAGCGACGAACGCGCCCGCATGCTGGATCACGCGCTGGCCGGTCGCCGGTTCGACGGCATCATCGCGGTGTGTCTGCAGCCGGGGGCGCACGAGCTGGAGCGCTTGGCCGGCACCGGGTTGCCACTCGTGTCGGTGGGCCCGTTCGCCGACCACGCCGACACCGTCACGATCGACGACGTCGCCGCCGCGCGCGTGGCCACGGAGCATCTGATCGACCTCGGCCACGAGGACATCGCGTTCCTCGGGGACGCGGCGGACGGGGACCGTTTCAGCTTCGGCGAGCACAAGCGCCTGGACGGCTACCGCCAGGCGATGACCGCGGCGGGCCTGGAGAAGCGCATCCGCGCCGTTACCACGCAGTCGACGATCCCCGAGGCGTTCGCCACCGCGGCGGCACTGCTCGCGGACCGGCGGAAGCGCCCCACCGCGATCGCGGCCGTTTGCGACGAGGCCGCCGTGGGGGCGATCATCGCCGCGCAGCGCCTCGGGATCGGCGTACCCAGCGAGCTGAGCGTGACCGGGATCGACGACCACCGCTACGCCGAGATGTTCAGCCTCACCACCATCCGGCAGAACCCGCGTGAGCAGGGCGCCGAGGCCGTGCGCCTGCTGCGCGCTCGGATGCAGGATCCCGAAGCCCCGCTCGAGCACGTGATCTCCCCGGCGACGCTCGTCGCACGCCAGTCGACCGCGGTCCCGCGCCTCGAGACCGCCCGCTGACCGCTCGGGACGCTCGACGAGCCGCGTCGGATCGCCCGACGACTCGGGTCCAGGTCGCTCGACGAGCCGGATCCGCCGCAGACGCACGAAGGCCCCGGGAGAACCCGGGGCCTTCGCAGCGTCGAAACGCGAGATTACTTGAGGGTGACCGTCGCGCCGGCCTCCTCCAGGGAAGCCTTGGCCTTCTCGGCGGCCTCCTTGTTGGCGCCCTCGAGGACGGCCTTCGGAGCACCGTCGACGACAGCCTTGGCCTCGCCGAGGCCCAGCGAGGTGAGCTCGCGGACGACCTTGATGACCTGGATCTTCTTGTCGCCAGCGGCCTCGAGGATGACGTCGAACGAGTCCTTCTCCTCCTCGGCCTCGGCGCCACCCGCGCCACCCGCAGCGCCGGCGACGGCGACGGGAGCAGCAGCGGTGACCTCGAACTTCTCCTCGAACGCCTTCACGAACTCGCTGAGCTCGACAAGGGTCAGACCAGCGAACTGGTCGAGCAGCTCCTCAGTGGTGAGCTTCGCCATGATGTTTCTCCTAGATAGATGGGGGTTTGTGGGATGAAGACCTCGAGGCTCAGGCAGCCTCGGCGGTCTCCAGCTTCTCGCGAAGAGCGTCGATGGTGGCCGCGGCCTTGCCCATCGTCGCCTTCATCATGCCCGCGGCCTTCGCCAGCAGAACCTCACGGCTCTCCAGCGAGGCGTACTTGTTGACCTCGTCGGCACTCAGGGCGTTGCCCTCGAAGATGCCGCCCTTGATCACGAGAAGCGGGTTCGCCTTGGCGAAGTCACGCAGAGCCTTGGCGGTGGCGACGAAGTCGCCGTGCACGAAAGCGACGGCCGACGGACCCTTGAGGTCGTCGTCCAGCGCCGTGATCCCCGCGTTGTTCGCGGCGATCTTGGTCAGCGTGTTCTTCACCACGGCGTAGCTCGCGTCCTGACGGATGTTGTTGCGCAGCTGCTTGAGCTGGGCAACCGTCAGACCGCGGTACTCGGTCAGCAGGACGGCGTTCGAGTCCTCGAAATTCTTCGTGAGCTCGGCGACCGATGCATCCTTCTGCGCCATGGTCACTCCTTGATGAGTACGGGATGCTCCACGGCGGTGGAGCACCGACCTCGACCGCCGCGCTCTGCAGGCAAACAAAAACGCTCCGGCGCAAGCGCACGGAGCGTGATCCAGGATCTGGAGGTCGTTCGTGTCACCTGCGCGGGCCTCTGCTGATCGGATCCAGGATCCGGCAGTGCTTCGATCGCCTCATGCTCGCGCACACGACGATGACCAGCGGTCTTCGGTTGCCTCAAGACTACGGCATCCCGCCCCCTCCCCCAAATCGACGCCCCGGGCTCGCGGGCCCAACCTCGCGCCGAGCCACCCTCTTCCGCTCGAGCCACCCTTTTGCGCACCGCGCGGAAGAGGGCCGTTCGGCAGCAAAGGGGTCGCTCGCGATGTCGAAGTGACCCGCGGGTCAAAGCCAGATCCGGCGCGTGCCGCGCGGAGTGATCGCGAAGGCGCGCAAGAAGGCGGCGAATCCTCCGACCGAGCTGACCTCGTCGGAGCCCACTCGAGCCACACCCCATCCGGTACTGCCGCGCACCCAGTCCTCCCGCTTCTTCTCCTCGAGGATGACCTGGCCAGGAGCCAGGTCCCCGGCCAGCTCCGGATCGAGATACTTGCCGATGCCGTCGCACTCCAAGAACGTCCGCTGCACATCGAGGCCGATGTCCATCCAGTAGGTCTTGAGGTTCGGACCAGGAACGGGCACCTGCACGCGTGGCCGGGCGAACCCGAGTTCATGCAGCCGGTAGCGCGTCACGCTCTCGAGCGGTCCTTGCGCGCGGCCTTCGGCGATCGCGATCAGTTCGCGAGCTTGACGGATCCCGCGCGCCCCCGGCCTGCGGGCACGCTCCTCCAGTTGCCCGCGCATCGCATCCTCAGCCGCTGCATCGAAGTCCCAGGGAACGCCCGCGACCTGCGCCAGCGCTGCGTCCACGACGGCGAGTGCGGCGGGAGGCGGCAGCGATCGGGCCAGATCGTACGCAGTGCGGAGGAGGCTCGTGCAGCGGATCCCCTCCACGACGACGATGTCGGACTCCGCGAGCTCTCCCTCGTGACGGAAGAGGTCTCGGGCACTGTGCCGGTCGACCGAACCCAGGATGACGTGCGCCGACCGCGGCGTCCACCGGTAGAGCGGAAGACGCAGAAGCGCCGCGGCGGACTCGTGCGAATACACAGGATCCGATCCCGATGCGGCCATCCACGTCGCCACCACCAGCGCCTTGTGACGGGACTCAGGCCACAGCCCGTGCCAGAACGTGGTGGGAAGGTACCAGCCTCGACGGACCCGGTGCAGTTCCCCGGTGGACAGCGCACGTTCGATCGCACGTCCGCTCACCCCGCGTTCCAGATCCTTCCTGGAGAGCAGATTCTGCCGGAGCTCATCGACCGAACAATGGCGCATGGATCCACCGTGCCTTTTGCGCAGGTATCGCAGACCTCTCCTCACGGATCCGGTGCACTTGCTCGTTCCGGCGCCGGATGTGGAGGACCACTGCATCGCGCGTCCGCTCATCGGCGCACGGGCCCCGAGCCACCCTCTTCCTACCGAACCTCCCCCGTATACGCAGAGCGAAACGGGGTGGCTCGAGGCAAAAGGGGTGGCTCGGCATCATCGGCGGCGTCGTTGGCCGCGACCCGAGTGCGCGAGGCGGTGCGCTCGGCGCCGGCGTGCCCGCGTGCCCGCGTGGCCGTCCCGGAGCCCGCCCGAGGCGCGCGGCGCCGGCCTCGAGCTCGGTCCCTGCGGCGTGCCAGGGCGCCGGCGTCGGCGGGCGGAGGTAGCCTCGATGAGTGACCCCGGAACTCGAAGCGCGCATCATCGCGGACTCCCGCGATCGGGTGGCGTGGCTGCGGGCCAGGGCGCGCGGGATCACCGCCACGGACGTCGCCGGACTCACGAGCGACACGTCGATCGCCCGCGCGGCGGATGCCAAACTCGGCGCGGGACCGCGCTTCGGCGGCAATGCCTACACCGACCACGGTCGGCGTCGCGAGCCGGAGATCGCCGCTTGGGTCGCCGCCACGCACGGGATCATGCCCTCGTCCGCACTGTTCTGCGCCGAGGTCGAGAAGCGCCACCTGGCCACCCCGGACGGCATCGTGCAGGAGTCGGACGGTCGAGTGCTGCTCGCGGAGATCAAGACCACCAACAAGTCGTGGCGGTCCATCCCCCGCACCTACCTGCGCCAGGTGTGGTGGCAGCAGCATGTGCTCGGCGCCGAGCGGACGCTGTTCGTGTGGGAGGAGCATGACGAATTCCGCCCGATCCACGACGAACCCAAGTCGGTGTGGATCGACCGCGACGATCGCGAGATCGGCCGCCTGGTCGGACTCGCCACGCGCCTGATCGACGAGCTCTACCACCGCACGACGGGTCAGACGCCTCCCCGGCCGGCACCGGCCGCGCCCAGCAGCCGGGATGCGCTGCGCGAACGCGACATGTTCCGGGCCCTCGCCCTGGCGGAGTGAATCGAGGGGCGCAGGATCCGCAGCGGATCCCGCTCCGTCCACGGCGTCGAGCGCTCCGCGGCGAACATGGTCAGCTCCCGTTCGCGAACCCGCACGTGGGGCTGTTCAGGATGGGCTTGGTGTAGGAGAGCGTCGACACCGTCGGCGATGCCCAGCCGGTCCACGCCTTGGTGCGCACGTTGGAGCTGAACGACTCGCCCAGCAGGCCGCCCAGCAGGCCCGACAGCAGGCTGCTGGTGAACGTGGTCGTGTAGACGCCGTTCGCGTCCGGCCCGGTGGTGGGCACCGCCTGCCAGGCCGTGCCCGCGATCTGCCACTCGGTGTTGGCGGCAGCCGTGAAGCCGGAGTACGGCGCGGTCTGCGCCGACCACTTCCACGTGACCACCATGATGTTGCCGCCGAGCAGCGCGCTTCGGCACGTCGTCACCGCGGTGATCTGCGGCGGCACCAGCCGCACCGCGCTGACGCCGGTTCCTCCCGCGAATTCGGGATCGGTGTAGGACGCGTCGGTCTGCGGCAGCGGCGGGGCGAACAGGATCAGCCCCAGGACGAGGACACCGAGGGCCGCGAGCACTCCGTGGATCGCCTTGTGCCGCCCGCCCGCCCGCGACATCAGTCGTCGCCTTCCCGCCGACGGCGCGCAGCGACGACGAGCATCCCGGCAGCGGCGATGACGAGCACGCCTCCCACCACGAGAAGAGGCACCGGGATCGAGCCGCCCGTCGCAGGAAGGGAGCCGGCCGAACCGGCACCGACCTGCACGCTGTCCCCGAATCCGTCTGCGAGCACCCTGACCCGCGTGGAGGCGCCGCCTTGTGCGTCCCGTCCGACCTTCACGTCGAGACGCAGGTGAGCGACGGTGTCCGACGACATCGCGTCGATCGGCACCGCGCTGCCGTCTCGGGGCACACTCCAGTCCGTGCGCAGGACGCGCGCTCCGGACGCGCAGGTCCCGCCCTGCCACGGCTCCTCGCACATGCGCACATCTGCGACGATCGGCGCCGTACCAGCGGCACTGACCGCGAGCCGCACCGTTCCGGGATCCGGAGCGTGCGCGCTGACCACCAGATCCCAACGGACCGCCTCTCCCTCCCCCATCGCTGCAGCCGTCGACCAGTCCGCACTCGACACGATCCGCAGGTACTGCCCCTGCACGGTCTCGGTCACAACCGCGGCATGCGCCGGTGCCACGGGGAGTACCCCGAGGCATCCTGCCAGCAGGGCTGTCGCGACGAGCCGGATCCGTTTCGTCATGAACCCTGGTCGTCCCCGGTCGCCGCGGGAGCATTCCGAACCCGGCGGCTCGTCCGGGGCCAGAACGCCCAGATCACCAGCGCGGTGGCGCCGAGGGTGAGTCCGCCCAGCACGAACGGGTTCCCGAAGGCGACGATGACGGGCGCCAGGCCCGGGATCGCGAAGCGCACGATCCGCACCGTGCTGACCGGGTAGGGAGCGGGATCGTCCTGCGCATTGGCGTCACCGCGCAGCGTGATGAGCCGCTCGGTCGACGATGCACCGTCCTCGACAGCGCGCACCCGGTGTGTGACGGGCAGCTGGCCGGGACGGTCCACCGTCACCACGTCGCCGACGTGCACCTGACCGGCCGGGATCTGCTGCACGATCGCGACCGACCCCGCAGGGATCGTCGGAGACATGGATCCGGTCCGGAACATGATGAGCGTGATGTGCGCAGTGAAGGCCAGCACAACCAGCACGATGCAGATCAGGCCGGCGAGCGCGGCGATCCACAGCAGCACTTCGCTCAGCACGCCCCGCGCCTTCGGCCTGGGCCGCGGTGCGCCGGTGTCCGACTCTCGCCGTGCGCGGCGGGTCAGAGGTGCCGGGGTCGTCGCCTGGGTCACGATCCTTCTCCTTCTCGTGCTTCCGCGAGATCAGCTCGACGTCGCGGCGAACTGCCATGTCTGGGTCAGCGCCAGCCCCTGCGCCGCATTGCCGACCGTCGAGGGCATGGCGATCGCGAAGCAGTAGTTCACCTGATTCCCTCCGTTGGCGGAGAGGGTCTGCGATCCGGCCGCCGACGTGCTCAGCGCCGCGCCGTCAGCGATGACGACGGTGGATCCGGCGGCGGCGTAGTCGGTGGCCGAGGCGCACTGGGCGGCTGTCACGGTCTTCACTCCGTAGGTGAGGTAGTCGGCGAGCGTACCGGCGGCGTAGGTGCTCGCGGTGAGCTTGACCGTGCCTGCCACCGACGGGTTCGCGGTCTTCACACTGAACAGCGCGTAGACCGTCTTCCCCGGCGCGAGCGCGGCCGCATCCGCCGCGGCGGCGAAGGTCATCGCGATCGCGGTCCCGGCCGTCGAGTGACTCGCGAAGCTCGTGCCGTTGATGCTGCCGACGACGTCGAACCTCCCGGCCGTGAACGAGCCTGTCGCGTACTCGCCGTCGTTCCAGCTCGCGAGCGTAACGGTGGCGCCGACGCCCAGCACCAGCCCGCCGGCGAGGACCGCCCTGATCCGCCTCAGGACGAGCCCACGCCGGCGCGGGCGGAGGCGGCGACGCGTCGTCACGACGGTCGTGGTCTCCCCGGGACGCATGGGATCAGCTCGACGTGGCCGTGAATGACCAGGTCCCGGTCGCAGCCCCTCCCTGGGTGAGGGAGGACTTGGCGGTGGCGACGAAGCACAGCTGCGCGGCGGCACCCGCGGTTCCTGCCGTCGCGCCCTTGGCGAGGGCGACACTGGATCCGGCGGTGAAGGTCGTGAGGTCGGTGCCCGACGCGACGAGGGTTCCGGTCGTCGCGGTCGCATCGCAGGTCGCGGCGGGGGCGATCGAGTAGACCGAGTAGGAGACGTTCGCCGCGTTGGCGCCCGTCCCGGTTCCGGTCGACGCCACGAGCGTCGCATTGTTGGTCGTCGTGCTGTCCAGGCGCACCCAGAACGGCGCGTAGACGACGTCGCCCGGCGAGAGGTTGCTGAACGGCGCGGTGAAGCTCAGGGCGGCGGCCGTGTCGCCCTTCGTCACGTTGTGGTTCGTGAAACCGGCCGTCGCGGACGTCGTGGATCCCTCGAGGTTGAACGAACCGGCGGTGAACGTGCCGGTCGCGAACTCGGAGTCGTTCCAGGCCGCGAGGGTGATGGCCGCGCCGACGCCGAGGACGAGGCCACCGGCGAGCACGGCGAGGACCTTCCGGCGGTTGCGGGTGGTGGGTGTCACGGTGTCCATGAGAATCCTTTGCATCGTGTGGGACCTGATGTCTCCCATACTGGATTCCGGAATACCGGTTGACAAGACCACTGAACAGGTCTTCAGGCTTCCTTGACACAACCTTGAGGAGCTGGCCGAGGAACCCTGCGCTGAGGATGGAACGTCTCCGCGGCGGCCGCTACTCCGCAGGTGCGAGCGCGATCACGGGCGCGAGGGCGTCCCGGCCCACGGCGATCGCGGGGCCCGCTGCATCGACCAGCACACCGCTCATCTCCGGCTGCTGCACGAGCACGGCGCCGATCTGCTCGGCGGTGAACGGCAGGGGCTGGTCGCCACGGCCGAGCGCGATGACTTCGAGCGGGTGGCTGAACAACTGCAGGTAGCGCGCGCCGTCGGCGGTGTGCGCCTCGGCCACACCGTACTGTCCGTCGCCGTCGACATCGCTGACCGCCACCCAGAGCCGGGCCGTGGTCAGCGCCTCGGCCACGCGCGCCTCGGAGTCCGCCTCGCGGGGCGCCGCGAGCAGGGCCTTGACCGCGAACGTCGGATCCGCCTCCTCCAGCGCCTTCTGCAGGATCTCCGACGGGAACACCACCCGGTGCGGCTCGGACGCGTTGTCGATGATGAGGCCGGCGAACGGACCGTCGATGACGTTCTGGTACACCGCCTGCACGGGCTGCACGACGGCCGAGGTCTCGGTCGGATCCTCGTCGCCCTGCTGCACGGAGTCGCGGACGGCGGCGGCCGAGCTGAACGCCAGCATGAAGGAGTTCTCGCCGTCGTTGACGACGGCGATGGCCAGGGGCTTGCCCTCCTTGATCTGCTCGCCGGCATCTCCGCTCACGCGCAGGAACAGGTTGCCCTGGAGCGACTGACGCAGCACACCGAGCAGCTCGGCCTGGCTCGCGTCCTCGCCGAGCATGGCGAGGGCCTCGCGCAGCAGCACGTTGTCGGGCATGCCCGGGATCGACTCGGTCGGCTCGGGCGGATCCACCGGGGCCAGTGGAAGCGGCGGACGCCCCGGCAGCGTCGGCGGCGCGGCCGGCGCCACAGGCGTCTCGTCCACGACGGGGTCGATCAGGTCGTGGCCGGCCTCCGGCGTCTCAACGGGCGGGGCGACGGCAGGACCGGAGGGAGAGCCCAGGCCGCGGAAGGCCTGCACCGAGACGTTGACGACGGGAGCGACCGCATCGGCGGACTCCCCCGGGCCGGCCTCGGCCGTGCTCGAAGAGCCGTCCTCGGCGACATCCTCCGCGGCGGCGGGAGCGGACTCCGGCGTGACGTCGTCGTCCTGCTTCTTACGGCGCGAGAAAAGGCCCATTGCCCCAGCCTAAACCGGGACCGGCTCGCCTCTCGCGCCGCGCCGCGCAGAGCGGTCCGACCGGATCAGATCTTCTCGATCGGGGCGATCTTGACGAGCAGCTTCTTCCGGCCCGCGGCATCGAAGCGCACGTGCGCGATCCGCTTCGCCCCTTCACCGGTGATCGCCTCGACCTTGCCCTCTCCGAAGTCGTCGTGCCGGATGCGATCTCCCGCGGCGAGTTCAAGGTCGCCGTTGTCGCGCACCTTCGCCGTGACCCGGTTCGGGAACTTGTCCATCGCGGTCGACAGCGGCTTGAGCCCGTCCCGCTTCGGCAGCGCCCGCGGAGCGAACCGGTCCCCCGAGCCGGATCCGCCGCCGAAGCCGCCCGATCCGGATCCGCCCGGGCGACGGGCGTTCAGCGCGCGGGACTGCATCCCGCCGCGCGAGTTCACGTCCCCCGGAGACTGCCGCCAGTCGATGAGCTCCGACGGGATCTCCTGCAGGAACCGGCTCGGCATCGCCACGGACACCTCGCCGAACTGGGCGCGGGTCATCGCGAGCGACAGGTGCAGGCGCTTGCGGGCACGGGTGATGCCGACGTAGAAGAGGCGGCGCTCCTCCTGCGGACCGCCCGGCTCGTTCGCGGAGATCCGATGCGGGATGAGGTCCTCCTCCACACCCGTCACGAACACGGCGTCGAACTCGAGCCCCTTCGCGGTGTGCATCGTCATGAGCGACACCACGCCCGACTCGTCCTCGAGGTCGTCGGCGTCGGAGACGAGGGCGACCTCGGTGAGGAAGTCGGCGATCGTGCCCTCGGGGTTGTTGCGGGCGAAATCGCGGGTCACGGCGATGAGCTCGTCGAGGTTCTCCAGACGCGCCTCGTCCTGCGGGTCGCGGCTCGCGCGCAGCGCGTCCATGTAGCCGCTCTGCTGCAGCAGCAGGGTCAGCCCCTCCGCGACGGCGGTGGGCGGCGCCACCTCGCCGGAGGCGGGAAGCATGATCTCCGTGGCGTCGCGCAGCACGGCGTCCAGCTGCGCGATGCCCGCCTGGATCTTCGGACCCACGCCGAGCTGAGTCGGGTGCGCGAGCGCGTCGCGGAAGCTCAGGCCGTGCTCCTCCGCGAAGCGCGCGATCGAGGTCTCGGTGACATCGCCGATGCCACGGCGCGGCTTGTTCAGGATCCGGCGCACGGCCATCTCGTCCGCCGGATTCGCGACGGCGACGAGGTAGGCGAGCGCGTCCTTGATCTCGGCGCGCTCGTAGAACTTGGTCCCGCCCATGATCTTGTACGGCACGGCGGAGCGGATGAAGATCTCCTCCAGTGCGCGGGACTGCGAGTTCGTCCGGTAGAACACAGCCATCTCGCCGTACGGCATGCCGGCACGCCGCAGCGCCTCGACCTCGTCGGCGACGAACTGCGCCTCGTCATGCTGCGAGTAGCCGGTGAAGCCGACGATCGAGTCGCCCGATCCCTTATCGCTCCAGAGCTTCTTGTCCTTGCGGTCGAAGTTGTTGCTGATCACGGCGTTGGCCGCCGACAGGATGTTCTGCGTCGAGCGGTAGTTCTGCTCCAGCAGAACGACCTTCGCGCCGGGGAAGTCGCGCTCGAACTCGCTGATGTTGCGGATGTCGGCGCCACGGAAGGCGTAGATCGACTGATCGGAGTCTCCGACGACCGTGAGCGACGCGCCAGGCTCTCCGCCGCCCGCTTCGTGCGGGTCGGGCTCGAAGATCATCATGCCGTTCGAGGCATACGGTTCCGGCGTGTTGCCCTGCACGGGCCGGGTGAGCTCGTGGATCAGCGCGTACTGGGCAGCGTTGGTGTCCTGGTACTCGTCGACGAGGATGTGCCGGAAGCGGCGCCGGTAGGTGTCGGCGACCTGCGGGAAGGCCCGGAACAGGTAGACGGTCTGTCCGATCAGGTCGTCGAAGTCGAAGGCGTTGGCCTTCTGCAGCTGGCGCTGGTAGTCGGCGAACACCTCGACGAAGACGCGCTCGGCCGGATCCGACATGTTCGCCTGTCGGGCGTAGGACTCGGCGTCCTGCAGCTCGTTCTTGAGCTTCGAGATCCGCGACTGCATCGCGGCGGGGGTGAAGCCGAACGCGTCGGCCTCATGGTCCTTCACGAGCCGCTTGATGAGCGCACGCGAGTCGCCGGAGTCGTAGATCGTGAAGGACTTGGTGAAACCGAACTGCTCGGCCTCGCGGCGCAGGATGCGCACGCACGCGGAGTGGAAGGTCGAGATCCACATGCCGCGCGCGGAATCCCCCACCAGCTGCTCCACGCGCTCGCGCATCTCTCCTGCGGCCTTGTTGGTGAAGGTGATCGCGAGGATCTGGCTCGGCCAGGCCTCGCGCTGGCGCAGCAGCAGAGCGATGCGGCGGGTGAGCACGCTGGTCTTGCCCGACCCCGCCCCGGCGACGATCAGCAGCGCCTGGCCCCGGTAGGTGACGGCGTCGAGCTGCTGCGGGTTGAGCCCCGAGAGCAGGTCGTCGGCCGCGGCGCCGGAGGTCGCTCCGTGCACCCCTCCGAAGGAGGATCCGGGCGGGAGGATGACGGGGGAAGGGGCTTCGCTCATGACCCCACAAGTCTAGATCCGACCGCCGACACTCCGACGTGCTGCGCGGCTCCTGAGCGCGGCGCGCGGCGTCCTTCGTCTCGCTGCGCTCGCTCAGGAACCGGTGTGTAGGCGCCGGGTTCGGGACAGACGTCGGTGCGGCGTGGTCGGGGCTCAGGCGATCCGGGTTCCGGGCGGCAGCCGCCGCGCCGGTGTGCGCGTGCGCGCCCATGCTCCTGCGAAGAGACCGGCGGCGATCACGATCTGGATCGCGAGTCCGACGAACCAGCTCGGCGTGGTGGATCCGATGATCTCCTTGGCCGTCGGGCGCCCGCTGTCGGGGCTCTCCAGGCAGGGGTCGTAGGTGTTCAGCGTCTGCGGAGGAAGCTGCGCGGAGCGCACCGAGAGCTTGATCCCGCCGAACACGTCGTCCGGGGAGCCGTATGCCGAATAGGTCGTCGGTGTGGCGTCGGCGAGCACCACGAACGGGTTCGCCGCGAGGAACCCCCACACGTAGTCGAAGCGCGGCTGCTGCATCGTGTGGGTCTCCCAGCGGTTGCAGTCCGGCCCGTCCTGCGAATCCCAGACGCGGCTGCGCACCTCGACATCGGTGCGGATCACGGATCCCGCCAGCCCGAAGGCCAGCAGAGTGCCGACGCACAGCGCGGCGACCACGAGATAGGTGTTCGCGACGGAGAACAGCGGCCGTGCGACCAGGCCGCTCCAGCCGACGCCGATCGCCGCGACGATCACGATCTCGGCCGCGAGCACGAGCAGCGAGACCAGCAGGACGTCGGGGCGCACGCTCCCCACCAGCATGGAGACCACGAGGAACGGGACGGCGACGACCAGGAACGCCGAGCCGGTGATGATCGCCGCCAGCAGCTTCCCCACCATGATGTCGCCGGTGCTGGCGAGCGTGATCTGCAGGCTCGCCAGTGTCGCCGCGTCTCGGTCCCCGTTGATGGACGATCCGCTGAGCGTCGGCGAGATCAGCATCACGAGCAGCAGCACCAGCAGGACGATCACGGAATAGGCGCCGGATCCGGCGGTCGGAGTGAACGAGAACGCCATGAGCGCGAGCACCGTGACGATGAGCAGGACGAGCGCGAACACGCCGAGCAGGATGTACCAGCCGGGACTGCGCAGTCTTTGCGTGAGCTCGAGACGAGCGATGGTCCAGATGCGCGAGGCGTTCATCGGGTGCTCCCCCCGTTGTCCGGCGCGTCCCCGAGGGAGAGAAACGCCTGCTCCAGTTCGCTCTGCGCCGGCGCGAACGCGCTCACGGCGAGTCCGTGCCCGACCAGACGGGCGAGCCCGGCCGCGGCGTCCCGGTCGTCCGTGAAGACGGCGAGCACATCGCCTCGATCGATGCCGAGCGACTCGGGTGCCACGCCCAGCGCCGCCGCCGTGGTCTGGCGCGGATCGGCGCCCGCGGGCGGCAGGCCCGTCGTTCCGCCCTCATCGACGGGTCCGGAGGAGAGGATGCGGATCCGCCACGCCCGCGCCTGCACCGCGGGGGCATCCACGACCGTGCCTGCGACGAGGAAGACCGTGTCGTCGACGACCTCCTCGAGCTCCGACAGCACGTGGCTGGAGATGAGGACGGCCCGTCCTTCCGCGGCGAGCCGGCGCAGCAGCACGCGCAGCTGCACGCGCGCCTCGGGGTCGAGGCCCGAGGCCGGTTCGTCGAGCAGCAGCACCTGCGGATCGTGCACGAGAGCGCGCGCGAGACCGAGCTTCTGCTTCTGACCGCGGGAGAGCACCTTGGCCGGGGTCGCCGCGAGATCGCGCAGGCCGACGAGCTCGAGCAGCTCCTCGGCGCGCGTCGCGGCCCGGTCCCGGTCGAAGTCGTGCAGACGCGCCGTCGTGACGATGCTCTCGCGCACCGTGAGCGCCGGCCAGGCACCGAGGGCGTCCGGCATCCATCCGAGCACGCGGCGGGCACCGGTCGGATCCGCGACGGGATCGACCCCGCCGATCCGGATGCTGCCGCGATCGGGCGCCAGCAACGACGCCAGCATCAGCAGCAGCGTGGTCTTGCCCGCGCCGTTCGGCCCGACCAGGCCGGTGACGCGCCCGCGCGCCGCGGTGAAGCTCGCACCGCGCACGGCCTGCACCGAGCCGAAAGACCGTGCCAGATCGGCGACGTGGATCCCACCCTCCGAAAGCGCATCCATAGGGTCAGCATGCCAGACGGCGTGCCGACGGCCGGTGCCTCACGCGGTCAGTCCCGGAATGCCCCGGTCCCGAGATCCGGATGATCCAGGAACACGCCGTCGAGTCCGGTCGCGGCGATCCGCGCCCACTCCGCCCGGTAGTCGCCGAAGGCGGCTCTGCCGACGCCGGTGCGGAATCGTCGGTCCAGAAAGGCGTTCTCGGGGCGGCACGTCCAGGTGAACACGACGAGTCCGCGCGCGTGCGCCTCCGCGACCAGCGCTGCTCCCGCCGCGGGATCACGGGGATCGAGCAGGATCCGCTTGTCCACGCTGATACCGTCGACCGCTCCATCTCCCCCGGCGCGGGCGAGGCGATCGAGACCCGCCGACGTGAGCGCGTCGGCGTACGTCGATGCGGCCTCGCCATCACGGGCGACGAGATCCGCCGGCGCCCCGCTCGCCTCCAGAAGGTAGATGTAGGTCCCCTGCACGCCCCGACCGCGGAGCTCGGCGAGGACGCCCTGCTCGAACGACTCGATCCAGAGGGGATGCTCCCCCGAGGCCCACCCGGCGTGCCTCAGGTCGCGCTCGACCAGCGCCGCCAGATCGTGCCCGATCCCGGCGAAGTACGTCGCGTGCTTGATCTCCAGTACGACGCCGAACTCCCGCCCGTGCTCGGCCGAGGACTCGGCGACGAGCACCAGCAGATCGGACAGCCGCAGGATCGGCTCGATGTCGTCGAAGCCCGCGGCTCCGGGGCGCAGCTCGGGGATCCGCTCCCGGCAGCGCAGCGTGGCCAGCTCCGCCCAGGAGAAGTCCTCGGTGAACCAGCCCGTGAGCGGCACGCCGTCGATGAGCTTCGTGGTGCGCCGGTCCGCGAACTCCGGATGATCGGCGACGTCGGTGGTGCCGGAGATCTCGTTCTCGTGCCGGATCACCAGCACGCCGTCACGCGTGGCGACGACGTCGGGCTCGACCGCGTCCGCGCCCATGGCGAATGCGAGGCGGTAAGAGGAGGCGGTGTGCTCGGGGCGATAGCCGGGAGCACCGCGATGGCCGATGAGCAGGGGGACGTCGAGCGGGATCCGTCGGGTCACGCTCTCAGCGTACGGCAGTGCCTCTCGCAGGATCCGCCGCTATCGTAGAGGGAAGATGACCACCACTTCTGAGGAGTGAGGCCGACCATGAGCAACTTCGTGTTCAACAACCCGGCGTTCAAGGAGAAGGATCCGCGCGCAGTCGCGACCTATCCGGGAGGCCCCCAGGCCGGTGCGCAGAACGGGCAGTACGCCCCGCCGCCGCCCGCCGGCCAGTTCGCCGCGGCCCAGCAGGCCGCCGTCAATGCGAACCTGGAGGGGATGTACACGGCCCCGTCCGCGGGCGCGATCGAGACCGACCGGATGACCGTCGAGGACACCGTGTGGAAGACCGCGGGCCTGTTCGGCATCCTGCTCGTCTTCGCCGTGGTCGGCTGGTTCTTCACGCTCGGCGGCGCGGCGGTGCCCGACACCACCGACCCGTACGTGAAGGCAGCCGCGATGAGCAAGATCGCGCTGTGGCCGTGGCTCGTCGGCGCGCTCGGCGGCTTCGTGCTCGCGATGATCGTCAGCTTCACCTCGCGCAAGAAGGTCCGCCCCGCGCTGATCTTCGCCTACGCGGCGTTCGAGGGTCTGTTCGTCGGTGGCATCTCCGCGTTCTTCGAGGTGATGTGGCCCGGCATCGTGCTGCAGGCCAGCCTCGCGACCGTCGCCGTCGTCGCGGTCACCCTGGCTCTGTTCGCGAGCGGCAAGGTGCGCGCCTCGAAGAAGATGACCAAGATCGTGATGATCGCGATGCTCGGCTACCTCGTCTTCTCGCTGCTGAACGTCGGCCTCATGCTCTTCAAGGTGCTTCCGCAGGACATGATGTTCGGCCTCTACAGCGCCAAGATCGCCGGCATCCCGCTCGGCCTCATCATCGGCGTGCTCGTCGTTTTCCTCGCCGCGTACTCGCTGGTGATGGACTTCGACCAGATCCAGCAGGGCGTGCGCAACGGCGCCCCTCGCGTCTACGGCTGGCTCGGCGGCTTCGGCATCATGGTCACCGTGGTCTGGCTGTACGTCGAGATCCTGCGCATGATCGCGATCGCTCGCGGCAACAATTGAGTCGGCTCGTGGCAATGCTGCGCAGCAGCGTTGACACGAGATCGACTCAAGGTTGAGCGAGCACCGGCGAAGCCGGAGCGAGACGAAACCCATCACGAAGGCCGCTCTCCTCGGAGGGCGGCCTTCGTCGTTCCCGCGGGGCCGCGTTTCGTCTCGGTCTGCGTTTCGTCTCGGTCGCTGCACGTCCTCGCTCAACGACCGTTCGGCGTCCTCGCGCAACGTCCCCCTGGCGTCAGCCGCGCGCCTTCTGCTCGAGCAGGGCGCGTTCCCGGTCATTGCCCGCGAGGGCGGCGGCGACCGCGAACTCCGACCGCGCCTCCGCCTCGCGCCCGAGCCGCAGCAGCAGCTCGCCGCGGGTGGCCGGCAGCAGGTGGTAGCCGCGCAGCGCGCCGTCCGCGGCCAGCGCGTCGATGATGCGCAGCGCCGAGGCGGGGCCCGTGGCCATCGCGACGGCGGCGGCGCGGTTGAGCTCCACGACGGGCGACGGCGCGATCCGTCCGAGCGCCTCGTACAGCAGCACGATGGTGGCCCAGTCCGTCTCCTCGACCGAGGGAGCGACGGCGTGGCATTCCGCGATGGCAGCCTGCAGCGCGTACGCGCCGCGCCCCCTGCCGAAGGCGTCCGCACGGGCCAGGGCGGCCCGTCCTCGGGCGATCCTTCCGCGATCCCAGAGGCGCCGGTCCTGATCCGCGAGGAGGATCGGATCCCCGTGCGCGTCGACCCGCGCGGGGAAGCGCGCGGCGGTGAGCTCCATGAGCGCGAGCAGTGCGTGCACGTCGGGCTCGCGGGGCAGGAGCGCGACGAGCACGCGGGCCAGCCGGATCGCCTCGCGCCCCAGGTCGGGGCGGAGCAGGTCCTCCCCCGCCGTCGCGGCGTGGGCCTCGTTGAAGACCAGGTAGAGCACGCCGAGCACAGCGCCGAGCCGCGCCGGAAGCTCATCCCGCGACGGCACCTCGAACGGGGCCTTCGCCGCGGCGAGCGTCTTCTTGGCACGTACGATGCGCTGCTGCACGGTGGCGACCGGCACCAGGAACGCCCGGGCGATCTGCTCGGTGGTGAGGCCGCCGACCACGCGCAGCGTGAGCGCCACACGTGCTTCGCGCGCCAGCACGGGGTGACAGGCGATGAAGACCAGGCGCAGCACGTCGTCGTCGATCGCGTCCGGATCCCAGGGCGGCGCGTCCAGCGCGGAGTCCTGCTCCCGTTCGAGATCGTGCGCGATCACGGCGAGCCGGTCGTCGTAGCGCTCGCGACGCCGCCACCCGTCGATCGCGCGGCGCTTGGCGACAGCCGTCAGCCAGGCGGCGGGGTTGGCGGGCACGCCGTCCCGGGGCCACTGAGCGAGCGCCTCCAGCATCGCATCCTGGGCGAGGTCCTCCGCGAGGCCGAAGTCGCCGGTGAAGCGGGTCAGGGTCGCGACGATGCGCGCGGACTCGATGCGCCACACCGCCGCGACGGCGCGCTCCGTCGAGGAGCCCGCCGTCGCCGGGGAGTCGGTTCCTGGCATCGGCCTCACTCGGCCGCGCGGGCGGCCGCCTCCTCGCGCCAGCCGGCCTCCTTCTGGATCCACTCGTTGTCGGCCGGGAAGTCCTCCAACTCGGTGACGCGGCGGACCTCGAGGTACGCACCGGGGCTGAGCGGAGCACGCTTGGCCCACTCCGCCGCTTCCTCGCGCGTGGACACCTCGATGATCCAGAAGCCGTTGAACAGCTCCTTCGTCTCGCCGTAGGGGCCGTCCGTCACCAGGGGCGCCTCGGCCGAGAAGTCGACGACGAAACCCTCCGCGGCGTCCGTGAGCCCCTCGCCGGCGAGCAGCACACCCGCCTTGATCATCGACTCGTTGTACCGCCCCATCGCCGCGATGACCTCTTCGAACGGCATGTCCTCGTACGCCCGCACACCCTGGTCGTCCGCGCGCATGATCAGCATGAACTTCATGATCTCTGTCTCCTCATCGGGGGTCGTGTCTCGACCCTCTCATTCAAGACGTCGAACGAGAAGACACCGGATCGACACCTCATCGAAGATTCTCCGAAGTTTTTCTAGACTCCCCAGATGACGTTCTCCTCTGCGCTCGCGACGGAGATCCGCGAGGCCCTGCGCACGGCCGCGGATCCCGCTCTCGCACCGGGCCAGCAGGCCTACATGAAGTCGACCATGCCGTTCCTCGGCGTGCGGGTGCCCGAAGCGCGCCGGCTCACTCGCGAGGCCGCGCGCGGGATCACGGACGTCGACGAGTTGCGCGAGGCGGCCCTCGACCTGTGGCGTGCGGCCGAGCACCGTGAGGAGCGCTATGCGGCGCAGGCGCTGATGGCGCTGAAGCCGCTGCGTGGACGGCTGGATCTGCTCGACGTGCACGAGGAGATGATCCGCTCCGGCGCGTGGTGGGACCATGTCGACGAGGTCGCGCACCGTCTCGCCGACCTGCTGGACGCCCATCCCGAGGAGCTGTCCGTGGAGCTGCGCGTGTGGGCGGATGACGAGGACCTCTGGATCCGGCGCGCGGCGATCATCGCGCAACTCGGCCGCGCGCAGCGCGTGGATCGGGCACTGCTCACCGACGCGATCGAGCCGAACATCGCAGATCCGGAGTTCTTCATCCGCAAGGCGATCGGCTGGGCACTGCGGGAAGTCGCACGTCACGATCCCGACTGGGTGCGCGAATTCATCGACGCGCACCCCGGCCTCTCGCCCCTGAGCCGCCGCGAGGCGCTCAAGCACCTCGGCTGAGACCCGGATCCCGATCGCCATCTTCGGAGATGTCCAGGATCGTCGGATCCGATCCGGAAATCAGTCCGAGAATCGAGTACGTCTCCGAAGACAGTGGAAGGGCGCGAGCCGAAGCCCGCGCCCTCCCGAACGTCACTATCGGGAGATCACTCCCACTCGACCGCTGGCGCGGCCGAGTGCCACCGGTGCCATTCGTCGAGCGGGAGCTCCTTCGTCACTCCCACTCGATGGTTGCCGGCGGCTTCGACGTCACGTCGAGCACGACCCGGTTGACCTCGGACACCTCGTTCGTGATCCGGTTCGAGATCTTCGCCAGCACGTCGTAGGGCAGACGGGTCCAGTCGGCGGTCATCGCGTCCTCGGATGACACCGGGCGCAGCACGACGGGGTGGCCGTAGGTGCGGCCGTCACCCTGCACGCCCACGGAGCGCACGTCGGCGAGCAGCACGACCGGGCACTGCCAGATGGTCTGGTCGAGCCCGGCGAGCGTGAGCTCCTCGCGAGCGATCGCGTCGGCCTCGCGCAGGATGTCGAGACGCTCGCGGTTGACCTCGCCGATGATGCGGATGCCGAGACCCGGCCCGGGGAACGGCTGGCGGCCGACGATCGCGTCGGGGATCCCGAGCTCGCGACCGATCGCGCGCACCTCGTCCTTGAACAGGGTGCGCAGCGGCTCGATCAGGTCGAAGTCGAGGTCGTCGGGAAGGCCTCCGACGTTGTGGTGCGACTTGATGTTCGCGGTGCCGGCACCGCCGCCGGACTCGACGACATCGGGGTACAGGGTCCCCTGCACGAGGAACTTGACCTTCTCCCCCGAGGCCTTGGCCTCTTCGACGAGGTCGCGCTGCACCTGCTCGAAGGCGCGGATGAACTCGCGGCCGATGATCTTGCGCTTGGTCTCCGGATCCGTCACGCCGGCCAGGTGGCCGAGGAACGTGTCGGCCGCGTCGACGGTGATGAGACGCACGCCCGTCGCCGCGACGAAGTCGCGCTCGACCTGCTCGCGCTCGCCCTTGCGCAGTAGACCGTGATCCACGAAGACCGCGGTGAGCTGGTCGCCGATCGCCTTGTGCACGAGCGCGGTCGAGACGGCGGAGTCGACGCCGCCCGACATCGCGGAGATCACGCGGGCGTCGCCGACCTGGGCGCGGATCCGCTCGACCTGCTCGGCGATGACGTTGTCGCTGTTCCAGTCGGCGGGCAGGCCCGCCCCCTTGTGCAGGAAGTTCTCGATGATCTCCTGACCGTGGTCGGAGTGCTTCACCTCGGGGTGCCACTGCACGCCGTAGAGCTTGCGCTCCTCGTCCGCGAACGCGGCGACCTTGGTGGAACCGGTCGAGGCGAGAACCTCGAAGCCCTCGGGGGCGCGGGCGACCTGGTCGCCATGGCTCATCCACACGTTCTGCTCTGCGGGCTGACCGCCGAGCAGCGTGGAGTCGTTCACCGGGATCATCGCGTCGGTGGCGCCGTACTCGCGCAGGCCCGTGTTGGCGACCTCGCCGCCGAGCGTGCGCGCCATGTACTGGAAGCCGTAGCAGATGCCCAGCGTCGGGACCCCGAGCTCGAACACGGCCGGGTCCAGTTGCGGCGCGCCCTCCTCGTAGACCGACGACGGACCGCCGGAGAGGATCAGGGCGACCGGGTTCTTGGCCGCGATCTCGGCGGCGGTCGCCGTGTGCGGCACGATCTCGCTGTAGACACCGGCCTCGCGGACGCGGCGGGCGATCAGCTGCGCGTACTGCGCACCGAAGTCGACGACGAGGGCGGGGCGCTGCTCGGTGTCGGGAGTGTTGTCGGTCAACGGGCACCTTCCGTGGCGGGAGTGGTCGAGGAGGTCTGGTCGGCGGAGGCTTCCCGCGTGGCGAGGTACGCCTTCACCTCGCGGGCGACGCGGGTCTCCATGATGAAGGAGAGGAACGGCACGACGCCGCCGAGGGCGAGCAGGATGAAGCGCAGGAACGGCCAGCGCATCAGACTCCACACCCGGAAGCACGCGAAGAGGTACACGACGTAGAACCAGCCGTGCGCGACCAGGATCCCCATCGAGAGGTTCAGACCGTTGCCGGTGGATTCGAGGCCCCCGTGCAGGCCCTCGACGACCGGGGCGAACCAGAGGAAGCCGCCGGATCCGCCGGCGAAGAGCTCGAGATGGATCGGGGTGTACTTGAGGACCATCTCCGTGACCAGGAGCAGGAGCATGACGCCGGTGATCACGGAAGCGATCTGGTAGAACTTCAGCGCCCCGCGGATGGCCGGGAAGCTCGCGGCTTTCGGTTCGGGCATGGGTCTATTCTAAGCGGCCGACCTGTGCGCGCTTTCCGGGCACCTGAAGTGCGACCGAAGGCCCCGGGAACGGCGAAGGCCGCCGGATCCGAGGATCCGACGGCCTTCGCGGTCAGCGCGGGAGGATCACTCCGCGCGCAGGCGACGACGGGCCACGATCAGGCCCAGGCCGAGTGCGAGCAGCACCGCGGCGAGGAGCAGGAACGAGCCCGAGTCCGCACCGGTCAGCGCGAGACCGCCGCCGGCCGCGGATCCCGCCGCGGCGACGGTGATCGCCGCGGTGATCTGGGTGCCGTCCGCCAGGATCGCCACCACGTGGTGCTCTCCGGGTGTGGTGCCCGCGGGGATCGTGATGGTCGCCGAGAACGCGCCGTCCGCGTCGGTCGTCACAGATCCCAGGGAGACCGGGGTGGAGTGCAGTTCGAGCGCGACGGCCTGGTTCTCATCGAGACCCGAGCCCGCGATCGTGATGCTGCCGCCCGCGGCGACCGAGGAGGAGCCGAGCTTGAGCTGGCCCTTCCCGCGCACCACGGTGACGGCGGCGGTCGCCTCGTCGCCGTCGGCCTGGGTCGCGGCGACGAGGTAGTCGCCGCCCTTGGTCGAGCGCGGCACCACCGGCGACACGGAGAACGAGCCGTCACCGCCGACCTTGACGGTGCCGAGGTCGATGACCGTGCCCTTCTTGCCCTGCTCGCGCAGCTGCAGCGTCAGCGTCTCGCCGGGCTCGAAGGCCTGGCCGGTCAGCGTCAGCTTCTCGCCCGCGAGGACCTTGGCCGCGCCGACCGAGACGGTGCCGTTGAAGGATCCGGTGTCGGATCCGGCGACCGTGATCGGCAGCTGCACCGCGGTGCCGGTGCCGGCGACCGAGACGTGCAGCGCCTGCGCACCGGTCACGCCCTCGGGGATCGTGAACGTCAGCGTGGCCGTGCCCGCCTCGTCGTAGGCGTCCAGAGACATGGCCGGGTTCACCGGCGCGGTGGCCAGGTCCTTGCCGCCGAGCGAGACCGTGACGTCACCGGGCGCCTTCTCCCCCGCGGTGAACGCGAGCGAGCTGAGGTTCAGCGTGACGCTCTCCCCTGCCTTGTAACCGGCCGCGTCGGCGGGAGCGGAGAGCACCGTGCCGACCGCGCGCTGGGCGAGGTCAGGGGATGCTGTCTTGTTCGCCGCGAACCAGTCGACCATCGACTGCAGGTCCACCTTGCCGGTGTCCTTCTTGTCGGTGCCCTTCTGGAACGCGGTGAACGCGTCACCGCCCGCCGCGAGGAAGGCGTTCGCGCCCACGGTGTAGGTCGCGGCCGGATCGATCGGAGCGCCGTTCACCAGGATGCGCGTGATGTGCGAACCCGCCGCGGCGGCCGGGTCGTACGTGTAGGTCAGCTCCTTGGAGACGCCCAGCTTGAGGAACGGACGCGCCGAACCGGCGGGCTGCCACTGCTGCTCGAGCACCTGCTTCACCTGCGCTCCGGTGAGCTTCACCGTCATGAGCGTATTGGCGAAGGGCTGCACGGTCGCAGCCTCCTTGTAGCTGACGCTGCCGTCCGCGTCCCCCGCGCCGCTCGACGCGTAGGTGAGGTTGGCACGCAGACCGCCCGGGTTCATGACCGCGAAGTCCGCGCCGGTCGACCACTTCTGCACGTCGGCGACGAAGTTGCCCAAGGTGGACTCGCCGCCGCGATTCTCCGTCTTGCCGTCGCTCTGACGGGCCCGGTTGAAGTCGGCGGTGATGTCGCCGAGCTTGACCGAACCCAGCTCCGCGGCCTTCGCCTTGGCGGCGTCGACGATCGCCTGCACCTTCGGGTCGGCCGGGAAGGCGGGCTTGCCGCCCACCGTGAGCGGCTTGATCTCGTTGGTGATCGAGAGGAGCTTCTTGCTCGTCGGGTCGACCTTGATGTCCATCAGGCCCAGGTTTTCGCCGTACTGCCCGGCCGAGACCACCGGACGCCCGTCGATCACGTGGTTGTACGCGAGGTGCGTGTGCGCAGAGACGATCGCGTTGACGTCCTTCGAGACGCCGTTCACGATCTCGCCCAGACGCGACTCGGGGGTGATGCTGGCCACGTCGGTCGTGGTCGCCCCCTCGTGCACGAGCAGGATGATCACGTCGGCCTCGCCGTTGGAGGCGTCGCCGTCGCGCAGTTGCTTCGCGACCTTGTTCACCGACTCGGGGATGCTGCGGACCTCGAGGCCCTTCATCCCGTCCGGCGAGACGAGGGTCGGCAGGTCCTCGGTGACGGCTCCGATGAAGCCCACCTTGACGCCCTTGATGTCCTTGACCCAGGCCGGGGTGAGCGCGGGCTCGCCGGTGGCGGTCAGGAACACGTTCGAGCTGAGGTAGGTCCAGTCGGCGCGCTTCTCCACACGGTCGCGGAGGTCGGCGTAACCCTGGTCGAACTCGTGGTTGCCTGCCGCGCTCACATCGAGACCGGCCGCGTTGAGCGCGTCGATCGTCGGGTTGTCCTGCTGGATGAAGGATGTGAACGTGGAGGCGCCGATGAGGTCGCCCGCGGCCGCGAAGATCGTGTTCGGGTTCTGGGCCCGGATCTGCTCGACCGCTCCGGCCAGCACCGCGGCTCCGGCGGCGGCGCCGTCGGCCTCGATGCGACCGTGGAAGTCGTTGATCGTCGCGACGTTGATGTCGATCGGATCCGCCGCGCCCTTGACGCCGACGAGGATCGGGTCGTGGTCGCTGGAGCGGTACGGAGTGCCCGCCTCGGTGGCCGCGAACGCGTAGCCGCGGTCGCTCCACTCGGGCGAGTTGATGTTCCACACTCCGGCGCCGGTGATGGCCTTCGCCGCGGAGGGCGACGCGATCACGTGGTCCAGGGATCCGAGCTCGCCGTCGAAGGAGTAGGTGTACTGGCCCGCGGCGTGCGTCGGCTCGACATCGGTCCACCCTGCCTGGGTGAAGACGTCGATCGGGTCCTCCTTGCCGTAGGCATTGAAGTCGCCGACGAGGAAGACGTCATCGCTGCCCGAGTCCTTCTGCACCTTCTGCGCGAACGCGAGCTCGGCCTTGGCCTGGGCGACGCGGTCGGCGTTGAAGAAGCCCTGCCCGTCGGCCGGCTCGGGGCCCGCGTTCTGCGGCGGGGACTTCGACTTCAGGTGCGTCGTGACAACGGAGAGGATGCGGCCCTGAGCGGTCTGGAACGTCTGCGCGATCGGCTCGCGGGCGTTGCCGAAGACGGTCTCGTCGACGATGGTCGACGCGTCGCCCTTGAGCGTGACGGACGCCTTCTTGTAGATGATCGCGGTCGTGATCGCGTCGGTGATCGACGGGTCGTTCAGCGCCGCGGGCGTGCGGACGTAATCCCACACCTCGGATCCGGCCGCGTCGTTGAGCCCCTGCACGAGGTTCTTGAGCGGCGCGTCGAGGGCGAGACCGAACTTCGGTCCGTTCTCGACCTCCATGAGACCGACGACGTCGGCGCCCAGCCCGTTGATCGCCGAAACGATCTTGGAGCGCTGGATCTGGAACTGCGCGTCGGTCTTGGCGCCGCGGGCGTTCGCGTCCTGGCTCGAGAGCGTCGTGAAGAAGTTGTAGACGTTGAACGACGCCACCTTCACGTCTCCCCCGACGGCCGGAGGTGCGGCCGGGCGCGGGTTCTCGCTGCCGAAGGTCGGCTTGTGCGACGCATCGCTGGTGCCGGAGATCGGCACCACCGGCTGCAGGCGCCAGTCGTCGAAGCCGTACTGCAGGATCTCGCCCTCGGCGGGGAAGTTCACGGTGTCGCCGTTGCGAACGACCGTGTCCTTGGTGAAGTACGGCTGGCCGCCGGTGTGGCCGCCCTTGCCGATCTGCGAGGACCAGCCGTCGTCGAGCAGGATCCGGTTCGCTCGGTTCGCGGCGGTGATCGCGTCGGCGTCGGCGCCGGGGCGAGCGAGCTCGGTGGCCTTGACGTTGAGCTTGTCACCCGCGTTGAGCCACAGCGCGCCGTAGTTGTAGAGCTGGTGGCTGGAGGCGAGCTTGTAGGTGCCGGTGGGCGCGACGAGCATGTTCTCGTACGCCTCACGGTCGGCGCCGCGCACGCTGTCGGGCAGCGCGACCGGCTGCGGCACGCCGACGCCGGCCTTAACGACGGAGACGTCTCCGACCGCGGCCGGGTTGATCTGGGTCTGGCCGAAGTACTCGGAGACCTTGCCGGTCACGGTGACGAGGTCGCCGCGGGCGATGGACGGGGCCAGCGCGTTGAGGTAGACGAAGATGCCGTCCGAGGCGCCGTCGGTCTTGACGTCGCCGCCCGTGCCTTCGGTCTGGATGCTGATGCCCTTGTACCCGCCGGTGCGGTAGTCGCCCGTCACGATGCCCTGCACCGTGACGGTCTGGTCGACGAACGGCGAGGTGTCGGTCGTGCCCTGGACCTCGGCGATGGTCTTGGTCTCGCCCGGGGCCTGGGTATCGGTCGGCGTCGGGGTGGGGGTCGGCTCGGGGCCCGTGCCGGGGTCGGTCGGGAACTCGGCCGCCGCGGACGTGTTCTTCGGGGTGAGCGTGGCGGACAGCGTGAAGTCGGCGCTGTTCGAATCCGAGTCGGCCCCGTTCGTCCGGTTGAGGGACTTGACGTCGGTGTTGCCTGCGGGGGCCGTGGCCGCCGCACCTTCGAAGGTGTTGGACGCGCCGTAGCCGAGCAGGTCGATCACGTCGGCGTTACCGGCGACGGATCCGGTCGGGAGGCTGATCGCCGTTGCGCCCTTGACCAGGGCGATCGTGCCGGAAGCGCCGCTCGGGTTCAGGGTGCTGGTCGCGTCGGGCGTGGGCAGGGCCGCGCCGTTCGATCCGTTGCTGCTGCCCTGGATGAGGTAGTAGCTGCCGGCCGCGATCGTACCGGAGAGCGCGACGGTACCGTTCGAGTTCCCGGTTCCGGCCGCCGAGCGGTACTGCAGGGACAGCCCGTCGAGCGTGACGGCCGTGTGCGTCGGGTTGTAGAGCTCCACGAACTTGTTCGTGTAGGCCGCGCCGGCGCTGCCGCCGGAGAGGTAGGCCTCGTTGATCACGACACCGGTGCCGGTCGTGTCGGCGAACGCCGGGACGGCTGCCAGGCAGCCGAAGCTCAGCGCGGCGACGGTGGTCGCGGCGAGGGCGCCGAGTCGCGCCCCTCTTCTGCGGAACGACGAGGGGACCATGCGGTTCCCATCATCGGGGACGGACTTCATCAGCGCTGCCTCCACGGAACGGATGCGACGGCTCCCGGTCGGGACCGTCGGTGCGCGGCGCATTCGGGCAGCCGCACACCTCACCGACGATAGGCGAGCCTATGGACCCTCTTCAAGGAAGATATGCACTGGCTGAAAGCTGTTCATCGGCTCGTCACCAACGGAGCACTGGGGTCGCGTCCCTCGGCCCGCGCGAACGCGCATCGGCGTAACCTCCCGCGCTCAGACGCGCACTCCGGCGCGCGCAGACGAGCGGGGGCGACTCAGTCGGCGGTGCCGCGCCGCTCGTCGAAGTCCTCGACCTCTCGCTCCCAGGCGTCCTTCGCGAGGCGGTACCAGAGGTAGAACGCGAAGCCGGCGAAGATCGCCCACTCCACGGCGTAGAAGATGTTCAGCCAGTTGACCGAGGAGTGCTCCTCCGGCGCCGGCGAGGAGATCGTGTCGAGACCGCCGAGCGGGGTGCCGGAGGCGAGGTACGGCCGGTACACGTTCAACTCCGCGGTGTCATGCCAGAAGCCGAGCAGCGCCGCCGGCGACATGCGGTCCATGCGGGCAGGCTGATCCTGCGGGGGCGCGACGGGCCCCTCGTCGGAGATGAGGCGACCGGTGGCGGTGAGAACGGATCCGTCTGCGGTCTTCTCCAGCCTCTGCACCGCGGCCTGGGCGGCTTTCTCGTCAGGCGCCCAGCCGATCGCGACGGCGAGGGAGGTAGGCTTCGCGGTGCCGGCGATGCGCAGCTGCCCGGTCACCCAGTAGCCCTCGACGCCGTCGTTGAAACGCGACGAGACGATGAGGAAGTCACCCGGGATCCAGGATCCGCTGGTCCGGGTCCGCTGGCCGACCAGCGGCGCGTCCAGATAGGCGCCCGGCTTCACGACCTGGTCGATCGGCAGCACCTTCTCGGTCGCCCCGGGCGGCGGCGGGTTGGTGTCGATGGCGCGGCCGAGCTGCCACTGGCCGAGCCAGGCGAACACGCCGGCCACCACGAGGCACAGCAGCAGCATGCCGATCCAGCGGCCACGCAGCATGACCTCGCGCAGGGTCGGCGGAAACTCCTGAGCCGGAACGGCGGGGTGCTGCGAAGACGACACGGGGCGGTTCAAGAACGGCGGACGTTCAGGACTCGTACGGCGAGAGCACGACCTCGACGCGCTGGAATTCCTTGAGGTCGGAGTATCCCGTGGTCGCCATGGACTTGCGCAGTGCGCCGATGAGGTTGGCGGTGCCGTCGGCCACCGGGGCCGGGCCGTAGAGGATCTCCTCGAGCGTCGCGACGCCGTCGACCGCCACGCGCCGACCGCGCGGAAGCTTCGGGTGGTGCGCCTCGGGTCCCCAGTGGAAGCCCTGGCCCGGGGCGTCGGTGGCACGCGCGAGCGCGACACCGAGCATGACCGCATCCGCGCCCATCGCGAGAGCCTTGACGATGTCGCCCGAGGTGCCGACGCCGCCGTCGGCGATCACGTGCACGTAGCGGCCGCCCGACTCGTCGAGGTAGTCGCGGCGCGCGGCGGCGACGTCGGAGACCGCGGTCGCCATCGGCGCGTGGATGCCCAGCGTGGCGCGCGTGGTCGAGGCCGCTCCCCCGCCGAAGCCGACGAGCACGCCCGCCGCGCCCGTGCGCATGAGATGCAGAGCCGCGGTGTAGGTGGCGGCGCCGCCGACGATCACCGGGACGTCGAGGTCGTAGATGAACTTCTTCAGGTTGAGCGGCTCGGCGACGCTCGACACGTGCTCGGCGGAGACGGTCGTACCGCGGATGACGAAGAGGTCGACGCCCGCCTCGACGACGGTCTGGTAGAGCTCCTGGGTGCGCTGCGGCGTGAGGGATCCGGCGACCGTGACACCGGCGTCGCGGATCTCGGCCAGGCGCGCCTTGATCAGCTCCGGCTTGATCGGCTCGGCGTACAGCTCCTGCATGCGCGAGGTCGCCGTCGCCTCGTCGAGGCCGGCGATCTCGGCGAGCAGCGGCTGCGGATCCTCGTACCGGGTCCACAGGCCCTCGAGGTCGAGCACACCGAGGCCGCCGAGCTGACCCAGCATGATCGCCGTGCGGGGGCTGATCACCGAGTCCATCGGGGCGCCGAGCACCGGGATCTCGAACGGGAACGCGTCGATCGTCCACGCGGTGGAGACGTCCTCCGGGTTGCGGGTGCGCCGCGAGGGCACCACCGCGATGTCGTCGAACGTGTATGCGCGACGCGCGCGCTTGCCTCGGCCGAGCTCGATCTCCTGAGTCACGACCCCAGCCTACCCGGGTTGCCTCTGCCGCTCAGCGGGTGCGCGCGACCCGGCGCTCGTCCCACACCGGAGCGTCCGACTCGTAGACCCCGCCGTCCTCGCCGAACACCAGGAAGCGGTCGAACGAGCGCGCGAACCAGCGGTCGTGGGTGACCGCGACGACCGTGCCCTCGAACCGCGCGATCGCATCCTCGAGGGCCTCGGCCGACTCGAGGTCGAGGTTGTCCGTGGGCTCGTCGAGCAGCAGCAGCGTCGCACCGGAGAGCTCGAGCAGCAGCACCTGGAACCGGGCCTGCTGCCCGCCGGAGAGCTGCGCGAACTCCTGCTGCGCCTGCCGCACCAGCCCGTAACGGTCCAGCGCCGAGCTCGCGGCGTCGCGGGGCATGCCCGTCCTGCGGTCGTCACCCCGGTGCAGGATCTCCAGCAGGGTGCGCCCGGCGAACTCCGGATGCGCGTGCGTCTGGGCGAACAGGCCGGGCACGACGCGGGCGCCGAGCACCGCCGCACCGGTGTGGGCGACCTCGTCCAGCCGCTCCCCCGCGCCGGTGAGGTGTCCGAGAGTCGGATCCGGGTCGCTGCCGCCGCGGGCCAGCAGCCGCAGGAAGTGCGACTTGCCGGATCCGTTCGACCCCAGCACGGCGACACGATCGCCGAACCAGAGCTCGGCGTCGAAGGGGCGCATGAGGCCGGTCAGCTCGAGGCCTGTGCAGACGATCGCGCGCTTGCCCGTGCGCGCACCCCGCAGCCGCATGTCGAAGTCCTGCGCGGGCGGGCGCTCCTCGGGCGGTCCCGCCTCCTCGAACTTGCGCAGCCTCGTCTGCGCCGCCTGGTAGCGCGAGGCGAAGCCGTCGTTCGCGGCGGCCTTGACCTTGAGGTTCGCGACCAGGGTCTTCAGCTTCTCGTGCTGCTCATCCCAGCGTCGGCGCAGCTCGTCGAGCCGGTCCATCCGGTCGGTCCGCGCCTGATGGTAGGTCGCGAACCCGCCGCCGTGCACCCACGCGGTCGCGCCCGCGCCGCCCGGCTCGAGCGTCACGATGCGGTCGGCCGCCCTGGCGAGCAGTTCGCGGTCGTGCGAGACGAGCAGCACCGTCTTCTGGGTCTCCCGCAGCCGTTCCTCGAGCCAGCGCTTGCCCGGTACATCGAGGTAGTTGTCGGGCTCGTCGAGCAGCAGCACGTCGTCAGGACCGCGCAGCAGCGCCTCGAGGGCGAGCCGCTTCTGCTCGCCGCCGGACAGGGTCGCGAGATCGCGGAATCGCGCCCGCTCGAACGGGACGCCGAGAGCGGCGACCGCGCACTGGTCCCACACCGTCTCGTGCTCGTACCCGCCGGCATCCGCGTACTCCGCGATCGCGGTCGCGTACCGCATCTGCGTGGGCTCGGCGTCGTCCTCGATGAGGGCGTTCTCGGCGGCCTCGAGCGCCTCGGCCGCCGCCCTGATGCGCGCGGGCGCGACCGCGATGAGCAGCTCGTGCACGGTCTGCCCCTCGTGGCCGTGACCCACGAACTGATCCATCACACCGAGGGATCCGTCGATCGTCACGACCCCGGCGTCCGGCGCCTGTTCGCCACGGATGATCCGCAGGATCGTGGACTTGCCGGCCCCGTTCGGTCCGATCAGGGCGCTGGTGGATCCGGCGCCGACGCGGAACGAGGCCTCGTCGAGCAGGGGGCGGCCGTCGGGCAGGGTGAGCGAGACGCCGGCGACATCGATGTATCCCACGGTGGTGGTCCTTCCGCCCGCGCGCGTGTGCGCAATGGCGAGCCGACCAGGCTATCAGGCGAGAAGGGCGCCCGAGGTCGGCACCGGGTTCGCGAACAGGTCGAGCACCGGGCAGTGCTCCTCGACGACGGCGCGGAGCCGCTCGTAGTCCAGGGCGGAGTTCGGACCGGTGATGTCGACCCGCACGCGGACGTCGTGGAACCCGGCGCGTCCGGACTCATCGATGCCGAAGAGCTTGCGCACGTCGAGGTCGCCCTCGGCCGTGATCTCGATCTCGTCGATCGTGAGGCCGAGAGCCTGGGCGTAGAGCCGGAACACGACGACCTGACACGAGACGAGGGCACCCAACGCGTACTCGACGGGGCTGGCGGCGGCGTCATCGCCGGCGAGCCCGGCCGGCTCGTCCACGAGGAACGTGTGCTTACCCGCACGGATCTCGGTGCCCACGGATCCGATGCCCCGTCCCACGACCTTGTATGTCAGCTGCGCGTTCGCGGGGTCGGCGGCGATGCGCTCGTTCCATGCGGAGCCGGCGTCGTTCAGACGCTCCGCGCGCTGCTCGGGCGTGACGTCGGCGATAGGGGCGGTGGTGTCCTGGAGGAGAGTCATGGCGTGACCATATTCGGCTCCCGCACCCCGGCGCCGCAGGTCCGTCATCGACGGACATCCGCCGTCATGCGGCGTCGCGAGACCTCCTGCGGCGCCGCGGCGCCGACGCCCCGGCTCCGAGCCTGATGCGGCTACTAGAGCCGGTGCTCGTTGCGCGGCAGCACCTCGAGCACATGCGGCAGCTTGTTCGGGAAGCACGCCCGGAACAGCTCGGTGATCTGCGGATCGGATCCGTAGTCGTCCACGATCCGGAGTCCGATCATGGTGCTGATCAGCATGCCCTCGGCGAGGAAGGTGCGGGCCTCGTCTGCGTCGAGGCCCATGTCATCGCGGAAGAAGCGCCACACCTTCGCGAATCCCTGGCGCGCGGCGGCGCCGATGGCCGGGTTGCTGCCGAGGAGGTAGGCGTGCGCGAGCGTCTGATGCAGGCCGCGCACCTCAATGAGGTCGACGTACGCCTCGCCGATGCGCTTGCCCAGCGGGCGCTCGCCCCCCTCGTCGGACGCCACGAGCGCCTCGCGGAAGACAGTGAGAAGGCGGTCGAGGGCGAACTCGATCGTCGCGAGGAAGAGGTTCTCCTTGGATCCGAACAGACGCACGACGTACGGCTGGCTGACGCCGGCGGCCTTGGCCACCTGGTCGGTGGTGGCGCCCTCGTAGCCGCGGGATCCGAAGACGGTGAGCGCCGCGAGGATGATCTGCGCGCGACGCTCCTGGGAGGAGAGGCGGCGACCGGAGTCCTCGCCGATGCCGGTGTCCGTGGGCGCTGCGGAGGTCATGGCGAAAGGTTATCAGCGAATGACTTGACTTTGTAATCATACGATTACTACATTGACTCCAGCGCTAGTAATCATCCAATTACAACTGGAGCTTCCCATGACCGTTCCCTCACCCGCCCCGGCCGCTCGCCGGAGCCGCGCCGCTCTCGCTCCGCGGCGATCGCGCCCGGTCGCGCTCGTCATCGCCGCCGCCTCCCTGCCAATGTTCATGGCGACCCTCGACAACCTCGTCATGACCAACGCCCTGCCCGTGCTGCACCGCGAGATGGGCGCCACGATCGAGCAGCTGCAGTGGTTCGTGAACGCCTACACCCTGGCTTTCGCCGGGGCGATCCTCGTCGCCTCCGCGCTCGGCGACAGGTTCGGCCGCCGCACCGTGTTCGCCCTCGGCATCGCGCTGTTCGGGGCGGGCTCGCTGTTCGCGGCGCTCAGCACCGACCCTAGTCAGCTCATCGCCGCCCGCGCCGTGCAGGGGCTGGGCGCCGCCGCCGTCATGCCGCTGTCGCTCGCGCTGCTCACCGGCGCGGTGCCTGCCGCCCGCCGCCCGCTCGCGATCGGCATCTGGGGCGGTGTCTCCGGACTCGGCGTCGCCGTCGGCCCGCTCATCGGCGGCGCGATCATGGAGGGCTGGAACTGGCAGGCGATCTTCTGGATCAACGTGCCCGTCGCGGTGATCGCGATCCCGCTCGCCCTGCTCGTGCTGGGCAACGACTTCGGCGCCCGCGTGCGCATCGACGTGCCGGGCGCGGTGCTCGCGGCCGGTGGCGTGCTCGCGCTCGTGCATGCGATCGTGCGCGGCAACGACGACGGCTGGGACACGATCGGCGTGATCGCCGAGCTCGCCCTGGGCGGCGCGCTCGTGATCGCGTTCCTGGTCTGGCAGCTGCGTTCGGCCACGCCGCTGGTGCCGCTGCGACTGTTCCGGGACCGGTCGTTCTCGCTCACGAACGTCGTCGGCTTCGCCTTCAGCTTCGGCACGTTCGGATCCGTCTTCATCCTGATCCAATTCCTGCAGGTGGTGCAGGGGGCGACTCCACTCGAGGCCGCCGTGCAGACCACGCCCTGGACGCTCGCCCCGATGTTCGTGGCGCCGCTCGCAGGCCTGATCGCCCCGCGCGTCGGCACCAGGGTCCTGCTCGTGACGGGCCTGCTGCTGCAGGGCATCGCGCTGGGCTGGCTCGCCGCGCTGCTCGCCACGGACGTGCCGTACGCCGCCCTCGTCGCGCCCTTCATCCTCGCCGGCGTCGGCATGGGCCTCGTGTTCGCCCCCTCGGCGACGGCGCTGCTCGCCACGCTCGGCCTCGTCGACCACGCCAAGGCGTCGGGCGTCAACTCCACGCTCCGCGAGCTGGGCGTCGCCCTCGGCACCGCCGTGATGACCGCGATCTTCGTGGGCGCGGGCGGCCAGCTGCTGCCCGACCACTACGTCGACGCCGCCCGCCCCGCCGTGTTCACCGGCGCCGCGGTGCTGCTGGTCGCCACGGTCATCGCGCTCTGGCTGCCGGCCGGCAGGGGCGGGCACGTGGACGATGCGGCCGGCGTCGAGGCGGAGTCCGCTGCACCGGAGCCCGTCGCCGCTGGCTGATCCCCTCGGTGCCCGTCCCGCTCGCTCGCCTGGACTCCGACTCGGCCGTTCGGCTGAGGGATTCCCGGATGGCGGATGGATCCGCTCGGTTCCTTCAGCCATCCGGGAAATGTTCAGTCAGTTGAGTCGCGACCCTGGACTCGCCGATGGCCTGGATCCAAGCCGGTACGGACCATCAGGGGATAGACGAAGGGGCCCGGATCCGATCGGATCCGGGCCCCTTCTGGTCGTCTCAGCGCTTGTAGTTCGGCGCCTCGACCACGATCTGCACGTCGTGCGGGTGCGACTCCTTGAGACCTGCCGCCGTGATGCGGACGAACTTGCCGCGGGTCTTGAGCTCCTCGATCGTGCGCGCTCCGACGTAGAACATCGACTGACGCAGCCCGCCGACAAGCTGGTACGCGACGGCGGAGAGCGGACCGCGGTAGGGCACCTGGCCCTCGATGCCCTCGGGGATGAGCTTGTCGTCGCTGGGCACATCGGCCTGGAAGTAGCGGTCCTTCGAATAGGACGTCTGCTTGCCGCGGGTCTGCATCGCGCCGAGCGAGCCCATGCCGCGATACAGCTTGAACTGCTTGCCGCCCTGGAACACGATCTCGCCCGGGGACTCCTCGGTGCCCGCGAGCAGGGATCCGAGCATCACGGCGTCGGCACCGGCGACGACCGCCTTGGCGATGTCGCCGGAGTACTGCAGACCGCCGTCGGCGATGACCGGGATGCCGGCGGGACGCGCGGCGAGCGACGCCTCGTACACCGCGGTGACCTGCGGCACGCCGACACCGGCGACGATGCGGGTGGTGCAGATCGAGCCCGGGCCGACGCCGACCTTGACGGCGTCCACTCCGGCGTCGACAAGCGCCTGGGCACCCTCACGGGTCGCGACGTTGCCGCCGATGATGTCGATGTGCGCGAAGGATGGATCCGCCTTGAGTCGCTTGACCAGGTCGATCACGCCCTGCGACTGGCCGTTGGCCGTGTCGACGACGAGCACGTCCACGCCCTTGTCGCGCAGCGCCTCGGCTCGCTCCCAGGCGTCACCGAAGAAGCCGATCGCCGCGCCGACGCGGAGCCGGCCCTGGTCGTCCTTGGTGGCCAGCGGGTACTTCTCGCTCTTGTCGAAGTCCTTGATGGTGATCAGACCCGCGAGCTTGCCGTCCGCGTCGATGAGCGGCAGCTTCTCGACGCGGTGCTTTGCGAACAGCGCGATGACCTGCGCGGCCTCGACGCCGACGGGCGCGGTCACGAGGTTCTCGCTCGTCATCACATCACGCGCGAGCGTGGTCTGCTTGGCGGATCCGGAGACGAAGCGCATGTCGCGATTCGTGACGATGCCGACCAGACGGCCGTCGGGGTCGACGACGGGCAGGCCCGAGATGCGGTACTTGGCGCACATCGCGTCGACCTCGGCGATCGTCGCGTCGGGGGTCGTGGTGATCGGATCGGTGATCATGCCCGACTCGCTGCGCTTGACGCGGTCGACCTGCGCGGCCTGGTCGGCGATCGAGAGGTTGCGGTGCAGGATGCCCAGCCCGCCCTCGCGCGCCATGGCGATCGCCATGCGCGCCTCGGTCACGGTGTCCATCGCGCTGGAGAGCAACGGGGTGGCGACCGAGATGCGGCGCGTCACACGCGAGGAGGTGTCCGCCTCGCTGGGGATCACATCCGTGTGCCCGGGCAGGAGCAGGACGTCATCGTAGGTCAATCCGACAAAACCGAACGGGTCGTGCTGCTCCATGGGTTGCGGGGCTCCTCTTTCTCGCGCGCGTGTATCGATTCTAAGCGCCGCGCCGGGTGGGGTATTCCCAGGAACGGCGCTCTCGCGCGCGACGCGAACGGCCGCCGTCACAGGCACGACGGCGGCCGTTCCCTGAGCGGAGACGACACGGGTGCCGGATCCGCTCCTGACCGTTCAGGCGGTGATGGTCGCGGTGCCGGTTCCGCCCAGCACCTCGGCGGTGATGGTGCCGCCCACAGGGGCGACGTTGTTGAAGGTGACCTTGACCTGGTTGCTCGTCGTGGCCGTCACCTGGAAGATGACGGGGCCGCCGGTGGCCGGGTCGCCGCTGACGAACGTCAGGCCGGAGAGCCCGGAGTACGACGCCGCCGCCGCACCGTTCGCGAAGATGAAGGTGACCAGCGTGCCAGCCTTGAGGGCACCGTCCACGTAGTTGGCGCCGTCGGTGTACTGGCCCTGGATCTTGAAGTTCGGGTTGGTGCCGACCTTGGGATTGGCGGTGGCCGTGACTTCCGCGTAGTTCGCCTCCGGTGCCGTCTCGCTCGCGGCCGCGAGCGGCGCCGCCGCCGCCGCGGCGATGACCGGCAGCGACCACGCGGCGCCCTTGACGATCGTGCGGCGAGGGAAGCCGCGCTCGGAACGGATCTCGGTCATGGGGATGCTCCAGTTCGTTATCGCCTCACGCATACGGACATGCGGGAGCCGTTGAGACCGCTCCCGCGGGTTCGGGGCGGTGGTCCTCCGGTATCCAATCGACCCCGCTCCGCGCTCCCGCCCGCGTTCCCCGACCCGGTCGACCCACGTGCGAATCCGGTCGCGTCAGGTATGAAGACCGTCGGCGACTCCCCCACGTCTTCCGCCGGCCCGCAGGCGCGAGGGCGACGCGAGGCCCTCCGCCGAGATCGCCCGGGCGAGGCTCGAGCCGTTGCTGAATCCGACCCGCGCGGCGATCGCGTCGACGGTCTGCGCCGTGGAGGCGGATTCCTGCAGCAGCGCCACGGCGGCGGCGACGCGGATGCGGCGGATCTCCTGGCGGATCGTCCGACCCGACGGCTGGAACTCGCGTTCGAGGTGACGCAGCGAGACGCTCATCTCGGTGGCCACCGCGGATGGGGTGAGGGCCGCCTCGGTGTACCGCCGCTGGAGGATCGCCAGGGCGCGCAGATGCAGGGAGTGCACTGACGCCACTCCCGCTCTGCCGACCCCTCGCCGGATGGCGACGAGGATCATGTCGCGCAGGATCGGGGCGAAGCGCTCCCGGGAGAGGAGGTCGAGCGGGCCTCCGCTGTGGAGCGTGTGCACGAACGCGGCGATCGGGCCCAGCAGCACCGCGTCCTCGAGGAGGATCGCCGAGTTCCGCGGCAGCGACAGCTCGGGAAACGCGTCCACCGGCATGCCGACGGCGATCACGTCGCTTTCGTGCGATGTCGATATCCGCACCGATGCGGTGCCGGTCACGAGGACGCCCTGGGCGTCGCCGATCTCGACGGGCCCGCTCCTGGACGGGATCCGCACGGGTCCGCCGCGCACCAGAAGCAGCCGCATGCGACCGGCGGCGACGCCCGATGTGCGGTCGGCACCAGGAGGGAGCGCGTGCGCGGCGATGGTGATGTCGCCGAGGATCAGGCGAGGCGGAGATCCGGTGGGAGCGGACCGGGTCGGCTGATCGCCGGGTTCCGCGGCCCACGCCGCATCGCTCTTCGCCCCCGCGGAGCGCAGCCACGCGACGGCGTCGCCGGACGGCGATCGCTGCACCAGCATCTCGCCTCCCCAGGCTCCCCAGCGCCGGTCCGGATCCGCCGCAGACGTGCGTTCGCATCGTGCGGATCGACTCGACCGGTCGGTCTTCGACTCCCTGCAGACGTCGCGTGCGGAGCTTCGGGTCGCTCGTCGACGCATCGTCACATCGAAGGAGCGACCCGCGGGTGAGAAGTGACGCGGACCTGAGGCGGCGCGTCAGGGCACGTGGATCGTGTCGGTGCCGGGGTTCGACTCGTGGACCGTGCCACGGCCGGATCGGATGCGGCGGGCGGCGAGCGCGAGGTCGATCAGGAACACGGCGATCGCGACCCACACGATCGCGAAGCCGATCCACCGTTCGGTCGGCATCGGCTCGTGCATGACGAGCACGCCGACCAGGAACTGCATGATCGGGGTGATGAACTGGATCATGCCGATCACGGTCAGCCCGATCCGGCGGGTTCCCGCGGCGAACAGCAGCAACGGCACCGCGGTGGCGACACCCGCGAAGGCGAGCAGGCTCGCATGCAGCGCACCGTTCGCGCCCATCGTGATCCCCGTGGTGAGACCCACCGCGATCAGCTGCACGACAGCGACCGGCAGCAGCCAGAACGACTCCAGGGTGAGTCCGCTCACGGCGTCGACCGAGGGGCCGATCTTCTTCTTGACGAGCCCGTAGATGCCGAATGAGGCGGTCAGCGAGAGCGCGATCCACGGGAACGTGCCGTGGGCGAAGACGATCACCAGCACCGCGACGGTCGCGATCCCGATCGCGACCCACTGCAGCCGGCGCAGCTTCTCCTTCAGCACGAAGACGCCCAGCAGCATGGTGCCGATCGGGTTGATGAAGTAGCCGAGGCTGGTCTCGACGATCTCGCCGTTCAGGGTGGCGAGGACGAACACCTGCCAGTTGATGTAGATCAGAACCCCGGCGAGCGCCGTCAGCGCGAGCAGCCGCGGCTGCCGGACGATCGCCATCAACGGCTTCCAGCCGCGGGTGATCGCCAGCAGGATGAGGCAGAACACGAAGGAGAGCGCGACCCGCCAGGCGACCAGCTCCCAGGGGCCGGTCGGCGCCAGCAGCAGGAAGTAGAGCGGCAGCACGCCCCACAGCAGGTATGCGCCGATCGCGGAGGCGACGCCCACGGTCTGGGCGCTGCGCGGGGTGGTGGTCACCGGTCAACCCTATTGCCGCAGGAAGGACGCGCGGCCTGCCGAATCCGATCCGCACGCGGATCCGCCTCCGGTCCCCGCCCACGACGAAGGCCCGGATGCACAGGGCATCCGGGCCTTCGAGACGTCAGTGGGCGCTCAGCGCACCACGACGGCGAGCACGTCGCGCGCGGACAGCACGAGGAACTCCTCGGCGCCGAACTTCACCTCGGTGCCGCCGTACTTGCTGTAGAGCACGCGGTCGCCGACGGCGACGTCGAGCGGAACGCGGTTGCCGTTGTCGTCGATGCGACCGGGACCCACGGCCACGACCTCGCCCTCCTGGGGCTTCTCCTTGGCAGTGTCGGGGATGACCAGGCCACTCGCGGTGGTCTGCTCGGCCTCGACCTGCTTGATGACGATGCGGTCCTCGAGCGGCTTGATGGAAACCGACACGGTCTACCTCTTTCTTGACGGTTCAAGACTGATTAGCACCCTCAGCCCGAGAGTGCTAACGACAGTCTAGGCGCATCGCTGGCACTCATGCAATCAGAGTGCCAGTCGCGTGACGTCTCGAGGGGGCAGACGCCGGTCCGCCCACGGCGGACGGATAGCCTGGACCGCGTGGATATGAGCGAACTGCGAACGCTGCTGACGCCCGAGGCGCTGCGGGCGATCGACGAGCTCGGCGAGATCGGATCCACGGATGCGGCCGCCCGCGCTGTCATGCGCCTGCGGTCCGAGGGGCACTCCCCGGAATTCGTGTCCGCCGTGGTCGGCCAGGCGCGGCTGCGCACGAAGGCGGCGGCGAAATTCGGCGAGTTCGCGGACCGGATGCTGTTCACGCGCGCCGGCCTGGAGCAGGCGACCAGGCTCGCGGTCGCCGCACGTCATGCCGGTCGGATGCGCGCCGCCGGGGTCGCGCACGTTTCCGACCTCGGCTGCGGGATCGGCGGCGACGCGCTCGCCTTCGCCGGCGCAGGACTGCGGGTCACGGCCGTGGACGCCGACGAGGTCACGGCCGCGCTGGCGGCGTACAACCTGGCGCCGTTCGGATCCGACGCCGAGGTGCGGCACGGATTCGCGGAGGATCACGCGCCCTCCGAGGGCACCGAGTCGGCGGCGGTGTGGCTGGATCCGGCCCGGCGCACGGCGGGGCATTCCGAGACCCGTCGCGTGGCCGCAGACGACTACTCCCCCTCGCTGGACTGGGCGTTCGCGCTCGCCGCGCACATCCCCACCGGCATCAAGCTCGGGCCCGCCCACGACCGCGACGCGATCCCCGCCGATGTCGAGGCGCAGTGGGTGAGCGCGGACGGCGACGTCGTGGAGCTCGTGCTGTGGTCGGGCGTGCTGGCACGCGAGGGCGTCCGGCGGGCGGCCCTCGTGATCCGCGGCGACCGGGCGCACGAACTGACCGCCCCGGCCGACACCGAGGACGCGGAGGTGCGCGAGCTCGGCGCGTATGTGCACGAGCCCGACGGCGCCGTGATCCGCGCACGCCTGATCGGCGACCTCGCGCGCAGCATCGACGCCGGCATGCTGGATCCGCACATCGCGTATCTGACGTCCGACGCTCCAGCCGACAGCCCGTTCGCGGCGTCGTTCCGGGTGCGCGAGGTGCTGCCGATGAACCCGAAGGCGATCGGGGCCGCCCTCAAGACAGCCGGAATCGGACGCCTGGAGATCAAGAAGCGCGGCGTGGACGTGGATCCGGCCGCGTTCCGCAAGAAGCTGAACCTGCGCGGGGCCGCCGAGGCGACCCTGATCCTCGTGCGCATCGGCGACAGACGGCACGCGATCCTCGCAGACCGGGTCTGACTCAGTTCGCGGCGCCCGCGTTCATCCAGAAGCCCCGGTCCTCCGGGGTGACCACCAGATACTGGCCCGCATAGGGCGGCGCCCAGAATTCGAGGCGCACTGCCGGATGCGCTGCGGTCTGCCCCAGGCTCATGCTGAGCGACGGCTGCTCCTCGCCTGAGAACGGATCCACGGTCACGTCGCTGCTCGGCGCGCAGGTCTTCTGCATGCCGCCGTCCTCCACGACGAGGCATCGGCCGCCGGTCCCGTCGTCGCCGAGCCACACCGGGATCTTTCCGACCCGTCCGACGATCTGCGCATAGACGAGATGGTTCGCCGAGACGACCCTCTTCATCATCGCGCGCTCATCCGCGCTCATTCCCGAGGCGCCGTCGTACATCATCTGGTAGCGGTTCAGCACGGCGAGCGGCTGACCACGCGCGGTCAGGATGATCGTGCCTGCGTAGCCGTCTCCGGATGTGACTCCGGTCAGCTGAGGGGACGCTCCGTCCTGCTGACTGGAGACGTAGAGTGGACGCTCGCCGACCTGCTCGCGGGTCTGGCACTGCTTCTGAGAAGGCGCACCGCTCACATCGAGGATCCCGCAGATCAGGTTCCCGTTCGCCTGCGAGGCGTACCACAGCAGGCCCTCGTGCTCTCGGGCGAGCAGGAGCAGCGACCCGGGGTCGAAGTCGTCGTTCGCAGCCGCGACAGCCGCCTCGCGCGCCCCCTCCCCCTCCCGCAGGGCAAGCCCGATGTCGGGGGGCCTCGGGATCGCGACGCCGATCAGCACGCCGACGAGGAGCAGCCCGGCCAGGCCGCCGACGAGGTAGCGCGGACGCTTCCAGCGGCCCGTCGCGAGCCAGGCCCGGATCCCGGCACGACCCGTCTCGAACAGCCGACGTTGTCCCGTTTCACCGACGACATCGCCGGATCCGTCGGAGGAACGGGACATCATCGGCGGAGCGGGGGCGGCGTGCGGGGGTCCCTCGTTCCGCTGCGTTTCGTCTCGGTCGGCTTCGCCGTCCTCGCTCAACGACCCCGTGGGGAGGGACACAGCGGCCTGCCGCTGCACCGACCCTGTGGGGAGGGGAAGGGCGGCTCGCCGCAGCGCCGTCAAGCGCGCGGCCTCGTCCCGGCTCAGCCCGGAACCGTCCCGGCCGAAGGCACGGCGTTCCAGTTCGCGCCGTTCCTCCTCCTGCGCCGGATCCGTCATGGCGCTATCCGAACCAGCCGAACCGGTAGGCGGCCCAGAGCAGCCATCCCGCGCTGTACAGCGTGGCCACGCACCCGAGCACGAGCGCCCAGACCGCGATGACACGGTTCTCCTCCGGCCGGCGCAGCGACATGATCGCGGCGATGACCGAGACGATCGCGACGGGGATCCCCCAGCCGACGAACAGCGCGGCGAACAGCGCGACGATCGCGGACAGCAGCGCCCACGGCGCGAGCCGGGGCTCGGCGGGCGCCGGCACGGGTGCTTCGGTGCCGTCCGTGGGGTGCCACTCCTCGTGCGCCACCGCCGCACCGTCGCGGTCGAGTTCCATTTCCTCGGGCTCGATCCCGCCGTCCAGCTGGGGCCCGCTCTCCACGCCCACGGGCACGGGAGCCGTCGGCAGCCGCGTGTAGCGCTGCGGATCCTTGCCGTCCGCGGTCGCCATCATCCGACCTCGGCGCCCGCGCGGACGAGTGCGTCCTCCGCGCCGGAGGAGTCCTCGGCGACCTGGATCTCGGTCACCGGCAGCGTCGAGTCGGCGCCGAACGCGAGCGTCGAGGGGCGCCGGCCGGAGACGATCAGCTCGGCCGCGAGCCCCGCGATCATGGCGCCGTTGTCGGTGCAGAGCGGGAGCGGAGGAATGCGCACCGTGACGCCCGCCTCTGCCGCCCGGGCGAGGGCGACCTCGCGCAGTCGACGGTTCGCGATCACGCCGCCGCCCAGCAGCAGCCGGGGCACGCCCCGGTCGGCGCAGGCCGCCAGTGCCTTGGTCACGAGCACGTCCACCACGGCCTCGCGGAAGCTCGCGGCGACGTCGGCGACGGGGATCGGGTTGCCCGCGGCCTCCTCCCGCTCGATCCAACGGGCGACCGCGGTCTTCAGCCCGGAGAACGAGAAGTCGTAGCGGTGCCTGTCCAGATCCGACGCTCGGGACAGTCCGCGCGGGAACCGGATCGCGGCCGGATCCCCTCCCACGGCCGCCCGGTCGATCTCGGGCCCCCCGGGATACGGCAGGCCGAGGATGCGGGCGACCTTGTCGAAGGCCTCGCCGGCGGCGTCGTCGACGGTCTCGCCGAGCAGCTCGACGTCGGTGGTGAGGTCGCGCACGTGCAGCAGCGAGGTGTGCCCGCCCGAGACGAGCAGCGCGATCGTCGGGTACTCGAGGGGCACGGAGTCGGGGGTCAGGATGTCGGCGGCGATGTGTCCGACCAGGTGGTTCACGGCGTAGAGCGGCTTGCCGAGCGACACCGCCAGGCCCTTCGCCGCGCCGATGCCGACCATGAGCGCGCCGGCGAGGCCCGGCCCGCTGGTCACGGCGACGGCGTCGAGGTCCTCCAACCGCACCTGCGCCTCGGCGAGAGCCCGCTCGATCGCCGGCTGCATCTCCTCGAGATGCGCCCGTGCGGCGACCTCGGGCACGACGCCGCCGTAGCGGGCGTGCTCGTCCATGCTCGACGCGATCGTGTTGGACAACAGGGTGCGACCGCGGACGATCCCGATCCCGGTCTCGTCGCAGCTCGTCTCGATACCGAGCACGAGGGGCTGGTCAGTCATCGGATCCCTTCCCGTTCTCAGGATCATTTCGCGAATCTTCGGCGGACCCGTCCGATTCGCGCGGATCGGCGGAATCCGTCCTGAAAACGGACACGGCGCGTGCGGTCAGGTCGAGCTTCATGATCACGGCGTCCACGTCGTCGGGCTGGTAGTAGCCGGCGCGCCGGCCGATCTCCGCGAACCCCTCGGAGAGGTACAGCCCCTGGGCGACCGGGTTGTCGGCGCGCACCTCGAGGAACACCTCCCGAGCACCGCGCTCCGCGGCCTCCGCGAGGAGCGTGCGCAGCAGCGCCCTGCCCCGACCGGATCCGCGGTGCTCGGCGTCGAGGGCGATGGTCTGGATGTCACTGTCGGCGGATCCGCGCAGCGCGCGCACTCCCCCGTATCCGACGATCACCTCGGCACCAGCGCTCTGCGCGGCGGAACCGGTGGCCGGCTCGACGTCGACGAAGTATCGGCCGTGCGGGCTCGCGAGCTCGGCCGCCATCATCTCCGCGCTCCATGCGTCGGTCGGGAACGAGCGCTGTTCGATGAGCATGATCGCGTCGAGGTCGGCCGTCGTCGCGGCGCGGATCACGGCCCGACCCGCTTGGGCGCAGCGGGCACGCGGGCATCCGGCGGACGCAGGTACAACGGCTCGGATCCGGTGAGGGTGCGCCCGGCCGCGACGGCGCGACGAGCGACGCGCGCGACGGCGGCGCCGGAGATCGCGGCGACCTCGAAACGGCGCAGCGCCCCGAGCTTGCGATCCACGTCGGCCTGCGGCACGAGCACGGTGTCGACGACGGCGTGCGGGATGCCGTCGACGTCGATCCCCTCGTACACGGTCACCGCGGTCTCGCGGCGCCGGGCGTCGGTGAGGATCGCGAACGGCTCAGCGGGAGCGCCCGCCTCGATGATCGCGAGGGCGGCGGCATGATGGCTCGGCACGGCGATCACGGGGACGCCCCGTCCCAGGGCGAATGCACGCGCGGCGGCGATTCCGATCCGCAGCCCGGTGAACGGCCCCGGCCCCATGCCCGCCGCGACATGCGTGAGCGGATCCGGATCCGACGCCGGCGCGGCGGCGATCACCTGCTCCAGCAGAAAACCGATGGCCTCGGCGTGTCCCAGGTGTCCCTCCCGCGCCACGTCGGCGACAGTGCGCCCGTCGCGGCCGATCAGGCCGACGGCCGAGCCGAGTGAGGTGTCCACGCCGAGAATCACCCTTCCAGGGTAGCCGCCGCGGCCCTCGGCCGGTCCCTGCACGCGGCCCGCCCCGGATCCGCCCGTCAGCGCGCGGAGACCCCGGCGCGCTCCCAGCGGTCGCCGCCGCGGTCCTGCGCGAGGGTCGCCGCATCGGCCGCGACGGCCGACAGCGCATCGAGGTCGTAGTCCGCGGCTGCGGCACCCGCCCAGCCGACGCTCGCCGAGACGCGCACCGACGCCCGGGGCCCGGAGTCCTCGATCGTGGAGACCCGCTGCAGCAGCACACACAGCTCGCGTCGTACGGCGTCCTCGGCGCCGGGCAGCAGGGCCAGCGCACGCACGTCCGAGATCCGCTCGACGTCGGCCGCGGCGGGCAGCGCGTCGAGCACGTGCGCATGGAACGCATCCACGATGCTGGCGAACACGGCCGGCCCCGAGGCCTCCGCCAGATCCGCGGGATCGTCCAGCCGGATGTCCAGCAGCGACCAGGCCGGCTCCTGCACCTGCCGGGCCCGGGCGAGACGTGCCCGCAGCGCTGCGCGGCTGTCCGCGCTGCTGCGCCCGCCGCCGCGCAGCAGCGCCTCGCCGCGGGCGAGCAGGACGATCGTGACGGCCGCGCACTGGCTGGTCAGCAGTATTCCGACGCCGTTGATGTCACGCAGCATGCGCAGTTCGTCGCCGGGAGCGGATCCGATGCCCGTGATGCCGGCGATGACGCCGAACACGGCCACCACGACGAACGCCGATGACACCAGCGCCAGGGGCAGCACCACGTCCCGGGCGCTGATCCGCAGCCGGAACAGCTCCCACGCCGCGAGCCCCGCGAACACCGCCGCCGCGGAGAACACGACGCGGAACACGGTCGGATACGCGGCGGTGGTGCTGCTCGCCATGAGCAGCGTCGGCGCGATGAGGACGAACGCCGCCGCCGCAGGCCAGAGCAGCCGCTTCCCCGCATAGGCGCGGATACCGAGCCATAGCAGCGGCTCGAAGCACACGATCAGCCCCGACGACAGGGCTCGCAGCGGAGCGCTGTCGAACTGGTTCGCCGCCACCCACACGTAGGTCGCGAGCATGGCGATGCCGAAACCCACCGACCAGGTCACGGTGGCTCTGCTCGGACGCGGCATGAGAGCCAGTCCGAACACCAGCGCGGCGGACAGCGTCACCATCGCCACGAGCGTGACGGATGTGTTCACGGTGATGCCGACGGGGGCGGTGAGGGTGGTCATGCGTCGTTCCTCTCGGGGCGCCGAGGCAGCAGCACGCGCATGCGCGTGCCTTCGCCGAGCCGGCTGCTGACGTCGATGGTGCCGTGATGCGCGGTCACGATGTCGCGCGCGGCGACGAGGCCCAGGCCGGTCCCCGGCACTCCGCTGCGCTCGGCCCGTTCGCCGCGGAAGTACGGCTGGAAGAGCTGGTCCACGTCCGCGGGCGCCATGCCGGATCCGGTGTCGGCGACGACCAGCTCCGCGCGCGTGTCGTCGGTGACGCCCAGCGAGAGCAGGATGGAGCCGCCGGCCGCGGTGTACTTGACGGCGTTGCTGAGCAGGTTGTCGATCACCTGCCGCAGCCGGAACGCGTCCCCGTAGATGAGCAGGGTCGGCTCGCCCGTCACCTCGACCCGCAGCCTGTTTGCCGTCGCCGTCGGCAGGAACGACGACACCGAGGCCTGCACCAGGGCATGCAGATCGACCGGCTCCGACAGCACCCTGGAGCGGGGACGGGAGGAGTCCAGTGCCGTCGTGACCAGATCCTGCATGCGCTCGGCGGCCCCGGCGACCACACCCAGCTGATCGGCGGCACGGGCCGGCAGATCCTCGCGCTCGAGCAACAGATCGACGTGCCCGACGATCGCGGTGAGCGGGTTGCGTAGCTCGTGCGTGAGGATGGCCGACATCAGGCGGCGTTCCTCGGCCGCGGCGAGCCGGGCGGTGACGTCGTCGATCTTGACCAGCACGACGGCGCCCTGATCGGCGTCGCTGGCGATCGGCTGCGTGTCGACCTCGAGCGCCCGCCACTCGCCGTCCGCGCCGTAGAGCCACACCCGCTCTCCCGCGAGGTGCTCGCCGCGGGCGGCCCGGGCGAGCACCGTGCGCTGCACCGGAATCGGCTCGCCCTCGCGGTCGTCGTACTCCACCGCGAGCGCGGGCAGCGCGATGCCGTCGGCGTCGCGGCCGTACAGCCGGCGATAGGCGTCGTTCATCTTGAGGATCTCGCCGTCGTCGCCGACGGCGACGAGTGCCGTGTCCAGTGCATCGATGATCTGGGTGACCCGGCGCTCGTGCGTCTCGGCCCGCCGCGCCACCCGGTCGATCTGCTCGGATCGGCGTCGCAGCAGTCTTCGGGACGCCCGGGAGCGCCGCACGCCGATCCGGATCGTGGTGCCCAGGAAACCCAGCCCGAACGCGGTGATGAGCACGCGCAGCACCACATCCGAGATCAGTCCGGTCTGGTTCGCGACCGTGAACAGGAAGGCCGTGATGAGGGCGATGCCACCGAACACCGCGATCATCGAGTAGTACGTGGCGATCCACGTGATCGGGATCACCCAGAGGAACCCGAGCCGGATGTCCGGCGCCTGCGTCGTGAGGCCGATCGCGCAGATGTCGATCATCGGGACGGCGAGGATCCCCGCGGGCGGGATGCGATCCCACGGCAGCACCAGCACCACGGCCGTGGTCAGCACCGACAGCGCGAGCCCGGCGGTGAACAGCGGCGTCGCGAACACGGTCGGCTTGAGCGCCGCGACGAGCACGGCGATCGCAACCGTGGTGCTGACGAAGATGAGCTGCCAACGCCAGATCGACGCCCTGCGGGACATGCCGATCCTCTCTCCGCGTCGGCACGGAGCCGCCGCGGGACGCGTCGCGCGCACCGGGGGAAACCCTGACGCTCAACGCTTCCGCAAGGTTATCCAAAGAAGCGCCCAAGGCCCTTCAACGGATATATCGCCCCGCCTAGCATCGCAGCATCGAAGGTCCCCACCCGACCGGATCCGCCGCCCGCGCATCGGATCCGTCCACCGCCATCGACGGGCAGAAAGCGAGCGTGCTGCGATGACCGGCCCCTCTGCACCCCCGTCCGGCGGACGCCTGTCCGCCTGGCGCGTGCTGGTGGGCGTGCTCGTGGCCCTCACCGTGGTGGCCGGCATCGTCGTGGTGCCGTGGTTCCTGCTCCGCGATGAGGCGGCTCCCGGAGCGGCGCCCGGTCCGCGCTGGTTCGGCGGCTACTACGACATCACCGCGACGGATCCGCCGAAGGACGTGCTGTCCGGATCCGGCTCGGATGCGGTCGTCCTGGCGTTCGTCACCGCCGGCCCCGGCGACACCTGCCGTCCGACCTGGGGCGGCGTGTACTCGCTCGCCGAGGCGGGCGACGCGCTCGACCTGGACCGCAGGATCGCGCAGAAGAGGCAGGACGGCGCGCCGGTGACGGTATCCTTCGGCGGCACCAGGGGCGCGGAGCTCGCCACCGCCTGCGCGTCGATCGGCGACCTGATGAACGCCTACGCGGCGGTGCTGGAGCGCTACACGGTCACCGCGATCGATCTCGACCTCGAGCACCCCGCCCTCAGCGATGTGGTCGCCGGCGACCGGCGCGCGGAGGCCGTGGCCCGGCTGCAGGAGCGGCAGCGTGCGAAGGGCTCGGAGCTGTCGGTCTGGCTCACGCTGCCGGCGGGACAGGACGGGCTCGGCACCGACGGGCTGCGCTCAATCCGCCAGCTGCTGCAGGCGGGCGTACAGCTCTCCGGGGTCAACGCGATGACGATGGACGACAGCGCACCGCTCGCCGGCCGATCGATGGCGGCGGCCACGATCACGGCGCTGACGGCCGTGCACGACCAGCTCGGCCGCCTCTATGACGACCTGCATCTGGCGCTCCCCGCGGGCGGCGCGTGGGCGGTCATGGGTGCGACGCCGATGATCGGCCGCAACGACGTGCACGACGAGGTGTTCGCCCTCGACGACGCCGCGACGCTGAACGCCTTCGCCCAGAAGCAGCGGCTCGCCCGCCTCTCGATGTGGTCACTCAACCGCGACCGCGCCTGCGATGCGGATCAGCAGGATCCGGCCTCCGCCTCCTGCAGCGGCGTCGCGCAGGGCGACTCCGCGTTCGCAGCGGTGCTGGGCCGCGGCTTCGCCGTCGCGCCCACGACCGCGGCCGAGCCCGGCCCGACCGCTTCCACCTCCGGCAGCGCGGCGGCGCCGTACACCGGTTCGCCGGCACCGCCGCCGGCTTCGACTCCCACTCCGACCAGGGACCCGTAATCCGGGACGGAGTGGGCGGCGCCCCGGGGACAGGGCGCCATCCCGCTCCCGGGACCCTGCCCGGGAGCGGGAACCCGACACCGATGGGGACTCGGTGGCGGGTCGCGGAGTCCGGGGGCCGATGGGGATCGGCACCCGGGGCTCCGCGGAAGGCGCGGGTTCGGACCCGCGCTGCACGGGGCGATCAACGGGATCGCCGACGGGGCGCCGACATCGGGATCGGCGCCTCCGTCTGCCGCTCGCCGCTCGCCGAGACTGGCTTCACCGATTTCGGGGAGCGATGTTTGCTCGGTCATCCCGGATCCGAGAGCAGACATTGCTCCCTGAAGCGCGATCTTGACGGCTCCCGTGCGGCGTCCTCGCTTGATGCCGCCGAGACCAGCTGACCGGTCAGACCTCGGCGGACGCCTCGTCCGCATGCGCGGTGAGACGGTAGCCCACCCCGCGCACCGTCTCGATGTAGCGGGGATCGGCCGTGCTGTCGCCGATCTTGCGCCGGAGGTTCGCCATGTGCGCCTCGATCGCCCGCTTGTCGGGTTCGCCCACATAGGACGCGGATCCGAACGCCTCACCGCGCAGCACGAGTGCCAGATCCGCCTTGCTGCGCACCCGGCGCTTCGACTCGAGCAGGGTCGCGAGCAGATCGAACTCGGTCGGTGTCAGCTCGACCTCGCGCTGCGCGACGACCACCGTGTGCGTGACCGGATCGAGGCTGATGTCGCGGTGCACCCGCCAATGCCCCGCCGTGCCGGGCAGGGCGACCGCCGGCGCGACCGAGGGGTTGCGGGCCGGGGTCTGCTGCCCGTCGGCCGAAGCCCCCGTCGCGGATCCCGCATGTGCTGCACGCGCGGGCTGCGGCGCCCGGTCCGTCTCAGCTGCACCCGCGGCAGCCGGGTGCGCGTTGCGCGGCCGACGCAGCAGTGCCTCGATGCGCGCGCGGAGCTCACGGGGGCGGAACGGCTTGACGAGGTACTCGTCGGCGCCGGAGGTGAGGCCGAGCACGACGTCGGACTCCTCGCCGAGGGCGGACAGCATGATGATGAACGTCGCGCTGACGGCGCGGATCCGTCGTGCCGCCTCGAAGCCGTCGATGCCGGGCAGGTTGATGTCGAGCGTCGTGATGATCGGCTCGTGGGCGACGACCGCGGCGACGCCCTCCAGACCGGTGCCGGCGAGCACCGTGCGGAATCCGGCGGCGCGGAACACCTCGTCGAGCAGGGACCGGACGTCGGGATCATCCTCGATGATGACGGCGGTCTTCGTGTCGTCTTCGCTCATGCTCTTCCCTGCGCTCGGTCGTCAGCATCATATCGATATGCCCGCGACGCCCATCCGAGCGCGGATCCTCGGCCGGTCCGACGATCGGAGATCGGCAGCGACCCGGAGCCTGCGATGGATGCAAGGGCCGCGCGACGTCTGCAGGCAGAATTCGGCGTCGCGCGCCTGCATCCGTCGCGCGCGCCCTGCAGGCGTCGCGGCTCAGCGGGCGGTCTTGCGCGTGATCGTGACGACGCGGGGTGCGTCGGCGTCGAGCTCCTCCGCGGAGAGCTCGTCGGCGACGGCGCCGACCGGACGCTCCAGCTCGATGTCCCACCAGGCGTCGGCGAGCTCCTCCGCCATGCCGCGCCCCCACTCCACCACGACGACGGATCCGGGCACGTCGACGTCGAGATCGTCCAGTTCGGCCGCAGATCCGAGCCGGTACGCATCCATGTGCACGAGCGGCGCACGGCCGACCAGCGACGGGTGCGTCCGGGCGATCACGAATGTCGGGCTCTGCACCGGGCCGCGCACGCCGAGTCCCTCGGCCAGCCCGCGCGTGAACGTGGTCTTGCCCGCGCCGAGCGGGCCGGTGAGGATCAGCACGTCGCCGGCGACGAGGTCGGCCCCGATCCGGCGGCCGAGCTGCTCCATGGCCTCAGCGGTGCGGATCTCCAGCCGGCCCGCGAGGTCGTCCAGCGCAGTCACGACACGCTCCGGCGCGGCACGCGGGGGCCGATCCTGGTCACGATCTCGTAGTCGATGGTGTCCGCTGCATCGGCCCAGTCCCGGGCTGACGGCACCCCGAGCGTCGGATCGCCGAACAGCACGACCTCGTCGCCCACGGCGACCTCCTCGTCACCCACGTCGACGAGGAACTGATCCATCGCGATGCGGCCGGCGACCGTGTACCGACGGCCGCCGATCTGCACGGGACCGCGTCCGGAGGCATGCCGCGGCACGCCGTCCGCGTAGCCCAGCGGCACCAGAGCGAGCGTCGTCTCCGCCGCAGTGCGGTGCGTGTAGCCGTACGAGACGCCCGTGCCCGCCGGCACCCGGCGCACGGCGGCGATCGCGCCGCGCAACGTCATCGCGGGGCGCAGTCCGAGATCGCTCGGGCTGCGGTCGTCGAACGGGCTGACGCCGTACAGGCCGATCCCGATGCGCACCGCGTCGAGCCGGGTCTGCGGCAGGTCGATGGCCGCGGCTGTCGCGGCGAGGTGGCGCACCTCGGGGTGGATCCCCAGCGAGGCCGCCTCCGCGCACGCGGTCTCGAACGCGGCGAGCGCGGCGAGGTCGTCCTCGGGCGAGGTGTTGGACACATGACTGAACAGGCCGACGATGCGCACGCGGCCGATCCGCTCGAGGCGTGCGGCCTCGGCGAGCAGGCGGGAGCGGTCGCCCGGCGCGATGCCGTTGCGGCTCAGGCCCGTCTCGAACTTGAGGTGCACCCGCACCGGATCCGCACCCCGGCTGGCGTCGGCGGCGGCGAGCAGCTGCTCGAGACTCGAGATGCCCAGGTCGAGCCCGGCCTCGGCGGCATCGTCGAAGCGACGTCCGGGCGCGTGCAGCCAGGCCAGGATTCGAGCGTTGATCCCCTGGCGGCGCAGCTCGAGCCCTTCCTCGACCGTGGCGACGCCGAGGCTGGTCACCCCGCCCGCGAGCGCGGCGACAGCCGCATCCGCCGCACCGTGTCCGTAGGCGTTCGCCTTGACGACGCCGATCACGTCGACCCCGGTCAGCCGGCGCAGGTGCCGGGCGTTGTCGCTGATCGCGTCGAGGTCGATCGTCGCCTCGCGGAACGGGGCGGTCATCCCTGGTCCTCTCTCATCCCCCGCGCCTCGGCCACGACGTAGGCGGCGGCGAGCCCCGCATCGTGCGTGAGGGAGAGGTGCAGCGTGGTGATGCCGCGCTCGGCGACGGCGGCCTCGGTGCTGCCGCTGAGCACGAAGTACGGCCGGCCCGACGGCTCCGACGCGATCTCGATCTCGGTCCAGTGCACCCCGTCGGATCCGCCCAGCGCCTTGATCAGCGCCTCCTTCGCCGCATACCGCGCGGCCAGCGACGGCAGCCGCAACCCCTGCTCGGACGGCGCGAAGAGCCGATGCATGAGACGGGGGGTGCGGGCCATGGTCCGCTCGAATCGCGGGATGTCCACGAGGTCGATGCCGGTGCCGATGATCACCGATTCAGCCTACCGGGCGGGATCCGCGGGGCCGGATCCGCCGGCGGTCCGCCCGGGCGCCGGTGGACTGGCCCGGTCCGGCCCGGGCGCCGGTGGACTGGCCCGGTCCCGCCCGAGCGCGTCGACAAGCCGTGCGCTCGGCGACATGTCTCCCGACTGCACCGGATCCTGTCGAGTGCACGGCTTCTTCATGTCAACGACCCGTGCACTCGGCGACGACCCGTGCACTCGGCGACGACCCGTGCACTCGGCGACGACCCGTGCACTCGGCGAAACCACACCCCGGGCCACGCCGAAGCCCGGACGCCGGGCACCCCGCTCGGGGCCCTCGTCTCGCTCGCTCGCCGACCGGCCAGGCCCGAATGGCCCGGTCCCGCCTCGGCTCACTCCACGGTGACGGACTTGGCCAGGTTGCGGGGCTGGTCGACGTCGAGGCCCTTCGCCGTGGCGAGCGCCATGGCGAAGATCTGCAGCGGCACGACCGCGAGGATCGGCTCGAACAGGGCGCCGGCGAGCGGGATGCGGATGACCTCGTCGGCGAACGGCAGCACGGCCGCATCGCCCTCCTCGGCGATCACGATCACGCGGGCGCCGCGGGCGCGGATCTCCTGGATGTTGGAGACGACCTTCGCGTGCAGCAGCGCGGAATGCCGCGGCGACGGCACGAGCACGAACACCGGCTGGCCGGGCTCGATCAGCGCGATCGGGCCGTGCTTGAGCTCTCCGGCGGCGAACCCCTCAGCGTGGATGTAGGAGATCTCCTTGAGCTTGAGCGCGCCCTCGAGCGCGATCGGATAGCCCACGTGGCGACCGAGGAACAGCACCGAGCGCGTGTCGGCCATCCAGCCGGCGAGCTGCGTGACGTGCGCCTGCTCCTCGGCGAGCACCTCGGCGATCTTGGCGGGCAGGCTCTCCAGCTCGGCGACGGCGGCCGCGCCGTCGGCGGCGGAGAGCGTCCCGCGCACCCGGCCCGTGTGCAGGCCGAGCAGCAGCAGCGCGGTGATCTGCGCGACGAACGCCTTGGTCGACGCGACGGCGACCTCGGGGCCGGCGTGCGTGTAGACGACAGCATCCGACTCGCGCGGGATCGTCGCGCCCTGCGTGTTGCAGATCGACAGCGTGCGCGCACCGCGCTCGCGGGCGTACTTGACCGCCATGAGCGTGTCCATGGTCTCGCCGGACTGGCTGATCGAGACGACCAGGGTGTTCGCGCCGATCACCGGGTCGCGGTAGCGGAACTCGTGCGCGAGCTCGACGTCGACGGGCACGCGCGCCCACTGCTCCAGCGCATACTTGCCGACCATGCCCGCGTACGACGCGGTGCCGCACGCGGTGATGATGATGCGGTCGATGTCGCGGAACAGCTCATCGGATCCGTCCAGTTCCGGGATCGCCACGGCACCGTCCTGCACGCGACCGCGGATCGTGTTCGCGACGGCGTCGGGCTCTTCGGCGACCTCCTTGGCCATGAAGCTCGGCCAGCCGCCCTTCTCGGCGGACGTGGCGTCCCAGGAGACCTCGAACGGCTCGGGGGTCACGGTGTTGCCCGCGAAGTCGGTGACGGTGACCTCGGACGGCGTGATCGCGACGATCTCGTCCTGACCGATCGCGAGTGCACGGCGGGTGTGCTCGACGAAGGCGGCGACGTCCGAGCCGAGGAAGTTCTCGCCCTCGCCGAGGCCGATCACGAGAGGCGAGTTGCGGCGCGCGGCGACGACGAGTCCCGGCTCGTCCTGATGCACGGCGAGCAGGGTGAAGGCGCCCTCGAGGCGGTTCACGACGGTGCGGAACGCCTCCGTGAGGTCTCCGGTGCGGCGGTACTCGCGGCCGACGAGGGCGGCGGCGACCTCGGTATCGGTCTCGCTGCGGAACGTCACGCCCTCCGCCTCGAGCTCGGCGCGAAGGGCGGCGAAGTTCTCGATGATGCCGTTGTGGATCAGCGCGAGCTTGTCGTCGTCGGCCAGATGCGGGTGCGCGTTCGCGTCGGTCGGGCCGCCATGCGTGGCCCAGCGGGTGTGCCCGATGCCGGTGCTACCGTCGGCGAGCGCGGCGTCGGCCAGGGAATCGCGCAGCATCTGCAGCTTGCCGGCCTTCTTGCGCATGCCGAGAGATCCGGCCTCATCGATGACGGCGATGCCGGCCGAGTCGTATCCGCGGTACTCCAGGCGCGCGAGACCCGCGAGCAGGATGTCCTGGCTGGGGCGCGGCCCCACGTATCCGACGATTCCACACATGGATTCCAGGGTAGAGCGGCTGTTTTGCGCGGGTCCCGAACGAATCCTTCGAGACCTCGGGACGGTCAGAATGCGCCCGATTCCTGCGAGCGCCTTCCGACCCCAGCTCGCACTTAGCACTGCGTGCTTGACTGCGCGTATGGGGACTGAGCAACCTCTCGTGCTCGGCCGACCGGGGCCGGTCGCATGAGCCGCCGTGGTCGGCGAGGCAACGACCGGGACTACCGGACACCGTGGATCCTTCGGGAGATCTACGGTGCGCCGGTGTGGGCGATGATCGCGTTCGGCGTCGTCATCGTCGGGATCGGGGCCTTCGCCCTCCTGCACCGGTAGCGCCACCGCGGTACAGCGCGTTCAGGTCAACCGCACGATGCGGTCAGGCCCGGACCGCGCGTCGCACGATCCGCGGCGAGGGCAGCCCTGCGAGCGAGAACGCGCGGCGGAGCCCGGCGGCGTCCGCGAAGCCGGAGTGCTCCGCGATCTCCGCGATGCCGAGCGGCGCGTAGTCCGCGTCGCCCATGAGCTCCCGGGCGAGTTCGACGCGGATCCGGCGCAGCTCCTCCGCAGGGGCGCTGCCCTCCGCCGCGAACAGCCGCTGCAGCTGCCGCACCGACATGTGCATGTCGCGAGCGAGCGCCGCGACATCGAAGTCGCGTTCCCCGCGTCGCACCAGCATGAGCGAGCGCGCCCGATCGATCCCTGAGCCCTTGCGTCCCTCGACGGCGACGCGCGGGGCGGCCTCGACGAGCACGCTGAACACCATCTCGACGATCAGCCGCTCGACCAGGTAGTCGGTGTAGACGGTCGGATCCGACGGCTGCGTGAGCAGCGAGGTGAGGAACGCCTGCAGGCCGCGACCCAGCACGCTGCTGGCGACGACGTCGCTCGGTGCGCCCACCCCCGACTGGATCTCGTCGACCGCGTACCACGGCACCCAGGCGCACATCGCCGTGCCGGACCCGGCCGCGACCACCTTCGTGTCGCGGTGCGGATGCAGGAAGCACAGCGATCCCGCCGGAGCCTCCTTCGTCTCGCCGTCGCTGCCGAGGATCGTGAGCGGGACCGCGGCGATCAGCATCACCGCGACCTCGTCGCCGTCGGCCGGCTGCGCGGACCAGGTCCACGGCGCCGCGGCCTCCAGGGCGTGCTGGGTCGCCAGAACACTGCGATATCGGCGGGCGACGAGCGGATGCTCGTGCCTCTCCCCCAGCAGTCGCATGGCGGTGCGAGCGTCGATGACGATCCCCATGGACGACCTCCCCAAAAAGGCCTCACGGGTGCAGCTCCCCAGCCGCATGAGCCCGCTTGACGGTCAGCATACGCGATGAAACGCGTCATGGTGAGCATCGGATTCGCGACATCTTCCGCCCGTGCGTCGCCGTGACCCGGGCGGTCCTTCGTCGCCCGCCGCGGCGCCCGGGAAGCGGACCCAGCACACGCGGCCCACGCGCCCTCGCGCGGGCCTTGCGAGCGCTCAGCGTGCGGGCGGGCGCTCCCCGTGCAGGCTCTCGTAGATGTCGTCCACGAACTCGTCGATCGAGGACCGCCCCGCCACGGGGCCGCCGGCGAGCAGCCCGTCGGCGCCGAGCAGGACGGCGGTCGGCGTGAACCAGTGGTCCGCGAGCGACGGCCCGACATACCGGTTCGGGTCGTGCAGGGTCTGCGGCTCCTCCGTCGAGGCGAGGCGGCTGTCCCCCGGCGCGCTCTGCAGCAGGAACCGCACCGACACCTCGGGCAGCAGTGCGCGGTACTCGTCGATGCTCTCGATCACCGGAGTGCAGGAACCGCAGGTCTCCGAGACCGCCAGCAGCAGCACCGGCTGACGCTCGGACAGCATGCGCAGCGTGGTCGTCTGCCCGTCGGCGAGCTGCACCGGGACGGCGGGGGTGCGCGAGCGCAGGTAGTCCTCGAGTTCGTCCTCGCCACCCGCGGCCGGAGCGCCCGCGGAGGCGCGATCGCCGACCTCTGCGGATCCGCTCTCCTGGACCAGCACGAACGTCACGGCGACAGCCGCGAGAGCGAGCGTCCACGGCCAGAGCACGACGGCGAGCGTCGCGACGCCGCCCCACAGCGGCAGGGCGCCGATGGTGACCGCGGAGACCACGGCCATCAGCACCAGCCAGCCGTTGCGCAGCAGCGTACGGCCGGTGATCCGGCGGCGTTCCCCGAAACAGGCACACGAGGCGTCCGGCGTCTGCCGCTTCGCACGCCAGACCATGACGAGGTAGGCCGCGAACAGCAGCACGGCCACGACCGCCGCGGCGATGCCGAGCACGCCGCCGAGCAGCAGCAGTGCGGCGGCGAGCACGAGCTCGGCGATCGGGTGCAGGCGGATCAGCCAGTCCCGGCGCAGAGCCGCGGGGATCCCCAGGGCCTCCCAGCCGGCGGCGTCATCGGGCGTGCGGAGCTTGGCGATCGCGCTCGCGACGAGCACCCCGACCAGGATGAGCGTCGACGCCATGGCCGTCGCCGGGAGAAGAAAGGCGATGAGAGCGGTCCCCATGCTGTCAGTATCCCAGTCGCTGCGCGGCACGGCTCCGGGCCGTGTCAGAGCTTGCGCAGCAGCACCGACTCCACGGCGTGCGAGGCGCCCTTGTTCAGCACGAGGGTGGCGCGGTGCTTCGTCGGCATCACGTTCTCGATGAGGTTCGGCAGGTTGATCTCGTTCCAGTACCCCATGGCCGTGGTGACGGCCTCCTCGTCGGTGAGGTGCGCGAACACGCTGAAGTATGACGAAGGGTTCGTGAACGCGCCCTGCCGCAGGGCGAGGAAGCGGTCCACGTACCACTGCGCGATGTGGTCGAGCTCGGCGTCGACGTAGATCGAGAAGTCGAACAGGTCGCTCACTGCGACGTCGTTCGGAGCGGGCGGCGGCTGCAGCACGTTCAGGCCCTCGACGATGACGACGTCGGGACGACGCACCACGACATGCGCGTCGGGCACGATGTCGTAGCGGATGTGCGAGTAGAACGGCGCGCGCACCTCGGCGGCGCCGCTCTTCACCTTGGTGAGGAACTCGATCAGCGCACGCCGGTCATACGACTCCGGGAAGCCCTTGCGGTCCATGATGCCGCGGCGCTCGAGCTCCGCGTTCGGGTACAGGAAACCGTCCGTGGTGACCAGCTCGACCCGCGGGGTGCCGGGCCAGCGGCTCATGAGCTCCCGCAGCAGGCGGGCGATCGTCGACTTGCCGACCGCGACGGATCCGGCCACGCCGACGACGAAGGGCGTGGTGTCGTCGTCCTCGCGGAGGAACTGGTTCGTCGCCTCGCCGAGTCGCTTGGTGGATGTGGCGTACAGGCTCAGCAGCCGGCTGAGCGGCAGGTAGACCTCTTTGACCTCGGTGGGATCGAGCCGATCGCCGATGCCGCGGATTTCGACGACCTCGGTCTCGCTGAGCGGCTGGTCGAGGTCGGCGGCGAGGCGCGCCCAGTCCGCACGGTCGATGCGACGGTAGGGCGACAGCGACGGCAGCGTCTGCGATGCGAGGGGATCGGGGCTCACGGATCCCATCGTATCGGCGTGCTGCGGCGGAGTCCGTGACGTCGGAGTCTCCACCGAGAGGGAAGCTCCTGATCGGATCACGACCACCGTGGATCATTTGGCGACCGCGTCGTCCCGCGTCGTCCTGCGCGCCGCCAGTCTGACGCTAGCAACAACCGGCCGCACCCGCCATCCCCGCGGGTCGGTCCTGCTGCCTGAGGAGGCCTCTCCTCAGTGAAGTCCCGCATCAAGACACCGGAGTTATGCATGGAAGACACCACCTCGTCCCCCGCCCGCAGCGTCAGCCGCCGTAGCCTCGTCAAGGGCGCCGCCTGGTCCGTCCCCGTGATCGCCGTCGCCGCTGCCACCCCGCTCGCCGCGGCCTCGACCGCCACCAACGTCGGCAACTTCGCCCTCAACGGAACCTGTGGCGTCCTCGGCGTCCTCGGCCCCGGCTTCACCCTGACCGCCGGCGCGGCTCCGCTCCCCGTGGGCACCATCATCAACATCACCGGCACGGGAATCGCCAACATCGGCGTCTTCTCGGTCACCGGCGGTACGGCGACCGTCAACGTCCTGTCGCCGACCTCGCGCCAGGTCACCCTGACCGCCCCGCTCGCCGCGGGCGCCACGATCGACTTCCGCACGACGCTGTCGATCTCCGTCGCGTTCCAGCTGTCGGCCGCCACCACGCTGCCCTCCGGCTTCGTCGCCGGCGCCGGTGCCAAGCAGAGCGGTGGCGTCAACGCCACCCTCGTGCTCTGCAGCGCCAGCTGAGCGAAACCACTGCGCCGGCTCCCGCCGGCCGAGGGGGCCGGGTCTCGCACCCGGCCCCCTTCCCTTTTCCACCCGAGCCCTCGTAGGAGGGGTTCACACGCACCGGGTATTCTTCGTCCGTGCGTCTCGGAGTGCTCGACATCGGATCCAACACCGTCCACCTGCTCGCCGCCGACGTGCACCCGGGCGGCCGGCCGCTCGCGACCACGAGCGATCGCACGGTCCTGCGGCTTATGCGGTTCCTCACGCCGTCCGGAGCGATCAGCGAGGAGGGCGTGCAGGCGCTCGAGGCCGCCGTGACTCAGGCTCGGACGGTCGCCGCGCAGCAGCGGGTCGACGCGCTGCTCGCCACGGCGACGAGCGCCGTCCGTGAGGCCGCGAACGGCGTCGAGGTGATCGCCCGGGTCGAAGCCGCGCTCGGGCAGCCGCTGCAGGTGCTCGACGGCGAGACCGAGGCACGGCTGACATTCCTCGCGGTGCGACGCTGGTTCGGCTGGGCGGCCGGGCAGATCCTGCTGTTCGACATCGGCGGCGGATCCTTCGAGATGGCGGCCGGATCCGAGGAGCTCCCCGACATCGCCGCCTCGGTGCCGCTCGGTGCCGGACGCTCCACGCTGATGTTCCTGCCCGACGACCCGCCCGGCGAAGACGCCGTGGAGCGCCTCCGCGAGCACGCGGCCGACGTGTTCGCGCCCGTCGCGGCCCGGTTCTCGACGCTCCCCCGCCCGGAGCATGTGGTCGGCTCGTCCAAGGCGATCCGGTCGCTCGCCCGCCTCGTCGGCTATCAGGCACCGGGCTGGTCGGGATCCGAGCGGATGCTGCTGCCGCGTCAGGCGCTGGGATCCTGGATCCCACGTCTCGCGCGCCTGCCCGCGTCCGCGCGGCAGGAGCTGCCTGGTATCACCCCGGACCGCACGTTCCAGATCGTGGCAGCCGCGGTCGTGCTGCACACCGCGATGACGGCGATGCAGGTCGACGAGCTCGAGGTCTCCCCGTGGGCCCTGCGCGAGGGCGTGCTGCTGCGCTACATCGAGGATCGCGCCCGCGACGGCGACGCCTGAGAAGCCGGTCCCCGACGGATCCGGATCCCCTACCCTGGTGTCATGAACGACGCGAGTGATCTGGGGACACCGCGCGGCGAATCGCCGATGCCGCTCTCCCGAAAAGAGCTGCGACAGCGCCGCGAGGCCGCCGCCATCGCCGGGGCGTCCGGCCCGCACGTCGATCAGGCGGCGGATGGAGCCGGGCAGTCTCCGACACCGCACGCCGCAGGATCCCTCGCGGTACCGGCCTCGACGGAACCCACCCCGACCGAGGATCCCACGAGCCCCCCGGGCGGTGTCTCATTCGGATCGCTCGCCGGCATGTTCGCCGCCCCGGCCGAGGAGTCGTCGCCGCGGCCCACCGTCCTCACCGTCTGCACGGGGAACATCTGCCGCTCGCCGCTCGCCGAGTCGCTGCTGCGCACCCGGCTCGCCGAGCTCGATCTGCGCGTGCACAGCGCCGGCACGCACGGCATGGTCGGGCACGCGATGACCGACCCCGCCCAGAAGCTCGCGCACGATCGCGGCGTCGACGCCGGCGTCACCGCCGCGCATCGCGCCAGGCTGCTCACCGAACCGCTGCTCGACGACGCCGATCTGGTGCTCACGATGACCTCGGAGCAGCGCGACTACGCGGTGCAGATGCTGCCCCGCCGCCTGCACCGTGTCTTCCCGGTGCGCGAGTTCGCCCGTCTCGCACAGGGAGTCACCGATGCACAGGTGCGAACCATCGCCGATCGTGCCGGATCGGATCCGCGTCGAAGACTGGTCGCGGTCGTCGAGACGATCTCCGATCGCCGGGGCGGATCCGCGCCGAAGGACGAGGACGTGATCGACCCTTACCGGCGCTCGACCGAGGTGTACGAGGAGTCGGCCGCGCAGCTGACGCCCGCCCTCGCCGAGGTGGAGCGCGTCATCCGGGCGGCGCTGGCGTAGGCGCGGACGAGGCCGGCCGGCGGATCCTGCGGGCGCGGGAGCCTCCGGGCGATTCGAACTCGGGTCACGGCTGACCGCTGCCCCCGCCGACCGACTCGGGCCGCGCCGGTTCGACGCCGAATGTGCCGACCCGTCATACTGGTCTACTGGGGGCGGTACTATGTCGGCACTTTCACGTTCGAAAGGGCACCTCTCCCCTGTGTCATCTTCTCCCCGCCTGCTCGAGTCGCACCTGGGCCTCACCTCGCACCACGCGGGATTGATCAGCACGCGCACCTTCCGCTCGATCTATGTCACCGTGCATCGCCCGCAGCGCCTGCACTGGACGTGGTCGGCCGTCGAGCCGGCGGATCCGCACGCCGTCGTGCTCTTCCCGAGCGGCGAGGGACCCGATGGATCCGCGCTGCCGGTCGGCCGCTTCGTTCCTCCGCAGGCGGACGAGACGATCGAGTGGAACGCCTCGAACGACGTCGTCGCGGTGTGGGTGCCCGTCGAAACCTTGCGGGACTTCGTGCACGATGCCCCCCTGCGACCGCTCGTGCTGCAGCCGACGCCGATGGTCCTGGCGTTCCGCGCGTTCACTCTGGCGATCGCACGCAATGCGGAGGACACCACGTCGATCTCGCGGTACGCGATCGAGCGGCTGCTCGCCGAGATGGTGTTCGGCACGCTGCTGGAGCTGTACTCCTCGGATCTGCCCGAGCGCGGACAGCCTCCGCTCACGGACCGGGCGCGCTCGGCGATGCTGCTGCACCGGGAGGATCCGCAGTTCACGATCGCGGAGCTCGCGGCCGAACTGCATGTGTCGCTGCGGCACCTGCAGCGGGCCTTCGCCAAGGTCGGCACCACGCCGGGGGACGCCCTGCGCCGGATGCGCGTGGAGTTCGCGGAGTCGCTGCTGCGCAACTCGGACTACACCGTGCTCACGATCGAGGAGATCGCGGCGCACTCGGGATTCTCCAGCGCGCTGCAGCTGCGCCGCGCCCTGCGCGCCGAGGGCATGCCGTCACCGACGATGATCCGACCGTCCCGCTGAGGCTGACTCAGGCCTTGCGGCTCAGCACTCCGGAGTCGACCAGCTGGTCGATGGCGGCGAGGACCAGCTCCCGCGGATCCCCCTTGTCCGGCCGGCCGAACTCGGCGATGACGTCCTCGACGATCCGGTCGAGACCTCGCCCCGCACGCAGCGAGTCCCAGATGGTCGGGGCGATGCCGTCGAGCACGTGCACCCAGCGCTGAGCGAGCACGACCACACGGTCGCCGCAGCGGATGGCGTCGGACACCGCGGACAGGTCGTACTCGGGGTTCTCCCCGTCCACGGCAGCCGGCTCCCACTCCTCGTGCACCCGGGTGTGGTCGAGCAGCTGCGGCACGATCGGCGGCACGGTGGACGCATCGGGGTAGGTCAGCCGCACGACGCCGCCGATGCGGTCGCACAGCGCGGCGACGGTCTGCAGCGGGCGCGGCAACTCGGCGAGGTAGCTCATCTGCGGAGCCAGCTCGGCGATCGCGTCGGGGAACGACACCTGCTCGATGCTCGGCGACGGGTGCTCCGCATCCCGTGTGATCAGCACGAGCGCCGTGAGGACGAGGGGCGCGTCCGGCACGGGCTTGAGGCCCGCGGCGTCCGGTGAGAGCTGCTCCTTGGGGCGCCCTTGCCGCACCACGGACAGCGGCTTGCGGTAGGGCTCGACGGAGAGGTCGGTGCTCAGCGCGATCGTCTCGTCCGAGACGTAGCCGTGCTCGGCGCCCAACGCCCGGCTGAGCGTGGTCTTGCCGCGACCGGAGGGACCGACGAAGGCCGCGACACGACCGGCCGGATCCGCGACGCCGCAGGCGTGGAACATGAGCATCTCGCCACTGCGCCGGCCCAGGGCGGCGAGCGTCACGCTGACGGTCAGCGTCTCGGCGAGCTGGTCGGGATCGAGCGTGGCCGAGACGGGCACCGTGTCATCCGGCTCGATCGTCTCGTCGAACGGCAGCCGCGCACCCTGCCACGAGGCGCGGATCGCGTCGACCGTCGCGTCGTCCAGGTCGTCCGCGAAGGTCACCCTGATGCGGGCACCGAGGGCGCTGACGTCGAGCGGGGTGCGAGCGGCGCCGTCCTGCGCGCTCGCCGCCGACACGGTCACGCCGCCTCCGCGTCCCCCCGGCGACGGGGCTTGTCTCCGCGCACAGCGCCGGCCGGCAGCTCCTGGTCGTCGTTGCGGTAGTACTCGCCGTGGTACTGGTAGCCGTAGTACGCCGCACCGCTGCCGCGGCGCGGCACGCGGTTCAGCACGAGGCCGAGCGTGCGGGCGCCGGCGCGCTCGAGGTTGCCGATCGCCTTGCCGAGCACCTCGTAGGTGGTCTTGCCGACCGTGCCGACGATGACCGCGCCGTCAGCGCTGTGCGCGAGCACGGCGGCATCGGTGACGGGGATGAGCGGGGGCGCGTCGATGATGACGATGGCCTCGCGGGCGATCGACTTCAGCAGTTCGCGCATACGGGCGGATCCGAGCACCTCGCTCGGGTTCGGCGGCACCTTGCCCGCCGCGACGACGAGCAGCTGGCCGTTGCCGAAGCGCTGCGCGACTTCGGCGATCGTGGCGCGGCCGGCGAGCACATCGGAGATGCCTGCCCCCTTGGGCAGGCCGAAGACGGTGTCGATCATGGGCCGGCGCAGGTCGCCGTCGATGAGGACGACCGGCTGTCCGCTGGAGGCCAGGGTGACCGCGAGGTTGGAGGAGATCGTCGACTTGCCGTCACCGGGCAGCGGGCTCGTGACCACGATGATGCGCGGCGGGTTGTCGACGTCCATGTACTGCAGGTTGGTGCGCAGCTCGCGCATGGCCTCGCCGATGCCGAACAGGTGCGCGTTGTCGCTGGCGCTGCTCGTGCCACCGTCGAACGGCAGCAGGCGGTTGTCGGCCGTGAACGTCTTCTCTTCGGGGATCGTGCCGACGACGGGCTTCCCGGTCTCGCGCTCGACCTGCTCGACCGAGCGGACGCGGCGATCGAGGGTGTACCGCAGCAGACCGTAGCCGACGGCCAGGGCGAGGCCGATCAGGCCGCCGAGGGCGAGCGCGAGCTTGGTGTTCGGCGACGAGGGCGAATCCGGCAGACGCGCGGAGTCGATCGGGCTGAGGAAGACGGCGCCCTTCTTGGCGGGGTCGGCGGTCTCGAGCCTGTTGACCTCCGCGCCCATCGAGCGCACCCAGGCCTCGGCGATGTCACGGGCCTTCTCGGGGGTGGCCGCGTTCGCGCTGACCTTGAGCGTGGTCGTGTCGACGGTGTTGGTGACGGTGACCTGCTTCACGAGCTGATCGGCGCTCGTGTCGAGGCTCAGATCCTTGATCACGCCGTCCGCGACCGCGCGCGACGCACCGAGCGCCACGTAGGTCTTCACGCGACCGGAGGTGAGGGAATTGCCGAGCATGGCGGAGCTGAGGCTGCTGTCGCCCGAGTCGCCGGCAGTGTTCGCCTGCACGATGGCGGAGGCGTCGGCCGTGTAGACCTTGGGCTGCAGCAGGGTCCATCCGAAGGCGACGGCAACCCCGAGGAGCGTGATGAGGACCATCCCGAGCCAGTGCGCGCGGAAGACCCGAAGATACTCACGCAGATCCATACGGACTGTTCCCCCTCGCTCCGCTCACCCGGCGAGGGCGATAAATCAACGGCCTTTCGATGCTACCGGAAGCGCATTCCCAGGCGCGACATGGTGATGGGCCACCCGCGCGACGCGGATGGCCCATCATCAAAGCTGTCAGGCCGGGGTCGCCGTGCCCGTGAAATTGACTGTTCCCGCCCCGAGGACGACGGTTCCGGTGCCGACTCCGTGGAGATCCCAGTCGAAGCACAGGGAGCACGTGACGGTGCCTCCCGGCGAGCCCGCGCCGAGGTCGATCGTGAGGAAGACGTCCATGCAGATCTGCAGATGGGTCGGCGCCGGCGAGTAGTCGCCGAGGCTGATCAGCTTGTTCGGCATCGACACGTTCAGGAACGCGGGAATCGCCGTCAGGACGTTCACCAGACCCAGCGTGCCTGCACCGACCAGGTTCGTCAGAGTCTGCGTGTACGTCGTCTGGGGCACGTTGTTTCCGGCGCTCATCGTCAGCGCCGCACTCCTGAAGGTGTAGGTGTACGCCGAGAGGAATCCGGTGGTGCCGCAGTGGGAGGTGTCGATCCCGAAGGCCGGCACGAGAAGGATCGCCGCCTTGTTGTTGAGGACGACGGCCTGGGAGGTCCACGCTCCGATGATCGGAAGGCCCAGCACCTGGACGATCCCGGCCGTCATGCACGTCGGACACTGCGGGTTGTTGCTGGCCGCAGCGAGCGGCATCGCAGCGGCAGCCGCCACGACCGGCACGGACCAGGCGGCGCCCTTCAGAACAGTGCGACGGCCGACCTGCTTGGTGGTCTCGATCTCGGACATGCGTCCCCCCAGGAGTGACGAGTAGATTCGGAGCGGACCGAGGCATCTGCGCCTTCTCGTGCACTGCTTCGTGACCGCACTTCGAGACTGTCGACTCCCTCAGGGTTCTCGCAGGTTGACGTCGCGAGAACGTGCAAAGGCGTCGTCGGAGCGACGAAACGGAAGCCGGCCGGCCTCTGCGCTCCGGATGCGGCGTCGCACGCCGGGCATGATGGACGCATGGCATCCGACACCGCGGCGCCCGCGCCCGAAGCTGCGCACGTGACGCGGCGTCCGCTCTGGCGACGGATCACCGGCAGCTTCCTGTTCCAGCTGTGCGCGGCGTTCGTCGTCTTCGGGCTCATCCTGTCGTTCGTCGCGAAGCCCTACTGGGTCCCGTCCGGATCCATGGAGGAGACCCTCCAGGTCGGCGATCGCGTACTGGTGAACCGGCTCGCCTACCTCGGCGGGGCGACACCGCACACGGGCGACATCGTCGTGTTCGACGCCGACGAGGCCTGGGACGGCGGCGTCCGTGCACCCGGGAATCCGATCAAGGCCGCGCTGAGCTGGATCGGCGAGGTGACGGGGTTCGGACCCTCGGGCCCGCACACGCTCATCAAGCGCGTGATCGCCGGCCCCGGGCAGACCGTGAAGTGCTGCACCGCCGACGGGCGGCTCATCGTCGACGGCAAGCCGCTGGACGAGCCCTACGTCTTCCAGGACTTCCCGTTCCAGGCAGGTTCGCTCGACTGCACGACGACCCCGGCATCGACGCGCTGTCTTCCCGAGGTGACCGTGCCGAAGGACTCCTACCTCGTGATGGGAGACCACCGCTCGAACTCGTCCGACGGCGCGATCCGTTGCCGTGGCCGCACCGCTCCGGATGCGGGCTGCTGGCGATGGGCCCGCTCCGAGGACATCGTCGGCAGGGCCGCCGTCATCCTCTGGCCGGTAGGCCGGTGGTCGGGGCTGTAGCCTGCGCGCGCCGACCCGCGAGCAGCGGCTTGGGCCGGCCCGAGACGGCGCCCATGATCCACTCGACCGGACCTGTCCCGACGAAGCGTCCCCACAACCACGCGACGACGAGAGGGAGGACGACAATCGTCACCCAGCCGATCGGCACGTTCTGCGCGGGGTAGCCCCCGATCCCCCGCGCCCACAGCGACACGATCCACACATGCAGCAGATACAGGCTGAGCGCGAGCCCGCCCCAGACGCGCAGGGGGGCGAAGATCGCCTCGACGACGGGCTGCCGAGCCGGAAGCGTCGCCAGGATCACGACGATCGCGTACGTCACGAAGACGAGCCCGACATCATGAAGCGTGTCCGGATACGTCCCTGAGACGAAGCCCGTCAGATGCAGCCCCTTCTCGAGCACAGGGAGAACGACGTATGCGAGCGGCGCGACCGCGAGCATGATCCACATCGTGCGGTCGCGGCGCAGCCCACCGCGCAGCAGCAGGGCGCCGAGCAGGAAGAACGGCAGCAGGTTCGTGAGCCGATAGGAGTGCCCGAGCACCGTCCAGTCGGCCAGCCACTGCACCAGGACGTTCTGCGTCAGGATCTGGGCGACCTGCTCCCGTGCGAACTCGTTCAGCGGTGCGCCGACCGCGACGATCACCGCAAGCACGACGACGAGCGCGCGCGAACGGAGCAGCAGCATCGGCACCCCGACGATGAGCAGCAGCCCGAGCTGGGGCAGCACGATCACCACCCAGGATCCCCACGTCAGCATCCACAATCCCAGCGCGATGAGCACGATGCCGCGGATCGCCTGCTGCAGCAGGGTCGCACCGACCCGTCGGGATCCGTTCCAGATCAGCTGCGCCGACATACCCATCACCAACGCGAACAACGGCGACGCGACGTCGTTGACGTTGCCGATCACGAACCGCACCGCGAGCGGGAGCTGAGGCAGGAGCGGGTTGGCGTGCGCGATCAGCATGGCCACGATCGCGACGCCACGCAGCACGTCGGGAACGATCAGCCGTTCGGACCGAGTCACAGGCATCGCGTCTTCTCCTCCGACGGCACGCTATCGCATCGTCGGAGCGGAGGTCCGATCCGACGATGCGGGCCGAGCGGTTCGGGCGTCCCCTATCGAGCGTCCTCCTGCGCGTCGAGACCCTCTTCGTCCATCTCCGCCGCCGCGGCGAGGATCACGGGCAGGCGCCATGCGGCACCGAGCCGCACTCTGCGCGGAGGCAGCTCCTCATCGGGCTGCTCCTCGTCGGACTGCCCTTCTTCGGACTGCTCTCGACCGGCATCCGGATCCGACTCGTCGTTCGTTCGCGCCGGTTCGGCGTCCTCGGGCCCCAGTTCGTCGGCGCGACGATCGTCCCAGTTCATCTTCATCAGCAACGCAGACTTCCCCTCAACAGCTTCCCCTCCCCAGGGGATCCACCGCGGCCCGCCGGGTGACCGGTGCACGCGCGATGAAATCGATGCCGACGACTTCGGGTCGCCGCCGACGATTCATTCAACGCACGAAATCTGGGAGCTTGCCCTGATCCAGAAGAATTCACCCTCCGCGTCACCCGAAGCGCGCGATGCGGATCCCGCGGCTCAGAGGTACCCGGCCTCCGTCGCGAGGCGCACCGCGTCCGCCGCGGCGGACACGCCGAGCTTGCGGTAGAGCGAGGCCTGATGGCTCTTCACCGTGTTGGGCGAGCGGAACAGCGCCTTCGCGATCTGGTCCCTGGTCTCGCCCTGGGCCAGCCGGACCAGCACGGCGAGCTCGCTCTCCGTGAGGGACGGCGTGTCGAGGACGCCCCTGTCGCCGCGGGTCTTCACCTCCGGCAGCAGTTCGGGGATCCGCTCGGCGACCAGCTCCAGCAGACTCGGAGCGAGTATTCGCATCACCGCGATCTCATGCGGCCCCGATCGACGGTTGAGCTCTTCGAGCTGGTCCACGGCGGCCCTCGCCGCCGCGGAGTCGCCGCTGAGGTAGTGCGCGAGCCCGAGGACGAGACTGCGCTGCCGTTCGGCCTGCCGCAGCCCCTCGGTCATCGGGCGGGCGGCATTGAGCTCACGGATCGCCGCCTTGGGTGCGCCGCTGGCGATGCCGATCATGCATCCCACGATGACGGCGGGCCAGCTGCGATCCTCCACGGCCTTCATCTGATTCTTGGCGCCGGGCACGTTCCCGTTGAGCAGCGCCTCGAACGCGAGCGCCACGTGCGGGACGGAAGAGTTGAGGGCGGTGCCGTTGGTGCCCATGCCGGCGGCGACGAGCGCCTCGATGCGCTCCCTGGCCTCGAGACGGCGCCCGGCGAGCACCCCTTGGCGTTGCAGCCCGAGAAGATACAGCGGCCACAGCTCTCCCATGGATCCGTACGTCAGCTGCAGGATCCGGGTGAAGGCCCCGACCGGATCCTGCTCGGAGATGAGCGCCTCGACGAGAACCTGCTCCGGGTCGAGCTGCGACTCCATCCAGCTCTGGGTGCGGGGCGTGCTGCGTGCCTCGGCCAGATGCGCGCGCGCCGCCGCCGGATCTCCGTACAGGACGTGGATGAGCGCCGAACGCAGGTGCGCCTCGCGCAGATAGAACCGCAGCGCCGCAGGCGTCGGCACGCACAGCGTCCGCCCGTACAGCGAGAGCGCCTCGCGGAACCGTCCGAGCAGCAGCGCGGTGACGGCCGCCTGGGTGAGGAACAGACTGCGGATGCCGTTGGTCGGATCCAGCACCGAGGGGACCGCGGCTTCGATCTCGGGCAGCCGGATCAGCACCTCATAGGCGCGGGCGACATCGCCGTGCAGCCGGGCGTGCCACGCATCGGTCACGACCAGCCAGCGCCGCAGATGCGCGGGCAGATGCGGTGAGCGCGACAGCGCCCGATCCTCGGTGAGCGCCTCGGCACCCTCCGGAGCGAGCATGCGGGCGACGAGCGCCACCTCCGCGCTCGCACGGACGGCGTCAGCGGGGAGCCCCACGATGATCGCGGTGAGCTCTTCGGTCGGCAGCGTGAACCAGGCCTCCACCGGGCGAGTGGCGAGCAGGTGGACGACCGCAGCGTGGTCGCCCGCCGCTTCGGCATCGCGAATCCTCTGCGCGATATCCGGCATCTGACACCATCCCCGCTGGCTATCCCCGTGCGACGAGCATACGATCCAGACCTCGGATCGACGGCAGGAAGGCGCGCTATGACGCGGATACTCAGGGATCCCGCTCAGATGGTGCAGCAATAGGGTCGTCCTGCGCTCGTCGGAGCAGTCCTCGAGCCACCAGATCGGCGACGAACCCGTCCACGGCGTCGGTGATCGCCGCACTGTCCCGGTCGACGCTGCCGGCGGCGCGATGAGCGACCGTGCCCGCCCCCGCGTCACACGCGGCGCGCCAGATCACGGCCGCGGTTCCCGCCAGCACCACGATGGGCCCCTGCGGAAGCCGGGCCACGTACACGGCGTCGTCCTGGTCGATCACGCCGACGTCGGCCGCCGGCCGATAGCGGTTCACGCCTCGCCCCCGTTCGACGACCGATCCGTCGGCGTCGGATCCGTGGCGGGTGCTCGCGGCGCCGACCTCTCACCGGGTGCCGCCCCGCCGCGGAACCGGGTCGCGACAGCGAGGGTCACCTCGCGCGCACCCTGCGACGTGCGCACCAGGAACTCGCGTGCGATCTCCGCGGGCCGGGGCCGGCGTCCGAGCTTGTGCGTGAGGCGCTCGGTGTTCACGAGCGGCGCCCGCAGCACCAGCCCGATCCTGTCCCGCAGGGTGCGGCCGGCGCGCACCCTCCCCATCCAGTCCTGCGTGCGCGTCCCTCCCTGCGAGGCCACCTTCCACAACAGGTACTCGCGCCGGTGGGCGTAGCGCTCGAGCTCGCCGTGCGCGGCGGCGAAGGCCACGGCGGCGTCCAGTCGCTCGACCAGCGCAAGGCAGTCGCGACGCGCGGGCTCGTCGAGCGCGTCCCATACTCGCGCCGCCGTGTCCCCCATGCCCCCGGCGCGTGCCGCGTTCAACGTGAGCAGCATCGCCTGCGCCGTGATCGAGGGCACCGCGCAGGGCAGCCCGGCCGCCCTCGCCTCGGCACGGTCGGCCCAGAGCACCTCGAACGCCCGGTCATCGGCGATCCCGACGCCGGGGAAGCGCCGGTGCAGGTCGAGGTGCCCCCAGTCCGGGTGGAAGTAGGTCTGCGCGTGCTCGAACGAGGAGTTGTTGCGGAAGGTGCTGTACACCGTCCACCCCTGGGCGAGCAGTGCTCGATGCAGCGCGGGGATCCCGGCCGGTTCGACGAGCACGTCGACGTCGGTGCCCACGAAGCGCGGGCCGAGCAGTGCGGGGTCGGTCATGCTCCCCTTGATGTGCAGCAGGCGTGCGCCGACGCGCTCGGCGATCACCTGCACTCCGGCGCGCGACATCTCCAATCGCACCCCCGGCGGGATCCGCTCGACGATCTCCGCTGACACGGCGCCAGCCTACGGCACCCCGGACGGCGGCGCGCTGGTGGGCGCGGAGCGATCGGCGCGAAGCAGCGGTGCCTCCCCCGCCGCACGATCTCGGGCTGCAGCGGATGGGCCGACCGACGGCGGCTCCGAGCTCCGGAATCGGATTCTCGTCGCTCGCGTCACTTTCGCCGCCGCCCGCACTCCTTCACTCATGGGGACGGTGGCAACCCGGCCACCGCGGAATCTGGGGAGTAACAAAGCATGGAACAGCTCGACAACGAGCAGGGCCCGAAGAAGGTCATCTCACGGCGCACGATCGTCAAAGGGGCGGCATGGTCCCTGCCCGTCGTCGCCGCAGCGGTCGCCGTGCCGGCACACGCCGCGTCCAACGGCGTCGTGATCAACCCGAGTGCTCAGCCGGTGCCGACGGGCGTCTGCACGCCGCTCGGCAACATCAGCTTCACCATCACGAACAACGGCGCGCCCGTCGCCGGCCAGGCCATCATCGTCACGCTCCCTCCCGCCGCACCCGCGGGTCAGTCGTCCTTCCACTGGGACGACAACACCACCGGGCCGAAGACCTTCACCTCGGATGCGAACGGTGTGGTCGACCTCACGAACCACATCGTCACGAGCTCGACCCCCGGCACCTACACCGTGCTCGGTCAGGTCGCTCCGAACGGCGCCACGTCGAGCATCCAGGTCATGGTCTCCGGGATGTGGATGAGCGGCCTCCAGCAGGGATACGGCGGAACCGGGATCCACGGGGTGTACAACAGCACGCCGGCGGACCCGAGCAACCCCGGCACCCCGGACTACTACTCGTACTGCGTGGAGCACAACGTCTCGGCGAAGTCGAACATGGCGGCGACGGCCGGGGGCCTGAGCACTTTCCTGGGCAGCAACTATCTCACCGGCAGCGCAGACATCTACAGCAAGGTGCTGTGGATCATCCAGAACAGCTACCCGGGGATCACCCTGAGCGCGTTCTCGGCGACGGTCCAGGCGGCGTCCGCCGCAGCCAACCCGGCGCGCCCCTTCACTGCGCCGCTCAGCGCGAACGATGCGATCGAGGCGACCCAGTACGCCATCTGGCGCTACACCGACCTGGACTTCGACGCGAGCTGGAACTTCCAGACGCCGAACTCGGAGGCCGCGTACTGGTATCTCATCGATCAGATCAACGCCGGGCAGCGCGGCACGCAGTCCGGCACCACGGGCCTGATCACCGCGGAGGCGACGACGGTGTGCGGCAGCCCGACCGGCGGCAGCCACGCCCAGTGCCAGATCCTGGTCGTCCCGGCCTGATCGACACAGGAATCGGATCCGCCGCCGGTCCTGGGAGCGCAGCTCCCGGGCCCGGCGGCTCTCGCATTTTCCGTGCACTCTCGCGGATCGATCCGATAGCCTGACCAGATCCTGCGTTCACCCGAAGCGCAGAACAGCTATCGGCGTTGCGGGACCGGCGCCGGTCGAGCCAGGTTCCTTTGGGAGGAGTCGCGGTGGACGTACGCACCGATGCAGAACTCCTGCGCGCGCTCCGCGACGGAGACAAGCGCGCCTATGCGGCGCTCTGGGAACGCCACTCCCCCGCCGCGCAGCGCTACGCGCAGCGGCTCACGTCCGCGCGCGCGGACGATCTGGTCTCGGAGTCGTTCCTGGCGATCTACCAGCAGGTGACGCTGACCGATGCGGGACCGCAGTTCGCCTTCCGGTCGTATCTGAAGACCGTGATGCGCAACACCGCGATCCGCTGGTCCAAGGAGTCGGATCAGCTCATCCTCACCGACGAGCTCGACGTGGTCGACGAGCGCGATGCGCTCAGCATCGCCGAGACCGACAGCGACGCCGGCGACGTCCTCACCGCGCTCCAGGCTCTGCCCGAGCGGTGGCAGCGGGTCCTGTGGCTCGCGGAGGTGGCGGAGGCGGGGCGCCCCGAGATCGCCCGCGAACTGCAGATCAAGCCCAACGCGGTGTCCGCCCTGCAGCGCAGAGCCAGGACCGGTCTGAAGTTCCAATGGCTGACCCTCCAGGTGCCCCCCGCACTTCGCGACGACGAATCGCACGTCGCACGACTCTTCCCGCAGTATCTGACCGAGCCCGCCAACGTCGCGGTCTCGACCGAGGTGAATCTCCACATCGCCGACTGCACTCCGTGCCGGGCGCTGCTGCACGACACCCGCGGCGCTGCCTCCCGCATGGGCGGCAGCACGCTCGCCGTCCTGCTGGGCACCGCCGGCATCGGCACCGCCACGGCGACGCTCTCGTCGGCCACGACCGCCACCGCGATCGCGGTCGCCGTGGGCGCGGGAGCCGTCACCTGGCTGATCGGCGGAGGGGTCGCCGCTGTCACGGCCGGCAGCCTCGTCATCACCTCCCTGTTCACGGTGGGGCCCGCCGCAGCCGTGCCGGAGCCGGCGCCGACGCAGGTGCTGGTGCAGGCGTCGCCGAGCATCCCGCCGCCCCTCATTCCCGCCGTCGGCGACTCGGCGCAGCCACCCGGACCGTCCACGCCGGTCGCAGCGCCAGGTCAGGTCGATCCGGCGGATCAGGGCATCTCCGACCGGTACACCCTGGAGTATCAGCCGCGGCCCTCTCCCGCGAGCAACGTCCCCGACCCTGCGCCCACCTCCGAGCCGGGTACACCCGCAGACCCGACCGCGACACCCGGCCCGACGCCGACACCGACCGCAACACCCACGCCGACGACCGGCACCCCTGTGCCGTCCCCCGGCGTCACCACTCCGTCCAGCACCTCCGGCTACATCTCCCCGATCATCGCCGGCAAGACGGCGCCGGGTGCCAATGTGGCCGTTCAGCTCGACACCCGGCGGTTCACGCCCACCGTCGCGGCGGACGGGTCGTGGACGTTCGACACCCGGGGGCTGGAGCTGACTGCGGGCGACTACAGGTACCAGACCTGGGCCTACACCGGCACGACGTCATCGCCCGCCACTCAGGGCACGTTCACCGTGCTCCCCATCCAGGTGCGCGGATTCGAGGACATCACGGGGTTCGAGGACCTGACCGCCGATGAGGCCAGGACGACGGGACTCATCGTTGAGTTCCAAGGGCCCGCGAACGGCACCATCTACGTCAGCACGATGGAGGGCCACACCGGATTCGTGGCGCTCGACGCCAACGGCTACGCGAAGCGGCGCCTGCTGGTGAACTCGTACGGCTGGTACTGGTTCACCATGCGCTACATCGATGGCGACGGCTACTGGGGCCCCATCTGGGAGCACAATCTCGACGTCTACGACCCGACCTCGGTGTACGACCCGATGGGTCCGAACCCGGACGACATGACCTTCCAGTTCGTCGTTCCCTGATCACGCGCCCGGCATCCGACGAGCACGCCTGATCACGCGTCCGCTGGATCCTCCCGTCGCTGCACCCGCACCGTCTCGACGACGAAGGTGATGCCGACGACGAGCACCGCCGTGACCAGCCAGAACCACGGCGTGAACGTGCTCGCCAGCATCAGTCCGATGAGCACGAGCACGAGCGCCGACGCCCGCGCCGGCAGGGTGCGACGCAGGATCAGCACCCACGTCGCGGCGAAGTAGGCGGCGACCGGCACGGTGAGCGTCGCGGCGAGCGCGACGCTCGGCGCCCCGTGCCCCTCTTCGAGAACGGCGAGCACATTCTCGATGCCGACGGAGAACGCCCCCGCGGCGGCGAAGACGACGAAGTGGCCGTAGCCGAACCCCATGGTGGCCCGCAGGCCGCCGACCAGTTCGTCGCGAGGCAGCGCGAAGTAGCACCACCACATCCCGGCGAGCACGGCAAGGGCGGTCGCTGCGACGCCGATGTAGGTGAGCGCACCGTGGTGCTCGATCGCGACGAGCATGGCGGCGGTGGAGCCGACGACGGACTCCCCGAGCAGGATCAGGGTGAACGCCCCGAACCGCTCCGCGATGTGATGGGGGTGCCACGGCGTCGAACGGGCGCGTTCGGCGAACACCGGCACGAGCAGTTCCAGTGCCACCATGACGAGGAAGCTCGGCAGCTGCAGTGACGTCGGCAGCAGCGGCTGACGCAGGACCCAGAGCACCTGCACCACGGTGATCGCGACCGCATAGCGGAGCGCGGTCACCCGGTATGCGGGGCTGGCGTACGCGACCCGGATCCACTGCGCGACCGAGCACAGCCGCAGCACGACGTAGCCGTAGACGACCCACGTGAAGTCGCCCTCCAGGATGCCGGTCCGCGAGCCCGCGGCGATCGTGATGGCGCCGCCCATCTGCACGATCACCAGGACGCGGTAGAGCCAGTCGTCGGTGTCGAAGCTGGTGCCGAACCAGGTCACGTTCATCCACGCCCACCAGATGGCGAAGAACACCATGAGGTACGCGCCCACGCCGCCGAGGAGGTCGCCCTCGACCGCGAGCTGATGCATCGCGCCGGACGAGATCCCGACCGCGGCGGCGAAGACGAGGTCGAACAGCAGCTCGAGGTTGCTGACGCCCCGGTCCGCCTCGCCCACGGCGCGCGGACGCATGGGCACCAGCCCGAATCGTGACAGGGACCCCCGCCGGTCTCCGCGGCCCGAAGCCCGTGCGCTCATGCGGCCCGGATCGTCATCGACGAGATCAGCCCGTCCACCACCAGGAACTCGAATCGGCTCGGGCCGTTCGCGAACGAGGACCGCCAGTCGCCCGTGACGACCACCAGAGCCTGACCGGATCCGGGATCCTGCGCCGGCGTCCCCTCTTCCACGTGCGTGACCGTGAGCACGCCCTGGGCGCCGATCAGTTCTCTGCTGCTCCAGGTGTCGATCTCCTGCCGCCCCCGGTAGATCGTCCCCCAGTCGTCCACGAAGCCGCTCGCCGCGAACGCATCGAGGAATCCGACCTCGTCGAGCGCGGCCAGCCGGTCCAGCGCCATCTTCACCGTCGTGTTCTGCACCTCGGCCATGCGGAGCTCCTCCCCAGATCTCGGGCTCACAGCGTGTTCGCCCTCTGCATAGAAGGAGACCTGTCGCCCTGATTGGTGATGGAGAGCCGCACGGATCGGCATGAGGACGCGTGGATCCAGCGCTCCGCATCACTTCCCGGGGGTCGGTGACAGCATGACACCCGGGGCGCCTGAGCGGCCCCGGGTGTCATGGGTTGGGTGCGTGCGTTACGCGCGAGCGCGGCGCAGCAGCGTCAGCGTCAGCCCGATGGCCACCAGCGCGACAGCGGCGACGCCGAGACCGACCGGGACGTCGCCACCGGTGGTGGCGAGGGCACCCTTGGCCGGCACGGGCGAGGCGGTCGGCTGCGGCGTCTCGGTGACCGGCGGGATGACCTTGGTGTCGATGCTCGCCGCGGCGGAGGCACCGAGCTCGGTGCCCGCGGGCGACAGTGCGGTCGCGGAGGCCACGTTCTTCAACGGGGTTCCGGTGATGTCACCCGCGGCCGTGACGTAGTCGGCGGTGCAGGTGAGGGTCTCGTCCACGTCGAGCGCCTCGACCTCAGGGCAGTCGATCGCACCCATCGTGCCCGTGCCGCCCACCGGCCCCGGGTCCGCGATGGCGATGTCGTGCAGCGGCAGCTCACCCGTGTTGGCCACGACGAAGGTGTAGGTCACGTGCTCGCCGGCCTTCGTGACGACGGACGGGCTCACGGACTTCGTCAGCTCGAACGCCGGGACGAGCGCCCGGACCGTGGCGGTGGGGGCGCCGATCAGGCCCGACGCGCCCTCGATGACGTTGGTGTAGGAACCGCCCTCTCCGATGACGACATCGACGGAGATCGTGCACGAGGTCGCGCCCTGCGCGAGCTTTCCGCCCGAGACCTCGACCGCCCCGTCCTCGGCGTTCACCTCGGCGCCGCAGTCGTTCGCGATGTTCGGAGTGGGGGCGACGACGATCCCGGCGGGAAGGTTGTCGGTGAAGGACCAGCCGCTCTTGGCGCCGAGTTCGCTCGTGTTCGTCACGGTGAGGTTCAGCGTGACGGGCTGTCCGGCCTCGACCGTGTCCTGCGAGAACGACTTCGAGAGCGTCGGGGTCACGTCGTAGAAGCGGATGTTGTCGTACGCGAAGTCGTTGCCGCCTCCGCTGGTCTGCAGGTTGCGGACCACCAGCTCGGCAGCACCGGCGGCGTCGGCCTGGAAGGCGGAGCTGCGGAACGTGCCGGTGCGCACCTCGCGACCGCCGACGTCGACGGAGTGCCCGGTATCGCAGGCGACCGACGGCGCACCGGCGAAGACGACCTCGCCGGACGGCAGCTGCAGCCCGAACTGGATCGTGGAGTGGGCCGAAGCGATCGCGCAGTTCACCTCGGCGATGTCGATGCTCGCCGCGTAGTAGTGGTCCTTCTTCAGGACGATGCCGCTGTCAGCGGACTTGCTCAGCAGGTTCGCCCCGGCAGGTCCGTTCGCGTCGGTATACGCAGCGACGACGTGGTTGGTGCCGGATCCGTCTCCGAGCACCTGAGCAAGCTCGGACAGCCGGGCTTGCGAGGGCGGGTTGCTGCAGGCCGCGCCGGCGCCGGTGAACGGAACACTGCCGTCGTGCTGAACGACCAGGCCGTTGCAGGCGGCGGCGTCGAGCCAGAACGGATCCGCCGTGTAGGTCGCACCGCTCGCGCCGACATAGTCGGTCAGCGAAGTGACCGCGGATCCGACGTTGTTCTCGAACGTCTCCTCGAACACGAGGCTCGGCGCGGCCGGAGCCGCGGGAGCCGGGGGTGCGGCGAACGCCGCGGCGGGCACGGCGAGGGCGCCGAGGGCGACCGCTGCTGCGGGCAGCAGGAGTCCGATCGCGGCGCGCTTCGTGCGCAGGTCGAGCATCTTCACTGGGTTCTCTCCCTTGGGGAAGGTGCCCGGAGATCGGGTGCCGCGCTCCTACGTATCGAGCACGTCGTTCCCACTCCCGGGCAAGGGGGCTGTTGCATCTTCACAAGCAAGGAGTCGCGCGAGGCGTCGAGGTGACGCGAATCTGATGATCTGTTGTGAGATTTCTTGCGATGAGGTGTGAGCGCCGGTAGCGGCGCCGGCGCCCTGGGACTGCACCGGGCGTCCCCGGCGTCACTTCCTCCGCAGGGATGACTCCTTAGTGGTGAGGATGCTGAGAACCTCCCCGTCTTCAGTACTCCGACCCGGTGCGGTCCGGACGTGGTGGAGCGTCAGGACTGGGGACCTGCGGCGCTCGTTGGGCCCGAGGCCGGACCGCACCGCTCTCCGCACATGCGAGCCCGAGGCGCATCGTCGGCGGCGGCTCGGGGTGCGAGGTCCCGTGGCGGATCCGGCGGTCGCGGCTCGGGTCCGAGGTCCCGCGGCGGATCCGGCGGTCACGAAGCCCGCGGCCTGCGGGTCTCAGCGGCGGTGCGCGAGCACGCGACGGTATGCCTCCGCATGCGACTCGGCGACCGCATGGTCGGTGGCGAGCCCGGGCGTCCTCGGCGCGGCCTCGCTCAGGCGCGCACGCAGCGCGCCATCGGCGCCGAGTCGGCGCAGCGCCGCGGCGAGCGCCTCGGGGTCGCGGGGGGCGAACGAGAGCCCGTTGACGCCGTCGTGCACCCACTCGGCGGGTCCGCCCTCCGCCGCGACCACCGTGGCCAGGCCCGCGTCGAGATACTCCAGCACGTTGAATCCGAGCGGCTCCGCGCGCATCGACGCCTGCACGCCCACGTCCCACCGTCGCAGTAGCGACGCGACGTCGTCGACGTGACCGAGCAGGCGCACCCGGCCGGCCAGTCCCAGCGCCTCGGCGCGACCGCGCAGCTCGTCGGCGTAGTCCGCGTGCCCGAACGGCGCACCCCCGGCGAACTCGAGGATCTCGTCGCCGTCGGGGAACGCACGTGCGAAGGCGTCCAGCAGCAGCAGCTGTCCCTTCCACGGGTCGATGCGCGCGAGCATGCCCACGCGCAGCGGTCCCGGAGCCCGGGTGCCGCGGGGGCGTCCGGTCAGGCCGGATGCCCCGGCCATCACCTCTCGCACCGCGTTTCGGCGCAGGTGGGGTTCGGCGCTCGCGAGCGTGGCCTGCGAGTTCGCGATGACGCCATCGGCACGCGGGAGCACGACCTTCGTCATCATCCGCAGCCCGAAGCCGCCCAGCGTCTCCCGGTCCATGATGTCGTGCAGGTAGACGAGGAACGGCGTGCGCGAACCGGTCGCGGCGAGCGCGCCGTACGCCGCGGCACGGGTGCTGTTCGCGACCACCAGATCCGCCTGGCGGAAGGCCCGGTGCGTTCGCGTCGCCACCGCCTGGGCCAGGAGCCGCGCCCCCATCGCGACCGCGCCGACCGACGATGCGCCACTGGCGCCGTACGGCTGTGCGACGCCGATCCGATGGATCGGGATCGACCCGGGGAGATCCGCGAAGACACCGTCCTCCGCCGGCTCCGGGGGAAGCAGCAGACTCGCCGTCCAGGGCGGATCCGCACGCAGCATGCGCGCGAGTCCGAGTTCGGCGCCTCCCGCCACCGTCGTGTGCGCCAGGTGGGCGACCCTCGGTGCGGATGTCATCGGGCCCTCGGGAACGGACAGCGGATCTCTCCCCTCCTGAACGCGGCGCCCGCGCCGCGATGCCGGACGTCGCGGCCCCGCAGGCGCCGATGCTCGCGGGCTATCGTTAACTGACCACGATACAGGGGGTGCCATGCGGGTGCTGCGGATCTCCCACAGCGCGAACGTGCGCGCGTGGCGGGGGCGCGAGCGGGCACTGCAGGAGCGCGGGCTCGAGGTGCGTCTGCTGACCGCGAATCGCGGCGACGCCGGCGGTGTTCCGGTCGCGCTCGATGCCGATCCCGACGAGGACGTCGTCGGCGTGGGCACGTGGGGCACGCACCCGGCTCTCTTGGTCTACGACCCGCGGCCGCTCTGGCGTGCTCTCGGCGAGCGCTGGGATCTCATCGACATCCATGAGGAGCCGTTCGCGCTCAGTACCGCGGAGACGCTCGTGATGCGGGCGCTGCGCCGTCAGCGCGCCCCGTACACGCTGTACACCGCGCAGAACCTGCACAAGCGGTACCCCTTCCCGTTCGGCTGGTTCGAGCGCCTGTCGCTGCGCCGTGCCGGAGGGATCTCCGCCTGCAACGCCGAGGCGGCCGCGATCACCGAGCTCAAGGGGTTCCCCGGGCGCGCGCGGGTGATCCCCCTCGGCGTCGATCCGGCGCCGCCGCTCACACCGTCGGCCTCCCCGAGCGACTCCCGATCCGGCACGGTGCCCGGATCCGTCGCAGCGCGAGAACCCGGATCCGCCGATCGCGTCGTCGTCGGCCTGCTCGGCAGGCTCGTGCCGGAGAAGGGCGTGCTGCTGCTGCTCGACGCGCTCGTCGACGCCCCGGCGCTGCACGCCCGGATCGCGGGAACCGGCCCCCTGGCCACCGCGCTCCTTCAGGAGGCGGCCAGGCGCGGAGTCGCAGACCGGGTGGACTTCCTCGGCGGAGTGGATCCCGAGGAGATCGCCGGGTTCTACGCGTCGATCGACGTGCTCGCCGTGCCCTCGCTGCCCACGCCCCGCTGGACCGAGCAGTTCGGCCGCGTCGCGGTGGAGGCGATGGCCGCGGGCGTGCCCGTGGTGTCGAGCGATGCCGGCGCCCTTCCCGACGTCGTCGGCGGCGCCGGGATCGTCGTCTCCCGGGGCGACGCGCACGCCCTCGCGGACGCGGTGCAGCAGGCTGCGGGGCCCCGCCGCGAGGAGCTCGTCGCGGCAGGGCTGGTGCGCGCCGCCGAATGCTCCTGGCCCGCGGTCGCGGAGCAGTACCAGCGGATGTACGACGCCGCCCTGGCCCCGGGACGATCCGCGAATGAGGAGACCTCCGACGACCCCGAGATCGTCGTCGTCGCCTACGGCGCGCCCGACCTGCTGCGGCGCGCGCTGGAGCCGGTGCGGCACCTGTCCGTCACCGTGGTCGACAACTCCTCGATGCCGGAGATCGCTTCCCTGTGCGCGGCGCTCGGCGTGCGGTATCTCGACCCGGGCGCGAATCTGGGCTTCGGGGCCGGGGTGAACCGGGCCCTCCGCGACCGACTGCTTCCCGCCGCGGACGTGCTGCTGCTGAACCCCGACGCGGTGATCGCGCCAGAGGGCATCCGCGCCCTGCGGCACGGCCTCGCCGCCGACCCGACGCTCGCGAGCGTGGGGCCGGTGCAGCACGACGAGCAGGGCGTCGCCGCGCGGGCGGAGTGGGTGTTCCCCTCCCCCGGCCGCGCCTGGTTGGAGGCGGTGGGACTCGGCCGCCTCATCCGCGGGCCGCGGTTCGTGATCGGATCCGTGCTGCTGCTGCGTGCGGAGGCGCTGGACCACGTCGGCGGCTTCGACGAGCGCTTCTTCCTGTACGCCGAGGAGACCGACTGGGCCTATCGCGCGCACCTGCTCGGCTGGCGGCATGCCGTGGTGCCCGAGGCCGTCGCGACGCACGCGGGCGGCGGGACCAGCACGGATCCGGCCCGCCGCGAACGGCACTTCCACGCCAGCCAGGAGCGCTACTACCGCAAGCACTTCGGTGCGGCGGGCTGGGCGCTCGCCCGCACCGCGCAGC
>NZ_JAJTTF010000017.1 GCF_021341785.1 Microbacterium sp. Au-Mic1
GGCCCAGCGCACCACGGCCAAGCGCACGGCCGCGGCGAAGACGACGGCGGCGAAGAGCACGGCGGCCAAGACGACGGCGGCGAGGAGTACGGCTGCGAAGAGCGCCGCGGCGAAGACGAGCGCGACGAAGACGACGGCGGCCACGACGACCGCGGCGAAGCGCGCCCCGCGTGCGAAGGCGGCGGGCGGCGCTCGTTCGACCGCGCCCGCTGCTATCGCCGCTCAGGCCGCGGCCGCGGTTGCGGAGGTCGTGAATCCGCCCGCTGCAGCGGACTCCGCGTTCGAAACCGAGCCGGACCTGCGCACGCCCTCCCCACAGGAGGCCGCGACGGGGCATGATGCTCCTGTGGACACCGACTCGGGGGCGGCCGCGACGACCGCGGCTTCGGTGCAGGGTGCGCCGGAGTCCGACGCGTCGGCGGCGACTGACGCCGCGACGGCGGAGACCGTCGACTCCGGATCCGTGCCGACGGATTCGACGACGGACGAACCCGTCGAGTCCGCATCCGCGGGAACTCCGGTCGAGCCCGCGCAGGCAGGGTCGATCGAGGAACCCTCGACGGCGCCCGAGGCCGACGCGCCCGTGCCGCAGGACGTCGTGGAGGACGCCGCCGCAGTGTCCCAGAGCCCTGTCGAGGACGCCGACGGACAGGCGCTCGTCGTACGCGGGCTCGTCAAGCGCTTCGGCGACTCGATCGCGGTGGGCGGAATCGATCTGACGGTCCCCGCCGGATCCTTCTACGGCATCGTCGGCCCGAACGGCGCCGGCAAGACCACCACCCTGTCGATCATCGCCGGGCTGCTGCGCCCCGACGAGGGAACGGTGCGGATCAGCGGGATCGACCAGACCGCCGACCCGGCTGCCGCGAAGCGGGCGCTCGGCGTGCTGCCCGACCGACTGCGGACCTTCGACCGGCTCACCGGGCGCCAGCTGCTGCACTACTACGGCCTGCTGCGGGGACTCCCCTCAGACGTCGTGGAGAAGCGCGTCGCGGACCTGGCCCGGGCGTTCGATCTCACCGGCGCGCTCAGTCGCGTCGTCTCGGACTACTCCGCCGGCATGACGAAGAAGATCATGCTCGCCGGCGCGATGATCCACTCGCCGCGCGTGCTGGTGCTGGACGAGCCGTTCGAGTCGGTGGATCCGGTGTCGTCGGGTGTGATCCTGGACATCCTGCGGGCCTATGTCGCCCACGGCGGCACGGTCATCCTCTCCAGCCACGGCATGGATCTGGTCGAGCAGGTGTGCGCCCGGATCGCGATCATCGTCGGCGGCGACGTGCTCGCCGAGGGCACGGTCGACGAGGTGCGCGCGGGGCAGACCCTCGAGCAGCGCTTCGTGGAGCTCTCCGGTGCGGCCTCCGAGGTGGAGGGGCTGGAGTGGTTGCACACGTTCTCCGACTGAGGCTGATGCTGGCGCTCGGCGCGCTGCGAGGCGACCGCAGCCGGGTGGTCCGCACCGTCGTGGCGCTGCTGCTCACCGCCGCGGCGACAACGGTGTCGGTCATCGCGATCCGCAGTCTCGCACACACCTCCGAGGCGGCTGCGCACACGGTGATCGTGCTGGGCAGCTCTGCGGTGGTGCTGGGGTTCTTCGTCGCGCCGATCCTGGCGGGGTCCGTGGACCAGCTGGATCCGCGACGGTTCGCGGTCTTCGGCGTGGACGAGCGTCGCCTTCCACCGGTGCTCGCCCTCGCCGCCTTCGTGAGCGTGCCGAGCCTGGCGCTGCTCGTGATCCAGGTGGCCGTGGTGATCGTCGCGATCTCGTTCGGAGCACCGTGGCTCATCGCCGTGCTCTCGGCGCTGCTGACCCTCGTCACGGCGGTGCTCGCGGCGCGGGTCGGGATGGCGCTGAGCGCGCGGCTGCTTCCGGAGCGGCGCTCCCGCGAGCTCACCGCGCTGTTCGCGCTCGCGGTGATCGTGATCGCCGTGCCGGTGTGCGTGTTCGTGGCCTCGCTCGGCTGGGCCGGGGCCGTCCCCCCGGTCCTGCACGGCGTCGCCGACGTGCTCGGTATGACGCCGCTCGGCGCCTCTGCGGCGCTCCCCATCCTCGTGGCCTCCGAGCGGACGGGCGCCGCCTGGGTCGCGGCCGTCGTCGCGGTGCTGACGGCCGCGGTCGTCGCCGCGGGCTGGCTGATGCTCGCACGGCGGGCCCTGAGCACCACCGAGCGACCGACGACGGTGCGAGAGCGGCCGGGACTCGGCTGGTTCGGACTGCTGCCGTCGAATGCGTTCGGCGCCGTGGCCGCGCGCAGCCTGGTCTACTGGCTGCGGGATCGCCGCTACATCATGAACTTCGTGATCGTGCCGATCGCCGGAGCCCTCACCGTCATCCCGCTGCTGGTCGCCGGCGTGCCGCTCGAGATCGCCGCAGCACTGCCGGTCGCCGTGATGGCGTTGTTCTTCGGCTGGCTCCCGCACAACGACGTCGCCTATGACTCGACCGCGTTCTGGATCCATGTCGCCAGCGGCGTGAAGGGCGTGCCCGACCGGCTGGGCCGGCTCGTGCCGGTCCTGCTGATCGCGATCCCGACCCTGGCAGTGGCGATCTCCGTCACACTCGCCGTGATCGGGCGCTGGTCCCTGCTGCCGATGTTCGTGGGCGTGGTCGCGAGCCTCCTGCTGACCGGTCTCGGTCTGTCGAGCATCCTGTCGGCGGTCGCACCGTACGCCGTCTCGCGTCCGGGCGACAGCCCGTTCCAGCAGCCGCAGCGCGCGCGCGGCGGCGCGCTGGGGCAAGCCGGCACTCTGATCGGCGCCGTCGTGCTCAGCCTCCCCGCCCTGCTTCTGGCGTGGCCGGCGCTGGTCTCGGATGAGGTCTCCGCGGCCCCGGCCCTGTGGACCGGGGTGCTGATGGGCGCCGCCGTGCTGTTCTTGGGCGTGCAGACCGGCGGGCGCGCGTTCGATCGTCGTGGCGCTCAGCTGATGGAGTTCGTCGAGACCGTGTGATCGGATGACGCCGGTGGTGACGCGATCGGATGCGAGCGATCGCGGCGCCGACCCGGCCTCGCGCGATTAGACTCGCGGTCATGAGTACCCCGCTGGATGCCCCGGATCAGGGCGGCGTCGCCACCCTCGATCGCGAACTCGAGCAGCTCCTCAACGAGGAGCTCCAGGAGCCGGGAGACCACGAGCGGTTCTCCCACTATGTGAAGAAGGAGAAGATCCTCGAGTCCGCTCTGACCGGCAAGCCCGTGCGGGCGCTGTGCGGGAAGAAGTGGACCCCGGGTCGGGATCCGGAGAAGTTCCCGGTGTGCCCGACGTGCAAGGAGATCTACGAGTCGATGGTCGGCTGAGCCTTCGACAGGCTCGGTTCTAGCGGACGTCTTCGAAGACGGTCGGGATCGCCGGGTCCGACTTGCTGAGCGCAAGGGCGCGCACCGGCAGCTCCTCGCGGACCCGGAGGTGGTGCTCGCGTGCTGCGACGGTGCCCGCAGGGCCCTCGAACGCGGTGTCGATCTCGCCGCCCTCGACCAGGGTGACCTGCAGCGGACGCCCGTCGGGGTGATCCTGCGCGCCGAGCTCCTCGAAGCCGTCCGCGACGAGCACGGTCTCGGACTGCGCCACCCCGTCGGCCAGCACCCGGAACGCGGCCTTGCGCCCGCCTTTGGACGCCTTGTCCGCCGACGCCTTCGCCACGGCGACCCAGCCTCCGTCCGAGCCCTGGCGGGCGACGAGCTTGTAGACCATGCTCGCGGTGGGGTAGCCGGATCCGGTGACGACCGAGGTGCCGACGCCGTAGGAGTCCACGGGGGAGGCTGCAAGAGCGGCGATCGCGTACTCGTCGAGGTCGCTGGTCACGGTGATCCTCGTGCCGGTCGCACCGAGCTCGTCGAGCTGCGCGCGCACCTCGGCGGCCATGATCGGCAGGTCTCCGGAATCGATGCGCACGCCGCCCAACCCGGTGCCGGCCACGCGGATGGCGGTCTCCACGCCCCGTCGGATGTCGTAGGTGTCCACGAGCAGGGTGGTGCCGGTGCCGAGCGCGTCGATCTGTGCGCGGAAGGCGTCCTCCTCGCTGTCGTGCAGCAGCGTCCAGGAGTGCGCGGCGGTGCCCATGGTGGGGATGCCCCAGGTGCGCCCCGCCTCGAGGTTGCTCGTCGCGCCGAACCCGGCGATGAACGCGGCGCGGGCGGCGGCGACCGCGGAGTCCTCCGCGGCGCGGCGCGACCCCATCTCGGCGAGCGGGCGCTCGCCTGCGGCGATGCTCATCCGGCTGGCGGCGGTGGCGACGGCGGAGTCGTGGTTCAGCACGCTGAGCGCCAGGGTCTCCAGGATCACGGCGTCGGCGAAGGTTCCCTCGACGGTGAGGATCGGGGAACCCGGGAAGTACAGCTCGCCCTCGCGGTAGCCGCGGATCGTGCCGGAGAAGCGGTAGCCCTCGAGATAGCGGAGCGCGTCGGCGTCGACGACCTTCGCGTCGCGCAGGTAGCGCAGCTCGTCATCGCCGAAGCGGAAGTCGCGCAGCAGCGAGAGCAGGCGCCCGGTACCCGCGACCACGCCGAACCGGCGTCCGCCGGACAGGCGCCGGGAGAACAGCTCGAACACGCTCTGCCGCGCCGCGGTGCCGTCCCGCAGAGCGGCCTCCAGCATCGTGAGCTCGTAGCGGTCGGTCTTGAGGGCGCTGGACGCGGTCATGATCGACAGCATAGGACGCACGCCGGGTGGGGACCGCGCGGATCCGGCGACTAGGCTGGAGCATCATGAACGACGCGCCGATCGGGATCTTCGACTCCGGGGTCGGCGGGCTCACCGTCGCGCGGGCCATCAGGGCGCAGCTGCCCCGGGAATCCTTCGTCTACATCGGCGACACCGCGCATTCGCCCTATGGGCCGAAGCCCATCGCCGATGTGCGCCGCTATGCGCTCGAGGTGCTCGACACGCTCGTCGACCAGGGCGTGAAGATGCTCGTCATCGCGTGCAACACCGCGTCCTCGGCGATGCTGCGCGATGCGCGCGAGCGCTACGACGTGCCCGTCGTCGAGGTGATCGGCCCGGCGGTCCGCCGGGCGATCTCGACCACCCGCAACCGCCGGATCGGCGTGATCGGCACGGTCGGCACGATCGGATCCCGGGCCTATCAGGACATGCTCGAGGTGAACGAGAACCTCGAGGTGTTCACCGCCGCCTGCCCGCGATTCGTGGAGTTCGTGGAGGCCGGCATCACGGACACCCCGGAGGTGCTCCGGGTCGCCGAGGAGTACCTGGCGCCGCTGCGCGAAGCGGACGTCGACACCCTCGTGCTCGGCTGCACCCACTACCCGTTCCTGCGGGGTGCGATCGGCTACGTCATGGGCGAGGGTGTGTCCCTCGTCTCCAGCGATGACGAGACCGCCGGAGACGTGTACCGCCAGCTCGTGCGGGGCGACCTGCTCGCACCGGCCGACTCCCGCCCCCGCTATGTGTACGAGGCGACCGGCGCCTCCGCCGACGACTTCACCGCCCTCGCCAACCGCCTGATGGGCCAGGAGGTGCGGGGCGTCCGGCTCGTGCAGACCGGCGTCATCGACCTTCCCCACCTCAAGGAGATCCCATGACCGAGTCCACCATCCGCACCGATGGCCGCACCGTCGACCAGCTCCGCCCGATCACGATCGAACGGGGCTGGAGCGCCCAGGCCGAGGGATCCGCCCTGATCAGCTTCGGGAACACGAAGGTGCTGTGCACGGCGTCGTTCACGAACGGCGTGCCGCGCTGGCTCACCGGCAAGGGCAAGGGCTGGGTCACCGCGGAGTACGCGATGCTGCCGCGGGCCACGAACGAGCGCAACGACCGTGAGAGCGTGAAGGGTCGGATCGGCGGCCGTACCCACGAGATCTCGCGTCTGATCGGTCGCGCCCTCCGCGCGGTCGTCGACACCAAGGCGCTCGGCGAGAACACGATCGTGATCGACTGCGACGTGCTGCAGGCCGACGGCGGCACCCGCACAGCGGCGATCACCGGGGCCTATGTCGCGCTGGCGGATGCGATCGAGTGGGGGCGCAAGAAGAAGTTCATCGGGCAGAAGGCCCAGGTGCTGCACGACTCCGTCGCCGCGGTCTCGGTCGGCATCATCGACGGCGAGCCCATGCTCGACCTGGCCTACGTCGAGGACGTGCGCGCCGAGACCGACATGAACGTCGTCGTGACCGGCCGCGGGCTCTTCGTCGAGGTGCAGGGCACGGCCGAGGGCGCGCCGTTCGACAAGCGCGAGCTCGACGCGCTGCTCGAGCTCGGTGTGAACGGCTGCGCAGACCTCCGCGACCGGCAGGCGGCCGCGCTCGTCGAGGAGCAGGCGTGAGGATCGTCCTCGCCACGCACAATCCGCACAAGGTCGCCGAGTTCGGCGGGATCGTCGCGGCGACCCGCCCCGATCTCGACGTGGTCGGGTACGACGGCCCCGAGCCGGTCGAAGACGGCGTCACCTTCGAGCAGAATGCACTCATCAAGGCGCGTGCGGCGGCTGCGCACACCGGGTTGCCCGCGCTCGCCGATGACTCCGGCATCGCCGTGGACGTGCTGGGCGGATCGCCCGGCGTGTTCTCCGCGTACTGGGCCGGGCAGCGGAAGGACGCGATCGCGAACCGCGACCTCCTGCTGGACCAGCTGCGCGACATCGCGGATCCGCACCGCGCCGCGCAGTTCGTCAGCGTCATCGCCCTGGTGCTTCCGGACGGACGCGAGTGGACGGTCCGAGGCGAGTGGCCGGGCCGCCTCGCGCACGCGGCTGTCGGCGACGGAGGCTTCGGGTACGACCCGGTGTTCGTCCCCGACGGGCAGAGCGGCGCCGAGCGCACGGTCGGCGAGTTCAGCGCCGAGGAGAAGCAGGCTGAGTCGCACCGCGCCCGCGCGTTCGTCGCGCTGGTGCCGCTGCTCGCCGGGCTCTGACCCCGGCGGCCGCGGGCGGCCCCCGGAGCGTCGATCGCTAGTGAGAATCATCCCCATTCCCGACTAGGCGAAAACGCCTCCGACCGGGGGATCCCGGCTCTACCCTGGAGGCATGCACGATCATGCCCCCGCCGCCGGGATCCGCTCCGCAGGCCACCGTCGCCTGCTGGCGATCTCCCTCACACTGACCAGCACGATCATGCTGGTGCAGGTGGTCGGCGCGATCCTCAGCGGGTCGCTGGCCCTGCTCGCCGATGCGGCGCACATGTTCACCGATGCGTCCGCCCTGGTCATCGCGCTCATCGCGAGCGCGGTCGCGGCCCGTCCCGCCGATGACCGACGCACGTTCGGCTACCAGCGTGCCGAGGTGTTCGGAGCGCTCATCAACGCGATCATCCTGATCCTGCTCTCGGCCTGGGTGGCGTTCGAGGGGGTCTCCCGGCTGCTGCATCCGACCGAGGTCGAGGTCGCCGGAACGCTCATGCTCGTCGTGGCCGCCGTCGGTCTCGTGGCGAACGCGATCTCGATGTGGCTGCTCAGCGCAGCGCAGCGGGAGAGCATCAACGTGCGCGGCGCGTACCTGGAGGTGATGGGGGATCTGATCGGATCCGCGATGGTGATCGTCGCCGCGATCGTCATCATCACGACGGGCTGGATGCCGGCCGATGCGATCGCCTCGCTCGTGATCGCCGCCATGATCATCCCGCGCGCGGTCTCGCTGCTGCGCGAGGTGTTCTCGGTGCTCGCCGAATCGGCGCCGAAGGGAACCGCGGTGAGCGAGATCCGCCAGCACCTGCTCGACTACCCGGGCGTCACCGGCGTGCACGACGTGCACGTCTGGCAGCTCACCCGCGGTGCGCCCGTCTTCACGGCGCACGTGTCGGTGCAGCCCGCGCTGCTCGCCGACGGGGGAGCAGCGGCGCTCCTCGTCCAGATGCAGGCCTGCCTCGCAGAGCATTTCGACGTGGAGCACTCCACCTTCCAGATCGAGCCCGACGCCTCGGGATTCGGCAACGCCGGCGACTGCGAGGCCGTGCACGCCTGACGGGCCGGCTCCGGGCGGATCAGGACTCGACGACGACCTCTGCCGGGGACTTGTCCGGGCGCAGCCCGCGCCACCGGGAGTGGCGCAGCACGCCGTCATCGGTCCAGTTCGCGAACTCGACCTCTCCGACGAGCTCCGGCCGCACCCACAGCGCGTCGGATGCATCGGCGACGGGGACGCCGTCGACTGCGGGATTCGACGCGCGCAACGCCTCCAGCCGCGCGCCCAGGTCCTGCAGCATGCGATCGGTGAACCCGGTGCCCACTCGCCCCACATAGCGCAGCCCTGAGGGCGCCGCGGGTTCCGGGATCGCGAGCAGCAGCGACCCGATGCGCCCGGCGCGGTCGCCCTTGCCCGGGCGGATGCCGACGATCACGACCTCCTGCGCACGCGTGAGCTTGATCTTCAGCCAGCGCGGCGATCGCGCGCCCGGCGCGTAGGCGGACGCCGGGTCTTTCACGACGACGCCCTCCAGGTCGAGCGCCGCACTCGTCGCCAGCGCCGCATCGACGTCGTCGAACACCGGCGGCACGAGCACGGGCGCGGGCAGATCCGCCGCGATCCGCTCCAGGAGCTCACGACGGTCGCGCAGGGGGAGGCCGGTGAGGTCGTGGCCCTCCAGATGCAGCAGGTCGAACAGGTGATAGCGCACGGGCGTGCGGACCACCTCGCGCTCGATCTCGCGCGCCCGGGTGAGATGCATCCGATCCTGAAGGCGGTGGAAGCTGGGCCGGCCCGCGGAGTCGAGCGCGACGATCTCGCCGTCCACCACCGCATCGCCGACGGGGAATCGGGGGGCACCGTCCGCGGTGAGCTCGGGGTAACGGTCGGTGATGTCGGTGCCGCTGCGCGCGCGCAACCGGAACCGGCCGTCCTTCCATGTGCCGATCGCACGGATCCCGTCCCACTTGATCTCAGCCCAGCCCAGTCCACGGGCGGTGCCGGGGGTGCCGTGGTCCGCGAGCATGGGGGAGTACGCGGGGAGATCCGTTCCTGGCTCCGCTTCGTGGGCCACTCCGCGCTCGGACCCTCGACCGCGCAGTCCCCCGACGGTGATCCGCTCGCGAGCTCGCGAGTCACCGTCTCCCGCCAGACCCGATGCCTGCGCGGCCGAGGGACCGATCGCTGCGCTCCGGTCTGCTCGGCCGCCCGTGCCGGTGAGGGACGTGGCGTCGGGATCCGCGCGGGAGATCGTCGCGAACGGATCCATGCCGCTCTGCGCCCGCTCGAGAACCTCGTCGAACCGCAGTTGCCGGAGGTCCGGAGCGTGCAGCTCCTCCCACGTGCGAGGGGCGGCGACCCATGGCTCTGGGCGGCCGCGCAGGGAGTAGGGCGCGATCGTCGTCTTCTTGCCGTTGTTCTGGCTCCAGTCGAGGAAGACCTTCCCGGCACGCAGGGTCTTCGTCATCACGCTCGTCACGAGATCCGGGCGATCCGCCTCGATCGCCCGGGCGAGGGCATGCGCGAAGGCCGAGATCTCCTCGCTGGTCCGATCGCCGGGCAGGTGGGCATAGAGGTGGATCCCCTTGCTGCCGCTCGTGACCGGGACCGGATCCATGCCCATGCCGTCGAGGATGCCTCGCGCCATGAACGCCACCTCGGCGCACTGCGCGAGCGTGACGCCCGGTCCCGGATCGAGGTCGAGGACGAGGCGATCCGGGTTGCCGCGGCCGCCGTCGGGGGCGAAGCGCCATTGCGGGATGTGCAGCTCGATCGCGGCGACCTGCGCCATCCAGACGAGGGTCGCGACTTCGTCGACGAGGGGATAGTCCTTCGCCCCTCCGGAGTGGGGGATCTCCTGCCGCGGGATCCACCCCGGCGCCCCCGGTTCGAGCTGCTTGGCGAAGAAGGAGCCCTGCGGATCCTCCGCGGTGCCGACGCCCTCCACCCATCGCTTGCGCGTGACCGGACGTCCGGCGAGGACAGGCAGCAGCTGCGGGGCGATCCGCGCGTAGTAGTCGATCACCTCGCCCTTGGTGGTGCCGGTGGCCGGGTACACCACCTTGTCGAGGTTCGTCACGCGCAGACGCCGCTCGCCGATGCGCGCGAACTGCGGGCCGTCTGCCATGCCGTCAGGCTATCCCGCGCCCGTGGTAGTGGTGTGTACTGGTGCCATGAGGACGATCTGGAAGGGCTCGCTCACCTTCGGCCTGGTCAATGTGCCGGTCAAGGTGTACTCGGCGACGGAGGACCACGACGTCGCGCTGCATCAGGTGCACGACGCGGACGGCGGGCGGATCCGCTACAAGAGGGTGTGCGAGATCTGCGGCGAGACCGTCGCCTACTCCGAGATCGACCGGGCCTATCAGGACGAGTCGCAGACCGTGGTACTGACCAAGGAGGACCTGGAGTCCCTGCCGGCCGAGCGCAGCCGCGAGATCGACGTCGTGGAGTTCGTGCCGTCGGACCAGGTGGATCTGCTGACGCTGGACAAGGCGTACTACCTCGAGCCGGATTCGAAGTCACCCAAGGCCTACGTGCTGCTGCGCAAGACCCTCGAGGCGACCGACCGCACCGCGATCGTGCGGTTCACCCTCAGGCAGAAGACGAGGCTCGCGGCCCTGCGGGTGCGCGGCGATGTCCTCGTGCTGCAGACGCTGCTGTGGGCCGACGAGGTGCGCGAAGCCGACTTCCCCATCCTGCAGGAGGAGGTCACGGTCTCCGACAAGGAGCTCGAGCTGTCGGCGTCGCTGGTCGACGGATTCTCCGCCGACTTCGACCCGAGCGCCTTCGTCGACGAATACCAGGTCGAGCTGCGCACGCTCATCGACGCCAAGATCGAGAAGGGCGAGGCGTTCGAGACCGAGGAGACGTTCGCGCCTGCCGAGAAGGGCGGCGAGGTCATCGATCTCATGGAGGCGCTGCGGGCGAGCGTCGAGAAGTCGAAGGCCGCGCGCGCCGCAGCCGCGGAGGGCGGTTCCGGCGAGGCGGACAGCCGCGACGTCGGCTGAACCCCGCTCAGATCTCCGGCTCGACGGCCGGGATCCCGGCGGCGGACTCCTTCTTCGCCTTGCGGCGCTCGTTCAAGTAGTGCCAGACGGTGACGGCGAGGGTGAGCGCGACGACGCCCAGCAGGATCACGTCGATGTACTTGGTCACGAGATCGGCGATCCAGGGGATGTACGCGATCAGGTAGCCGACGTAGGTGAGCCCGAAGCCCCAGATCAGGGCTCCGATGAGGTTGTACAGGCTGTACTTGCGCCACGGCATGTGCCCGACGCCGGCGGCGACGGGGGCGAAGGTGCGCACCACCGGCACGAAACGCGCCAGGATCACCGTGAGACCGCCGAAGCGCTCGAAGAAGTGGTTCGTGCGCTCGACGTTCTTCCTGCTGAACAGGCCGGACTCCTTGCGCTCGAAGACCGCAGGACCGCCCTTGTGCCCGATCAGATAGCCGACCTCGCCGCCGAGGAACGCCGCCAGCGCGATCAGCAGGCCGACCGCCCAGATCTCCACTCCGAACACGTGGTTGGTGTGCGTGAGCAGACCCGAGATGATCAGCAGCGTGTCGCCCGGGAGCAGGAACCCGATGAGCAGGCCGGTCTCGGCGAAGATGATGAACAGCACCACGGCGAGCGCCCAGGGGCCGGCGCCGTTGATGATGACATTCGGGTCGAGCCAGGGGATGAGGGCGGCGTGGTGCACAGGTGATTCCCGTCCGTGGAGTCGTCGCTGGAGTGGTCGCCGAGATGCGGCTTCTGTGAAGTCTAGAGCGGACAGGTCTCGCCCGGCTGGGAGAGCGGCGCGCAGAACGACAGAGCGCTGACGGGACGACCTTCGGCCGCCCCGTCAGCGCTTTCGTGCGGAAGGTGGGACTTGATTCCCTCCGGGCCTTCTCCACACGTCGCATCCGCGACGCGCGGAGCCTCTGGCCGGCGGGGCCCTGGGGGTCAAGGAGGCCCCTCTTCGAACGAAAAGCGCTGACGGGACGACCTCCGGCCGCCCCGTCAGCGCTTCGTGCGGAAGGTGGGACTTGAACCCACACGCCCGGAGGCACAGGAACCTAAATCCTGCGTGTCTGCCAATTTCACCACTCCCGCGGGTGGATCCAGTCTACTGAGACCGGATCCACCCGCTTCGTCGGGCGATCAGCCGTGGAACTCGTGCGGGTGCGGGCCTGTGCGCCCGTCGCGGTCGAGGCCGTCGATCGCGGCGAGCTCGGTGGGATCGAGGTCGAAGTCAAACACGTCGAAGTTCTCCGCGATGCGGTTCGGGGTCACCGACTTCGGGATCACCACCCGGCCCTGCTGCAGGTGCCAGCGCAGCACCACCTGGGCGGGGGTGCGGCCGTGCCGGGCTGCGATGGCGGTGATGGCGGGATCCTGCAGCACGGCGCCCTGGGCGAGCGGGCTCCATGCTTCGGTCACCACGCCGGCGGCAGCGTCCGCGGCGATCACCGCACGGTTCTGGAATGCGGGGTGCAGCTCCACCTGGTTGACCGCGGGGACGACGGATCCGCTCTCGAGGATCCGGGCGAGGTGCACGGGCTCGAAGTTCGAGACGCCGATCGCGCGCACCCGGCCCTCGGCGTAGAGCGCCTCGAGCCCGCGCCAGGTGCCGGCGTAGTCGCCGTCGCCGAGCTCGGGCCAATGGATCAGGTAGAGGTCGAGGGCATCCAGGCCCAGGTTCTCAAGACTCGCGTCGTACGCGCGGAGGGTCGCGTCGTAGCCCTGCTCGGCGTTCCACGCCTTCGAGGTGATGAAGAGCTCGTCGCGCGCGATGCCCGATTCGGCGATCGCGCGGCCGACCCCGCGCTCGTTGCCGTAGATCGCGGCGGTGTCGATGCTGCGGTATCCGGTCTGCAGGGCGCGCGCGACGGCGGCGGTGGTCTCGTCGTCGGGTACCTGGAAGACCCCGAAGCCGAGCTGGGGCATGGTCACGCCGTTGTTCAGCGTGACGGTGCTGTTCAGCGTGATGGTGGGAACGGTCATGTCGTTCGTCCTTCTGTGTGTGGTGCGGAGACAGGTGTGTCGGAGGGCGCGTGGGGTCAGCGCACAGCGCCGGCCGGGACCGGCGTCGCGGTGGTGGCCGCGTTCGCGGCGCCCGGATGTGCGACGGTCCGACGCGCGGTGAGCGCCGCGACGACCATCACGACGAGGGCCAGCGCGGTGATGCCGGCGCCGATCCAGATGGGGGAGGTGTAACCGAGGCCCGCGGCGATGCCGACACCGCCGGCCCAGGCGCCCAGGGCGTTGCCGACGTTGAAGGCGCCGATGTTCGCACCGGACGCGAGCGTCGGGGCCGATGCGGCGTAGCCCATGATCCGGGACTGCAGCCCGGGGACCGTGCCGAACCCGAAGCCGCCCATGAGGAAGAGCGCCACGACGGTGGCCGGGCCGTTCGACGCGACGAGCGCGAAGCCCGCGAGCACGACGACGAGGGCCGCGATGAAGACGATGAGGGTCCCGTCGATCGACCGGTCCGCGGCCTTGCCGCCGGCCCAGTTGCCGAGGAACAGGCCGAGGCCGAACAGCACCAGCAGCCACGGCACCATGGTCGAGGCGAACCCGCTGACCTCGGTGAGCGTGTAGGCGATGTAGGTGAACGCGCCGAACATGCCTCCGTATGCGAGCACGGTCACGGTGAGCGACAGCCACACCTGGCCGGAGCGGAAGGCGCCGAGCTCGTCGCCTAGGCGGGTCGGGGCGGTGTCGTGCGTCGCGGGCACGAGCAGGGCGATCCCGACCAAGGCGACGACGCCGATGATCGCGATCGCCCAGAACGTGGCCCGCCAGCCCAGCTGCTGGCCGAGGAAGGTGCCGAAGGGCACACCGAGCACGTTCGCCGCGGTGAGGCCGGTGAACATGATCGCGATCGCGCCCGCCTTCTTCGCGGCGGGGACGAGCGAGGCGGCCAGAACCGAGCCGATGCCGAAGAACGCGCCGTGCGTGAGGGCGGCGATGATGCGGCCGACCATCGCGAGGCCATACCCGGGTGCGAGCGCGGTGAGCGCGTTGCCGATGATGAACAGCACGATGAGGCCGAGCAGCACGGGCTTGCGGGGCAGGCGCGTGGTGGCGGCGGTGAGGAACAGCGCTCCGACGACGACGCTCAGGGCGTAGCCGGAGATGAGCCAGCCGGCGGCGGCCTCGGTGACGCCGAAGCCGGCGGCCACCTCGGGCAGCAGGCCCATGATGACGAACTCGGTGAGGCCGATTCCGAAGGCGCCGAGGGCGAGGGCGATCAGGCCGAGAGGCATGGGGGAACTCCTGGTACAGTGAGGTAGTTGCAGACGCGGGTTTTTGCGTCGGTGATCACAATACTTGCACGCGCAAATAGAAAGCGCAAGCAACGACCTTTTGGAGGATCCATGGGCATCGCCGATGACGCCGTCGAGATCCGCGCCCGCGGATGGCGCACGATGGCCGCTCTGCACGCCATGATCGAGGCGGAGCTGGAGCGCACTCTGTCGACCGAGGCAGGACTGTCGGTGGTCGAGTACACCGTGCTGGAGGCGCTGGACCGGCAGGACGGCTGGCACATGCGCATGCAGCAGCTCGCCCGGGCCGCGGCGCTCAGCCCGAGCGCGACCACGCGACTCGTGAACCGTCTCGAGGACAGGGGACTGCTCACCCGGATCCTGTGCGTCGACGACCGTCGCGGAATCTACACCGAGCTGACGGCGAGCGGGCAGGAGCTGTACGAGCGTGCCCGCCCGGTGCACGACGAGACCCTGGAGCGCGTGCTCGCCGATGCCGCGGAGCAGCCCGAGCTGCTGCCCATGGTGGACGCACTGCACGACGTCGCGCGCGCCGGCTGACGCACCTCCCGCGCCGCTGGAGCGCGGGTCTGTGGATAACTTCCGAGGCGGATCCGCGGATCCTGCGACGATGCGGGGGTGAGCCTGTCGACCGCCGCCGTCACCGAGAGGGTGCGCGCCCGGCTGCGCGCCGAGCGCACGGATCCGTCGGTGCATCCGGACGAGGCGCGGCGAATCGCGCAGTTCGAGGTGCGCCGTCACAACGATCAGGCACTGGCACGCGGCACCGCCACGATCGACGACGAGGCGGCGTGCGTGCGGGACATCCTCGCGGGGGTCGCCGGATACGGTCCGCTGCAGCCGCTGCTCGAGGACGACACGATCGAGGAGATCTGGCTGAACGGTCCTTCCCGCGTGTTCATCGCGCGGGAAGGACGCAGCGAGCGCGTGCCGATCACGCTGACCGAGGCGCAGCTGCGGGACGTCGTCGAGCGCATGCTGCACTCCACGGGACGGCGGGTGGATATCGGCCAGCCGTTCGTGGACGCGTCCCTTCCGGACGGATCCCGTCTGCACGTCGCGATCGCCGACGTCGTCCGCGGCTCCTGGGCGGTGAACATCAGGAAGTTCGTCCCGCGATACCGGAGCCTGGAGTCGCTCGTCGCTCAGGGGATGGTGCCCGTCCCGGTCGCGGAGATGCTCTCCGACGCCATGCGCGCGGGGCGCAGCGTCGTCGTGTCGGGCCCGACGCATGCCGGTAAGACCACCCTGCTGGCAGCGCTGGTCGCCGAATGCGTGGACCAGCGCGTGATCACAGTGGAGGAGACCTTCGAACTGGGCGTGCAGGCGCCGGATCTCGTGGCCTTGCAGGGGCGTCAGGCGAGCCTCGAAGGCACGGGCGAGATCACGCTGCGCCGCCTCGTCAAGGAGGCGCTGCGCATGCGGCCGGACCGGCTCGTGGTCGGCGAGGTGCGCGATGCCGAAGCGCTCGACCTGGTGCTCGCGTTGAACACGGGCATCCCCGGCGCGGCGACGGTGCACGCGAACTCGGCCGCGGAGGCGCTCGACAAGCTGACCATGCTGCCGCTGCTCGCCGGCCGCAACATCGATCGCGCGTTCATCGCGCCGGCGCTCGCCGCCTCCGTCGACCTGGTCGTGCACTGCCGTCGGGAGGCGGACGGCGGGCGTCGCGTCGCAGAGGTGATCGCGCCGCTCGGAGTGGATGCGGAGGGGCGCATCAACCATCGGGTGCTGTTCCCGGTTTCGGCGTCGTATGCCGCTCCGGGCATGCCCGTGGAGGAGGGCATCGCATGACGGTGCTTCTCGGTGCGCTGCTCGCTGCGGGCGTCGTTCTGGCGGCGTCGCCCTGGTTGTGGCCTGCCGGACGACGCGCGGCGCGCGCTCCCCGCACGGGTGCGGCGACCAGGCTGCTGCGCGAGGCCGGATTCCGGTCGGATGCGCGGGTGCTCGGGGTGAGCGTCGTCGCGGGCGGCCTCGTCGCGGGGTCGGTGGCGTGGCTGACCACGGGGACTGCGGCATTCGCCCTCGTGATCGCCGTGGCGGGAGCTGCGACGCCCGTGGTGTTCCTGCGGTCGCGGCGGCAGCGGCTGCTGCGGCTGCGACGCGGGCTCTGGCCCGATGTGTGCGATCTGCTGATCGCGTCGATCAGGGTCGGCATGCCGTTGCCCGACGCAGTCGCCGGCCTCGAGGAGGCCGCACCGGCTCCGCTCCGCCCCGCGTTCGCCGCCTTCGCGCGCGATCTGCACGCGACGGGGCGCTTCGATGCGGCCGCGGTGAAGCTCAAGGAGGCTCTCGCGGATCCGGTCGGGGACCGGATCGTCGAGACGCTGCGCATGGCGCGGGAGGTCGGCGGCACCGAGCTCAGCACCGTGCTGCGGGCGCTGTCCGGTTCCGTGCGGGCGGAGGCCGCGCTGCGTGCCGAGGTGGAGGCGCGGCAGTCCTGGATCCGCGGCGCCGCTGTGCTCGGGGCGATCGCGCCGTGGGTGATCCTCGTGCTGCTCCTGCTGCGTCCGGAGGGTGTCGAGGCGTACACCAGCCCCGAGGGCGTCGCGCTCATCCTCGGCGGGGCCGCGGTGTCGTTCGTGGCATTCCGGGTGATGCTGCGCATCGGCCGACTGCCGGAGCCTCGGAGGTGGTTCCGGTGAGCGCGCTGTCGGACGCCGCCATCGCCGTGCTGCTCGGTGGCTTGCTGGCGGCGGGCCTGCTGCTCGTGCTGGCCGCCTTCCCGCGGTGGCGCTGGGCGAACCTCAGCACGCGGATCGCACCGCACGTCCGCGACGTCGCCGACCTCACGGATCCCGTCGAGCGCCTGCCGTGGCGGATGCCTGCCGGCAGATCCTGGGCAGCGCGCGTCAAGGGCGTGTTCGGACTGTTCGGCGGTGGTGACGCCGGGGTCGCCCTGCGGATGACGCAGGCTGGTTCGCCAGGAGGGCCCGGGGCCTTCCGCAGCCGTCAGCTGGTCTGGGTGCTCGTCGGGTTGGGCGTCGGTGCCGTCGCCACCGTCGCGCTCGTGCTCGCCGGACGCATGTCCGCGCCCGTCGTGCTGCTGCCGGTCCTGACGGCGATCACGGCGGGTGTCGCCTGCGACGTGCTGCTCGGTGCCAGGGCGAAGGCCCGCGTCGCGCGGCTCACCGAGGAGCTGCCGACGGTCCTGGAGTTCCTCGCCCTGTGCCTGTCCGCAGGAGAAGGACTCCCGGATGCGCTGCGCCGGGTGGGGCAGGCCGGGTCCGGTGAGCTCAGCGGGGAGCTGCGCAACGTGATCCTCGCGGTGAACACCGGGTCTTCCCTCGCCGACGCACTCGGCGACGGCGCGCAGAGACTGCAGATCCCTCCGCTTACCCGTGCGGTCGATCAGATCGTCGCGGCGCTCGAGCGCGGAGCGCCGCTGGCATCGGTGCTGCAGGCGCAGGCATCGGATGCGCGCGAGGAGACCAAGCGCGGCCTGATCGAACAGGCCGGGCGCAAGGAGATCCTCATGCTGCTTCCGCTGGTGTTCCTGATCCTGCCGCTGTCGGTCCTGTTCGCCGTTTTCCCCGGCGTCTTCATCCTGCGGCTCGGCATCGGCTGACCGCGCTTTCTCGAAAGGAACCCCACATGTTCATCGATCGCATCTCGGCCCGGCTCGATCCGCCGCGCTTCGACGACCTCGACGATCCGGAGCGCGGCGACGTGCCTGGCTGGGTCCTCATCACGCTCATGACGGCCGGCCTCGTGGTGCTGATCTGGGCCGTCGCCGGCCCCGCGCTCACGAACCTGTTCGAGCAGGCAATCGCGCGCGTGAGCGGACTCTGATCCGACCATGCGCGGCGTGCGGCGGCTGAGCGACGTACTCGACGACGACCGGGGATCCAGCCCGGTCGAGTTCGTGCTCGTCGGTGCGCTGCTGACCGCGCTCACGCTCGGAGTGCTGCAGTTCGCACTCGCGGTCTACGTGCGCAACGTCGTGCACGATGCCGCCGTCGAGGGGGCGCACGTCGCGGCGCTCGCCGACACCGAGCCGGGCGAGGGCGTGCAGCGCGCCATGCTCGTGATCGGGCGCGCCGTCGGCGCCGACTACGCGCAGGACGTCAGCGTGCACGAGACGACCGCGCTGGGCGTGCCGACCATGGAGATCACCGTGCGAACCACGCTGCCGCTCATCGGCCTGCTCGGGGTGCCGTCGGGGTTGGAGGTGACCGGTCGTGCTCCTGTGGAGTCGTTCAGCGAGAACGGATGACCTGTTCGACCGGTCCCGGCCCGACGGCGAGACGTCGGCGGAGACGGGATCCGCAGCGCTCGAGTTCATCGGGCTCGGCGTGATCCTGCTCGTGCCGCTGGTCTATCTCGTGCTCGCCCTCGGTGCGATCCAGTCTCAGATGCTCGGCGTCGAGTCCGCGGCGCGGCACACGGCTCGCACGATGAGCGCGGCGACCGACGCCGACGACGCGTCCGCTCGCGCCGATGCCGCCGTGCAATCGGCGATCGAGGAGTATGGGATGGATCCGGCCACCGTGGTCGTCGACATCCAGTGCGCACCGCTCGGCGCAGAATGCCCGTCCGCCGGGGCGACCGTCGTGGTCACCGTCACGGCGAAGGTCGCGCTTCCGTTCGTCCCGCCGGTGTTCGGGCTCGATCGCGTCGGGAGCGTGCCGGTGCAGGCGTCTTCGGCGTACAAGGTCTCACGCACCTGGACCGGCCGATGAGCACGATGCGGAGCAGGGGCCGAGCCGGCGAACCTGGCGGACTCCGAGGCATCGGTGGACCGGACGAGCCCTGCGGACGGCGCACTCCGCTGCTCGACGACGAACACGGCAGCACGATGCCGCTCGTCCTCGGATACCTGGTGCTCGCGATCGCGCTGATCTACGTGTGCGTGTGCGCGACGGATCTGTACATCTCCCAGAAGCGGCTCGACTCCGTGGCCGACGCCGCCGCGCTCGCCGGAGCCGACGGGTTCCGTGTGCAGATCGACGGCGAGGCGATCCGCGCGGAGCTCGACGACGCGGAGATCGCCGATCAGGCGAGCGCGGTGATCGGGATCATCGACGACGGCGCCGAGCTGGTCTCCGCGAGCAGCCCCGATGGGCTCTCCGCCCGCGTCACGGTGCGCGCGTCCTGGACGCCGCCGCTGCTCAGCGACTTCGTGCCGACGATGCTCACGATCCAGTCCACCGGTACGAGTCGCACCGCGCTGGAGTGACGCGCAGACAGCGCTGGCGGAGCCGATCGCCGGGGTCAGGAGTCCGTGCGGCGAGGCACGAACCTCGGGATCCAGCGCAGGAATCCCACGGCGCCCAGCACTCCGATCGCGCCCATTGCGGCGGCGCCGATCGCGAGCGAGCTGATCGCCGCGATGCCGGAGAACAGCAGAGGGGCGATCGCGCCGCCGGCGTCGGTGAGCGTGCGCCAGGAGCCGAGGAACGCCGCCGGTTCCGACTGCGGAGCCACGTCTGCTCCGAGCGTGAGCAGGATGCCGCTGGACAGCCCGTTGCCGACGCCCAGCACCGCCGCGATCATCCCGAACCAGAGCACGTTCGTGCTCCCGTCGTGCGTGAGCGAGAGCACGAGGAAGCCCGCGCCCATCAGCACCATCGCGGGCAACGCGGCCCAGAGACGGCCGAAGCGGTCCATGACCTGCCCGCTCGCGTAGAACAGGGCGAAGTCGATCGCGCCGGAGACGCCGACCACGAGCGCGATCGACGAGGCGTCCAGCCCGATCGAGACGCCCCACAGCGGCAACACCACCTGGCGGGCGGAGCGCACGGCCGAGAGGCTCGCCGCGGCGAGACCCAGGCGACCCAGCACGCCGCGGTTGCGCCACATCGTGCGGAAGACGCCCGCGCGCTCGATCGTCGGGATCGAGCCGCTCACGGCCTCGCCGGTGTCCTCGATGGGGCTCCCGTTCTCCGCCGCGGCCGACTGCGCCTGCGCCTCCGGATCCGGTCCGAACAGCACGAGCAGGATCAGCGCGACGAGCAGCACCGCGAAGAACCACAGGGCGGCGTTCTCGGTGTGGAACACCGCGAGCAGCGCGGCCGCGAGGAACGGGCCCACGAACATGCCGGCGCGGAAGGATCCGCCGAGCAGGGAGAGCGCCCTGGCGCGGAACTCCCGCGGCACCCTCGTCGTCATGAACGCGTGCCGGGCGAGCCCGAAGGCCGCCGCGGACATGCCGACCACGAACACGGCGATCGTGAACACGACGAGGCTCGGCGCCAGGGCTCCCGCGATCACACCGATCAGCGAAAGAGATCCAGCGATCACCATCGTGAACCGCTCGCCGACCTTCGCGACCAGCCATCCGGCAGGGATGTTGCCGCACAGCTGGCCGACCACGAGCGCCGACGCGATGAGGCCGGCGGAGGCGAGCGTCGCCCCGCGGCTCGCGGCGATCACCGGGATGAGCGGCACCACCGCGCCCTCGCCGAGCGAGAACAGCAGCGTGGGCAGGTACACCATCGGGCCGAACTTCCACAGCACTGAGATCGCCCGTTCCGCCACGACTCCACGGTAGACCCGTGCGCGGATGCCGTGCCGCACACCCGGGGGGCGAGGATGATCTGGCCCGAGGGTTCGTCAGGGCGTCGCCGCGCGCGATACTCTGAGGTGCCATGCTCGAACTTGATCTCTCCGCCGAAATCGCGGCCCTCCGTCAGACCTTCGGCGACATCCGCGAGGTCGCCGACGTCGAGGGACTCCGCGCCGACATCGAACGCCTCAGCGAGGAAGCGGGCGCGCCCGACCTCTGGGACGATCCCGAGAAGGCGCAGAAGGTGACGAGCGCGCTCAGCCACCGCCAGTCCGAGCTCAAGCGCGTCACCGAGGTCGAGCAGCGCCTCGACGACCTCGAGGTGCTCGTCGAACTCGCCAATGAGATGGAGGACGAGGACTCGGCGGCCGAGGCGCGCACCGAGCTCGCCTCCCTCACCGAGACCGTGAACCAGCTCGAGGTGCAGACCCTGCTGGACGGCGAGTACGACGAGCGCGCCGCGATCATCACGATCCGCTCGGGCGCCGGCGGCGACGACGCCACCGACTTCGCCGAGATGCTGCTGCGCATGTATCTGCGCTACGCCGAGCGCCACAAGTTCCCGGTCAAGGTCATGGACACGTCCTACGCCGAGGGCGCGGGAATCAAGTCCACGACGTTCGAGGTCGACGCGCCCTACGCGTTCGGCACACTCTCGGTCGAGGCCGGCACCCACCGCCTCGCCCGGATCAGCCCGTTCGGCTCCGCCGACAAGCGCCAGACGTCCTTCGCCGCGGTCGAGGTCATCCCGCTGATGGAGGAGGCGACCGAGGTCGACATCCCCGAGGGCGACATCCGAGTCGACGTGTTCCGTTCGTCGGGACCCGGCGGGCAGTCCGTCAACACCACCGACTCGGCCGTGCGCATCACTCACCTGCCGACCGGCATCGTCGTGTCGATGCAGAACGAGAAGTCGCAGATCCAGAACCGCGCCGCCGCCATGCGCGTGCTGCAGACCCGACTGCTGCTCCTGCAGAAGGAGGAGGAGGCCGCCAAGAAGAAGGAGCTCGCGGGGAACATCACCGCGAGCTGGGGCGACCAGATGCGCTCCTACTTCCTCTACGGCCAGCAGCTGGTGAAGGACCTGCGCACCGGTCACGAATCCGGCAACCCCGCGACCGTGTTCGACGGCGACCTGGACGGCTTCATCTCCGCAGGGATCCGCTGGCGCAAGCGCAAGGACGACGACGACTGATCGTCCGGATCCGACGGCTCAGGGACTTTCCAGGGTGCCGCGGCCGCGATTGTCGTAGTGTGGTGAACCGATGGCTGTGACACGGAAGTTCCCGATGACTGTGACACGGAAGACGGCGGCAGGCTGCGCGATCGCGGCGCTGATCGTCCCGGTGGCGGCGACGGCGGCGTACGCCTTCTCGCCGGGAGCGCCGACCTCCTCCGTGCACACGGTGTCGCTCGTCGTCGCCCCGCAGACCTACACGGTCGCCTCCTCCGCGCAGGAGGTCAGCACGACCCGCGCCGCCTTCGACGTGCTGTACACGCCGCCGGCGCCGGTCGTCGCCGCTGACCCGGCTCCCGCCGCCTCGGCTGCAACGTCGGCTGCTGCGGCTCCGCAGAACTACTCCGGCGACGCGGTCGTCGCATATGCCCAGACCTTCGTGGGTGTCGTCCCCTACGGCTGGGGCGCCGATCCGAGCGACTCCTTCGGCTGCGACGGCCTCGTGCAGTACGTGTTCGGGCACTTCGGCATCAGCCTGCCCCGCGGTGCGGACAATCAGGCCGCGCTCGGCACCGTGATCTCGGCCGACGAGGCGCGCGCGGGCGATCTGGTGTGGTGGCCGGGCCGGCACATCGGCATCTGGGATGGTGCGGGCGGCATCATCGACTCGCCGGACTGGGGTCGTTACGTCGAGCACCATGCCCCGTGGGCGAGCTCCGGCCCGCCGATCTTCATCCGGCTCTGACGCGGAGTTCCTGGTGGCCGCCGCGTCGACCGCGGTAGAATCGAAGGCTATCCAGGGCGTCACAGGAGGTGCGCGGATGAGCACGACCAGGGCATGGCGCGCGGTCGGCGCGACGGCGGCGGGATTGGCGCTGCTCGGCGTGATCGTGACGTTCCTCGCGTTCGTGATCGGTAACGAGCCGTCCTGACGATCCCAGCCACCTCATAACCGGGAACGGGCAGCGTCTGGGGTGTCGCTCGCGGACTGGGCGCGCCGCCCGCTTAGGCTCGATGAGCCATGATCCGATTCGAGAACGTCACCAAGCGCTATCGCGGCACCAAGCGTCCCGCGCTCTCCGGGGTCGATTTCGAGGTGCAGCGAGGCGAGTTCGTCTTCCTCGTCGGCGCGTCGGGATCCGGAAAGAGCTCCTGCCTGCAGTTGATCCTCCGTGAGGAGTCGCCCACGTCCGGCCGCGTCGCCGTGCTCGGACGCGACTTGAAGTCCATCGCGAACCGCAAGGTCCCCTACTTCCGGCGCAGCATCGGATCCGTCTTCCAGGACTTCCGGCTGCTGCCCTCAAAGACCGTCTACCAGAACGTCGCGTTCACCCTCCAGGTGACCGGCGCCTCCCGCGGCTTCATCCAGCAGGCGGTGCCGGAGGCGCTCGCCCTCGTCGGCCTGAGCGGCAAGGAGAAGCGCCTGCCGCACGAGCTCTCCGGCGGCGAGCAGCAGCGTGTCGCGATCGCCCGCGCGATCGTCAACCGCCCCCAGATCGTGCTCGCCGACGAGCCGACCGGAAACCTCGACCCCGGCACCTCGGTCGACATCATGCAGCTGCTCGCGCGGATCAACGCCGGCGGCACCACGGTGGTCATGGCCACGCACGAGGCCGCCTTCGTCGACCAGATGCAGCGCCGCGTGATCGAGCTGCGCGACGGCGAGATGGTGCGCGACGAGGTCGGCGGCGGCTACGGCGACACCTCCAACGTCCCGCGACTGGAGCCCGAGGCGGTCCGCGGAGCCGCGGCAACGGCGGCGCTGCAGACCGTGCGGGAGGTGCACCGCGAGACCGAGGCGGCGATCGCGGATCCGATTCCCGCCCCTGCCGAGGCCCATCAGGCGGCGGCCGCACCGGCCTCCGCACCCGCGCAGCCGACGGTCAAGCCGTCCGACGACGCGCGCCCTGCGACGCATCCGATCACCGTCCCGGCCGTCGACCTCGCCGAACTGGGCGTGGCGGATCGGCTCGGACTCGATACCGGCGACGACGAGGAAGTGGGTCCGACGTCATGAGGTTCGGACTCATCCTCGGCGAGGCGCTCACAGGCCTGCGCCGCAACGCCTCCATGGTGATCTCGGTCGTGCTGGTCACTTTCGTCTCGCTCACCTTCGTAGGCGCGGCGATCCTGATGCAAGCGCAGATCGGCACCATGCGCGCGTACTGGCAGGATCGCGCCCAGGTCGCGATCTACATGTGCTCGTCGGTGTCGACGTCGCCGGGCTGCATCGGCGGCACCGCGACCGAGGACCAGATCAAGGCCGTGCAGGCCGAGCTCGACGGCGACACCCTCAAGCCGCTCATCGCGAAGAGCAGCTTCCAGACCGCGGACCAGGCCTACCAGGAGACCCTGAAGCTCGTCGGCAAGGACTACGCCGGCGTGCTCACCGCGGACCAGGTCAACGCGGTGTTCAAGGTGAACCTCAAGGACCAGACCCAGTCCGCCGTGATCGCAGAGGCCTTCAGCGGCATCAAGGGCGTGGACGAGGTGAAGGATCAGCTGGAGTACCTGGATCCGCTCTTTAACGCGCTCACCGTCGCGACCTACATCGCGGTCGGGATCGCCGTGCTGATGCTGATCGCGGCGGTGCTGCTCATCGGCACCACGATCCGATTGTCGGCGTACGCGCGGCGGCGGGAGATCGGGATCATGCGGCTGGTCGGCGCCTCGAACCGGTTCATCCAGACGCCGTTCGTGCTGGAGGGCGTGTTCGCCGCGGTCATCGGATCGGTGCTCGCGAGTGTCGCGGTGCTGCTGGGCGTGCACTTCGGCGTGCAGGAGTACCTCACGAAGCGGGTGGCGTTCATCACCACCTGGGTCGGCTGGCAGGACGCGGTGCTCGTGGTTCCGGTGCTCATCGGCATCGGCGTGATCCTCGCGGCGCTCAGCGCCGGCTTCGCGATCCGTCGCTGGCTCCGCGCCTGATAGTCTGACAGGCTGCCGTGCGCCCGCGCGGCACGGATTCAGGCGATGTCAGTACAGGATCAGGAGTGTGCCATGCCCAGGGAACGCGGGGAGAAGGTCATCGCGACCAATCGTCGCGCACGTCACGACTACAACCTCGAGAAGTCGTACGAGGCGGGACTCGTGCTCACCGGCACCGAGGTGAAGTCGCTGCGCCAGGGGCGTGCGAACCTCACGGACGGCTATGCCTTCATCAAGGGCAATGAGGCGTTCCTCGATGCCGTGCACATCCCGGAGTACTCGCAGGGGCACTGGACGAACCATTCGGCCAAGCGGATCCGCAAGCTCCTGCTGCACAAGGAGGAGATCGCGAAGCTCTCGCACGCGGTCTCCGCGGGTGGCTACACGCTGATCCCGCTGCGGCTGTACTTCTCGGACGGGCGCGCCAAGGTCGAGATCGCCCTCGCCAAGGGCAAGCGCGAGTACGACAAGCGGCAGGCCCTGCGCGAGCGCCAGGATTCCCGCGAAGCCGAGCGCGCCATGCGCTCGCGCAACCGCCTGGGGGAGTAGCCCTCACGGGCCTCCCCAGGCTCGGCGTCTACGGCGCGGGGTCGAACCCGAACACGCGGCCGAGGAATCGCAGCTCGGCTTCGGCGGCGGCGGCGATCGTTCCTGCCTGCCGGAATCCGTGCCCCTCGCCCTCGAACAGACGGTACTCGTGCGGCACGCCGCGGTCGGCGAGCGCGTCGCGGATCGCCTCGGACTGCGAGGGCGGCACGACCGCATCGTCCGCGCCCTGCAGGATCAGCACCGGCACGTCGATGCGGTCGGTATGGGTGAGCGGGGAACGGTCGATGTAGGTCTGCTCCGCCTCGGGCAGCGGGCCGACGAGGCCGTCGAGGTAGGAGCGTTCGAAGTCGTGCGTCTCCTCGGCCAGCAGGCGCAGATCCACGACCCCGTACCGGTCGAGACCGGCCGCGAACACCCCGCCGCGCACCAGGGCCGACAGCACCGTCCATCCGCCGGCGGAGCCCCCGCGGATCGCGATGCGGACGGGGTCCGCGATGCGGGCTTCGGCGAGTCCCCGCGCGGCAGCCAGCACGTCGTCCACGTCGACGATGCCCCACTGGCCGTCCAGCCGCTCGCGGTACGCGCGCCCATACCCGGTCGAACCGCCGTAGTTCACCTCGAGCACGCCGATGCCGCGGCTCGTGAAGTAGGTGATCCAGCCCGCCTGCGCGCCCGACGCGTGGGCGGTCGGCCCGCCGTGCACCTGCACGATGTACGGCGGCAGAGCGTCCGGATCCGCGTCGGCGTCCGGGTTCGCGGGGGCGTGGTCGAAGGCGTGCACCGGGCCGTGCGGCCCGTCGAAGGTCACGGCGCGAGCGCCGGGGACCCAGGACGGATCCACGGGATTCCCGCCGCGGACCGCGCGCACGGTGCCGGCATCGACGTCGAGCTCCCAGAGGCCGGGGGTGACCCGTCGTCCCTGCGCCGTGATCAGCACGCGGGATCCGCGCGCGTCCTCGAGGCTCAGGTCCCCGTCGAAGGGCACGTCGAGTTCGCGCAGGAGCACGCCGTCGACGTCGAGCAGGACGAGCGCATCGGACCCGTTCGTGCGGACGGCGAGGATCCTGCCGTCCTCGAGGATTCGGAACCAGCGCTGCCCGAGCACCCACAGTCCGCCGCCGGTGTCGGCGTCGGCGAGGGCGAACGACGCCGTCTCGGCGGGGGGCGTCGGTATCGGCGGCACGGGCTGCTCGCCGATCCGGGCACGGTGCAGGTTCCACCGGCCGGTCGGGTCGTCGGCGAACAGCAGTTCGTCGTCGGTGATCCATTCGGGCTGCAGCGGGGCGCGTGCCGGAACGGGTGTGTGCGCTCCCGTGATCAGGTTCGCGACCAAGCAGAAAGCGTGCTCCCAGGGCATGTGCCGCTCGTCCCACGCCACGAAGGCGAGGCGCGTGCCATCGGGGGAGAGCGCAGGATGCGCGAAGAAGCCGTCGCCGCTGAGGACCGTGACGATCGCATCGTCGTCCTCCGCGGCGGAGCCGTCGACCGGGATCTCGACGATCGCCCGCTTGTGCGGGTCGGCGCGCAGGTCTTCCCGCACCGCGAACAGGCGCCCCTGCTGCAGACGGAGGCCGCCGTACTGCGCCCCTGCGACGGTCAGCGGCACCGGCGCATCGGCGCCGGGATCCAGGCGGTGCACGCGCTGGTCCTCGCCGTCGACGAAGAACAGCGTCCCGTCCTCTGCCACCGTCCATGCACCGCCGCCGTACTCGTGCACGCGCGAGCGAGCGTTCCACGGTGCGGGCAGCACCTCCCGCGCCGCGCCCTCGCCGTCGCGGCGCATCACGCGCATGCGTCCGCGCTCCTGCGGTACCGACTCGCTCCACCAGATGCCGCCCAGGGCGTACCGGGCGCCGTCGATCTTCGTGCCGGCGACGGCGAGGTCGGCGGCGGACAGCGGGGAGGGCCAGGATCCGTGCGGAGAGCTCATCACCCGAGCCTAGAAGAGCGCGCGCCGACACATGGTGAAACACAGCATGCGGCGCATCGCGGCGCCGCCTAGCGTGGGGTGACCGCCCCGACCCTGGAGAGAGATGTCTTTCGACGCGCCGCCGTTCGCCCCCGCCGGGGCGGTGCTGCCGCGCGTGCCCATCTCCTTCGAGCTCTACCCGCCGCGCACCACGGCGCCCATCGAGGCGCTGCATGAGACGATCCAGCAGCTCGCTTCCGCCGCGCCCCGGTTCATCTCCGTGACCTACGGCGCGGGCGGATCCGTCGGCGGTCGCTCGCTCGACGTGCTGCGCTACATCCGAGAGCACACCTCGGTCGAGCCGCTCGCGCACCTCACCTGCGTCGGCAACACCTACGCCGGAGCCTCGCGGTTGATCCGGGAGTTCCTCGATGCCGGGATCCTCAGCTTCCTCGCCCTGCGCGGCGATCCGCCGCTCGACGAGAGCCAGCCGTTCCTGGGAGACCTGGAGAGCTCGGCCCAGCTCGTGCAGCTGATCGACCGGGCGCAGGCGGAGCGTGCGCCCTATCAGGAGCGGCCGATCCCGGGTGTTCCCGGAGCAGTGCAGGTGACGCCGCGCCGCAAGGTGAACATCGCCGTCGCGGCCTACCCCAACGGGCATCCGCGCTCGACCTACCGGAACCAGGACATCGACGCGCTGCTGGCCAAGCAGGCCGCGGGCGCGACTCTCGCGATCACCCAGCTGTTCTTCCACCCCGACGACTACTTCGCCTTCGTCGAACGGGCCCGTCGCGCCGGCGTCACCATCCCGATCCTGCCCGGCATCATGCCGATCACATCGCCCGCGCGCCTGCGCCGGGTGCTGGAGCTCAGCGGCGAGGAGATTCCCGCCGAGCTGTCCATCGAGCTCGAGGTCGAGCCGACCGCCGAGGGTCGAACCGAGATCGGCGTCGCCCATGCGGCGGAGCTCGTGCGCGAGCTCGTGGATGGTGGCGCACCGGGCGTCCACCTGTACGCGTTCAACCAGCACCGCACCGTGCTGGACGTGCTCGAGGCGTCAGGGGTGCTTCCCGAGAGCAGCGCTTCCCCGCGCGACGTCCCGCAGTTCACAGAGTCCCGCGGCGCGCACGCGCCCGCTTCCTTCCCCCTTCCGTCAGAGAGGACCGTCATGACCGCATTCCCCGAGGGCACCATCCTGGGCTACCCGCGCATCGGCCGTCGCCGTGAGCTCAAGAAGGCCGTCGAGGCGTTCTGGGCCGGACGGATCGACGAGGCCGAGCTTGAGCGCACCGCTGCGGAGCTGCGCGCGACGACGCGCGAGCGTCTCGCCGTGCAGGGCCTGGGCCGTGCCGACTCCGCGATCCCCGAGTCGTTCTCGTTCTACGACCAGGTGCTCGACGCCGCCGTCACCGTGGGCGCGATCCCGGCGCGCTTCGAGGACCTGCGCTCCGCCGACGGAACCATCGGGCTGCCGGCGTACTTCACCATCGCCCGCGGCGAGGGCGAGCGCGCGCCGCTCGAGATGACCAAGTGGTTCGACACGAACTACCACTACCTCGTGCCCGAGATCGGCCCTGACACCGTCTTCTCGCTCTCCAGCGACCGCATCGTGCGCCAGGTGCAGGAGGCGGCCGAGGCCGGCTTCCGCACCCGCCCCGTGATCGTCGGCCCCGTCACCTTCCTCGCGCTCGCCAAGGCGGCGGACGAGGCGCCCGAGGGCTTCGACCCGCTGTCCCGGCTCGATGACCTCATCCCGGTCTACGCCGAGCTGCTCGGCGCGCTCACGGCCGCCGGGGCGGAGTGGGTCCAGCTCGACGAGCCCGCGCTCGTGAGCGAGTCGCTGCCGTCGTCCGTGGCCGAGCTCGGCGCCGCCGCCGAGCGCGCCTACGCCGTCCTGGGCGGTCTGACCGAGCGCCCCGCCGTCTTCGTCGCCGCACCCTACGCCGCGCTCGATGCGAACCTCGCGGTGCTCGCAGCCGCCCCGGTCGAGGCCATCGGTCTCGACCTCGTGCGGGGCACCGTTCCCGCTGCCGTTCCGGGTCTCGCCGACAAGGTCCTCGTCGGCGGTGTGATCGACGGGCACAACATCTGGCGCGGCGACCTCGCGGCCGCCTTCGACACGCTCGAGGCACTCCGTGGCCTCGGCGCCGCCGGCGTCTCCGCGGCGACCTCCACGTCGCTGCAGCACGTGCCCCACGACGTCGAGGACGAGTCGAAGCTCGACGCCCGCCTCGTGAGCTGGCTCGCCTTCGCCGACCAGAAGGTCGCGCAGGTCACGACCCTCGCGAAGGGCCTCGGCGAGGGGCGGGCCGCGATCGCCGGCGAGCTCGATGCAGCCTCCGCCGCCCTGGCGGACCGGCTCGGCGCCCCCGGCGTGCGCGTGGACGCCGTTCGCGCCCGCGCTGCCGCGCTCACCGAAGCCGACTTCGACCGCGGCGACTACGACGCGCGCGTGGCAGCGCAGTCCATCGCACTGGACCTGCCCGCGCTCCCGCTCACCACGATCGGGTCCTTCCCGCAGACCGGCGAGATCCGCCGCGCCCGCGCGCAGTTCACCAAGGGCGAGATCACGGCGGGCGAGTACGACGGGTTCCTCCGCGAGGAGATCGGTCGCGTCGTCGCGCTGCAGGAGGACCTGGGCCTGGACGTGCTCGTGCACGGCGAGCCCGAGCGCAACGACATGGTGCAGTACTTCGCCGAGAACCTCGACGGCTTCGACGTGACCGAGAACGGCTGGGTGCAGTCCTACGGATCCCGCGCCACCCGCCCGTCGATCCTCTGGGGTGACGTCTCGCGTCCGGCGCCGATCACCGTCGCCTGGTCGCAGTTTGCGCAGTCCCTCACCGCGAAGCCGATGAAGGGCATGCTGACGGGTCCGGTCACGATCCTCGCCTGGTCGTTCGTGCGCGACGACCAGCCGCTCGCCGAGACCGCCAATCAGGTGGCCCTCGCGCTGCGCGACGAGATCGCGGACCTGGAGGCCGCAGGCATCGGCGTCATCCAGGTGGACGAGCCGGCGCTGCGCGAGCTGCTGCCGCTGAAGAAGGCCGACCAGCCGGCGTACCTGGACTGGTCCGTCGCCTCCTTCCGCCTCTCCACCGCGGGCGCCGAGACCGCCACGCAGGTGCACACGCACCTCTGCTACTCGGAGTTCGGCGTGGTCATCGACGCGATCCGGGCCCTCGACGCGGACGTCACCTCGATCGAGGCCGCCCGCAGCCGCATGGAGGTCGTCACCGACATCGCTGCGGCCGGCTTCGACCACGGCATCGGCCCGGGCGTCTACGACATCCACTCGCCGCGCGTCCCCGACGTGTCCGAGGTCGAGACGCTGCTGCGCCGCGCAGTCGAGGAGATCCCGACGCGCCAGCTCTGGGTCAACCCGGACTGCGGCCTGAAGACCCGCGGCTACGAGGAGACCAACGCCTCGCTGCGCAACATCGTCGAGGCCACCCGCCGCGTCCGCGAGGACGTGTCGGTCGCCGTCTGACCGGTCTGAGCCCGTCGACGGGCTGTGAACGACGATGCCCTCCCGGATCCGTCCGGGAGGGCATCGTCGTCGTGCAGGGGATCAGACGGCGCGCAGCACCGCCACGACCTTGCCGAGCACCGTGGCGTCGTCGCCGAGGATCGGCTCGAACGCGCTGTTGCGGGGGAGCAGCCACACGTGGCCGTCTCGGCGGCGGAACGTCTTCACCGTGGCCTCGCCGTCGAGCATCGCGGCGACGATCTCACCGTTCTCCGCCGTGCCCTGAGAGCGCACCACCACCCAGTCGCCGTCGCAGATGGCGGCGTCGATCATCGACTCCCCTGAGACCTTCAGCATGAACAGGTCGCCCTTGCCGACCAGCTGGCGGGGGAGCGGGAAGATCTCCTCGACCTGCTGCTCCGCCGTGATCGGCACGCCGGCCGCGATCCGGCCCACGAGCGGCACGAGCGCCGCGTCGCCGACCGACGGAGCCGTGTCCGCGGGATTCTCCGTGGACGTGCCGGGAAGATCGATCAGGACCTCCATGGCGCGGGTCTTGCCGGCATCGCGGCGCAGATAGCCGCTGAGCTCGAGCTGGCCGAGCTGATGCGTCACGCTGCTCAGGGACTTGAGGCCCACGGCGTCGCCGATCTCGCGCATGCTCGGCGGATAGCCGTGCCGGGCGATCGAGGTCTGGATGACCTCGAGGATCGCCATCTGCTTCGCACTGAGGCTCTTGCGGCGCCGCGTCCGCGGGGCCTCGGAGCCGGGGGTCGCACCGTCGCTCATGCCATCTCCTTCGTGTGCGTCGTGCCCTCGCGGATCGGTGGGATCGGCATGGATTCGCGGGCGGCGATTCGAATGTCGGTGGTCCGTGATGGGGTCTTGTTATCGAAACCGTATCCGAGATCGGGGCGGAATCGATAGATCTGTTCGAGCGTGTCGGCAAGTCTTCGGAACTGATATTCGAAGAAGGCTTGACAGATGTTCGAACTCGAAAGTAGTTTCGGAACGTAGGTTCGCCTCTCCAGAGGCCCGGATTCGAAGATCCTCATCGGGGGATTCGGATCCGGGGAGGGGCGGACCGACACAGACACTGAGGAGAAGCACCATGAGCAGCATCACCTTCGCCGGTCAGGTTCCCGCCACGCGACTGCGGATCACCGCACGCGGTCGGCGCGTGCTCGCGGCGCTGGTCGCGCTCCCGGTGGCCGGTGCGATCGCGTTCGCGGCGCTGAGCAGCGGATCCGCGCTCGCCTCCGGTGAGCAGACGACGGGCAACACCTTCGCGACCGTCACCGTGCAGCCGGGCGACACCCTGTGGTCGATCGCGGGCGAGATTGCGCCGCACGCCGATCCGCGTGATGTCGTCGCCGAGATCTCCAAGCTGAACCTCGTCGACGGCGGTGTGATCGAGGTCGGACAGCACCTGGCGATCCCGGCGCAGTACGGCTCGGCCGGGCGCTGACAGCAGCCCGGCTTCGGCGTCGCTCAGCAGTCGCGCTTTGGCGTCGCTCAGCAACCGTACTTCGGCGTCGCTCAGCAACCGCGGTCATCTGTGTCCTGGCACACGGCGCAGCCGCCTAGCATGGCAGGGTGACTGTCTCGCTCGACGACTTACCCCTTCGTGACGATCTCCGCGGGTTGCGCCCGTACGGTGCCCCGCAGGCACCGCTGCCTGTGGCGCTGAACGTGAACGAGAACACGCATCCGGTGCCGGAGCAGGTGGCGAGCGACATCCTCGATGACATCGCGGTGGCGCTGCGTGACGTCAACCGCTACCCGGATCGGGAGTTCACCGCGCTCCGCGAGGGGTTCGCAGGTTACCTCGGTCATGATCTCACCGCCGCGAACATCTGGGCCGGCAACGGATCGAACGAGGTCCTGCAGCACATCCTGCAGGCCTTCGCCGGTCCGGGGCGCACCGTGTTCGGGTTCGCACCGACCTATTCGATGTATCCGCTGCTCACCCAGGGCACCGGAGCGGCATGGATCGCCGGCACCCGGCACCCGGACTACGAGCTCACCGTCGACGAAGCGGTGGCGCAGGTCGTGGAGCACGATCCGGACGTGATCCTGCTGTGCGCGCCGAACAACCCGACGGGCACGCCGCTCCCGCTCGACGTGATCGAAGCGGTCTACGAGGCGGCGCGCGGCATCGTGATCGTGGATGAGGCGTACCAGGAGTTCGCCCCGAAGGATTCGCCGTCCGCGTTGACGTTGCTGCAGGGGCGACCGCGGCTCGCCGTCTCTCGCACGATGAGCAAGGCGTTCGCCTTCGCGGGGGCGCGGGTCGGCTACCTCGCCGCCGATCCGGCCTTCATCGATGCGCTGCGCCTGGTGCGCCTGCCGTACCACCTGAGCGCCCTCACCCAGGCGGCGGCGATCGCGGCGCTGCGCAACGCGCCCATCATGCTCGCCATGGTCGACGAGATCGTCGCGCAGCGGGATCGGATCTCCGCCACGCTCGAGGCCCTCGGCTACACGCCGCACCCGTCATGGTCGAACTTCGTGCTGTTCGGGGGTGTCGCCGATCCGGCGGCGACCTGGCGCGCCCTGTACGACCAGGGTGTGCTGATCCGCGACGTCGGCATCCCGAATCACCTGCGCGTCACGGCCGGCACGGAGGCCGAGACCACCGCGTTCCTGGACGCCCTCGCCTCGATAGGATCGGCCTCATGACCGCTGAGACCCCCGCTGCGGCCCGGACCACGCGCCGTACCCGCTCCACGTCCGAGTCGACGATCGAGCTCGAGATCGACCTCGACGGCACCGGTCAGAGCCGCATCGACACCTCGGTCCCGTTCTTCGACCACCTGCTGACCGCGTTCGCGAAGCACTCGCTGACGGATCTGACGGTCCGGGCTTCCGGCGACACCCACATCGATGCGCATCACACCGTGGAAGACGTGGCGATCGTGCTCGGCCAGGCGATTCGCGAGGCTCTGGGGGACAAGAGCGGCATCTCCCGCTATGGTGACGCGCTCGTCCCGCTGGACGAGGCCCTCGTGCAGGCGGTCGTCGACATCTCGGGTCGCCCCTACCTCGTGCACGAGGGCGAGCCGGCCGGCTACGAGCACCACCTCATCGGCGGCCACTTCACCGGATCCCTGGTGCGCCACGTTTTCGAGGCGATCGCGTACAACGCCGCCCTGACGGTGCATGTGCGCGTGATCAGCGGACGCGATCCGCACCACATCGCCGAGGCCGAGTTCAAGGCCTTCGCGCGCGCTTTCCGTCAGGCCAAGGCGCTGGACCCCCTGGTGGTCGGCGTGCCCTCCACCAAGGGCGCACTGTGAGCGAGCGCGCGGAGGGCCGCCGTCCGACCGTCGCGGTCTTCGACTACGGATCCGGCAACGTGCACTCGGCCGTGAAAGCGCTGATCCGCGCTGGCGCGGACGCGGAGCTGACCGGTGACCGGACCGCGGCGCTCGAGGCCGACGGACTCGTCGTCCCGGGCGTGGGCGCGTTCGCGGCCGTTCGCGAGGCGCTTGCCGCGCATGGCGGCGACGAGATCATCGAGCGGCGCCTGGCGGGCGGCCGTCCGGTGCTGGGCATCTGCGTCGGCATGCAGGTGCTGTTCGCCGGCGGAGTCGAGCGCGGCGCCGAGGTCGACGGGCTCGGCGAGTGGCCCGGCATCGTGACGGAGCTCGACGCGCCGGTGCTGCCGCACATGGGGTGGAACACCGTCGAGCCGGATCCGGGCAGCGTGCTGTTCCGCGGGATCGAGCAGGAGCGCTTCTACTTCGTGCACTCCTTCGCCGCGCAGACGTGGGAACTCGAGGTCATGCCGCCGTTCCCGCAGCCGCATCTCACATGGGCCGAGCACGGCTCGCGCTTCCTCGCCGCGGTCGAGAACGGCCCGCTCTCGGCAACCCAGTTCCACCCGGAGAAGTCCGGCGAGGCCGGCATCCAGCTGCTGCGCAACTGGATCTCCACACTCTGATCCGTCCGCGGAGTGTGACAGCCGGGGATTGGTGCCCCGCGTGCACCCGGACTACTCTCTTCTCTTGCCGCGCCCGAAGCGCGCGGCACATCGTGACCCGAAGGACGACATGAACGAGTTCGCACAGTCCCCCTCTCTGACCCTCCTCCCGGCGGTGGACGTCGCCGGCGGGCAGGCCGTGCGCCTGACCCAGGGTGAGGCCGGAAGCGAGACCAGCTACGGCGATCCGCTCGACGCGGCAGCCGAGTGGGTGGACCAGGGGGCGGAGTGGATCCACCTCGTCGACCTCGACGCCGCGTTCGGTCGCGGCAGCAACACGGCGATCCTGCGTCGCGTGATCAAGCAGTTCCGCAGCGTGAACGTCGAGCTGTCCGGCGGGATCCGCGACGACGCGAGCCTCGAGGCCGCGTTGGAGTCGGGTGCCACTCGCATCAACCTCGGCACGGCCGCGCTGGAGAACCCCGAGTGGGCCGCTGATGTCATCGCACGCTACGGCGACGCCGTGGCGGTCGGCCTCGACGTGCGTGGCACGACTCTGGCCGCCCGTGGCTGGACCAAGGAGGGCGGAGACCTCTGGACCGTCCTCGACCGTCTCGAGGACGCCGGATGCAGCCGCTACGTCGTCACCGACGTCACCAAGGACGGCACGCTCAAGGGCCCGAACCTCGAGCTGCTCCGCGAGATCACCGCGCGCACCCCGAAGCCCGTGGTGGCGTCCGGCGGCATCGCGAACCTCGATGACATCGCGGCGCTCCGCGACCTCGTGCCGCTCGGCGTCGAGGGCGCGATCGTCGGCAAGGCGCTGTACGCCGGCGCGTTCACCCTGGCCGAGGCGCTGGATGTCGCCGGATCCTGAGCGCGCCGCGTCCGGCGCGTCCGGATGCGATCATGATCACGACCACGGCTCGCACGCCAACACCGGCGACTCGGCCGGTGTGCCGTGGGCGGGGCGCTCGTTCGAGGAGAACACCCGCGCCGGCGATGACGGCTCAGCCGACCCGGCCCTGTGGGATGCCCTCGCGCGGTTCCGCGCCGGCTCCGGTTCGCAGGCCGAGGTCGTGGCCGCGTTCCGCACCGCGCGCGTGCTCGTGCCGCTCGTCGCTGAGAAGGGTGACGAGGGGGTCGCGCCGTCCGGCCTGACGGTGGACAAGACCCAGGAGCTCTCGCTCGTCACCGTCGCCGCGCCCGACGGGCGCACCGTGCAGCCGGCGTTCACGAGCGTCGACACGATGCGCGCCTGGGATCCGATCGCGCGCCCCATCCCGGTGGAGGCGGCGCGCGTGGCGCTGTCCGCCTCTTCGGGGGATGCCGAGCTCATCGTGCTTGACCCCGGGTCCGAGACCGAGTTCGTGCTGCGCCGCCCTGCGGTGTGGGCGGTCGCGCAGGGGCTGAGCTGGGAGCCGAGCTTCCTCTCACCGGAGGTCTATGCGGGCCTTCTGGAGAGCGTCGGCAGCGAGCTCGCCGTGATCGACGTGGCGGTCTCCGCCGGCGATCCGGATGCGCGCCTGCGCGGACCGGAGCTCGTCGTCACGCTCGAGCTCGTCGAGGGGCTGGACCGGGAGACGCTCGACGCGGTGCTCGCGCGCCTCGCGCAGCGCTGGGCCGCCGACGATCGCATCGCCGTGCTCGTCGACTCGCTGACCGTGAAGCTGCGCGCGAGCGTCTGAACCTGACTCTTCCGCCGGGGCGACGCGCGGTCTAGAGTCGCGGCATGCCGGACTCCGCACCGCTTCTCCTGCAGCACCTCGACGGCATGTACGCGATCCAGGCGCTCGCGGTGGGGGAGCGTTCGGGGGCGTTGGCGGCTCTGCTCGATGGCCCGGGAGACGCCGCCGGGATCGCGGAGCGCGCGGGACTCGACGAGCGCAATGTGGCGCAGTGGCTGCGCTGCATGCACGCGGCGGGCTATGCCCGGCATGACGCCGGGGTGTTCCGGATCGACCCCGAGACCGCGACCACGTTCGGCGACGACTTCGCGATCGACGCGCGCGGCATCCTCGACTTCGTCTATGCGATCTCCGGCGACCTCGTCCGGCGGATCCCCGAGGCGATGCGTGCGGGCGCGGGCGTCGCGCCCACTGCGTTCACAGGGCTCGGCGCCGCGGCCAGCCGCATCAACAGTCGGCTCTACCGGGCCGCCCTCGTCGACGAGTGGATCGCGAGCGATCCCGCGCTGCGGGCGCGGCTGGAGACCGGCGCGGCCGTCGCCGACATCGCCTGCGGTGACGGCGACGCGGCGGCGCAGCTGGCCCGTGCCTTCCCGCGCAGCCGCGTCATCGGCGTCGATCCCGACGCGGCGCCCCGCAGCGATGTGGCGAATCTGGAGCTGTACGCCGAGACGGCGGAGCACCTCGGCGCCCATGGCTCCTTCGCGCTCATCACGTGCCTGGACGCACTGCACCACCTGGGCGACCCGGTCGCCGCCGTGCGGCAGGCCGCCGACGCACTGGACGAGGACGGCGTGCTGCTCATCGCGGAGACCTCGATGACGGGCGACATCGATCGTGATGCGGCCGCCGATCCCTTCGCCCTATTCACCCACACGGCGGGGCTGTTCTACTGCATGCAGGACAGCCTGGCCGGAGGTGGGGACGGGGCCACGCCGTCGCTCGGCCTCGGCTGGGTCGACGATGCGCTCGCGGCGGCCGGGCTCGGCCACGTCGACGTCCTCGAGTCGGAGACGGGATTCCGGGTCTTCCTGGCCCGTCGTCCGCGGGAAGGCGTCGTCAGTTGACGGGGCCGGTCCACTTCTCTCCCGGACCCTGACCGATCGGATCCGCGATGACGGACGCCTCGCGGAAGGCCAGCTGGACCGAGCGCAGACCGTCGCGCAGCGATCGCGCGTGCATGTCGCTGATCTCGGGGGCGGCGGCCGTGATGAGGCCGGCCAGGGCGTTGATGAGCTTGCGCGCCTCGTCCAGGTCCTTCTGCGTCTCGGGGTCGTCGGCCAGGCCCACCTTGACCGCGGCGGCGCTGAGCAGGTGCACGGCGGCGGTGGTGATCACCTCGACGGCGGCGACGTCGGCGATGTCGCGTGCGGCACCGGCAGCGGTGTCGTCGATCGCGGGGGACGAGGGGGAGACGTGCTCGTGGCCGTCGGGCGCGGGAGTGCTCACTGTGCCGGCTTTCCGAAGGTCTTGCCTTCTGATAGACTCTTGCGGGCTCCGGGACTCAGGTCCCGGCACGAAAGAGGATTCACTTCCCACCCGCGCTTGCCGCTCAAGGCTACCGGGTCCAGCACTCCGCCGATTCACATCGGTAGCCGCCGTGCAGCGACAGCTGTGCGGCGGGTCAGGGTGCCGCCGGCGTCTGACTGCCGGCGGGTGGGACGATTCCGATTTCGCCCGTGATCCGTCCGGATCACGGTGGCCGAAACCATCGTCTAAGGAGTCCGCATCAGCGATCCCCGCACCAATGAGCGCATCCGCGTCCCCGAGGTCCGCCTCGTCGGCCCCGCGGGTGAGCAGATCGGCGTCGTCCGTATCGAGGCGGCGCTGCGTCTTGCGCAGGAAGCCGACCTCGATCTCGTCGAGGTCGCCCCGAACTCGAAGCCTCCCGTGGTCAAGATCATGGACTACGGCAAGTTCAAGTACGAGGCCGCGCAGAAGGCGAAGGAAGCTCGCCGCAATCAGGCGAACACGATCCTGAAGGAGGTGCGCTTCCGTCTGAAGATCGAGGCGCACGACTACACGACGAAGCTCAAGCGCGCCGAGGGCTTCCTCAAGGCGGGCGACAAGGTGAAGGCGATGATCCTGTTCCGCGGCCGGGAGCAGTCCCGTCCCGAGCAGGGCGTGCGGCTTCTCCGCAAGTTCGCCGAGGATGTGGCCGAGTTCGGCACGGTGGAGTCCAACCCCACCATCGACGGACGCAACATGGTCATGGTCGTCGCCCCGCTGAAGAACAAGTCCGAGGCGAAGGCCGAGCAGAACGCTGTGCGCGACGCGCAGCGCGCTGCCAACAAGCAGGCCGCCCGCGATGCCAAGGCACCCGGAGCGTCCGCCGCTCCGGCCGCCCCGGCTGAGTGATCCCCGGATCCGACAGCCGCACACAGACCTCCCGCACTGCGCGGGCAGAACCCTGTCGCCCAGCTGGGCGCCATACGAAGGAAGAGAAGATGCCGAAGCAGAAGACCCACTCGGGTGCCAAGAAGCGCTTCAAGATCACCGGCAGCGGAAAGCTGAAGAAGCAGCAGGCCGGGATGCGCCACAACCTCGAGCTGAAGTCGAGCCGTCGCACCCGTCGCCTCAACCAGGACCAGGTGCTGTCGAAGGCAGACGCCAAGGTCGCCAAGAAGCTCCTCGGCCGCTGACGCCGATCGCACGATAGGAATACACGAAAATGGCTAGAGTCAAGCGCGCCGTCAACGCTCAGAAGAAGCGCCGCGTCATCCTCGAGCGCGCCTCGGGTTACCGTGGCCAGCGCTCGCGCCTGTACCGCAAGGCGAAGGAGCAGGTCACCCACTCCCTCGTCTACGCGTACCGCGACCGTCGCAAGCGCAAGGGCGACTTCCGTCGTCTGTGGATCCAGCGCATCAACGCCGCTGCCCGCCAGAACGGCATCACGTACAACCGCTTCATCCAGGGCCTCGGTCTCGCCGGCGTCCAGGTCGACCGCCGCATGCTCGCCGAGCTCGCCGTGAACGAGCCGGCGACGTTCGCCGCGCTGGTCGAGACGGCCCGCAAGGCTCTGCCGGCGGACGTCAACGCGCCCAAGTCGGCTGCGTAAGCACCTGATCAACGAAGGGGCGCCGTCCGTGAGGGCGGCGCCCCTTCGGTGTCCCTAGACTGTGATCGTGCTGGAGAATCCCCGATCCCCGCGCGTGCGCGCCGTGGCCAAGCTCACCAAGCGCAGCGCCCGCACCGAGACGGGCCTGTTCCTGCTGGAGGGCCCGCAGGCGGTGCGCGAGGCGCTGTCCTATCGACCGGAGGCCATCGTCGAGCTCTTCGCGACGCCCTCCGCATGGGACAAGCACGGCGATCTGCGCCAGGCCGCGACCGCCGCGGACGTGCGCTTCGAGTACGTGACGGAGTTCGTGCTCGCGGCGATGGCCGACACCGTCACGCCTCAGGGCGTGGTCGCCGTGGCCCGGCAGACGCCCACGTCGGTGCGCGATATCTTCGCCGCCGCACCGCGCCTCGTGGCGATCTGCGAGGAGGTGCGCGACCCCGGCAACCTCGGCACCATCATCCGCGCCGCCGACGCGACCGGTGCTGATGCGGTCGTGCTGACCGGGCGCACGGTCGATCTGTACAACCCGAAGGTGGTCCGCTCCACCACGGGGTCGCTCTTCCATCTGCCGGTCTCGGTCGGCGGAGAACTCCCGGACGTCATCGAGCGGGCGCACGCCGCGGGCCTGCAGGTCGTCGCGGCGGACGTGAAGGGCGACGACCTGCTCGCGGCCCGCGCGGAGGGCGTGCTCGCCCGGCCCACGGCGTGGTTGTTCGGCAATGAGGCGCATGGGCTGGAGGAGCCCGCGCTGGAACTGGCCGATCGGGCGCTCCGGCTGCCGATCTTCGGCCGGGCCGAGTCGCTGAACCTCGCCACCGCCGCCAGTGTGTGCCTGTACGAGAGTGCGTTCGCCCAGCGCGCCTGAGTATGAAGATCCTCATCGTCGAAGACGACGAACGCGTGGCAGACGCCCTCGCCGGGTTCCTCGGCCGCGCCGGTTACGCGGTCGAGCGTGCGGGAGACGGACGGGGCGCTCTCGAGATGCTCGGCACCGACACGGAAGCCGTGATCCTCGACCTCGGTCTTCCGGACATCGACGGCATCGAGCTCTGCCGCCGGATCCGCGCCGTGAGCGGCGTCCCCATCCTCATCGCCACGGCGCGCAGCCAGGTGCACGAGCGGATCCGCGGGCTGCGCGCCGGGGCCGACGACTTCCTGGTCAAGCCCTACGACGTGCAGGAGCTGCTCGCCCGCATCGAGGCGGTCACCCGCCGCAGTCATGCGATCGCCGGCGAGGTCGGGCCCGTCGGCATCGACATCGACGGGGTGCGGATCGATCTCGTCGCGCGCCGGGTGCTGGTGGACGGCGAGGCGGTGGAGCTGACCCGCAAGGAGTTCGACATCGTCGCGGTGCTGGCCCGGTATCCGGGAGTCGCCGTGCCGCGCGAGAGGCTCATCCGCGAGGTGTGGAACACGGACTGGCAGAGCTTCGCCCGCTCGCTCGAGGTGCACGTCGCCTCGATCCGCCGCAAGCTCGGACGGCCGGCGCTGATCGAGACGGTCCGCGGCGTGGGCTACCGGCTGACGGGGCTGTGACCGGTGCGCAAGCGCCTGTTCGTCGTGTTCCTGGTGCCGCTCGCGGCGGTGCTGGTGCTGCTCGGGGGCGCCTACGGCTGGGCGACCTCGCGCAGCGTGCAGCAGGGCTTCTATACGCAGCAGGTCGGCGACATCGGCACGTTCGTGACGAGCGCGCGCCAGGCGCTGCTGTCCGGCAGCGCCGAGGTGCTGGACGGCGAGCTGCAGCGCTATCACGATCTGTACGGCACGCGCGTGCTGGTGGTCGACCGGTCGGGACGCCCCTGGTCTCCGCAGCAGGGCGATGCCCCGGTGCTGGACGACGCGACCGCGAACAAGGTGCAGCTGGCGCTGTCCGGGCGGCGCAGCGACCTGCCGGAGCCCGTCGTGCTCCCGTGGCAGTTCGCCGAGCAGTCCCTCGTGGAGCCGATCTTCGATCAGGGCGACGTCATCGGAGCCGTGATCATGTCCGCGAGCGTCGAGGCGCCCCGCGCCGAGATCGTGCGGCAGTGGATCCTGCTCGGCATCGTCAGCGCGATCGCGATCGGGGTCGGACTGCTCGTGGTGCTGGGGCTCGCGCGCTGGGTGCTCAAGCCGGTGCACCGCGTGGACGAGGCGATGGAGGCGATCGAGCGCGGTGACATGGAGGCGCGGATCGCCGACGACACCGGCCCCCCGGAGCTGCACCGGATGATCCTGCTCTTCAACCGGATGGCGGAGGAGATCGAGCACGTGGTGTCGCGTCAGCAGGAGTTCGCTCTCAATGCGTCGCACGAGCTGCGCAATCCGCTGAGCGCGCTGCTGCTGCGTGTGGAGTCACTCGCGACGGGCCTGGATCGCGGCTGGGACGGCGAGGTCGAGGCGACACGGGAGGAGGGGCGGCGGATGACCAGGATCCTGGACACGCTGCTCTCCTTCGCGCGCGGATCGGATCCCGCGCCGCTGCAGGATGCGGTCGATCTCGCCGACCTCGCCGCACGCCGGGTGGCGGCCTGGCAGGACGCGGCGGCGCTGAAGGGCGTCGCGCTCGCTCTGCACGCTGACGCGCCAGTGCGCTCCAGCACGGATGAGACCATCGCCGAGAGCGCGCTGGACGCCGTCATCGACAACGCCGTGAAATTCTCGCCGGCGGGCACGGTGGTCGAGGTGACGGTGACGCGCGCGGAGACCGGCTGCGAGCTCTCGGTACGCGATCATGGTCCGGGTCTCCCGGAGGACGAACTCGCGCACGCGACCGACCGGCACTGGCGCAGCGATCGGACGCGCGCGATCCCCGGCACGGGCCTGGGACTCGCGATCGCCACGGACCTGCTGGCCACGGTCGACGCCGGGGTGCGCGTGGAGGCGGCGGACGGCGGCGGACTCCGCGTGGTCCTGGTGCTCCCCGCCGCGGAGGCGCGATGACGGCGCGGATCTGCCCGGAGCGGATCCCGCCGGCGAGGCAGAGCGGACGGAGGGGGAAGTCTCGGCGCGGCATCGCGCGGGTGCTGCTCGCGCTCCTGCTGTGCGTGCTGAGCGTTTCGGGGCTGGCGTCCTGCGCCCCGCAGGACCGGAGCTGGGCGGAGGCGCCGCAGGCGATCGCGGGCGGCGGGGCGACCGGCGTCTACTACGCCTACGGCCAGCAGTTCGCCGAGGCGCTCGCCACCCGCCTCGGCGCCCGGTTCACGGCTCAGCAGACCAACGGATCCGTCGACAACCTCGAGCGGGTAGGTTCCGGTCGGGCGGTGCTGGGCTTCGCGCAGGGCGACGCGGTCGCGGATGCGGTGGCCGGCACGGGAGCGTTCGACGAGGCGATCCCGATCGTCGCCGTCGCTCGACTGTATGACGAGTATGTGCACATCGTGGTCCGGGACGGATCCGACGTGCACGACCTGCGCGATCTCGCGGGGCGCACGGTCTCCCTCGGCGCGCGCGGATCGGGTGTGGAGCTCGTCGCCCGTCGCGTGCTCGCCGCCGCCGATGTGGACGTCGCCGCGATGCGCAATCCGGAGTTGGGCCTGGAGGGGTCGATCGCGGCCCTGCGCAAGGGCGAGATCGACGCGTTCTTCTGGGTGGGCGGCCTGCCGACGCCGGGGATCGCGGCGCTCGCCGCCGACACTCCGATCCGGTTGCTGTCGATTCCGCCGGCCGTCGTCGACGCCGTCAACGCGGCGCACGCCGGAGCCTATCGGCAGGCCGACTTCCCGATCGGCGGCTACGGCATCGACAGTTCGACCGTGACGATGACCGTGCCGAACTACCTGGTCGCCCGCGCCGACGCGCCCGAGGGGCTGATCCACGACGCGACCGCGGTGCTGTTCGATGAGCGGGCGACGATCGCGCGGGGTGCACCGGCGGCGGCGCTGCTCGATCGCCGGCAGGCGATCTTCACCGACCCGATCCCGCTGCACGCCGGCGCGGCACGGTACTACCGGGAGACGCACGGCTGACGGTCGAGCGGTTCCGAAGGCTGCGGAGCCCGTCGAGGTATCTGCACTCGCCTCAAGAAAGGCTCAAGGAATCCCACCGCGCACCACGCGCTCAATAGTGTCTGGGGGTCGGAGCCCTGCGGCTCCGGCGCCAGCCCGAACATCCGGCCATTCGATTCGATGGAGAGTCAGCCATGACCGACGCCACCCCTGCCACTACGCGTCCCGATTCTGCCGCTGCGCTGGTGGGTGCCCCTCTCGTCGTCGTTCAGAACGTGCAGAAGCACTACGGCGACTTCCAGGCACTGACCGACATCGACCTCACCGTGCACAAGGGCGAGGTGGTCGTGATCATCGGCCCATCCGGGTCCGGAAAGTCCACGCTCTGCCGCACGATCAACCGCCTGGAGACGATCACCTCCGGCTCGATCACGATCGACGGCAAGGAGCTGCCGGCGGAGGGCAAGGGCCTGGCGCAGCTGCGCGCGGACGTCGGCATGGTGTTCCAGTCGTTCAACCTGTTCGCGCATCTGACGATCCTCGAGAATGTCACGCTGGGCCCGATCAAGGTGCGCGGTCTCAAGAAGGCCGACGCCGAGAAGGAGGCCATGCAGCTGCTCGAGCGCGTGGGCGTGGCCAAACAGGCCTCCAAGCTTCCCGCCCAGCTCTCCGGAGGACAGCAGCAGCGCGTCGCGATCGCCCGCGCCCTGGCGATGCACCCCAAGGTGATGCTCTTCGATGAGCCCACCAGCGCCCTGGATCCGGAGATGATCACCGAGGTCCTCGACGTGATGATCGAACTCGCCGCGAGCGGCATGACCATGATCGTGGTCACACACGAGATGGGGTTCGCCCGCAAGGCGGCGAACCGCGTCGTGTTCATGGCCGACGGACGGATCCTCGAGGAGGCCGAGCCCGAGCAGTTCTTCACGCATCCGCAGTCCGACCGGGCCAAGGACTTCCTGTCCAAGCTGCTCACCCACTGACCTGATCCCCGCACCACAGCACCTGCACCGAAGGAGAAGCACATGCGAAAGTCACGGATCCTCACCGGCATCGGCATCGCCGCCGTCGCCCTGATCGCCCTCACCGGCTGCAACAGCGGCAGCCCGACCAGTCCCGGATCCACCGGCGAGGGCGTGAGCCCGACGAGCGACAAGCCGCTGTTCGAGGTCGCCAAGGACGTCAAGCTCGAAGGCAGCCCGACGTTCGACCGGATCACCAAGAACGGCAAGATCACCATCGGCGTCAAGGAGGACCAGCCCGGTCTCGGCTACAAGGACGCGACGACGGGCGAGCGCACCGGGTTCGACATCGACATCGCCCGCTGGATCGCGGCCTCGCTCGGCTACGGCGAGGACAAGATCGAGTTCAAGGCCATCCCGTCCGCGAACCGTGAGCAGGCGATCGTGAACGGCGACGTCGACTACTACGTCGGCACCTACTCGATCACCGACAAGCGCAAGGCTGTGATCGACTTCGCCGGCCCCTACTTCGTCACCGGTCAGGGCCTGCTGGTCCGCAAGAGCGAGGACACGATCAAGAGCGAGAAGGATCTGGCCGGCAAGACCGTCTGCTCCGCGACCGGATCCACCCCGCTGCAGAACATCCAGCAGAACTTCCCGGACACCAAGACCGTCGGACTCGACGTCTACTCTGCCTGCGTGGAGCAGCTCATCAACAAGCAGGTCGACGCGGTCACCACTGACCAGGCGATCCTGATCGGCTACGCGGCGCAGGACCCGGAAGAGCTCAAGGTCGTCGGTGAGCCCTTCACGACCGAGAAGTACGGCGTGGGCCTGGCCAAGGGCGACACCGCTTTCCAGACCTTCGTGAACACGATGTTCACCGACGGCGGAGACACCTGGAAGGCGATCTTCGAGAAGAACCTGGGCGCCAGTGGCATGAAGGTCACGCAGCCCGCTGTCGAGAAGTGATTCCGGAGCGGCTGGCGGGCATGCTCCCGCCGGCCGCTTCCTCCGGGTCCTTCTGACGTCTGACGTCTTGACGTCACACCCCCATCCCGAAGTCCTCGAACTCGAAGGAGAGATGCGTGGACGCACTCCTGGGCAACCTCGATCTGTGGGGCCAGGCGACCCTCAACACGGTCCTGCTGTTCCTCGGCGGCGGCGTGCTGGCACTCGTGCTCGGCACCGTCGTCGGCGCGATGCGGGTCTCGCCCGTGCCGATCGCCCGCGGTGTGGGCACCGCGTACGTGAACCTCATCCGCAACACCCCGCTCACGCTGGTCTTCTTCTTCTTCGTGTTCGGATACCCGAAGCTCGACCTCCCGGACATCCCCTCCTTCTGGCTGTGCGTCCTGGCGCTCGGCATCTACACGGCGACCTACGTCGCCGAGGTCCTGCGGGCCGGCATCAACACCGTGCCCGTCGGCCAGGCCGAAGCGGCCCGCGCGATCGGGCTGTCCTTCGGGCAGGTCATGACCCTCGTCATCATGCCGCAGGCCTTCCGCTCGGTCGTGCCGCCCATGATGAGCGTCTTCATCGCCCTCCTGAAGAACACGACGATCGCCGCAGGATTCGCGGTCGCGGAACTCGCCACGCTGCGTGCCACGGTCGCCGACTCCAAAGACCGCCCCGGCACCGTCATGGAGATCCTGCTCTGGGTCGCCGTGGTCTTCATCATCCTGGTGTTCGTGCTGAGCCTGGTGCAGCGGCACTTCGAGAAGAAGTGGAGGATCGTCCGATGAGCGGCGCATCCGTTCTCTACGACGTCCCCGGCCCCAAGGCCGTGCTGCGCAACCGCATCCTCGGTGTCGTGACCGTGCTGGTCGTGCTCGCGGTGATCGGCTTCATCGTGTACCGGTTCGTCGTGACCGGGCAGTTCAGCGCCGCGCGCTGGAACCTGTTCACCTACAGCCTCGTGTGGCAGGGCATGGCGCAGGCGCTCTGGGCGACGGTCAGCGCGTTCCTCGCGGCCGCGGTCGGCAGTCTCATCCTGGGCTTCGTGCTCGCGATCGGCCGCGTCTCGGAGCACGCCTGGGTGCGGGTTCCCGTCACGGTCGTGATCGAGCTGCTCCGCGCCGTGCCGGTGCTGGTCATGATGATGATCTTCTACTACGGCATCAACTCCATCCCGGGCAGCACCTTCCGGATGACGCCGTACGCGGCGGTCGTGATCGGCCTCGTGCTCTACAACGGGTCGGTGCTGGCGGAGGCGCTGCGCGCCGGCATCGAGGCACTGCCGAAGGGACAGAAGGAGGCCGGGTACGCGATCGGGCTCCGCAAGTCCGGCGTGATGGCGTTCATCCTGCTGCCGCAGGCGCTGCGGGCCATGCTCCCGATCATCGTGTCCCAGCTGGTGGTCACCCTGAAGGACACCGCGCTCGGCTTCATCATCACCTACCCCGAACTCATCTACTACGCCAAGTACCTCAGCGGACAGCCGGGCCGGCCGCTGCTGCAGGCGGGGCTCATCGTCGCGGTCATCTACATCTCGATGTGCCTGATCCTCTCCGGGGTCGCGAAGTGGCTCGAGGTGCGCACTCGGCGCTCGCCGAAGGTGAGGGGCTTCACGCCGGACGGCGGCGGCGGCGACCCGCGAATCCACGACGGCAGCACCGTGACCGAGGTCATCGCGTTGCAGCGCGGTGGCGGGAAGTTCGACGGTGGCGCGGGCCCAGGGATCTGATCCCGTGGTGCCGGCGAGCCGTGCTGACTCCGGCGCGCTCAGAGGGAGGGCTGAGCGCGCCGGTTCCTCTCGCGCCGCCCGCGGCGGCCTGTAGCCTCGCGGTCATGGCGCACGTCGAACCGGTCTCCGCGTACCCTCCCGCATCGAGCCGGACGCTCGCGCAGTGGCTCGATCCCGAGCTGGGGGAGCGCTACGCGCCGGACTTCCCCACCCGGCTGCGGGAGATCGCCGACGCGCGGGCTGGGGCCGCCGGAATGTGGGCGGCTCTCCTGAGCACCGGTTTCGCGGCCGTCGTGTTCGGAGGGGTGCTGTTCGCCGTCACCGGCCGGACTCTGCCACTCCTGACGTGGTCGATCATCGGGGCGGTCCTCGCAGCGGTGGCCGGGTGGTTCCTGCGCCGGGTGCGTCACTGGGTACCGCGATCCGGGATCTCGGTCTCCGGTCGGGGCCCGGGGACCCTGCGAGGCGGCATGTGGGCGGCAGGCGGGATCCTGTTCCTGATCAACGTGTTCCTGGTGATCGGCGCACTCACCTCGGGACGCGTGCTCTCCATGGTCCTCGTCGACATCGGACTGGTGTTTCTGCTGGTCTCGGTGCTCGTCGTCCCGCCCGCGATCGTCGGTCGCGGGCGGCGGACTCTGCGTCGGCAGACACAGGCGGATCCTCTCCTCGCGGCGTCCCTGGAGCGCGAGCGCCTGTCGTGGATGCCGACGGGGCGCACGGAGATGTTCGGGCCGCTATGAGTGGCCGGGGGCGCGCGGGGCGGGTGCCGACGCGCCGGTAGACTCGGTTCTCGTGTCCGACAACGCACAGACTTCCCCTGAGATCACCCCCGAGGCGGTGGAGACCGCCGTCGAGGCCGCGCTCGCCGCGATCGGATCCGCGGCCGACACCGCGGAGTTGAAGGCCGCACGCGCGGCGCATGTCGCCGAGGGGTCGCCGCTCGCGGTCCTCAACGCGTCCATGCGCCAGGTGGCGCCCGAGCACAAGGCCGCCTTCGGCAAGCTCATCGGCCAGGGCCGGGGGCGCGTCACGCAGGCGCTCGCCGCGAAGGAGGCGGAGCTGGCCGAGGCCGAGACCGCCGCGCGACTCGAGGCCGAGCGCGTCGACATCACCGCGGTCGCGTCGCGCACGCGCGTCGGCGCCCGGCATCCGCTCACGCTGCTGCAGGAGCAGATCAGCGATGTGTTCGTCGGCATGGGCTGGGAGATCGCCGAAGGCCCCGAGCTGGAGCACGAGTGGTTCAACTTCGACGCCCTCAACTTCGACGTCGACCACCCCGCACGCCAGGAGCAGGACACGTTCTACGTGGACCCGCCCTCCCGCCACCTGGTCATGCGCACGCACACCAGCCCGGTGCAGGTGCGCTCGATGCTCGACCGCGAGGTGCCGATCTACGTGCTGTGCCCCGGGCGGGTCTACCGCACCGACGAGTTCGATGCCACGCACCTGCCGGTGTTCACCCAGTTCGAGGGCCTGGTCGTCGACAAGGGCATCTCGATGGCCCACCTCAAGGGCACGCTCGACCACGTCGCGCGTCAGCTCTTCGGCCCGGAGGCGAAGACCCGCTTCCGCACGAACTTCTTCCCCTTCACGGAGCCGTCTGCCGAGCTCGACCTGTGGCACCCGACCTTCAAGGGCGGCGCACGCTGGATCGAGTGGGGCGGCTGCGGCATGGTCAACCCCAACGTGCTGCGCGCAGCGGGGATCGACCCTGACGTCTACAGCGGTTTCGCGTTCGGCATGGGGGTCGAGCGCGCCCTCATGTTCCGCAGCGACGTGCAGGACATGCGCGACATGGCCGAGGGCGATGTCCGTTTCAGCGAGCAGTTCGGGATGGTGGTGTGATGCGCGTCCCGCTTTCGTGGCTGCGTGAGTACGTGGATGTGGCCGAGACGGCCACACCGGACGACGTCTTCGCGGCGCTCGTCTCCGTCGGGTTCGAGGAGGAGGAGCTGCACGGCTTCGACATCTCCGGCCCCGTCGTCGTCGGGCAGGTGCTCTCCTTCGAGGAGGAACCCCAGTCCAACGGCAAGACGATCCGGTGGTGCCAGGTCGATGTCGGCGAGGCCCAGGGCGGCATCCGCGGCATCGTCTGCGGCGCGAGCAACTTCGCCGTCGGGGACAAGGTCGTCGTGACCCTGCCGGGCGCCGTGCTGCCCGGACCGTTCCCGATCGCCGCGCGCAAGACTTACGGACACGTGTCCGACGGCATGATCGCCTCGGCCCGCGAGCTGGGACTGGGCGATGAGCACAACGGGATCCTGATCCTCTCCGAGCTCGGCATCGACGCCCCCGTCGGCACCGATGCGATCGCGCTGCTGGGCCTGGACGACGTCGCGGTCGACGTGAACGTCACGCCGGACCGCGGCTATGCCTTCTCGCTCCGCGGCATCGCCCGCGAGTACGCGCACGCGACCGGGGCGGCCTTCCGCGACCCCGCCGACCGCGACTTCGCCGAGCTGCAGCCGGGCACCGGCCGCACCGCCGTCGTCGAGGACGCGTCGCCGATCCGCGGCGCGGTCGGCGCGACCGAGTTCGTCACGCGCGTGGTGCGCGACGTGGATCCGTCCCGTCCCACTCCGCCGTGGATGGTCGCCCGCCTCACGCTCGCCGGCATGCGCTCGCTGGGAGTCCTCATCGACATCACGAATTACGTGATGCTGGAGCTCGGCAACCCGGTGCACGGCTACGACCTGGACAAGCTCGACGGGAACATCGTGATCCGCCGCGCTGAGCACGGCGAGAAGATGGTCACGCTCGACGGCCAGGAGCGGACCCTGCACGCCGAGGACCTCCTGATCACGGATGGGTCCGGTCCGATCGGCCTCGCCGGCGTCATGGGCGGCGGCACGACCGAGATGGGCGAGACCACGCGCAATGTGCTGATCGAGGCGGCGACGTTCGATCCGATCACGATCGCGCGCTCGGCCCGCCGGCACAAGCTGCCCAGCGAGGCCTCCAAGCGCTTCGAGCGGGGAGTGGATCCGCTCATCCCGTTCGCCGCCGCACGTCGCGTCGCCGACCTCATGGTCTCGCTCGCCGGCGGCACGCTGACCGAGGAGGGCGGCGCGCTCTTCGCCGAGGTCTTCATCGGGGGCATCGACCTTCCGGCCGGCTTCGTGCAGGGCCTCATCGGCGTCGACTACACCGACGAGGAGGTGACGGGCGCGCTCGAGACCATCGGCGCCGAGGTCACCGCGGACGACTCCGGCTGGAACGTCATCCCGCCGAGCTGGCGTCCCGACCTCACCGACAAGTGGTCGCTGGCCGAGGAGGTGGCGCGCATCCACGGACTGGACCGCATCCCGTCGGTGCTGCCGACACCGCCGTCCGGTCGCGGACTGACCGACCTGCAGCAGGGCCGGCGTCGCGTCGCGAACGCCCTGGCCGCTGCAGGGCTCGTGGAGACTCCGGCGTTCCCGTTCACCACGCAGGAGCAGAACGACCTGCACGGCTCGGCCACCGGGGAGAGCCTTCCCGGGGTGCGCCTCGCGAACCCGCTCGACGGGCAGGCGCCGTTCCTGCGCCGCTCCCTGCTCCCTGGGCTGCTGCAGATCGCGCACCGCAACATCGCACGGGGCCTCGTGGATCTGGCGATCTTCGAGACCGGCGTGGTGTTCCTGCCCGCGCCGGGCGTCGTCTACGGCACCGACGAGGTGCCGCCGCTCGGCGTCAGGTCGTCGGATGAGACGCTCGCGGCCCTCGACGCCTCGATCCCGCCGCAGGCCCGCCTCGTCGCAGCGCTGTTCACCGGCCACGTCACCCCGCGCCAGCCTGGGCGTGCGGCCGAGGAGTACGGTCTCAGCGAGGCGCTCGACGCCGTGCGCGTGATCGCGGATGCGGCCGGCGTCGAGATCGACGTCGTGCAGTCCAGCCGCGCGGCTCTGCATCCGGGGCGCGCCGGCGTGCTGCAGGTGCGCGGCACCGAGGTCGGCTATGTCGGAGAACTGCACCCGCAGGTGTCGGCCGCCGCCGACCTGCCCGGACGTGCGGTGGTGCTCGAGCTCGACCTCGACGGCGTGCTGGCGCTGGCGGGGGAGCGCGTGGTCGCGGCATCGCTGTCGACCTACCCCGCCGCGACGCAGGACGTTTCGCTGGTGCTCGACGCCGGGGTCCCGGCGGCCGAGGTGAGCGCCGCCCTCTCCGAGGGTGCTGGCGCGCTCCTGGAGTCGGTCCGCCTCGTCGACGACTACCGCGGTGAGGGTGTTCCCGCAGGATCCAAGAGCCTGAGCTTCGCGCTGCGGTTCCGGGCCGACGACCGCACCCTGACGGCCGCCGAGGCGACCGAGGCGAAGCTCGCGGGCGTCGCCGTGGCGACCGAGCGGTTCGGAGCCCAGATCCGCGACTGAGACGCGATACGAACGCACGACGAAGAACGCCTGTACGACCGGATCCGCGGATCCGGCGTGCAGGCGTTCCCTCGTCGTGCGGGCATCACGCGACGGGCGTGACCTGCGCGGCGAGGCCGAACGGTTCCTGGCTAGACTGACCGGCAGTGACACGGGGTGCCGCATCCGCGGCTGAGATCACACCCGTCGAACCTGATCTAGGTCGTACTAGCGAAGGGATGTCGCGATGAACGCGCGTCTGGAATTGCCGTCCGAGTCCGTGGTGGAAGCCGCCGCGGGCCTTCTCACGCAGCTGCGGGCGGAGCCCCCGCTCGTGCACTGCATCACGAACGCGGTGGTGACCGGGTTCACTGCCAACGTGCTGCTCGCACTCGGCGCGGCTCCCGCCATGGTGGACATCACGGGCGAGGCCGGCATGTTCGCCGCGATCTCGTCCGGACTGCTGGTGAACCTCGGCACACCCACGCCCGAGCAGCGCTCCGCGAGCCTCGAGGCTGTCGGCGGCGCACGGACGGCGGGGACGCCCTGGGTGCTGGATCCGGTCGCGATCGGAGCACTGCCGGTGCGCACCGCGCTGGCGCAGGACCTCCTGGCGCTGCGACCCACGCTCATCCGCGGCAACGCGTCGGAGGTCCTCGCACTCGCCGGGCGCAGTCAGGGCGGACGGGGTGTGGACGCCCTGGACGGCACCGAGGCCGCGGCGGACGCCGCGCGCGAGCTGGCCCGGAGCACCGGGGGAGCAGTGGCCGTCTCGGGCCCCGTCGATCTCCTCGTCGACGCCGAGCACGAGATCAGGATCGCGAACGGCGATGCCCTGCTCACCCGCGTCACCGGGGGCGGCTGCGCGCTCGGCGCGGCGATGGCCGCCTTCCTCGGGACGGCGCGCAGGACGGGCGACAGCCCCCTGGTCGCCGCCTCCGCCGCCACCCTGGTGTACACGCTCGCCGCCGAGGACGCCGCCTCGCGGTCCGCCGGACCGGGATCCTTCGCCGTCGCCCTGCTCGACGCTCTCGCCGCGATCCGCCCCGAGGCGCTGTCGGCAGGCGCCCGCGTCGAAGCCGCGGTGATCGAGACGGCGGGGGTTGCGGCATGACGCTCGTCGACGTCGCCACCGCCCGGGTCCAGGCCGGAGCGCGGGAGACGACCACCCGGCGGAGGCTGACGGCCGACGATCTCGCGCTCTACCTCGTCACGGACCCGGTGCTGAGCGGAGCGCGCGGAGTGCCCGCCGTGGTCGACGCGGCAGTGGCCGGGGGCGTGCGGATCGTGCAGCTGCGGGACAAGGACGCCGATGACGCCTCGATCGTGGCGCAGCTCGTCGAGCTCTCCGAGGTCATCGCAGGGCGAGCGCTGCTCGTCGTCGACGATCGTCTCGACGCCGTCGTGGAGGCGCGACGCCGCGGAGCGCGCGTGGACGGCATCCACATCGGCCAGTCGGACGTGTCGCCGCTCGTCGCACGTTCGGTGCTGGGTCCCGACGCGATCGTCGGGCTCACGGCGAACCAGCCGGAGCACCTCGACGCCGCGCTGGCGCTGCCGGCCGGCACCGTCGACTACCTCGGCGTGGGCGTGATCCATCCCACGACGACCAAGCGCAACCACCCGCCTCAGCTCGGCGTGGGCGGATTCGCCGCGTTCGCCGCGGCGAGCCCGCTTCCGTGCGTTGCGATCGGCGGCATCAGCCGGGAGGATGTGGCGGACCTGCGTGCCGCGGGTGCCGCCGGCGTCGCGGTCGTGTCGGCGCTGTGCGCCGCGCCGGATCCTCGCATCGCCGCGCGCAAGCTGCTGCGAGCCTGGGGCGCGGGCGGCGTGCCGCGCGTGCTCTCGATCGCCGGCAGCGACCCCTCCGGCGGTGCAGGGATCCAGGCGGACCTCAAGGCGATCGCCGCCAACGGCGGATACGGCATGGCCGCGATCACGGCGCTGACCGCGCAGAACACCCGGGGCGTCCGCGGCGTGCACGTCCCTCCTGCGGCGTTCCTGCGCGCCCAGCTCGACGCGATCGGCGACGACGTGCGCGTCGACGCGGTGAAGATCGGAATGCTCGCCGACTCGGCGGTGATCTCCGAGGTCGGATCCTGGCTCGGGACGCACAGGCCGCCCACGGTCGTGCTGGATCCGGTGATGGTCGCCACCAGCGGGGACCGGCTGCTGGACGCGGAGGCGGAGCAGGCGCTGCGCGCCCTGCTGCCGCTGGCCGATCTGATCACGCCGAACCTGCCGGAGCTGGCCGTTCTCGTGCGCGAGACCGCGGCCACGAGCTGGGCCGGCGCCCTCGCCCAGGCACAGCGACTCTCCGCGGAGACCGGCGCGCTGGTGCTCGTGAAGGGCGGGCATCTCGGCGGTGACGAGGCGCCCGACGCGCTCGTCGGTCCCGCAGGGCCCGTGCGCGAGTATCCCGGGTCCCGGATCCGCACCGCCAGCACGCACGGCACCGGCTGCTCGCTCTCCGCCGGGCTCGCGACCCGCCGGGCGGCCGACCTCGACTGGCGTGATGCGGTGGCCGACGTTCGCGCGTGGCTGCGGGAGTCGATCGCGGCCGGCGCCGGGTTGCAGGTGGGGTCAGGTCACGGTCCGGTCAGCCACTTCGCCGGGCTGTGGCGGCGCGGGGGGCTCGAGGTCGAGCCGAGCTGGGAGGAGGTCTCCGCGGACTGGTGGTCATCGATCGCCCCGATCCGCCGTGCGATCGATGACCTGCCGTTCCTGCGTCGCCTCGCGGACGGCAGCCTTCCGAAGACCGCGTTCCGCGGGTACCTCGCGCAGGACGCGCTCTATCTGCGCGACTACGCGCGCACCCTCGCCGAGGCGGCGCGGCTCGCGCCGCACTCCGCGGAGCAGGCGTTCTGGGCGCACTCCGCCGAACAGTCCGTGATCGGCGAGCTGCAGCTGCATGCGAGCCTGCTTTCTCCGGAGGGGATCGACGAGGCCACGTTCCGCGCCGAGCCGGCTCCTGCCACGGTCGCGTACCTCGATCATCTGCGCGGCGCGGCCTTCGACGGCGACTACCGCGTGCTCATCGCCGCCCTGCTGCCCTGCTTCTGGATCTACGCCGACGTCGGCACGCGGCTGCACGCGCAGGCAGTGGGCGATCGGGTGCGCCCGTTCGCCGCCCACCCCTTCAAGGAGTGGCTGGACGAGTATGCGGATCCGCGCTTCGCCGAGGCTACCCAGGAGGCGATCCGGATCGTCACCGCGCACGCGGCCGCGGCGGACGCGGCCACGCGCGAGCGGATGCGGCTCGCGTTCGTGCGCTCGAGCGAGCACGAGCGCGCTTTCTTCGCTGCCGCGGATCTGGTCGACTGAGCCCAGCCTCGCACCCGCGACGCCGGCTCTATGACGCGGGGCGGCGCACTCGATTTGGTCGAGGGCGCCACCCCGCGATATCGTCGCCGCATGCTTCCGGCTCCGCACACGACCGCCCTGGCGGGCGCTGCCGTGGTGCGTCGACGCCGTTCGGGCGACCGCCGACTCTAGGCGACCCCGCGCTCCCGCGTCGAAGGCGGTGGAGTGCCGGCGTCGCCGCCTCCGGCCCCGCATCGCACTGCTGTCCCGCGCCGTCTTCATGGGCGTCGCGGACAGGCCCGACCGTTAAGGTGGAAGCATGACGTATTCCGTCGCCGTCTCCGGCGCATCCGGTTATGCGGGCGGCGAGATCCTTCGCCTGCTCGCGAACCATCCCGACGTCGAGATCCGCACCGTCACGGCGCACTCGAACGCCGGACAGAAGCTCTCCGAGCATCAGCCGCACCTGAGGTCGCTCGCGCACCTCACCCTGCAGGACACGACGCCCGAGATCCTCGCCGGGCACGACATCGTGTTCCTCGCCCTGCCGCACGGCCAGTCCGGTCAGTACACCGATGCCCTCGGCGGCGTCCCGCTCGTGATCGATGCGGGAGCCGATCACCGGCTCACCTCGGAGGCCGCGTGGGACGAGTTCTACGGCGGCGCCTTCCACGAGCCGTGGGCGTACGGCGTCCCCGAGCTCCTGGTCGCGGCCGGCCCGGACGGCGCCGCGAAGCAGCGCGAACACCTCCGCGGCGCCACCCGGATCGCGGCCCCGGGCTGCAATGCGTCCACCGTGAGCCTGAGCCTGGCCCCCGGTATCGCAGCGGGCGTGATCGACCCGTCCGACATCGTGACCGTGCTCGCCGTAGGCGCGTCCGGCGCCGGCAAGAGCCTCAAACCCCACCTGCTCGGCAGCGAGATCCTCGGATCGGCCAACCCCTACGCGGTCGGCGGCACCCATCGGCACATCCCCGAGATCCGCCAGGCGCTCGCGGCCGCGTCGGGCGTCGCGCCCGACGCGATCCGGATCTCGTTCACCCCGGTGATCGTGCCGATGGCGCGGGGGATCCTCGCGACCTCGACCGCGCGCATCGTCCCGGGGGCCACCGACGCGCAGATCCGCGAGGCCTGGCAGAGTGCCTACGGCGACGAGGTCTTCGTGCAGCTGCTGCCGGAGGGATCCGTCCCGCGCACCGCCGACGTGCTCGGTGCCAATACGGCGCTCATCGGCCTCGCGATCGACCGCGCCGCGGACCGCGTCGTCGTGGTCACCGCCGTCGACAATCTCGTCAAGGGCACGGCAGGAGCCGCCATCCAGTCCATGAACATCGCGCTCGGTCTCACCGAGACCACGGCGCTCAGCATCAACGGAGTCGCCCCATGAGCGTGACCGCACCCCAGGGATTCGAGGCCGCCGGCGTCGTCGCAGGCCTCAAATCGACCGGCAAACCCGACGTGGCGCTGGTGGTGAACCGCGGGCCGCGCAAGGTCGGTGCCGCCGTGTTCACCAGCAACCGCGCCAAGGCCAACCCGATCATCTGGTCGCAGGAGGTCGTGAAGGACGGCGTCGTCGAGGCCGTCGTGCTGAACTCCGGCGGGGCGAACTGCTTCACCGGACCGTTCGGCTTCCAGACCAGCCACCTCACGGCGGAGCGCGCGGCGGAGCTGCTGGGCGTGGGCGCGGGTGACGTGGTGGTCTGCTCCACCGGCCTCATCGGCACCGGAGACGAGGTCTTCCGGGGCAAGGTGCTCGCGGGCGTCGAAGCCGGCGTCGCGCAGCTGAGCGCCGAGGGCGGACAGGCCGCGGCCGAGGCGATCATGACCACCGACACGGTCGCGAAGACGGTCGCGGTGAGCCGTGATGGCTGGACCATCGGCGGCATGGCGAAGGGCGCGGGCATGCTCGCCCCGGGACTCGCCACCATGCTCGTCGTGCTCACGACCGATGCCGAGCTCGATGCGGCCGAGGCGCACGCCCTGCTGCGCCGCGCGACCGGCACCACCTTCGACCGGCTCGACTCGGACGGGTGCATGTCGACGAACGACCAGGTGACGCTGCTCGCCAACGGTGCGAGCGGGATCCGCCCCGACCTGGACGACTTCGCGGCCGCGCTCACCCAGGTCTCCGATGAGCTGGCCCGCAAGCTGCAGGACGACGCCGAGGGCGCCAGCCACGCGATCTCGATCGAGGTCGTGCACGCCGCGAGCGAACAGGACGCCGTCGAGGTGGGGCGCTCGGTCGCTCGCAACAACCTGTTCAAGGCGGCGATCTTCGGCAACGACCCGAACTGGGGGCGCGTGCTGGCGGCGATCGGCACCACCCGGGCCGCCTTCGACCCCTACGACGTGGACGTATGGATGAACGGCGTGCGGGTGTGCACCACCGGAGGTCCCGACCGCCCGCGCGAGGACGTCGATCTGACCCCGCGTGCGACGCATGTGCTGATCGATCTGAAGGTCGGCGAGGCGGCAGCCACGATCCGCACCAACGACCTCACCCACGACTACGTGCACGAGAACAGCGCGTACTCCTCATGAGCGATCTTCAGGACACCGCGCCGGAGGAAGCCGCGATCAAGGCGCAGACGCTGATCGAGTCGCTGCCCTGGCTCAAGAGGTACCGCGATCAGATCGTCGTGGTGAAGTACGGCGGCAACGCGATGATCAGCGATGATCTGCAGGAGGCGTTCGCGCAGGACATCGCCTATCTCCGCTACGTCGGCGTGCAGCCGGTCGTCGTGCATGGCGGGGGACCGCAGATCTCCGACATGCTCGAGCGGCTCGAGATCCCCAGCGAGTTCAAGGGCGGCTACCGGGTCACCAACACCGAGGCGATCAGCGTCGTCCGGATGGTGCTCACCGGCCAGGTCAACCCTCAGCTCGTGTCGAAGATCAACTCGCACGGACCGATCGCGACGGGCCTGAGCGGCGAGGACGCCGGACTCTTCGGCGGACGTCGGCGCGGCGTGATCATCGACGGCGAAGAGGTCGACCTCGGCCGCGTCGGCGACGTCGTGCAGGTGGATCCGACGCCGGTCCACGACCATCTCGCGGCAGGACGAGTCCCGGTCGTCTCCAGCATCGCCCCGGATCTCGACCATCCGGGCCAGTCGCTGAACGTGAACGCGGACGCGGCGGCAGCGGCGCTGGCGACGGCGCTCGGGGCGGTCAAGCTCGTGATCCTCACCGATGTCGCGGGACTCTACGCGGACTGGCCGAACCGCGACTCGCTCGTCTCGCACCTGACCACGACGGAGTTGAAGACCATGCTCCCGTCGCTCGAGTCCGGCATGATCCCGAAGATGACCGCGTGCCTGGAGGCCGTGGAATCGGGCGTGCATGCGGCGGCCATCATCGACGGACGGGTGCCGCACTCGGTGCTCGTCGAACTGTTCACCAGCAAGGGAATCGGAACGGAGGTGGTGGCGGGATGACCTCGCACGCCGCACAGACATCGGCACAGGCCTGGCAGGGCGCGGCCGACCGCGACCTGATCCTGAACGCGGGACCGCGCTTCGAGCTGCTCGTCCGCGGCGAGGGATCGCACCTGTGGGACGGCGAGGGGCGACGCTACCTCGACTTCCTCGCGGGGATCGCGGTCACCGCGCTCGGACACTCCCACCCCGTCTTCGTCGAGGCCGTGTCGCGCCAGGCGGCCACCCTCGCGCACGTGTCGAACTACTTCGCCACGCCTCCTCAGCTCGAGCTCGCGGCCCGGCTGAAGCGACTCGCCGGCACGGGAGACGCGGGGCGGGTGTTCTTCGGCAACTCCGGCACCGAGGCCAACGAGGCGGCGTTCAAGCTCGCCCGCCTCCACGGCGGGACGGATCGTCCGCGCATCCTGTCGCTGGACAACGCGTTCCACGGCCGCACGATCGGTGCGCTCGCCCTCACCGCCAAGGCGTCCATGCGCGATCCGTTCCAGCCGCTGCCCGGAGGCGTGGAGCACATCCCCGCCACGATCGAGGCGCTCGAAGCGGCGATGGACGACCGGGTCGCGGCGCTGTTCGTCGAGCCCATCCAGGGTGAAGCCGGTGTGCTGGAGTTGCCGGAGGGCTATCTCCGTGCCGCCCGCGAGCTCACCGCGAAGCACGGCGCGCTGCTCATCGTGGACGAGATCCAGACCGGCGCCGGACGCACCGGCGACTGGTTCGCGTTCCAGCACGAGGGGATCGTGCCGGACGCGATCACCCTCGCGAAAGGCATCGGCGGCGGTTTCCCGATCGGCGCTCTCGTCGCGTTCGGGGAGGCGGCGGCGCTGCTGCAGCCCGGCTCGCACGGGTCCACGTTCGGCGGCAACCCGCTCGCCACCGCGGTCAGCAACGCCGTGCTCGAGGAGATCGAGCAGGCGGGCCTCGTGCAGAACGCCCGGGATCGCGGAGCACAGGTGCGTGCGGCCGTCACCGGGATCGGATCCCCTCTGGTCGCCGGCGTGCGCGGACGCGGCCTGCTCATCGGCGTCGCTCTCGCGGCCCCGGTCGCGGGCGACGTCGTCGCCGCCGCCCAGCGTCTCGGCCTCATCGTGAACGCCGCCAACGCCTCCTCGGTGCGGATCGCCCCGGCGCTCACGATCGGCGACGCCGAGATCTCCGAGTTCACCGACCTGTTCACGGCCGCCCTCTCCGAGGTCGCGGCTACCGCTCTCACGGAGACCCACGCATGACCCGCCACCTGCTGCGCGATGACGACCTGACGACGGCCGAGCAGACCGAGATCCTCGACCTCGCGCTCGAGCTGAAGAAGGACCGCTGGGCGGACAAGACCCTCGCCGGTCCGCAGACGGTCGCAGTGATCTTCGACAAGTCCTCGACCCGCACGCGCGTCTCGTTCGCCGTCGGCATCGCGGATCTGGGCGGATCCCCGCTCATCATCTCCACTGCGAACAGCCAGCTCGGCGGTAAGGAGACCCCGGCGGACACCGCCAGGGTGCTCGAGCGCCAGGTCGCCGCGATCGTGTGGCGCACCTACGCGCAGGCGGGTCTCGAGGAGATGGCCGCGGGCACCAGGGTGCCGGTGATCAACGCGCTGTCCGACGACTTCCACCCGTGCCAGTTGCTCGCCGATCTGCTCACGATCCGGGAGCACAAGGGCGAGCTGAAGGGCCTCACCCTCTCGTTCTTCGGCGACGGGCGCAGCAACATGGCGCACTCCTACGTGCTGGCCGGCGTCACCGCGGGCATGCACGTGCGAGTGGCCTCTCCCGAGGCCTATGCACCCCGCGCCGATGTGGTGGCCGACGCCCACCGCCGCGCTGCGGAGACCGGCGGATCCCTGACCCTCGTCACGGATCCGGACGAGGCCGCAGCTGGAGCAGACGTGATCGTCACCGACACCTGGGTGTCCATGGGCAAGGAGGAGGAGAAGGCGCAGCGCCTGCGCGATCTCGGCGCCTACAAGGTCACCACCGGCACCATGGCGCGCGCCGACGGCGACGCGATCTTCATCCACTGCCTGCCCGCCGACCGCGGCTACGAGGTCGACTCCGAGGTCATCGACGGCGCTCAGAGCGTGGTCTGGGACGAGGCGGAGAACCGTCTGCACGCCCAGAAGGCGCTGCTCGTGTGGCTCATCGGAAAGCAGGACCAGCCGTGACCGCCGCACACGGCACCAACCAGGGCGCGCTGTGGGGCGGCCGGTTCGCGGGCGGTCCCGCCGACGCCCTCGCCGAACTCAGCCGTTCGACCCACTTCGACTGGATCCTCGCGCCCTACGACATCGCCGGTTCGCACGCGCATGCCACCGCGCTCGAGGCCGCGGGCTACCTGGAGGCGGATGAGGCCGTGCGCATGCACGCGGGGCTCGACGCCCTCGCGGCGCGGATCGCCGATGGCACGCTTCTCCCGCAGCCCGGCGACGAGGACGTGCACGGCGCGCTCGAAGCGGCGCTCATCGCCGAGGTCGGCGCGGATCTCGGCGGGCGTCTGCGTGCCGGGCGCAGCCGCAACGACCAGATCGCGACGCTCGTGCGCATGTACCTGATCGACCATGCCCGGGTCATCGCCCGTGAGGTGCTGGGGCTCGTCGACGCCCTCGTCGCTCAGGCGCAGGCGCACGACAGCGCGATCCTGCCCGGGCGCACCCACCTGCAGCACGCGCAGCCGGTGCTCCTCGCCCACCACCTGCAGGCGCACGCGTGGCCGCTGGTGCGGGATCTCGAGCGGCTGATCGACTGGCGCGCACGCGCCGGCGTCTCGCCGTACGGCGGGGGAGCACTGGCAGGATCGACGCTGGGTCTCGACCCGGCGCTGGTCGCCCGTGAGCTCGGTCTCGATCGCCCCGCCGAGAACTCCCTGGACGGCACGGCCTCGCGCGACGTCGTCGCGGAGTTCGCCTTCATCACCGCGATGATCGGCGTGAACCTCTCCCGCATCTCCGAGGAGATCATCCTCTGGAACACCCGCGAGTTCGGCTTCGTCACGCTCGACGACGGCTACTCCACGGGATCCAGCATCATGCCGCAGAAGAAGAACCCCGACATCGCCGAACTCGCGCGAGGCAAGTCCGGGCGCCTCATCGGCAATCTCTCCGGACTCATGGCCACGCTCAAGGGCCTGCCCCTCGCGTACAACCGCGATCTGCAGGAGGACAAGGAGCCGGTGTTCGACTCGGTCCGCACCCTCGAGGTCGTGCTGCCCGCATTCACCGGCATGGTGGCGACGCTGCGCTTCGACACGGAGCGTATGGCGCAGCTGGCGCCCCAGGGGTTCTCGCTCGCGACCGATGTCGCCGAGTGGCTGGTGAAGAGCCGCGTGCCGTTCCGGGAGGCGCACGAGATCTCCGGTTCCCTCGTACGTGCCTGCGAGCTGCGCGGGATCGGCCTCGAGGATGCGGACGACGCGCTTCTCGCCGAGGTGTCGCCGCACCTGACCCCGGCCGTGCGCGAGGTTCTGACGATCGAAGGATCCGTGGCGAGTCGCGACGGCGTCGGGGGGACCGCTCCCGTACGGGTCGCTGAGCAGCGCACCGAGCTCGTCGCCCGCGCGCAGTCCGCCGCGCACGCGCTCGGAATGTGACCTAGGGGTGCCCCACCGGTACCCGCCCGACAGCCACGAAACCCCCCTCCAGGCCTTGGCCCGGAGGGGGGTTTCGTGGTTCATCAGGCATTTCTCGCCGGAGGCGCCCGGAATCACGGCGAACGACACGCCCGGGATGCGGCCACGATTTGCCGGAACCCCGGGATCCGCGTAACTTATTACTTGTTCGCCCCAAGCGGTAGAGCGAAAGGCCGGAAGGCCTGACTCCCCAAGCAGCGAACGAAACCCGATCTCAACGAAGAACTTCCCAGGTGGAAGATCTTCGACTATGATTGGGAACTCCCACCTCAGGTTCGCCGCAAGGCGCAGCGAGGGGGAGTGAGATCAAGCCCTACTTGTGATGCCGCGAGGCTGAACTGTG
>NZ_JAJTTF010000018.1 GCF_021341785.1 Microbacterium sp. Au-Mic1
CGCGCTCGGCCGCGGCGTCTTCGGCGACCAGCGCTACGACCTCGGCGTGACCGGCGGCTTCGGCGCCGAGGGCGCGATGGAGCTCATCCGCGAGGCCGACGTGGCGGTGGTGTTCGGTGCCTCGCTCAACCAGTTCACCATGCGGTTCGGCGCACTGTTCGCCCCGGGCACGCAGGTGTTCCAGATCGACGTCGCCCCGGCCGCGACGCATGCGCACGTGGGCGGATTCGTGCGCGCCGACGCGCGGCTCGCCGCCGAGGCGCTCGTCGCCCGGCTGCAGGGTGCGACGGATTCGGGCTGGCGCGAGGGCGTCGACGTCGCTGCGGCCCGCGCGTACGAGCCAGGGGACGAGACCGCGCCCGACGGCCGGCTCGACCCGCGCTCGGCCGCGCGCCGCATCGCCGAGCTGCTGCCCGAGGATCGCGTCGTCGTCTCCGACGGCGGGCACTTCATCGGCTGGGCGAACATGTACTGGCCCGTGGCGTCACCGGATCGGATGATGATGATCGGCACCGCGTTCCAGGCGATCGGTCAGGGGTGGCCCAGCGTCGTGGGCGCCACGCGCGCCCGCCCTGAGGCGACGGTCGTGCTCACGTCCGGTGACGGCGGCGGACTCATGGCGATCGCCGATCTGGAGTCGGCCGTGCGCTCCGCCGGCGGCCGCGGCATGGCCGTGATCTGGAACGACGCGGCGTACGGCGCGGAGATCAACCTGTACGGCCTCAAGGGCCTGGCGCGCGAGCCCATGCTCATCCCCCAGGTCGACTTCGCCGCGTTCGCCGCGGCGGTCGGCGCGGAGGGCGTCGCGGTGCGCACGCTCGCCGACCTCGACCGGCTGGCCGCGTGGACGGCCGAGGATCCGGCGAGCCGCCCGTTCCTCGTACTGGATCTGCGCATCTCGGGCGACGTGATCGCGCCGTACCAGGAGGAGATCATCCGCGTGAACTCCTGACGCGGCGGGCGGCCACGGTCCGCCCTTAGGCTCGACGTCATGAGCACCAGTCCGGAGGTCCTCCGTTACGCCGCTTTCGCCGCCACCGCCGAGGGCGGCAACCCGGCGGGGATCGTCCTGGGTGCCGGCGATCTGTCCGACGCGGACATGCTGCGGATCGCCGCGGAGGTCGGCTATCCGGAGACCGCGTTCCTGTTGTCCTCCGCGACCGTCGATGGCGTCCGGCGCCATCGGATCCGGTACTGGTCGCCGGCCGCGGAGGTGCCGTTCTGCGGACACGCGACCGTCGCCACAGCAGTGGTGCTCGCCGAGCGCGAGGGGCCGGGAGCGATGCTCTTCGACACCCCTGTCGGAGAGGTCGCGATCATGGCGGAGTCGGCGGAGGACGGGATCCGGGTCTCGTTCACGAGCGTTGAGCCGACCGTGCGGGAGCTGGATCCGCAGGTCCTCGAGCGAACCCTCGCACTGCTCTCGCTGCAGGCGGGCGACCTGGATCCGGACTATCCGGCACGGGAGTCCTTCGCCGGCAACTGGCACCCGGTCCTGGTGCTGCGGGATCCGGAGATCTTCCACCAGTTCCGCTTCGCGCCCGGCCCCGTCGCGGAGCGCATGCGCGCGCAGGGATGGACCGGCACCATCACCGTGCTGCACGCGCGGTCCGATCGCGACTTCCTCGCGCGCAACATCTTCCCCGTCGCGCGGATCACCGAGGACCCGGCAACCGGATCCGCCGCCGCGGCGACCGGCGCCTACCTGCGCGCGATCGGCCGCGTTCCCCAGGACCGCGTCGCGCGGATCCACCAGGGCGCGCACGTCGGCCGGCCGAGTCTGCTGACCGTCACGATCCCCGAGTCCGGCGGCATCGTCGTGTCCGGCGGCGCCAAGCCGATCACGGGCTGAGGCTCGGTCCTCACGCCTCCAGGAAGGCGCCCGCCAGGAACGACGCCAGCTCGTCCACGCCGTCGAGCGGCAGGATCGCGGCGACGTACTGGTCGGGGCGGACGACGACCACGACGCCGTCGCGGGACAGCTCGCGCTCGGCGAAGATGTCACCCTTCGACCAGTGCGAAGGCGCCGCAGCGTAGAGCTTCTCCCAGTCGGTGAGCCCGAGCGGGCCGGTCTTCGGCTGGAACAGCTCGGGGGCGGTCGTGACGTCGAGGTCCTCGGAGGACTGCTGGTAGACGGCCTTCACGTCGAACACCGCATCCACGTCGCCGGCGGCCGGGGTGAACCTGGCCAGCACCGGCGCCACGGCGTCGGCCCAGGCATCGAGGCCGGATCCGGTCGCGTCGCCGAACGCGTACACGCGCCAGCGGCCGTCCGCCTTCGCGTGGTGACCCAGGTGCACGACGTTGCCGTCGGACACGCGCACGACCTCCGCGCTCTTGAACCGCTTGCCGAGCGGGAAACCTGCAGCCAGCGCCTGGTGCGCGTCGGATCCGGTGATCATCGAGCTCGTGTACTGCGTCATGAACCCCGAGGGGAACTCGGCCGTGGCCAGGTAGTAGTTCGCCAGCTCCTGCGGGTCGGAGATCTCCTCGGGCTTGCGCGCCATGAGCGAGGACCACTCGCGGTCGAAGTCGATGAGCTGCTGCGCCACGGGGTGCCGCTCGGCGCCGTACGTCGACAGCAGCTCCTGCGGGCTGCGGCCGGTGAGCACCGATCCCAGCTTCCAGCCGAGGTTGAACCCGTCCTGCATCGAGACGTTCATGCCCTGGCCGGCCTTGGCACTGTGGGTGTGGCAGGCGTCGCCGGTGAGGAAGACCCGCGGGTGACGGGTGCTGTCCTCCCCCACGTCGTCGAAGCCGTCCGTGATCCGGTGCCCCACCTCGTAGACGCTGTGCCAGGCGACCTGCTTCACGTCGATGGCGTAAGGGTGCAGGATCTCGTTCGCCTTGGCGATGATCGCCTCGATCGGCGTGTGCTTGACCTGGCGGTTGTCCCCCGTCGCGACCTCACCGAGGTCGATGTACATGCGGCTCAGGTAGCCGCCCTCGCGCGGGATGTGCAGGATGTTGCCCGCCTCGGCATTGATCGCGCACTTGGTGCGCCAGTCCGGGAAGTCGGTGTTCACGAGCACGTCCATGACGCCCCAGGCGTGCGCGGCCATCGCGCCGACGTGCGTGCGTCCGATCGCCTCGCGCACCCCGCTGCGCGCGCCGTCGCAGCCCACGACGTACTTCGCGCGGATCGTGCGCTCCTCGCCCTCGCGGGCACCTGCGACGTACCGCACCTGCACCTCGACCGGGTGCTCGCCGTCGGTCCCCGAGCCGGTCGAAGGGTGGACGGTGAGCCCGGTGAACTGCACGCCGTAGTCGGGCACGATCCGGCCCGGGCCGTCGGCGGCTGCCTCGGCGAAGTAGTCGAGCACGCGCGCCTGGTTCACGATGAGGTGCGGGAACTCGCAGATGTCGTACGCGTAGTCGGCGGTGCGCGCGGTGCGGACGATGTTCTGCGGGTTCTCCGGATCCGGGCCCCAGAAGTTCATCCAGCCGATGTTGTACGCCTCGGCGACGATCCGCTCGGCGAAGCCGAACGCCTGGAACGTCTCGACGCTGCGCGGCTGGATCCCGTCGGCCTGCCCGAGCTCGAGGCGGCCTCCGCGGCGCTCGATGATGCGGGTCGTGATGCCGGGGTACTGCGACATCTGCGCGGCCAGCAGCATGCCCGCCGGGCCCGATCCGACGATGAGCACGTCGACCTCATCGGGGAGTTCGGCGGGGCGGTCGATGCCCGTGCCTGCGGCGGGGAGCACGCGGGGGTCATGGGAGACGTATCCGTGGTGGTGGAACTGCATCGTCGTCGATTCCTTCCTGACGGCGCCGTCGGGCTCGGTTCGGGCTGGTGCGCGATTCTCGCGCCTCGCGAGAATGCCTTGCATCTCGCATCGCCGTGTTCTATATTCGAACGCAACGTTCTACTATTGAACACAGACTATCCGAGGTCGCCCGGGCGATCAAGACGACGAGGAGGATCCATGGCCGACGCACCCGCCTCGCAGACCCTCAGCCGCGGCATCCGGATCCTGGAGGTGCTCTCCGACGCTCGCGGAGCGCTCTCGATCGACGAGATCGCCGGCGAGCTCGGCGTGCATCGCTCGATCGCCTACCGACTGCTGCGCACGCTCGAAGATCACGGCCTCGTGTCTCGTGACGCCTCGGGGCTCGTCTTCCTGGGCGCGCGCATGGCCGCTCTCGCCGCCGGCGTCGCCAACGACCTGCAGGCGGAGGCCCTTCCCGAGCTGACCGCTGTCGCCAACGAGCTCGGCATGACCTGCTTCCTGGCCGTCCTCGACGGCGAGGAGTGCATCACGCTCGTGAGCGTCGAACCCCGGCACGCCGTGGCCAGCGTCGCGCAGCGCCCCGGGGCACGGCACTCCGTCACCGTGGGCGCCCCGGGCAAGGCGATCCTCGCCCAGCTGGCCGAGGCGGAGTGGCCGGCGGGCTCTTTCGCCGCGTTGCACGACACGGTCGCCCAGTCACGATCGGCCGGGTTCGCCACCAGCCACGATGAGGTGATCCCGACCGTGCAGTCCGTGGCCGTGCCGCTGGCCCTGCGCGGGCAGCGTCCGGCCGCGATCGCCGTGGTGCACGTCGCCACGGACCGCACCGACGCCGAGATCGCCGCGCGCCTGCAGCACTCGGCGACGACGATCCGCGAGGCGCTCGGCGGCTGAGGCGCACCGGTCCCAGCCCGCATACGCGTGTCCCCCTCCCCTGCGCGACTTTCCCCCCCGCTGAGCGGTGCAGCTCTGGGGAGGGAAAGACGCTCGAGGGAGGGGAACACTGATCGCGCCCCGCCGCAGGGCAGGGCGCGATCAGGCGCGTCGCTCGGCCGTCAGGCCCGGGACATCCCGTGGATCGGGCTGACCGACTGCTCGGCCTCGTGATCGGGACCCAGCGGGATGCCGCTGCGGTCGCGCAGCAGCAGCGTCGCGATGAGGCCGATCACGGTCATCCCGGCGAGGTACCAGGTCACGGCCTGCGTCGAGCCCGTCGCCTGCACGATCGCCGTCGCGATGGTCGGCGCGAAGGCGCCTCCGGCGATGGCCCCGATGGCGTAGGAGATCGAGACCCCGGAGAACCGGATCGAGGCGGGGAACAGTTCGGTGTACAGCGCCGCCTGCGGACCGTAGGTGAAGCCGAGCCCGATCGTGAGGATCGCGAGCGCAGCGAACAGCAGTCCGACCTGCCCCGTGTTCACCAGCGGGAACAGCGTGAACACGCCGACCAGCTGCAGGATCCAGCCGATGATGTAGGTGGTCCGGCGCCCGATCCGGTCCGAGATCCACCCGGCGACCAAGGTCGACAGCAGCCAGGTGACGGCGGATCCGGCCACGGCCCAGAGCACGGGACCGCGGTCGAGCTTGAGCGCGCCCTCGGGGTTGGTCGCGTACCCCTGGATGTAGCCGCCGGTGGTCATGTAGCCGACCGCGTTGTTGCCGGCGAAGACGAGGGCGGCGATGATCACCAGCAGCAGGTGCTTGCGGAACAGCTGCACGATCGGCATGCTCGCGGCCTCCTTGCGTTCGGCGAGCTCGGTGAACACGGGGCTCTCCTCGACCCGGCGTCGCACGTAGTAGCCGACCACGATCAGCACGACGCTGAGCAGGAACGGGATCCGCCAGCCCCAGGACAGGAACTGGTCACCCGGCGCGACCAGCGCCATGATCGCCATCACGCCGGAGGCGATCAGCAGTCCCAGCGGCACGCCGATCTGCGGCGCCGCGCCGAAGATGCCGCGCTTGGCCTTGGGCGCGTGCTCGACGGCCATCAGCACCGCCCCGCCCCACTCGCCGCCGGCCGAGATCCCCTGCAGGATGCGCAGCAGCACCAGCAGGATGGGAGCCGCGATGCCGATCGCGTTCGCGTCGGGCAGCACGCCGATCAGCGCCGTCGCCGCGCCCATCAGGATCAGGGTCCACATCAGGACCGCCTTGCGACCGAACTTGTCGCCGAAGTGGCCCGCCAGGAACGCACCCAGGGGGCGGAACAGGAAGCTCACGCCGACCGTGGCGAATCCGACCAGGGCGCTGTTGGCCCCGAGGTCCTTGAAGAAGAGCTGGCCGAACACCAGGCCCACCGCGGTGGCGTAGATGAAGAAGTCGTACCACTCGACCGTGGTGCCGATGACGGTGGCGAAGACCACCCGGCGCCGGTCGGCGGCTGAGGCGATGGTTCCGGTGGGCGTGAAACCCGGGGAGGATTCTGCGGACATGCTGTCTCCTTTGCATGGGACGTCGTCGTCTTGGCCGACATCGTCGTCGTGCCCGACACGGGGATTCAGGATCCTGCGGACGGATCCGGATCCCATGCTTGCCGGGCTCGACACGATGATATACGATTTCGAATACGACGCCAAGGGTCCCCCTGGCACCCACCGCGCGAGGAGGCGCCCATGTCCGCACCGATCGACCGGCCCGGCAAGATCATCGCGATCCACCTCAACTACCGCTCCCGTGCCGACCAGCGCGGCCGCACCCCTGCGACCCCCTCCTACTTCTTCAAGCCGTCCTCCTCCATGGCCGGCACCGACGGTGTCGTGGAGCGCCCCGCCGGCACCGAGCTGCTCGCCTTCGAGGGCGAGATCGCGCTCGTCATCGGCACCGCCGCGCACCGGGTGAGCGTCGCGGACGCCTGGTCGCACGTGGCATGGGTGACCGCGTCGAACGACCTGGGCCTGTACGACCTGCGCGCGAACGACAAGGGCTCGAACGTCCGCTCCAAGGGCGGCGACGGCTACACCCCGATCGGTCCCGACCTGATCCCGGCTGCCGACGTCGACCCCGCCGAGCTGCGGGTGCGCGCCTGGGTGAACGGAGATCTGCGCCAGGACGACGAGACCAGCGGGCTGCTGTTCCCGCTGCCGCAGCTCATCGCCGACCTCTCCCAGCACTTCACCCTCGAGCCCGGCGACATCATCCTGACCGGCACCCCGGCCGGATCCAGTGTGATCGTGCCCGGCGATGTCGTGGTCGTCGAGGTGGACGCCCCGCACTCCTCGAAGACGCTCACCTCCGGCGGGCTGCGCACCACCGTCACGCAGGGCACCGTCGACTTCGACGGCGCCCTCGGCTCGCTCCCCGCCGTGGATGACCTGCAGCGCGCCGAGGCGTGGGGATCGCGGGAGGAGGCGGGGCTTGCACCGATCGCTGAGCCGGTCGAGGCGCCCGCCGCAACGCCTGCCCTGGACCCGCAGCTCCGCGCCAAGCTCGTCGCCGCCCCGACGGCCGGCCTCAGCGCCCAGCTGCGCAAGCGCGGCCTGCACGCCTGCTTCATCGACGGCGTCTCTGCCAACCTGCCGGGAGCCAAGATCGTCGGCACCGCGAAGACGCTGCGCTTCGTCCCGGCCCGCGAGGATCTGTTCAAGACCCACGGCGGCGGCTACAACGCGCAGAAGCGCGCCTTCGACGCCGTCGAAGAGGGCGAGATCATCGTGATCGAAGCCCGCGGTGACGCGACCACCGGCACGCTCGGCGACATCCTCGCCCTGCGGGCCAAGGCACGTCGCGCCGCCGGCGTGGTCACCGACGGCGGCGTGCGCGACTTCGCTGCGGTCGCCGAGATCGGCCTGCCCGTGTTCTCGCAGGGCGCGCACCCGTCGGTCCTCGGCCGCAAGCACGTGCCGTGGGACATCGACGTGACGATCGCCTGCGGCGGGGCCACGGTCCAGCCGGGCGACATCATCGTCGGCGACAGCGACGGCGTGATCGTGATCCCGCCCGCCCTCGTCGAGGAGGTCGTCGACGCCACCCTCGCCCAGGAGGACGAGGACGCCTGGATCGCCGAGCAGGTCGAAGCCGGGCATCCGGTCGATGGGCTGTTCCCGATGAACGCCGCCTGGCGCGCCGAGTACGACGCCGCACGTTCGGCCGACGCGGAGTCTGCGGGCGCCTGATGGCCGACGTCCTCACCGGCAGTAAGTCGGAGCAGGCGTATGCCTGGATCCGCGCGCGCATCGCCTCGCACGCTTTCGGGCCCGGGTTCCGGCTCGTGCTCGGCACGATCGCGGACGAGCTGGGCATGAGCGTGGTCCCGGTGCGCGAGGCGATCCGGCGGCTCGAGGCCGAAGGCCTCGTCACCTTCGAGCGCAACGTCGGCGCCAGGGTCACCCTCGTCGACGAGAGCGAGTACGCGCACACGATGCAGACCCTGGGCCTGGTGGAGGGCGCCGCGACGTCGCTGTCCGCCCCGCTCCTGGACGCAGCAGCCCTGGACCGGGCGCTCGAGGTCAACGACCGCATGACGCGTCTGCTCGACAACTTCGACGCGCACCGGTTCACCGAGCTGAACCGCCAGTTCCACTCCGTGCTCTACGAGCCGTGCCCGAACCCGCACATCCTCGACCTCGTCCAGCGCGGCTGGGCTCGCCTCAGCGGCATCCGCGAATCGACCTTCGCGTTCGTCCCCGGACGCGCCGAGCACTCCGTCGAGGAGCACACCCAGATCGTGGAGCTGATCCGCTCCGGGGCCGATCCGCTCGAGATCGAGCTCGCCGCACGCAACCACCGCTGGCGCACGCGCGACGCGTTCCTCGCGGCGCTGCACCCCGAGATCCTCTGACCGCACCACCCGAAGCCACCCCGAACCACCCCGGAAGGACGATGATGACCGACGCCTACGCCCCGGCAGATCTGCCGGAGAAGATCCAGCACTACATCGACGGCGAGTTCGTCGACTCCCTCGACGGCGACACCTTCGAGGTGCTCAACCCCGTCACCAACGAGACCTACGTGCACGCCGCCGCCGGCAAGAAGGCCGACATCGAGCGCGCCGTCGCCGCCGCCAAGCGCGCCTTCGACGAGGGCCCCTGGCCGCGCATGGTCCCCCGCGAGCGCTCCCGCGTGCTGCACAGGATCGCCGACATCGTGGAGTCCCGCGACGCGCGCCTCGCCGAGCTGGAGTCCTTCGACTCGGGCCTTCCGATCACGCAGGCGCTGGGCCAGGCCCGCCGCGCCGCAGAGAACTTCCGCTTCTTCGCCGACCTGATCGTGGCTCAGGCCGACGACGCCTTCAAGGTCCCCGGCAAGCAGATGAACTACGTCAACCGCAAGCCGATCGGCGTCGCGGGCCTCATCACGCCGTGGAACACCCCGTTCATGCTCGAGTCGTGGAAGCTCGGCCCCGCGCTCGCGACCGGAAACACGGTCGTGCTGAAGCCCGCCGAGTTCACGCCGCTGTCCGCGTCCCTGTGGGCGGGCATCTTCGAGGAGGCGGGGCTGCCGAAGGGCGTCTTCAACCTCGTCAACGGCCTCGGCGAAGACGCCGGCGACGCGCTCGTCAAGCACCCCGACGTTCCGCTCATCTCGTTCACCGGCGAGAGCCGCACCGGCCAGATCATCTTCGGCAACGCCGCGCCGTTCCTGAAGGGCTTGTCCATGGAGCTCGGCGGCAAGAGCCCCGCCGTGGTGTTCGCCGACGCCGACCTCGACACCGCGATCGACGCCTGCATCTTCGGCGTGTTCTCGCTGAACGGCGAGCGATGCACGGCCGGATCCCGCATCCTCGTGCAGCGCGACGTCTACGACGAGTTCGTGGAGCGCTACGCCGCACAGGCGAAGCGCGTCAAGGTCGGCCTGCCGCACGACCCGACCACCGAGGTCGGCGCGCTGGTGCACCCGGAGCACTACGAGAAGGTCATGAGCTACGTCGAGATCGGCAAGGGCGAGGGACGCCTCGTCGCCGGCGGTGGACGCCCCGAGGGCTTCCCGACGGGCAACTACGTCGCCCCGACCGTGTTCGCCGATGTCGCCCCGGACGCCCGGATCTTCCAGGAGGAGATCTTCGGACCGGTCGTCGCGATCACCCCCTTCGACACCGACGAGGAGGCGCTCGCCCTCGCGAACAACACGCGCTACGGCCTCGCCGCGTACATCTGGACCAACGACCTCAAGCGCGCGCACAACTTCGCCGGCGCCGTCGAGGCGGGCATGGTCTGGCTGAACTCGAACAACGTGCGGGACCTGCGCACCCCGTTCGGCGGTGTGAAGGCCTCCGGCCTCGGTCACGAGGGCGGCTACCGCTCGATCGACTTCTACACCGACCAGCAGAGCGTGCACATCACGCTCGGCGCCCCGCACAACCCCGTGTTCGGCAAGCAGGCGCCGCCGGCCGAGCAGGACCTCGACGACCCGGATCCCCGCTGACCCGGAACCCACCACTGGTCGTTGAGCGAGGACGGCGAAGCCGACCGAGACGAAACGCGGTGATCCGCCGGAAACGGCGTTTCGTCTCGCTTCGCTCGCTCAACGACCACCTGAAAGCAAGGACGCTGACATGACCAATCGCGCCGACATGACGCTCACCTCCTCCGGCTTCTACACCAGCCAGGAGGCGCCCATCTCCACCGACCGCCCGATCCCGACCCCCTCGTCCCCCGCTCCGGACGTGCTGCGCTGCGCCTACATGGAGCTCGTCGTCACCGACCTCGCCGCCTCGCGCGTGTTCTACGTCGACGTGCTCGGGCTGTACGTGACGGAGGAGGACGACGAGACGATCTACCTCCGCTCCACCGAGGAGTTCATCCACCACAACCTCGTCCTGCGCAAGGGTCCGGTCGCGGCGGTCGCCGCGTTCTCGTACCGGGTGCGCACGCCGGAGGACCTCGACCTCGCCGTCGCGTTCTACACCGAGCTCGGCTGCGACGTGCGCCGCAACCCGTCCGGCTTCGTGAAGGGCATCGGCGACTCGGTGCGGGTCACGGATCCGCTCGGCTTCCCCTACGAGTTCTTCCACCAGACCGACCACGTCGAGCGGATGAGCTGGCGCTACGACCTGCACATCCCCGGCGAGCTCGTGCGCCTGGACCACTTCAACCAGGTTACCCCCGACGTGCCGCGCGCCGTGAAGTACATGCAGGACCTCGGCTTCCGCGTCACGGAGGACATCCAGGACGAGGAGGGCACGGTGTACGCCGCCTGGATGCGCCGCAAGCCCACGGTGCACGACACCGCGATGACCGGCGGCGACGGCCCGCGCATGCACCACGTGTGCTTCGCCACGCACGAGAAGCACAACATCCTCGCCATCTGCGACAAGCTCGGCGCGCTCCGCCGCTCCGACGCGATCGAGCGCGGCCCCGGCCGCCACGGCGTGAGCAATGCGTTCTACCTGTACCTGCGCGACCCCGACGGCCACCGCGTCGAGGTCTACACGCAGGATTACTACACCGGCGACCCCGACAACCCGGTCATCACCTGGGACGTGCACGACAACCAGCGCCGCGACTGGTGGGGCAACCCCGTCGTGCCGTCCTGGTACACCGACGCGTCGCTCGTGCTCGACCTGGACGGCAACCCGCAGCCGGTCGTCGCCCGCACCGACTCCAGCGAGATGGCCGTCACCATCGGCGCCGACGGGTTCAGTTACACCCGGCCCGCCGACGAGGAGGCCATGCCGGAGTGGAAGCAGGGCGAGTACAAGCTCGGCCACCAGCTGTAGCGCCCATACAGGGTCGTTGAGCGAGGACGCGCAGCGACCGAGACGGAACGCGGCGCACTCGCAGATCACCGCGTTCCGTCTCGCGCCGGCTCCGCCGGCGCTCGCTCAACGACCCGTTCCAGGAAAGGACCGACCCATGCTCCCCGAATCCACCCTCACCGCACTCGCCGCCGAGCTGGCCGAGGCGGACCGCACGCACGGCGTGATCCCGCGCATCACGGCACGTCACCCCGAGGCGACGGTCGAGGACTCGTACGCGATCCAGGGCGTCTGGCGCGACGCGCAGGTCGCCGCCGGGCGACGGCTCGTGGGGCGCAAGATCGGCCTCACCTCGAAGGCCATGCAGCAGGCCACCGGCATCACGGAGCCCGACTACGGCGTGATGTTCGACGACACCGTGTACGCATCCGGATCCGAGATCCCCGTCGATCACTTCTCGAACGTGCGCATCGAGGTGGAGCTCGCGTTCGTGCTGAAGGAGCCGCTGTCCGGCCCCGACTGCACGCTCGAGGACGCTCTCGCCGCGATCGACTACGCCGTGCCCGCGCTCGAGGTGCTGAACTCGCACATCGAGCTCGAGGGCCGGACGATCGTCGACACCATCAGCGACAACGCCGCCTACGGCGCGATGGTGCTCGGGACCGTGCACAAGCGCCCCGACGAGATCGACCTGCGCTGGGTGCCGGGTGTGCTGTCGCGCAACGGCGAGATCGAGGAGACCGGCGTCGCCGCCGGCGTGCTCGGTCACCCGGCGACGGGCGTCGCCTGGCTGGCGAACAAGTTCCATCAGCACGGCGCGCGTCTCGAGGCGGGCGAGATCATCCTGGCAGGATCGTTCACGCGCCCGATGTGGGTGGCGCGCGGCGACGAGGTGCTGTGCGACTACGGACCGATGGGAACGATCGAATGCCGCTTCGTCTGAATCCGACCTTCCGCGAGCACCTGGCCGGTGCCGACCGTGCCCTGATCGGCATGTGGGCGTGCACGGGCAGCCCGCTCGTGACCGAGATCGCCGCCGGATCCGGGCTGGACTGGCTGCTCATCGACGGCGAGCACTCCGCCAACACCCTGGACTCGCTCCAGGTGCAGCTGCAGGCCGTCGCCGCCTACCCGATCACGCCGCTCGTGCGCGTGCCGTGGAACGACCCCGTGACGATCAAGCAGGTGCTCGACCTCGGTGCGCAGAACCTCATCGTGCCCATGGTCTCGTCCGCCGCCGAGGCCCGCGCCGCGGTGGCGGCGACCCGGTACCCGCCCGCGGGCATCCGCGGCGTCGGATCCGCCCTGGCTCGTAGCGCCCGCTGGAACCGCGTCGAGGGCTACCTCCTCGAGGCCGCGCAGCACGTGTCCCTGACCGTGCAGATCGAGACCACGGCCGGTGTGGACGCGGCGGCCGAGATCGCCGCCGTCGATGGCGTGGACGCCGTCTTCGTCGGCCCGTCCGATCTGTCCGCGTCGATGGGGCTGCTCGGGCAGCAGACGCACCCCGACGTGGTCGCCGCCGTCGAGCACGTGTTCACGGCCGTGAAGGCCGCAGGAACGCCGGTCGGCGTGAACGCGTTCGACCCGGTCGCCGCCGATGCCTACATCGCCGCGGGCGCCTCGTTCGTCGCGGTCGGGGCCGACGTGGCTCTGCTCGCCCGCGCCTCGGAGGCCCTCACGGCACGCTTCGTCCCGGCTCCCCCATCGGGGCCGACCGCCAGTTACTGACACGACGCCGGTTCCCGCTCGCGTTCGAGGAGCAATGTTCGCTCTCTCCGGGCGAATTCAGGACAAACATTGCTCCTTGAGCGCGAGGGCCAGATCCGCGCTTGTGGATAAGTCCGGCGGGGATCCAGCAGGGCAGGCAAAGTGTCGAGCATGCGTCGACATGAAGACCTGCCCGATGAACTCGGATCCACGTTCTCTGTCGCGCTCGCGCGCCGATACGGGGTCAGTCACGGGCGGCTGCGAGGATCCGACCTGCGGGCTCCGTTCCCCGGTGTGCGCGTCCAGGGGGAGACGGCCGAGGTCGAAGCGATCACCGACCCGTACGAACGACAGCGTCAGATCCGCGTCGCCCGGGCCGCGGACTACGCCCCGCGGATGCACACAGGGCACTTCTTCAGCCACCAGACGGCAGCCGCGATCTGGGAGGCTCCACTACCGCTCGTCCTGGATGTGCACGGCGACCCCGCGGGAGCCACGGAACTCGGGCTGCATGTCTGCGCACGCGGTCACGTGCCACTCCCGCGGATGACCGGAATCGAGCGACACCGCTCCCGGCTCAGCATGACCGCTGTCTGCGAGCATGACGGATTCCGCGTCGCCACACCCGCGGCGACGTGGGTATCGCTCGGTGCCGAGCTTCGTACTGTCGACCTCGTGGTCGCAGGCGACTACTTTTGCCGCGAGTGGAAGTCAGGCATCGGGCGCCGTGACGTCGGCAAAGCACCTCTCACCACGATTGACGAGATGCGGGAGGTCATGGATGCGGGTCGACGCCGTGGAATCGCCAAACTGCGTGCGGCGCTCGATCTCATCCGTGTGGATTCGTGGTCGGCGCGCGAGTCGCACCTGCGGTGGCTGATCGTGACATCCGGTCTTCCCGAACCGGAGCTCAACAAGGACGCCTTCGATGACAGCGGCCGTTTCCTCGGCTGTGTGGATCTCAGCTTTCCCGCGCAGAAGGTGGCGATCGAGTACCACGGTCTGCAGCACTCGGCGCAGTGGAGCAGGGACGTCGAGCGGGCAGCTGCTCTCCGGGCCGCCGGTTGGACGGTGATCGAGGTGACCGCCGCTCTGCTGAAGGATGAGACCACGCTGCTCCGACGGATCGGCGCGGCATTGGGTGCGTGACCACGAGCGTTTCGAGGAGCGCTGTTGCCCCTAACACCCCCGATTCTGCAACAAACATTGCTCCCTGAACGAGAGGGGTCGCCGGGCGATCCGCCCCGCCTGCCAGGATGGGACGAGTGAGAGCAGGCATCGCAGCATTGACGGACCGCGGGTTCCGCTGGTTCTTCCTGGCCCGGACGATCACGCTGGTCACCGGCTCGATGTCGTCGATCGCGCTGGCGTTCGCGGTGCTCGGGATCGCGAACGACGCGGGGTCGCTCTCGATCGTGCTCACCGCGTTCACCCTCGCCAATATCGTGTTCCTGCTGTTCGGCGGCGTCGTCGCCGATCGCCTGCCGCGCGCGCTCGTCATCCAGACCAGCTACGTCGTCGACATCCTCTCCATCGGCACGACGGCCGCACTGCTCTTCACCCACACGGCGACGGTTCCGCTGCTGGCCCTCCTCGCCGCCGTGAACGGCGCCTCTGCGGCGTTCGTCATGCCCGCGATGCAGGGGCTGATCCCGCAGCTCACCACGCCTGCGCATCTGCAGCAGGCCAACGCCCTGCTCTCGTTCGCGCGCGCGGCGACCACGATCGCCGGACCGGTCGTCGCCGGTGCCGTGGTCGCGTTCGCCGGCCCTGCCTGGGTGATGGTGCTCCAGGCGGTCGGCTGGGCCCTCGCGATCGTCTTCCTCGCCCTGGTGAAGCTTCCCCCGCCGGTCCGCGGCGAGCGCACGAGCCTCTTCCACGACCTGCACGACGGGTGGCGCGAGTTCTGGTCCCGGCCGTGGCTGTGGATCGTGGTGCTGGCGTTCATGGTGCTCAACGCCATCCACGCGGGCGCGTGGGGCGTCGCCGGCCCGTACATCGCGAAGAACGATCCGCTGCTGGGCATCACCGGCTGGGGGTGGGTCGTCGGGGCCGAGGGCGCGGGCGTCATCGTCATGACCCTGGTGCTGCTCTGGCTGCCGCTGCAGCGGCCGCTTCGTCTGGGCATGCTCGGGATGTCACTCCTCGCCGTGCCGTTTTCGCCCTGCTCGGCGTGCACCCGGCCGTGCTTCCGCTCATGATCACGGCATTCATCGCCGGGGCGGGCGTGGAGGTGTTCAGCACCGGCTGGAACGTGACGATGATGGAGCAGATCCCCGGCGAGAAGCTGTCTCGCGTGTCGAGCTACGACATGCTGGGCAGCTTCCTGGCGATGCCGATCGGAACCCTGGCGTTCGGCTGGCTGATCGCGCGGATGGATGTCGGATCGCTCCTGGTGGGAGCCGCCATCGTCTACGCCGTGGTCGCGCTGACTGCGATGGTCGTGCCGAGCATCTGGCGGATGGGACGCGCGCAGGGCGCCGCGGCCTGACCGGAGGGCGCCCCGTCCCGCCCGGCCTCAGTGCGCCCACGCGCTCATTCCGCCGGCGAGGTTGCGCAGCGGGGTGCCCGCCGGCGCGTTCGCGCGCAGCGCGTCGATCGCGCGGGCCGAGCGGATCCCGGCCTGGCAGGTGAGGACGATGTCCCGTCCGTCCACGGCGGCCCCGCCCAGCTCCGCCGCGAGCACGGGCCAGCCGTCGGCCAGGATGCGCTCCAGCGGCACATGCACGGATCCGGGGATCGACGCCGACTCCCGCTCCCGGGAGGTGCGCACATCGACCACGACGAGTCCGTCCGTGCCGGCTCGCAGGCGCGCGGCCACCTCCCCTGCGGAGATGTCGTCCGGGCGACCCACCGACGCCGCCGCGCGACACGCGTCCGCGATCGACTCGAGTCCCGTCACCGGCGGACGGTCCGCATCAACGTCGAAGCGCAGCTCGTCCCAGCGCGCGGTCAGCGCGTCGTACCGGGCGAGCCGGCCCACGAGCGGCTCCCCGATCCCGCAGACGAGCTTGAGTGCCTCCACGGCCATCGCCGATCCGATCACGCCGCAGAGCGCGCCGAACACGCCCCCGGTCGCGCAGTCCAGCGCCTCATCGTCGGGGAGCTCGGGGAAGAGGTCGCGGAGCATGGGCCCGCGGCCGGGCCAGAACACGCTGAGCTGTCCGGCGAAGCGCAGGATGCCGCCCCACACCACGGGGGTGCCGGTGAGCTCGGCGGCGTCGCTGCAGAGGTACCGCGTGGCGAAGTTGTCGCTGCCGTCGAGCACGAGGTCGTGCGCCGCGAAGAGCGCGAGCGCATTGTCCGGACCGAGCCGATCGACCCTCGCCACCACATGCAGGGCGGCGTCGCGGGCCGCTACGGCGTCGCGCGCCGACTCGGCCTTGGGACGGCCGACATCGCCTTCGGTGTGCAGCACCTGACGCTGCAGGTTCGTGCGCTCCACCCGGTCGTCGTCGACCACGGTGATCCGGCCGATGCCGGCCGCGGCGAGGTACTGGATCGCGGGCGCCCCCAGTCCGCCGGCGCCGATCATCAGCACCCGGGCGGCGGCGATACGGCGTTGACCGGCCGCGCCGACGCCCGGCAGGGCGATGTGCCGGGCGAAGCGCGCGGCCCGCGCCGGCGGCAACGCCGGGCCTTGCCCCACGAGCGGAGGCAGCGAGACCGTGCGAACCGCCTCCACCACGACGGACCGCGTCACAGGTCCTCCTCCGACGGGCGGGGCGCGATGAGTCCCTCGCCGCCGGACGAGGCGAGCGCGAGCGGCCGCTTCGGGATCCGCCCCGCCGCGCGCGCCAGCCGCCCCGCCTCGACGGCGGCACGCATCGCCCTCGCCATCGTCGCGGGGTCGTGTGCGCGGGTGACAGCGCTCGCGAGCAGCACCGCGTCCACGCCGAGCTCCATGGCCAGCGCAGCGTCCGAGGCGGTGCCGACACCGGCGTCGAGCACGACCGGCACCGCGGCACGATCCACGATCGTCGCGATGTTGTGCGGGTTCAGTATGCCCAGGCCGCTGCCGATCGGCGATCCGGCCGGCATCACCGCGGCGACGCCGACATCCTCCAGACGGCGGGCGAGCGCGGGGTCGTCGTTCGTGTAGGCGAACACGCGGAAGCCATCGGCGGTGAGCTCCTCCGCGGCGCGGAACAGCTCGACCGGATCCGGCAGCAGGGTCTCCTCGTCGGCGATCACCTCGAGCTTCACCCAGTCGGTCTCGAGCGCGTCGCGGGCCAGCTGCGCGGTCAGCACCGCGTCGCGCGCGGTGTAGCACCCGGCCGTGTTCGGCAGCACGCGCACGCCGAGCCGCTCGAGCAGAGCGAACACGGAGTCGCGCCCGTCCGGGGAGAACCGGCGGATCGCGACGGTGGTGATCTCGGTGCCGGAGGCCAGCAGCGCCTGCTCCAGCAGCGCGAGGCTGGTCGCCCCGCCCGTCCCCATGATGAGGCGGGATGAGAACCGCTCCCCCGCGACGAGGAACGGATCCGCCTCCGCGGAGACGTCGGGATGCCCGGGAGTCGTGTCGATCACGGTCATGACGCTCAGCCGCCCTGCACCGCGGTGACGACCTCGACCTCGTCGCCGTCGGCGAGAGTGCGCAGGGCCCAGCCGCCGCGCGGCACGACGGAGCCGGCGATCGCCGCAGCGACGCCGAGGCGCCCGCCGTCGACCCGGGTTCCGTCGGTGCGGAGTTCGCGCCCGGTGAGCTGCGCCACCAGATCGAGCAGGGACGACCCGGCCGCGACGTCATGGCGGGCGCCGTTCAGCCGGATCGTGGGGGCGGTGGGGGTGTCGGTCATCATCGGCCTTTCTTCAGGGGACAGGGGGCGCCGGGAAGCGGGATCCGGGGTGCGAAGCGAGGGAACGCGCGGGGCAGCGAGCGGCGTGCGACCCGGCAGACCGAGCGTTCAGGCGACGCTGAGAGCCGGGGCGCCGGTGGCGCGCGCAGCGCCGGTGCCAGTACCGGTGGCGGTGCCTTCAGCGGTGGCGTCGCCGGTGCCGTCGAAGCGGAACGGGTCCATCGCGGCCGAGACGGCGGGGGCGACGCCCCGCCCCTCGATGAGGTCCGCGCCGAGCTCGGCGGCGAGCGGCGTCAGCAGCACACCGTGCCGGTCGAACCCGGTGGCGACCACCAGTCCTGGCGCGACGCGGCCGAGCAGCGGCACGGCGTCGGGGCTGCCGGGGCGAGCACGGGCGAGCACCTCGGCGATCTCGCATTCCGCGACGCCGGGCAGGATCCGCTCCGCGTCGCGCAGCAGGGCGAGGACGCCTCCGGCCTGCACGCCCTCCACGCCGCCCTCGCGCACGGTGGCGCCGAGCACGAGCTCTCCGTCCTCCCGCGGCACGAGGTACACGGCGGAGCCGCGCACCAGTCCGCGGACGGTGTGCGTGAGCAGCGGCCGGATCCCATCCGGCACGCGCAGGCGCAGGATGTCGCCCCACACCGGGCGCAGCGGCAGCGGCGGCACTCCGTCGATGCGCGTCGCGCCCAGACCCGCGGCCACGAGCACCTCGTCCGCGTCCGCGCGTTCGCCGGAGACCGTCCGAACCCCGGTCGCACGTTCGGATCCCGCCTCCCGTTCGACGGCGGCCACCGCCTCCAGACGCACCCGGGATCCGAGCTCGGCGAGCAGCGCGGCGGCGACCCGGCGCGGGTCGACCTGATGATCGTCGGGGACGAGCAGCCCGCCGGAGACGGCGGGAGCGAGCGCTGGTTCGAGCTCCCTGGCCTGCGAACCCGTGATCCGCCGCACCGCGGCGCCTCGCCGTGCGGCGAGCTCGGCGAGGGTCTCCCGATCGGCGGCGTCGACTCCGAGCGCCAGGGTGGCGGTGCGGCGGTGGCCCGTGCGGAGGCCCGTGCGCCCCTCGAGGGCGGCGATGAAGGCGGGGTAGCGCCCCGCCGCGTCCGCCAGCAGCGGATGCAGGACGTCCTGCCCCCAGGCGAACTCCGTGGTCGGTGCGAGCATGCCGGCGGCGGCGCGGCTCGCCCCCGCAACCGGGTCGGGATCGAACACGGTCACCTCGTGCCCGCGCCGAAGCAGTTCGGAGGCGCTGGCGAGACCGATGATCCCGGCGCCGACGACGATGATGCGCATGACTGTGCCCTTTCCTACGACGGTATGACCCGTATCAGGTTCGGCGGTCGGCACGTGGCCCTCTCAGCCCCTCTGGGCTCCCGCGGACCCCTCCACCCTAGAGGGTCGCGCCGACAGCGGTGCACCGATGACGGCTCCGTGGCCGCGCGACTGGCGCATTCATAGGCCTGCGCGGCAGGATGAGGGCATGACCTTCCCCGCCCTCGCGCCCCTCGCCGACCGCGCGGCGCTCTTCGCCGCCCTCCGCCAGGACCAGCTGGTCACCGCGACTGCCGCCCTGGGCGAGCACCGCTGGGACGTCGACCTCGCGGCGGGCACCCTCACCTTCACCTCCGAGACCGATCCGAGCCGCCAGCTCGTCGCGCGCGCATCGCTCGTCGCCACGATCGCCCCGGGGCCCCGTTCGCTGATGTGGGCCTGGGCGCACCCGCAGGGGGGATCCGATCCGTCCGTCGCCGGCCTCCGCGACTACGGCACGACGTACTCGATCGACGCGCTGTCGAACGCGGAGCTGCCCTTCCCTGCCGAGGCCGACGCGGACCTGGACGAGTGGATCGCGGGCGCCGCGCATCAGGTCGGCGCGATCGCCGAGGAGATCACCGGACGCTCGCCGTACTACTCCGCCCCGGTCGGCAGCGGCACGCGGGCCGTGTTCCTGCTGGATGCGCCGCTCGTTCCGCTCACGGTCGCCGATGCCGTCGTCGCCCTGCCTCGGATCCTGTCCGAACTGACGCTCTCCGACGCGCGCTCCTCCGTGTGGGATCTGGCACGGCTCGCCGGCTGGAGCATGCAGTGGGCCGACGAGGCCTACTCCGCAGCGGTCGTCAGCGACGCGAGCGGCAGCGCCACGTTCCGCTTCGACGAGTACGCGCGCATCGCCGGCATCGAGTCGCAGCTCGGGCAGGTCCCTCAGGCCTGATCCGGCCGATCCGAAGCGACCGCCGATGCGCTCGGTTCCGCGCGCCGCGGTCGCTCTGGCCCTCGCCGTCTCCGCGCTGCTGCTGTCCGCGGGTCCCGCCTGGGGGCATGTCACCACGGTCGCCTATGCCGATCTGACCTCGGCAGGCACGAACGATGTGCGCGTCGAGTTCGACCTCCAGTACGAACTGCTGAGCGCCTCCGCCGCCAAGACGCAGAACGACCCCGCGCTCTTCGCCGACGCCATCGAGCACCCCCAGTCGGGCGGCGAGAACCGGGTGCTCGCCGGCCACGCCGCGGCGATCCTCGCCTACACCACGAAACGATTCACCGTCACGGTCGAGGGCGGCTCGGCCTGTGCGCCGCACCCCGACGGCGCCGCGGTCTTCCACGCGAGGGACGCGACCGACTACGCGCGCTTCGCGGTCCGATACGCGTGCAGTGCCGGGCACGGCGGGGCCTTCGTCGTGCGGAGCGCCCTTTTCCCCGACTCCGAAGGCATGGTCACCGACTCCAAGACGATCGTGACATACGCGGTCGACGGCCGCAGCGGCAGCGCGGCCCTCGACGCCGCGCATCCGCAGTTCTCCACGGCGCAGCCCTGGACCGCGCGTTTCGCCGAGTTCTTCCTGCTCGGCGCCGAGCACCTGCTGACCGGGATCGACCACATCCTGTTCCTCCTCGCGCTCATCATCAGCTCGCGGCGTCTGCGGGACGTGGTCGAGCTCGCGACCTGCTTCACGGTCGCGCACTCGATCACCTTCCTGCTCGCGGCCCTGGGCCTCGTGCACATCGGCGCGAACGTGGTCGAGCCCGCGATCGCGCTGTCGATCGCGGCCGTCGCGGGCTGGCACCTCTGGGAGGAGCGGCTCCGTCGAGCCGCGCGGCGTCGCGGAAGGCCGGCGCCGCCACCGTCCCGACGAGCCGCTCTCCTGCGCCTCGGGATCGTGTTCGGCTTCGGCCTCATCCACGGGCTCGGCTTCGCGACCGCGCTGAAGATCGAGGAGCCGTGGTCCTGGACGCTGCTCTGGTCGCTGCTCGTCTTCAATCTGGGGATCGAGGCGGTGCAGCTCTCGATCATCCTGGTGGTCTTCCCGCCCCTTCTGCTGCTCCGCCGTCGGATGCCCCGCACCGCGACCGTCCTGGGCGTGGTCGTCACCGCCGTGGTCCTCCTGTTCGGACTGCTCTGGTTCGCGATGCGGATCCTGGGTCTGCCCGGCACGCCCTGAGTCCCCGGCGGCCGCAGGGAACGCCTGCGTGGTCGCCCGCACCCCTCTCAGCGGCCGAGCCGCTGGCGTGCCGTGTTCCGACCTGCGCCCACGGGTTCATGCGCCGTGGCCGCGGCGAGGCCGAACAGCGGCATGTCGGCGTAGATCGCCTCCATCTCCCCCGCGGGCACCTGGTAGGTCTCGTGCCAGACGCCGACGCTGCCGGATCCGAGCAGGGTCCGCATGAAGTCGCGCCACGGCTGCAGGTGCGGCGCGTCCCGATCCGCCGCGAAGCGTTGCAGATGCTCCGGGCTCTCCCAGTACGAGAGCAGGATCGTCGTACGACCCAGCCAGCTCTCGCAGCCGAGCATGCCCGCCTCCGGGTGCTGCGCGAGATGGCGCAGCATCTTCGGCATCTGCCGCGCCACGCGCTGCACACGACCCAGCTGCCACCACTTGTTCGCCCGCATCCCGATGACGAACACCGTGATGTCGCTGCGGTCCACGGCCGCCGTGTACCGGCCGGGAAAGACCTTCGCACTCATCGCCATTCCTTCCGAACGTCGTTATAGAACACTGTTACAGAACGACGTTACGATAGAGTCGGCCTCATGGCAAGACCCATCACGCACGATGCGAACCTGCGTTCCCGGCTCATCGAGGTCGCCTCGACGATGATCGACCGGGATGGCCCTGAGCGCTTCTCCGTGCGCGAGGTGGCACTCGGCGCCGACACCTCGACATCCGCCGTCTACTCGCTGTTCGGCAGCAAGGCGGATCTCATCTCCGCCGTGGTCGCCGACTCGTTCGCGTCCTTCGCGCGCGCTCAGCGCGAGGCGGAACCAGGGGGGCTGCGCGCTCTCGGCGAGGCGTATCGTGCATGGGCGCTGCAGCACCCCGACCGCTACCGTCTCATGTTCAGCGGCGCGATCGCCGGGGCGCCCCACGGCGCTACCGGAGGCCACGGTGATCCGGAGTCCGATCCGGAGCTGGACGCCCTCCTCCCCCTCGCCCGCACTCTCACCGGCGCGGACCGGGTCGATGAGGGCGTCGACCTGCGCAGCACGCTGTCCGTGTGGGCGCAGGTGCATGGCGCGGTGAGCCTCGAGCTCGCCGGGGTCGCCCCGCCCTGGATCGATGCCGAAGCGGTCTACGAGACGGTCCTCGACGCGATCGCCGCAGTGCATCCCGGGCGCTGAGCGTGCTGGCGCTCTGCACGCGGTCGGGCTCACCGCGGGCACTCCGCGGCTGGGTAGCATGAGCCGCATGAGCGCCCTGGATCTGATCCCCGCCGGCCGCACGTTCACCGTCGAGGACATCGTCGTCTACGCGGATCCGCAGCGCCGTTCCCTCGACCAGGCGCTCCAGGACGCCGATGTGCTCGTCAGCTGCCCGCATGCCGGGGCCGCCATCCCCGAGGAGCTCGCCGAATTCCTCTCCCCCGCGCTCACGCGGCGGCTGCAGTACGACTTCACCGACGTCGCGACGGCGGCGATCGTGCGACGCTGGGCAGCGCAGGATCCTCGGGTCGTCGCCGTGATCAACCCGCATCCCCGGCTCGTGCGCGACCCCAACCGGGCCAGGCCTGCGGACGTCGCCGCCGATCTGACGACGGCGATCGAACGCGTGCGCACCGCCGGGCCCTGGCAGAAGGTGGATCTCACCGGGGTGGACGCGATCCGCCCCGTCACGTTCTCGTTCTTCCCGATCATCGAGGTGCCCGGCACCGACGCCGGTCTGCACCGCCTCGTCGACACGTTCGTCGAGGTCGCCGAACGCGGCCTCGGTGTGTACGAACGCACCAGGGATGAACTCACCGAGCGGATCATCGCCGAGCGCCTGCGCACCGGGGGCTCGTTCACCCGTCTGTCCTTCCACGACACCATGAACACCACCACGACGAGGGACGGAGCCGTCGACGTCCCTCGCGCCGAGAAGGACCGGCTGCCACGCATCGTGGCGCTCTCGAACCGGGGCGACGCCCGCGGCGAGGAACGGGACCCGGCCGATCCCCCGACCATGGATCCCGCACGTCTGCGGGCTCTCGCCGAGGCCCATCGTGCCGGCTTCGACGTCGCCGATCCCGGCGACGTCGCGTTGAATCAGCCCTACCTCGGCAGCCAGGAGATCCTCGCCGCCGGTGCGCGGTTCAGGGCGGTCGCGGACGAGGCGGCCGCATCCGGCGCGCAGTTCGACGCCGTGCAGGCCGAGTTCCTCCGCGAGTTCCTCCTCGGCGACGCGGCGACCGCCGAGCTGCACCGGCCCGGCACCGACTGGATCACCGAGGATCCCGCTCAGGTCGACCGCATCGCCGCAGCATGCCGGCGCTCCTGGGATCTCTACCGCGCCCGCTGATCGACGTGCGCTCCACCGGCACGGCTCACCCGCCCCAGAGCACGCCGAACAGGGCGCCGAACGCGATGGTCGTGACGGCCAGGATCAGCGTGGGTGCGAAGAAGGAATGGTCCACGAGCTTCGTGCCGAGCTTGGTCGTGCCCGAGGTGTCGAAGTTCGCCGCGGCGATCTGCGATCCGTTCGTCGGCAGCAGGTAGATCCCCGCGAACGCGCCCGCCCACATGCCCGAGAGCAGCCCGAGCGGGATCCCCGCAGCGAGGCCGATCGGCACGATCGTGCGGGTGGCCGTGGACTGGCTGGTGGTGAGCACGCAGACCAGGAAGACGCCGAGCGCGAAGATCCACGGGGCCGCGGTGACGAGTCCGCCGACGCCCTCGGAGATGAGCTTCGCGTGCGCGCCGAGGAAGGTGTCCGTGAGCCAGGCGAGGCCGAACAGCGCGATCGCCGAGACCATGCCGGCCTTGAACACGGACATCGTCGGGATCTCTCCGACCTTGGGCCGCGAGACGAGCAGGATCACCGTTCCTGCGACGAACATCACGATCTCGATGATCGGGGTCATGCTCACCGGGTCTCCGGCGGCGTCGAGCGGCCGGAGCGCCTTGAAGAGCCCGAACAGCACGATCACGGCGACGCCGAGCAGGAAGATGATCGCCGCATTGCGTCCCGCGGCGGTCACGGTCACGTCCGCCTTGACCTCGGCAGCCCCGGTCCGCGGAGGCGCCAGCTCGCCGCGGGCGATCCTCGCCTGCACCTCCGGGTCGTCGGCGAGCTCCTTGCCGAGCCTGTTCACCACGAAGCTCGACACCACGATGCCGACGACGGCGGCCGGGATCGTCACCTTGAGGATGTCGATGAGCTCGAAGTTCCAGGGCGCCACGTCGGTGAGGGTCACCATCGCGGCCATCGCGGCCGAGACCGGGCTGCACGCGAGCGCGACACCGGTCGCGACGACGGACAGCGACAGCGGACGGGACGGCCTGATGCCGTTGCGGTACGAGAGGTCCTGGATCACGGGCAGCAGCGGGTACAGGATGTTCGACGTCCCCGCGCCGACCGAGAACAGGAACGAGATCAGCGGTGCGACGAGCGTGATCTGCTTCGGGTTGCGCGCGATGAGCTTCGCCGCGACCGACACCATCCAGTCGATGCCGCCGGCGGACTGCATCATCGAGGAGGCGAGCACCACCGAGAGCACGATGAGGAGCGCGTCGACGGGCGGCGAGCCGGGAACGACCCGGAACACGAACACCAGGATCGCGACCCCCGCGCCTCCCCACAGGCCCAGGCCCACGCCGCTGGAGCGCGTGCCCATCACGATGCAGCCCAGCACGACGATCAGTTCGGCGATGAACAGGGCGATCTGCATGTGCGTCTCCTCGAAGGTCGCGGACGCGGCCAGCATATTGGTCGCCGCCGCGCCACGCACCCTCGCCCGCGACCCGGCGCGGCGCCCCTACCCGCCTGCCGTGTCCCGTGACAGTCTGGATGCATGAGGAATCTGATCGTGCGGTTCGCGTCGCTCTACGTCTTCAACGTGGTCGTGCTGCTGGTGATCGGCTGGCTCACGCCGGCGCGGGTCGGCCTGCACGCGCTGTGGGCCTCGGTGATCCTGACCCTGGCGACGCTGTTCCTCAAGCCGCTGCTGAAGAGGGCCGCATCGTCGATGTCCGCCGGCGGCACCAAGTTCGTGCAGTACCTCGCCGTGTTCGTGGTCGAGTTCCTCATCTGGGCGCTCACGGTCTGGCTGAGCGGCGTGCGCGCGGGGAACCTCTGGGGCTGGATCCTCCCGCCGGTGATCCTGCTCATCGGCTGGGTGATCTACGACCAGGTCGACGACGCACTCACCCGCAAGGCCGGCGAGCTCTACGACGCAGCAGGAGCGAAGATCTCCGGATCCCGGGCCGGATCCGCGCGCGACACGCCTGCGGCCGGGTCCGTCGCGTCGTCTCAGGCGACCGCCGCCGGGCGCGAGGAGCTCAAGGACGGTCTCACGCCCGAGCAGCGTCGCATGCTCGACGAGCTCGGCTGAGCCCGCCCGCTGCCCGCAGACGGAACGGGCGGATCCGATCGGTGTCGGATCCGCCCGTCGTTGGTCGGTGCGTGTGCGTCGCCGCGCTCAGGCGGCGGCGCGCTCCGCGGCCTCGACCACGTTCGTCATGAGCAGGGCGACCGTCATCGGGCCGACGCCCCCGGGGTTCGGCGAGATCCACCCGGCGACCTCGGCGACCGCCGGATCCACGTCGCCGTAGACCTTGCTCTTGCCGGTCTCCGGGTCGTCCTCGCGCGTCACGCCCACGTCCAGCACCGCGGCGCCGGGCTTGACGACATCCGCGGTGATGAGGTGCTTGACCCCGGCACCGGCGACGATCACGTCGGCCTCGCGCAGGTACGGCGACATGTCGGGCGTCCCCGTGTGCACCTGCGTGACGGTGGCGTTGATGTCGCGCCGCGTGAGCAGCAGGCCCATCGGGCGACCGATCGTGACTCCGCGACCCACCACGACCACGTGCTTGCCCTTGAGGTCGTAGTCGTTGCGCAGCAGCAGCTCGATCACTCCGCGCGGCGTGCACGGCAGCGGCGTGCGGATCGGTGCGTTCACGTTGAGTACGAGCCGGCCGAGGTTCGTCGGGTGCAGTCCGTCGGCATCCTTGGCCGGGTCGATCCGCTCGAGGATCGCGTCGGTGTCGAGGTGCTTCGGCAGGGGCAGCTGCACGATGTAGCCGTGGCAGGCCGGATCCGCGTTGAGCTCATCGATCACGGCCTCGACCTCGGCCTGCGTGGCGTCGGCCGGCAGCTCGCGCTGGATCGAGTTCATCCCGATCGCCTCGGACTGCCGGTGCTTCATGCCGACGTACAGCTGCGACGCCGGGTCGGCTCCGACCAGCACCGTGGCGATGCCGGGCACGATGCCCTTCTCCCTCAGCGCGGCGACGCGCTCGGCGAGCTCCGCCTTGATCTCGGCCGCGGCCGCCTTGCCGTCGAGGATCCGAGCCGTCACTGCACGAGGTCCGGGTAGAGCGGGAACGCGGCTGCGAGCGCGTCCACGCGGGCGCGCAGCGCCTCCACGTCGGCGCCGGGCTGCAGCGCGAGGGCGATGACATCCGCCACCTCGGTGAACTCGGCGTCGCCGAAGCCGCGGGTCGCGAGCGCGGGCGTGCCGATACGCAGACCCGAGGTGACCATGGGCGGACGCGGGTCGTTCGGGACGGCGTTGCGGTTCACCGTGATGTGGATGTCGTGCAGCAGGTCTTCGGCCTGCTTGCCGTCGATCTCGGCGTCACGCAGGTCGACGAGCACGAGGTGCACGTCGGTGCCACCGGAGCGGACCGCGATGCCCGCATCGGTGACGTCCTGCTGCGAGAGACGGTCGGCGATGAGAGCGGCGCCGCGCAGCACGCGCTCCTGGCGCTCCTTGAACTCCGGGGTGCCGGCGATCTTGAACGCGGTCGCCTTGGCGGCGATCACGTGCATGAGCGGGCCGCCCTGCTGGCCCGGGAAGACCGCGGAGTTGATCTTCTTCGCGATCTCCGCGTCGTTCGTCAGGATGAAGCCGGAGCGGGGGCCGCCGATGGTCTTGTGCACGGTCGAGGAGACGACGTGCGCGTGCGGCACCGGGTTCGGGTGCAGGCCCGCGGCGACGAGTCCGGCGAAGTGGGCCATGTCGACCCAGAGCAGCGCGCCCACCTCGTCGGCGATCTCGCGGAAGGCGGCGAAGTCGAGGGTGCGCGGGTAGGCGGACCAGCCGGCGATGATGACCTTCGGCTTGTGCTCGATGGCGAGGCGGCGCACCTCGTCCATGTCGATGGTCGAGGTCTCCGGGTTCACACCGTAGGCGACGATGTCGTAGAGCCGCCCGGAGAAGTTGATCTTCATGCCGTGCGTGAGGTGGCCGCCCTGGTCGAGCGACAGACCGAGCAGGGTGTCGCCGGGGCGCGCGATGGCGTGCAGCACCGCGGCGTTCGCGGTGGCGCCGGAGTGCGGCTGGACATTGGCGAACTCGGCGCCGAACAGCTCCTTCGCGCGGGCGATCGCGAGCTCCTCGGCGACGTCGACCTCCTCGCAGCCGCCGTAGTAGCGGCGGCCGGGGTAGCCCTCGGCGTACTTGTTGGTCAGGACGGATCCCTGCGACTGCAGGACCGAGACCGGGACGAAGTTCTCCGAGGCGATCATCTCGAGGAAGGTCTGCTGGCGCTTGAGCTCCCGGTCGAGGACCTGGGCGATCTCGGGGTCGACCTCGGAGAGAGGCGCGTTGAAGAAACGGTCGGTCATGGCGTGCTCCTTTGACATAGCGAAGAGAAGGGTGCTCATCGGCCCAGGCGCGCGGTCGAATCCATGACGGTCGCTCCCCGGTGGTGACCCACCCAGACGCCAGTCGCGACAGGACGAGCCTACCGGATCGCGATGAGGATCCGGAGGGCGGTGACGACCGACCGTCCGCGCGGTGCGCCGCGCAGCACGGTAGTTTTTGTTCATGGTCCTGCATGATGCACCGTCGCTCATCCCCTTCCCCTCCTCCGTGCAGCTCGGCGAGGGTTCCGTCCCGCTCGGATCCGCGCACCTCGCCGGAGACCCTGACGCGATCGCCCTGCTGCGCCCGGAGCTCGAGGGCGTGCTCGGCTCGGATGCGCTGACCAACGCGGGGACGACGGAGATCGTGCTCGAGATCGACCCCGCGCTCGGGTCCGCCGAGGGCTACACGCTCACCGCCGGCGCCGACCGGATCCGGGTCACGGGGCATGACGCCGCCGGCCTCTTCTACGGCACCCGCACCCTGCTGCAGCTGCTGCGCCGCGGCGAGCGCGGCTGGTCCGTGCCGGAGGTCCGCATCGAGGACGCTCCGCGCTTCCGCTACCGCGGCGTCATGCTCGACGTCGCGCGGCATTTCTTCGGCGTCGCCGACGTCGAGCGCTGGATCGACCGCGCCGTCGCGCTCAAGTACAACCACCTGCATCTGCACCTCACGGACGACCAGGGCTGGCGCATCCACATCGACGCCTGGCCGCAGCTCACCGGCGCCGGATCCGGCGGCGACGCGACCGGCGGCCCCGGGGGTTTCTACACGAAGGACGACATCCGCGAGATCGTCTCGTACGCCGCCGCACGGCACATGACGATCGTTCCCGAGATCGACCTGCCGGGGCACACCCACGCGGTCGGGCTCGGCTATCCCGACCTCGTCGAGGAGCCCGCGATCACGGAGGCGAACATCGCGGAGGCTGCCGCACTGGGCCAGCCGCTGCCGGCGCACGGCGTGCACTACGCCGCGTGGGGCGTGGGGCACTCGTCGGTGAAGATCCACGAGGAGCGCACCTACGACCTCATCCGCGATGTGCTCGCCGAGGTCGCCGAGCTGATGCCGGGCCCGTACCTGCACATCGGGGGCGACGAGTGCCTCGGCACGTCCGCCGCCGACTTCGCGCTCTTCTTCGAGCGCGCGGGACGCCTCGCCGCGGCGACCGGGAAGACCCCCGTCGCCTGGCACGAGGCGGGTGCCGTCGACGGCCTCGTCCCGGGCATGATCGGGCAGTACTGGGGATCCGTCGTGCCAGAGGACGGCCACGCGGCGCACGCCCGTCGCTTCGTTGAGCGCGGCGGCGCCCTCATCCTCTCGCCCTCCGATCGCGCCTACCTCGACATGAAGCCTCGCGCCGACCATCCGCGGGGGCTCGCGTGGGCGGGGATCGTGCCGCTGCGGGACGCGTACGACTGGGACCCCGCCGCAGTGCTCGACGAGGTCCCCGCCGCGTCCATCCTCGGCATCGAGGCGCCGCTGTGGACCGAGTCCGTCACCACGCTCGCCGAGGCCGATGGGCTGGCGTTCCCGCGCATCGCCGCGCACGCGGAGATCGGCTGGTCGGCGCAGAATGGATCCGAGCGCACCTGGGAGTCGTTCCGCGGGAGGGTCGCGCAGCTCGTCCCCGCGTGGGAGGCTTCCGGCATCGCGGTCGACCGCGCCGCGCTGGACGATGAGAACACCCCGGAGCCCGCCGTGGGCCCCGGCACCGCCCCGAGCATCGAGGAGACCGCATGACCGCCCGCACCGAGAGCTCCGCGCAGGGGTCCCTCGTCATCCACTCCGCCCGCATCGTCTCGGGCGGGTCCGTCGTCGAGGACGGCTGGGTGCGGTTCGAGCACGGAACGGTCGCTGCGCGCGGCACCGGATCCGACTGGGCGTCGGCGGACATCGTCGTGGACGCGGGCGAGGCGGCCGGCCGCGGCGCGATCCTCACGCCCGGCTTCGTCGACATCCACGGTCACGGCGGAGCGAGCGCGGCCTTCGACGACGGCGCCGACGCGATCCGCACCGCCCGGGCGATGCACCGCACGCACGGCACCACGCGTGCGGTCGTCTCGCTGATCACGGCGACGCTCGACGAGCTCTCCGAACGTGTCGGCATGGTCTCCGACCTGATGCAGACCGAGCACGACCTGCTCGGCTCGCACCTGGAGGGCCCGTTCCTCGATCCCGGCCACATGGGAGCCCACGATCCAGGACTGCTGCGCGCTCCCGCCGCCGCCGATGTGCAGCGGCTGCTCGATGCCGGCCGCGGCACGGTGCGCCAGGTCACCCTCGCCCCCGAGCTCGAGGGCGGGCTGGAGGCGATCCGTCTCGTCGTCGCGGCAGGCGCCGCCGCTGCTGTCGGCCACACCGACGCGGACGACGACACGATGCGCGCCGCATTCGACGCCGGCGCGACGATCCTCACCCATGCGTTCAACGCCATGCGCCCCGTGCACCACCGCGATCCCGGGCCGGTGCTCACCGCCGCGCACGACGAGCGCGTGACGCTGGAGGCGATCGCGGACAACATCCACCTGCACCCGCACATCATCAAGCTCGTGTTCGACGAGGCGCCGGGACGGGTCGCGCTCGTCACCGATGCAATGGCGGCGGCCGGATCCGCGGACGGCGACTACATGCTCGGCTCGCTGCACGTCACCGTCCTCGACGGCGTCGCGAGGGTGGACAGCGGCTCGATCGCCGGCTCCACGCTCACGCAGGACGTGGCGCTGCGCCGTGCCGTCGAGGCGGGCGTCCCCCTCGCGGACGCCGTGCTCGCACTGACCCGCACGCCCGCGCGCGCGATCGGGGTCGCGGGCGAACTGGGCGAGCTCGAGCCCGGGCTGTTGGCGGACGCGGTGCTGCTGACCGCCGGACTCGACGTCACGACCGTGTGGACCGGTGCGGCATTGCGGCGCTGAACGCCGGGGCCGTCGATCAGGGCGGGGCCGCCGCTCCCCAGCGGCGGTCCCCCTCCCGTGATCTCCCCAGATCCTCTGGTACCCGATCAGAGGGCTCCCCTTGTCAGAGCGGGTCGGCCCGGAACTCCTCCCCCGAGGTGCCGGGCCGACCCCGCCGACGGATCCCCATCCGCCGGAGCCTGTGCTCGCCGCCCCCCGGTGGCCCACGCAGACTGTCTCTGACAGGAGAGATGGGGACGAAGCGGATCCATTACGCGACTTCGCAAGATCTCTTCAGAAAAGTTCTGAGACGCTGTCTCACGTGCATCGGGACCGAGTCCGATGCGTTCGACCTCTGATGACGGCCGGCGATTTCGTTCGCACCCTGGCGTGTTCGCGCCTCAGGGTGAACAATGGAGATTCCGCGTGATGAGAACCAGGGGTCTGCGTCTCTTCTGATGAGAACGCTTCCGACCTGAGAACCGAGAGATGACCGACCACACCCTTTCACCGAACGATGCCGCGCCCGCGTCGGGGCGGAGCGACGCCGACCTCGTGCTGCGCAGCCGCTCGGGCGATGCTGACGCGTTCGCCGAACTGTGGCGCCGGCACTACGCGTCGGGCATCACCGTGGCGCGGTCCGTCACCAGCACCTTCGACGCCGACGACCTCGTGCAGGAGGCCTTCGCCAAGATCTACCAGGCCATCCAGAAGGGCGGCGGGCCGACCGGCTCCTTCCGCGCCTATCTGTTCACGAGCATCCGCAACACCGCGGCCGGCTGGGGCCGTGCTCGGCGCGAGGCCCCGATCGACGAGCTCGACACCGTCGCCGATCCCTCCTCGACCGAGCAGGCCGCGAACGACGCCCTCGACCACAGCCTGTCCGCGAAGGCCTTCCGCAGCCTGCCGTCGCGCTGGCAGGAGGTGCTCTGGTACTCCGAGATCGAGCAGATGAAGCCGGCCGAGATCGCGCCGCTGCTCGGCATGACCGCGGGAGCGACCGCGCAGCTCGCCTTCCGGGCACGCGAGGGCCTGCGTGAGGCCTGGATCCAGGCGCACCTGAGCACCGCCGAGCCCGGATCGGTCTGCGAGTGGACCATCGAGCGCCTGGGCGCCTATTCGCGCGGCAACCTCGGCGCGCGCGACCGCGCCAAGCTGGAGAACCATCTCGGCGAGTGCGCACGCTGCCTGATCGTCGCGGCCGAGGCCAAGGAGGTCTCGCACCGTCTCGCGTTCGTGCTGCTTCCGCTGGTGCTCGGCATCGGCGGCTCCGGCGCCTATCTCGCGATGCTGCAGAGCGGATCCGCTCCGGTCGTCGCCCTCGCGGCGATGCCGTCGAGCGTCGTGCAGGGCGCCGTCGTCGCCGGATCCGCCGGCGCCGGTGCGGCGGGAGCCGCTGCCCACGTCGCCGGATCGGCTGCGGCCGGCTCAGGAGGCACCACAGGTTCCACGGGTGGCGCGGTCGCCGGCTTCGGCGCCCTGGTCGGCGCGGGGTCGGCGGCACTGGTGATCGCCGGCGCGATCGTCGCCGCGGCCGTGGTGCCCGGGCTCACCGCGAACCCCGCCTCCACCTCGGCCCCCTCCGCCTCGGATCAGGGCGACTCCAGCATCGTGGCCCAGATGTCGCCGCCGGCCAGCGGTCCGCTCACGCAGCCCGCCCCAGCGGATCCGGCGCCCGACCCCGCCCCGCGGCCGGAGAAGCCGAAGCCGATCGTGAGCGTCCCGGTCGAGGTCCCGAAGAACGTGCCCGCGAGCGACCCCGCACCCGTCCCGGTGGAGCCGACCACTCCCGTCGAGCCGGGCAAACCCGGTACGGACCCGGGCACAGACCCCGGAACGGATCCCGGTACAGACCCCGGCACCGACCCGGGTACAGACCCGGGTACAGACCCAGGTACAGACCCCGGCACGGACCCCGGAACCGATCCCGGTACCGGTCCCGCCTTCTCGTGGGGCACGGCGACCTTCGTGATCGACGACAACCTCCACACCCACGTCCTGATCCCGCTCACGGGCACGCCCGGTACGATCATCCAGGTCTGGATCAAGGGACGGCCCGCGCGCGGCGCTCAGGTCGTGCTGGACGCCGCCGGCGCCGGCACGGCGGACATCCGCCCGACTGCCGCCGAGATCCTCTTCAACGCCACCGTGAAGCTGCGCTCCGTGATCGACGGCTCGCCGGGAGCCTGGCGGACGACGACCCTGGCCGCGCTGGCCGTGACGGGCGCGACGTCCGACCAGGCGGGCACTCCGGCGGACCCGGGGACGACGCCCGCCCCGCCCGCGACGCCCCCGGTCGAGACGCCGGGGACCGGCGCCCAGCCCGCGTCGACCCCGACCGTTCCCGTGCCCGCCCCGGCACCTGTCGAGCCGGCACCGGCACCGGCACCGGCACCGGCACCGGCACCGGCCGAGACTGTCGTGCCCGCTCCGGACCAGACCGCGCCCGCACCGACCGCTCCGGAATCGGTCGCCCCGACGACCGCACCGGCGACCGTTGTCGACCCGCCGGCGCCCGCGGTCGCCCCCGCGCCCGGCGCGTAGAATTGTCGGCATGTCCGCCGACACCCCTACCCAGACCCCTGGAGCGGCCGCATCGCTCCCCCTGCAGCAGGGTGTGCTCCCCCGCGCCACCGCGCTCGACATCGTGCGCGTGATCGTCCTGGTCGCCGCGCTCGCGTCTCTCGTACTGTGGGGCCTCGCCGTGTGGACCCTGCCGTGGAACCTCGTCGCAGCGATCGGCGCACCGGTGATCACGCTGCTGCTGTGGGCGCTGTTCCTCTCCCCGCGCCCGGTGCTGGTCGTCCACCCGTTCGTGCGGGCCGCGGTCGAACTCCTCCTCTATGCCGCCGTGACCGTCGCCTGGTGGACGATGGGACAGGCCTGGATCGGGCTCGGCTTCGCCGTCGTCGCGATCGCCACGGGGCTCATGGCCGGCCGCCGCGCGCTGTCCTGAGGCCGCCGGTGCACGTCACCGTCCTGGATCGGCTCCGCACCGCGCTGGGCGACCGCGTCGACACCACGGACGCCGCTCTCGACGCCGCCCGCGCCGACCGCTCCGGGCATGCCTCACCGACCGCACCCCTCGCGGTGGTGCACGCCGAATCGACCTCCGATGTGCAGGCGACGCTTCGCATCGCACAGGAGACCCGCACGCCCGTCGTGGTGCGCGGCGCAGGCACCGGCCTGGCGGGCGCCGCGATCGCCGGCGCCGGGGAGATCGTCCTGTCCACGCTGCGCATGCGCCGCGTGCTCGAGATCCGTCCCGACAACCTCCTCGCCGTGGTGGAACCGGGGATCCTCAACGCCGAGCTCGACGCGCTCCTGGCCGAGCACGGACTGTGGTGGCCGCCCGACCCCGCCAGCCGCGACATCTCCACGATCGGCGGCAACATCGCCACCGGCGCGGGCGGCCTGCTGTGCGCCAAGTACGGCGTGGTGCGCGACGCCGTGCTCGCGATCGACCTCGTGCTCGCGGACGGCCGTCTGCTGCACCTGGGGCACCGCAGCGTGAAGGGCGTGACGGGCCTCGACCTCACCTCGCTCGTGATCGGATCCGAAGGGCGGCTCGGCGTGATCGTCGGCGCCACCCTGAAACTGCGCCGCATCGTGCCCGGCAGCCCGTGCACGATCGTCGCGACCTTTCCGGCCGTCCGCGACGCCGCCCGCGGATCCGCAGCCGTCACGGCCTCGGGAGCGGAGCCCGCGATCATGGAGCTCATGGATGCGCGCTGCCTCGCCGCCGTGCATGCGCTGCTCGAGCTGGATCCGCCGGCCGACGGGGTGGCGCAGCTGACGATCCAGACCGACGGACGCTCCGCCGCGGTCGAGGCGGAGCAGATCGCCACGGTGCTGCGCGCATCCGGGGGGACCGTGACGGTGACCGACGACCCCGCGCAGGGCGAGGAGCTGCTGCGGATCCGTCGTTCGATGCACGCCGCGATGGCCGCCCTGGGCACCACCCTCATCGAGGACGTCTCCGTGCCGCGCAGCGCACTGCCCGCGATGTTCGACGAGATCGCGCGCATCGAGCAGGAGTACGCGATCGAGATCCCCACGGTCGCTCACGCCGGCGACGGCAACCTGCATCCCAACTTCATCGTGCAGAGCCCGGAGATCCCCGAGCGGATCTGGCAGGCTGCGGACGACCTGTTCCGTGCCGCCATGCGTCTGGGCGGCACGCTCACCGGCGAGCACGGCATCGGGATCCTCAAGAGCCGCTGGCTCGCCGAGGAGCTCGGCGAGGACCAGTGGGAGCTGCAGCGCGACATCGTGCGCGCGTTCGATCCGGCAGGCATCCTGGCGCCCGGCCGGGTCTTCGCACCTCGCCCCGCCGGAGCGGGCGCCGCGGCGCCGGACGATGAGATGCCGGACCGAACGGAGGAGTCCCATGCCTGACATCCATGTCTCGGCCGCGATCATCACCGACACGGCAGGGCGCGTACTGGTGGTGCGCAAGCAGGGCACCGAACGGTTCATGCAGCCCGGCGGCAAGCCGGAGGCCGGTGAGACCGCGGCGCAGACCCTCGCTCGCGAACTGCACGAGGAGCTCGGGCTCCTCGTCGATGAGGACGCGCTGCGCCCGCTCGGCGTGTTCGTCTCGGCCGCTGCGAACGAGCCCGGTCACCGCGTGGTCGCGACCGCGTTCGCCACATCCGCCGAGCCCGGCGACGTGCAGGTGCAGGCCGAGCTCGCCGAGCTCCGCTGGATCACCCCGGCCGATGCGGAGTCGCTTCCGCTGGCGCCGCTCAGCGAGGAGCACCTGCTCCCCCTGGCCTGGCCGGGGCTTCTCCCCGATCGCTGAGCGTCGACGTGCCGGATCCGGTCAGATCCCCTGCCAGGCCGGCTTGTTCGCGAAGGTGTAGCGGTAGTAGTCGGCGAGCTTCAGCTTCGACGCCGCGGCCTCGTCCACGACCACCGTCGCATGCGGATGCAGCTGGATCGCCGAGGCCGGCATGAAGGCGGAGAGCGGCCCCTCGACGGCATCCGCGATGGCCTGCGCCTTGCCCTCGCCGTAAGCGAGCAGCACGAGGTGGCGGGCCTCCAGGATCGTGCCGAGGCCCTGGGTGATGCAGTGCCGCGGCACCTGCGCGAGCGAGTCGAAGAAGCGCGCGTTGTCCTCGCGGGTCTGCTCCGTGAGGGTCTTGACCCTGGTGCGCGACGCGAACGAGCTGCCGGGCTCGTTGAACCCGATGTGGCCGTCGGTGCCGATGCCGAGCAGCTGCAGGTCGACTCCGCCTGCCGCCCGGATCTTGGCGTCGTACTCGGCGCCGGCGTGCTCGATCCCATCCTCGGATCCGTCCGGCACATGGACCAGCGCCGGAGTCAGGCCGAGCGGCTCGACGACCTCGCGCGTGATCACGGACCGGTAGCTCTCCGGGTGGGAGGGGTCGATGCCGACGTACTCGTCCAGGGCGAAACCGCGCACGCGCGAGACGTCGGCGTCGGCGAGCCGAGCGCGCAGGGCCGAGTAGACCGGCAGCGGGGTGGATCCGGTTGCGAGCCCGAGCACCGCGTCCGAGCGGCGGGCGATGAGCCGTGCGATCTCGGCGGCGACCAGTTCGCCGGCAGCGGCGGAGTTCTCGACGATGACGACTTCGGCCATGGGGTGCTCCCTCGTAGGTGTCGGTGGCGTGGATTCTGAGTGCGGGTCGACCTGACGCCGTGCTCAGACGAGTTCGGCGGGCAGCCGCGCGGCTCCCACCAGCGCGGCTCCGAGCGCGGCGGCAGGGGATCCGATCGGCAGCAGCTCGATCCTCTCATCCAGCCGCAGCGAGCCGATGAACGGCGACTCCGCGCTCTCCTGGCGCAGCCGTCGCACGATGTCGTCCAGCAGGCGTTCACCGAGGGCGGTGACCCCGCCGCCGATCACGACCGTCTCGATGTCGGCCCCGAGCACGAGGCTGCGGACCGCGGAGGCCGCACCGAACGCGATGCCCTCGCGCAGCTCCAGGGCGAACGCGTCGCCGTCCTCGGCGAGGTCGAAGATGTCGCGGAGGGGCAGCTCGCCGCCTCTCCCCCAGGCCTTGCTCACGGCGCCGCCGCCGCAGAAGGTCTCGATGCAGCCGCGCTGCCCGCAGCCGCACACGCGCCCGCGAGGGTCGACGGAAAGATGCCCGACCTCGCCGGCCGTGCCTCGCGCGCCGCGCCACAGCGCCCCGTCGATGACGATCCCCGCGGCGACCCCGGTGCCGAGGTTCAGGTAGGCCATCGAGTGCGCGTCGCCGCGCAGCGATCCGGCGCCGAGCGCCGCGGCCTTCACATCGTTCTCCACGGAGACGGGGACGGGCAGGCGGACGCGCACGGCGTCGGCGAGGTCCAGCTCGGTCACGCCGAGGTTGACCGCATGCAGCACCCGGCCGGCATCGGCGTCGATGAGGCCCGGGATCCCGATGCCGACCGATGCCACGTCCGAGACCGGGAAGCCACCCGCGTCGGCGAGAGCGGCGACGGCGTCGTGCACGGCGGCGACGACGGCGTGATCGCCCCACCCCGTCGGAATGCGGGTGCGGGCGAGGATCTCGCCGTCCGAGGCGAGGGCGAGCGCGTCGATCTTGGTTCCGCCGACGTCGAGGCCGACCCGGATCGCACTCACGAGACGCCCAGCTGGCCGGACAGGACCATCACCGCTGCCCCGCGCAGCACGATGTCATCCTGTGCGGTGAGCCGGATCGCGACGTCGTCGAACACGCCCTCCAGTGTGCGCTCGGTGAGGGTGCGCGTGGCGGCCTCGATGAGCGTGCCGGCGAGCAGGTCGGCCGGACCGGACAGCACGATCTCCGAGAGGTCGAGCGCGGCGACGATGGGCGCGATGGCGACGCCGAGCCGCGTTCCGGCCTCACGCAGCACCTGCTCCTCGGATGCCGGGTCCTCGGCGATGCGCGCGCGCAGCCGCGACGCGCTCAGCCAGGCCTCCAGGCATCCGTCCTTGCCGCACGCGCAGCGCGGCCCGCCGTCGGTGCCGACGACGACGTGGCCGATCTCCCCCGCCGCGAAGCGGCTCCCCACGAGGGGCTGACTGTCGGAGATCAGCCCTGCGCCCACGCCGCGGCCGATCTTGATCAGCAGCATGTCGGGACGGGCCTGACCGAAGGTGTACTCGGCGAGCACCGCGGCGTTCGCGTCGTTGCGCACCAGCACCGGCAGATCCAGGGCTGCGCTGAGCAGGCGCTCGAGCGGGAAGTCGCTCCAGTCCAGGTTGGGCGAGTTCAGCACCATCCCGTCCGGGCGGACGATCCCGGGAGCGCCGACGCCGATGCCGAGCACCGGCACAGTGGACAGCTCGACCAGCTCCGCGGCAAGGGAGCGGACCGCTTCGTACGCGGCCGCACCGCCGCTCGGACGAGGCAGGTCGCGGCGCTCGAGCACCACGCCGTCCAGGCTCATGAGCGCCCCCTCGAAGTCGCCGGGGCCGGACAGGTCGAGACCGACGATGCGGTGGCCGTCGCGATCGATGTCGATGAGGATGGGCGGCTTCCCCGGACCGGTGGTCTCGCGGATGCCCTTCTCCACGACGATGCCGTCATGGATGAACTCGCCGACCAGGTCGGAGATCGTCACGCGGGTGAGGCCCGTCTCCCGGGAGAGGTCGGCCCGGCTCATCGCCCCGGAGTGATAGAGCGTCTGCAGCACCAGCGCGCGATTGTGCCCGCGGGCGTGCTCGGGAAGCACCTTGGTGCTCGTGCGCAGCTTGCCCGCGGACCCGAAGCGGTGCGGGCTGCTCTCGCCGCTCTCCGCGTTCATCGGGCGACGCTGCTCATCCGTGGGACCATGTTTGTTAGTACACCTTACGAACGGGGTGAAAATCAAGCCCTATCGCGCGTGGCGCGAGTCGGGGTTACCCGAACGTTACCGGATCCGGGTTCGAGCACCGCGTGTTTCCCGCGCGCGGCGCCGTACGGCCGCGCGGGAGGACCGCCGATCCCGCACATGCCCGCCCGCCCTTGTGCTTCCGTTGCCGTTTTGTGATATGGCATCCCGTATCCTTGAAAGACTGACAGCGCTCAAGGGCAAGGGGGGTGTGCACGTGACGGATCTGGTGACGGCAGCGGGGGCTCCGACCGAGGAGAACACGATCGTCGACGGCACGGACGCGACCACGGAGGCCGCGACCGGAGACGGCGCGGGCGACCGACCCGTGGAGTGGGCGCCCGCCGATGAGCCTGCGCGCAAGAAGCGCCACGTCGGGCGCTGGGTGGGCATCGGCCTCGGCGCGCTCGTGCTGGGACTCGGCGCCGCGTCGATGATCCTCATCGCGCCCGGCACCACGATCGCCGGAGTGCCGGTCGGCGGAATGACGCCCGGCGCCGCGGCAGAGGCGGTCAGCAACCACATCGGCGCCATGCAGATCACGCTCGCGGGCGAGGGCGACGGCAAGCGCGTCACCGGATCCGACCTGGGTGCGCACGTGGACGCGACGAAGCTCGCCGACAAGGCCTTCGCCGAGCGGCCGATGTGGAACATCACCAGCTGGATGTCCGCCCCGATCGCCGGCACGATCACCCTCGACGACCGCGCCGCCGAACACGCGCTGCGCGCGCAGGTGCCCACGGTCTACCAGGACGCGACCGACGCCACCGTCGCCTTCCATGGCACCGGCTACACGGCGACGCCCGCGAAGGACGGATCCGGCATCGACCTCAAGGCCCTCACGGCGGCGATCGCGTCTGCCGCGGAGAAGGGGCGGAGCTCCCTCACGTTCGAGGCGAAGGCGGCCCCGGTGGCCCCGGCCATCAGCGACAAGACCGCCGCGGCCACTGTGACCGAGCTCAACACCATGCTCTCCACGATCGGCTTCTACGTCGGCGCCGAGCGCACGGTGCCCGTGGACGCGGCGACGGCCGCCGGATGGCTCACCCTCACGCCCGAGGACGGCAAGCTCGCGATCACGGCGAACCAGGCCGCGATCCAGAAGAGCGTCGACGCGCTCGCGGCGACGGTCAACCGCGCACCGGTCAACGCGACGACGGTCGTGAACTCCTCGGGCGAGGTGCTCGACGACATCACTCCGGGCGTCACGGGCCGTCAGCTCGGCGACGTCTCCGGAGCCGCGGCGGCGTTCGCCGCACAGATCGCGAAGGGCAACGGCACCTTCGCCCTGCCGGTCAAGGACACCCCCTTCGCCTCGACCTCGCTGCTGCGCAAGGTCGACGTGAACCTCAGCACCGAGACGCTGACCGTCACCGAGAACGGCAACGTCGTCGACTCGTGGCTGATCTCCTCGGGCCGCGGCGACTTCGCGACGCACACCGGATCCTTCACCGTGAACTGGAAGCTCGACAGCCAGAACATGGGCAACACCGACCTCACCAAGGCGCCGTACTACTACCAGCCCGACGTGAAGTGGGTCATGTACTTCAACGGGGACGAGGCGCTGCACGGCGTGTACTGGCACGACAACTGGGGCACCCCGATGAGCCACGGCTGCGTCGGCATGCCGGAGTGGCGCGCCGAGTGGCTGTTCGACTGGACTCCGCAGGGCACCGAGGTCAACGTCCACTACTGAACGAGGGATCTCACAGGATCCGCTTCGGAGAGGCCCGTCGCATCGTGCGGCGGGCCTCTTCGTCTGTCCGGACGTGCGTGCCGACGCGATACCCCTCTCTCCGGAGGGACGACGAAGGGGCGGACGCAGCTCGCGTCCGCCCCTTCGTGGATCCGATCAGCTCAGGCCGTCGATGACCGCGTTCAGCGTGGCCGACGGACGCATGATCTTCGCCACGAGGGCACCGTCGGGGCGGTAGTAGCCGCCGATCTCGACGGGCTTGCCCTGCACCGCGGTGAGCTCGGAGACGATGCGCTCCTCATCCGCGGCCAGCGCGGCGGCGACCGGGGCGAAGGCCGCTGCGAGCTCGGCGTCCTCGGTCTGCGCGGCCAGCTCCTGCGCCCAGTACAAGGCGAGGTAGAAGTGGCTGCCGCGGTTGTCGATCGTGCCGAGGGCTCGGCCCGGCGAGCGGTCGTTCTCCAGGAACGTCCCCGTCGCGGCGTCGAGCGTCTTCGCCAGGATCGCGGCCTTCGCATTGCCGGTGCGGTCGGCGAAGTGCTCGAACGACGCGGCCAGGGCGAAGAACTCGCCCAGCGAGTCCCAGCGCAGGTAGTTCTCCTCGACGAGCTGCTGCACGTGCTTCGGGGCGGATCCGCCCGCGCCCGTCTCGAACAGGCCTCCGCCGGCGAGCAGCGGGACGATGCTCAGCATCTTCGCGCTGGTGCCGACCTCGAGGATCGGGAACAGGTCGGTGAGGTAGTCGCGCAGCACGTTGCCGGTGACCGAGATCGTGTCCTCGCCCGCGCGCATGCGCGCGAGGGAGTAGCGGGTCGCCTCCTCGGGGGTGAGGATCTCGATCGTGAGGCCGTCGGTGTCGTAGTCCTTGAGGTACTCGGTCACCTTGGCGATCAGCGCGGCGTCGTGGGAGCGGGCCGGGTTCAGCCAGAACACCGCGGGCGCGCCGGTGGCGCGGGCGCGGCTCACGGCCAGCTTCACCCAGTCGCGGACCGGGACGTCCTTGGTCTGCGTGGCGCGCCAGATGTCACCGGCGTGCACCTCGTGCTCCAGGACGACCTCGCCCGCCGAGGTGAGGACCTGTACGCGGCCGTCGGCGGCGATCTCGAAGGTCTTGTCGTGGCTGCCGTACTCCTCGGCCGCCTGGGCCATGAGGCCGACGTTCGGCACGGTGCCGATGGTCGCCGGATCCAGCGGACCGTTCGCGATGACGTCCTCGATCGTGGCCTGGTAGACGCCGGCGTACGACGAGTCCGGGATGACGGCGAGAGTGTCGTCCTCTCCGCCGTCCTTGCCCCAGAGCTTGCCGCCGTTGCGGACCAGCGCGGGCATCGAGGCGTCGACGATCACGTCGCTCGGCACGTGCAGGTTGGTGATGCCCTTGTCCGAGTTCACGTAGCTGAGGCGCGGACCGCTCTCCATGGCCCGGAAGAACGCCTCGGCGATCTCCTCACCGCCCTCGAGATCGGCGAGCCCGGCGAGGATGGAGCCGAGTCCGTCGTTCGCGGTGAGGCCGGCCGCGGCGAGCTTGTCGCCGTACTGGGCGAAGACATCGGCGAAGTAGGCGCGCACGACGTGTCCGAAGATGATCGGATCCGAGACCTTCATCATCGTGGCCTTGAGGTGCACGGAGTACAGCACGTCCTCCGCCTTCGCCTCCGCGAGGGTCTCGGCGAGGAACGTGTCGAGGGCCGCGGCGTTCAGGAAGGTCGCGTCGACGATCTCACCCGGGAGCACCTTGAGGTTCTCCTTCAGGACGGTGACCTGCCCGTCCGCGGAGACGTGCCGGATCGTGAGCACGTCATCGCCCGGGGAGACCCAGCTGCGCTCGTTCGCCTTGAAGTCGTCGTGTCCGAGGGTGGCGACACGGGTCTTGGACCCGGCGGCGAAAGCCTTGTTGCGGTGCGGGTGCTTCTTCGCGTAGTTCTTCACCGCGAGTGGGGCACGGCGGTCGCTGTTGCCCTCGCGCAGCACCGGGTTCACGGCGGAGCCCTTGATGCGATCGTACCGGGCGCGGATGTCCTTCTCCTCGACCGTGGACGCGTCGTCCGGATAGTCCGGGACGTCGAAGCCCTGCTGCTGCAGTTCCGCGATGGCGGCCTTCAGCTGCGGGATGGAGGCCGAGATGTTCGGCAGCTTGATGATGTTCGCCTCGGGTGTCGTGGCGAGGCCGCCGAGCTCTGCGAGCGCATCGCCCACGGCCTGGCCGGAGCTCAGACGCTCCGGGAAGGTCGCGAGGATCCGGCCCGCGAGCGAGATGTCGCGGGTCTCGATGTCGACGCCCGCCTGGTGGGCGTAGGCCTGGACGATCGGCAGCAGCGAGGCGGTGGCCAGCGCCGGCGCCTCGTCCGTGTAGGTGTAGATGATGGCGTCGTCGGTCACCGGGGTCTCCGTTTCACGCAGGAAGGGTTTCAGACAGCGGCCTCGCGCGGATGCGCACGCGGGGCATCGCGCGAATTTGTCTCGATACCAAGATACCTGCCCTTCGTGCGCTTCCCGAGCGAGGTTCGCGGGTTCCTGCGCGGCTCCGCCGCGGCCCGGCCCCGCGATGCGTGCCGCGCAGATGAACTTATCCCCACGTTTCGGCTCCAGCCGTCACGGGGCCCATCCAGGGTTTAGCCTGTTGTCCATGACGGAACTGCGACTGGTCGAACTGTCCGCGGCGACGATCGTCGCCGTCAACAACCTCTCCCTCAAGCCCGGGCAGGAGCAGTACCTCGCGCCCGTCTCGTACGGGATCGCGGCGACCGTCATGAATCCGCAGACCAGCTGGCAGCGCGTCGTCCTGGACGGCGACGAGGTCGTCGGCTTCGTCAGTGCGAACTTCGACCCCGATGCCCCCGAGGAGCACTTCCGCTCCGTCCTGTGGCGCATCAACGTGGATGCCGACGACCAGGGACGCGGCGTCGGCCGTTTCGCCGTGGAGAGCCTGATCACCGAGGCCCGCGCGCGCGGCTTCGAGCACCTGAACGTGATCTACGAGGCGGGCACCGGCGGCCCTGAGGCGTTCTTCCAGCGGGTCGGTTTCACGCCGGTCGGCGAGACCGAGTACGCCGAGGTCATCGCGGAGATCCGCTTCTGAGCACCGGCACGCCCGGTTCTGCACCCCGACGCGCCCCCGACACGCGTACGCTGTGATCGGCGGCGGGGTTTCGAATCCCCTCCCCCATCGAAGCCCCGTCGTCCTCTCTCCCTGGAGCAGGCGAAGCGGACGTCGCCGCCCTGCGCTCCGTCGCGCTCCTCGGTCGGAGCCGCTGATCGAAGGACCGGCGGTTCCTCGCCGCCCGGATCTCAATCGCGCTCGTCGCGCCGCTTCGGGCTGCGACCGCGTGCATTCCACGTGGCGACCCACGAGACGGCCGCGTCGGTCGCCCGGTCCAGCGCATCCGCCGACAGCCCGATCATCTGCTGCGCCGCGTCCCGCCATCCGCCCGCGCGTGCCTCCCGTTCGCGCTCGCTGAGCGGATCCCGTCCCTCAGCCCGTGCCCGCGCGTCGGCCTCTGCCGTGCCGAAGGTGCGGCGGAGCCGCTCGACGGCGTCGCGGTAGGCGCCGAATTCCGCCGGCGTGACCCGGGCGGTCGGCGAGGGCCGTGCGTCACGCGCCTCGGCCATCGCGGTCAGGAAGGCGTGCGTCGATGGATCCCCCGCATCCCGCATCGTCGGATAGGCGAGCAGCAGAACGGGATCGGTCTCATAGGTCATCCAGCGCACGAGCACGGCGTCATGCGCCGCCAACGCCCGCGGAAGGGGTCGCCGCTGCGGATCCGCGCCGATCGCCAGC
>NZ_JAJTTF010000019.1 GCF_021341785.1 Microbacterium sp. Au-Mic1
GGAGTCGCTGCTGGGGATGATGCGTGCGATCCAGGATCTGGACACGCAGCTCGCCGGCGGCTGACACCGCACACACGATCTCGAGGGACCGGCCGCTTCGGGCGCCGGTCCCTCTGTCGTGGATGCGGGCCCGCGGATCCGCATGGGGAGTGCTCCCCATCGACGCGCGCGGCGACATTCCATAGGTTGGAGTCGTCGGACTGGAGGGGGAGGATCGCATGGCCGAGGCCATCTGGATCAAGTACGAGGAACTGAGCGCGGTGAGCCTCAAGCTCAAGGACATCGTGACGGAGCTGGGCGATGCGTCCTCCCGCACCGATGCCGTGCAGGACGCGATCGACGCGCCGTTCGGCCGGTCGAGGCTCAAGGACGAGGTCGGCGACTTCGAGTCGCGCTGGGACGACAAGCGCCGCGACCTGGCCCGCGACATCGGGAAGGTCCAGGAGCACGTGCAGGGTGTGCTCGACGGCTGCAAGAAGTGGGACGAGGACACGGCGAAGAGCATGGAAGTCGACGCCACCGGACAGAACCCGCCGCGGAAGATCGGAACCCCCTGATGTACATGGAACGCTCGCCCAAGGGGCGCCACATCGAGCGCCTCAAGGGCAATGCGGACACGATCTCGAAGCGCGGCGCGGAGATCACCTCGCTCGGCGACGCGATGGGCGAGAGCGCGGCGTTCCTGAAATCGCTGCACGACAAGAGCTCCGGGCAGAAGGGCGAGGCGATCGAGAAGCTGCAGGAGATCGTGGGGGACACCCACGAGCAGCTCAAGCTCGCCGGGGAGCTGTACCGGCCGACCGGCCCGGTGCTGGTCTCGTACGCGGCGACGCTCTCGCAGGTCCAGCCCCGGCTCAATGCGGCGGTGAAGACCTGCGAGGAGCTCTGGACGACCTTCGCCGGGCTGCCGGGATACATGCCGGGCGACCGGCCGTCCTGGGTCGTGCCGCCCAAGGAGGGCTCGGACGAAGCGACCGAGAACGCCGCCGACGACGCGTCGAAGAAGCAGAAGCACGACGAGTTCGTCGCCGAGGCGCGCATCTTCGATTCCGAGTACGACACCTGGGAGACCGCCTTCGACACGGCGGTCGACGGCATCAGCACGGCGACAAGCGGCAAGATCAAGGACGGCTTCTGGGACAACGTCGACGGATACGTCGCCGTGGCGCTCGAGGTGCTGAAGGTCGTCGGCCTGATCCTCACCGTCGCCGCGATCATCATCGGAGGGCCGATCATCGGCGCCCTGGCCGCGATCGCCGCGATCGCGACGCTGGCGCTCACGATCTACCAGGCGACGCGCGGAGACGCGGGGCTGACGGACGTCCTCATCGCCGCGATCGGCGTCATCCCCTTCGGCAGCATGGGCAAGCTGTTCGGCGGGATGAAGGGCTTGCGCGGCTTCGCCGACAGCGCGCTCGGCGGGCTGCTCACCGGAGCCGGCCGCGCGCCCATCCGTCAGGAGCTCGCCCGAGTCTTCGGCAGCGGCACCGCCGCCTTCAAGTTCACCGGATCCTTCGGCGCCGGAGCCCGCAACTTCTTCGGCACGCTGCTGCAGAACCACGGTGTGGACGGCCGAGCCGTCGACTCGATCGCACGGCTCTTCACCGGCAAGGGCGCCACCGCGCTGAGCAACATGTCCAGCGCCCCGGACATCCTGATCAGCGTGGGATGGACCATGTACTCCCGTGCCAACACGATCGTCGGGAACATCCCCGGATCCGGCGGATCCATCAACTCCGCGATCGTGCACGCCATCGCCGGCGACAAGTGACGTCGCCGGGCGCGCGTCCGCCGCGCCGCGGCCGGGATGACATGCTGGTGGCGGAGGGGTGCGGATGAGAGCGGTGGCCGAGGTCGGGATCGACGAGAGGCGCGTGGTGGTGCTCACCGGGCGCAGCGGCACGGACTGGGTGGCGACCGCGGCCGGGCGTCTCGGCGAGGCCGAGGGCATCGCGTCGATGCCGGCCGAGCTGCGCGCCGAGTTCATCGCGCACGCCGCCACGACCGTGACGCCGCACGACGTGCTGGCGCTGCAGCTCTGGCCGGAGGACGGCTTCCCGTTCGTCGTCCGCGTCTCCGTGCACGAGTCCCCCGGGCTGGAGGAGGTCCGTCGCAGCATCCGCGAGGGCGCGGGGGCGTGGCGTGCGGTCGCCGCCTCCGAGCATCTCGGCAGCGGGTGCCAGTGGATCTTCGACGGTGAGGCACCCGGATCCGCGCAGATCGCGACGCGAGGATGGCAGGCGGTGTTCGCCGACGACGCCGTCATGGCCGTCGTGACGCTGGAGCCGGTGCTCGCCGACGCGTTCCTGCTCGCGACGCCGCACGTCGCCGCGCTCGTGGACGACCTGCGGATCCTCGTGGACGGCGAGCCGTGGCGGGGCGGCGATCTGAACCGCGGCCTGGTCATGGCCGACGAGGCGTGGCCGGGGGCGGGCGCATGAAACCGGATCGCAGTGCGACCGCGTGGGCGAACGACCTGCCCGCCGGGGCGCGGGTGCCGTGGGCTGAGCTCGAGGCGCGGGTGTTCCGCGGGCGACCCGGGGTGCTCGCCGAGCTCGGCGGCGCCGGGGCGTTCCAGCGGCGCGGCGAACAGGCGCGAAGCCCGTGGTTCCTGCTGGCGATGATCCTCGCCGTCCTTCCCGTGCTGGCGCTCGTCCTGCTGCCGGTGCTCGCCTTCACGGCGCTCGGCGGCAGCGACTTCGGGCTCGTCCTCGCCGACTCCGCCGTCGCCATCTCCGTGGCCGGCTGGCTGATGCTCGCCTCTGCCGCGTGGCAGGCCGTGACGCTGGTCCGCGGGCTGCTCGGCGGCAGCATCGCGGAGTCGGAGGCCGGCGGCTGGATCGCCGCGGTCGTCGGCGTCGTCGCGGCCGTGATGATCGGAGCGAGGGGAGCAGCCGACCAGGTGCCGGGCTGGCCGGTCTGGGTCGCCGTCGCCGTGCTCGCGGCTGCGCTCGGTGCGGCCGTCGCGGCGCTGGCCCGGCGCGGCACGCGGCGCTCGCAGACGGACAGGCTTCGCGGGACCTCCACGGCCGAGGCGGCGGCTGATTCCGATGCGGTGGCGCGACGTCGCGCCGCGGTCGCCGCGATCCCTGCGGGGGAGCGGGAGCGGATCCGCTCCGAGCTCGCCGACGCGATCGGGATCCTGCGCCGGCGCGGGATCGTCTCCCCTGCGGATGCGCAGCATGCGCTGGAGGCGGAACCCGGCTTCCTCGCGCAGAGGATGTCGTCATGACCGACGCCGGCACGGGCCGGGAAGGAGATCGTATGGACGCCCCCGAGGGACCGACGGAGCGGATCAGCCTGCGTGCGCAGCTGGGCGGCGCCCCCGATCCGGACTTCACGCTCGTGCTGCCCCCGGGATGGACTCGCAGGAGCGTCGACGGGGCTGTCGAGAAGGACATGCTCGGCGCGATGCGCGGCCGCCTGATGCAGGCGCACCGCCCCGACCTGTACGCGCAGATGGACCGGCTGTTGCGCGAGGCGTTCACACAGATGCGCCGCGTCGAGGCCGTGGCGATGTTCGTGCCGTCCGCCGATGCCTCCGAGGCGCTGTACCTGCCGGCATCGCTGACCGCCAGCATTCAGCGTGCGCCGGCGGGCGAGAACCTCGACGACCTGGTGCGGGAGGCGATCGCCGAGCGCGGCGCGACCGCGTTGCTCGAGGACAAGCGCTTCCTGCGCATGGAGACCGACGAGGTGCAGACCCTGGAGGGGGAGCGGGTCGCTGTCACGACCGTGATGTATCTGACGCCGATCCCCGGATCGCAGCGACGCAGGGCGCTGCGCCTCGTGCTCGTGATCATGCGGCCGGTCGACGTGCCGGCGGATGATCCGCCGATGGTGGCCATGCGCACGCTGTTCGACCTGTGCGTGTCCACCCTGGCGTGGGTGCCCGCGGGGGCCGCCACCCGTTCTGGGTGACGGCCCGCTCAGGGAAGGACGGATCAGACGGCGACAGCGGTACGGCGCAGGCCGAGCGCGAACTCCACGGCGAGCCCGATGCCGGCGGCGAGCATGATCGCGCCGCCCCACCAGACGAAGCCGGAGAACCACAGGCCCGCGATCCCGACGAGGATCACCGGCAGCGCCCACCAGCGCACCAGGCCGCCCCGCCAGAACGCGGCGACCGCGAGCGGCAGGCACAGCATCAGGGCGATGTTGCCGGGCATCATCATCGCGGTCACCGCCCACATGCCGTCGAACGCCTCATAGACCTTGCCGAGCGTGTCCACACCTGCGACACCGGCGACGGCGGAGTCGTAGAAGTCGACGACCAGGATGCCGGGCAGGGTCGAGATGCCGATGATCCCGAAGAGCCCGGCGATGTTCGCGAGCCAGGCGCCGCGGCGGCGGAGGAACGCGAAAGCGCCCATCGCCGGCAGCGCCCAGAACGTGTACGACCAGTGCAGGTCGTACGCCGACCACTGCAGCGGGTCGGGGTGCTCGGCGTAGAGCTTCCACATCGCCGGTCCGGACACACCGGCCCCGGGATCGGTCGCGACGCCGATGAGCACGAACAGCCCGGCCAGGACGGGGCTCGCGATGAGCACGGCGTGACGCAGCCGGGTCGAGGCGCCTGCGCGACCGGGACTCGCGGACGGGGTCGTCGGAGCGACGCCGAGGGATGATGCAGCAGTGGCGGACATTGTTTCTCCTCACGGGGGATCGATGGGTCCACGATCCCGGGTCCGCGAAGGGCGCGGAGAAACGAAACAAGCGGATTCACGCCGCGTTAACGATGGCGGCCAGCATCCCGCCCGGCGAGAGTCAGCGCCCGGCGTCGGCGAGGTGGCGCGCGTCGTGGCTGAGCACCTTCACCATCACGCCGTGCTTGCGCAGAGCCGCGACGGTGCGCGCCTCTTCGTCGATGTCGCGGCCGAGGGCGTGGATGTTCGCCACGACCAGCACATCACCCGGTCGGAGGGTGTCGATGAGCCGGCCGATGCGATCCGTCCAGCTCTCCAGGATGTCGGGCGCGGGGTGGCGGAAGCCCTCGATCGGGACGCCGAAGCGGGTGAGGTCGTCGCGCTGCTGCACCACGGAAGGCATCCCGTCGCGGGCGACGACGAGGCCGACCAGACGGGATCCGTCGGGCTTGGCCGACCACCAGTCGCGGTTCTGCTGCAGCTCGGTGAAGCACTTGGGGCACTCCGCAGCCGCGTGCGGGAGGTGCAGTGGACTGGTGAGGGCGGCGTCGAGCGGAGCACCCGTGGTGCCGTCCGCATCGCCGTGCGCGTGCGTGGTCGCTTCCATGTGATCCGCCTCTCCGTGTCTATTGTGCCTTCTCCCACGGACATCGGCGCCCGCCGGCGGTGCGGATGGAGCTGCGCCATCACCGGGCGGAGTACGCTCGCCCTGTCCGTCACCCCGAACCCCGAGGAGCGCCATGCCCGTCGTCGCCGCCTACGCCGCACCGAGCGAGGGTGCTCCCCTCGCGCCGACCACGATCGAGCGGCGGGAGCCGGGCCCCCACGATGTGGTCATCGACATCGCTTTCGCGGGCATCTGCCACTCCGACATCCACACCGTGCAGGGTGATTGGGGGCCGCAGCGCTATCCGCTGGCACCCGGGCACGAGATCGCGGGGACGGTGTCGGCGATCGGATCCGACGTCACGCGGTTCGCCGTCGGCGACCGGGTCGGCGTGGGATGCCTGGTCAACTCCTGTCGCGAGTGCGCCGCCTGTCTGCGCGGCGAGGAGCAGTACTGCACCGGGGGAGCGGTCGGCACCTACGGCGCGATCGACCGCGACGGCACCGTTACCCAGGGCGGCTACTCGCGTCAGGTCGTCGTGACGGAGGACTTCGTGCTGCGGATCCCCGATGCCATCCCGCTCGACCGCGCGGCTCCCCTGCTGTGCGCCGGCATCACGACCTACTCCCCGCTGCGGCACTGGAACGTGGCGCCAGGGTCGCGCGTCGCCGTCGTGGGCCTGGGCGGGCTCGGGCACATGGCCGTGCAGATCGCACACGCCCTGGGCGCCGAGGTCACCGTGCTCTCGCAGTCGCTGCGCAAGAAGGACGAGGGCATCCGTCTCGGTGCCGACCGCTATCTGGCCACGTCGGATCCGGAGACGTTCTCCGGCAACCGCCTCGCCTTCGATCTGATCCTGAACACGGTGAGCGCCCCGCTGCCGCTCGACGACTACCTGCGTCTGCTCGACACCAATGGCACGCTGGTCTGCGTCGGTGCACCGCCGGAGCCGATGTCCGTCTCGATCAATCAGCTGCTCGGACGCCGCCGTTCGCTGGCCGGATCCGCGATCGGCGGCATCCGGGAGACCCAGGAGATGCTCGACTTCTGCGCCGAGCACGGCATCGCCGCCGAGATCGAGCTCATCGATGCCGCCGGCATCAACGACGCCTACACGCGCGTGCTTGCCTCGGACGTCAAGTTCCGCTTCGTGATCGACGCCGCGACGATCTGACGGTCGCACGCTCGCTAGGGACCGCGTTTCGTCTCGGTCGCCTGCGGCGTCCTCGCTCAACGACCTCGAAGGGTGGTCGTTGAGCGAGCACCGGCGAAGCCGGCGCGAGACGAAACGCGGCGCCCTCGACGAGTCAGATCAGGCCGAGCGCGCGGACCGCGTCGCGCTCCTCGACGAGTTCGGCGACCGAGCGGTCGATGCGCTCGCGCGCCCACGGATCAGGATCCAGGCCCTCGACGATCCGCCATTCGCCGTCGACGGCGCGCACCGGGAACGAACTGATCAGGCCCTCCGGCACGCCGTACTCGCCGTGCGAGACGACGGCGGCGCTGGTGCGCCGCTCGCCGGTGCCGAGCGCCCAGTCGCGCACGTGGTCGATGGTCGCGCTCGCCGCGGAGGCGACGGACGAGGAACCGCGCACCTGGATGATCTCGGCGCCGCGCTTCGCCACGCGGGGGATGAAGGTGTCGTCGAGCCAGGCGCGCACATCGCCGACGCGTGCGGCCAGCGCCTCCGGCACCGAGCGCCCGGCGATTGTCGCGTGCACCACGTCGGGGAACTGCGTGGCCGAGTGGTTGCCCCAGATCGTGACGCCGGCGATGTCGGCGACGGGCGCGTCGAGTGCTGCGGCGAGCTGCCCGCGGGCGCGGTTCTCGTCGAGCCGGGTGAGGGCGCTGAACCGCTCCGCGGGGACGCCGTCGGCGGCGGCCGCGGCGATCAGCGCGTTCGTGTTCGCGGGGTTGCCCACGACCGTGACGCGCACGCCCGCGGCGGCGTGCGCGGCGATCGCGGAACCCTGCGGACCGAAGATCGAGCCGTTGGCGGCGAGCAGGTCGCCGCGCTCCATGCCGAGGCCGCGCGGGCGCGCGCCGACGAGCAGGGCGTGGTCGGCGCCGTCGAAGCCCACCGCGGGATCGTCGGTCACCTCGACGTGCTCGAGCAGTCCGAACGCACCGTCCTGCAGCTCGAGCGCCGCCCCCTCGGCGGCGGCGATCCCGGCCGGGATCTCCAGCAGCCGCAGCCGCACCTTCTCCTCGGGGCCGAGCATGTCGCCGGCCGCGATCCGGAACAGCAGCGCGTAGCCGATCTGCCCGCCCGCGCCGGTCAGAGTCACCGTGGTGGTCACTTTCGGCTCCCTTCGGTCGCGATTGCGACGCACACTGCGAGCCTATGCCTCGCCGTCGGGGCGCGGACCGTGGAAAACTGTGCTCATGACGTTCAACCCGGATGCCGATGTCTCGGATAACAAGGTCCAGCGGCGTGGCGGCGGACGCACCGCAGCGATCGCCGGCGGCGGCGTGGTCGGTCTCGGCGCCGTCGTCGTGCTGCTGATCAGCGCCTTCACCGGTGTCGATCTCTCCGGCCTTCTCGGCGGCGGGACCGGCACGCAGGCGCAGCCGCAGGCCACGGCATCCTCGGAGGGGTATGTGAAGAACTGCAACACCGGGGCCGACGCGAACAACGACGTGGACTGTCGTGTCGCATCGACCAAGCTCGCACTGAACCAGTACTGGACTAAGCACGTGAAGGGCTACGTCCAGCCGGGCCAGGTCAGCGTCGACGTGGCGACCTCGACGCCGTGCGGCACCGCGTCGAACGATGTCGGCCCGTTCTACTGCCCCTCGGATCAGACGGTCTACATCGACCCCACGTTCTTCCAGTTGCTCAAGCAGCAGTTCGGCGCCGAGGCGGGCGACCTGGCCCAGGTGTACGTCGTGGCTCACGAATACGGGCACCACATCCAGAACATCACCGGCACCATGAACAAGTACCCGAACAACGGCACGGGCCCCACGAGCAACGGCGTGCGCACCGAGCTGCAGGCCGATTGCTACGCGGGCGCCTTCATCGCGGATCTGACCAGTTCGAAGGACAAGAACGGCGTCTCCTACTTCAAGAAGCCGTCCGATGCCCAGATTCAGGACGCGCTGAACGCCGCTGCGGCCGTCGGCGATGACCACATCCAGCAGCAGTCGGCCGGATACACGAACCCGGAGAGCTGGACGCACGGATCCAGCAAGCAGCGCGACTACTGGTTCGCGACCGGCTACAAGAACGGCCTGGGCCAGTGCGACACGTTCGCGGTGGCCACGCCGTAGCCTCCCGCCGGGGTCGTCGAGCGAGCACGGCCGCGAGTCGAGTTCTTCCGGGGTCGTTGAGCGAGCACGACCGCAGGTCGAGCGAGACGAAACGCGGTGCTCTCGCGTGGTCACCGCGTTTCGTCTCCGTCGCCTGCGGCGTCGTCGCTCAACGTCCAAGGGGAGGGCGTCGTCGCTCAACGTTCAAGTGGGGCGGCGCCCGAGCCTCGGCTGACTAGGCCCGCATCGCCTGCACGAGCGTGCGCACGAGCGCGAGCACGCCGCCCTGGGCGCGGAACCGGGTGAGACCCTCGCTGACCTCGGCCGCGGTGCGCGAGGAGGCGAACCACGGCGGCTTCGGCAGGATCGTGAACCGGCCGCCGTCGCGCACGATCGACGCCGCCCGGGGGAAGGGGCGGAACGGCCCGCGCACCACGGAGCGCTCGACGTCGGCCAGCAGCAGCGCGTTGTGCACGACGCCGAGCCCGCTGCCCACATCGGAGAGCGTGTTGCCCGGGAAGGCGCCCCAGGTCACGGTGGGGGTGATGAACCCGAATGCGGTCCAGGTGTTGATCGCGATCGAGCCGTAGTGCAGTGCGGTGATCGCCCGCTCGAAGCCGGCGCCGAGCGACGCCTCCGTGGTGGGAGCGATCAGCACGTTCGCGCCGAGCGTGCCCTGCAGCTTCTCGTTGGCGTGCGCGACGGCGGCGTCCAGGAACGCCTGGCCCGTGCCGGGCAGCTGCTCGACACCCAGCACCGGGGCGAAGTACTCGGTCTGCTCCAGGGCGGTCGGGTCGTCGCCCTCACCGATCTCGACGAGCAACCGGTCCGCGAGCACGAGGGCGTCGGGGTACGCTTCGGCCGCCTGCGCCATCCGCTCGTCCGAACGCGGGTACCAGATGGGCCGCTCCGGTGCGAGCGCGTAGGCGCGGCGCAGCTCGATCAGGAACTGGTCCTTCTGCGCCCAGTCGCCGGACAGGATCACGACCTGGCCCGCGATGCAGTTGTGTCCGCAGTTCTGCAGCCGCATCGTGGCGACGTGCTCCGCCTGGAAGCGCAGATCCTCGGCGCTCCACTCGCCCGGCACGACGATGATCGGGGAGACGCCGCCGAGCTCGGCGGTGATCGGCTTCTTCAGCCGCGGGCGGTTCTCCCGCTTGCGGCGCTTGGCCTGCGGCCCCGTGCCCCAGACGATCGCGTCGAAGGTCGGGGCGGATCCGGTGATGTGCACGTGTGCGAAGGCGTCGTGCGCCGTGAGGAACGCGCCGACGTCGCCGGCGCCGCGGACGATCCGCAGGAGGCCGGGGGCGATGAGCGGCGCCAGGGCCTTCTCGAAGACCGGCACGAGCGCGTCCTGGGTCGGGTTGACCTTGAGCAGCACGACCCGGTCGTGTGCCAGCAGTTCGTAGAGCACGTCGAGCACGGGGATCGAGGTGATGTTGCCGGCGCCGAGCACGAGCCCGATGCCGCTGTCGCCCGCGGCGGGGGATCGCTGTGCGAGGCCGACACGCGCGCGGGCGTCGCCCGGGGTGACGCCCGGGGCGAGCCACACTTCGCCGGTGAAGCCCGAGAGCAGCAGCTTGTCGATGCCCTCGAGCGGGAACGCGTGCACGCGGGTCTGCCCGCTCGCGGTGCGGTCGAGGGTGATCCCGTCGAGCGGGTTCCGGCCGTGCGCGATGCGGTCGAGCGTCTCGATGTAGGCGTCCAGAGCGCCGAGCGTCGCATAGGGGCCGCTCAGCCACTCCTCGCCGCGCAGCGGGTGATCGTCGGTCAGCTGCTTCGAGCGGGCCGCGGTGCGTGCCCACGCCCGCGCGTTCGCCGCGACCGTGCGCCGAACCCCGCGCAGCAGCGTGACGCGCTGGCTGACGGTGAGGGCCGACCAGGCGGCGGATCCCTTCTTCAGATCGGCGATCGCGCTCTCGATGGGTGCACGGACGTCGTCGGCGAGGGTGTCTGGCATCGGGATCTCCTTCGGCGCGGTCTGGCTTCAGCGTACGCGCTCGGCGTGGGACCGAGTCTCAGCGATCGAGGTCGTCGATGTCGCTGCGACGGAGCCGGTAGCGGGCCAGCGTCGCGAGGCTCAGGACCATGAGGGCGGCCGGCGCGACGCTGAAGATCAGCACGATCCCGGCGACGGCGCTGCCGGGCTGCACGACGGCGCTCGCATCGCCCGCGGTGCGCGAGACGTACCCTGTGATCGCGAGCACGACCGCGACGATCGTGGTGCCGAGCGCGAAGCCCACCGTCTCCGACGCGGTCCACATACCGGTGAACGTGCCGGCGTTGCCCGGTCCGCTGTCGCGCTCGTCGTGCGAGATGACATCGGGCAGCATCGCCATCGGCAGGGTCTGCATGCCCGCGTATGCGATCCCGGCCATCGAGACGGAGGCGTAGATCCAGGATCCCGGCATCCACAGCGCCAGCACGATCGAGGCGGACGCGACCAGGAAGATCGTCGACGCGATCCGGAAGGCGCGCTCCTTGCCGATCCGCCGTGACAGCCGCTCCCAGGCGGGCGTCGCGATCACGGCCGGCGCGACCAGCGCGACGAACAGCAGTGTGACCGCGCTCTCGGAGCGCATGACCCAGGTCGCCACGTACTGCGCCCCGGCCAGCATGGTTCCGGTGGCGAGCGCCTGCAGCAGGTAGGTGCCGAGCAGTGCGCGGAACGGCTGCGAGCGACGCACGGCCGCGAACCCCGCGGCGTATTGCGCACGGATCCCGACGTGCTCGACGGCCGCGGGTGCGGTCACCGCATCGTCGGCCGTGCGTGCGGCGACGAGCATGCCGACGCCGATCACGACGCCCGCGACCACGCCCATCACGAGGTAGCCGATGACGGGGTCACCCGTGATGCGGCGCAACTCGGGCCCGCCGCCGCCGAACAGCAGGATCGTCACGGTGAGCACGATCACGCGCCAGCTGAGCAGCCGGGTGCGCTCGTCGTAGCTCGAGGTGAGCTCGGCCGGCAGCGCGATGTAGGGCACCTGGAACAGGCTGAACGCGGTGGCGGTGGCGAGGAACGCCACCAGCACGCAGATCACCCCGGCGACCGGGCCGAACGCCGGCGGCACCGCGAACGTCAGGGCGAAGAAGACCGGCAGGGTGAACGCCCCGATCAGCATGAACCGCTTGCGGCTGCCGGTGCGGATGAGGCTGCGATCGGACCACGCGCCGATCACGGGGTCGATCACGACGTCCCAGATCTTCGCGAGCGTGACGATCGTCCCTGCCAGGATCGCGGCCACGCCCAGGTTGTCCGTGAGGAAGTACGCGAGCACCAGACCGGGCAGCGTGGCGAAGCCCCCGGTGCCGAGCGAGCCGATCGCGTAGCGGGCGATCGTGCGGGCGGGAAGGCGCGTGGGGGCTCGTTCGGCGCGAGCGGCGGTGCTCATGCGCGCCAGTGTATCGGCGCGCACGAGCCTCACGAGGTCGTCAGATCAGCGACAGCTCGCGCAGCTTCGCCTCGACGTCGGCGTTGGACGGCTCCACGTGGTGCGAGGAGTCGGGGTACACGACCACCGGGATGTTGGTGCGGCCGGAGATCTCCTTGGCGACATCCGCGGCAGCCGGATCCTCGACCAGATCGACGTAGGTGTACTCGATGCCGAGCTCGTCGAGCTGCTTCTTGGTGCGGATGCAGTCGCGGCACCAGTCGGCGCCGAACATGGTGATGGTGTCAGAGGAGGGGGTGGTCATGATTCCAGGGTACGGCGGATCCGAGGGGGCGGGCTCGGTGCCTGAGCGTGGGTTCTGCCCGGCGTTCACCGCGCGTTAGCCTGGAGAGGGCAGGCTGGCTGACGGGAAACGCGCAGGTTTCGCATGGTTTCGCGTGGGACCATGTCGAGTCACGCGAACGGAGGAGGGGGCATGGGAGACATGTCGGCAGGGGAGGCCATCCCCGGTGCCACGGTCATCATTCCGACCTTCAACGAGCGCGACAACATCGCGGCTCTGGTCTCACGGGTCTCCGCTGCGACCTCGGACCGGAGCGTCGAGATCCTCTTCGTCGACGACAGTTCCGACGACACCCCGGACGTGATCCGACGGATCGCCGCCGATGCGCCGGTGCCGGTGCGACTGCTGCACCGCGACAAGCCCGTCGGCGGTCTCGGCGGTGCCGTGGTCGAGGGCATCTCCGCTGCGGCGTACGACGTCTGCATCGTGATGGACGGCGATCTGCAGCATCCGCCGGAGCTTCTGCCCGAGATGATCGACCGCTTCGAGGACGGCGATGCGGACGTCGTGGTCGCCTCCCGCTATGTCGGCGGCGGCGACAGCGGCGGGCTCGCGGGGGCGGTGCGCGTCGGCGTCTCGCGCGGCGCGACCCTGCTCACCAAGGCGATGTTCCCGATCCGGCTCTCCGGCGCCTCGGATCCCATGACCGGCTATTTCCTCGTCGATCGCCGCCGGATCGATCCAGCGGCCCTGCGGCCCAACGGCTTCAAGATCCTGCTGGAGATCCTGGTGCGTTCGGACGTGCGCATCGCCGAGGTGCCGATGGAGTTCGGCGAGCGGCTGCACGGGCAGTCCAAGGCGTCGTTCGTGCAGGGGATGCAGTTCCTCAAGCACCTCGCGCGCCTGCGCTTCGGCAAGATGTCGCTGTTCGCGATCATCGGCGGCGTGGGGGCTCTCGCCAACCTCGTCATCATGTGGGCGCTCACCCACCTCGGCGTGGAGTACGTCTGGGCGGCGATCATCGCGGCCGAGGTCACGATCATCGGCAACTTCATCCTGCAGGAGCGCTACGTCTTCAACGACATGCGCGGCGACGCCTCCGGGATCGGGGTGCGCTTCGCCCAGTCGTTCACGTTCAACAACGTCGAGGCTGCGGTGCGGATCCCTGTGCTGGCGCTCATGGTCGAGACCTGGCACATCTCCAGCATCCTCGCCGCGGCGATCACGCTGATCGCGGCGTTCTTCGTGCGCTTCCTGTTCCACTCGCTCGTGGTGTACGCGCCGCGCCGCTCCGTGCGCATGGGGCGCAAGGCCGAGGCGCGTCGCGTGCGGCTCGAAGCGGAGACCGCCGCCGCGGAGTGACCGCGGTCCGGTTCGGCCGGATCCGCACCCCGGCTCGGCCGACCCTGGTTCTGGGGCGCACACTGACGTTCTGGGGCGCGCTGCACCAGGGATCCGTGGGGGGACGCGCCCCAGAACGAGAGGGTGCGTGCGCCCCAAACCGGACGACGGGGAACCTCGTCGCGGGATCCCTCGGATCGAATCCCCGCAGCCGGATCCCCGGATCGGATCCCGGACCCGTCAGCCGATGTTGTTCTTCAGGCCGTTGACCGTGTCGCCGTAGTTGATCCGGACCACCGGCAGCTCCAGCTTGTTCGTGCCGATGTGCACGTATCCGAAGTCGATGGTGCGCGCGAGCAGGAACCCGGCCTTGGTCACGCCCTCTTCGGCGGTCGCGTTGTAGTGACCGTACGGGTAGGCGATGACCTCCTTCGCGCCGAGGACCTTGGCCGACTCCTCCAGGTCGGCTGCGACCTGGTCGGCCGAGAGGTTCACCATCCGGCCCTTGCCGTTGTCTCCGGCGCGGTGCATGTCGTTGGTGTGCGAACGCTGCAGGACGTAGGGGGAGGGGGAACCGTCCTTCCGCTCGCCCGTGATCACGAACGAGGTGGTGAGGAGCTTGCGCTCGGTCACCACCGGCACGGCGAGCTGCAGCCAGGTCGGATCCGCGTCGTCGTCGGTGATGATGAGCGAATGCTGCGGCAGGAACAGCTTGCCGTCGATGAAGGCGTTCAGCTCGTCCCAGGTGGGCATGTAGAACTTCTGCGAGGCGACGTAGTCCATCTGCGCCTTGAAGTCCTCGATGTACACGTAGTTGTTGCGCAGCCAGTTGTCCTCGCCCTCGGGCTTGGTCGTGAACTGGTGGTACATCAGGATCGGGATCTTCGCCGCGGTGGCCGTGTTCTGCTCGGGCGTGGTCCAGGCGGCATGGAGCGTGCGCTGGTGATCGGGGCACGTGGTCAGCTGGGATCCGTTGACGCGCTCGGTCTGCGTCTGGGCCTGCGCGGCCTCGGGGGTCGGGTACCAGCCGGCGAAGACGGATCCGGCTCGCTCGGGGATGGGCAGGCCGGTGAACAGCACGCCCTCGGTCTGCAGCATCGGGGCGTGATCGATCCCGTCGCCGGCGAACGACACGGCGCACGCCTTCGCAGGGTCGGCGGCGGTCTTCAGCAGCGCCTGCACCGGGGAGAGCGGCGTCGGCTTCGGCGTCGGAGTGCTGGTCGCACCGGCTGCGGCCGCCTTCGGGCCCTCGCCGCCGGTCAGGGCGCGCACGGCGATCGTGGCGACGACCGCGATCAGAGCCACGGCGAGCACGGCGATCACCGCCACGATGAGCCGACGCCGGCGGATCACGGCGCGCGAGGGGCGCGGTGAGCGCGACGAAGCAGACGATCCTCCGGTCATGGTGCTGAGTGTAGGGGATCGTCGGGTCCGGATCCTGAAGCGATGACGGGAGACCGTCAGAGCAGCCAGCCGCGCTCCTGGGCGATCCGCGCCGCGTCCGCCCGCGTGCGGGCCTCGAGCTTCTGCATCGCGGAGGACAGGTGATTGCGCGTCGTGCCGTCGGAGAGATGCAGCGAGCGGGCCACGTCCGAGATCGTCCCGCCGTCACGGGCGGCCGCCAGCACCTCCGCCTCGCGCGGCGTCAGCGGCGACGGTCCTGCCGTGAGGGCGTCCGTGGCGAGGGCGGCGTCGATCACGGTCTCCCCGCGCATCACCCGGCGCACGACATCGGCGAGCTCGGAGGCGGGGGTGTCCTTGACCACGTAGCCGGCGACCCCTGCGGACAGGGCGCGCGACAGGTAGCCGGCGCGCCCGAACGTGGTGACGATCACGATCCGCACCCCGGGCAGAGCCTGGCGCAGCTGCGCCGCGGCGGTGAGCCCGTCGATGCCCGGCATCTCGACATCCAGCAGCGCGATGTCGGGCTGGTGCTCCCGCGCCGCGTCGAGCACCTCGTCGCCGCGGCCGACCTGGGCGGTCACGACGAGGTCGTCCTCGAGACCGAGCAGCGTCGCCAGCGCCCCGCGCACGAGTGCCTGGTCGTCGGCGAGCAGGATGCGGATCGGCTCGGGTGCCGTCATGCGGTGACCTCCAGGAGGAACCCGCCGTGACGGGAGCGGCCGATCGTCAGCCCGCCGCCCGCGTCAGCCGCGCGTTCAGCGAGTCCGTGCAGCCCCGTGCCGGTCGGCCCGTCCGCGGGACGCGACGCGGGGCCCACGCCGTCGTCCTCGATCGTGATGCGCGCCGGAGCCAGGGTCACCCAGCAGTTGCTCGCGCCGGCGTGCCGGATCACGTTCGTCACGGCCTCGCGCAACGCCCAGCCGAACAGTTCCCTGTTGCGCTCCGGCACGTCGTCCGTGGTCGCGGGGAGGTGCGCCGCGATGCCCGCGGCAGGCAGCAGGGTGCGCAGCGAAGCGAGCTCGCTCGCGATCCGCACCTGACGGTATCCGGAGACGACGGCGCGCATGTCGCCGAGCGTGGCGCGGGCGAGCGTCTGCACCTCGTGGATCTCCACGGTGGCGGCGGCGGGATCGCGATCCGCGAGCTTGGCGGCCAGATCCGCCTTCAGCGCGATCGCGGACAGCGAGTGCCCGAGGATGTCGTGCATGTCGCGGGCGACGCGGTTGCGCTCCTCCTCGACGGCGACGACCGCGAGTTCCTTCTGGGTGCGGCGCAGTTGCGCGAGCGTCTGCAGATTGCGGGTGAACGCCGCCATCAGCGTGCCGATGGAGAGGATGATCAGCGGCATCGTCCAGGGCGGCGTGTTCGTCGGCTGGAAGGCGCCGTCGACGAGGTTCATCACGAATGAGACGCCCGACAGCGCGAACACGGCGATCATGGCGCGGAAGTCGCCGCCGAAGCAGAGCGCGGCGGAGACCGCGACATAGGTCCACAGTCCGGAGAGGTCGGGCCCGAGCACGACGAGGAAGGGCAGCGACAGCAGCAGGAGCCCGGCCGGAGGGAGCCATCGGAAACGGTCGGGGAGAGCCATCGCCACGGGGAACGAGACCGTGAAGAGAGCGCCGTAGATGACGACGGCGAGTCCCCAGAACCAGGAGCCCGGCGCCGGGAGCTGGGTGAGGATCGGCACCAGGATGAACCCGATGATGAACACCTGGCTGATCAGCGCGCCGGGGTACCAGCGTTTCGCGCCCGGGGCGCCGAGTGTGAGGCGCAGCCGGGCCCAGCCTGTGACCCCGTCCAACGACGGCGCGTCGAGGAATCCGCCCTCGCGGATGCCGAAGCGCGTCATGAAGCCGAACCGACCCGCACGACGAGCAGGGCGTGCGGCCGAAGCCGTCACGCCCTGCTCGTCGCAGACGTCATCCGTCACGTCAGACGCGCTTGGTGTCGCGGCGGAACATCAGCACGGCCAGCGCCGTGAAGATGAGGAACCACGCGATGAGGTTCGGCACGGCCCAGCCGTTCGGGGTGACCCCGATGACGGCCGACTGGGAGAGCTCCGCGATGCCCCAGAGCGGCGTGAACCTGGCGCCGATCTGCACCGCCTCCGGCATGATCGCGAGCGGCACGAACAGGCCGCCCATGAAGCTCAGGATCGGCAGGATGGGGCCGAGGTAGCGCATGGCGTTCTGCGCGGGGAAGGCGTAGCCGACCGCGAGTCCGAGGCTGGTCAGCATGAGCGAGCTCAGCCAGGCGAGCACGCCCGCCGGGATCAGATTGCCGAGCGGGGCGGTGATGCCGAGCGCGGCGCCGACGATCAGCGTGACGAGCACGGCGATGCCGCCGAGCACGAGACCGCAGATGACCTTGACCAGGATGTAGACGACCGGGTTCAGCGGCGTGAGCCGCAGCTGACGGCTCCAGCCCTGAGCGCGTTCGGCGGCGACCGAGACGCCGGTCATGGTGCTCGCGACCATCGCGCCGTAGACGGCCATGGAGATCATGATCGGCACGGCCGCGGACATGCCGCCCTGGCTGACCGGGACGTCGGTGATCGCCGTGTTCTTGTTCGGCAGCCCGATCATGACCAGCATCGCGATCGGGAAGATGAGCGTGAACACGACCACGCTGGAATTGCGGAACAGGCGCTTGAGCTCGACGCCGAGGAAGGTGAGGCTGAAGCCGCCCATGGGCGGGACGCGGCGGGAGGACGGGTCGATCCGGTCCAGGCGCTCGGTGACGGTGGTCATGTCATTCCCCTTCCGTGTCGTCGCCCGTGAGCCGCAGGAACGCCTGCTCCAGGTTCTGGCTGGTGATCGTGATGTCGTGCGCCGACGTGCGCGTCAGCAGGTGGCGGGCGACCGCATCGGAATCGTTCGCCCGGATGATGATGCGGGGGCCGCGCACCTCGACGGAGTCGACGCCTTCCAGCGCTGCGATCTCGGCCTGGCCGGATCCGGCGGCCTCGTCCCACTCCGCCTCGATCGTGCGGCCGGAGGCCATCGCCTTGATCTCGGCGGTGGTGCCGTCCGCGACGATGCGGCCCTTGCGGATCAGCACGATCCGGTCGGCGTACTGGTCGGCCTCTTCGAGGTAGTGCGTGGCGAAGAGCACGGTGCGACCGCGCTGAGCGTCGGCGTGGATGGCCTGCCAGAACGAGTGCCTGCCCTCCACGTCCATGCCGGTGGTGGGCTCGTCGAGCACGATGAGGCCCGGATCCGACACCAGCGCCATCGCGAAGCGGAGTCGCTGCTGCTGGCCGCCCGAGCACTTCTGCACCTTGCGGTCGGCGATGTCGGCGATGCCGGCCCGCTCGAGCGCTGCGTCGATGCTCGTGGTGTGCGTGAACAGCGACGCGGTGAGCTTCATGGTGTCGCGCACCGTGACGTCGCTGAGCAGGCCGCCGGTCTGCATGACGGCGGAGACCAGGCCGCGCCCGATCGCCTGGCGCGGGGTCAGGCCGAACAGCGACACCTGCCCCGCATCGGGCTGCGAGAGTCCGAGGAGCATGTCGATCGTGGTGGTCTTGCCGGCGCCGTTCGGGCCGAGGAAGGCCACGACCTCGCCCTGACGGACGGAGAGGTCCACGCCGTCGACGGCGGTGAAGCCGCGGAAGCGCTTGGTGAGCCCGGTCGCCGTGATCGCCGGGTGCGGCGCGGCGGGGGCCTGGATGACGGACTGCACCGTCTGGGTTTCGCTCATGATGTCGCCTCGTTCATGTCATCCAGTCTGCTCCGCGTCGTGCGCGGTGCACGATGAACGATGTCATGGATCCGCTATGACATCCGTCACGGGGAATGCGGGACGCGTGATCGGCGACGACTCAGGGCGCCAGCGCGGCGACGGCACCGATCTCGATGAGCGCCCCCGGCACGCCGAGCCCCGCCACGAGGGCCGCGGTGACGAGCGGCGGCGCGCCCTCGCGTGCGAGCTTCGGACCCACCGCGCCGTACGCCGCGCGCAGATCCGCATCCTGGTGGATCAGCACGGTCCAGCTCACGACATCGGCGAGTGTGGCACCGGCGGCGGCCAGCGCGGCTGCGGCGTTGTCGACGGCCCGTGCGGACTGCAGGGCGACGTCGTCCGAGACGACTGCGCCGGTCTCGTCGACGCCGTTCTGGCCGCCGACGTGGATCGTCGTGGATCCCGGCGGGATCACGGCGACATGGCTGAACGCGGGGCTGTTCACGAGCCCCGGGACGTGCGGGTAGGAGATGCTCATGCCGCGAGCGTAGCCACGGCATCCGACACGACGACGGATGCGCCTCGGCGGCGCGGGTGCGCCTGCATGATCCGTGCATCCTGACCGCGCGGCCGACGGGGCGAGGCCGCCCTGCACGGCGCGATAGACTCGAGAGGCTCAACAGGAGGTTGCCCGGTGATCCTTCACTACATCGTGTTCGGAATTCTGTTCCTCGGCGGATTCGTGCTGCTGGGCATCGCGCCGGGCCTGCCCGCCTGGCAGGGTCCCGTCTTCGTCGCGGGCATCCTGGCGATCAGCCTCGCCCTCGCGTACATGATGCGCGAGCCGGGCGGCGCCACCAAGCGCTCGCGCTCCTGGGAGAACTGAGCCCCGCCGGCACGATCCGGTTCAGCGGACCCCGCGTCCGCGCCGCTCCTCGGCGAGCATCGCATAGGTGAACCCGTCGATCCAGCCCCGTTCGTCGTGCGCGGCGACCGGTCAGGGCGCGTACTCCCTCGGGAGTATGCGGGAAGCACACCCCCGACGGATCCGCTCCGCGAGAGGCGCGATTAGCATCGGAGGATGCCGGATCAGCCGCTCGATGACACCCCGATGGCGTCGACGGCGTGGTTCGGACCGGACACCGGGCGCATCCCGTCCGGACCGCCGCCGCGGGTGCGCCTGATCGCGCCGGTCGTGCTGTGCCTGCTCGTGCAGGTGCCGGCCTCGATCTGGGTCGCCGCGCACGCCGATCACGGGCTGCACTGGCGGGTCCTGCTGCATCTCGCGCTCGCCGTGGCGGGGCCCCTCGCTCTGCTCGCCGCGCGGCGGTTCCCCGGCCCGACGGTCGCCGTCGTCTCCGCGCTCGCACTGCTCGACGTCCTCACCACACCCGTCTACGGGCCGCCGTACCTCGCCCTGGCGTTCGCGATCGGGATCGCCGTCACCCGCGGCGCCGCCGTCTGGGCGGCTGCCTCGGTCGCGACCGCGTGGGTCGCCGCGATCCTCATCGGGGTGATGATCGGCCGGATCTGGCATCCGGGGCTCATCGTCGCGGCGACGCTCGCGCTGGCCGCCAGCTTCGCCGTCGGCGCCTTCGTGCGCACGCGCGGCGCCAGGATGGCCGCGATGCGCGCCGATGCGCAGCGCCACCGCCGCAGCGCCGAGGAGCGCGAGCGCGTGCGCATCGCCCGTGAGCTGCACGACGTGCTGGGCCACGCCCTGTCGCAGATGAACGTGCAGGCGAGCGTCGGGCTGCACCTCTTCGACCGCGACCCGGAGCAGGCGCGCACCGCGCTGCAGAACGTGAAGGACACCTCGAAGCTGGCGCTCGAGGAGGTGCGCGGTGTGCTCGGCGTGCTCCGCGACGGGGATGTGCCGTTGGTGCCGCAGGCCGAGCTCGCCGAACTTCCGAGGCTCATCGCGGGCCTCACCGCGCCCGGTCTGGAGATCGTGCTCGACGACCGCCTCGCCGGGCGCGCACCCAGCCGGGCGGCGCAGTTCGCCGCGTACCGCATCGTGCAGGAGGCGCTCACGAACGCCGTGCGCCACGCCCAGGCCCATCACATCCGCGTCGTGCTCGAGCGGCAGGACGAATCGGATCCGGTCTTCATCGTGACGGTCGTCGACGACGGCCGCGGTTTCGGCGGAGCGGATCCGGAGGTCTCCGGGCACGGCGGTGTCCTCGGCATGCGCGAGCGGGCGGCGCTGCTCGGCGGCACGATCGCGATCGACGACGACGAGGCGGGCGGCGCACGCATCGTGGCGAGGCTGCCGTGGGGGAGGGCGTCATGATCCGGGTCGCGCTGGCCGACGATCAGCTGCTCGTGCGCGCGGGGTTCCGCGCCCTGCTCGACGCGGAGGACGGCATCGAGGTCGTCGTGGAGGCAGCAGGCGGACGCGAGCTGTTGGAGCGCATCCGCCAGACGCCGGTCGACGTGGTGCTCATGGACATCCGCATGCCCGACGGCGACGGGCTCTGGGCCACGGAGCAGATCGCGGCCGACTCCGCGCTCGCCGACGTGCACGTCGTGATCGTGACGACCTTCGAGCTCGACGAGTACGTGGTGCGGGCGGTGCGCGCGGGAGCGGCGGGGTTCCTCGTGAAGGACACCGAGCCCGCGGATCTGGTGCGCGCCGTGCGGGTCGTCGCCGCCGGAGACGCACTGCTCTCGCCCGGCGTCACCAAGCGCCTGCTGGAACGGCTGACCGTCGGCCTGCGCGACGCACCCGAACGGGCGGCGCTGGAGGGCATCACCGAGCGCGAGCGCGAGGTGCTGCGTCTCGTCGGGCTGGGCATGACCAACGACGAGATCGCGGAGCGGCTCTTCCTCAGCCCGCTCACGGCGAAGACGCACGTGTCGCGGATCATGGCCAAGCTGCACGCCAGGGATCGCGTGCACCTCGTGGTCATCGCCTACGAGACCGGCCTCGTCGCGCCCGGCTGGCAGTAGCCCTCCGGAATCCATACTCCCGGGGGAGCAGGTGGAATCACTCCCCGGGCTGGATTCGTCAGAGCGCGCGGATGACGAGGCTGGATCCATCGGTCGAGATGCGACCGAACCGATCCAAGGATGGTCACTCATGATCGCAACCGTCGCGGCCGTCGCCGCGCACCCCGGCCACATGGGGTTCCACCCCTTCTGGCCCGTCTTCATCATCGGCCCCCTGATGTTCCTCGTCATCGTGGGGCTGCTCGTCGCCCTCCTCGTGCGTCGCCGTCGCTGGGGCGGGCCCGGCCCGTGGGCCTGGCACGGCGCCCCCGGAGCGCAGGCGCCCTGGGCAGGTGCGGCGCAGGGTGGCGCGGCGCAGAGCCGCACGGCGGAGCAGATCCTCGCCGACCGTTTCGCCAAGGGCGACGTGGACGAGACCGAGTACCGCGCCCGGCTCGAGGTGCTGCGCGCGAACCGACCCGAGGCCTGAGCCGACGACCGCAGGCCCATCGCACACGGCGCGACGGGCCTGCGGTGTGCACGGGGCCCGAGCCCGTCCACGGCGGCCCGTCATGCTCGCGCATGGCGGGCCGCCGCTGCGCGTGCGCGAGAATGGGGGCATGCTCCGGTCGCCGATCCTCTCTCCCACGCGCGGAGACGGGAGATGACGGAGGGCGCTCGCGAGAGCTCGCGTACGGCGCAGATCTCGGCTGACCTGCGCCGGCGGATTTCGGACGGCGGGTTCGCCGCCGGCACCCGCCTGCCGAGCGAGGCGGCGCTGAGCGCCGAGTACGGCACGACGCGCAGCGTGATCCGCGGGGCGCTCGCCCGCCTGGCCCGGCTGTCGCTCGTCGTGTCCCGACCCCGGGGCGGGTGGATCGTCCAGGCCGCGCACCAGACCCAGGGCTTCGACCGGATGCAGTCGTTCACCGAGTGGGCGAGCGAGGGCGGGCGCGCGCCCGGCGGAGCGATCACGTCCCGCACGCTCGGACCGGCCGATGCGCGCGAGGCGCAGCAGTTCCGGATCCGGCTCGGGGAGCCCCTGCACCGCTTCGTGCGGCTGCGCACGCTGGACGGGCTGCCGGTCATGATCGAGCGGTCGGTCTGGGCGCCGTGGGTGGCGGAGGTCATCACGCGGGTGCCCGACGACGTGCGCTCGACCACGGTCGCGCTCGCCGAGGCCGGGATCCGCGTCGCGTCGACGAACCACCGGATCGAGGCGGTCGCGGCGACCACCGAGGACGCCGCGCTGCTGGGCGTGCGCCGATCCAGCCCGCTGCTGCAGGTCGGCCGCACGACGACGACGCGCGAAGGCAGGCTCGTGGAGCTCGGCGTCGACCGCTACCGCGCGGGTGCGATCGCCTTCGAGATCGAGGCGGGGCAGACGGTCCGCACCGCGCTCTGAGCCGGGCCGGAAACAGCCCAGTGTGCACGCTCGGCGGCCCGATCCGGGGTCCACCGTGCCGATGCCACCGGCTCGTCCTCCGGCGTTCACCGTTCGTTCCCTTCCGCTTGCTGTCCTCGAGGTCGGCGCCCGCACCGGGTGCCCCGTCGTCCCGAGGAGCGTCCATGTCCAGCGAGCCCGTCCCGTTCCGCCCGGATCCGTACGAGCGTCCCCGCACGGTCCCCGATGAGGTGCTGCACAGCGGGATGACCCGCCGCGGCATGCTGCGCGCGCTCGGCCTGCTGGGCGGCGCCGCCGCCGTGGGCGCCGGATTCGGCGCAGGGGCGGCCGCCCCGTCGGCATCGGCCGCCGAGGGCGCGGGTGCCCTTGCCGCGGGCGGGCCGCGCGTCTACGCCCTGCCCGAGGGCTTCTCCGGCGACATCACCGACATCAAGCACGTCGTGATCCTCATGCAGGAGAACCGCTCCTTCGACCACTACTACGGCGCCCTGCCCGGAGTGCGCGGCTTCGATGACAAGCAGGCCCTGCGCTTCCAGAACGGCACCGACGTGTTCTCCCAGCCGCAGGGGTCCTCGTTCGTGAAGCCGAGCCGGGTGACCACGGTCGCCGGCACCACCACAGGCCTTGACCACTCGTACTCGGGCGGCACCTCGGCGTGGGCCGGTGGGCGCTACAACAACTGGATCGGCGCCAAGGGCGCCAACACCATGCACTACGTCTCCGGCGAGGAGATCCCCTGGCAGTACTCGCTCGCGAGCGCCTACACGATCTGCGACAACTGGCACTGCTCGGTCATGGGGCCGACCACGCCCAACCGCCTCTACGCCTGGACCGGCACCTCGGGCGGCGTCGTCGACAACGGCGGCGAGTCCAACGGCAACCGCACCTGGCAGACCTACCCCGAGGCGCTGCAGGCCGCCGGCGTCTCGTGGCGGATCTACGTCGACAACACGAACAACGGATCCAGCTGGGTCGGCGACTACACCGACAACCCGATCCGCGGCTTCAACGCCTTCACGACCTCGGGCTCGTCCGCGCAGGACCTCGCCAACCGCAACGATGCCACCAAGAACGCCGCCGGCACCGGCCTGGTCTGGCGGGCCGGATCCGCGCCCTACGCCTCGACCGGGGTGACCAACAACGACAGCGACGCCAACCTGAACGGCGTGCTGAAGGACTTCATCGCGGCGTGCAAGCCCGGCGCGCAGTACCCGCTGCCGCAGGTCTCCTGGATCGTCGCGCCGTACAGCTGGTCGGAGCATCCCTCGGCGAACCCCGAGCACGGCGCGCACTTCTCGAACCGGGTGATCCAGACGCTGCAGAGCAACCCCGACATCTGGAAGAGCACGCTGCTCATCATGACGTTCGACGAGAACGACGGCTACTTCGACCACGTCCTGCCGCCGTTCGCCGAGCCGGGCACCCCGGGCGAGTACAACGGATCCACCCCGATCGGCTACGGCGCCCGCATCCCGACGATCCTCGTCTCGCCGTGGACGCGCGGCGGCTGGGTCGGCACCGAGACCTTCGATCACACGTCGCTCATCCGCTTCCTCGAGACCTGGACCACGGCCATCGGCACGCCGGCGCTGTCGACCACGATCAGCGCCTGGCGCCGTGGGATCAGCGGCGACCTCACCAGCGCGATGGACTTCGCGCACCCCGTGATCGACATCCCGTCCCTGCCCGACACAGACGCCCTGGTGCAGATCGCCCGTGCGGGCGGCACGATCGGCACCCAGGTGCCGCCGGCCGACAAGTGGTCGAGCACGCCGCTCAAGCACCGGCCGCTCTCGTACCACCCGCACGGCGTCTTCGTGGAGGACCGAAAGACCGGCAAGGTCAGCGTGCAGCTCAGCGTGGTCGGAGGTCCTTCGGGCAAGGCGCTGAGCCTGCAGGCATTCCCCGACAAGTACCTGCCGTTCGCGAACACGCCGTACACGGTCTCCGGGACCAAGCCCGCGACGCACGTCTGGGATGCGACCGCGCAGGACGGCCGCTACGCGTTCTCGGTGTACGGGCCCGACGGCTTCGTCCGCGCGCACGCCGGCACGGTCCTGCCCGCGGGTCAGAACGGCAGCGCCGTGCCCCGCATCGAGGTCGACCTCGTGGCCGGCGAGACGCCGACCGTCGAGATCGCGCTGCACAACGACGGCCGCCAGAGCGTGCACTACGCGCTCACTCCGAATGACCACGCCGGCACCGCGCAGCGCATCTGGGTCAAGCCGGGCGCGACCGAGAAGGTGACCTGGCCGACGTCCGAGGGGTACTACGACGTCGTCGTCACCGCCGACACGAACACCGGCTGGCGGCACCGCTACGCCGGTCGGGTCGCCCAGCTGCCCGCCTGACACGCATCCACCCCGACGAGCACCCGATCACGCCCGCACTCGATCCGATGGAGTCCCGCATGCCCCTCCCGCGCCGGCGTCTGCGCCGCCTCGCCCTCGCCGCCCTCGCGGGCGCCGCCATCGTCGTCTCGACGTTCGCGGCGACGCCCGCGGCGGTCGCGGATCCGACCCCCGCACCGTC
>NZ_JAJTTF010000001.1 GCF_021341785.1 Microbacterium sp. Au-Mic1
GTTAACATGCTCAACGGAAGGAGTCCCGACATGGCCGAAGACGGCAAGCCCTCGCGCGACCGCAAGGATGACGACGCGAGGCGGCCCCGTCGCTATGTCGACGGCGACCGTTCCGAACGTTCTTTCCGTCAGGGCCCTGCGCGCGGTGACCGTCCGCAGGGCAGTGGCGGCGACCGCCCTTACCGCGATTCCTCGGATCGTCCGCGTCGTGATGGCGACCGACCGTTCCGTAGCGGCGACGATCGCCCGCGTCGCGATGGTGACCGCCCTTACCGGGGGTCTTCGGATCGCACCGACCGCCCGCGCCGTGACGGCGACCGTCCCTACCGTGGAGGCGACGACCGACCGCGCCGCGATGGAGATCGGCCGTTCCGCAGTGGCGACGATCGTCCGCGCCGTGACGGAGACCGCCCCTACCGTGGCGGCGACGACCGCCCGCGCCGCGATGGCGACCGCCCCTACCGTGGCGGCGACGACCGCCCACGTCGCGATGGCGACCGCCCTTACCGGGGGTCCTCGGATCGCACCGACCGTCCGCGTCGCGATGGGGACCGCCCGCTCCGCACCGGCGATGACCGTCCGCGCCGCGATGGCGACCGGCCGTTCCGCAGTGGCGATGACCGTCCGCGTCGGGATGGTTACCGCCCTTACCGCGGTACCTCGGATCGCACCGACCGTCCGCGCCGTGACGGCGACCGTCCCTACCGTGGCGGCGACGACCGCCCGCGCCGCGACGGCGACCGCCCCTACCAGGCGGCCTCGGATCGCACCGACCGACCGCGTCGTGACGGTGACCGGCCGTTCCGCAGTGGCGACGACCGACCGCGTCGTGACGGTGACCGGCCGTTCCGCAGTGGCGACGACCGACCGCGTCGGGATGGCGACCGCCCTTACCGGGGGTCCTCGGATCGCACCGACCGCCCGCGCCGTGACGGCGACCGCCCCTACCGTGGAGGCGACGACCGACCGCGCCGCGATGGAGATCGGCCGTTCCGCAGTGGCGACGACCGTCCGCGCCGCGAAGGCGACCGGCCTCGTCGTGACACTTTCGCTGCTGACCGACCGCGCGACCCGGAGCTTCCGGACGACGTCACGGCGCGCGATCTTCATCCCTCTGCCCGGAACGAGCTGAAGACCCTCAGCAAGGAGAACGCTGAGCAGGTCGCGCGTCACCTCGCCATGGCAGCCCAGCTCATCAATGAGGACCCCGAACGCGCGCACCTGCATGCCCTTGCGGCGTCGCGCCGTGCCGGCCGGGTCGCGGTGGTGCGGGAGTCCGTGGCCATCACGGCGTACGCGATGGGCGATTTCGCCCTGGCCCTGCGGGAGCTGCGCACCTACCGTCGGATCTCCGGGAGCGACGACCAGATCGCACTGATCGTCGACAGCGAGCGCGGCATGGGGCGCCCCGACCGTGCCCTGGAAGAGGCGCGCTCGGTCGACCGGGCTGCGCTCCCGACCGCGACGCGCGTGGCGCTCGCCATTGCGATGTCGGGCGCTCGCCTGGATCGCGGCGAGACGGAGCTGGCACTCGGCGAGCTCGAGATCCCCGAGCTCAATCCCGACCTGGCCTTCGACTGGAGCCCTGCACTCTTCGCCGCGCGTGCCGCGGTGCTCGAGGACCTCGGCCGCGTCGAGGAGGCGGCGTTCTGGCAGGAGCGCGCAGAGGTCGCGTCTGCGGCGCTCGGTCACGGCGACGACGAGGAACTGATCGTCGAGGACGCCTATGAGGATCTCGCTGAGGGGTCGGAGAGCATCGACATCGCCCACGACGAGAACGAGGCCGGCGAAGACGACGAGGCCGCGGAGGCTGGCGAAGACGATGAGACCGTCGAGTCCGACGGCATCGACGAGGCCGGTGCTCAGTCCGAGAGCGCCGAACGCGAGTCCGCTGGGGACGTGATCCCGCAGGCCGAACCGGCAGAGGCAACGCATCCGGAGGACGCGGAGAGGGCCGAGTGAGCCTGTTCTCCCGGGACAAGCGCACGCCGCTGACCGACGTCGACGTGGTGCTCGCCGACCTTGACGGCGTGGTCTACGCGGGCGCCGGCGCGATCCCGCACGCGATCGAGAGCCTGAAGAAGGTCGAAGCGTCGCGCCGCCTCGGCTACATCACCAACAACGCCTCGCGCACCGATGCATCGGTCGCCGCTCACCTCTCCGAGCTCGGGCTGACTGTCGCCCCGAACGAGGTCGTCACCAGTCCGCAGGCCGCGATGCGCCTCGTCAGCACCCTCATCCCGGCGGGATCGACGGTTCTCGTCGTCGGCGGGGAGGGCCTCGTCGACGAGGTGCACAAGGCCGGATTCCGCGTCACGCGCAGCGCGGATGACGCTCCCGCCGCGGTTGTTCAGGGGTTCGCTCCCGAGGTCGGCTGGAAGGACCTCGCCGAAGCGGCGTTCGCCTTGAAGCTGCCCGAGGACGAGGGCGGTATCCCGTGGATCGCGACGAACACGGACTGGACGATCCCGCAGTCGCGCGGTGTCGCCCCCGGGAACGGGACGCTGGTCTCGGCCGTGCACACGGCCATCGGCCGCCTCGCGACCGTCGCGGGCAAGCCGGAGACGCCGATCTTCGAGGAGGCCGTCGCGCGGTTCGGTGCGAAACACCCGCTGTTCATCGGCGACCGTCTCGACACGGACATCGCCGGAGCGTCCCGCGCGGGAATCGAGTCCGTGCTCGTGCTCACCGGCATCGATCGGCCCAAGCACCTTCTGGCCGCCGCCGAGGGCTCGCGTCCGACGTACATCCTCGGCGACCTGCGCGAACTGGACGAACCGTACCCCTCGACGCAGATCAAGGGCGACACGGTCACGGTGCGGGGCGCGTCCGTCCGAGTGGACGGTCCCGACATCACGATCCTCAGCGAGGGCGATCGGCCGATCGATCTCGTGCGCGCGGGCACGGCGGCGATCTGGCGCACCGGCCGGCAGATCTTCGGCTTCCGCGTGCCCGAGCGCCTGTACGCGGATCCGTTCCACCGCCCGTAATCCGTCGGAACGTCACCATCTCGCCGTAGGCTGAGGGGGTGAGCGAGAACACGGAACCGGATCCCTCGGACGGGCTCTGGAGTCGACTGCGCCTGATCGAAGGGCAGCCGCTGGACTCTCGCGCCGCGGCCTACCAGACCCTGCACGACGACCTGGCGCGTCGGCTGGAGAGCGCGCCGCGGGCCGCCACGTCCACGCAGCCGGGTCCCGATCGCGGATGACGGCTCGTCTGGATGCCGCTCTGGCGGAACGCGGCCTCGCCCGGTCCCGTACGCATGCGGTGACGCTCATCGATGGCGGTCTGGTCACCGTCAACGGGAGGCCCGTGGTCAAGGCGTCCACGAAGGTCGAGGACGGCGACGCGATCGACGTCGCCGGCGCCGATCACTACGTCAGCCGCGGCGCGCACAAGCTCATCGCCGCGCTGGACGGCTTCGGCATCGATCCTGCGGGGCGGCTCGCGCTGGACATGGGCGCGTCCACGGGCGGCTTCACCCAGGTCCTGCGTGAGCGCGGTGCTCGTGCGGTGCTGGCGGTGGACGTGGGGCACGACCAGCTCGCGGCATCGATCCGCCTGGATCCCGGTGTCATCGCCGTGGAAGGGTTCAATGTCCGTCACATGGACGCCGCGGCTCTGGCGGCGGCGACGGGGGAGGGCGTCAAGCCGTCGCTCGTGGTCGGAGATCTGTCCTTCATCTCCCTGACGCTCGTACTCCCCGCGATCGCGGTCACGGCCGACGCCGACGCCGACGTCGTGCTGCTGATCAAGCCGCAGTTCGAGGTGGGGCGGACCGCGGTGCGCGGCGGGCTCGTGACCAACCCCGCGATCCGCGCCGATGCTGTGGCCCGCGTGCTGTGGAGCGCGTGGGATCAGGGATTCGGTGTCCGTGGGCTCCTGCCCTCGCCGATCCTCGGCACGCACGGCAACGCCGAGTACCTGGTGCATCTGCGAGCGGGGGATCGTTCCCGCGGCGCCGAAGGCAATCCGACAGAATGGATGAGCACGATCGACGAGATGGCAGGAGCACGATGAACGAGCGCAGGATCCTCGTCGTCGCACATGCGCGCCGGGATGAGACCGTGCAGGCCGCCCGACGGGTTGTCACCGCGCTCCGCAGCGCGGGTGCCCGGCCGGTTCTCTCCGGTGACGACCGGGCCGAGCTGGCGGCGGAGGACGCGTTCTTCGCCGACGTCGACGTGCTGGGGACGGACATTCCCGTCGAGGACATCGAACTGGCCATCGTGCTGGGGGGCGACGGCACCATCCTTCGTGCGGCCGAACTCGTGCGCGACGGCACGGCACCCGTCCTCGGCATCAACATGGGGCACGTGGGCTTCCTCGCCGAGATCGAGCGCGACGACATGGACGCCGCGGTGGCGCGCGTCATCGACCGCGACTACTCCGTTGAGGAGCGCATGGCGCTCGCGGTGCGCGTGAAGGATGCCGACGGATCCGTGCTCTACAGCACCTGGGCGCTGAATGAGGCGACCGTGGAGAAGGCCAGTCGCGAGCGCATGATCGAGGTGGTCGTCGAGATCGACGGGCGCCCGCTGACCACCTTCGGCTGCGACGGGATGGTCGTGTCGACGCCGACCGGCGCGACGGCGTACAACTTCTCGGCGGGTGGCCCGGTGATCTGGCCGGGTGTCGAGGCCATCGCCGTGGTGCCGTTGTCGGCCCATGCCCTGTTCGCGCGACCGCTCGTGGTCGCACCGGGCGCACCCGTCGCGATCGAGCTGCTGGATCGCAACGACGGCACCGCGATCCTCTGGTGCGACGGGCGGCGTTCGCACGAGCTCCCACGCGGCGCGCGGGTCATCGTGCGCCGTTCCTCGCGCCCGGTGCGCCTTGCACGGCTGCACCCGAGCGTGTTCACCGACCGGCTCGTGCGCAAGTTCCAGCTGCCGGTCTCCGGCTGGCGGGGGGCGGACGCGTGATCGAGGAGATGCGCCTGCGCGATCTCGGTGTCATCGCCGAGGCGGTGCTGCAGATCGGGCCGGGATTCACCGCGATCACGGGCGAGACCGGCGCGGGCAAGACCATGGTCGTGACGGGCCTCGGACTCCTGCTGGGAGCCAGGGCCGATTCGGGCGCCGTGCGCGCGGGGGCGGCCCAGGCCTCGGTCGCCGGCGTGTGGATCGTACCGAGTGCCGGATCGGTCGCGGACACCGTCGCCGATGCCGGCGGCGAGCTCGAGCCCTACGATGACGAGCGCGGCGAGCTGTACGTCTCCCGCACGCTCACCGCGGAGGGACGCAGCCGGGCGAGCGTCGGCGGTCGCGCGGCCCCGGCCGGAGTGCTCGCGGATCTGGCCGACGACCTGGTCGTCGTGCACGGCCAGTCCGAACAGCTGCGGCTGCGGTCCGCCGCCGCGCAGCGGGACGCGCTGGATCGCTTCGGCGGATCCGCGATCGCGCTCGTCAAGGCCGAGTACGAGGCTGCCTGGGAGCGCTGGCGCGCCCTGTCCGCCGAGCTCGAGGAGATCAGCGGCAACCAGGAGCGTCGCAGGAGAGAGGCCGGGGATCTTCGCGAGGCTCTCGCGCTGATCGAGGCCACTGATCCGCAGCCGGGGGAGGACGACGCTCTCGCCGAGCGTGCGGAGCGCCTCGCGAACGCGGAGGAGCTGCGTCAGTCCGCCGCCATCGCTCGTGCGGCGCTGTCGGACGAGGACGGCGCCAGCGACGTGACGACCCTGGCGGCGGAGGCCCGACGCGCTCTGGAACGTGCGGGCGATCCCGAGCTGACCTCGATCGCGGAGAGCATCGCCGAGATCGGCTACCGCGCCACCGACATCGCGGCGCAGCTGAGCGGCTATCTCGCCGATCTCGACGAGTCAGGCCCTCATGAGCTGGCGGCGGTCGAGGAGCGCAGGGCCGCTCTCGCGGGTCTGGTCCGCGCCCACGGCACCCTCGACGCAGCGCTGGAGCTCTGGAACACCGGATCCGCACGACTCGCCGAGCTCGATGACGACTCCGACCACATCGAACGGCTCACCGTCGAGCGCGACACCGCTCGGGCGACGCTCGACGAGGCGGCCACGGCCCTCACCGCGACGCGCACCGAGGCCGCCGGCCGGCTCGGCGCCGCCGTGACCGAGGAGCTGCACGCCCTCGCCATGCCGGATGCTCGTCTCGTGGTCGCGGTCACCGAGGGGCCCGAGAGCACTCACGGGCGCGACGACGTCGCCATCCTGCTCGCTCCTCACCCCGGCGCGGATCCGCGATCCGTCGCGAAGGGCGCGTCGGGAGGCGAGCTGTCGCGCGTGATGCTCGCGATCGAGGTCGTCATCGCCGGCACGGATCCGGTCCCGACCTTCGTGTTCGACGAGGTCGACGCCGGCATCGGCGGTGCGGCCGCGATCGAGGTGGGGCGCCGACTGGCCCGGCTCGCCCGCACCTCCCAGGTGATCGCCGTCACGCACCTCGCCCAGGTTGCGGCCTTCGCGAACAACCACCTGAGTGTGGTGAAGGCGAATGACGGTCAGGTGACGGCTTCCAGCGTCCGCCGCCTCGACGGAGAGGACCGCGAGGCCGAGATGGCGCGCCTGCTCTCCGGTCTCGCCGACTCGGGGGCTGCGCTCGAGCACGCCCGCGAGCTGCTCGCCCTGCGGGAGGGCTGAGGCCCACGTCCGCGGATCCGGCGGCCCCGAGGCAGGTCAGTGCAGGTCGCGCACGGAGTCCCGGACGATCAGCGGCATGGGCAGCAGCTCATGGGCGAGGTCGCGCTCACCGAGCAGCATCTCGACGCCGACCCGCGCCATCTGCTCATACGGCAACCGCGCGGTGGTGAGGCCTGGGCGTACCAGTCCGGCGAGGTCCTCATCGTCGAACGACACCACGGAGATGTCGGCGGGGATGCTCAGACCGCGCTCGCTCAGGGCTTGATAGATGCCGAACGCGACCCCGTCGGTGGCAGCGATGATCGCGGTCAGGTCGGAGTGCATGTCCAGCATCCGCTGGGTCTGCCCGAAGCCGATGGCCGTCGTCCAGTCCTCGACGACGACGTCGACAGGGCCGGCGACGCCGCGTTCGGCGAAGGCGTCGCGTATGCCCGCGAGGCGCCGCGCGATCGTGACGGACCGACGCGGGTCGCCGGCGATGTGCGGCACGTCCCCGATGAATCCGACGCGTGAGTGGCCGGCATCCAGCAGCACCGAGGCCACAGCGTGACCCGCGGCGTACTCGTCGGGCAGCACGCTGGGCAGATCGTCCGGCGTGCGTCCGTTGACGATCACGACCGGGATGCCGCGAGGAGCCGCCGGTACGTCGACCATCCGCGCGGCCATCAGGCCGACGATCACACCGTCGACGCGACGGTCTATGAGCTCATCGAAGGCGGCGGCCAGCTGCGAGGGGTCGTCACCGGTCTCGGTGATGAGGACGGTGTGGTCGAGCTCCTTGGCGGCACGGAGCGTCCCGCGCACCATCGCCGAGGCGAAGCGCGTGATCGTGACCTGGTCGGAGATGAACCCGATCGAACGGGTCTTCCCGGAGCGCAGGCTCTGCGCGGCAGGATTTGGCTTGTAGCCCAGTTGTGCCGCTGCGGTCCTGACCCGGTCGACGGCGTCGTCCGACAACCGGGACGGCCTGTCGTTGAGGATGAGGCTGACTGCGGTCTTGGACAGGCCGGACAACCGTGCGACGTCCGCAAGTGTGGGCCTCGGCGCTGTCGACATCGTCAGCCTCCTCTCCATCGCCTCCTCCTAACCTAGCGGATCAGTCACTTGTGGTGAATTAATTTAGCAACATCGCTTGCGTGCCTTTGCTGGTAGGTGTTAGCGTCGGATAAATCGGTTCACCACACCCTGATCTGCACAAGAAGGTGCAAGCCGATTCACTCTCAGAGAGGAGAAGTTGATGGCACGCGAGTTCAGACCTGTGATGGGTCGACGTGATCTTCTGCGGCTCGGAGGCTATGGCCTGGCGAGTGCTGCGCTGCTGGGAATGGGGGCGAGCCTGACGGGCTGCGCACCCTCCGGCGGGGGATCCAAGACCGGCACGCTGACGATGCTGTACTTCGGCGACCAGAAGGCGGCGACCACGCTGCAGACCGCGCTGCAGCCCAAGATCAAGAAGATCGACAAGGACCTGAGCCTGAAGATCACCGCCATCAACGGCACCGACTGGAACGATTTCCTCGCGAAGGTGCTGACGCTCATCGCAGCCGGCCAGGCGCCGGACATCGTGAGCGTCGCGACCGAGGGCCTGCAACTGATGGCGGGCAAGAAGCTCATCGTCCCGCTCGACGACTACGTCAGCAAGGACATGTCGAGCCTGAAGTCGAGCTACTTCAACGACATCCACCCCGCGCTGATCGAGGCGATGATGGTCGACGGCCATCTCTACAACATGCCCGACAGCTTCAACGCGGGCAGCATGTTCTTCAACAACGACGTGCTGCAGCGTGCGGGCGCGTCGGCTCCCGCCACCGGGTGGAGCATCGATGACTTCCACACCACGGCGGAGAAGATCTCCAAGGTCGGCGGCGACATCCTCCCGTTCGACTGGGTGGTGCGGCTGTGGGGCAGCTGGACCTCCTTCCTCTACGCCAACGGCGGCAATCTCGTGGAGGAGGGCAAGTACTCGGGCGGCGACTGGCTGTGGAACAAGGCCTACGACGCGGGCGACAAGAGCATCGAAGGCCGCAAGGGCGGCTGGAAGTGGGGGGCGCCGACGGCGAACTCCGACGCGTCCATCGAGGCGCTGCAGTACGTCATCGACTTGCAGAAGGCCGGCTACTCCCCGTCGCCCGACGTCGGCGGCGGCGCTACCCTGCAGGGGCTGTTCTCCTCCGGACGGGTCGGGATGACCATCGGCGGCGGGTTCTGGGCAGGCGGCCTGCACAACGCGGGGATGAAGGACGGCAGCTTCGACGTGCAGGCGTTCCCCACGTGGAAGGGCAACAAGAGCCTGTTCGGCACAGGAGGCTACTCGATCTTCCAGTCGTCGCAGAAGAAGGACGCCGCGTGGGAGGTCATCAAGATGATGATCGAGCCGGAGAGCTTCGACATCATGTTCCCGGGCAACGTCACGACACCGGGACGCAAGTCGCTGATGACCGCTGAGCGCTACAAGACGACCGGGCCGAAGAACTGGTCCGTGTTCTACGACCAGCTCGACGGATCCGTGCCGATCTCGGCGCCGTCGTACTACAACGCCCTCGCGACATCGCTGAATCAGCGCACCACCGAGGCCATCTCGTCCGGAAACGCGAAGGCCGCTCTCGACGCCATGCAGAGCGATCTCGAGAAGGTGGCGAAGGGCAGCTGATGTCTACCACCGCTTCTCCTGCGCACGTCGCACCTCGTGCGACGCCCCGCGGTGCGAAGCCTCCCCGGCCCGTCCGTCGCCCCGGTGCGCGGCGGACGGCCCGGCGGGAGGCGACGTTCGGCTTCGCGATGATCGGGCTGGCGATGCTGTTCGTGACCGTGTTCACGTTCGCGCCGATCCTCGCGTCGCTCGGCCTGTCGTTCTTCGACTGGGACGTCATCTCCCCGCCGACCTGGGCAGGGCTGGGCAACTACGAGCGCTTCTTCTCGGACAGTCCGGTGCTGCAGTCGTTCGGCGTCACCATCTGCATGGCAATCGCGATCGTCGTGCTGCAGCTGTCGCTCGGGCTGTTCCTCGCGGTGCTGGTCAACCAGCGCACCTCCACCTTCGGGCGCACCTTCTTCCGCACGGCCTTCTATCTACCGCTGCTCGCCTCCACGGCGGCCGTGGCGATCTTCATGGGCTACCTGTTCGACAACAAGTTCGGCGCGATCAACTACTACCTGAACCTGCTCGGGCTCTCCAACGTCCCGTGGCTCACCAGCCCGTTCGGTGCGCAGGTGACGATCGTCCTGATCGTGGTCTGGCAGCAGGTGGGCTTCACCTTCGTGCTGTTCGTGTCCGCGTTGATGGCGGTCCCCACGGACGTGCTGGAAGCGTCCTCGATCGACGGAGCCGGCCCGCTGCGCACGCTGTTCCGGATCAAGATCCCGTTGATCAGCCCGACGATCCTGTTCGCGGCGGTGATCGCGTTGATCAACGCGATGCAGCTGTTCGACCAGCCCTACATCATGACCAAGGGCGGGCCGGGGATAGCGACCATGACCGCGACCATCTCGATGTACCAGACAGGGTTCCAGAACCTCCAGTTCGGCTACTCGTCGGCGATCGCCATCATCCTCCTGCTGCTGATCCTCGCGATCACCGGCATCCAGTTCCTCGCCTCCCGGAAGGTGGTGTTCTACCAATGAGCGCGACCACCACACTCGTGACCGGTCGTCGGCCCATGCGGCGGGCGGTCGTCGGAAGACGGCGGGTCTTCGGCAGGATCGCCGGTCTGATCACCCTCATCATCGCCGCCGTCTTCGCGCTGGGACCGCTGTTGTGGGCGTTCTCCACATCCCTGCGGACACCCGCCGATGCCTTCACCAACCCGCCGCAGTGGATCCCGTTCGCTCCTGACTTCGGCAACTACGCCGCCGTCTTCGAGCAGATCCCCATCGGGCAGTTCTTCCTGAACAGCACGATCGTCACGCTCGTCATCGTCGTCGGGCAGACCATCACCTGCACGCTGTCCGGGTACGCCTTCGCGATGATCTCGTTCCCCGGGAAGAACTGGATCTTCGGCGCCTTCCTGGCGACGATGATGGTTCCGCTGCAGACGATCATCATCCCCGTGTTCCTGATCATCAAGACGCTCGGGCTCACGGACAGCCTCGCGTCGCTGATCATCCCGGCTCTCGGCAGCGCCTTCGGCACGTTCCTCATGAGGCAGTACTTCATGCAGATGCCGAAAGAGCTGGGCGAAGCCGCTCGCATCGACGGGGCGAGCCAGTGGGGCGTCTTCTTCCACGTGTACGCACGGATGGCGGCCCCTGCGATCTCGACCCTTGCGATCCTGAACTTCTCGGGATTCTGGGCCGAGTTCTACCGCCCGCTGATCTTCCTCCAGTCCCAGAGCAACTTCACTCTGCCGCTCGGACTGGTCGGGTTGCAGGGAAATCTCGGCACAGGGTCGATCTCGGTCGTCCTGGCCGGCGTGGTGCTCGCGATGATCCCGAGCGTGCTGCTGTTCATCTTCGCGCAGCGCTACTTCATCTCCGGCGTCACAGCGGGCTCGTCCCGCTAGAACGCGATCCCGCGCGCCGTGCCGCAGGACCTGTTGCGGTCCTGTGGTGCGGGCGGCGCCGTCCCCTTCCGACCCCTGAACGGAGCTCGCACCGATGACCGACACCGTGTTCTTCCGTCCCGACGGCGGCTGGGTCGGAGATGTCATCCCGTTCCAGCGCGACGACGTCTTCCACCTCTGGTATCTCTTCGATGATCGGAAGGTGCCGAAGAGCGGGATGCCCTGGCATCTGGTGACCACCACCGACTTCGTGCACTTCGAGGATCACGGCGTCGCGGTCCCGAGTGGCGGACCGGACGCCGAGGACTTCAACGTCTACACGGGATCCGTCGTGATCGACGATGACGGCGTCGCGCATCTGTTCTCCACCGCCAACAACCCGTGGCGGCTCGGCGACGACGGGCGCCCGCTGCAGCTGGTCGCACATGCCACGAGTGCCGTGGGACTCACCGGGTGGGTCAAGCACCCCGAACTCACGTTCGGCGCCCCCGAAGGGTACGAGACGGGGGACTGGCGGGATCCGTTCGTGTTCCGCGATGGGGATGCCTGGCGGATGCTGGTCGCGGCACGGCACGCCGAGGGGCCGACGCGCCGGCGTGGCACCATCGCGCAGCTGACCTCCACGGACCTCATGGCGTGGACCCCGGTCGCGCCGTTCTGGGATCCGCGCCGCTACATCGCTCACGAGTGCCCCGACGTGTTCCGCTGGGGGGACTGGTGGTACCTGGTCTACTCGGAGTTCTCCGACGCGTTCTGCACCCGATACCGGATCTCCCGCTCCGTCGACGGACCCTGGCTCGTTCCCGACGACGACACGGTCGATGCGCGGTCCTTCTACGCGGCGAAGACCGTCGAACGCGACGGGCGGCGCTTCTTCGTCGGCTGGATCGCGAGCCGTGACGGAGCCACCGACGACGGCGCCTGGCAGTGGGCGGGAACGCTCTCGACCCTCGAGGCGACGCAGGGAACGGACGGCACCCTGTCCTTCCGGCTGCCGGACGAGTTCCTCGCGTCGTTCTCCGTGCCCGTGGCGCCCGGCACGATGCCGGTGCCGGTGCGTCTGGACGGCACGGACGGCTTCGCGCAGGCCATCGGCGACGCCGAGCTGCCCGACACCTACCTGCTCACGGCAGAACTGGACATCGCCGAGGGCACGGAGGAGGTGGGGCTCCTGGTGCGCTCGACCGCGGACGGCGACGAGGCCGGGGCGATCCGGCTGGAGCCGCGTCGCGACCGGGTGGTGTTCGATCGCTGGCCGCGCACGGTCACCGGCGGCGAGCAGTGGCAGATCTCCGGCGACGTGCCGTTCGTCTTCGAACGACGCTGCACCTTGCCGGCCGGGCGGCACCGGGTCGAGATCGTCGTGTCGGAGGACATCCTCGTCGCGGTCGTGGACCGTCGCGTCGCGCTGAGCACCCGCCTCTACCGGCGTGCGGGCGAACACGTCGGCTTCTTCGTCAACGGTGGCGTCGCCGAACTGCTGTCCCTCGAGATCCGCACCCGACGATGACGACCGCAGCCCTCCTGGAGGATCCGCCCATGACACGCCCGCTCATCCACTTCTCCTCAGCGCGCAACTGGCTGAACGACCCGAACGGGCTGATCTTCCACGACGGGCGCTACCACCTGTACTTCCAGTACAACCCGCACGGCGCCGACCACGGATTCATGAGCTGGGGTCATGCCTCCAGCACGGACCTGGTGGCGTGGCAGGAGCTCCCGATCGCGATCCGCTACACGGCGGAGCATGAGATCTTCTCGGGGTCTGCGGTCTTCGATGCGAGCAACACCAGCGGCTTGGCCGCCGACGGCGCGGCCCCGCTCGTGGCCGTGTTCACGCTCGCCGACCGGGCGGCCGGGCATCAGTCGCAGGGGATCGCATCCAGTGCGGACGGCGGCCTGACCTGGTCGATGTTCCCCGGGAACCCCGTGCTGGATCGCGGATCCGCCGATTTCCGCGACCCCAAGGTGTTCCGCTATTCGGGCGCCCGCGGGGAGTACTGGGTCATGGTGGCCGTCGAGGCCATGCAGCGGAAGGTCGTCCTCTACCGCTCCGACGACCTGCGCCGGTGGGAGTTCCTCTCCGAGTACGGCCCGCGCGGCACCGCGTTCGGGGTGTGGGAATGCCCGGATCTGTTCCCGCTGCCGGTGGACGGGGATCCCCGTGAGGTGCGCTGGGTGCTGATCGTGAGCATGAACCCCGGTGGACTGGCCGGCGGATCCGGCACGATGTACGTCGTCGGGTCGTTCGACGGTGTCCGCTTCACGCCGGACCTCGCGATCCCCGAGGTCGAGGCCGGTGCGGAGTCGTCGGAGGCCGAGCTGGCCGCCCTGGACTGGGTCGACTACGGGCGGGACTGCTACGCCGGTGTGACGTTCGCCGGGCTTCCCGACGAAGACCGCATCCTGATGGCGTGGATGAGCAACTGGGACTATGCGGAGCAGATGCCGCCGCTCGGCGCCGAGCCGCAGCGCGGCGCGATGACGCTCGCCCGCAGACTGTCGCTCGTCACGGCGGACGGCCGGATCCGCCTTCGTCAGGAGCCGATCGGGCCGGCGCTGAGGCCGATCGGCGCCGTCGCCGAGGCGGAGGTGAGGCCCGGTGCGCCACTGACTCTCGATGTGCCGACCCCGTCGCGGATCCGGCTGCGCCTGCGGCTGGATCACGGCGCATCGGCCCAGTTGCGCTTCGGCGAGGAGCTCGCGCCGGCCGCGGTCCTTCACCTGCACGACGGCGAGCTCGCCCTGGATCGCCGGATCGGCGCCGCAGAGTTCCCGGACGCGTTCGGCAGCGTCGAGCGCATGCCCGTGCGCGGAGGCGGCCTGGATGCCGTGCTCTGGCTGGACAACGGTTCGATCGAGCTGTTCGCCGACGACGGGACCGCCGTGCTCACCGATCGCCTGGCCGAGCGATCCTCCGACTGCGTCACTCTGCACGCGGTGGGCGGTAGTGTGCGGATCGACGAGTTGATCGTGGAAGCAGGAGAGGTGGACCCGGCATGACGCATCCGCGGATCACGGTGATCGGCGAGGCCCTCGTGGACATCGTCGTGGGCGGAGCGGCGCACGCGGGCGGCTCGCCCATGAACGTCGCCGTCGGTCTCGCGCGGCTGGGTCGGCCGCCGGTCCTGCACGCCCGGATCGGCGACGACGCGTACGGCGACATGATCCGGGCGCACCTCGCGGCGGACCGCGTCGGTGTCGGTGCCGACACGCTCGTGGCCGGCGAATCATGGACGGCGACGGCGACACTCGCCGAGGACGGGAGCGCGGAGTACGAGTTCGCGCTGACCGGCGAGATCACGGTGCCCGAACTGGACGGACTCGCGCTCGTGCACACCGGATCGATCGGCGCACTGCGGGAGCCAGGGTCGAGCGCCCTGCTCGCGGCCTACCGCGGCGCTCCCGACAGCACCCTGCGTTCGTTCGATCCGAACATCCGGGTGGACGTCATCGGCCCGGCGGACGCCGCGCGCCGGCGCGTCTTCGAGCTGGCCGCCGTCTCGCACGTCGTCAAGCTCAGCGACGAGGACGCGGCATGGCTGCGGCCGGACGCGGGTGCCGACGAGGTCCTGGAGGAGCTCGCCGCGGCCGGTGCTCGTTTCGTCGCGGTCACTCGCGGGGCGCAGGGGGTCGTCGCGCTCGTCGACGGGGTGCACTACGTGCGTCCCGCCCTGCCGGTGTCGGTGGTCGACACGATCGGCGCCGGCGACGCGTTCATGTCCGGACTGCTGTTCGGGCTGCTCCGCGACGGCACGGACCGCCTCCTCGTCACCGGCGCGCCGATCCCGGCTGAGAACGTCGTCGCGGCGCTCGACACCGCGCTCGCCTCCGGGGCGATCACCGTGTCACGCGCGGGGGCCAACCCGCCGCATCGGGCCGAGCTGGAGGCGCGCCTCGCGGCGACGCGCGACGTGTCGGACGGTGACGACCGCTGATCCTGCTGATAAGATAAAAGCCCGTGATGCAGAACTCAGCCGCGCGGACAGACAACGACACCACCAAGCACATCTTCGTGACGGGCGGTGTCGTTTCCTCTTTGGGTAAGGGCCTGACGGCGGCCAGCCTCGGCAACTTGCTCACCGCCCGCGGACTGCGCGTCGTGATGCAGAAGCTGGATCCCTATCTGAACGTGGATCCGGGCACGATGAACCCCTTCCAGCACGGCGAGGTGTTCGTGACGGATGACGGCGCCGAGACCGACCTCGACATCGGGCACTACGAGCGCTTCCTCGACATCGAGCTGAGCCAGGCCGCGAACGTGACGACCGGTCAGATCTACTCGCAGGTGATCGCCAAGGAGCGACGCGGCGAGTACCTCGGCGACACGGTGCAGGTCATCCCGCACATCACCGACGAGATCAAGCGTCGTATGCGCCTGCAGGCCGACGAGACGCCTCGACCCGACGTGATCATCACCGAGATCGGCGGCACGGTCGGCGACATCGAGTCGCAGCCGTTCATCGAGTCGGCACGGCAGATCCGCCACGAGCTGGGCCGTAAGAACGTGTTCTTCGTGCACGTGTCGCTGGTGCCGTTCATGGGCGCGTCCGGCGAGCAGAAGACCAAGCCGACCCAGCACTCCGTCGCGACGCTGCGCTCGATCGGCATCCAGCCTGACGCGCTCGTGCTGCGCAGCGACCGGCCCGTCACCGAGTCCAACAAGCGCAAGATCGCTCTCATGTGCGACGTCGACGAGGACGCGGTCGTGAACGCGATCGACGTGCCCAGCATCTACGACATCCCGACCATGCTCAACGACCAGGGACTCGACACCTACATCGTCGAGGCGCTCGGCCTCGACAAGGCCGCCGACGTGGATTGGTCCCGCTGGCAGAAGGTCCTGCAGGCCGTGCACAACCCGAAGCACGAGGTCACGATCGGCCTCGTCGGCAAGTACATCGACCTTCCGGACGCCTACCTCTCGGTCACCGAGGCGCTCAAGGCCGGCGGCTTCGCCCACGAGGTCGCCGTGAAGATCCGCTGGATCCCGTCCGACTCCTGCGAGACCCCCGAGGGAGCGGCCAAGGCGCTGAGCGACGTCGACGGCATCTGCGTGCCCGGCGGCTTCGGCATCCGCGGCATCGAGGGCAAGCTCGGGGCTCTCCGCTTCGCCCGCGAGCAGGGCATCCCCACTCTGGGTCTGTGCCTGGGCCTGCAGTGCATGGTGATCGAGTACGCGCGCCATGTCGCAGGCATCGACGGGGCGTCCTCGAGCGAGTTCGACCCGGACACGGCTGAGCCGGTCATCGCGACCATGGCCGAGCAGGTCGAGATCCTCGACGGCGGCGACCTGGGCGGCACCATGCGCCTGGGCCTGTACAAGGCGGCGCTCGGCGAGGGTTCACTCGCCGCCGAGCTCTACGGCGCGGCCGAGGCGTCGGAGCGCCACCGTCACCGCTACGAGGTGAACAACGCCTACCGCGATCGTCTTGCGGGGGCCGGGCTGTCGTTCTCGGGTCTCAACCCGGAGCTCGACCTCGTCGAGTACGTCGAGCTGCCGCGCGACGTCCACCCGTTCTACATCGCCACGCAGGCGCACCCCGAGCTGCGCTCGCGTCCCACCGACCCGCACCCGCTGTTCCGCGGGCTCGTCGGCGCGGCGATCGAGCGGCACCGCTCCAGCGAGCTGTTCGACGACGAGGACTGACGTGACCGGGACCTCCACCGCGCCGCACGACGAGTCGTTCACTCCGGAAGTGCTCTCGAGCTCCGAGGTGTATCGCGGCGCGGTGTGGGGAGTCCGTGAGGATCGCGTCCGCTACGGTGATGGCGAGATCGTGCGGCAGTACATCGACCACTCCGGTGCGGCGGCGGTCGTCGCGGTCGACGAGGGCGGACGAGTGCTGCTCCTCCAGCAGTACCGGCACCCGATCCGGCAGCGCGACTGGGAGCTGCCCGCCGGGCTGCTCGATGTCGTGGGCGAGGATCCGATGGACGCCGCACGGCGCGAGCTCGCGGAGGAGGCGGATCTCGTCGCGACCGGCTGGGAGCCGCTCGTCTCCACGTATACGACACCGGGCAGTAACTCCGAGATCGTCCACATCTACCTCGCCACGGGCCTGAGCCCGGCGGGGGAGACCTTCGCGCGCACCGACGAGGAGGCCGACATCCGGCTCGCGTGGGTGCCGCTGCGCGAGGCCGCGGACGGAGTGCTGGCCGGGCGGCTGCGCAACGGGATCCTCGCGGTGGGCATCCTGGCCGCCGAACGGCGCCTGTCGTCGTCGGAGCGGCAGAACCCCGGAGCCTGAGGTGCAGCTCGACCGGGCGCTCGATGCGTATCTCCGGCACGTGACGATCGAACGAGGGCTCGCAGGCCACACGCTCGCCGCGTACCGGCGCGATCTGGGCGGGTACGTGACGTGGCTGGGCGCGCAGGGCATCGCCGACACCGGGGCGATCACCGCGGAGACCGTCGCGGCGTTCGCTGCGGAGCGCGCCGGCTCCGAACCGCCCCCGGCCGCATCGAGCCTCGCCCGGCTGCAGTCCTCGGTGCGCGGCTGGCATCGCTTCCTCGCCCGGGAGGGCATCGCCGACGCGGATCCGAGCGCCAGGCTCCGCCCGCCGAAGCAGCCTCGGCGGCTGCCGAAGGCGCTCACGATCGATCAGGTCGAGCGCCTGCTGGCCGCCCCGTCGGCGGAGGATCCGATCGGGATCCGCGATCGCGCCCTCCTCGAACTGCTCTACGCCACGGGTGCACGCGTCTCCGAAGCGGTCTCACTCGACGTCGACGACCTCGCGCACGGCGAGGTGCTGCGGTTGCGCGGAAAAGGATCCAAGGAGCGGATCGTCCCGGTGGGCTCGTACGCGCGCGCGGCGGTCGACGCCTACCTCACGAGGGTGCGTCCCGCACTGGCCGCGAGGGGACGCGCATCGTCGAAGCTGTTCCTCGGTGCCCGAGGCGCGCCCCTCAGCCGTCAGAGCGCCTGGCTGATCATCCGCGCGGCCGCCGAGGGGGCTCAGATCACGGCGGAGGTCTCTCCGCACACGCTCCGGCATTCCTTCGCGACCCATCTGCTGCAGGGCGGTGCCGACGTCCGCGTCGTGCAGGAACTGCTCGGGCACGCGTCGGTCGCGACGACGCAGATCTACACGCACGTCTCGGTGGACACGCTGCGCGACGTCTACGCGACCGCGCATCCGCGGGCACGCTAATGGTTTGAAGTCAGACCATTGACAGTTGGTCTTTCGCATTGCGAGAATCGCTGCACACGCTCCCTCCACTGAAAGCAGGCAGCACTCCATGAGCGAATCGACAAAGGCGCCGGACTCGCACCCGATCGACGACGACGCCGCAGCCCTGGCCGCCCTGGGCTACAAGCAGGAACTGCACCGGGGGATGTCGGGGTTCAGCAACTTCGCCGTCTCCTTCTCGATCATCTCCATCCTTGCGGGATGCATCACCTCGTACGCCATCGCCCTGAACTCGGGCGGCCCCTCGGCGATCACGATCGGCTGGCCGCTCGTCGGCGTCTTCGTGCTCATGGTCGCCCTCGCCATGGCGGAGGTGTGCTCGAAGTACCCGACTGCCGGCGGGCTGTACTTCTGGGCCGGCCGCCTCGCCAAGCGCAACAAGCGGCAGTGGGCATGGGGCGTCGGCTGGTTCAACTTCCTCGGCGAGGTCGCGGTCACCGCGGCGATCGACTTCGGCGCCGCGACGACGATGATGGCGTTCGCGAACCTCGTCTGGGGGATCGAGCCGACGAAGGCCAGCACCTTCGGCCTGTTCGTCGTCCTCATCGTCATCCACGGTCTCCTGAACACCTTCGGCGTCAACATCGTGAGCCTGCTCTCGAACGTGTCCGCCTGGTGGCACATCGTCGGCGTGCTCGTGATCGTCGGCGCGCTGTGGATCATGCCCACCCAGCACCAGGACGTCGGCTGGACGTTCACGCACTGGTACAACGGCACCGGCTGGTCGTTCGGCCCGTACGTGTTCCTCATGGGCCTGCTCATGGCGCAGTACACCTACACCGGGTACGACGCCTCCGCCCACGTCGCCGAGGAGACCAAGAACGCCGCCGTCGCCGCTCCCAAGGGCATCGTGATGAGCGTCGTGATCTCGATCATCGGCGGCTGGATCCTGCTCTTCTCGATCACCGCGGCGATCCAGGACGGCAGCGACAAGGGAATCGCAGGCCTGCTCGGATCCGAGACCGGTCTGCCCCCGGCCCAGATCTTCCTCGACGCGCTGAACAACCCGACGATGGCGAAGTTCCTGCTCTTCATCGTCTGCGGCGCGCAGTTCTTCTGCGGCATGGCCTCGGTCACGGCGAACTCCCGGATGAGCTACGCGTTCTCCCGGGACAACGCGATCCCCGGGGCGCGGCTGTGGGCGAAGGTCAACAAGCGCACGGGCACGCCGACCAACTCGATCTGGCTGTGCGTCGTGCTCTCGATCATCCTGACCACGCCCGCGCTGTTCAACACCACCGCCTATCTCGCCGTCACCTCGGTCGCGGTGATCGGGCTCTACATCGCCTACGTCACGCCGGTGTTCCTGCGTCGGCTGGACAAGGGCTTCACTCCCGGGCCGTGGCATCTCGGCAAGTGGAGCACGATCGTGGGATGGATCGCCGTGGTCTGGGTGATCTTCATCATCATCCTGTTCGTGCTCCCGCCCGTGAACCCGATCACGATCGACACGTTCAACTACGCCCCGATCGCCGTCGCCGTGGTCGCGATCCTCGCGATCGTGTTGTGGTACGCCTACGGCAAGAGGGACTTCATGGCATCCACGGCCGAGGCCGAGCATCTGACGATGGCGCCGGACAAGCTCTTGGAGGAATGATCCGAGTGGAGACGTCCGCGATGGACTCCCCTCTGGTGGACGCCGCGCTGCACCCGGTCCGGGGGCATATGGCCTTCGAGAGCTGCGTGGAGCAGCTGGGCTCGGCCATCAGGCTCGGGATCTTCCGGGTGGGGACGAAGCTCCCCGGCGAGCGCGAACTCGCCGAGAGGCTCAGCGTCTCCCGCGCCACCCTGAGGGAGGCCATCAGCGCTCTCCGCGCCGCCGGGCTCGTCACGACGACCCGGGGGCGCGGAGGGGGCACCGTCGTCCTTCCGGCCGCGGAGCAGTGGCCGGCCGACCAGACCCCGCCGCGCCGGGCCGAGATCGATGACGTGATCGTCTTCCGCTCGGTCATCGAGCCGGGAGCCGCCTACCGGGCGGCGCTGACCCCCCTGGACGAGGGACAGCGCACGCTCCTCACCGACAGCCTCGCCGACCTCGCCGCGGCCGAGACGCCGGCCGACTACCGGCAGGCCGACGCCCGGCTGCACCTCGCGATCGCCACCGTCTGCGGATCCGACGAACTGTCCCGCTCCTGCAGTGCCGTGCAGGTGCGGATCCACCAGCTCCTCGCCGAGATCCCCTTCCTCAAGACCAACATCGACCATTCCGAGACCGAGCACCGTGCGATCGTCGCGGCGATCCTGGACGGCTCCGCCGATCAGGCCCGTGACATCATGACGGCGCACTGCGACGCCACTGCCGCGCTCCTCAAGGGCCTTCTGAAGTAAAGGACACCGTTGCACATGAACTCCTCCGATCTCCTCGTCCCCGCCCGCAACGACCGGATGCTCACGGTCGAGCAGATGCGCGCGCGGATCCTCGACGGCTCGCTCGACACCGTGATCCTCGCGTTCACCGATATGCAGGGGCGGCTGCAGGGCAAGCTCCTGCACGCGCGCTTCTTCCTCGACTCGGTCCTCGGCCATGGGACCGAGGGGTGCAACTACCTGCTCGCCGTGGATGTCGAGATGAACACGGTCGACGGCTACGCGCACGCCTCCTGGGCCGACGGCTACGGCGACATGGAGTTCGTGCTGGATCTGGCGACCATCCGGCTCCTGCCGCACCGCCCCGGCACGGTCATGATCCAGTGCGACCTCGCGGGGACGAACGGCGACGCGGTGCGGGTCTCGCCGCGCGAGATCCTGCGGGCGCAGACGGAGCGCGCCGCCTCCCACGGGTGGAAGGCGCTCGCCGGCACCGAGCTCGAGTTCGTGATCTTCAACACGCCGTACGACCGCGCGTGGGACTCCGGCTATCGCGACCTCGAGCCCGCCAACCGCTACAACATCGACTACTCGATCCTCGGATCCACGCTCGTCGAGCCGCTGCTGCGCGAGATCCGCAACACGATGTACGCCTCGGGGCTGAACGTGGAGTCGGCGAAGGGGGAGTGCAACTTCGGTCAGCACGAGATCGCGTTCCTCTACGACGAGGTCATCACCACGGCGGACAACCACGCGTACTACAAGACGGCCTCGAAGGACATCGCCTGTCAGCACGGCCAGTCGATCACGTTCATGGCCAAGCCGAATCAGCGCGAGGGCAACTCCTGCCACGTGCACATGTCGCTGCGCGGCAAGGACGATGACGGCCTCGTGTTCTGGGATGCGGAGCGCGGAGCCCGCTCCGCGCTCTATGACCACTTCATCGCCGGTGTGCTCGCGACCATGCGCGACTTCACGCTCTTCTACGCGCCGAACATCAACTCGTACAAGCGCTTCGTGAAGGGATCGTTCGCGCCGACCGCGGTGGCCTGGGGCATCGACAACCGCACGAGCTCGGTGCGTCTGGTGGGGCGCGGCGCGGGGGCTCGCATGGAGAACCGCCTGCCCGGCGGCGACATGAACCCGTATCTGGGACTCGCCGCAATGCTCGCGGGAGGCCTTTACGGCATCGAGCACGAGCTGCCGCTGGAGCCGGAGACGAAGGGCAACGCCTACGAGTCCGGCGCCCCGACGGTGCCGTCCACGATGCATGAGGCGCGCGAGGCCCTCGCGCAGTCCGCGATCGCGAACGAGGTCTTCGGCGAGGACGTGGTGCGCCACTACGTGAACTACGCGGACGTCGAGATCGCGGCTTTCGACGCGGCCGTCACCGACTGGGAACTGCGCCGCGGTTTCGAGCGGCTGTGAACGGGTTCATCGGAGACTTCGAAAGGCTGAGCGCATGAGGATCCCTTCTTCTCGATTCGGCGCGGGCGGCGCCTTCACCGTCCTGAATCCCGCGACCGGGCAGCCGGTGGGCGAGGTCGGGCTCGCGGATCTCGGCGAGACGGACGCGGCGATCGAGCGCGCTCACCGGGCGTACCCCGCGTGGCGGGCGATCGCCCCCGGCGATCGCGCCCGGCTGCTGCGCGCGTTCGCGAGCGTCGTCGAGGCGCACATCGACGAGCTTGCCGCCCTCGAGGTCGCGAACGCCGGCCACACGATCGGCAACGCGCGCTGGGAGGCCGGCAACGTGCGCGACGTGCTGAACTACTACAGCGCGAGTCCCGAGCGCCACTTCGGCAAGCAGATCCCGGTCGCCGGCGGCATCGACGTCACGTTCCACGAGCCGCTGGGCGTCGTCGGCATCATCGTGCCGTGGAACTTCCCGATGCCGATCGCCGGCTGGGGGTTCGCCCCGGCACTCGCCGCGGGCAACACGGTGGTGCTCAAGCCTGCCGAGCTCACTCCGCTCACCGCGATGCGCCTGGGCGAGCTCGCCCTCGAAGCCGGACTTCCGGAGGGCGTGTTCACGGTCATCACCGGCAAGGGCAGCGTGGTCGGCGATCGCTTCGTCACGAACCCGCTCGTGCGCAAGGTGTGCTTCACCGGGTCGACCGAGGTCGGCAAGGGGATCATGCGTGGGTGCGCGGACCAGGTCAAGCGCCTCACCCTCGAACTCGGCGGCAAGAACGCGAACATCGTGTTCGACGACGCGGATCTCGAGGCCGCCGCCGCTGCAGCCCCCGGCGGAGGTCTGGACAACGCCGGCCAGGACTGCTGCGCCCGCTCGCGGATCCTCGTGCAGGAGAACGTCTACGAACGCTTCCTCGACTTGCTGCAGCCCGCGGTCGAGGAGTTCCGGGTCAAGGATCCGTCCGCGGAGGACGCGGAGATGGGCCCGATGGTCTCCGCGGCACAGCGCGATGCGGTCGCGGCGCACCTGGACGGCGCGGACATCGCCTTCCGCGGGCAGAGTGCGGCGGGCGCGGACTGGGACGGCGGGTTCTGGCTCGCTCCCGCCGTGGTGCTCCCGCGCAGCGTGAGCGACCCGGTGTGGTCGCAGGAGCTGTTCGGGCCGGTGCTCGCCGTGATGCCGTTCCGTGACGAGGCCGACGCGATCGCCAAGGCCAACGACACGGAGTACGGCCTGAGCGGATCCATCTTCAGCCGGGACATCGGCCGCGCCCTGCGCGTCGCCCGCGGCGTCGAGAGCGGCAACCTCTCGATCAACTCGCACTCGTCGGTGCGGTACTGGACCCCCTTCGGCGGGTTCAATCAGTCCGGGCTGGGGCGCGAGCTCGGACCGGACGCGCCGGACTCCTTCTCCGAGGTGAAGAACGTGTTCATCTCGACGACGTACTGAACTCCTCCCCACACAGCGAAAGGCAACACAGGAATGGGAAAGCTCGAAGGCAAGGTCGGCGTCATCACCGGCGGCTGCAGCGGCATCGGTCTGGCGACGGCGAAGAAGTTCGTCGCAGAGGGTGCGAAGGTCGTGATCGGCGACCTCGACGAGGCCAACGGCCCCCGCATCGCGGAGGAGCTCGGCGGTGTGTTCGTGAAGGTCAACGTCACGGACCAGGCCGAGGTGGAGAACCTCTTCGCCGTCGCGCACGACACCTACGGCCGCATCGACATCGCCTTCAACAACGCCGGGATCTCGCCGGCGTCCGACGACTCGATCCTGAAGACCGGGATCGACGCGTGGAACCTGGTGCAGGACGTCAACCTCACCAGCGTCTACTACTGCTGCAAGGCCGTGCTGCCCTACATGCTGGAGCAGGGCAGCGGATCCATCATCAACACCGCGTCGTTCGTCGCGATCATGGGCGCCGCCACTTCGCAGATCTCGTACACGGCGTCGAAGGGCGGCGTGCTGGCGATGACCCGCGAGCTCGGCGTGCAGTTCGCCCGCAAGGGCATCCGCGTCAACGCGCTCTGCCCCGGCCCGGTGAACACGCCACTGCTGCAGGAGCTCTTCGCGAAGGACCCCGAGCGCGCCGCGCGCCGGCTCGTGCACGTGCCGATGGGGCGTTTCGCCGAGCCCGAGGAGATCGCGAATGCGGTGGCGTTCCTCGGCAGCGATGAGTCGAGCTTCATCACGGCGATGGACTTCCTCGTCGACGGCGGGCTCTCGAACGCGTACGTGACCCCGCTGGATTCCGACTTCGAGTGAGTCGGACCGTGTCTGAGCCGCGCCCCGTCATCGGGCTCACGACCTACCGCCAGGCCGCCGACTGGGGCACCTGGCGGCAGGTCGAGGCCGACCTCCTGCCGAGCGACTACGCGCGTTCGATCGAGCGCGCCGGCGGCGTGCCGCTGCTGCTGCCCCCGGTCGCGGCAGCGGGCGCGGCTGCCGACGCGCTCGCGCGCCTGGACGGACTCCTCATCGCGGGCGGGGCGGATGTGAACCCCGCGCGATACGGGCAGGAGCCCGACCCGAGCGTGGTGCGCTGGTACGACGATCGCGACGCGTGGGAGCTCGCGCTGCTCACGGAGGCCGAGCGGATCCGCCTGCCTCTGCTCGGGATCTGCCGCGGCATGCAGCTCATGGCCGTCGCGGCCGGCGGATCGCTCGTCCAGCATCTGCCGGACGTGGTCGGCCACGGCGAGCACGGGGGAGGGCCGACGTCGTACGGCTCGGCCTCGGTGCGGGTGGATGCCGAGGGGCGGGTGGCCGGACTGGTGGCCACGGAGATCACGGTTCCCGTGCATCATCACCAGGCCGTCGCGCAGCATCCCGGCTATCGCCCGGTCGCGCACGACGCGGACGGCGTGCTGCAGGCCATGGAGGGCGAGGGCGATCGGTTCGCGGTCGGGGTGCAGTGGCACCCCGAGACGGATGCGGATCCCGGCCTCTTCGACGGACTGATCGCCGCGGCGAGGGAACGCATGCGCGTCGGCTGATCCGCCGGATCGGCGTGTGGGGCCGGGGCTGCAACCTCGTCGGCGGCTATGATCGATCGAGCACGACGAGCAGGAGAAACGTGGCGAAGAAGACGAAGGACGACACCCCGATCGGGCCGACCGGGCGTCCCTACCAGGGCTTCCCCATCCCCGCTCCGCTGAAGGCTCACGGCCCCGCGCGCATCATCGCCCTCTGCAACCAGAAGGGCGGCGTCGGCAAGACCACGACGTCGATCAACCTCGCCGCCGCTTTCGCCGAGTACGGGCGCAAGGTGCTCGCCGTCGACTTCGACCCCCAGGGCGCGCTGTCGGCGGGTCTCGGGATCCCGACGCACGACATCCCGACGATCTACGACCTGCTACTGGACACCAAGCGCGATCCGCGCGAGGTGATCGTGCACACGCATGTCGAGGGCCTCGACTTGATCCCCGCGAACATCGATCTGTCCGCGGCTGAGGTGCACCTCGTCAACGAGGTCGCCCGGGAGACGATCCTGTCGCGCGTGCTGCGCCAGGTCGCGGGGGAGTACGACGTCATCCTGATCGACTGCCAGCCCTCGCTGGGTCTGCTCACGGTGAACGCGCTCACCGCGGCGCACGGCGTGCTGATCCCGCTGGAGTGCGAGTTCTTCGCCCTGCGCGGCGTGGCTCTGCTCATCGAGACGATCGACAAGGTGCGGGACCGCCTCAACCCCTCGATCACGCTCGACGGACTGCTCGCCACGATGTACGACGCGCGCACCCTGCACTCCCGCGAGGTGCTGGAACGGGTGGTCGAGGCGTTCGGAGACGATGTGCTGGAGACCGTGATCGGGCGCACCGTCAAGTTCCCCGACGCCTCGGTGTCGGGAGTGCCGATCACCGAGTTCGCGCCGGAGCACCCCGCCGCACAGGCGTACCTGCGACTGGCCCGGGAGCTGGTCGCCCGTGGCGCCGTCGCCTGACGAGAGCGCTCCCGCTCCGGACGCTGCGGAGCTCGAATCGGTCGCCGAGGACGCCTCCGGGTTCCGCGTCTCATTGTCCAACTTCGACGGGCCGTTCGACCTGCTGCTGAACCTCATCTCGAAGCATGAGATGGACATCACCGAGGTGTCGCTGAGCAAGGTCACGAACGAGTTCATCGCGTATCTGCGGGAGCTGGGCTCCGATGAGGATCTCGACGAGACCAGCGAGTTCCTCGTGGTCGCGGCGACCCTGCTCGACATGAAGGTCGCCGGGCTCCTGCCGCAGGGCGAGCTCGTGGATGCGGAGTCCGTCGCACTGCTGGAGGCCAGGGACCTGCTGTTCGCGCGGCTGCTGCAGTACCGCGCGTTCAAGGAGGTCTCCGTCTGGTTCGCCCGCAGCCTGCAGTACGAGGATCGGCGCCACGCCCGCGCCGTGCGGCTGGACGAGAAGCATCGCGCGCGCACCCCGGAGCTGGTGTGGACGCTCAGTGCCGCCGATTTCGGCACGCTCGCGCTCCTCGCGTTCGCTCCGAAGGAGATTCCCACGGTCGGCCTCGACCACCTGCATGCGCCGCTCGTCAGCATCCGCGAGCAGGCCGCGATCGTGGTGACGCTGCTGCGCAGCGCCGAATCCGTGACCTTCCGCGAGATCGTGGCGGGTGCGGTGGAGCCCGGGGTCGTGGTGGCGCGCTTCCTCTCCGTGCTCGAGCTGTACCGGCATGCGGCACTGAGCTTCGAGCAGCTGGAGCCGCTGGGCGAGCTGACCCTGCGCTGGTCGGCCGAGCACTGGACCGACGAGATGCTGGCGACGTTGGGAGCCGACTATGACCGATGAGACCATGACCGATGACGCCGTGGCCGTGGAGCTGCCGCTGACGGAGAAACTCGAGGCGATCCTGCTCATCATCGATGAGCCGCACAGCCTCGTCTCCCTCGCGGCCGCCGTCGGTGCGCCGGTGCCGGCGGTGCGGCAGGCGATCGAGTCCCTCGTCGACGAGTACGACGGTCGAGGGCAGGGACCGCGGCGCGGCTTCGAGCTGCGCGAGGTCGGCGGAGGCTGGCGGCTCTACGTGCGCGAGGACTACGACGACCTGGTCGCCGACTTCGTGGGCGGACAGGCCCCGGCGCGGCTGTCGCAGGCGGCGCTCGAGACGCTCGCGGTGATCGCCTACAAGCAGCCGGTCACGCGAAGCCAGGTGGCCTCGATCCGCGCCGTGAACGTCGACTCCGTCGTGCGCACGCTGCTGGGCCGCGGGCTCATCACCGAGCTCTTCCAGGACTCCGAGACCGGCGCCATCAACTACGGCACCACCGACGCCCTGCTGCAGAACCTCGGCATCAACTCGCTCGACGAGCTGCCGCCGATCTCCCCGCTATTGGACGACGGCTCCGAAGGCTTCGACGAGAGGATCGCCCGATGACCCCCGCCCCCGCAGACCCGTTCGCCGCCCCCGAGGGCGTGCGCCTGCAGAAGGTGCTCGCGAATGCCGGCGTCGCGTCCCGACGCGTGATCGAGCAGTACATCGTCGAGGGGCGCATCAGGGTGAACGGATCCGTCGTCACCGAGCTCGGGCGACGGATCGACCCGGAGAAGGATCTCGTCGACGTGGACGGCACGGCCGTGCAGCTGGACACCGGCAAGCGCTACGTCATGCTGAACAAGCCCACCGGCGTGGTCTCCTCGATGAAGGACGAGAAGGGGCGGCCGGACCTGCGCCGCTTCACGAAGGACTACGAGGAGCGCCTGTACAACGTCGGGCGGCTGGACGCCGAGACCAGCGGGCTGCTCATCCTCACGAACGACGGAGATCTCGCCCACGTGCTCGCGCACCCCTCGTTCGGGGTGACCAAGGTCTACATCGCCAAGGTCGAGGGCGTGGTGACCGCGCAGACGATCGCGAAGCTCACGCGGGGCATCGAGCTCGAGGACGGACCGATCGCCGCGGACAAGGCCCGTCTGCTGGACTCGTCCGCGAGCTCCAGTCTCGTCGAGCTCACCCTGCATTCCGGACGCAACCGGATCGTGCGACGGATGCTCGCGGCGGTCGGTCATCCGGTCACCGAGCTCGTGCGGCGCCAGTTCGGTCCGCTGCACCTGGGAACCCTCCCGGCGGGGAAGTCGCGCGAACTGACTAAAATCGAACTCGGCGCGCTTCTGACCCTGTCGCGCCAGGAATCTCCGGAGGACGACGCTTCGAATGCGTCGGCGGACGACCGGGGAGACGCGCAGGAGAACGAGTGAGCGACACGAGCAGGACGCCGAACGAGCGTGCCGCGCGGCTGTCCGGAACCATCCGGATCGTCGGCGCGGGGCTTCTCGGCGCCAGCATCGGGCACGCCCTGACCGCGAAGGGCGTCGATGTCGCCCTCGCCGACACCTCTCCCGCGCAGTTGCGCCTCGCGATCGACTACGGCGCGGGCCGCGCCGCACGGACCGACGACACCCCGTCGCTCGTGGTCGTGGCCGTGCCGCCGGATGTGACGGCCGACGTCATCGAGGCCGAGCTTTCGCGGTTCCCCGACGCGGTGGTCACCGATGTGGCGAGCGTCAAGCTCGAGCCGCTGCGCGTGCTCCGTGACCGCGGCGTCGACCTCACGCGCTACATCGGATCCCATCCGCTCGCGGGTCGCGAGCGCGGGGGAGCGATCTCGGCGCGGGCCGACATCTTCATCGGCCGACCGTGGGTGGTCTGCCGCGACGAGGAGACCCGGGCGGCGGACCTCGCACTCGTCGAGGGCCTGGCTCTCGACCTCGAGGCGATGCCGCTCGAGATGACGCCCGAGGAGCACGACCGCGCGGTGGCGCTGACCTCGCACGTGCCGCAGGTCGTGGCGAGCCTGCTCGCGGCACGCCTCGCCGATGCTGAGGACGGCTCGCTCCGGCTGGCCGGGCAGGGCGTGCGCGACACGACACGCATCGCCGCCTCCGCGCCCGAGCTGTGGGTGCAGATCCTCGGCGCCAATGCGGCACCGGTCGTCTCGGTGCTCGACGCGCTCGCCGCGGACCTCGCCGAGGTCGCCGACGCGCTGCGCGACCCGGACCGCACCGGATCCCGGCGCACGGTCGCCGAAGCGATCCGGCACGGCAACGAGGGCGTGGAGCGCCTGCCCGGCAAGCACGGCCAGAACCGGCGCTTCGAGTCGTTCGTCGTGATGATCGACGACACCGCGGGCCAGCTCGGACGCCTGTTCGGCGAACTCGGCGAACTCGAGGTCAACGTCGAGGACCTGCGCCTGGAGCACTCCCCGGGCGCGCAGTTCGGTCTCGCCGAGATCAGCGTCACCCCGGCCGCGCTCCGCGGCGCGGTCGAAGGTCTCGAGGCCAGAGGCTGGCGGATTGCGAGCATGCCCGATGACTGACCCTTCGACGAGCTCCGGGACCGCGCCGCAGGCGCCGTTCATCGTCGCGATCGACGGCCCTGCCGGATCCGGCAAGTCCAGCGTGTCCAAGGCCGTCGCGCGACGCCTGGGCTACGGCTTCCTGGACACGGGCGCCGCGTACCGCGCTCTGGCCTGGCACGTGCTGGAGCGGGGCGACGACACCGCCGACGAGGCCGCCGTGCTGGCCGCGGCCGCCGACTTCCCGTTCGCGCAGGGGCTCGATCCGGACGACCGCCTCGTGCACGTCGGAGAGGCCGACGTGACCGACGCGATCCGCGAACCGCGCGTCTCGGGTGCCGTGAGCGGCGTGGCCCGCGTTCCGGCCGTGCGCGTGCAGGTGAACGACGCGTTCCGCAGGATCGCACGAGAGGCGGAGTACCCGGCCGTGGTGGTGGAAGGGCGCGACATCACGACCGTGGTGGCCCCGGATGCGCCCGTGCGGATCCTGCTCACCGCGGCGCCCGAGGTGCGTGCCGCGCGCCGGGCCGCGGAGCTGGATGCGGAGGACGCCGGTGCGGTCGCCGCCGCCCTGCACCACCGGGATGCCAAAGACAGTGCGGTGGTGGACTTCCTCACCGCCGCAGAGGGAGTGGAGGTCGTGGATTCGACCGACCTCGACTTCCAGGAGACCATCGATGCCGTGATCGCGGTGATCGAGCGACGTGCGCCAGGAGCGCAGCGAGGAGCCGAGAATGGCTGACGAAGAATACGAGGGCGGCGAAGACCGCCTCGCGGAGAAGCTGGACGCGATGGACGAGGAGCTCGTCGAATCGCGCGCCGCGACTCTGCGTGCGGGCCTCGACGACTACGACCTGGATGATGAGGACGCCGAGCTCCTCGCCGGCCTCATTGCCGGCGAGGACGGGATCGAGTACCTGCCCGCGCTGCCCGTGGTGGCGATCGTCGGGCGCCCGAACGTGGGCAAGTCCGCGCTCGTGAACCGGATCCTGGGTCGCCGCGAGGCGGTCGTCGAGGACACTCCCGGTGTCACGCGCGACCGCGTCACGTACAAGGCCGAGTGGATGGACCGGCGCTTCACGCTGGTCGACACCGGCGGCTGGGAGCCCGACGCGAAGGGCATCGACCGTTCGGTCGCCGCGCAGGCCGAGGTCGCGATCGACCTCAGCGACGTGGTGCTGTTCGTCGTCGACGCGATGGTCGGGGCCACCTCGACCGATGAGCACGTCGTGAAGCTGCTGCGCAAGAGCGGCAAGCCCGTCTTCCTCGTCGCGAACAAGATCGACGACGCCCGGCTGGAGCCCGAGGCTGCGGCGCTCTGGAACCTCGGCCTCGGCGAGCCGTATCCGGTGTCCGCGATCCACGGACGCGGCGTCGCCGACCTGCTCGACGCGATCATGGAGAAGCTGCCCGAGGTCTCCGCCGTCGCCAAGGGCGAGATCGGCGGACCGCGCCGCGTGGCGATCCTGGGCCGTCCGAACGTGGGCAAGTCCTCGCTGCTGAACAAGGCGGCGGGCGAGGAGCGGGTCGTCGTCAACGAGCTCGCCGGCACCACCCGCGATCCCGTGGACGAGATCGTGGAGCTGGGCGGCAGGCTGTGGCGCTTCGTGGACACGGCCGGTATCCGCCGCCGCGTGCACCTGCAGCAGGGTGCGGACTTCTACGCCTCGCTGCGCACGTCGACGGCGCTGGAGAAGGCCGAAGTCGCCGTCGTCGTGCTGGACGTGAGTCAGTCGATCAGCGTGCAGGATCTGAACATCATCGACATGGTGCTCGAGTCGGGCCGGGCCCTCGTGCTCGCGTTCAACAAGTGGGACCGCCTGTTCGACGACGACATGGAGAACCAGGACCGTCGCCGGTATCTGGAGCGCGAGATCGAGCAGGACCTGGCGCACGTCGCCTGGGCGCCGCGCGTGAACATCTCGGCGAGAACCGGCCGGCACCTGGACAAGCTGGTCCCGGCGCTGGAGACGGCGCTGGAGAACTGGGACCGCCGCATTCCGACGGGCAAGTTCAACGCGTTCCTCACCGAGCTCGTCGCCGCCCACCCGCACCCGCTGCGGGGCGGCAAGCAGCCCAGGATCCTCTTCGGCACGCAGGCGACCACGCGTCCGCCGACATTCGTGCTGTTCACGACCGGGTTCCTCGACCCGGGCTACCGCCGGTTCATCCAGCGGCGCCTGCGCGAGCTCTACGACTTCGAGGGCACTCCGATCGTGATCAACATGCGGGTGCGCGAGCGCCGGCAGCGCTGAGGGACACGGCGCCGACTTCCGAGTCGGCGCCGTTCCTGTCCGGTCAGCCCTGGCGCGCGGCGCGCACCATCGCGGTGCGGTCGGGCTCGGTGAATCCGAACTGACGATAGAGGCCGTGCGCGTCGCTCGTGAACAGCGTCCAGCGCATGTCCGCACCCGGGCCGTCGTCGATCATGAGCTGCATCATGCGCTTGCCGAGGCCGTGGCCGCGGTGCGCGTGGTCGATGTAGACGTCGGCGAGGTAGGCGAACCCGACGCCGTCCGAGACCGCGCGGGCGAAACCCACCTGCTCGCCGGTGTCGGCGCGATAGACGCCGACGACGCGCCACGCGTTCGCGAGCTGGGTCTCGACGTCGGCGCGCGTGCGCCAGCGCCCCCAGTAGACCTCGGTCGAGAGCCAGATCCACACGGCTTCGGTCTGGATGCGGGAGGGATCGTCGTCCAGCTCGTAGGCGTCGTTCATGCCCACCATTCTCGCAACGGTGCGGGCGTGCAACGATCCGTCGCACGGAGGCATCGATCGGCGGCGTGTGAAAAGGTGGAGGAGTGACGATCGTCCCCCCGGAGCCTGGCGAGCCTCGCCGCCCACATGGCCCGCTGAACAGCGGCGACGCCTGGGTGGCGGCTCCGACGGGGGAGCGGTACTGGGGCAGGTACGGAGCCGCGGGGCTGCTCGCGTACGACCGCGAGCGCGGCGTGCTGCTGCAGCATCGGGTCGCGTGGTCGCACCACGGCGGAACCTGGGCGCTGCCCGGGGGCGCCCTGCATGACGGGGAGTCGGCCCGCGAGGGGGCGATCCGTGAGGCGCAGGAGGAGGCCGGCGTTCCGGACGGCGCCGTCCGCGCGCGCTTCGAGAGCGTACTGGATCTGGGGATCTGGAGCTACACGACCGTGGTGGCGGACGTGGTGGTGCCGTTCGAGCCGGTGATCAGCGATCCCGAGAGCCTGGCGCTGCAATGGGTGCCCGTCGATGGGGTGGATCGTCGCTCGCTGCATCCGGGCTTCGCCGCCGCGTGGCCGGAACTGCGCGCCCTGCTGGACGTGCGACCGGTGGTGGTCGTCGATGCCGCGAACGTCGTCGGATCCGTGCCGGACGGCTGGTGGAAGGACCGTGCCTCCGCGACGGCACGTCTCCGCGACCGGCTGGACGCCTGGGCGCGTCGAGGCGTCTCCGCCGATCGGGTCGCGCTGGACTCGACGCGCTGGCATCCACGGGTGGTGCTCGTCGCCGAAGGTGCGGCGCGGGACGTCTCGGATCCCGCCGACAACGCCGACGTGGCGTGCGCCGTCGAGGTCGTGCGGGCTCCCGCAGCCGGTGATGACGTGATCGTCGACGTCGCCGCCGAACACCTGGCTTCGGGCGACCGCGTGTTCGTCGTCACGAGCGATCGCGGCCTGACCGCCCGCATCGAGGCGCTGTCGGGCGAGGGAGATCCGGCCGAGGTGCGGCCGGTGCGCTGGCTGCTCGATCAGCTGGATGAGGCGACGCAGCCGGCGGGCGCGTAGCCTCGGCAGCCGCCGACGGGGCACACGTCCGCGGGGTGCGTTCAGGCGAACATGACGCGGCGCGGCGCGTGGTCGTCGTACGTGCGGCCGGTCGGACTCGTCCAGCGCAGGGTTCCATCGGGGAGCTGCCGAGCGGTCCAGCGGTGGCCGTCGTCGATATCGGGATGCTTGAGCGCGTGATGCCCCGGACAGAAGTCGCTCAGATTGGTGATCTCCGTCGGTCCGCCCCGGGCGAAGTCGTCGTTGTGATCGATCTCGCAGCGGCGGGCGGGAGTCTGGCACCCCGGGAAACGGCACCGCTGATCCCTTGCCCGGAGGAACCGCTTCATCGCCGTCGACGGCGTGTAGCGGTCGACCTTCGTGACCATGCCGGTGTCATCCAGGAACAGCCGATTCCACCCGCCGGTCCGGCGGGCGAGATCCCGGGCGATGTCGGGATGCAGCGGACCATGTCCGTCGAGCTCGGCGAGTCGGTCGTCCTCCCCGGCGAGAGTGGTGCCGGCGATCGTGACCTGCACGGTCGCGGTGATCCGATCCAGGCCCGTGCCGAGCGCCTCGGAGGGCGTCGATGCGAGCAGCAGATCGATGAAGGCATCGGCTTCGATCTCACGACGGGTCCGGCCGTCAGCCGCGACGAACTCGGGTCGGGCGTCGGGGCCGACCTTGGTGGCTGCGCACGTGTCGGTCTGGGGATCGTGCAGGTCATGGTCCGGGTCGAGGGCGTATGTTCCCGCTGCGGCGATGCGGTCGTACGTCTCCAGCCGCGGGTCGTCGGGGAGGAGATCCTCGGGGAGCGGGAACTCGTCGGGATCCGCGCCCGCGAAGCGCTCCGAGATCGGATCGGAGAAGATCAGATCGAGATCGTTCTCGCGGCGGGTCCGCCCCGCAGCCGCGACGGCCGTCGCGAGACTGCGAAGACGATCCATGATCGCGACGGCATACAACTCGGGCAGCACCGCTGTCAGCAGAGCCAGACCATCATCGAGGGGCCGGATCGTGATCTGGCGTTCGGACGCAGCCCTGGCGTGGCGCTCCCTGATGCTCTCCCCGGCGAGGGTCGCGGCGATCTGCCGAGCGTGCGGTCGGGTGCGTGCGGGTGTCTCGTGCTCGGCGATCGTGAGTGCGGCAATCTCGTACACCGCGAGCGCATCGGCATCGAGGAGCCCGTTGAGCACCGCCTCGCGGACGGGAGCGGCAGCGGCGACGAGCACACGGACGTGCTGCGCTGTGATCGCGCCCTGTCGCAGAGCGTGCCGCAGCGCGGGGAAGAACTCGACCAGCGCCGCCGCGTCGTTGAAGCCGAGTTCCGCGGCGGTCTTCGAGATGCGCCCGGCAGCGGAGTACTCCGCGATCATCGACCGGCGGATCATGTCGCGGTGCTGAGGATCGGCACGAACGTCCGCGTCGAAGAGCTCGGCCCTGGAGGCGAGCAGCTCGGATGCCTCGCCCTCGAGCCGCGCGATCTCGGCCCGCTTCACGACCCACGCATCCAGGAGCGCGCCGCGTTCTGCGGCGGGCGGGAGCTGGGCTTCGGTCATGCTCCCAGTATAGAACAAATGTTCGATGAACGGAAGAGGTGCGGGCGGACTTTCTCCCTGATCAAGGGAGAATTATCCATCACCACTCGGTGCGCTGTCCGTCGTGCTCGCGTCCGCGCAGGCGGTCGATGTCGCGGCGCTCGCGCTTGGTGGGCCGGCCCGCGCCGCGGTCTCGGAGGCCTGCGGCGGCGACCGGGTCGCGCGGGGGAGTGCGGTCCTCGGCAGCGACGGCGGCGAGGGGTGCGCCGACCCGTTTGACGAGCGTCTGGCGGACGATCAGGATCCGATCGAACCCGCTGATGCGGATCCGCAGCTCGTCGCCGATCTTCACGGTCTGCGCGGCCTTGACCCGATCGCCGTTGAGTCGCACATGTCCGGCGCGGCAGGCGGTCGTCGCGGCGGAGCGCGTCTTGAATAGGCGCACTGCCCAGAGCCAGCTGTCGATGCGAACGGGCCCGCTCGCCCACGGTTCGACGCTCATGCGAGCGACTCCCTGTCGCGGTCGGCGAGTGCGGCGCGGGTGTGCGCCGGGGCTGGATCCTCGCGACGCAGTGCGAGCAGCGCTCCGGCGACGATCAGGCCCTGTCCGATCGTGTACGTGACCATGACCGCGGGGCTGGTCCAGTCGGGCATCGCCTCGGGCTGGAACAGGCGGAACGCGAGGATCGAGTCGCTGGAGAGGAAGAAGACGCCTCCCCAGGCGATCATCGTCCGGCAGCGGGCGGACGTCGCCGCCGTGCCCGCCAGAACGATGCCGTACGCGCCGACGGCGACGAGCAGGGATCCGGTGTGCGGGCCGAGGATCGCGATCATGAACAGCCACCAGAGCACGAAGACGACGGTCCACATCGGCAGTCGGCGCACGCGGAGGTGACGCAGGAACAGCAGGATGTAGGCGATGTGCGCAAGGCCGAAGAAGCCCAGCATGAGCGGCAGCTCGGGCGCGAACGGGAAGAACAGGCCGGCCTCGTCGCCCAGCCAGGAGAAGGCCAACGCCGCCGTCAGCAGGACAGCGGCGCCCCGCGGTGCCAGCGTCTTCCACGCCAGCAGGACGGGCAGGGCCAGCAGCGGCATGAGGAGCGCCTTGGTCGGCGTCGTGAGCGGGCTGTGCGTCGCGTTCGCGATCACGTGGATCGCCGAGACGACGATGTACGGCGCGAACGGCCACAGGGCGCGAAGTCGGGTGCGGCTCTGCATCCCTCCATCGTAGGAGTGCGCTGCCGTGCCGCTCGCCGTGACCGGATCCACCCGTATCGCTATGCGGCGACGTTCAGGGCCACCAGCGGACGCCCCGAGCGCAGCTCGCCGACGACCGAGAATCCTGCGGTGAGGAAGGTCGACAGCGCCCCGTGGAACAGGTCGTTCGACGACGCCTTCACGGCGGAGGTGTCGACCGGGTAGCCCTCGATGACGCGGGCGCCCGACTCGCGGGCGTAGTCGACCGCCGCTGCCAGGAGTGCCGCGTTCAGCCCCTTGCCGCGCTGGTCGCGGCGCACTGAGAAGCAGCTCACCGCCCATACGTCGCCGTCGTCGAGCGGCTCCTGCGTCGCGGCGACGATGGTGCGCGTGTACCCGAGCCGGGCCTGCGCCGGTCGAGGACCGATGCGGATCCAGCCCGCGGCCTCGCCGTCGACATAGGCCACGATGCCCGGCGGCGGGCCGCTCGTGATCTCATCGCGCAGGATCTCGACCCGCTGCTCCTTCGTGGTCGCGTTCCAGTCCTTGCTGCGGAGCACCGGCCAGACGCACTGGCATGAGGCCCCGTCGCCGCCTCCGGTGAGCGTCCGCTGCACGTCGTCCCACTCCGTGGGCGTCGCTGCCTTCGTCGTGATCGTGGTCATGATCCCGACCCTACGCGGCGCCGTCGACATCCGCGCCGCGCCCGGACCGCGCCGGTTTCGCGGAGCCCTCAGGAGTCGGCTACGATAAGGGAGTTGCCCGCGCTCCGGCGCGGTCGTCCACGGGCTGTGGCGCAGCTTGGTAGCGCACTTGACTGGGGGTCAAGGGGTCGCAGGTTCAAATCCTGTCAGCCCGACCGAGAAAGGCCCGGAAACTCGCCAGAGTCTCCGGGCCTTCTGCGTGCCGTCGGCCGTCAGAGCCTGGCTCAGCGGTCCGCCTAGCTCACGCCGCCGCGCTGTCGCGGTCGCGAAGCGCGCGGTCCGTCTCTGCGGCGATCAGGTCCGCGTTGATGTGCGCCCCGGCCATGACCCCGGCCGCTGCGGACGCGCCGACCTGGGCGAACGGATCGGTGACGTTGCCCGCGACCCACACTCCGGCGACCGTGGTGGCGCCGGCCGGGCCGCTGAGGACGCGCCGCCCCGCGCCGCCCGGCAGGTCCTCCAGCGGCAATGCGAGCCCGTCGAGTCCGGTCAGGCGCGGTTCGACGATGCTCGCGACGGCGATCGCGCGGCGGGGTTCGACGCTGCCGTCCGCGAGGCGGACGCCGGTGACGCCGTTCGCGGCGAACTCGACGGCCGCCACCGGGGCCTCCACGATCCGGATGCCGCGTGCGGCGAACCGTGCTCGCGTGTCCGCGTCGAGGTCCCTGCCTGCGGCGTAGAAGACGACGTCGTCCGACAGCTGCCGGAACAGCAGCGCCTGGTGCACGGATCCGGCTGCGGTCGCGAGGACGCCGATCGGCTGCTCCCGCACCTCCCAGCCGTGGCAGTACGGGCAGTGCACGACGCCGCGGCCCCAGTTCTCGGCCAGCCCGGGAATCTCCGGGAGGGTGTCGCGGACTCCAGTCGCCGCGAGCAGACGTCGCGCGCGGGCGATCCGCCCGCCGTCGAGCTCGACGGTGAACGGCTTTGCGCTGTCGGGGTCTCCGGGCAGCACGGATGCCACGGTCCCATGCGCGACGCGGCCGCCGTAGCCGCGCACCTCTTCTCGCCCCAGGGCCTGCAGCTCGAGAGGAGCGATGCCTTCGCGGCCGAGCAGTACGTGCACGCCGTCAGCTGGGGCGTTGCGCGGCTCGCCGCTGTCGATCACGACGACCGATCGGCGTGATCGGGCGAGGGCGACCGCGCCGCTCAGGCCGGCCGGGCCCGCACCGATCACCACGGCATCCACGATCTCCTGGGGCAGTTCCTCGGTCTCCGTCATCCCATTCCTCTCCACGTTCTTCCCCGCTTCTCCGGGCCGTTCGGTCGATCGCCGGCGGGCGGCTCGGCCCCTCAGGCTAGGACGATGCATGCCTCACGCGCATATAATCTTGCGCATGACGCAAGAAGATGGTTCGGTGGATGCCCTGGTGCGCCAGCGCCTTCGTGCGCTCCGGCTCGCGCAGGGCTGGTCGCTCGACGAGCTGGCCGAACGCTCTCACCTCAGCGCTTCGACGTTGAGTCGCATCGAGAACGGACAGCGCCGCCTGGCGCTGGACCAGCTCACGTCCCTCGCGCGGGCGCTCGACACCACTCTCGACCAGCTCGTCGAGACGGACGTCGCCGATGTGGTGATCCGACCCACCCGGGAGGAGGGCGGACGTCTGCTGCGCTGGCCGATGCGATCCGATCCGAACCTGACGGTCTTGCGCCGACGCCTCGTCGACCCGGTGTCCGATGGTCCGACCGGTCTGCGCGCGCACGCGGGCAAGGAGTGGCTGATGGTCCTCTCGGGAGCCGTCACCCTGCGCCTGGGTAACCGACGGTTCCTCATCGAGGCGGACCAGGCCGCCGAGTTCCCCACGATGATCCCGCACGCGATCGGCGCGGCCGGCGGACCGGCCGACATCCTCGGCGTATTCGACCGCGATGCCCGCCGCGGGCACAGCAGGCCGATCGGCTGACCCGCCTCGACCCGCTGCGCCGTTCGCCGTTCCGTCGTCTGCGCGCGAGAATGGCGGCGATGGCATCTCGGCAGGCGCTCAGCGAGGCGGAACGGCGGGTCGTGGCTCTGTGGGCCGCGGACTGCGCCGAGCGCGTGCTCGGTCTGTTCGAGGCTGAGGCGCCCGATGACGACCGCCCGCGGGACGGGATCGCACGGGCCAGGGCGTTCGCGCGGGGCGAGCTCGATGCGGCGGGAGAGATCCGCCGACGCTTCGTCGCCGGCCGGGCGGCTCAGGCGGCGCTCGGTCCCGCCGCGGTCGCCGCGGCACGCGCGGCGGGCCAGGCGTCCGGTGTGGCGCACATGGGTGCGCACGCCCTCGGTGCGGCGGCCTACGCCGCGAAGGCGGCCGGCCTGGTGGCGCCTGATCGCGACAATGCGCGGGAGGACGAGGTCCGCTGGCAGCTCGCGCACCTCACCGCGCCCGTCCGGGCGGCGCTCGCCCAGCTGCCTGCGCTGGGGGAGGACCGGGCGGGGCCGCTCGGTGCCGGACTGCTCGCGCGCGGAGATCTGGCTGTCACCATCCGCGAACTCCAGGCCGCGCTGACCACGACCTGACCGCGGCGTCCGTCACGCGCCGTTCACCGGTCGCGTACGTCGTCCGTCGTGAAGCCCTCCCGTGCGGCGCGCTCATCGAGCGTCTCGAGCTCCTGGAAGAAGGTCACCTGCCAGCCGGCGGGGCCCTGCACGCGGGCGTTGAGGCTCTGGAAGGGGGTCTTCACGGGCGGGGCGATCACCTCGGCGCCGTCGTCTCGCGCGGCCGCGACGGCCTGTTCGGTGTCGGCGACCTCCAGGGCGATCCGCAGCACTCCCGGCGTGTGCGGCGCCCCCTCGACGTCATCGATGTTCTTCGCGTGCGTCGGCGTCGCCAGCTCGATCGTGGCGACGCCGGCATGCAGGATCGCCACTCGGTCGTCACCCTCGGTGGCGAAGGCGAGCTGCTCCGGCATCCCGAGCACGTCGCGATAGAACCGGATCGCGCTGTCGAAATCGTCAGTCTCGATGATCAGGCGCAGCTGCCGCGGGGAGGGGGTGTGCGATGTCATGCCCCCATCCTGCACGCCCGGCGGGACACCGGGCCGGGTTCGTGCCGCCGGATCCATCGTCCCGCGGCCGTCGCCCCTTCCGCCGTCCCCGCCTCGGTGGGACCATGGATCATGGGGACGGATGTCGACGATGGCACCGCCGACGCGGCCCTCGCGCGCCGGCTGCAGATACTCGCGACCGAGCACTGGGGGCTGCTCGCCGCGCGCAGCACGGCGCAGAGCGAAGTGCTCACCCGGATCACGATCCACCTGACGCTCGTCTCCGCCGGACTGGTCACGATCGGGCTCCTCGGCCAGGCGTCGCACTTCGCGGACTGGTTCCCTCCGGCCGCTCTCGGGATCCTCGGCTTCCTCGCCGCCGTCGGGCTGCTGACGCTGATGCGCGTGCTTGTGGTTTCGGAAGAGGACTTCATGTACGTCACGGCGATGAACCGGATCCGTGCCGGCTACGCGGACGTGGATCCGGGTGCCGCCGCCTACTTCCTCGCCTCGACGCATGACGACGAGCTGGGCATGAGGGTGACGTACTCGTTCTTCCGGCATCGCAGCGGGATCGAGCAGATCCTGGGCTCGTCGATGATGCTGAGCGTGCTCGTGAACGCGACCGTGACGGGGATGTTCGTCGGAGGGATGTGCACCGCGCTCGGCGCGCCGATGGTCATCGCGGTCGTGGCCGGCGTGCTGATCGGGCTCTGCGTGGTGGCGCTGGCCGTCTGGTACGCCGGCTTCCGTTACGTCACTGCCTGGCGACGGTACGCCCCGCTCAGCCCGAGCGAGGGACCGCCCCCGCACTGGGGTCCTTGGACGCCGGACCGCCTGCCCGGCGGGTACCCGCGGGGCGCGGCGCCCCCACGGCGGGAGTGAGCCCCGCCGACCACGGACGGGCGGCGAGAATCCGGTGTTCCGCGTGGGCGCGACGGGCATAGTGTTCTCGCATGACCGACGTCGCACTGATCACAGGAACTTCCTCCGGCATGGGGCTGCACGCCGCGGTCGAACTCGCGCGCCGAGGGCTGCACGTGGTCGCCACGATGCGCGATGTGGGCCGCGCGGAGGAGCTGCATGAGGCGGCCGCCGCGGCCGGCGTCGAGGTCGAGGTGCGCGCGCTCGATGTCGTGGACCATGCCGCCGCCGCACGGCTCGTCGCCGAGATCGAGGCGGAACACGGCGGAATCCACGTGCTGGTGAACAACGCCGGCCGCGGCAGCGTCGCCACGGCCGAGCAGCTCAGCATGCAGCAGGTGCAGGATCAGCTCGACGTCAACTACCTGGCGCCGGTGAACCTCACCAAGCTCGTACTGCCGGGCATGCGCGAGCGCGGCAGCGGCCGCATCCTCACCATCACGAGCGTCGGCGGCACCGTCGGGCAGCCCTTCGCGGACGCGTACTGCGGAGCGAAGTTCGCCGTCGAGGGGTTCATGCAGTCCCTCGCCGTCGTCGCCGAGCGCTTCGGCGTCCGCGTCAGCGTCATCGAGCCGGCGGCGGTCGCCAGCTCCTTCGTGGCGAACGTCGTCCGTCCCGAAGAGGGCGGCCCCTACGCATCCCTCCTCGCCGCCTACGTCGCGCGCTCGTCGGGGGCTTTCGCGAACGCGCAGACCGCGGAGTCCGCCGGTGCCGCGATCGCCGAAGCGGTCATGGCGGACGAGTACCGCTTCCGCTGGCAGAGCTCGGAGGCGGCGACCGCATTCGTCGGCGTCTCGCTCGCCGATCTCGACGGCGAGCGCGTGCTGGGATTCACCCGGCCCTGGATCGCGGCGGGCTGACCCGCCGGGACGGCGCGAAGTCAGCGCGTCCTGGCGACGACGTCGCGGATGGCGTCGATCACGATCACGGGATTGTCCAGCGGGATGTCGTGTCCGCTGTGCGTGTCGGTGATGTGCACCGCGCCGGGGACGAGATGAGCCTGAAAGGCCTGCGAGACCTGCTGCGCCTTGTCCACCGCCGCGCCGAGATCGCTCGGCGTCCCGGGCGGCAGCTGGCCGGAGTCGATCATCGCCTGCCACTGCGGGGCGATGAGCCGGTCGGCGGACAGCACCGTGAGCGGCATCGGCCGGATCGGCGGTCCCGTGCGGAGCTCAGCGTTCACGGCCCCGGAATCCAGCCGTTCGATCCCCGGGTATGCGGCGATGTCCTCCGGGGGCACCTGCTGGGACGTCTGCAGCTGCGCGTACTGTTCAGGCGACATCGCATCGGCGACCGCCTCGGAGAGCGCGTCGACCAGCACCATCCCTGTCACCTGGTCGGGGTAGGTCGACGCGTACAACCGCGCGATGCAGCCGCCGTACGAATGGCCGACGAGCACGAACGGGCCGTGCACGTCGGCGGCGGCGAGGAGCGCATGGAGGTCGGCGACTGCGGAGCGCTCGCTGGAAGGCTGCGGGATCGGATCCGATCTGCTGAACGCGTTCCCCTCGCGCACGGTGCCGGGGCGGTCGTAGGCGCACACCCGCGCGCTCTCGCCGATGCCCTGCATCACCGTGATCGGCTTGGTGTCCGTGCGGTTCCAGTAGTCGGCGGCGGCACGCAGTCCGCCGATCAGGACGACCGTCGCCGGTCCGCTCCCGCGGCACTCGAGATAGATCCTGCGTCCGCCGCCGACGTCGAAGCGACCCGCGATGGGAGCTGCCGGCGTCGCGGAAGAGGTGGTCGTCGCGGACGACTGCGGTCGCGCCTCACCGGCCGTGCACGCCGGCAGCAGCAGAGCAAGCACGACCACGGCGCAGACGCCGTGTGCACGGGGGCGGATCCGCAGGGCGCTCGGAACTCTGCCCATGACGACGTCCCCTCGTCCAGCCCCCGTACGCCGAATTCTGGCACCGGCAGGCCGTGCTGTCGATGCCGCGCGGCAGTGGCGGGCGAGACCCACTGGCGCAGGACTCGATAGGGTGGCGCGGTGATGAGCGCTCAGGATCAGGGTGACGCGGTGCGGATCGCGAACCCCGCGGGCCCGCCGTGGCGTGAGCCCGGCATGCCCGCGCTGCTGGCGATGACGACGTTCGCCTTCGCAGGGTTCGCGGTGATGCTGCCGGTGGCGCCGATGCACATGGTCGCGCTCGGCGGGGACGAGCTCCTTGCGGGGCTCGTCAACGCGGTGTTGATGGCCGCCACGATCCTCACCCAGCTCGTGGTGGAGCGGATGCGTTCGTGGATGGGCTGGCGGGTCAGCCTCGCGCTCGCATGCCTGCTGCTCGGCCTGCCGGCGCTCGGTGAGATCCTCGCGACGACGCCCGGGCAGGTGCTGGCCCTCGCGGCGGTGCGCGGCATCGGGTTCGGCATCGTCACCGTCAGCGGGTCCTCCGCCATCGGCGCGCTGTTCCCGCCCGAGCGACGCGGACGGGCGATCGGCGCCTACGGCCTCGCGGTCGCCGGCGCCCAGCTCGTGCTCACCCCGATCTCCCCATGGATCGCAGATCAGGCCGGCATGCCGGTCGCCCTGACCGTCGCCGGGCTGCCGTTGGTCGGAGTCCCGTTCGCGCTCGCCGCGGGCGGCGCGATCGCGCGGCATGCGCGCGCCGCCGCAGCGGGTGGGCTCCCGGGTGGTGCCGGACCGGCGGCTGATCCACGGGAGAGCCCGTCCGAGGAGCGTCGCGCACTCGTGCGGCTCTGGCCGCCCATCCTCGCGCTCACCGCGGTCACGTGCGCCGGCGGTGCGATCACCACCTTCACGCCTCAGTTCGTGCCCGATGCGGCGCTCACGGTCGTCGCCCTGTTCCTCTACACCGCGGCCGCGGCGGTCGCGCGCTGGGCGGTCGGGGGTCCCGCCGACCGGTTCGGCGCGGATCGGTTCGTGCTGCCCGGGCTCGCGATCGCGGCGCTCGGCCTCGGAGCCATCGCGGCCGCGATCTCGGGGGTGGCGGGTCCCGCGAGCCCGGTTGTTCTCATCGGCGGTGCGCTCCTCGTCGGCACGGCGTTCGGCACCATGCAGAACGTGACTCTGGTGCGTGCGTTCGAGGTCGCGGGGGAGCACGCGAAGGGCGTCGCCAGCACCGCGTGGAACGTCGCGTTCGACGCGGGCACCGGGATCGGTGCGCTGGCGATCGGCGCGCTCGCGGCGGGAACCTCGTTCACCCTGTCGTTCCTCGCCCTGACCGCCCTGTGCGTGCTGGTCTCGTTCACGCTGCTGCTCGCCGGCGGGCGCACGTCGAGGGACGCGGTCGGCGCGAGCGACTGAGCCGCGGGCCGGGAACTCACAGCAGGGCCACAGCTTCGCGGGACCAAATCCGCCGCGATCGTGGTTCTTCCTGATGACGCCGCAGCCAGCGGCGTCAGAGGAGGAGCATCACGATGAATCCCACCGACTATCGCAGGACCGATGAGGCGCTGAGCGCGCTCACCGCGCACCAGTACGCGGTGACGCAGGAGGGCGGCACCGAGCCGCCGTTCCGCAACGCCTACTGGGACAACCACGATCCCGGCATCTACGTCGACGTCGTCTCCGGACAGCCGCTGTTCTCGTCGACGGACAAGTTCGACAGCGGAACAGGCTGGCCGAGCTTCACCAGGCCGATCGACGCGGACGCCGTCACCACCAAGACCGACCGCACCTTCGGCATGGTGCGCACGGAGGCGATCTCCGCCGGAGCCGGCAGCCACCTCGGTCACGTGTTCGACGACGGCCCGCGGGACGCCGGAGGGCTGAGATACTGCATGAACTCGGCCTCTCTCCGCTTCATCCCCGCCGCCGAGCTCGAGGAGCAGGGCTACGGCGCGTACCGTGGACTGTTCGAGACCACCACCCCGCAGACCCCAGAGGAGAACGCATCATGACCAGCGGACCCGCCGACACCGGATCCATCGCCCAGGTTCCTGGCGCCGAGACCGCCGTCCTCGCCGGCGGCTGCTTCTGGGGGGTGGAGGATCTGATCCGCCGCCAGCCGGGCGTGCTCGGCACGCGCGTCGGCTACACGGGCGGCAGCAACGATCACGCCACCTACCGGAACCACCCAGGACACGCTGAGGCCGTGGAGATCGTCTTCGATCCGTCGAAGACCACGTACCGCGACATCCTCGCGTTCTTCTTCCAGATCCACGACCCGTCGACCATGAACCGCCAGGGCAACGACATCGGCACGAGCTACCGCTCGGCGATCTTCCCGCTCAGCCCCGAACAGGAGCGCGTCGCCCGCGACACGATCGCCGACGTCGACGCCTCGGGACTGTGGCCGGCCAAGGCCGTGACCACGATCGAGCCGAAGGGCCCGTTCTGGGAGGCCGAGCCCGAGCATCAGGACTACCTCGTGAGGTACCCCGACGGCTACACGTGCCACTTCCCGCGCGCGGGATGGGTGCTGCCGCGTCGGAACGAGGCTGTCGCGCAATAGAGCGCCGTCCGCGCGTCGGGCCCGTCGGATCCTCCGGCGGGCCCGACGTCGTTCCCGGTTTGCCGCGGAGCCGCACCCGGCCTCAGGATGGACCGGTGCGAGTGAGCGGATCCGAATCGTGAGAGAGGTCTCTCGGCGCGGGGTCGCGCTCTCCCTGGCGCTCAGCGCCGTCGCCGGGTTCGTCGACGCCGTCGGCTTCATCGAGACCGGCGGGCTCTTCGTCTCGTTCATGAGCGGCAACTCCACGCAGGCGGGAGTCGAGATCTGGGCGGACGGCCCGCTGCGCGCCCTGCTCCCGCTCGCGCTCGTCGCCGCCTTCGTGATCGGCGTCACCGCGGGCGGGGTCGTCGTGGGGCCGCAGGCGCGGCGTCGCGGCCTCGTGGTCGCGGCGAGCGCCGTCGCCGTGGCGGTGTGCGCGTCCGTCGGATTCGCGTTCCCGCACACCGTGTGGCGTTTCGCGTTGCTGGCTGGTGCGATGGGCGCGCTGAACACCCTCTACCTGGCCGAGGGCAGGGCACGGATCGCGATCACCTACGCGACGGGCACGCTCGTCAGCCTCGGCCTTGCGCTCGCCGCCCTCGTCACGGGCCGTTCCGCGACCGCGTGGCGTCGTCCGCTGCTGCTCTGGGCCTCGCTGGCCGCCGGAGCCGTCGCCGGCGCGGCCGCGCATCAGTGGCTCGGCGATGGCGCGCTGCTCGGGGCGGCGGTGGTGCTGGCCGCACTCGCCGTGACGATCGGAGCGGCGTCACGGCGCGGACGGGCAGGGCAGACCGGCTGAGCCCGGTCAGTCCGCAGCACGCTCCGCTCTGGCGCGGAGAAGCTGGTCCTGCCAATCCGCCGGCACGCGCTCGGCCGGACCGGGTGCGGTCTGATCCGCGGGGTGGCTCCGCGGCGGGGCGAGTTCGGGACCGTCGACCACCTGCGCGGTGCGGTAGTCCCAGAACCAGTCCTCGCCGGGCTCGTAGCTCTGGATGAAGCGGTGGCCCGTCTGGGTGAAGTGCGCCGTGGCGTGCTGCCCGAGGGAGTCGTCGCAGCAGCCCACATGCCCGCATTCCACGCATCGGCGCAGGTGGAACCACCAGCCGGCGTCGTGCTCGCACTCGGCGCAGCCCGGCCCTGACGGCGGTCGCCGCGTGTCGGTTCCCTGGATCATCTCCCACCTCCGAAGTGCGGATCAGCGGATGAGGTTGCCTTCGGCGTCGCGCGGGCGCACGGGATGCTCGCTGAGGATCGAGAGGCGGTTGAACATGTTGATGGTCAGCGCGACCCACTCGGCGGCGGCGAAGACGTCGTCGCCCAGCAGCCCGCGGGCGGCGGCGAGATCGGCCTTCGCCTCCTCACCGAGCGGCATCCGGGTCGCGGCCTCGGCGATCGCGAGCACGGCCTTCTCGCGCTCGGTGTAGAGGTCGGATTCGCGCCACGCGGGCAGCGCATCGAGTTTCTGCTGGGTGATGCCGGCCCCCCGCGCCTCGCGGGCGTGCAGGTCGAGGCAGAACGCGCACGCGTTGATCTGCGACGCGCGCACCTTGATGAACTCGGCCTCGGCGGTGGTGAGGCCGCGAGCCGCTGTCGCCCTCGCGACCGCGTCCGAGTACTCGGACGCGGCCTTCCATGCGTCGGGGATCGCCTTGTCCAGGTAGGGGCGCATTCTGTTCCTCTCATGCGACGTCGATGCTCGACGAGTTCACCGTACCGCGCGCGGCGAGGTGTTCCCACGGCGCCGGCGCCTCCGGACCGGCCGGTGCCCCGGCTACTCGTAGCGGAGCGACTCGACGGGATCCTGGCGCGCGGCCCGTGCCGCGGGGAGGGTGCCGGCGAGGAAGGCGATCACCATGACCAGCAGGATCACCGACACGATGGACCTCGCGTCGAATGCGACGAGCTGCAGTCCGGACAGATCGGACAGCAGCGTGCGCCCCAGGATCCGGCTCACGACGCTGCCGACCAGCATGCCGCCGAGCACGCCGAGGGCGCTGCCGAGGAAGCCGATGAATGTCGCCTCCAGGCTGAAGAGCCCGAACACGCGCCCGGAGCCCATGCCCATCGCCTTCATCAGACCGATCTCGCGGGTCCGTTCCTGCACCGACATGTAGAGGGTGTTGATGATGCCGAAGCTCGCGGCGAGCAGCGCGATGATCGCGAAGGCGTTGAGGACCAGCACGATCCCGTCGATCACCGCCTTGAAGGTGCCGAGCTGCTGCGCGACCGTCGTCGAACTGAAGCCGGCCGTGGTGAGGCGATGCTGCAGTGCGGTCACCTGCGCGGGGGAGGACGAGGGGGCGAACCAGGCCCTGGCCTGTGTGTAGCGGTTCTGCTGATCCGCGTGCACGCCCGTCTGCTGGGCATCGTAGAGCGCTCCGGTCAGCGCATCATTCGGCAGCATGCTCGCGGCGCCCCCGGTCAGGCTGAAGGTCGATTCGGAGACGCCGGAGACCGTCGCCTCGATCGTGTGCTGCGTGCGGGTCGCATCCGTCACCGCGAGCGTCACGGTCTTTCCGACGGCATCTGCGGCGCTCGAGAAGCCGAGCGGAGTGACGAAGTCGGTGGGCAGCGCGAGCTGCAGATCGCCGGTCGAATCGCTCGGCGCGGAGCCCGCGGCGAGCTTCACGGTCTGTCCTGCGACGAGACCGCCGGCGCTGATCATGTACTTCTTGCCGTCGCCGAACTGCACGTAGTCGACCGAGACGGCGCGGACCGGCTTCACCGCGGTCACGCCGTCCACTCTCGCGAGCGCGTCCAGGTCGCTCTGCGTCAGAACGGCCACGGTGGTGGCGCCGCCTCGCCCTCCTCCCGCCGTCGCCGTGTTCGGGTCGTACTCCCTCGGCGCCGTGCTGCCCGGTGCGGTGCTGGAGTCGGCCTTCTTCGTGACGGTCAGGACGTCGCTCGCGCCGAAGCCGGAGACCGTGTCGTCGATGTACCTGTTGATTCCCGTGCCGAGCCCGTTGGTGATCGTCAGCGTGAAGGCGCCCACGAAGATCGCGAGAATGGTGAGCGTGGTGCGCGTCTTCGAGCGGAAGGTGCTCGAGATCGCGGTGCCGATGAGATCGAGCGTCCTCATGCCGCCGGCTCCTCGATCAGACCGTCCTTGATATGCACGCGCCGGTCGCATTTCGCGGCGAGATCCTCGTCGTGGGTGACGATCACGAGGGTGATCCCGTGTTCCCGGTTCAGGGCGAACAGGATGTCCTCGACGACGCGCCCGGTCACGGAATCGAGGTTGCCGGTCGGCTCGTCGGCGAAGATGATGCGCGGGTCGTTGACCAGCGCGCGAGCGATGACGGTGCGCTGCTTCTGCCCGCCGGAGAGGTTCACGGCCTTGTTCCTGGCCTTGTCGGCGAGATCGAGCTGCGTGAGGGCGGCCATGCCGCGTCGCCTCCGCTCACCTGCACCGACCCCGGCGATCTTCAGCGGCAGCACCACGTTCTCGAGAACGCTCTGATTCGGGGTCAGGAAGAACTGCTGGAAGACGAACCCGAAGGTCTTGTTGCGGATCCGGTTCAGCGCCGCCCCCTTCAACGTCGCCGTGTCCTGGCCGCTCAGCGCGATGGCCCCGGAGCTCGGCTCATCCATCAAGGCCATCAGGTGCATGAGCGTGGACTTGCCGGATCCGCTCTTGCCGATGATCGCGATGCTCTCGCCGGCCGCGATGTCCAGGCTCACCCCCTTCAAGGCGTCGAAGCGACCGCTTCCGCGGCCGTAGGACTTCTGCACGTCGCGCACGGAGATCACTGGCGCAGGCGGTGCGGGGGGAGTGGGGGCAGGGCTCGTCATTCGCGCTCCAGGACTCGGTGGCGGATCCGCCGCCTTCAGGATTCCTGATCGCCGGGGGACCCGCATCGTCTCACGGGATGCATTGCGTGTACTCCGAATGCGGTATGCCGATGCCGGTGGGAGCGTCAGGCGCTCAGGAGCTTCTCCGACTGCTCGACGACGCCCAGTGCCGCGGCCTGAGCGGCGGAGGATCTCCGCGTGACGTCGTTCCGACCGGTCTCTGCAACAGCCGCGGCCGACATAGGATCCGAACATGCCCGCCTACTTCGAGCGCATCGACGCGTCCGCCTTCCGCCCGACCGCCGCCGTCGAGGGCGCGTGGAGCACCACGGAGCAGCACATCGCCCCGTCGCTGGGGCTCATCGCGCATGCGATCGAGCGGGAGCATGCCGAGCGCCGGGGCGGCGACCTGCAGCTCGGACGGATCTCGTACGACATCCTCGGCACGATCCCGATAGAACGCGTCGACCTCGACATCCGGATCCTGCGCCCCGGCCGCACGATCGAGCTCGTGGAGGCGGTGCTGAGCCACGACGGGCGTGCCGCCGTGATCGCGCGGGCGTGGTTCATGCAGGCCGCGGACACCCGCGCGCTCGCCGGCAGCGCGCTGCCCGCGATGCCGGGCCGCGACGAACTCGACCCGTGGGAGATGGGCGATCACTGGCAGGGCGGGGCCGTGCGCAGCGTGGACTTCCACCGCGGACAGCGGCAGCCGGGGCATGCGTGGGCGTGGCTGCGGCCGCGGATCCCGCTCGTGCAAGGAGAGCCGATCGGCCGGATCGCCCGGCTGCTGGGCATGGTCGACTTCGCGAACGGCCTCACCCTGCGGCTGGCGCCGACGGAGGTCGCATTCCCGAACGTCGATCTCACCTGCCACCTGTTCGCCGCACCCGAGGGCGACTGGATCGGCTTCGACACGACGGTCTCGATCGGTCCGACCGGCCTCGGCCTGACCGAGACCGTGCTGCACGACGAACGAGGCCCGATCGGGACGGTGCAGCAGATCCTCACGGTTCGCCCGATGCGCAGCTGATCGAGCACTGGGTCGACACGACCGACACGCAAGGGGGCGGCAGGCCGGGATCTGCGAGCGGCCTCTTGAGATCCTGGGTCGCGATCAGGCGGGCGCCACGGGCTGACGCAGGATCGTGCGGCGCTTCTCGGGAGCCACCCGGCGGGCGTCGCTCAGATAGACCTCGTGGTGCAGGCCCGCCAGGCGCAGCCCCTGCTCCGGGATGATCTCGTCGTGCATGCGCTCGAGGAGCGGCGCCTCGTCGTCGAAGGTTCCGATGTGCAGCGTCTGCATGCAGAGCCCTTCCGACAGAGGAAGCACTCGAAGATCGTCGAGTCGGGCCGGTGCCTTCTTCGCACGGACGGCGGCGATCGAGTCGTCCACGAGCGCGCCCTGGATCCACTCGGGGATGAGGATCAGCATCGTCCAGTCCCAGCGCGACTTGTCGCGTGCGGTCGTGAACGCGTCCATCTCGTCCGCCCACCACAACCCTTCCAGCGGCGGAACGACGTAATCCCTGTCGAGCTCGCGCCTGCTGGCGAACTTGAGTGCGTAGGCCACCGGGTAGAGGGTCTCGAGGGCTTCGGCGTACGCGGGAGCCGTGTTGGGGTCGCCGTGCCCGTCGATCGCGAGATAGCGGCTCGCGGGCAGGTCCACGAGGCGGAACTCGCCGGTGCGGGCGCGGTAGCCGTCCAGGCTCTTGGCGAGATCGGTCTTGGTCCCCGTCGTCATGGGGTCATTCCAGCACGCGGGTCGGACATCGGATCGGAGCCGGCACCTCGAGAACGGGCATACCGTTGAGGGTGGGCACCAGCGCTGTGCCCCCGGCAACGACAGAGAGAAGCACGATGAGCACCCCCGGTCTGGAAGAGGACGTCACCGAGAAGTTCAAGGGAGCGTTCCGGCATCACCCCGCCGGAGTCGCGCTGGTGACGGGAATCGCCCCGGACGGTCCCGTGGGCCTCACGCTGTCGAGTGTCGCCTCGGTGAGCGCCGACCCCGCCGTGCTCGTCTTCTCGGTCACGCGTGCGACCGGAAGCGCGGGCGGGATCCTCTCGGCGCCCAGCGTGCTCGTGCACTTCCTGGTCGCGGGTCAGGAGCCCATCGCCGACGCCTTCGCCCGGTCGGGTCAGCCCCGATTCACCCCCGAGCAGGGGTTCCGGATGCTGCCCACCGGCGAGCCCTTCCTGCCGTCGGCCCGGGTCGCCGTGCGCGGGACCATCCGGGAGACGCACCCGGTCGGGCCCTCGGCGCTCGTGCTGCTCGATGTGCTCGATGTGGTCGAGGGCACTCCCGGTGCGCCGCTGCTCTATGTCGACCGGCACTACGACAGCCTCGTCTCGGCGAGCGCGCAGGCGCCGGCACCGCAGGGTTGAGCGCATCCGGCCGACGTCGAGGCGCTTGCCCCTGCAGCCGTTCTGAACGAAGGTGGAGCCATGGCCGTCACGCTGATCCTCCCTCTGACCGCGCCGCTCGGCGTCGGCCGCATCATCACGGTCGATGAGGAGAGCGGCACGGTGCGGATCCGCGACCTGACCACGGGGATCGTCTACCGCGTGCCCGGATCCGTCCTGCCGGAGCTCGGGGCGCTGCCCTGGCGCGGCCGGGTGGAGGCCTGCACGGTGCTGGCGACGGAGGAGGGCGTGGTCACGGAGCTCGTGCTCGACGCCAACCCGGTGGGTGCGGAGCGTCGCGGCGCGGCCGACGCGCTCCGCGGGGCGCAGCGAGCGGCGGACGACGCCCGGGACCAGGCCGCGAACTGGGGAGGCACCGATCGGCGCGCGCACGAGGTGCCCGAGCGCTTCTGGTGAGCGTGGCAGGGGCGCGGACGAGCGCCTCAGAACCGCTCCATCCGGGGACCGGGTCCCTGTTCATTGGAAGTCACGGGAGTGGTGCGTCACGCCCACCGCGAGCTGCTCGAACGCATCGGCCAGCAGATTGGTGACGCCCTCGGGGGAGCGCTCCAGGATGCCGCGCACGATCAGCGCGGGCGACTCCCGGGCGATCCGGCGATAGCGCAGCCACACGCCCTGCGTGCAGATGACGTTCACCAGGCCGTGCTCGTCCTCGAGGTTGAGGAAGGTCACACCGCCCGCGGTGGACGGACGCTGACGATGGGTCACGAGGCCCGCCGTCTCGACCCGCCGGCCGTTCTCGTATGTGCGCAGTGCGGAGGAGGTCAGCACCCCGCGCGCGTCGAGCACCGGGCGGAAATGCGCGAGCGGGTGGTCGTCGGTGGACACCCCGGTCGCCCAGAGGTCGGCGGTGAGGATCTCGTAGCTGGTCTGGTCGCCGAACAGAGGCGGCTGCACCGCGACCACCGTGTCGGGCAGGTAGCGGGCGCGATCCTCCGCCGCGGAGCCGGCCAACCAGATCGCCTCCCGGCGCTGCAGCCCGAGGGAGTCGAAGGCCCCGGCGGTGGCGAGGGCCTCCACCTGTGAGGCGGTGAGGTCGGTGCGGCGCACGAGGTCGTTCAGATCCCGGTACGGACCGCGGGCGTCGCGTTCGGCGACGATCCGCTCGGCCGTCTTCTCGCCGATCCCGGTGACGCCGGCGAGCCCGAGACGCACGGCGAAGCGGCCGTCCCTGCGGTGCGCGGCGGTCTCGTCGGGAGCCTTGGGGTCGAACGGATCCGCCTTCACTCCAGGAGGCCTCGCCGGGAGCTGATGCGTGCAGGCCTCCAGCCCCGTCAGCCCTGCCACGGCCGGATCCACCGGCTCCAGGGTCTCCGTCGCTCCGGAGAGGCGGATGTCGGGCCGACGCACCTCGACCCCGTGCCGGCGGGCGTCGCCGGTGAGGGTCGCGGCGGAGTAGAACCCCATGGGCTGGGAGCGCAGGAGCCCGGCGAGGAACGCGGCAGGGTAGTGCAGCTTGAGCCAGGAGCTGGCGTACACGAGCAGCGCGAACGAGAGCGAGTGGGATTCCGCGAAGCCGAAGTCGGAGAAGGCCTGGATCTGCGCGTAGATGCGGTCCGAGGTCTCCGCGTCCAGTCCGTGCCGGCGCATGCCTGTGTACAGGCTCTCCCTGATGCTGTCGATCTTCTCCAGTCCGCGCTTGGACCCCATCGCCCGACGCAGCGTGTCGGCCTCGTCGGCGGTGCAGTCGCCGAGCGTGGTCGCCATCTGGATGAGCTGCTCCTGGAAGACCGGGATGCCCAGCGTGCGGCTCAGCACCGGCTCCAGCACCGGATGCGCGTAGGTCACCGTCTCCTGGCCGAGCTTGCGCCGCACGAACGGGTGCACCGCACCGCCCTGGATGGGACCGGGGCGGATGAGGGCGATCTGGACCGCCAGCTCGTAGAACTCCCTCGGCTGCAGGCGGGGGAGCAGCCCCATCTGCGCGCGGGACTCGACCTGGAAGACCCCGATCGTGTCGGCGCGGCAGAGCATGTCGTAGACCGCGGGCTCCTCCTTCGGCAGGGAGTCCAGCGTCCACTCCTCGCCGGTGGCGTCGCGGACCAGGTCGAAGCAGTGCCGCAGGGCGGAGAGCATCCCGAGCCCGAGCAGATCGAACTTCACCAGGCCCATCCACGCCGCCGCGTCCTTGTCCCATTGGATGACGGTGCGCTTCTCCATCCGGGCGTGCTCGACGGGGACGACCTCGCCGACCGGGCGCCGGGTGAGCACCATGCCGCCGGAGTGGATTCCCAGATGGCGGGGCGCGCGCAGCAGCTCATCGGCGTAGGCGACCACCTGCTCCGGGATGTCGTGATCGGGCACGGGGCTCAGATCCAGCCCCCAGCGCTCCACCTGGCGCGACCAGGCATCCTGCTGACCCGGGGAATGCCCGAGAGCCCGGGCCATGTCCCGCACCGCGTTCTTCGGCCGGTACTGGATGACGTTCGCGACCTGCGCCGCGTTCTCCCGACCGTATTCGTCATAGACCCACTGGATGATCTCCTCGCGGCGCCCCGAGTCGAAGTCGACGTCGATGTCGGGCTCCTCGGTGCGGGTCGTGGCGAGGAAGCGCTCGAAGGGCAGGCCGTAGAGGATCGGATCCACCGCGGTGATGCCGAGCAGATAGCAGACCACGCTCGCCGCCGCCGATCCGCGGCCCTGACAGAGGATCCCGCGATCCTTCGCCTCTTTGACGATCCCGTGCACGATGAGGAAGTAGCCGGGGAAATCCTTCTCCTCGATCACGTTCAGCTCCCGTTCGATGCGGCGCCTCCCCTCGTCGGTGAGCTCTTTCGGGGTGCCGTCGGGGTAGGCCGAGGGCACCGCCGCCCAGACCAGCGCCCGCAGGTGGCTCATCGGGGTCTCGCCCTCGGGCACCCTCATGGTCGGCAGGGCGGGCTTGGCGCGGCGCAACGGGAAGGCACAGGCCTCGGCGATCTCGAGGCCCGCTGCGATCGCCCCGGGATAGCGGGCGAAGCGCGCCGTCATCTCCGCCCCCGAACGCAGGTGCGCGGTGCCATGCGCGGGCAGCCACCCCTCGAGCTCGCGCATGCTGCGGGTGGCGCGCACGGCGGCGATCGCCTCGGCGAGCTGGGCACGTTCCGGTGCGGCGTAGTGCACGTTGTTCGTCGCGACCACGGGCAGGCCGTAGCGGAGCGCGAGGGCGGCGAGGGCGTCGTTGCGACGGCTGTCGAGCGGATCGCCGTGGTCGATGAGCTCGACGGCGACCCGATCGGTGCCGAACAGGTCGACGAGGGTGAGCAGTGCCCGCTCCGCACCCTCCGGTCCCTCCCGTTCGAGAGCGCTGCGGACGCCTCCCTTGCGGCAGCCGGTGAGGATCGTCCAATGCCCCCCGGCGCGGTTCGCCAGCGACTCGATCTCGTAGAACGGCCGCCCCTTCTCACCCCCGCGCAGCTGCGCCGCGGTGATCGCGGCGGAGAGGCGGTGGTAGCCCTCCTCGCCACGGGCCAGCACGAGCAGGTGCTCGCCGAGCGGATCCGGCAGTCCCCGGCGCTCCGGGGGCGGGAGGAGACCGGCGCGGCCTCGTGCGCCGGGACCACGCGCCTCCGGGCCGGGGAGGGACAGCTCCGCTCCGAACACGGTCTGCAGCGGCGGCCCGGCGTCCTCGGTGCTCTCCGCCTTCGTGTTCTTCTCCGGATCCGTGAGGGATGCGGCGGCCTCGGCGAAGCTCGCGGCACCGTAGAAGCCGTCGTGGTCGGTGATCGCCAGGGCGGTGAGTCCGAGCCGCTGAGCCTCGGCGATGAGGTCCTCGGGGGAGGAGGCGCCATCGAGGAAGGAGTACGAGGAGTGCACGTGCAGCTCGGCGTAGGGGACGGCGTTCTTCGGACGCTCGATCCCGTCCAGCCGGATGGGCGGGCGCTTGTGCATGCGGGAGGGAGCGTCGATCGCGATCTGCTGATGCAGTGGCCCGCCGGCTCGGGGAGCCTTGCCGCTGAGGGTGCGCTCCAGCGCGGCCCACGACATGTCGGGGTTGTGGAAGCCCATCAGTGATACCTCCCCTCGGCCCACCACTGCGCGCCACCGGCTCCGCCGGCGTCGGCAACATGGAGCACCAGCCAGGCCCGATCCTGCTCGTCGACGAGCTGCAGGCGCTCGCCGCGGAACGAGCCCGCCGGATCCCCGCGCCGGTCCCGCACCGGCCAGGGGCCCGCCCAGGACAGCACCGCGCACTCATCCACGGCGGCAGGCTCGGCGGTGAGCAGCCCGCGGCCGTCGATGTCGATCGGGCTGCCGTCGGCTGCGGTCACTGTGATCGGCCGTGGCGGGGCGAACACCTCGGCCGGCAGCGGATCCGGCAGCTGCCCCGGCCAGGGCTGATCCGCAGGGCGGGCCGGCACGACCCGCTCGCCCCAGGGCGTCAGCTGCTGCCGGTCGGAGACGAGGCGCCCGCCGGCCACGACGGCGGTGACCACGCCCTCGTGCCCGAGCAGGGTCTGCACGCGGGAGACGGCGTGGTGCAGCCGCTCATCGGTACCGGATCCGAACAGGCCGGGCTGGTGGTGCGCGGCGTCGTCGACGGCGATGGGGGCGATCCGCACCCGGACGATGCCGCGGAACCGGTGCGCCTCGTCGTCGTCGCCCGCGGCGGCGGTCTCGGCGGCCAGCGACTCCAGCTGCCAGCGCACCCGGTCGACCAGGTCGGAGGCCTCGAAGCAGGTGGGGTGCAGCCAGGTGCGCGACGTCACCTGCTCGTCGTCGTCCGTGAGATCGATGCGCACCTCGGTGCACACCAGCGAGGCCTTCGCGAGGGCGAGGATGACGGCGTCGGCACTCTGCCGGACGGCGAATGCGATCTGATCGGACTGTCCCAGGGGTGACTCGAACTCGACCTCCGCCACCAGCTCCGGGTCCGGTGGGCGCGGCACGACGGGGCGGGAGTCCGCGCCCGCGGCCAAGGCGTGCAGGCGCGCGCCGTGCTCGCCGAACCGCGCCCGCAGCCGTTCCGCGCCGAGGGCGGTGAGCTCGCCGAGGGTGCGCACGCCGAGGCGGAGCAGCAGCGCCGTCACCTCCGGATCCTGCAGGGCCTGCACGGGCAGCGGAGCGAGGAAGGCGGCGGAGGCTCCCGCCCCGACCACGAGCACCGGATCCGCGCCGCGCGCCGCGAGCTCGGCGGTGAACGGCCCGTCCGCGATCCCGATCCGCACCTCGGGGTGTCCCTCGTCCGTGAGTCGGACGTGCAGAGCGCGCGCCGCCTCGTCCTCCCCGCCGTGGAAGCGTGCGACACCGCGGGCGCGGAGCAGGGCGAGCCCCGGCCGGAGCAGCTGCGCCCCGGGCGCCTGCTCCTCGATCAGACGCAGGACGGGCAGGAACGCCCGTTCGTCCCTGGCCGGATCCGCGGGCAGGATGCGCAGGTTCGGCAGCAGCCCCTGCGCCTCCCTGCGGCGCTGCCCGACCCGCACGCCCTGTGCGCGTGCGGCCGCGCTGCAGGCGACGACCCTGTTCGCATGCAGGATCGCCGCGGGCTCACCCGCCTCGGCGCCCAGGGCCGCGCGCAGCGGCCAGTCCGGGAACCACAGCACGATCACCCGGACCGGCTCCCGCACCGCGGGGCTCATCCCGCCACCGCCAGGAGCGCGGGCGCATCGACGAGCGGACGCGGGGCGACGTGCATGGGGGGGAGCGGGATGAGGCGGGGCGCCGCGGGGGCGACGGCCTCGACCATGCCGTTGATGCCGGGAAGTCGCACGCGCACGCTCTGCGGCGCGGGGGAGCGCCGGGTGCGCGCGGTGACCGTCACCTCGCACTCCTCCAGCGCACCCCAGCCGGATCCCAGCCCTCGCCAGTGCGGATCGTGCACCTGAAGGGATCCCTCGCTCTGCGGCCAGGTGGCGGAGGCGCCCGACGTCCCAGAGACGACCAGCAGCGTGCAGCCGCGATCGCGGAGCCGGGCGCTCAGCCGGCTCAGCTCCGCGTCCCGCACTGCGGAGGAGGGGCGGATCGCGATGAGCGGGATCACCTCGCTCAGCGCCGAGACGACGGAGAGCCAGCGCGACCCCGGGGCGGGGACGAGGAGGAGACGGTCCAGATCCACGCCGTGCCCGGCCAGCGCTTCCACGCCCAGAGTGGGCATGCCGACGGCGGCGCACCACGCGCCGGTGCGCGAGGCCCCGGCGAGGAGCGCCCCGATGAGCCCGGGGGAGGGGGAGAGCGTATACGTCGTGCCGACCTGCAGACCGCCTTCGGGAAGGATCGCCTCGAGGGGAGGGGGGACCGGGATCAGCGGCAGGTCGCTGCGCCGGCGCTGCATGCGGGTGATCTCGCGGCGCAGCCGCAGCACATCCTCGGCGCGGGTGTCGGCGTCGGGGGCGATCATGGAAGCGAGCGTCATCCCATGAACTCCATTCTCGAAGATCTCTTCTAATACTGCAACAGCAGAGACGACGATAACTCGTACATCCGACATGGATGCCGAGAAGAACGGGAGAGGGGTCGAGCACGGACCGCCCGCCGGTCGGCAGACGGCGATCCGCATCCTCAGACGACGGGGCGGGCCTCCTGGCGCACGTCCTCGTGCAGGTGCGCGATGCGCAGCGCGCCGTCCTGTCGGCGCTGCAGCACGGCGGTGTTGCGGGACAGCTCGGGGGAGATCGCGGCGCCGTGAGAATCCGTCCCGTCCACACGCAGCCACCAGGTCGCGATGAGGATGTCGCCGACCTCGCGCACACGGAGATCCTCGACGGTCAGGGAGTTCTCCGTCCAGGCCCACGGCGGCGGAGCAGCCGGCGCGGAGGCGCGGGCCCGGCGAAGGGCGGCGAGCTCCTCGAGTCCCGTCACCAGGGCGTCGGCGGCGGAGTCGAAGATCGTCACGTCCTCCGCGAGGCGGTCGTCGATCGCGGTGGAGTCGCCGCGCAGATAGTCGTCGTACATCCCCGTCAGCAGGCGATGAACGTCCTCGAGGGGCAGGGAGCGGGCGGTCGGGTCCATCGCGGCGAGGCTATCAGCTTGCGCAGCACCCGCTGCCCGTCCAGCCGTTGACCCCTGCCGACCGCGGGGGTAGACAGGAGGTTCCCACGGAACGGTGCGGAGGAGCGATCCATGCGAGTGACAGCGGCGATGCAGTCCCTGATCCGGACGATCGGGAGGAGCAGGGGACTCGATCCCGCGGCGGAGAAGCTGAGCGGCTGGGTCGACGCCGCCACCCGCCCCACGCCCGTGAAGAACGCGCTGTCCGGTTCCTGGCTGGGTCACCAGGTGCATCCCATGCTCTCGGATCTGCCGATCGGGGCGTGGGGCGCGGCCACGGTGCTCGATCTCACCGGGGCGGATCCGGCCGCATCGCGGCGCCTCGTCGGCCTCGGCATCCTCGCCTCCGCGCCGACCGCGGCGGCGGGCGCCTCCGACTGGTCGGCCCTGTACGGTCCCGCCAAACGGGTCGGCCTGATCCACGCCGCCGCGAACGCGACCGCGTCCGTGCTGCAGATCACCTCCTGGCTCGTGCGCCGGCGCGGGCACCACGGCGCCGGCGCCGCGCTCAGCCTGCTCGGGCTGAGCCTCACCCTGGGATCGTCGTATCTCGGCGGGCACCTCTCCTTCGTCCGCGGCACCGGCGTGAACCACACGGCGTTCCAGGGCTCGGTGCGGCGCTGGACGGACGTCGGCGCGGACGCCGACCTCGCCGAGGGGACGCGATCGCGGGTGCTCGTGGGTGACGTCCCCGTGCTGCTCATCCGCGTCAACAGCGAACTGCGCGCGATCTCCGCCGTCTGCAGCCACGCCGGCGGCCCCCTCGACGAGGGGAGGCTCGGCGCGGACGGCTGCGTCACCTGTCCCTGGCACGGCAGCAGGTTCCGCATCGAGGACGGGTCCGTGCAGCGAGGTCCGGCGAGCGTGCCGCAACCGCGCTGGGAGGCGAAGGTCGAGGACGGCCGGATCCTGCTCCGATCCGCCTGAGAGGCGACGTCGGGCGGTCCTCCGACGGGTTGTCCACAGGCTCGTCACGCCGCTCGGGCCGATCCTCTACCGTCGGAGCATGGATCCTGCTGCGGTGATCGTCGTGCTGGCGCACCTCGCGCTGCTCGGGATCGGGGCCCGGCTGATCGCCGTCGACATCGCGACGCACCGGCTCCCCGACCGGATCGTGCTGCCGACGCTGGCGGGCGCTCTCCTGCTCGCGCTCGCCGACGCCGTGCTCGCGGGCGGGGGTGCGCGGCTCCTCGGAGCGCTGTGGGGGATGCTGATCCTCGGCGGCTTCTACGCCCTGCTGCGGGCGCTGAGTCGCGAGGGCATGGGCGGCGGCGATGTGAAGCTCGCGGCCCTCATCGGCTTGGTCCTGGGATGGCACGGATGGCAGGCGCTCGTGGTCGGCGCCGCTGCGGCGTTCGTGCTGGGCGCCGTGCATGCGCTCGGACTCATCGTGCTGCGCCGTGCGACCGGTTCGACGCACATCGCGTTCGGGCCGTGGATGATCATGGGCGGCGCCCTCGGCGTGGCAGTGGTGTGAGGACCCGGTGCCGGCGGGCGCGAAGAACGAGGAACGCGTCCCGCGGGTGGCCGGGGGATTAGGGTGAGCACATGGCACTCGCACGGCTTCACGGCGGCCCGCTGGACGGGCAGATCATCCCCCTCGGGTCGGCGGACGACGAGATCGCCGTCCCCTACAGCGAGACGCTGCTCGTCTACAACAAGCGCGGCGAACCCACGCACACGGGGGAGCACGACGGGCCCACCGAGTACGCGTACTGGTACCAGGGGTCCCAGGACGATCTCAATCCCGCGGATGTCTGAGCCGTCCCGCACCGTCGAGGTCGAGCGCAAGTACGACGTCGACGGCAGCACGCCGCTGCCGTCGTGGGATGCGGTCCCCGGCGTGGACTCGGTGACGGAGGGTGAGGCCCGAGCGCTGGACGCCCGCTACTTCGACACGGCCGCGGGCGATCTCGCCCGTGCGGGCGTGGCGCTGCGGCGTCGCACCGGAGGACCGGACGAGGGATGGCACGTGAAAGGCCCTCGCAGCGGCGACGGTCGCGTCGAGCTGGGCTGGCCGCTCGGCGAGGACGAGGAGATGCCGTCGGCCGTCGCGGAGATCGTCGCCCAGTGGACGTCGCACCCCGTCCTCCCGCTCGCGCGCATCGAGAACGCCCGCACTGCCTACCTGCTCATCGGTCCCGGTGGCGTGGTGGCCGAGTTCGTGGACGATCGCGTCCGCGGCACGGACCTGCGTCACGGCGGCCAGCGGGAATGGCGCGAGTGGGAGATGGAGCTGGGCCCTGCGGCCCCGGCGGACGAGGCGGGGCGGGTGGCCTTCTTCCACGCGGTGGAGCAGGCGGTCATCGCCGCGGGCGGCCGGAAGTCCCCCTCCGGATCCAAGCTCGGTCGCGCGCTCGGGTTCTGAACGGAACATCTCGCAGGCCTCTGGGCTCCGCTGGGGGAGCCGGCCGCCGTCATCCGGCGATGTCGCAGAGGGGACGGGAATCCGCAAGCCCCTTCCCGCCACGCGGACGGGATGCTTGAGTGTCACCATGAGCAGCCCGGCGGTGCTGAGGTCCCTGCAGACGGTGGTGCCGGACACGGTCCTGCATCAGAGCGAAGTGCGCGACGTCTTCGCGGCGCAGCCGGACCTGAGCCGGCTCGCCCGCCGTATCGTCACCGCCTCCTTCGACGGATCCGGCATCGACACCCGCCGCACCGTGCTCGACGAGCTGACGCTCGCGGCGACCGATGCGGAGCCGGTGTTCTTCGATCACGCGACGGGGGAACTGCTGTCCCCGGCCACCGGCGTCCGCAACGATGTCTACGTCCGCGAGGCCGGGCGGCTGTTCGTCGCCGCGGCCCGGGCCGCTCTCGACGCCGACCCCGAGGTCGGGCCCGCAGACATCACCCATGTCGTCACGGTCTCCTGCACGGGGTTCCACGCCCCGGGACCGGAGTACGGGATCGTGCGCGCGCTGGGCCTCTCCGACTCCGTGCAGCGCTATCACCTCGGCTTCATGGGCTGCTACGCCTCGATGCCGGCGCTGCGCGCGGCGAGCCAGTTCTGCGCCGCGGATCCGGACGCCGTGGTGCTGGTGGTCAGCGTCGAGCTGTGCACCCTACATCTGCGCTCGTCCGAGGATCCGGACGTGATCGTCGCCTCCTCCCTTTTCGCCGACGGAGCGGCGGCCGGCATCGTCACCGCCCGCCCGTCCGCCGGCCCCGGGCTGCGCCTCGACCGGTTCCACACCGCGATCGCCCCGCAGGGGGAGAAGGACATGGCGTGGACCATCGGGGACCACGGCTTCGAGATGACCCTGTCCACCGCCGTGCCGCAGATCATCGGCGAGACGATCGTCGATGCGCTGCACCCGCTGTACGCGGGGGAGCTGGAGGCGCCCTTCGAGGACGGCAGGATCGGCGAGGAGATCCGGCACTGGGCGATCCATCCCGGCGGACGCAGCATCCTGGACCGCGTCCAGGACCGCCTCGGCCTCAGTGACCTGCAGCTGCACCCCGCCAGGGAGACGCTGCGGACGCACGGCAACATGTCCAGCGCGACGATCCTGTTCGTGCTGCAGCGGATCCTGGAGGAGGAGGGCGCGCACGACGGCGACCGTGCGTCGGCGATGGCGTTCGGGCCCGGTCTGACGGCGGAGAGCGCGCTGATGACGGTCGTCGGCGCGGAGGGCGATGGGCGCTGACCTGTCGGCACGCGCCGTCGACGTGCGCGAGCTGATGGACGACCCCGCCGCGGATGCGCAGATGCTGGCGCGCACCTACCGGCGCTTCGGCGCGGTGAACGCCGTGGTGTCCCGCCCCGGTGCGCTGTACCGGCGCGACATCCGACCGCGGGCCCGAACGGGGCGGGTGCGGATCCTGGATGTCGGCGCGGGCGGCGGGGATCTCTGCCGCGCTCTCGCGTCGCGGCTCTCCCGAGATCGGCTCGCCGTCGAGATCACGGCGCTGGATGCCGATGCGCGGGCCACGGCCTGGGCAGCCGCGCATGACGACGGCGCCGGCGTCGTCTACCGATGCGCGTTCGTCGCCGACCTGGTCCGAGCCGGCGAGACCTACGACATCGTGCTGTCCAATCACGTGCTGCACCACCTGGGGCGGATACAGCTGCAGGAGATGCTCGCCGACACCGCGCGTCTCGCCGGCAGGACCGGGCTCGTCGTGCACCGCGACATCGCGCGCAGCCGCGCCGCGTACGCGCTGTTCGCGACGGGGACGTGGCCGTTCGCCGCGAATCTGCTGGCCGGATCCTTCATCCGCGCCGATGGGCTGACCAGCATCCGGCGCTCCTACACGGCCAGGGAGCTCGCGGCCGTCGCGCCGGCGGGGTGGGTCGTGCGGCGCGGGGTCCCCGCACGACTGGAATTGCGCCGGGAGCCGGGCGATGACAGACCCTGAAGCCCCGCGGGAGCGCGCCACGCTGCTCGACCATGACATCGTGATCGTCGGGGCGGGGCCGGTGGGGCTGCTCCTGGCCTGCCTGCTCGCCCAGGACGGCATCGACGTCGCTGTTTGCGAACGCCGCCAAGGAGATGATCCGCGCAGCCGGGCGATCGGAGTGCACGCGCCAGGCCTGCAGATGCTCGACCGCGCCGGCGTGGGGGCGATGGTGCGCTCCGCGTCGCTCGCGCTCGAGGGCGGCGATGTGCTCTGCCGAGGCCGGATCCTCGCGTCGCTCGACTTCTCCGCGCACCGCCCTGTGCGCGTGCTCCCGCAGCAGCGCACCCACGCGCTGCTGCGGAAGAGACTGCAGTCGCTGTCCGCCGGCGCCCTGCGTCCCGGCTGCAGCGTGCGGGCGGTGCGGGACGAGGGGGAGTTCGTGCGGCTCGCCGTGGAGCGGCCGGCAGGCCGGCAGGAGGTCACCGCGGCGTTCGTCGTGCTCGCGGACGGCGTGCACAGCGCCCTGCGGCACCAGGTCGGCCTCGGCTGGCGGCGCCGCCCTGGCCGCGCGGCGTACACGATGGCCGACGTCCCCGACGCCGCGGCCGGAGTGCGCGCCCAGCTGCACTGCGAGCCCGGGGGGATCGTCGAGGCGTTCCCGCTGCCCGGCGGCATGCGGCGCTGGGTGCTGCGCGGCAGCGGAGTGCACACCGGGGCGGAGTTCCGGGAGGCGATCGCAGAGCGGATCGGGCGGGATCCGGAGATCGAGGATGACATCCAGCCCACCGGTTTCGTCGCGACCCAGCATCTGAGCCGTACCGTCGTCCGAGGCCGCGTGGCGCTGCTCGGCGATGCCGCGCACGAGATCAGCCCGATCGGCGGGCAGGGCATGAACCTCGGCTGGGTGAACGCGGGAAGGCTGGCGACGGCACTGCGCGCCGCGCTGGTCGAGGGCGAGGCTGATCTCGGCGGCTATGCGCGCGGGGCGCTGCGCGCCGCCCGCGCCGCCCAGCGACGCAGTGCCTTCTACATGACCATGGGCGCCCCCGCACGGGGCGTGCCGATGGTCGCGAAGGAGACGCTCATCCGGGCCCTGGGCTCGGCGCCGTTGCGTCCATGGGCAGCGGGTCTGGTGACGATGCACGGCGTCTGAGGCTCCGGTCGGAGCCTCATCCGGGCGCTTCACGACAGGGACCGGGACTCGGATGTCGCCCGCTCATCAGTGACAACGCGACCGGCGGGACGGCAGAGGGCCGGCCACGCCCATGGCGTGACCGGCCCTCAGCTCGATCGGATCCGATCAGAGGTTGATCATGTGGCCCGCGAGCCCGTGGAACGCCTCCTGCAGCGCCTCCGACAGGGTCGGGTGCGTGTGCACGTTGCGGGCGGCTTCGAGTGCCGTGAGGTCCCACTTCTGCGCGAGGGTCAGCTCGGGCAGGAGCTCGGACACGTCCGGGCCGATCAGGTGGCCGCCGATGAGTTCGAGATGCTCGGCATCGGCGATGAGCTTGACGAAGCCCACGGGCTCGCCGAGGCCGTTCGCCTTGCCGTTCGCGCTGAACGGGAACTTCGCGACCTTGATCTCGCGGCCCTCGGCCCTGGCCTGCTCCTCGGTGAGACCGAAGCTGGCGACCTGCGGCTGGCAGAACGTCGCACGCGGCATCATCCTGTAGTCGCCCAGCGTCATGGTCTCCGCCTTGCCGATGGTCTCGGCGGCGACGACGGCCTGCGCCTCGGCGACGTGGGCGAGCTGCAGCTTGGCGGTCACGTCGCCGATGGCGTAGATGCCCTCGACGTTGGTGCGCATGTGGTCGTCGATGTCGATCGCGCCGCGGTCGGTGAGAGCCACGCCCGTGTTCTCCAGGCCGTAGCCGTTCACGTTCGGGGCGAAGCCGACGGACATGAGGACCTTGCCCGCGGTGATCTCGCCCGGCTGGCCGTCACGGGTCTCATAGGTGACGTGCACGGAGGAGCCGTTGTCGGTCACCGTCTTCACCGCGGTCGAGGTGAGGATGTCGACGCCGAGCTTCTTGTACTGCTTCTGGATCTCCTTGGAGACCTCGACGTCCTCGTTGGGCAGCGCCCGGTCGAGGAACTCGATGATGGTGACCTTCACGCCGTAGTTGGTCAGCACGTAGCCGAACTCCATGCCGATGGCGCCGGCGCCCACGATGACGATCGACTCGGGCAGGTCGCGCGTGAGGATCTGCTCCTCGAAGGTGACGACGTTGTCGCTCAGCTGCACGCCCGGCAGCAGACGGACGGTGGATCCGGTCGCGATGATGACGTTGTCGAACGTGACCTCTTCGGTCGTGCCGTCGGATTTCGCCACGGAGATCGCCTTGGGGCCCGTGAAGGTGCCGCGGCCGTCGTACTCGACGACCTTGTTCTTCTTCATCAGGAAGTGGATGCCCTTGACATGGGTGTCCGCGACCTTGCGGCTGCGGTCGAACGCCGCACCGAAGTCGAAGTGCACGTCGCCCGAGATGCCGAAGAACTCGGCCTTGTGGTTGAACGTGTGCGCGATCTCCGCGTTCTTGAGGAGCGACTTCGAGGGGATGCACCCCACGTTGAGGCAGATGCCGCCCCAGTACTTCTCCTCGATGATCGCGGTGGAAAGGCCGAGCTGGGCGCTGCGGACGGCGGCGACGTAGCCGCCGGGGCCAGCGCCGAGGATGACGACGTCGTAGTGTGGCATGCTTCCAGCCTATCGTCCGCGCGGGCGGGCTCGGGCAGGTGAGACAGCGCGGATCCGGCTCCCGGGGGGCGCGCGCTTCCGATAGGCTGGAACGCCAGAGGAGGGGGAGAACAGTGACTGAGAACGACGTTCCCGAAGGCGCCGTCCGCCGCGGCGGTGAGCCCCTGCACGACACCACGCAGACGTTCGGCCACGACTCCGACCTGTCGTTCGTCCCGTTCGGCGCCGAGCTGACCGAGGTCGAGCTGGCGGCGATCGCCGCGCTCCCTTCGGGTTCCGCGCTGCTGCTGGTCCGCTCCGGTGCGCTCGCGGGCGCCCGCTACCTGCTGGATACGGCGGTCACCACGGTCGGCCGCCACCCGGAGGCGGACATCTTCTTCGACGACGTGACGGTCTCCCGGCGGCATGCCGAGGTCATCCGCACCGGCACGGCGTTCGAGATCGTCGACCAGCGCTCGCTGAACGGAACCTACGTCAACGGCGAGCGGGTCGATCGCAGCGAGCTTCACAACGGCTACGAGGTGCGCGTCGGCAAGTTCCGGCTGAACTTCTTCGCCTCGCCCGTGGATCTCGCGCAGGCGAACGACTGATGGCGGCGTCGGCCGCCGAGCGTTCCGCCCCCACCGGGTTGCTGAGCATCGGCCAGGTGCTCGCACGCCTCACGCCGGAGTTCCCCGACGTGCGCGCCTCCAAGCTCCGCTTCCTGGAGGAGAAGGGGATCGTCAACCCGGTGCGCACCGCATCCGGGTACCGCAAGTTCTCCGCCGCCGACCTGGAGCGGATCCGCATCGCGCTCACGCTGCAGCGCGATCAGTACCTGCCGCTCAAGGTCATCCGCGAGCACCTCGACGCCCTCGAGGAGTCCGGCGGCTCGCCGGAGCTGCCCACGTCGATCGTGCAGGGGCCGCGGCGGTACCGTCGCGACGAGCTGATCCATGCGGCGGGTGCGTCGCACGCGCTCCTCGGCGACGCGGTGTCCAGCGGCATGCTGCCCGCGGCCGAGACCTATCCCGAATCCGCGGTCTCCCTGCTGCGCGCGCTCGCTGCCCTGGACGGCCACGGCATCGGGCCGCGCCATCTGCGGCCGCTGCGCCAGAGCGCCGAACGCGACATCGCCCTGGTCCAGTCGGCGCTGTCCGCTCTGCTGCGCCGCACCGACACCCCGTCGCGGGCGCGCGCCAGCGAGATGGCTCCCGAACTGGCGTCCCGCCTGGACGAGGTGCGCTCGCTCCTGGTCAAGGACGGCATCGGCCGACTGCTGTCGTAACGAACTGATTGCGACACACCCCCCTCCCGGGACGGATGTCGTTGTCGGGGGGTCCGCGCTGTTCTAGCGTGGAGTCATCGACTTTCAGGTTGTGGTTGAAGGATGCTGTGCCTTCAGGATGAGGAGGATGCCATGAGCGCCGAGGAACGGGGCGATGCACCGTCGTTCGGGGACGATCTCCTCTTCACCGACGGGCTTCCCGCGATGGACGACGAGGTCGGCTATCGCGGTGCCGTGGCCGCCCGCGCGGCCGGCATCACGTATCGCCAGCTGGACTACTGGGCGCGCACCGAGCTGGTCGTCCCCACCGTCCGCGGCGCGAGCGGATCCGGATCCCAGCGGCTCTACGGCTTCCGCGACATCCTCGTGCTGAAGCTCGTCAAGGAGCTGCTGAACACCGGTATCTCGCTGCAGCAGATCCGCACCGCCGTCGACCAGCTCCGCGCTGCCGGCATCCGCGACCTCGCCGGCACCACGCTCATGAGCGATGGCGCCTCGGTCTACCTGTGCACCTCGAACGACGAGGTGATCGACCTGCTCAGCCGCGGCCAGGGCGTCTTCGGCATCGCCGTGGGCAAGGTGTTCCACGAGGTCGAGGCGACGCTCGTCGAGTTCGACGCCCTCGCGCCGGAGCCGATGGACGACCTCGCCGCACGCCGCTCCCGTCGTACCGCCTGACCGCGCGGCGCGACAGACGGAAAGAGCCGGCCCCTCGGGGACCGGCTCTCGTCGTCTCGGAGGTTCCTGCGAACCGCGGAGTCCGCTCAGACGCGGGTGTCGTCGGGCAGGGCGATGCGCCCGGTGCGGATCACCCGGTCCAGCAGCGTGTCGAAGTCGGCGGCGAGTTCCTGCGCGGAGTCGCCGGGCCAGATGTGCAGCGGCTTCGCGGCGCCCTGGGCCTGCTGCAGAGAGGTGCGCTCGGGCAGCTGGGGCGAGAGCACGAGCGGGCCGAACATGTCGCGCAGCTCCTTGATGCGGAACTGGTGCTCGATCGACTGCGGGCGCACGCGGTTGACCACGATGCCGAGCGGCTGCAGTCGGGGGGAGAGGCCGCGGCGGATCTCCTCGATCGCGCGCAGGGCGCGGTCGGCGGCGGCCACCGAGAACAGTCCGGGCTCGGTCACGACCATGACACGGTCGCTCGCGGCCCATGCGGTGCGCGTGAGCGCGTTCAGCGACGGGGCGCAGTCGATCAGCACGAGGTCGTAGTCGGCCTCGACGGCGGCGAGTGCCTCCTCGAGCTTCCAGACGTCGCGCACGCTCGGGTGCGGGCCGTCGAAGTTGATCGCGGACGGGCTGCCGATCAGCACGTCGATCGTGCCGGGGTGCACCTTGGCCCAGCCCGAGGACGTGATCGCCTGTCGGACCACCTTCTCCTTCGGGTTCGCCAGGACATCGGCGATGTTGAGGCGCCCGGCGACCTGGATGTCCATGCCGGTGGAGACGTCGGACTGCGGGTCGAGGTCGACCACGAGGGTCCGGACGCCGCGGGCGAACGCCGCCGAGGCGAGGCCGAGGGTCACGGTCGTCTTGCCGACACCGCCCTTGAGGGAACTGACGCTGAGTACGTGCACGGAGACCACGTTACCTTCCTCTAGGCTGAGGAAACACTCAGCCCCCCGATGCGCGTCGTTGCGCAACCAGTGTTCGAGGTGCCATGTTCCAGAAGATCCTTGTGGCCAATCGTGGAGAGATCGCGATCCGGGCCTTCAGAGCCGCGTTCGAGGTAGGGGCCAGGACCGTCGCGGTCTTCCCCTGGGAGGATCGCGGATCCATCCACCGGCAGAAAGCCGATGAGTCGTATCAGATCGGCGAGGTCGGGCACCCGGTGCGGGCCTACCTCGACGTGGAGGAGATCATCCGGGTGGCACGCGAGTGCGGCGCGGACGCGATCTACCCCGGCTACGGCTTCCTCTCCGAGAACCCGGAGCTGGCGGCGCGCGCGGCCGAGAACGGCATCGCCTTCATCGGGCCTCCGGCGCATGTGCTGGAGATGGCCGGCAACAAGGTGACCGCGAAGCAGCACGCGGTCGCCGCAGGCGTGCCGGTGCTGCGCTCGACCGGCGCCTCGGACGACGTGGACGAGCTGGTCGCGCAGGCCGAGGGGATCGGGTTCCCGATCTTCGTCAAGGCCGTCGCGGGCGGCGGAGGCCGCGGGATGCGCCGGGTGGAGACGATCGGCGAGCTGGCTCCCGCCCTGGCCGAGGCCATGCGCGAGGCGGGGAGCGCGTTCGGCGACGCCCGTGTCTTCCTCGAACAGGCCGTGCAGCGGCCGCGGCACATCGAGGTGCAGGTGCTCGCAGACGGCACGGGCCATACCGTGCACCTGTTCGAGCGGGACTGCTCGGTGCAGCGCCGCCATCAGAAGGTGGTCGAGATCGCCCCGGCGCCGAACCTCGACGACACGATCCGCAAGGCTCTGCACGGCTACGCGGTGGCCTTCGCGAAGTCCATCGGCTACGAGAACGCCGGCACCGTCGAGTTCCTCCTGGAGACGGCCGGCGAGCGGGCCGGCGAGGTCGTCTTCATCGAGATGAACCCACGGATCCAGGTCGAGCACACCGTGACGGAGGAGGTCACCGACGTCGACCTCGTGCAGTCGCAGATCAGGATCGCGGCCGGCGAGACGCTCGCCGACCTGGGCCTCGAACAGGACCAGATCCAGCTGCGCGGCGCTGCGCTGCAGTGCCGCATCACGACCGAGGACCCGGCGCAGGGCTTCCGCCCCGACACCGGGCGGATCACGACCTACCGGTCGCCCGGCGGCGCCGGCATCCGACTCGACGGCGGCACCACGGCGGCCGGCTCGCAGATCAGCCCGCATTTCGACTCGATGCTCGCGAAGCTCACCTGTCGAGGCCGGGACTTCCCGGCGGCAGTGGCCCGGGCGAAGCGTGCCCTCGCCGAGTTCCGCATCCGCGGTGTCGCGACCAACATCCCGTTCCTGCGCGCCGTGCTGGACGATCCGGCGTTCGTCGCCGGCGACGTGTCGACGCTCTTCATCGAGGAGCGGCCGCAACTGCTCACCAGCAACCCCTCGAGGGACCGGGCGACGCGACTGCTGAACTGGCTCGGCGACGTCACGGTGAACAAGCCGTACGGACCGAAGCCGTTGTCGCCGTCGCCGGGCAGCAAGCTCCCGAAGATCGATCTGAGCGTCGAGCCGCCCGCCGGAGCCCGCGAGCGGCTGCTCCGCCTCGGGCCGGCAGGGTTCGCCCGTGCGCTCCGCGAGCAGACCGCGCTCGCCGTCACCGAGACCACCTACCGCGACGCGCACCAGTCGCTGCTGGCCACGCGCGTGCGCACCAGGGACCTGGTGCGCGTGGGCCCGCACGCGGCGCGCATGACGCCGCAGCTGCTCTCGATCGAGGCCTGGGGCGGGGCGACCTACGACGTCGCGCTGCGCTTCCTCGCGGAGGACCCGTGGGAGCGCCTCGAGGCGCTGCGTACCGCCATCCCGAACATCCCGCTGCAGATGCTGCTGCGCGGCCGCAACACGGTCGGGTACACGCCGCGGCCGGTCGAGGTGACGAACGCGTTCGTGCGTGAGGCGGCGTCGACGGGGGTGGACATCTTCCGCATCTTCGACGCGCTCAACGACGTGTCGCAGATGCGTCCCGCGATCGACGCCGTGCTGGAGACGGGCAGCGCGGTCGCCGAGGTGGCGCTCTGCTACACCGGGGATCTGCTGGACCCCGCGGAACAGCTCTACACGCTGGACTACTACCTGCGCCTCGCGGAGCAGATCGTGGAGTCCGGCGCGCACATCCTCGCGATCAAGGACATGGCGGGTCTCCTCCGGCCCGCGGCGGCGGCGCGTCTCGTGGCCGCGTTGCGCGAGCGGTTCGATCTGCCCGTCCAGGTGCACACGCACGACACCGCGGGCGGGCAGCTCGCGACGCTGCTGGCCGCCAGCGCCGCCGGTGCCGACGCGGTGGATGCGGCCGCCGCACCGATGTCCGGCACGACGAGCCAGCCGTCGCTGTCGGCCCTCGTGGCGGCACTTGCGCACACCGACCGCGACACCGGGCTGGATCTGCAGGCGATCGGCGATCTGGAGCCGTACTGGGAGGGCGTGCGCCAGCTCTACCGCCCCTTCGAGTCGGGTCTGCCCGCGCCCACGGGGCGCGTGTACCACCACGAGATCCCCGGTGGCCAGCTCTCCAACCTGCGCCAGCAGGCCATCGCGCTGGGACTCGCGGACGATTTCGAGCGCATCGAGGACATGTACGCCGCGGCGGACCGGATCCTCGGCCGGATCCCCAAGGTGACCCCGTCTTCGAAGGTCGTCGGCGATCTCGCCCTGGCGCTCGTCGCGGCGGGAGCCGATCCGGCGGACTTCGAGCAGAATCCGCAGAACTACGACATCCCCGACTCGGTGATCGGCTTCATGGCCGGAGAGCTGGGAGACCTGCCCGGCGGATGGCCGGAGCCGTTCCGCACGAAGGTGCTGGCGGGACGACAGGTGTCGATCGACGTCGTCCCGATCTCACCGGACGAGCAGCGCGCACTCGACGGCGAGAGCCTCGAGCGGCGGCAGGCGCTGAACCGTCTGCTCTTCCCGGGACCTGCCGCGGAGTTCGAGCGCAACCGCGCCGCGTTCGGCGATCTGTCCGCGCTCGGCACGCCGGACTACCTCTACGGCCTGGTCCCCGGCGAGGAGCACGTCGCCGAGATCGATCCGGGGGTGCAGCTCTACGTGGGTCTCGAGGCCATCGGCGAAGCGGACGAGAAGGGCTTCCGCACCGTCATGACGACGCTGAACGGTCAGCTCCGGCCGGTGTTCGTGCGGGATCGCTCCCTCAAGATCACGGTGCACGAGGTCGAGAAGGCGGACACCTCGAAGCCGGGGCAGGTGGCTGCGCCGTTCTCGGGCGTGGTGACCCTGAAGGCCGAGGTCGGTGATGCCGTCCGCGCCGGCGAGGCGGTCGCCTCCATCGAGGCGATGAAGATGGAGGCGGCGATCACGGCCCCCGTGGACGGCGTCGTCGAGCGCCTCGCGATCGGCGCCACGCAGCAGGTCGATGCGGGCGATCTCCTGGTCGTGATCCGCCCGTCGCACACGGACTGAGAGCGGCGGAGGGCCCCGCGCGTCGGACGCCCTCCGCCCCGGCCCGCCGCGTCGGGGCGCGGCGATGTGCACTAACCTTGGGCGTTGTGATGCGCGCCGACAGGGCGTATCACGGGGGAGAAGCATCATGAGCACAGAACGCAGGAATACACAGAGCGAGGATGCCGAGGACGCCCTCGGTGTCCTCGACAGCACCGGCGCCATCGGCACGGCGGACATCGGGCTGCTCGGAGAACCGAACGCCCAGGTCTCCGTCGCGCTGCCGGTCCAGGACGACGATGACCTCGTCGACGACGACGTCACCGACGGGGAGGCGTTCGCCGACCTCGTCCTCGACGCCGACCCCGCCGACCTCGTCCGCCCGGACGACGGCATCGGGAGGATCCATCAGGGCGCGGGCATCTCGGACATCGTGATCGAGATCCCGGCGGTCGCCGCCGAGGACGTCCTCGTCGCAGAGCTCGTCGAGGAGGCTCCTGCCCCCGAACACGACGACGAGCACGGGCACGACGTCGTCGGGGAGGTCGAGGATCCCGACGGCCCGTCGCGGCTGACGCCATCCTCTGAAGCACTCGATGCGGTCGTGGAGACGGTCGTGGAGTCCGCCGCCGGCGGAGCCGATCACCGGATCCCTGACGTCGCACTCGAGGCCGCTGCCGACGAGAACGTGGACGCGGGAGAGCCCGAGATCCAGGTCGCGGCGGTCGCCGAGGACGCAGAGGTCCGCGAGGACGTCGAGCGCGCTGCCGACGACGACGCCGCCGAGAGCGACACGGACGCCGTCGCAGCCGTAGAAGGCCCCGCGGGATCTCTCGACGAAGAGGGCGCTTCCTGGGTCCGCCACGCGGATGCCGGAGCGGAGCCCGACCCGGTGCCGCCGCAGGACTCGTACCCGCTGCCGGTGCGCACCTTCGTCGCCACTCGCGAGCCCGAGAGGACCGATGATCCTGCGGCATCGGTCCGCCCCGAGGAGCCGGTGCTCCGCGCCGTCGACGGATCGGGGCCCGCGCCGGTCCGGGTGCTCGATAGGAACACCGTGCCCGTCGCTGCTGCGGAGGAAGAGATCATGACCGACGACCAGGCCCGCACGTCCGACCCCGACCTCACCTCGCGCCGGCTGGATCAGCTCGGCGACCGGGAACGGGAGAGCGCGGACCTGCTCACCGCCGACCGGCTGCTGGACGCGAGCAGACTCGCCGGTCCCGAGCCGGAGGGCCTGTGGAGCCATCTGCTCTACACGGTGTCCGGCCGCCGCATCAACCTCGGCGACGGCAAACGCGCCCAGCAGCGCAAGGCTCTGAGCGCGCGCATCGCCGCGCCGCTGTCGGGAACGGCCCGGTTCGTCCCGGTGCTGAGCCGCAAGGGCGGCGTCGGCAAGACCACGGTGACGGCGCTGCTCGGAATGGCTCTCGCCGACGCACGGGAGGACAGGGTCATCGCGGTCGACGCGAACCCCGACCGCGGCACGCTCGCCGACCGCATCGCACGCACGAACAGCAAGACCGTGCGCGACCTGGTGCGCATCCACGATCAGGTCACCGGCTATCACGACATCTCCGCCGTGGTCTCGCGCGATGCCACGCGCCTCGATGTGCTGGCTTCGGACGCCGACCCTCGCGTCTCCGAGGCGTTCAGCGACGAGGATTACGACCAGGTCGCCTCCGTCGCCGCGCACTACTACTCGCTCGTGCTGACCGACACCGGCACCGGCATCGTGCATTCGGTGATGGGCGCGACCCTGGACCGCGCGGACACGCTCGTGATCGTCGCGGGGCTCAGCGTCGACGAGGCGCGCCTCGCGTCCGAGACGCTCACCTGGCTCGAGACGAACGGCTATGCCGGCAAGGTCCGCGAGGCGGTCGTGGTGCTCAACCAGTCGACCCCGGGCTCTCCCATGGTGCGCCTGGGAGAACTGGAGGCGCACTTCCGCACCCGTGTCGCGCACGTGCTGCGCATCCCGTACGACGCCCGCATCGCGGCAGGCAGCGCGATCACCTTCGCTGCCCTGCAGCCCGAGACGCGCCAGGCCGCGCGGGAGCTCGCCGCGATCGTGGTCGAGGGCCTGAGAGCGCAGGCGGCCTGATGGCGGTCCGTGAGATCCGGCTCTTCGGAGACCCTGTGCTGCGCACGGTGTGCGCGGAGATCGGGACGATCGATGACGGCGTCCGTGCGCTCGTCGCCGACCTGGTCGACAGTGTCGAGCTGCCCGGTCGTGCCGGAGTCGCGGCGCCGCAGATCGGTGTGGCGCTGCGCGCGTTCAGCTACAACATCGACGGCGACATCGGCTACGTGCTGAACCCCGTGCTGGTCGAGGTGCGCGGCGAGCCGGTGCCCACCGGTGAGGGCTGCCTCTCCGTGCCCGGCCTCTGGCACGACGCACTGCGCCACCCGTGGGCGCGCGTGGAGGGGATCGACCTCGACGGCGAGCCCGTGGTGCTGGAGGGGGAGGGGCTGCTCGCCCAGGCGCTGCAGCACGAGACCGACCACCTGGACGGCACGGTGTACCTCTCCCGGCTGGATCCCGAGACCCGCAAGATCGCGATGCGTGAGGTCCGCGAGAGCTCCTGGTTCTGAGAACGGGGATCTGAGAACGGAGAAGGGCCCCGGGGAAGATCCCGGGGCCCTTCTCCGTTGTCCTGCGATCAGCCCAGCGGCACCGTCGTGGTGGCCGTGGTCTCGTTGTAGATCTCGGCGACCTGCGGTGCGAAGTCCTTCATGATCACGTTGCGCTTGATCGAGAGCTTGGGCGTGAGGTGCCCGCTCGCCTCGGTCCACTCGGAGGGCAGGATCGTGAACTTGCGGATCGACTCGGCGCGCGACACGCGGGTGTTGGCGACGTCGATGGCGCGCTGCACCTCGGCGCGGACAGCGTCGTTCGTGGCGGCATCGGCGAGCGACATGCCCGCGTCCAGACCGTTGTTCGCCAGCCAGGACGGCAGCATCTCCGGGTCGAGCGTGACGAGCGCCGCGATGAACGGCTTCTGGTCGCCGACCACGACCACCTGGCCGACGATCGGGTTGGCGCGGATCGGATCCTCGAGCGCGGCGGGGGAGACGTTCTTGCCGCCTGCGGTGACGATGATCTCCTTCTTGCGGCCGGTGATGGTCAGGAAACCCTCGTCGTCGAAGGAGCCGAGGTCACCGGTGCGGAACCAGCTGTCGTGGAACGCGGCCTCGGTGGCCTCCGGGTTGTTCCAGTACTCCTTGAAGACGTTGATGCCGCGCACCTCGATCTCGCCGTCGTCGGCGAGGCGGATGCCCACTCCGGGCAGCGCGGGACCGACGGTGCCGATCTTCGCCTTGTGCGCGGTGTTCACGGTCGCGGGGGCCGTGGTCTCGGTGAGCCCGTATCCCTCCAGGATCGTGATCCCCAGGCTGTGGAAGAAGTGGCCGAGGCGCGCCCCGAGCGGCGCGGATCCGGAGATCGCATACTGCACGTTGCCGCCCATCGCCTCACGCAGCTTCGCGTAGACGAGCCTGTCGAACAGGGCGAACTTGATCCTCATGCCGAGCGGAATCTTCGCGCCCTCCTCGACGAGGCGGGAGTGCTCGATGGCGGTCGCCGCGGCGGCGCGGAAGATCTTGCCCTTGCCACCGGCCTCGGCCTTCTGCTCGGCCGAGTTGTAGACCTTCTCGAAGACGCGCGGCACGGCGAGGAGGAAGGTGGGCTTGAAGGATCCGAGCGCGGGGAGCAGCTGCTTGGTGTCCGGCTGGTGGCCGGTGCGGACGCCGGCGTGGATGTCGAGGATGGAGATGAAGCGCGCGAACACGTGTGCGGTCGTGATGAACAGCACGGTCGACGCGCCCTGGATCGACACGACGTCGTCGAGCGACTTCGCCGCATTGCGGGACAGCTCGACGAAGTTGCTGTGCGTGAGGACGCAACCCTTGGGGCGCCCGGTCGAACCCGAGGTGTAGATGAGCGTGGCGATGTCCGTGCCGTTGGCGATGACGCGGCGGCGCTCGATCTCCTCGTCGGGCACGTCGACCCCCTGCGCGGTGAGCTGCGCGATCGCGCCGAGGTGCATCTGCCAGACGTCGCGGACCAGCGGCAGGTCGCCGCGGACCTCGTCGAAGCGGGTGAAGTGCTCGGGGGACTCGACCATGAGCGAGATCGCCGCCGAGTCCTCGAGGATCCACTGGATCTGCGACGGGGAGCTGGTCTCGTAGATCGGCACCATGACGGCACCGGCGTAGAACAGGGCGAAGTCGACCAGGGTCCACTCATACGTCGTGCGCGCGAGGAAGCCCACCTTCTCGCCGGGCTGGATGCCGGCCGCCACGAAGCCCTTCGCGAGGGCGATCACCGCCGTGCGGAACTCAGCGGCGGTGATGTCGCGCCAGCCGGCACCCTCGGGCACGGAGAACAGCGCGAGATTCGGGGTCTTCTGCACCCGCTGCTCGAGGAGGTCGGTGATGTTGTCCTCGGGTGCGGCTTTGACGATCGCGGGGACTTCGAACTGGACCACGGCAACTCCTTCGGGGCCGGACGGGTACATGCTTCCCAGGAGTCTATGCCATGCGGCGTCTGGGGTCGGGGCATCCACGGTGAGATTGAGTCGCACGATCAGTGAAACTGCGTCGCACCCTGCGGACGCGGCTCTCGTCCTCGTCCCTGCAGCGGGATAGACTGCGGGCGATGATCTACTGGTTCATGAAGTACGTCGCCATCGGGCCGCTGGTGAAGGCGATCTTCCGCCCGTGGATCGTGGGCAGGGCGCATGTTCCGGTGTCGGGTGCCGCGATCATGGCGAGCAACCACCTGTCCTTCTCCGACTCGATCTTCCTGCCGCTGATGCTGGATCGGAAGATGTCGTTCCTCGCCAAGAGCGACTACTTCACCGGCCGCGGCCTCAAGGGCTGGGCCACGCGGATGTTCATGAAGGGCACAGGTCAGCTGCCCATCGACCGCTCGGGCGGCAAAGCCTCCGAGGCTTCGCTGAACACCGGGCTCGGCGTGCTCGGCCGCGGCGACCTGCTCGGCATCTACCCCGAGGGCACTCGCAGCCCCGACGGCAAGCTGTACCGCGGTCGCACCGGCATCGCGCGGATGGCGCTGGAGGCGAAGGTCCCGGTGGTCCCTGTCGTGATGGTCGACACCGACGTCGCGATGCCGACCGGGCAGCGCATCCCCAAGATCATGCGCGTGGGCATCGTGATCGGGGAGCCCCTGGACTTCTCCCGATATGCGGGCATGGAGAACGACCGCTACATCCTGCGCTCGGTGACCGACGAGATCATGATCGCGCTGCAGCGGCTGGGCGAGCAGCACTACGAGGACGTCTACGCCTCCACCGTCAAGGACCGCCTCGCCGCGCAGGCGTCGTAGCCGGCGCCGTGCGGGCTTCATAGAGCGATCCGCCCCCGTCCCCGCACCCTAGGATGGGGGGATGCCTCAGCCTCTCGATCTCGACTCGTGGCGCGCCCTCCCGATCAAGCAGCAGCCCCAGTGGCCCGACGCCGAGCGCGTCGCCGAGGTCTCCTCGCAGATCGCCGCACTTCCGCCGCTCGTGTTCGCCGGTGAGGTGGACAACCTCCGCGAGCGTCTCGCCCGTGCTGCCTCCGGGCAGGCGTTCCTGCTGCAGGGCGGCGACTGCGCCGAGACCTTCGCCGGTGCCACCGCCGACCAGATCCGCGACCGCATCAAGACGGTGCTGCAGATGGCGGTCGTGCTCACCTACGGCGCGTCCATGCCCGTGGTGAAGATGGGACGCATGGCCGGGCAGTTCGCCAAGCCGCGTTCGAGCGACACGGAGACCCGCGGCGACGTGACGCTGCCCGCGTACCGCGGCGACATCGTCAACGGCTACGACTTCACGGAGGGCTCCCGCGAGGCGAACCCCTCGCGACTGCTGCAGGGCTACCACACGGCCGCCTCGACGCTGAACCTCATCCGCGCCTTCACCCAGGGTGGATTCGCGGACCTCCGCGAGGTGCACTCCTGGAACCAGGGCTTCGCGAAGAACCCCGCCAACCAGCGCTACGAGCGCATGGCGGCCGAGATCGACCGCGCCATCAAGTTCATGGAGGCGGCGGGCGCCGACTTCGATGAGCTCAAGCGCGTCGAGTTCTTCACCGGCCATGAGGGTCTGCTCATGGACTACGAGCGCCCGATGACCCGCATCGACTCCCGCACCCTGACGCCGTACAACACCTCGGCGCACTTCCTCTGGATCGGGGAGCGCACCCGCGAGCTGGACGGTGCGCACGTCGACTACTTCTCGAAGGTCCGCAACCCCATCGGCGTGAAGCTCGGTCCCACCACGACGACCGACACCGCGCTCGCCCTCATCGACAAGCTCGACCCGAACCGCGAGCCCGGCCGGCTCACGTTCATCACGCGCATGGGTGCGGGCAAGATCCGCGAGGCGCTGCCGCCGCTGCTGCAGGCCGTGAAGGACTCCGGCGCGCAGCCGCTGTGGGTCACCGACCCGATGCACGGCAACGGCATCACCACGCCGACCGGATACAAGACCCGGCGCTTCGATGACGTGGTCGACGAGGTGCGCGGCTTCTTCGAGGCGCACCGCGCCGTCGGCACCTTCCCCGGCGGGATCCACGTGGAGCTCACCGGCGATGACGTGACCGAGTGCCTGGGCGGATCCGAGCAGATCGACGAGGCCGCGCTCGCGACGCGCTACGAGTCGCTGTGCGACCCGCGCCTGAACCACATGCAGTCGCTCGAGCTCGCGTTCCTCGTCGCCGAGGAGCTCGAGAAGCGCTGACATCGTCCGAAGGCCCGGCACTGCGCGCAGCGGATCCGGGCCTTCGTCGTGACCGGGACGGGCCGGTCATCCGGCTGAGGACGCTCCGATCAGCCGGAGACCTTGACCCGGATCGTCGAGTTCTTCTCCACGCTGTCGCCGGCCTTCGGATCCGTCCCGGTCACCTGGAACAGGCTCCACGCGATCTCGGGCACGCTGGTCTGCGGGTTCAGACCCGCATTCGTGAGGGTCTGCATGGCCTCGGCGAGGTTCTTCCCGACGACGTCGGGCACCGTCACGGGCTCCGGCCCCTTGGACACGTTCAGCACGATGGTGTCGCCCGGTCGCCAGTTGCCGCCGCCCTCGCGATCACCGATGCCGATCACGCGACCCTTCGGCACGCTGTCGCTGTAGGAGGAGACCGAGCCGGAGTCGACGCCGAGACCCACGGCCTTGAGCTTGCTCGTGGCGTCGTCCACGGTCAGGCCCGTCACGTCCGGAACCGGACCCAGGGAGGTCAGGAGGCGGATCTGGTCGCCCTCGAAGATGCTGCAGCCTCCGCCGCACTCGTAGGCGTCGCCGCCCGCGCGCGGGGTGACCTCGGCGTTGATGACGAGTCCGCTGTCGGCCCCGGAGAACAGCGCCACGGAATCCTGCAGCTTCAGGTGGAACGGTGCGAGCGCCTTCTTCGCCTGGTCCTCGGTCATCGCGTCGAGCTTCGGGAGATCGTGCTTGGCGGGACCGGTCGAGATCAGCACGGTGACCTTGGCCTTCTTGTCCACGCGTGACCCCGCGGGCGGATCCGTGCGGATCGCCTGGCCCTGCGGCACATTGAGCGAGTTCTCCCCGCCCTGGACGGGGGTGAGCCCCTCCTTCGTGATCGCCGCGGCGGCGACCTCCCAGGTCTTTCCCGCGACCTCCGGAACCGAGAGCTTCGAGCCGGGACCGGATCCGAACCACCAGCCGGTCCCACCCGCCGCCACGGCCAGCAGCAGCACGAGCACCAGCAGCAGCGCGCCGCGGGAGCGCCGGTGCGCGGTGCGGCGGCGCAGTAGCGTCGCGTTGTCGAGCGGCGCCTCTGCCGCGGGGGCTGGGGCGGTCGTGGCCGGGATGCCTGGCAGCACGAGGGTCTGATCCCCGGTGTCGCGCATCGGCACGACCGTCGTCTTCGCGGTGGTCGGGGCGGGCGTCACGCCCAGTTCGCGTTCGATCACGCGCAACCGGTCGAGCATCGCCTGCGCGTCGTCCGGCCGTTCGTCCGGTGTCTTCTCGGTCGCCCACAGCACGAGCTCGTCGAGCTGCTCCGGCACCCCGGGATTGCGCACGCTGGGGCGGGGGACCGAATCGGTGGCGTGCTGGAACGCGATCTGCATCGGCTGCTCGCCCTTGTAGGGCTGCTCGCCGACGAGCATCTCGTACAGCATGATCCCGAGCGCGTAGATGTCACTGCGGGCGTCCGCGGTGCCGCGCGTGACGAGCTCCGGGGCGAGGTAGGCGATCGTGCCCATCAGCTGGGCACCCGAGGCGGTGTTCGCCGTGGTCGCACGCGCCAGGCCGAAGTCGCCGATCTTGATCCGGCCGTCCTCCGCCAGCAGCACGTTCTCCGGCTTGACGTCCCGGTGCACGATGCCGGCGCGATGCGCGGCCGCGAGACCCGACAGCACCGCGTCCATGATCGTGATGGTCTGCGGGACGGTGAGGCGGCGCTGCTCGCGCATGAGCTCGCGCAGCGTGATGCCGGGCAGATACTCCATGACGAGATAGGCGAGCTCGCCGTCCTGACCCTGGTCGAAGACGTTGACGACGTGCGGATCGGCGAGTCGCGCGGCCGCGCGGGCCTCCTGGATGAAGCGGCTCTGGAACACGGAGTCGTCGCTGAGGTGGCCGTGCATGACCTTCAGGGCGATGCGGCGTTCGAGCCGCAGGTCGGTGGCGACGTACACGGTGGCCATGCCGCCACGCGCGATCCGTGCGCGGACGCGGTAGCGACCGTCGACGAGCCGCCCGATGAGGGGGTCGGCTTGTTGGCTGGTCGTCACGGCAAGAGTCTATGGAGAACTCGCTGAGAGCCCGGGGAACGGCTCGCGTGCGGGGGCTTTTCCGTTCACCGGGGGAGCGATCCGCAGCCGCTCAGCCGAGTGCGGCGAGCCAGCCGTCGGCCTGCGGTTCCCACAGTCCGTAGCGGGCGGGGAACGCGGAGATCTGCACCTCCTGGGCGGCCTCGCTGAAGCCGAGGCTCTCCCAGCCGGGGATGTCCAGCAGGCCGTTGGTGTGCGCGGTGCCCACGTAGAACGCCCTGATCGCGTAGTCCGCGTCGGCGATCTGCTCCGGGGATCCCCAGCCGGTGCTGGGGCGCTGCTGGAACAGTCCGATCGAGTCGCGATCTCCGGACGGCGTGTTCACCAGACCGGATTCGACCATCGCCGTGGCCAGGGCGATCGCGATTCCACGATCGCTCACGCCCAGCTCGCGGCCGACGCGGATGATGTGCTGCGCGTTGGCCGTCTGCACATCGTCGAGCACGACCTGCGGGGCGGTGTAGGTGTCCGGTGCAGGCTGAGGCGCAGGATCGGCCGCAGCGGGTGCGGGCGCGGGAGCAGGCGCAGGCGCGGGCGCAGCGAATCGCAGAGTCTGGCCGGGGTAGATGATCGAGTCGGGGGAGAGCCCGTTGGCCGCGTAGAGCTCGGCGAGGGAGATCCCGTGCTCGTGCGCGATCGACCACAGCGTGTCGCCGGCGACCACGGCGTACCCGGGACCGGCGGCGTCCGCTGCGGGGGCCGGCGTCGCCGACTCGGACGCGGCGGGGGAGGGGGCCGGCGCCGTGCCGCCCAGGGCGAGCACCTGGCCGGGGTAGATGATCGAATCGGATCCGAGCCCGTTGGCCGCGTAGAGGGCCGCGACGCTGGTTCCGTGGGCCCGAGCGATGTCCCACAGCGTGTCGCCGTCCTGCACCGTGTAGGCGGTCACCGGGGCGAGCTCGACCGGCACGGTCCTCGCTGCGAGAGCAGCCGCGGCCGCTCCGGTCGGCAACGCGGTCAGCCCAGGCGCGGGGACGCGAGCGGGCGTGTGCGCCTGAGCGGGCGTCGCGACGAGCGCGGTCGCCACCGTGGTCAGCAGCACGGTCGGTACGGCGAGGCCGAGAGCACGGCGCGTACTCGGTGTGGTCGTCATGGATCCCCCGATTCTGACGTCTGGCACCGGTGCGCGGCATCGCGCGTCGGCCCTACGACGTTGTCACGGATGTAAAGGCAAGTCAACCGAAGTGACAAATGTGAAAGATGAGATCAGCGTGGGAAATGGGCGCCGTGACCGCCGCCCCGGCCGGGGGATGAGAACATTGCTGGGTGTCTGAAACGGAAACGGCGGCCCCCGCGGCCGAATGGCTGACCCTTCCTGAACTCGTCGAGATCCTCGGCGAGCCGCTGGGGCGTGTGCACCGGCTCTTCGACGAGCAGCATCTCGTCGGCTCCCGGCGCAACGGGCCGCTCGCGGTTCCGGCCGTCTTCCTGAAGGACGACCAGCCGCTGGGCTCGCTGCGCGGCACCATCATCGTGCTCAAGGACGCCGGGTTCAGCGACGACGAGGTCATCGACTGGCTGCTCGCCGAGGAGGAGTCCATCGGTCGTGCCCCGATCGCGGCTCTGCGCGATGGCCACAAGAGCGAGGTCCGGCGGGTCGCACGCGCCCTGGCCTGAACCGCAGAGCCCAGGTCGGGTCCGCCGAGCCTGATCGGGTTCGTGCCGAGCTCGATCAGCACGGCGGTCGGCGGGACATCCGGCCGGTCGTCGCTGCGGTCAGGCCGTGCGCTGTGTCGCATCGCGGGCGAGCCCGCGCAGCAGGTCGAGCGCCCCGGCATCCAGCGGCGCCTCCCGCAGGGCGGCTTCGCCGGCTTCGGCGTATTCCACGATGAGCTGTTCCATGCGGGTGAGTGCGCCGGACTCCATGATGATCGCCTGCAGGCTCGAGATCTGATCCGCGGTCAGCTGGGGATCGCCCAGCAGCTCGTCGACGAGACGCCGGCCCTGGGGTGCGAGCGCCTGCCGGGTCCACGCGATGAGCAGGGTGCGCTTGCCCTCGCGCAGGTCGTCGCCGGCCGGCTTGCCGGTGACCTGCTCGTCGCCGAAGACGCCGAGCACGTCGTCGCGCAGCTGGAAGGCCATGCCGAGCGGGTGCCCGAAGGCGCGCAGGGCGGCCTGCTGGGCCTGATCGGCGCCGGCGATCACCGCTCCGATCAGCAGCGGCTGCTCGACGCTGTACCGCGCCGCCTTCAACGAGACGACGCGCAGGGCGCGTTCGGAATGGCCGTCGTCGAGGTTCACACTCCACGCCGACTCCTCGGCGATGTCGAGGAACTGTCCGATCGTGACGTCACGGCGCATCCGGGCGTACTCCGCGCGGACGGCGCCGGCGTGCGGACTCGTCGAGATCCCGGCCTCCAGCAGGTCATCGCTCCACGCCACGAGCAGGTCGCCGAGCAGTACGGCGGCGGCGCGACCGAACTCGACGGCGTTGCCGCTCCATCCCTGTCCGACGTGCGCGGCCTCCAGGGCGCGGTGCGCCGAGGGCCGGCCTCGGCGCGTGTCGGAGTTGTCGATCAGATCGTCATGCACGAGTGCGGCGGACTGGAACACCTCGAGCGCGGCGCAGGCGTCCCAGAGCGCGGTCGGCGGAGCGTCGATCCCGTCAAGGCCCGCAACCGAGGCCCATCCCGCATGGCAGAACCGCGCACGCAGGCGCTTGCCGCCGCGCAGGGTCGCCTCGGCGGACGAGACGAAGGCCGAGGCATCGGGGCCGTACGTCGCGGTCTCCTCGCGCATCCGGGCGACGAAGGCGTCGAGACGGGCGGAGACCTGGTCGATCACAGCGGATGAGGATGCCACCGGATCAGCCTACTCAGCGCGATCGAGCCGGACGGGCGCGGATTCTGCAAGGTGATGCGCAACTCCCAGGCGAATCCCTACCCCGGGGCATCCCGGCGCGCGTAGACTGGGCGGAAGACCACCCGAGGGGGACGAAATGCCACTCTCCGAACAGGAGCAGCGCCTGCTCGATGAGATGGAGCGCCATCTCATGCAGAACGACGCCGACGTCGTTTCCGCGCACGCAGGAGACCGCGCGCTCAGCTATCGCAATCTCATCTACGGAGCCGTGCTGCTGCTCGCCGGCGTCGGCGGCCTGATCGTGGGCGTCGTGGTGGGCAACATCGGCGGGATCATCATCGGCGTGGTCGCCTTCGCCGCCATGCTCGGGGGGCTGATGCTCGCCCTCACGCCGGTGCACCACAGCGGCGGACGCGACGCAGGCCCCAGCTCCAAGAGCAAAGAGCCGTCCCCGTCGTTCATGGACCGCATGAACGATCGGTGGGACCGTCGGCATGAGGAGCGCTGATCTCCTCACTGTGACCTCCTGAGGGTCCGGCGGCTTCGGCCGCCGGACCCTCAGTCGTCCGCGGGTCCGATCGGCCCCGGCATCCTCCCCTTCGCTCCACCACTCCCTCCACTTCACTCCACAGGCCCCGGTTCCGCGTGATCTCGCGGAACCGGGGCCTTCGTCGTGCCCCGCGCGGTGCCCGCCGAGACACGAATAGGTATCGAAATGGAGGGAAGTGGAGTAAAGTGGAGGAAACGGCGGCGAAAGGGGGATAGGCGCATGTTGCTCGGCACGCATTCCCCCAAGCTCGACGACAAGGGCCGCGTCATCCTTCCCGCCAAATTCCGCGAGGATCTGGCCGGGGGCATCGTCGTCACCCGCGGACAGGACCGCTGTCTGTACGTGTTCAGCACGGCGGAGTTCGAGAGCGTGCACGAACGCATCCGGCAGGCGCCTCTCGCGAACAAGGAGGCGCGCGCGTTCCTGCGCATGTTCCTCTCGGGAGCGAGCGCGGAGATGCCGGACAGCCAGAACCGCATCACCATCCCCGCTCACCTGCGCACGTACGCGGGCCTGGGCAAGGAGCTCATCGTCACCGGCGTCGGCGCGCACGCCGAGATCTGGGACGCGGCGGCGTGGAACGCGTACGCCGAAGGACACGAAGACGCCTTCGCCGAACTCGAGGAGGAGGTGATCCCCGGCCTGTTCTGAACCGGCCCCTGGCTGTGACTCCCAGCCGCTCCCGCCCCGGCGCACCTTCCCCGGTGCCGGGTCGAGCGGATGGGGATCAGGGTCAGGGACTGGAAGGCCGAAGGAACCATGGACATCCGTCGCATACACACCCCCGTGATGCTCGAGCGCTGCGTCGAGCTGCTGGCTCCTGCGCTGCAGCACGACGGCGCGGTCCTCGTCGATGCCACGCTCGGAATGGGCGGGCACTCCGAGGCGTTCCTCGAGCGTCTGCCGAACATCCGCCTGGTCGGACTCGACCGCGACACCGACGCGCTGCGGATCGCGGGGGAGCGGCTGGCCCGCTTCGGCGATCGCGTGACCCTCGTGCACACGGTCTACGACGCGATCGGCACCCACGCCCAGGGTGCGTCGGGGATCCTGTTCGACCTGGGGGTCTCCTCACTGCAACTGGACGAGGCCGAGCGCGGCTTCGCCTACGCCAAGGACGCGCCGCTGGACATGCGGATGGACCAGTCGAGCGGCGTCACCGCCGCCGAGGTGCTCGCGACCTACAGCGAGGGGCAGCTGCGCCGCATCTTCGAGCGCTACGGCGAGGAGAAGCTCGCCGGCCGCTATGCCCGAGCGATCGTGCAGGCCCGCCAGTCCGCGCCGCTGGAGCGCTCCGGACGCCTGGTCGAGGTGCTGCAGGACGCCACCCCGGCAGCGGTGGCGCGCGCAGGGCACCCCGCGAAGCGCGTGTTCCAGGCGCTGCGCATCGAAGTGAACCGCGAACTGAACGTGCTCGCCGACGCGATCCCCGCCGCCATGGACGCGCTCGTCCTGGGCGGGCGGATCGTCGTCATGTCCTACCAATCCCTGGAGGACCGGCTGGTCAAGCAGGCGTTCGCCGCGGCTTCGGCATCGACGGCTCCGGCGGGCCTGCCGGTCGAGCTGCCGGAGCACGCGCCGCGATTCAAGAACCTGACGAAGGGCGCGGAGCTCGCCGACGAGGAGGAGCGCGCGGCCAACCCCCGCGCCATCCCGGTGCGCCTGCGCGCCGCAGAACGTGTGAGAGACGATCAGAGGAGCGCCGCGCGATGAGCCTGGCCGAGAACGCCCTGCTGCAGCCCGAGTTCGACGACCCGCAGCGGTCGCGCCACCTCCGTGCGATCGAACGCCCCGCCCGACGCCGCCGTCCTCGTCTGGCGTACGCCATCGTGGCGCTGGCCGGAGCGGCCCTCATCGCCGGCGCGCAGATCGCGCTGACCATCGCGACCACGCAGGACTCGTTCGCGGTCGCGAAGCTGACCCAGCAGAACAAGCAGCTGACCTGGCAGGCGCAGGCCGCGGCTCAGGACCTCGACGGGATCAGCTCGCCGCAGTCACTCGCGGCGGAGGCGAGCAAACTCGGGCTCGTGGTCGGCGGCAGTGCGAGCTACCTGCGGCTGAGCGACGGCGGCGTCATCGGCGCCGCGGGCCCCGCGCCGTGGGCGTCCACGGTCAACCCCACCGGCGGGAACGCCGTGCCGAACGCCCTGGTCCGCGACACGCCGCCCGCCACCGCGACGAAGCCGGGGGGAGCAGGCGTAGAACCGAAGACACAGGAGAAGGCTCCCGTGCAGGTGGAGGCCCCGCCGACGGCAGAGGGCCTGCCGAGTCCGACCATCCGCTGACCCGAGCCGCCGACGACCAGCCCGAGACGATGACAGACCGCGAGCCCCGGACGGAGATCCGATGACACCCCGAGCCAGCCGGACACCGCGCCGGCGGACCGTCCTCGCCCTCGCTGTGATCGCCGCGATCATCTGCGGTTTCCTGGTCCGACTGGTCGACATCCAGGTCGTCAGCGCCTCCGCGAACGTCAAGGAATCGATGGACTGGAGCCTCGGCACCACGCGCGACATCGACGGCGCCCGGGGCACGATCGTGGACTCGAACGGCACCGTCCTCGCCGAGAGTCAGCTGGTGTACGACATCACCATGGATCCCTCGGCGATGAAGGGGCTGGAGGAGGCGAAGTCGAAGCCGAAGCTCCCTTGGGCGAAAGCCTCGGAGAAGATCGCCGAGATCATCGGCGAGAGCGGCGACACCGTGCGCAAGGAAGTCTCCGACTCGCTCAAGGCGAACCCGGAGTCGCAGTACGTCGAGCTGAAGAAGGGCGTCGACACCGACCAGTTCCTCAAGCTCCGCGCGCTCGATCTGGCCTACCTCTGGCCGAAGCCGCGCTCGATCAGGGTCTATCCGAACGGCGCCGTCGCAGGCAACCTCCTCGGGTTCATCTCGGGCGACGGCGAGCTCACCGGACTCGAACAGACGCAGAACAGCTGCCTGAGCGCCACCAAGGGCAAGGAGAGCTACCTCCAGGGCAAAGACGGCGTCGTCATCCCCGGCAGTCAGAGCGAGACGCCCGCGGTCGACGGCGGCACGGTGCAGCTCACGATCAACACGGAGCTGCAGTGGTACCTGCAGCAGATGATCTCCGAAGAGGTCAAGACGCAGGCGGCCAAAGCGGGCACGGTGACGGTCGTCGAGGTCGGCACGGGCAAGATCCGTGCGGCCGCCGAGTTCCCGAGCGTCGACCCCAACGACCCCGGCGCCGCGAACCCCGAGGACCGAGGATCCCGGATCTTCTCGACGAGCTTCGAGCCCGGATCCACCTTCAAGGCCATCACCGCCGCATCGGTCATGGAGTATGCGAACGCGAACGCCTCGACGAGGATCACGGGAGCCTCCAGCCATGAGGAGTTCCCGAACGGCGCCGTGATCAACGACGCGTTCGAGCACCCGGCCTACGACTACACGCTCGCGGGGGCCCTGATCGACTCCTCGAACGTGGCGCTGTCCAAATTCGGCGACATGGTCACCGACCAGCAGCGCTATGACGAGCTGGTCAAGTTCGGGGTGGGCAGCAAGACCGCCATCGACTTCCCCGGCGAAGCCTCCGGCGTCATCCACCCGGTCAAGGACTGGGACTACCAGTCGCACTACACGACCACCTTCGGGCAGTACTACACGGTCACCGCGCCGCAGGTTGCGAGCGCGTACCAGGCCATCGCGAACGGCGGGGTGAAGGTCCCGCTGTCCCTGGTGGAGTCCTGCACCGACGCGGCGGGCAAGGTCACGAAAGCGCCGGCGCCCAAGCCGCAGCGCGTGTTCGACGCGACCAAGGACGCCGAACTCAGCCGCATGATCGAGAACGTCGCCGAGCAGGGCAGCGTCTCCGACCTGATCAAGGTCCCCGGCTACCGCATCGCGGCCAAGACCGGAACCGCCCAGAAGCCGGATCCGGAGACGGGCGCCTACAAGGAGGGGATCTACTTCACCAGCATGGTGGGATACGCCCCCGCCGACCATCCCGAGTACGTCGTCGTGGTCACCCTCGACGAGCCCACTAGGGTAACCTCGTCTGCGGCCACCGCGCCCGCCTTCCAGAAGGCGATGACGCAGGTGCTGAAGACCTATCGCGTGCAGCCGTCCACCACCCCCATGGAACCGCTGCTGCCCAAGTACTAGTGATGGCTGCCGTCGCCTCGAGGTGGCGGCATCGCCCTCGGAGGATCCCTTCCCATGATCGGTCTGTCCCTCGCGGAGATCGCCGAGATCGTCGGCGGTGATCTGCGCCCCGCTGCAGGTCACGATCCCGCATCGATCGTCTCCGGTGTCGTCGACACCGACTCGCGCCAGATGACCCAGGGCGGTGTCTTCGTCGCCAAGCCCGGTGAGCACACCGACGGCCACCGGTTCGTGGGCGCGGCGCTGGAGAACGGTGCGGTGCTGGCGCTCGTCGAGCACCCCGTCGCCGAGGCGATCTCGCAGATCGTCGTGCCCGATGTCGTCGACGCCATCGCGGAGCTCGCCCGTGCGGTCGTCGCCAGGGTCCGTGCCGCCGGCGGCCTGCGCATCGTCGGCGTGACCGGATCCAACGGCAAGACCACGACGAAGAACTTCCTGGCGCGGATCCTTCAGGACGAGGGCGAGACGATCGCTCCGATCGCGTCGTACAACAACGAGGTCGGCGCGCCGCTCACGATGCTGCGGATCACCGACACCACGCGCTTCCTGGTATGCGAGTTCGGCGCCAGCGCGCCGCGGGAGATCGCCCGCCTGGCCGGTCTCGTGACCCCCGACGTCGTGATCGAGCTCATGGTCGGGCTCGCGCACGCCGGCGGCTTCGGCGGCATCGAGGAGACCGCGCGGGCAAAGGCCGAACTGGTCGAGGTCGCCGCGCCCGGCGGCACCGCGGTGCTGAACCTGGACGACCCGCGCGTGGCGGGCATGGCGTCCCTCGCCGAGGAGCGCGGACTGCGGATCGTCGGCTTCGGCCAGGGGACCGCGGCAGACGTGCGCGCCGCCGAGATCGACGTCACCCCGTCCGGCACGTCGTGCATCGTCCACGTGGACGGGCAGGCGCTGCCGTTGCGTCTGCAGGTGCTCGGGGCGCATCACGTGAACAACGCGATCGCCGCGATCGCCGCGACCGGCGCCCTCGGCGTCGCACCCGCTGACGCCATCGCGCGCCTGGAGACCGTGCAGCTGGCTGAACGGTGGCGCATGCAGCCCATGGGCGGTACGGACGTGCGCATCATCAACGACGCGTACAACGCGAGCCCGGACTCGATGGCCGCCGCCCTGCGCACGCTCGCGCAGATCACCGGTCCCGACGAGCGCACGGTCGCCGTGCTGGGTGCGATGAGCGAGCTCGGCGAGACGGCCGGCGACGAGCACGACCGGATCGGCCTGCTCGCCGTGCGTCTGAACATCCAGCGCATCGTCGTGGTCGGCGCCGAGGCGCGCCGGCTCTACCTGGCTGCCGTGGGCGAGGGCTCGTGGGACGGCGAAGCCGTGCATCTTGCGGACGCCGACGCCGCCTTCGAGTACCTCCAGCGCGAGCTGCGCCCCGGTGATCGGGTGCTCGTGAAGTCGTCCAATTCCGCCGGGCTCCGGTTCCTCGGCGATCGTCTGGGAGAATCGTTCTCGTGAGATCCCTGCTTACCTCCGCCGCGATCTCCCTCGCGTTCACGCTCCTGCTGACGCCGGTGTTCCTCCGGCTGTTCCGGAAGTGGGGCTGGGGGCAGGTCATCCGCACGCCGGAATCGATCAGCAACCCCAGCCATCAGGCGAAGCGGGGCACGCCGACCATGGGCGGCGTCATCTTCATCCTCGGCACCGTCGTCGGGTACGGCGTCGGCACCTTCACCGGAGGCAGCTATCCGACGGTCTCCGGACTGCTGGTCATCTGGCTCATGCTGGGCTTCGGCGCGGTCGGCTTCATCGACGACTACATGAAGCTGCGACAGCGCAACAGCCTCGGGCTCTCGGGCTGGCGCAAGATCCTCGGCCAGGTGCTGGTCATGGTCCCGTTCGGCATCGTGGCGCTCACGGTGCGCAGCCCGTCGGGCAACACCCCGGCCAGCGGGTTCGTGTCGCTCTTCCGCGACATCCCCGTGCTGTGGCTGTTCGCCCTGGGCCCCATCGTCGGCTGGCTGCTGTACCTGCTCTGGATCTCGGTGATCGGCATCGCCACCTCCAACAGCGTCAACCTCACCGACGGCCTGGACGGCCTCGCCGCGGGGTGCGCAGTGTTCGTGATCGGCGCGTACAGCCTCATCTCGTTCTGGCAGTTCAAGCAGTCCTGCGCCGCCGAGTCGCTCTCGCCGTCGTCGCTGGCCGGCTGCTACGACGTCGCGCACCCGTTCGATCTGGCCGTCATCTCCGCGTCCTTCGTCGGCGCGCTGATCGGCTTCCTGTGGTGGAACGCGCCCAAGGCGAAGGTCTTCATGGGCGACGTCGGATCCATGTCTATCGGCGGCGTGATCGCCGCACTCGCGATCCTCACCCGCACCGAGCTGCTGCTCGTGCTGCTCGCGGGCGTCTTCATCATCGCGTCGGGCTCGGTCATCGTGCAGCTGGCCTACTTCAAGCTAACCCGTGGCAAGCGCCTGTTCCTGCAGAGCCCGTTCCATCATCATCTCGAGATGCGCGGCTGGCCGGAGGCGACGATCGTGGTCCGCATGTGGATCATCGCCGGTCTGCTCTCCGTGTCGGCGTTCGGCCTGTTCTACGTCGAGTGGCTGAGGCTGACCAGCTCATGACGCGCGATCTCGATGCGCTGACCAGCTGGCACGCCGACTGGCGAGGACTGCGGGTCGCGGTGCTCGGGCTGTCCGTGACCGGATTCTCGGTCGCCGACACCCTGGCCGAGCTCGGCGCGGAGGTGCTGGTGCTCTCCGAGAGCGCCACCGAGGAGTACGAGCGCCTGGTGCCGCTGATCGGCGCCGAGCTGTGGATCGGAGACCTCGGATCCGTCCCCGAGCGACTCGTCGAGTTCGCACCGGAGGTCGTCATCGCGTCGCCGGGGTTCGCGCCCGCGCATCCGGTCATCGCATGGACCCGCGCGAGCTCGATCGCGCTGTGGGGCGACATCGAGCTCGCCTGGCGGGTGCGGGACAAGGTCCTCCGTGACGACGGCACCCCCGCGGAATGGGTGCTGATCACGGGGACGAACGGCAAGACCACGACGACCCAGCTCACCGCGACGATGCTCGTGGCGGGCGGCCTGCGCGCTGCTCCCTGCGGCAACATCGGCGTGCCCGTGCTCGACGCGGTGCGCGACCCGGGCGGCTTCGACGTGCTCGTGGTCGAGCTGTCCAGCCACCAGCTCTGGTACCTGGGGCTCTCCGACGCGGTCGGTCAGCCGGTGCCGTGGGCGGCCACGTGCCTCAATCTCGCCGACGACCACCTCGTGTGGCACGGCAGTGCGGAGGCGTACCGCGAAGCCAAAGCCGTCGTGTACCGCAACACCCGCATCGCCTGCGTATACAACAAGGCCGATGCGGCCACGCAGCGCATGGTCGAGGACGCCGACGTCATCGACGGCGCCCGTGCGATCGGATTCGGGCTCGGAATCCCCGGCCCCAGCGACCTGGGCGTGGTGGAGGGGATCCTCGCCGACCGCGCCTTCCTCGACGACCGCCATCACAGCGCCCTCGAGCTCACGACTGTGGCGGATCTCGCCGCGCACGGGCTGAACGCCCCCCACATCGTGCAGAACATTCTCGCCGCGGCGGCTCTCAGCCGGTCGCTCGGCGTCGAGCCCGCCGCGATCAGGACGGCGCTCGACGGCTTTCGCCTCGATGCGCATCGCATCGAGGTCGTCGCCCGTTCTGCGGGGATCACCTGGGTGGACGATTCGAAGGCGACGAACCCGCACGCCGCGCAGTCGTCGCTGCGGGCGTTCCCGGGCGCGATCTGGGTCGTCGGCGGTGACCTGAAGGGCGTCGACCTGTCGGAGCTCGTGGCCGGAGCGGGGGCGACCGCCCGCGCGGCCCTCGTCATCGGCGTCGACCGGACGCATCTGCTCGAGGCGTTCGCACGACACGCGCCCGCGGTGCAGGTCCTGGAGGTAGTCCCCGGCGACACTGAAGAGGTCATGACCCGGGTGGTGGAACTGGCCGCGGGCATCGCCCAGGAGGGGGACACCGTGCTCCTCGCTCCTGCGGCGGCGTCCTTCGATCAGTTCGCCAGCTATGCGGATCGTGGCCACCGCTTCGCCGAGGCGGTGCGGCAGTGGATCGATCAGGGGAGTGCCGGTGACGCAGGTGGGAGCACGTCCGGCGTCGACGCCTGAGCCGCGCGTCGACGGGCTCGCCGCGCGAGTGAGGCTCGGTCGCGTGTTCCGCCCGGTGTCCACCGAGTTCGCGCTGATCACGTCGACGTCGCTGCTGTTGACGGTGTTCGGTCTGGTGATGATCCTGTCGGCGTCGAGCGCGAACGCGGTCGACCAGGGACTGGGCCCGTTCTCGATCGTCCTGACCCAGGCGATCGTGGCGGCCCTCGGCGTGCCGATGATGTTCCTCGTGAGCCGGCTGCCCGTCCTGTTCTGGAAGCGCATGGCATGGGTCGTGCTGATCGGGGCCGTGGCTCTGCAGATGCTGATCTACACGCCCCTGGGCTGGACCAACGACGGCAATACCAACTGGGTGAGGATCGCCGGGCAGGTGATCCAGCCCTCGGAGTTCATCAAGCTGTCGCTGGCCATCTGGGCCGGGTTCATCCTGTGGCGCAAGCAGGATCTGCTCGGCCGCTGGCAGCACGTCTACATCCCGCTTCTGCCCGTTGCATTCCTCGCCATCGGATCCGTCTACGGCGGCGGCGATCTCGGCACATCGATGGTGCTGTTCCTGATCCTGCTGGGAGCGATGTTCTTCGCCGGCGTCCGGGTGCGGGTCATCCTGATGCCGCTGCTGGCTATCGGCACCGCGGTGCTGCTTTTCGCCCTGACCGACGAACGGCGGCGGCTGCTCATCCTCAGCATGTTCAGCAGCAAGAGCGACACCAGTTGCTACCTCACCACGTGTTACCAGCAGGTGCACGCGATCTGGGGCATGGCCAACGGTGGCATCTTCGGGCTCGGTCTGGGCAACTCGCGCGAGAAGTACGGCTGGCTCCCCGCCGCGTCCAACGACTACATCTTCGCGATCGTGGGGGAGGAGCTGGGGCTGATCGGCTGTGCGCTCGTGCTGGCGCTGTTCGTGCTCTTCGCTGTCGCCGTCTTCCGGATGATCCGCAAGACGGACGACCTGTTCGTCCGCATCACATCCGGCGGCATCGTCGTGTGGATCCTCTCCCAGGCGCTCATCAACATCGGCGTCGTCCTGCGCGTGTTCCCGGTTCTGGGTGTCCCGCTGCCGTTCATGTCTCAGGGCGGCACGTCGCTGCTGTCCGTACTGCTGGCCTGCGGTGTGCTGCTGTCATTCGCGCGGACGCTGCCGGCGCCCGCGCAGGGATCGGCCGCAGGTCGGTCCGGTACCCTCCTGAAGTGACCACGTATCTTCTGGCCGGCGGCGGGACCGCCGGGCATGTCAACCCGCTGCTCGCCGTCGCCGACGGCCTGCGCGCCCGTGATCCCGAGGCGACCGTGCTGGTCCTCGGCACCCGCGAAGGCCTCGAGGCGCGGCTGGTGCCGCAGCGCGGGTACGAGCTGCTCACGATCGACAAGGTCCCCTTCCCTCGCCGCCCGAACGGTGCGGCCCTGGCGTTCCCGGCGCGGTTCGCACGTGCCGTCAAGCAGGTGCGCACCTACATCCGCGAGCACGGCGTCGAGGCGGTGATCGGCTTCGGCGGCTACGCCTCGGCCCCCGCGTACGTGGCCGCGCGGCGCGAACGCGTCCCGTTCGTCGTGCACGAGGCCAACGCCCGTCCTGGCATGGCGAACGTGCTGGGCGCCCGCACCGCGGCGGCGGTCGGCGTCGCATTCCCCGGCACGCCTCTGCGCCGGGGCGAGCTCGTCGGCATGCCGTTGCGCCGGGAGATCGTCGATCTGGACCGCGCCGCTCTCCGCGCGGAGGCCGCGGCGGAGTTCGGTCTGGATCCGGAGCGGCCCGTGCTGCTCGTGTTCGGCGGCTCGCTCGGCGCGCAGCGCCTGAACGAGGCGATCGCCGGATCCTGGCGGGACATCCTCGACGCGGGGTGGCAGATCCTGCATGCGACCGGCGACCGCTCGGACATGCCGGATCCTGGCGCTTCGGGTTATGCGATGCGTCGCTACCTGGATCGGATGGATCTGGCGTTCGCCCTGGCGGATCTGATCCTGTCCCGCTCCGGTTCGGCGACCGTCAGCGAGATCAGCGCTCTCGGGATCCCTGCCGTCTACGTGCCCTACGCCGTCGGCAACGGCGAGCAGCGTCTGAATGCGGCGGCCGCGATCGAGGCGGGCGCCGCCGTGCTGATCGAGGACGGCCAGCTCACCCCGGAGCGCGTACGGAGCGAGGTGGTCCCGCTGCTGGGCGACGACGTCCGCCGTGCCTCGATGCGGCAGGCCGCCGAGCTCGTCGGATCGCGCACCGGGACCGAGGACCTCATCGCCCTCGCCGACCGCGCACTCGCACACTGAGAGCCGCCCCCGCCCTGACCCGGCGAGCCAGGCCTCCGGCCCGCTCGCCCCGACTTAGGATGATTCAGCCATGATCAGACCCGACCTCTCCCTGCCGATCCCGGAAGACATCACCGCCGCGCACTTCATCGGCATCGGCGGATCCGGCATGTCGGGCCTCGCCCGCATGTTCATCGACGCGGGGATCCGCGTGTCCGGCAGCGATCGCGCGGACAGCGCCAACCTCCAGGCCCTGGCCGCACTCGGCGCCGACGTGCATGTCGGCCACGACGCAGCGAACCTGGGCGATGCCGACACGGTCGTGCACACCGGTGCGATCTGGCCGGAGAACCCGGAATTCGTGCTGGCCAAAGAGCGTGGACTGCACGTCATCCACCGGTCGCAGGCGCTGCACTGGCTGATCCGCGGACGTCGCCTCGTCTCGGTGGCGGGCGCCCACGGCAAGACCAGCTCGACGGGCATGATCGTGACCGCGCTGCGCGAGCTCGGCGCCGATCCGAACTTCGTCAACGGCGGTGTGATCGAGCAACTGGGCGCTTCCAGCTCCTCCGGTGCCGACGACCTCTTCGTGATCGAGGCCGACGAGTCCGACGGCACCTTCCTGCTCTACGACACCTCGGTCGCGCTGATCACGAACGTCGATCCCGACCACCTGGACCACTACGGATCCGACGAGGCCTTCCACGACGCGTTCGTGACCTTCGCGAACGCCGCGAGCGAGGCCGTCGTGATCTCCAGCGACGACCCCGGCGCCCTCCACGTCCGGGCGGGGATCACTCATCCGAACGTGATCTCGTTCGGTCTCGCGGAGGATGCGGATCTGCGGGTCACCGACATCGTCACGGACGGCCCGGTCGCCGCGACGCTGACAATGCACGGCTCCTCGGCCCGCATGCAGCTCGCGGTTCCCGGCGTGCACAACGCGATCAACGCGGCCGGTGCCGTGGCGGTGCTCACGACGCTCGGCTACGGGCTCGCGGACGCCGCCCGCGCGATGGAGGGCTTCGCAGGCACCGTCCGCCGCCTCGAGCTGCACGGCAGCGCACGCGGGGTGAGCGTCTACGACGACTACTCGCACCATCCGACCGAGGTCCGCGCCGCGCTGGATGCCATGCGCACGATCGTCGGCGACGGCCGCATCATCGCGATCCAGCAGCCGCACACGTACTCGCGGACCCAGCACATGTACCGCGAATTCGCGGAGGTGCTGGAGTCCGGTGCGGACCACACCGTGATGCTGGACGTCTACGGTGCGCGCGAGGATCCGGTTCCGGGCGTCACCGGCGAGCTGGTCAGTGGCGCGTTCGCGGACCCGCACCACGTGCACTACGTCGCGGACTGGCAGCAGGCCGCGGACTACACCGCGTCCGTGGCGCGCGAGGGAGACTACGTGATCACCCTGGGCTGCGGCAACGTCTACCAGATCATCCCGCAGGTGCTGGACGCGCTGCGCGCCACCGCCGAAGGCTGACCGTGCGCCGGCCGTCCGCGATCCCCGCTTCGGCGCCTCCGGTCGAGCCGGAGCGCCCGGTCCGCGCGCAGCCGTCCGGTGGCGCGCCGACGCGTGCGTGGGGGGCGCGGGCAGGCACGGGGAACGATCCGGTGGAGTCCGAGGCGGTCACGGGCCTGCCGGACGAGGAGAACGCGACCGCGCCGATCCTTCTCGGGCGCGGGGCGGCTGATCCGACGATCGCGCCGGACCGCACGGAGGAGGCGGACCGCTCGACGTCCCAGGATGACGCGCCCCTGACCGCGCGCGACCTCTGGCAGGCCACCCGTGCGCGCCGGAAGGCGCTGCGCACGGAGATCCGCCGCTTCACCCAGCGCTCCCGACGCCGCCGGATCGGCTGGGTCATCGCTGCCGCTCTGGCACTCCTCATCGTGGGAGGCAGCGTCGGCGCGGCGTACAGCCCGCTGTTCGCGGTGCAGACCATCACCGTGGAGGGGGCGAGCTCCCTCAAGGCCGCCGACGTGCAGAAGGCGCTCTCGGAGCAGGTGGGCCGGCCGCTCGCGCTCGTGGACGCCAGTGCGGTCAAGGCCGCGCTGGTCAGATTCCCGCTGATCGAGACGTACCGCCTCGAGGCGCACCCTCCGCACGACCTCGTGGTGCGGATCGTGGAGCGCACGCCCGTCGGCGTGATCCAGCAGAGCGACGGGCGCTTCACCGTCGTCGACGCCGCAGGGGTCGTGCTCTCGACCAGTGAAGGACGGCCGGCCGGATACGCGTTGATCGACGTCAGCGGCGGCACGGCATCCCCGGCGTTCGCGGCGGTGGGCACCGCGCTGCGCACGCTGCCCGCCGAGTTGCGCGCGCAGGTCGACGGCGCCACCGCATCCACTCCGGACGACATCGTCCTGCAGCTGACCGGCGGCGCCAAGGTGGTGTGGGGGAGTGCCGAGCAGTCGGCGCTCAAGACCCGCTCCCTGCAGGCCCTGATGAAGGCGAACCCCGCCGCCGCGTCGTACGACGTGTCCTCACCGGGCGTCGGCGTCGTCGGCTGAGCACCAATATCCGCCTCGATCGCGCGCAGGTGCGTGTCGCTTGGCTCCTGGGCGCCTTGCGCCGCTTACCTTCGATCCAAGAGAAAGCAATACCGGGAAATACTTTAACCTTCTGCTTGAGGTTTAAGGTTTCCGGCCCGGGGCTCGACAACATCGGAGGACGGGATGAGCCAGAACCAGAACTACCTTGCCGTGATCAAGGTCGTCGGTGTCGGCGGTGGCGGCGTCAATGCCGTCAATCGCATGATCGATCTCGGCCTGCGCGGCGTCGAGTTCATCGCGATCAACACCGATGCGCAGGCGTTGCTCATGAGTGACGCGGACGTCAAGCTCGACGTCGGCCGCGACCTCACCCGCGGCCTCGGAGCCGGCGCCGACCCGGAGGTCGGCCGACGCGCCGCCGAGGACCACGCGGAGGAGATCGAGCAGGCCCTGACCGGCGCCGACATGGTCTTCGTCACCGCGGGCGAGGGCGGCGGCACCGGCACCGGCGGCGCACCGATCGTGGCGCGCATCGCGAAGTCGATCGGCGCCCTGACCATCGGTGTCGTGACCAAGCCATTCTCGTTCGAGGGACGCCGTCGGCAGAGCCAGGCCGACGCCGGCGTGGCGAAGCTGAAGGAAGAGGTCGACACCCTCATCGTGGTGCCGAACGACCGTCTGCTCGAGATCAGCGATCGCGGTATCTCGATGATCGAGGCGTTCGCGACCGCCGATCAGGTGCTCCTCGCCGGTGTGCAGGGCATCACGGACCTCATCACGACGCCCGGTCTCATCAACCTGGACTTCAACGACGTCAAGTCGGTCATGCAGGGAGCCGGTTCCGCGCTCATGGGCATCGGCTCGGCGCGCGGTGCGGACCGTGCGATCAAGGCCGCTGAGCTCGCCGTCGAGTCGCCTCTGCTGGAGGCGTCGATCGAAGGCGCGCACGGCGTGTTGCTGTCGATCCAGGGCGGATCGAACCTCGGCATCTTCGAGATCCACGACGCCGCGGATCTGGTCAAGGAAGCCGCGCACCCCGAGGCCAACATCATCTTCGGAACGGTCATCGACGACACCCTCGGCGACGAGGTGCGCGTCACGGTGATCGCGGCCGGCTTCGACAGCGGCGAACCCACGCTGCGTCTCGACCCGCAGATCTTCTCGCGTACGACGGCACCCGCCGTCACCGAGAAGCCCTCCGTCGAGGAGCGCGAGGACTCGGCGCAGGCCGAGGAGGCGCCGCGCGAGACGGTTTCGGTGGCCGCGCCGTCGATTCCGCCGGTGCACACCAGCATCGAGCCGGCCTTCGATGAGAGCGACCTCGACATCCCCGAGTTCCTGAAGTGAGCTCCGTCGCCGGGCGGCTGTCCGCGATCGATGCAGCGATCGCGGACGCCGCGCGGCGCGCGGGACGCGATCCCGTGGAGATCACCCGCATCGTCGTGACGAAGTTCCACCCGGTTTCGCTCGTGAGCGAGCTGTACGATCTCGGGGTCCGGGAAGTGGGGGAGAACCGGCAGCAGGAGCTCTCCGCCAAGGCGGCCTCCCTCGCCGGCCTCGACGGCCTGCGCTGGCACTTCATCGGCCAGGCGCAGACGAACAAGGCCGGCGCGATCCGCCGCGCGGCCCAGGCGGTCCATTCGGTGGACCGCCTGCGCATCGCCGAAGCGCTCGACCGCGCCGCGGTCGACGATCAGCTGCTCGACGTGCTGCTGCAGATCAACCTCACCAACGATCCCGGTCGTGGCGGAGTCGCGCCGGGAGAGCTCGAGGAGCTCGCCGAGCAGGTGCTCGCACTGCCGACGCTGCGGCTGCGCGGCGTGATGGCCGTCGCACCGCTCGACGAGGACCCTGCGGCGGCCTTCGCCCGCGTGCATGAGTATGCGGAGCGGGTGCGCGCCGTGGCGCCCGGAGCCGACTGGATCTCCGCAGGCATGACGGGAGACTTCGCCGAGGCGATCGCCGCCGGCGCGACACACCTTCGCATCGGCTCGGCAATCACGGGGCCGCGACCCGCCCAGGGTTAGCCTCGAAACAGAACCACCCCTACACGTTCGGAGGACACGATGGGGAACCCGTTGAAGAAGACCATGGTGTACCTCGGCCTCGCCGATGAGGAAGAGGTCTACGAGGAGGCTGCCCCGGCCGCGCACAGCGTACGCCAGGAGCAGATCCGTCACGAGCCCGTCCGCCGGGATGAGGTGCGTCGTGAGCGGGAGGAGGCCAAGCCCGCCCCGGTGACGCCGCTGCGTCGTCCGACGGCTGTGCGTCAGCCCTCCGCCGGGGCCGTGAACGAGATCCTCACCGTGCATCCGAAGCAGTACCGCGACGCCCAGGTCATCGCGGAGAGCTTCCGTGACGGGATTCCGGTGATCATCAACCTCTCGCAGATGAGCGACGCCGACGCGCGCCGTCTGATCGACTTCGCGAGCGGGCTCTCGCTCGGCCTCTACGGGCGCATCGAGCGCGTGACGAGCAAGGTCTTCCTGCTGTCGCCGGAGAGCATCGCGGTGTCGGGACAGGGCGGGATCGCCGGGGGCGACGAGCCCGCGCTCGCGCACTCCTGACACGTGGTGGTGCCGCCCGCGGTCTCTGTGATCGCAGCGATCCTCAACATCCTGCTGCTGCTGTACCTGCTCACGCTGTTCGCACGGTTGATCCTGGAGTACATCCCCATCTTCAACCGCTCGTGGCGCCCGCGTGGCGCGGGGTTGATCGCGGCCGAGATCATCTACACGCTCACGGATCCGCCGATCAGGATGTTCCGACGCCTCATTCCTCCGCTGAGGATCGGACCTGTCGCGCTCGACCTGGGCTTCACCCTCACGATGATCATCGTGCTCATCCTGATGTCGATCACCAGATCGTTCATCTGACCGCCGGTTCCCGTGCGCCTTCGCGGCGCAGGGATCGGACGGCTATGCTTTTCTGAAGGTGCACGCCGAGGGGCAGGCGCCATTTCCACCCGGCCACCGAGAACTCATCGAAAGAGGAGCCACCCATGGCACTGACCCCGGATGACGTCGTCACCAAGCAGTTCCAGCACGTCCGATTCAAGGACGGCTTCGACCCGGACGAGGTCGACGACTTCCTCGACGAGGTCGTGCTCGAGTGGCGCAAGGCCCTCGACGAGAACGCCGAGCTGAAGGCGAAGCTCGCCGCCTACGAGTCGGGCGAGAAGGCCGCTCCCGTGGCCGAGGCCCCGGCTGCGGCAGCCCCCGCGCCCGTCGCCGCTCCGATCGCGGAGACCGGTGCGCCGGCTGCCGCGACCGCCGGCATCATCGAGCTGGCCCAGCGTCTGCACGACGAGCACGTCGCCGAGGGCAAGTCGCAGCGCGACCAGCTCATCGCCGACGCGAAGGCCCAGGCCTCGAAGATCCTCGCCGACGCGGAGCAGAAGCAGCGCGAGGAGACCGCACGTCTCGAGCGCGAGCGCAATGTGCTCGAGGGCAAGATCACCGAGCTGCACGACTTCGAGCGCTCTTACCGCACGCAGCTGCGCAGCTACATCGAGGGTCAGCTCCGCGACCTCGACGAGAAGGGCGGCCCCAACGGGGACGCCTCCTCCGCGCAGTAAGGGGCCCCGTTGACCCGGCGTCAACCGCTTCACGGTTCGGCGGCCGGCGCGATCATTGCGATTCTCGCAGTGCTCGTGCTGGCCGCCGACCAGTTTGTGAAGTACCTCACCATCGCCCACCTGCCCCAGGAGCAGGTCGTTCCCGTGCTCGGGGGCTTCCTGCAACTCTTCTACATCCGCAATTCCGGGGCGGCGTTCTCGATCGGCGCGGGCTACACCTGGATCTTCACGATCGCGCTGGCCGTGGTCGCGTGCGTGATCGTGTGGAAGGCGTTCTCGGTGCGCGCGCGGCTGTGGGCCGTCGTGCTCGGAGCGCTGCTGGGCGGCGTGCTCGGGAACCTCACCGACCGGATCTTCCGTGAACCGGGATTCGGCGTCGGACACGTCGTCGACATGATCTCGATGCCGTGGATGCTTCCGGCGATCTTCAACGTCGCCGACATCTTCATCGTCAGCGGCATGATCTCGATCGCGCTGCTGATCATCACGGGTCTCCGCCTCGACGGCACCCGCGAGCGCGACCACAAGGACGAGCCGGTCTCCGATTCCTCCGCCGGCGAGACGTCCGGACTCGCCGGTGTCGAAGAGGGCTCCTCCGGCATCGAGAGCTCCTCCGCGCACATCGTCGCGGATGACGTCGCGACGAGCGCGGATCCGAAGAGTCCTGCGCCGCGCGAAGGCGCCGGATCAGAGGGCTGATCATGGAATCCCGTTCTCTGCCCGTTCCGGACGGACTCGACGGCGTCCGCGTCGATGCGGCGCTGGCCAAGATGCTGGGCTTCTCCCGCACCTTCGCGGCAGAGGTCACCGAAGCCGGAGGTGCGGCGCTCGACGGCGTCGTCCTGGGCAAATCGGACAAGCTGCGCGCCGGTGGCTGGCTCGACGTGGAATGGGCCCCCAAGCAGGAGGTCCGGATCGAACCCATCGCGGTGCCGGACCTCGGCATCGTCTACGACGATGACGACATCGTGGTGGTCGACAAGCCCACCGGCGTCGCCGCGCACCCGTCTGTGGGCTGGGAGGGGCCGACCGTGGTCGGCGCTCTCGCGGCGGCCGGCTTCCGGATCGCCACCAGCGGCGCCCCGGAACGGCAGGGCGTCGTGCATCGCCTCGACGTGGGAACCAGCGGGCTCATGGTGGTCGCGAAGACCGAGGACGCCTACTCGGCTCTCAAGCGCGCCTTCAAGGAGCGGACGGTCGAGAAGATCTACCACGCTGTCGTGCAGGGACACCCGGATCCGCTCGCCGGCACGATCGACGCGCCGATCGGGCGGCACCCGAGCCACTCCTGGAAGTTCGCCGTGATCCCCGACGGCAAGCCCTCGGTCACGCACTACGAGACGCTCGAGGCCTTCCCGGGCGCATCGCTGCTGGAGATCCACCTCGAGACCGGCCGGACGCACCAGATCCGGGTGCACATGGCCGCCCACCGCCATCCGTGCGTGGGTGATCCGCTGTACGGCGCGGACCCGACCCTTTCAGCGCGGCTGGGCCTGACGAGGCAGTGGCTGCACGCGCACCGGCTCGGGTTCGCCCATCCGATCACAGGGGAGTGGGTGCAGACGGAATCGCCGTACCCCGCCGACTTCCAGCATGCGCTGGACGTGCTCCGCGACGAGGACTGAGCAACGCGGTCTGACTCCTCGGGGTCAGAGGGGCAGTTCGCCCGTCGCCGAGACCACGCCGTCGAGGGTCGCCTCCAGGAACCGGACGACCACCTCCGGATCCTCATCCCGGTCGATGACCAGGCTGATCAGGGTCTCTTCGGTGAACGACACCCACGAGCGCAGAGCGACGCGCAGCCCCGGCGTGTCCGGGGCGCCGAGCTCGGTGAACGCGTCGAGAAGACGCTCGGCGTTGAGGTCGCGCGATTCGTCCACCACCCGGCGGACGGCGGGATCTCCGCTCGCGATGCCGCGCACGAGAGAGTGGAACGTGCCCTGGTGCTGGCGCACGAACTCCGTGATGCGCAGGAGCGTGTCGCGCACGCGCGCCCGGGGTTCCAGGTCGTCGCGCGGCTCCGAGGCGAGCAGCAGGCTGTCCCTCGCCATGGTCACCACCGCGAGGTGCATGCCCTGCCGGGTCTCGAAGTAGTGGAACAGCAGAGGCCGCGACACTCCGGCGCGCTGGGCGAGCACGTCCATCGTGAGCTCGTCCAGGGAATGCTCGGCGAGGAAGTTCACTCCTGTCGCGACGAGCTGCGCACGACGCTCCTCGGGCGTGAGTCGGGCGCGTCGCAGGTCGGGCATGTCCCGAGCCTAGTGGGGCGGGGCAGCCGCCGCGTCCAGTATTGACTCTGAGTCAACGGGCAATATACTCGACCAGTGAGCGTCGCCATCGCAGTCGGCGCACTGGAGGAGGATCGATGAAGTTCCCGAAGTCCGAACGCGTTCGCAAGCTCGGGTCGTCCCACGCCGGTCGTATCGCTCTTGTCGCGATTCCGGCGGGAGTGGTCGCCGCAGCGTTGATGGGCGGTGTCGCTCAGGGCGCCGTGCCCGTGTCGTTCGCCGTCTCGGGAAGCCAGTTCCAGATCGGAGCCTCCCAGCTGGAGGGATCCGGCTTCTCGCAGTACGCCGGCGTCGCGAAGGACACGGAGGGCAAGGAGCACACCGTCGCCATCGCGAACATCAAGAGCGCGACCCTCAGCGACCTCTGCCAGTCGGTGATCACCGACACGCCCCTCGGCAAGGTCGGGGTGCTCATCAAGGCGGGCGGCAACGGGAACCCGGCATCCGCCAGCGATCTGCAGATCGGCATGACCGGGCTCAAGGGCGACGCCTCATTCGGAGCGATCCGCATCGGCGTGGACGCGTCCACCGTGAACACCGAGGCGAAGGGGACGGCGGGCGACTTCGCTCAGGACGCCGACACCGTCTCGATCAAGAATCTGCAGCAGACGGCCTGGAGCACCCAGGCTTCGGTGTTCACCCTCACGGGTATGACGCTGGAGCTGACGGACGGTTCGCAGGGATGCTTCTGAACGGCACTCCGATGACCGATGAGACGAGCGCGTCGGGGTCCGCGCGGCGCGATCGTCGTGATGCCGAGGCTCCGGGGTTGAGGCCGGTGCGTCCCGAGCCCTCGCCCGATGTCGATCCCCACGGCGCCGACGATTCCGTGGATGCGGCCAGCATGTCCGCGGATGAGACGGCCGTACGGGGGTTCCGGCACTGGCGGCGTCAACGCCCCTTCATCGGGGGGCTGCTGGTGGCGATCGGCGGCGTGGAGATGTTCTTCTCCGGGCAGCTCGACATCGGCCATCTGCACGTGCAGCTCGGCATCGAGGGACTGCAGGCGACGATCATCCCGATCGCACTGCTGCTGCTCGGGATCCTCGCGATCACGATGCCCGCTCACCACGTCTTCTACGGCATCCTCGCGCTCGTCGTCGCCATCTACTCGCTGATCGGGGTGAATCTCGGCGGCTTCATCGTGGGGATGCTCCTGGCGGGCACCGGGGCTGTGCTGGTCGTCGCCTGGATGGGGCCCCGCGATCCTGCGCCCGCGGGCGAGCCAGAGGAGGGCGCATCGTGAGGCCGCGGCGTCGCCACGCTGCCGTGCTCCTGGCATCGCTCGCCCTCGTCGCCCCACTGACCCTGGGGGCCGCCACGGCTCCGGCGTCAGAGCCGACAGGGCTGTGCATCCCGTTGCTCTGGTGCCCCTCGCCGAGCCCGTCGCCGACGACGCCCCCTCCGACGTCGGGAACGCCCGGTTCTCCGGTGCCGGGACTGCCGGCGCTACCGGGAGCTCCGGCGACGCCCGGTGCCACGGCGCCCGGCGCTCCGGGTGCAGCGGCGCCCACACCTGCACCGACGCCGGTCATCGCCGCCAAGGACGAGAGCGCGCCGGTCTTCACGAAGACCCCGGCCTCCATGGGCTCCCAAGGGCTGTCGTTCACCGGGCTGAGCGGCATCGCGATCGTGGATGTGCCGACGATCGACGGCGGCACGGTGCGCGCGCTGAAGATCTCTGCGGACTCGATCACGATCACCGGGTTCTCACTCACGGTCCGTCCGCCGGACAAGGCCGGACTGGTGACGAACGCCGACACCATGACCCTCACCGGGCATGTGAGCGTGTACCTGGGCTCGATCACGGCGACCACGCAGGACGGCCGTGGACTGACCCTGGGGACCGACACGCCTCCGCCCCTGGACGATGTCAAACCCGGCCTGCTGCGCGTCACGATGGGCCTCGTGGGCACCGTCGCGGACTCGATCAGCTACACGAACACCGACCAGCGCATCGTCGAGCCGTGATGTCGGCCCTCCGGGGCAGACTGGGGACATGAACATCGAGGTTCGCCCCGCCACCGTCTTCGACGACGTCGCGACGCTCGTGGGGCCGAAGAACCCGACATCGCAGTCCTGTTTCTGCTTGAGCTATCGGATCCCCAGCAAGGAGAGCCAGGCGCTGCGCGGCGAGGCCAGAGCAGCGAGGGTTCGCGAGCTGTGCGAACAGGATCCCTCTCCGGGCGTGATCGCGTACCTGGACGACGAGCCGGTCGGCTGGGCGGCGGTGCACCCGCGCAGGGACACGTCGTTCGCACGAAACCGACTGATCCCACACGTCGACGATCTCGACGTCTGGTCGCTGTGGTGCTTCCGCGTGCGCCCCGGCCACAGGAAGCAGGGGATCTCACACGCGCTCATCGAGGGAGCCGTCGACTATGCACGGGGCCGCGGCGCGCCGGCGATCGAGGGATACCCGGTCGACAACCAGGGTGCCAAGGTCGATCTCACCATGGCCTACGTCGGTACCCGCGCGCTGTTCGAGTCCGCCGGCTTCACCAAGGCGTCCGACACCGGATCCGTGATCAACGGGTTCCCCCGGGTGCTGATGCGTCTTGACCTGCGTTGAGCGTCCGTAGGCCGGATCTGGGCGAGCACGGCTCCGTAAATACCGTGAACCGGATGGACACGCTCAGACAATACATAGCGTGAGCACAGACAGCGAGATCATCCGGAGGTCTCTCGAACGGCCGGAGGCGTTCGCCGAGTTCTTCGACCGACATGCGGCCAGCGTCAACGCCTTCGCGACCTATCGCGTCGGGTACGTGGCTGCGGAGGACGTGCTGAGCGAGACGTTCCTCACCGCGTTCCGTCGCCGCTTCGACTTCGACCTCACCGCCGAGTCGGGCATCCCCTGGCTCCTCGGCATCGCGGCCCGGTTGATCCGCCGATATCGCGCGGTGGAGGCGAGGCAGTGGAAGTCGTTCGCCGCATCGGCGCAACGCGAGGAGCTCGTCACATCGGGCGGGGTCGATGAGGCGCTGAAGCGAGTCGACGCCGAGCGCGCGGTGGCGGCGCTCAAGACCCGGATCGCCGCGCTCGCACCGAGGGACAGGGAGACACTCCTGCTCTACGCCTGGCAGGGGTTGACGTACGACGAGGTCGCGGTGGCCCTCGGCGTCCCGGTCGGTACGGTGCGTTCGCGGCTCAACCGTGTGCGTCGCCGGCTGGACCCGGGACGCAGGATCGCAGCATTCGAGAAGACTCAGCAGAGAGGAGAGACCGTTGGACGTGTTTGATCAGGTCGCCGAGACCAGACCCGAGATCGCAGATGCCGAAGGGAACCTCACTTCCGCGCGCGCGGCTCTGATGATCGAGATCAGCGGTGCGAGGAACCCGGTGCGTTCTCGCGCTGGGCGACGGCCATGGCTGCTCGCCCTGGGAGCGGGCTGCGCCCTGGCGGCGGTGACCGCCGGAGCGCTCATCGTCGGGGGCGTATCGACGCCCGCGCCGTCGATCGTGGCAGACCCGACTCCGCCGCTTCAGACGACTCCTCCCTCGACACTGACTCCGACTCCGATGGTCACCGTGGGGCTGGAGACACCCCAAGCAGCGCTCGGCGCGGCGTCCGCGTCAGCGATCCACGGAGGAATGTCCCCACAGGCCGGGCAGTACTTGCGTGTCATGTGGACGACGGATGTGCTGTTGCTCAGCGACGGCACCACAATTGCGCAGCCGGGTCAGGGCCTGTCGTACTCGATGGCGACGAGAGCGTGGGTGGTCCGGACGAGCGGCTCCTTCTTCGTCCCGGCCGATGTGGGAGGCGACTGGTACTTCTCACCGTCCGCCGCACCCGTGGTGATGGCGGCCTATGGACAGGATGCGGCAACCGACCCGCAGATGCAGCAGTATCTGGACCGGTGGAGCACCGCGGCTGGGCTCGACGGGTTTCGTGCGGGGGGAGGCGCGCTTCCCGAGGGCGACGGGACTCTTCGCGGGGAGATCCTCACGTCCTTGCCCGACGACGCCGATGGGGTGCTGGCCTGGTTCCGCGCCCGACAGAGCGGCACATCCGAACTTCACCAGCGTGCGATGGTCGGCTGGACGCTGATGACCTTGCTGGCGAGCAACGCGGGAACGGGCGAAGTGCGCGCTGCCATGCTGCAGGCGCTGGCGGATCTCCCCGGTTCATCGATCGTCGACAGCCGCGGTTCCATTCGTACGGTCGCATTCGAATCGACCTTCGGCGAGGAACCCGGAGAGCCTCAGCGGCACCAGACGATCACGGTCGATGTCTCCACCGGACGGGTCATCGGCACGTCCGACAGCACGAATCCCGGCGGGACCATCGTTCCCGACGGTGTCGTCGATGAGCGCAACGACTACGCCGTCGAGATCGTGGATGGGCTGCCGGACTGATCCGTCCCAACGCCGGTGACGACGGCGCGCGGCGGACCCTCAGGCCTTCGGCGGGCGCCCTCCGCGGAAGTGCGCAGGATCGTCCTCGGCCACGGCGAGGGCGATCTTGCGGACGTGGGCATCGTCGACGTCGCCCATCGCGGCGAGGTCGTAGAAGCCGACCTCGGTGAGTTCGCCGTCGGCAGGGTGCGGTTCGCCCGAGGTCCAGGCGCAGCGGAACACCAGATCCAGGTAGTCGACCTCGTCGCCGTTCGCGTAGGTCACCCGAGGGAGCTGCTGGACGAGGGCGAGCCGCTCGACCTTCACGGCCACGCCCGCCTCCTCGAGGCACTCCCGCGCGGCCGCGTCGGCGGGTTCTTCGCCCGGCTCGACGATCCCGGACACCGCTTGCCAGGCGCCGTTGTCAGCGCGCTTGCCGAGCAGCACCTTCTCGTCGCGGAACACGATCGCGGTGACGCCGACAAGACTCAGCGGGGCGTGGCCCAGCTGTTCACGGAGCGCAAGAACGAAGTCGGGGGTGGTCATACGATCCAGGCTATCCGCGCCGGGAGCGTGGATAGCTATCGCTGTGCCGGAGAATACGAGCAGCACGGCCGCAACGGCTTCGTGACGAATTTCGAACCGTCCTCCAATATTCAGGCAATACATAGTGTGAGCACAGACAGCGAGATCATTCAGCGGTCGCTCGGGCAGCCCCGGGCGTTCGCCGAACTGTTCGACAGGCATGCCGGGGCACTCGGCGGCTACGCCGCCCGTCGCCTCGGCCCTGACGCGGGCCAGGACATCCTGAGCGAGACGTTCCTGGTCGCGTTCGCGCGGCGGGCGTCGTTCGATTCGACCTGGGAGTCGGCGCTTCCCTGGCTGTACGGGATCGCGTCGCGACTCATCCGGAAGCATCGGGCGACGGAGGCCAAGTACTTCCGATCGAGCGTGGAGCTGTCAGGCCGTGAAGAGCACGTCTCCCACGGCGATCTCGACGCGACGATCGCCCGGCTCGACGCCGAGCTCTCGACGAGAGAGCTGGCGCCCAGCATCGCAGCGCTGCCGGCGAAGGAACGCGAGACGCTGCTGCTGTATGCCTGGGGCGACCTGACCTACGAGGAGATCGCCGCGGCTCTGGGGGTGCCGGTCGGGACCGTGCGATCGAGGATGAACCGCGTGCGCACGAAGCTGAACCCCGCTCGGACCACCACGTCCGAACGAGCCAAGACGAAGGAAGGAGAGGTCGATGGACGTTTTCGAGCGCGTGCGTGAGGTCAACGCGGGGGCGGCCCTCACGGCGGAGCAGATCACCGCAGCGCGGTCCTGCCTCCTGGGAGGGATCGATGAGAGTACGGTGGCGGCACGCAAGCATGCGGCGCGGCGCCCGGCGTTCCTGATCGCCGGAGCAGTCGTCGGGGCCGCTGCGGTCACGGCGACGGCGCTGGTCGTCACGCACGTCGCAACGCCGGCGCCCCGGGTCGAGGCGATTCCTGCCCCGAGTGCAAGCCCTGCTCCGTCGGGGGCGGCGACTCCTGCGCCCTATCCGTCCGCAAGCACGGGGGCGGGCACCAGCCCGCAGGAGCCGTTCCCCGGTACGACTCCGCAGGAGGGGCAGTACCTGCGGCTGACGACGAAGACCGAGGTGCTGGTCTACCGCGGCCCCGAAGGCACTGCCTATGAATGGGGGTACCGGTACCCGACCGTTGGCATGCCGTTCTCCGCCCTGTTGGTGCGCACGGACGGGACGCTCTACGTCCCCGCCGACCGCGCATCGGAGTGGGTGCAGGTCTCCGGCCCTCCCTCGCAGAGGGTGCGCCCGTTTCCGGAGCCGCAGTCGCCCGAGGACGCAGCCGCCTGGGACGCCCTGTTGCCGGCGGGAAGCGGTGACTCGATCGCCCGGGCGGCAGGGGGCCGGTTCTCCGAACGGTCGACGCCGACTGACTTCTCCGTCTATCCCGGCGACCCGTCCGCCCTGCTCGATTATCTCCGTGCACAGTTCGCGGAGTCGGGTCCGGACGTCGATGAGCAGATGATGATGGCGATGGTCGGAGTGCTCAGGGGCAACCTCGCGCCCGCACCGCTGCGCAAGACGTTCATCGAAGCCCTGGAGCTCTCGGGGAAGAGCACCGTCGTCTCCACGGAGGGACCGATCACCACCTACGCGGTGGACTACGTGACCACCGGTGTGCGGCGCGAGACGATCACGATCGACGCGAGAACGGGGTGGGCGACGGAGTACACTCTCTCGGTGCATCGGGACGACGGCGGCCTCGTCCCCGAGAGCGTGCCGGATCTGCGATTCACTCTGTCGCAGGAGATTGTCGATTCTGCTCCGTAGAGGGAGAGCTCAGTAGGGGGCGTGGAGCCCCGTCGCCGTTCGTGGCGACGGGACTCCGGTGCCCGACGTCGGCACCCGAAAGTAGACTCGAAGGCATGGCATCAGACTCCTTCGTCCACCTGCACGTGCACAGCGAGTACTCGATGTTGGACGGGGCTGCGCGCATCGGGCCGCTCGTGCAGGAGGCCGTCGCGCAGGGCATGCCGGCCGTCGCGGTCACCGACCATGGCAACACGTTCGCCGCGTTCGAGTTCTACAAGGCGGCCCAGGCTGCCGGCGTCAAGCCGATCATCGGCATCGAGGCCTACGTCACCCCCGGCACGCACCGCAGCGACAAGTCGCGCGTGCAGTGGGGCTCGCCCGAGCAGCGTCGCGACGACGTCTCCGGATCCGGCGCATACACGCACATGACGCTGCTCTCCGAGACGACCGAGGGCATGCACAACCTGTTCCGCCTCTCCTCGACCTCGAGCCTGGAGGGCTACTACTTCAAGCCGCGCATGGACCGCGAGATCCTGCAGAAGTACTCCAAGGGTCTGATCGCCACCACCGGTTGCCCCTCGGGCGAGATCCAGACCCGGTTGCGTCTGGGGCAGTACGACGCGGCCCGCGCCGCCGCCGCAGAGTTCCAGGACATCTTCGGCAAGGAGAACTACTTCGCCGAGATCATGGATCACGGCCTCGAGATCGAGCGTCGCGTCACCGGCGACCTGCTGAAGATCGCGAAGGACCTGGGGATCCCGCTCGTCGGGACGAACGATCTGCACTACACGCACCAGCACGACTCGACCAGTCACGCCGCACTGCTCTGCGTGCAGTCGGGCTCGACCCTCGACGACCCGAACCGGTTCAAATTCGACGGCGACGGCTACTACGTGAAGTCCGCCGCGGAGATGCGCCAGGTCTTCCGCGATCACCCAGAGGCATGCGACAACACGCTTCTCATCGCCGAGCGCTGCGACGTCTCGTTCAACACCAGTGCCAACTTCATGCCGCGCTTCCCGGTCCCGCCCGGAGAGACGGAGGAGAGCTGGTTCATCAAGGAGGTGGAGAAGGGCCTCCAGTTCCGCTACCCGGGCGGCATCTCCGATGCGGTGCGCAAGCAGGCGAACTATGAGGTCGAGGTCATCTCGTCCATGGGGTTCCCTGGCTACTTCCTCGTCGTCGCCGACTTCATCAACTGGGCCAAGGACAACGGCGTGCGAGTGGGTCCCGGACGTGGATCCGGTGCCGGATCCATGGCGGCCTACGCGATGAAGATCACCGACCTCGACCCGCTCGAGCACGGCCTGATCTTCGAGCGCTTCCTCAACCCCGACCGCGTCTCGATGCCCGACTTCGACGTCGACTTCGACGACCGTCGTCGTGGTGAGGTGATCCAGTACGTCACCGAGAAGTACGGCGACGAGCGCGTCGCGCAGATCGTCACGTACGGCACGATCAAGGCCAAGCAGGCGCTGAAGGACGCAGGCCGCGTGCTCGGCTTCCCGTTCAGCATGGGGGAGAAGCTCACCAAGGCGATGCCGCCCGCGGTGATGGGCAAGGACATGCCGCTGGACGGCATGTTCGATCCGCAGCACCCACGGTACAAGGAGGCCAGCGAGTTCCGCGTGGTCATCGAGTCGGACCCCGAGGCGAAGACCGTGTTCGACACGGCGCTGGGCCTCGAGAACCTGAAGCGCCAGTGGGGCGTGCACGCGGCCGGCGTGATCATGTCCTCGCACCCGCTGATCGACATCATCCCGATCATGAAGCGCGAGCAGGACGGGCAGATCGTCACGCAGTTCGACTATCCGTCCTGCGAGTCCCTCGGCCTGATCAAGATGGACTTCCTGGGGCTCCGCAACCTCACGATCATCTCCGACGCCCTCGCGAACATCCGGATGAACCGGGGTGAGGAGCTCGTGCTCGAGGACCTCGCACTCGATGACCGCCCGTCCTACGACCTGCTCACCCGCGGTGACTCGCTGGGCGTGTTCCAGCTCGACGGCGGTCCGATGCGCGCACTCATGCGTCTGATGAAGCCGGACAACTTCGGCGACATCTCGGCACTCATCGCGCTGTACCGTCCGGGCCCGATGGGCGCCAACTCGCACACGAACTACGCGCTGCGCAAGAACGGTCTGCAGGAGATCACCCCGATCCACCCGGAGTTCGCCGAATCGCTCAAGGACATCCTGGAGGAGAGCTACGGCCTCATCATCTACCAGGAGCAGGTGATGGCGATCGCGCAGCGCGTGGCAGGGTTCTCCCTCGGTCAAGCCGACATCCTGCGCCGCGCGATGGGCAAGAAGAAGAAGTCGGAGCTGGACAAGCAGTTCGAGGGCTTCCAGGCCGGAATGCACGCGAACGGCTACTCGGACGGGGCCGTGAACGCGCTCTGGGAGATCCTGCTGCCGTTCTCCGACTACGCCTTCAACAAAGCCCACTCCGCGGCGTACGGCGTCATCTCGTACTGGACGGCGTACCTCAAAGCGCACTATCCCGCCGAGTACATGGCCGCGCTGCTCACGAGCGTCGGCGACTCCAAGGACAAGATGGCGCTGTACCTGAACGAGTGCCGTCGGATGGGCATCAAGGTGCTGCCGCCCGATGTGCGCGAGTCGATCAACTTCTTCGCGGCCGTCGGCGAGGACATCCGCTTCGGCCTCGGCGCGGTGCGCAACGTCGGATCCAACGTCGTCGAGGGCATCGTCCAGGGGCGTCAGGAGGAGAACTTCGCGTCGTTCCACGACTTCCTGAAGAAGGTGCCGCTGCACGTCGCGAACAAGCGCACGGTCGAGTCTCTGATCAAGGCCGGGGCGTTCGATTCGATGGGCGACACCCGCCGGGCGCTGGTGGAGATCCATGAGGACGCCGTCGAGGCGTCCGTGGGGCAGAAGCGCAACGAGGCGCAGGGCGCGATCGGGTTCGATTTCGACAGCCTCTACGACGAGATCGAGGAGGTCGCGCCGCCCAAGGTACCGGTTCGTCCGGAATGGACGAAGAAGGACAAGCTCGCGTTCGAACGCGAAATGCTCGGGTTGTACGTCTCCGACCATCCGCTCGCCGGGCTCGAGGTGCCGCTCGCGAAGCATGCCTCGATCGCCATCAACAGCCTGCTGGAGTCGGAGGATCTGCAGGACGGCGACCAGGTCACCGTCGCGGGGCTCGTCACGAGCGTCCAGCACCGCGTGGCCAAGGCGAGCGGCAACCCCTACGGCATGATCACCGTCGAGGACTTCGGCGGCGAGATCACCATCATGTTCATGGGCAAGACGTATCTGGAGTTCCAGAGCACGCTCCAGCAGGACACGATCCTCGCGGTGCGCGGGCGCGTCTCCCGCCGCGACGACGGTATGAACCTGCATGCGCAGTCGGCGTTCACTCCCGACATCGGGTCCTTCGACGCCGCCGGCCCGCTGTCTCTGCTCGTCCCGGAGCAGCGCGCCACGGAGCGTGTCATCGAGGATCTGGCCGACGTGCTGCGCCGGCATGCCGGCGAGACCGAGGTCATGCTGAAGATGCATCGCGGCGGCCGCGCGAAGGTGTTCGAAGTGCCCATGCCGGTGACTGTCACGGCGGACCTGTTCGGCGACCTGAAGTCGCTGCTCGGCCCGCAGTGCCTGGGCTGAGCCGGGAACCGCGCTTCTCTGCCCGAGCACGCGCGCGCTGTCGCGCGGGCGCAGGCCGCTCAGGGGGTCCCCACCGCCGCCAGGTAGTATCTGGTCCCGTTCGACGGCCGAAGTCCCCAGCGGCCGCACGACGAAAGGAAGTACTGATGACCGGCGACGTCCCCTTCGCTGAGATGGCGCAGGACGAACAGGATCCGACATCGAGCACTCTCGCTCCGTCCGACACGGAAGTCGACGACGCGGCCCTGCCCACTGCGGCTCCGCAGCAGGGCTGGTTCGGTTTCACGCTGCGCGAGCTGATCGTGATCGCCGCATGGGTGATCGCGTTCGCGCTGTCCTTCGTGCCTGGTGCCGGCAGCGTCCTCGACGCCTCGGCGACCGTCTGGACGATGAACGGCGCCTGGGCACTGGCGATCGGCGTGCCCACCGCGGCGGTGTTCCTCGTCGTGCTGCGACGCCTCTCGCCCGAGGGGATCCGCCGGGTCGGCTCCCTCGGCATCGATCAGTTCGCCTCGGTGGCCTTCTCCGTCGCCCTGGTCAGCTGGGCCGTGATGCTGTGGCAGCAGCTGGATCTCGTCGCCGCGACCCGGCGGTCTGCGCTGGTCACGTGGCCGCTGTGGCTGGAGATCCTGCTGATGCTGGTGCTCGTCGGCGTCACCGTGTTCGCAACGCTCATCCCCGGGATCCGCGAGGACTTCGAGGACCGCATCGAGACCCTCGCGCACCGCAACGCGAACCCGGTGCGTCCGGTGTTCACCCGACCGCGGCCGGTGCGGGCGAGGGGAAGCATCTCCGACCCGCAGAACGAGGACGACGTGGATCCGGGTCTGCTGCACGAGAACGAGGTCGGAGCCGCAGGGCATCTCTCCGCCACCGGGGTCACCGGCGCGGTGGTCCAGGGAGAGGCGGGCTACGTGCCGGAGCACCATCGTGAGTCCTTCCTCGTGTCGGAGGAGAACGACGTTGCGGCGTCTGCGCACGGGGAGACATCGGTCGCGGTGGAGACGGCGATGCCGGCCGCCGACGCCCCGTCCGATGTCGTGCCGGCCGACGATGCACCGACCGAGGCGATTCTGGACTCGGCTCCCGTGGATCGCCAGGCCTCCATGACGCCGGCCTCCGCTGAGGACCCGCAGGAGCAGGGCGAGCCCGCCACCCGGGCGGACGCCCGGCGCGCCGTCGCCGATGTCGAGGAAGCGACGGAGTCGGGGCCCGAAACGGACGCCGCTCGCGGATCCGAGCAGGAGCCGGACGCGGCGACCGCGCCGCACGACCTGTCCGACACCATGACCGAGGTGCTCGGCGAGCTGCTCGAACCTTCGGCGGACGAGGTGGCCACGCACGCGGTCGACGTCGTGCCGCAGAACGACGGCCGCGAGGTCGCTTCGGGGTCGGCGGGGCAGGGTGAGCAGCCCCAGCCGTTCTGGGCGCTCGCGCCCGACACGCGGGTCGTTCATGACGCACGCGGAGACACGATTTTCAAGATCGGGCCCGATGCGTGGATCCTTGTTCTCGAGGATCGCGGCGGCGCCTTCGTGGTGCGCCACGACGACGGTCGCGTGGGCTACCTGCACGACACCGAGAACATGACCCGAGGCTGAGGACGCATGCAGACGATCGACCTGAGGGGTCGCACCCTCTCCACCGCCGAGATGCTGGCCGCCGTGCCGCGCGCCACGGCTGCCCGCGCCGAGGCTCTGGCGACCGCCACCGCGATCGTGGAGGACGTGCGCGTCCGTGGCGAAGAGGCGCTGCGCGAGCAGGCCGAGCGCTTCGACCGGGTCAGCGGGCACGCGATCCGAGTCCCTCGAGAGCACCTCGACGAGGCGCTCGCCGGAGTCGACCCGCAGGTGCGCGAGGCGCTGGAGGCCGCGATCGATCGCGTGCGCCAGGGTTCTGCCGCGCAGGTGCCCGCGTCGCAGGTCACCGAGATCGGTCCGGGCGCGCGCATCGTCCAGCGCTGGCAGCCGGTCGGCCGGGTCGGCGTCTACATCCCCGGCGGCAAGGCGCCGCTCGCCTCGAGCGTCGTGATGAACGTGGTCCCTGCCCAGGTCGCCGGCGTCGACAGCATCGCGCTGGCCTCCCCGCCGCAGGCGGACGAGGACGGCCGCATCCACCCGACCATCCTGGCCGCGGCGGCTCTGCTCGACGTGGACGAGGTCTATGCGATCGGCGGCGCCGGCGCGATCGGCGCGCTCGCACACGGCGTCGCGGCGATCGGACTCGACCCGGTCGACGTGATCTCCGGCCCGGGCAACAACTATGTCGCCTCCGCCAAGCGCGCCGTCGCCGGTGTCGTCGGGACGGACTCCGAGGCGGGTGCGACCGAGATCCTCGTCGTCGCCGACGCCAAGGCCGACCCTCGTCTCATCGCTGTCGACCTGATCAGCCAGGCCGAGCACGATGAGCAGGCCTCCGCCGTTCTCGTCACGGACTCGGCGGAGCTCGCGGACCGCGTCGCGGCCGAGGTCGCGACGGCCGCTGCCGTCACCCGGCACAGCGTGCGCGTGCAGACGGCGCTCGACGGCCCCCAGTCGGCGATCGTCCTGGTCGACGATCGTGCTGCCGCCGTGGCGTTCAGCAACGCCTACGCCCCCGAGCACCTCGAACTGCACCTCGTCGACGCCGAGGAGGCGGCCGCCGCCTTCACGAGCGCCGGCGCCGTGTTCGTCGGAGACCAGACGCCGGTGAGCCTGGGCGACTACATGGCGGGCAGCAATCACGTGCTCCCGACCGGGGGACAGGCGCGCTACGCGTCCGGCCTCGGCGCCTACACGTTCCTTCGCCCGCAACAGGTGATCTCGTACGACCGTGATGCGCTGGCGCGTGCTCGCAAGGGCGTCGTGGCGCTCGCCGACGCCGAGATCCTCCCGGCCCACGGCGAGGCCGTCGAGGCCCGGTTCACAGCCGCGGCCGCGCCCGCCGCGGTGGCCGGGGCGTAGGCTTTCTCGAATGCACTGCCCGTTCTGCCGTCACCCGGACTCCCGCGTCATCGACTCGCGCACGAGCGATGACGGTCTGTCGATCCGTCGTCGCCGTCAGTGCCCGGAGTGCGGCGGACGCTTCTCGACGACCGAGACCGCGAGCCTCAACGTCATCAAGCGCTCCGGCGTGATGGAGCCGTTCAGCCGCGAGAAGGTGATCTCCGGCGTCCGCAAGGCCTGCCAGGGCCGCCCCGTCACCGAGGCGGATCTGGCGATCCTCGCGCAGCGCGTCGAGGAGGCCGTGCGTCAGACCGGCGTGTCTCAACTGGACACCAACGAGATCGGCCTGGCCATCCTCGGCCCGCTGCGGGATCTGGACGAAGTCGCCTACCTCCGTTTCGCGAGCGTCTACCAGGCGTTCGACTCCCTCGAGGACTTCGAGGCGTCGATCGCCGAACTGCGTGCCGACCATCACAGGACGGCCGCGCACACCGCGCTCTGAGCGACAGGTCGGGATCAGGGTCCGGACCCCGGTAGCCTGGCAGGGATGTATCCTCTGCTCTTCCGCCTCGTCCTCGCGCGCTTCGATCCCGAATTCGCCCACCATGCCGGCATGGTCGTGGTGCGGATCCTCGGCGTGCCGCCATTCTCCTGGGTGGCGCGTGCGCTGACCCGCCCCGCCGCGGGCGACGAGGTGCACGCGCTCGGGCTCACGTTCCCCACCCCGTTCGGCATCGCCGCCGGATTCGACAAGAACGCCGTCGGCGTGCGCGGGCTGTCCGCGCTCGGCTTCGGGCATGTGGAGGTCGGGACGGTCACGGCCATTCCGCAGCCGGGCAATCCCAAGCCCCGCCTGTTCCGCCTCATTCCCGACCGCGCCGTGGTGAACCGCATGGGCTTCAACAACGCCGGTGCGGAGGCTGCGGAGAAGCGGCTCTGGAAGCTGCGGCGGCGCCGGCCCTCCGCCGTCATCGGCGTCAACATCGGCAAGAGCCGCGTGGTCGCCGTCGAGGACGCCACCGCGGACTACGTCGCATCGGCCGTGCGCCTCGCGCCGCTCGCCGACTATCTCGCGATCAATGTCTCGTCTCCGAACACGCCGGGTCTGCGCGGGCTGCAGGCCGTGGAGACCCTCGCGCCGCTGCTGCGCGCGGTGAAGGTCGCGGCGGGTGCGACCCCGCTTCTGGTGAAGATCGCCCCCGATCTTCCCGACGACGAGGTCACCGCGATCGCGGAGCTGGCCGTCGCCGAAGGGCTGGACGGGCTCATCGCCACCAACACCACGATCTCGCGCGAAGGCCTTACCACGGATCCGGCGAAGGTCGTCGCGGCGGGGGAGGGCGGTCTCTCCGGCGCGCCGCTCAAGGCGCGTTCGCTCGCCGTCCTCCGCCTCGTGCGCGACGCCGTGCCCGCCGACTTCTGCGTGATCTCGGTGGGCGGCATCGAGACGGGAGCCGAGGTGCGGGAGCGACTCGACGCCGGCGCGACCCTCGTGCAGGGCTACACGGCGTTCCTGTACCGGGGGCCGCTCTGGGCGCGCCAGATCCGCGCGGGACTTTCCCGTCGCTGATCCCGTTCGGCGAGCGGTGCGGGCCACGCCGTACACGAAGAAGGATCCCGGCGCGTCGCGCACGGGATCCTTCTCTCATGTCGAGGGGGTCCGGATCAATCCGGGTACTGCCCGCGCTTCACCTGGGGCTTCGGCAGACGCATGAAGCGCATCTGCAGCGACCGCATGGCGGCATACCAGGCCAGGCCGCGCTCGCGCTTGTCCTTGCCGAACTTGTCGGCGATCCGACGGTTCACGCGGATGCCGAGGAAGACCATGTCGATGATCGCGATCGCGATGAAGCCCCACAGGCCGATGAACGCCCAGTAGGCGACCAGGGTGTTCGGGATCAGAGACACGACGATCACGACGACCATGAGGGCCATGATCCACTCGCTGACGTGCCAGCCGGCGTCGACGTAGTCCCGCACCCAGCGCCGCTGCGGGCCGCGGTCGCGGACGGGGAGGTACTTCTCCTCGCCGTTGGCCATGCCGACGCGCTGGCGCTCCTGACGGACGCGCAGGTCGGCGCGGGCCTGCGCCTTGGCCTCCTTGGTGTCCGGCACGAGAGGGCGGCGTCGGGCGGCCTCCTGCTCGGCCCGCGTCGGCGTACGGCGCCCCTTGCCGCTCGCGTCGGCGGAGGAGGAGTCCTCTGGTGCGGGGGTGGGAGTGCTGGGCACGAAGGCTCCTGATGTCGAGAGAGCGGGAAAAGGGTGTTCTCTAAGATTACCTGCATGACTTCTCCCTCCTCCTCGGTCACCGCACCCGGTGACATCGAAGCCGCCGTCACCGCAGCCGTGAGCACCGGGATCCCCGCCGCGCTCAGCGATCTCGGCACCCTCGTGCGCATTCCCGGGGTCGCCTGGCCCGCGTTCGATCAGACCCAGCTCGTGCGCAGCGCCGCGGCGATCTCCGAGCTCGTCGAAGCCACCGGCGTGTTCGACAGCGTGCGCGTGCTGCGGGCCGCGATCCCCGGCACCGACGAGGTCGGGCAGCCTGCGATCCTGGCGCGCCGCGCCGCGCGCAACGGCAAGCCCACGATCCTGCTCTACGCGCACCACGACGTGCAGCCCCCCGGCGACGACGAGCTGTGGGAGACCCCGCCGTTCGAGCCCACCGTCCGTGACGGACGTCTGTACGGTCGCGGCGCCGCCGACGACAAGGCCGGGATCATGGCGCACATCGCGTCCATCCGCGCGGTCGCGGAGACGCTCGGCGACGACCTGGACCTCGGGATCGCGATGTTCATCGAGGGCGAAGAGGAGTACGGATCCCGTTCGTTCGCGCAGTTCCTCAGCGACAACGAGGACGCCCTGCGCGCCGACGCGATCGTCGTGGCCGATTCGGGCAACTGGGACTCCGCCACGCCGGGTCTGACGGTCTCACTGCGCGGCGCCGTGCGATTCACCCTGACTGTGCGCACGCTCGACCACGCCTCGCACTCCGGCATGTTCGGGGGAGCGGTGCCCGATGCCATGCTCGCGACCATCCGGCTGCTGAACACGCTCTGGGACGAGAACGGATCCGTCGCGGTCGAGGGCCTCACGGTGCGCGACGCCGCAACGCCCGAGTACAGCGAGGAGACGCTGCGCGACGAGACCGGGCTGCTGCCGGGCGTCACGCCCATCGGCGACGGCACGATCCTCAGCCGCATCTGGAACAAGCCCTCGGTCACCGTGATCGGGGTGGACGCCACCTCCGTGGCCGCCGCGTCCAACACGCTCGCACCGGAGACCACCGTCGTGCTGAGCTGCCGCATCGCGCCGGGGCAGAGTGCGGACGACGCCTACGCCGCGCTGCAGACACACCTGCGCGCCCATGCGCCCTTCGGTGCGGAGCTCTCCTTCTCCGACGCCGATCTCGGCAACCCGTTCCTGGTCGACACGAGCGGCTGGGCCGTGGGGCTGGTGCGCGGCGCCATGGAGGACGGCTACGGCACCGCACCCGTCGACCTCGGCATCGGCGGATCCATCCCGTTCATCGCGGACCTCGTGGAGCGCTTCCCCGGCGCGGAGATCCTCGTCACGGGCGTGGAGGACCCTCACTCGCGCGCCCACAGTCCCAACGAGTCGCTGCATCTGGACACCTTCCGCCACGCCGTGGCCACCGAGGCGCTGCTGCTCACCCGGATGAACGAGATCACCCTCTGACGAGTCCGGGCGCATCGATCGCGGTCACGGCCGGTCGCGATCGATGCCGCCCTCGTGCGCGGCGGTAGACTCGAAGCACGGGAACCGTGCCGGTGCACGGCCGATCCAAGGAGCGACATGAGCGACATCACCCTCACCCCCGAGACCACCGCCCACGGCGTGAAGCTCACCGACGCCGCCGCGGCGAAGGTGAAGAGTCTGTTGGAGCAGGAGGGTCGCGACGACCTCCGCCTGCGCGTCGCCGTGCAGCCCGGCGGATGCTCCGGCCTGATCTATCAGCTCTACTTCGACGAGCGCTACCTCGAAGGCGACGAGACCGTCGATTTCGACGGCGTCGAGGTGATCGTCGACAACATGAGCGTGCCGTATCTCGACGGCGCTGCGATCGACTTCAAGGACACCATCTCGGAGCAGGGGTTCACGATCGACAACCCCAACGCGCAGGGCTCCTGCGCCTGCGGCGACAGCTTCCACTGACCCGCGGAATCCCTTCTTCCACCCCTGCGCCAACCACGCCGAACCTGCGTGGATGGCGTGAATCGGGTGTGAGGTTGCCCTAGACTGGGGTAGCCCACGTCCGTGATCTGAAAGGTGCATCGTGCCCTCGAAACGCCGCCTTCGTTGGGCCGCACTCCCCTTGGGAGTAGCGGCAGCCGTGGCCCTCGCGGGATGCTCTCCCACAGAGCTCCACGGATTCCTTCCGGGCTTCGTCGCCGATGGCACACCGGCCACCAACCAGACCGATCGGGTCGCCGCGCTCTGGGTCAACTCCTGGATCGTCCTGCTCATCGTCGGCCTCATCACCTGGGGTCTGATGGGCTGGGCCGCGATCGCCTACCGGCGTCGCAAGGGGCAGACCGGCCTGCCGGTGCAGCTGCGCTACAACATGCCGATCGAGATCTTCTACACCCTCGTTCCGCTGATCCTGATCTTCGGCATGTTCGCCTTCACGGCGCGTGATCAGACGATCATCGAGACGCAGTACGACAAGCCCGATGTGTCGATCACCGCGATCGGCAAGCAGTGGGCGTGGGACTTCCAGTACGACGGCACGGAGAAGGACAACTCCGACGCCGTCTGGACCATGGGCGTCCAGGCCCAGCCCGACAAGGCCGGCAACATCGATCAGGCCGCCCTGCCCACTCTGTACCTGCCGGTCGACAAGAAGGTGAAGATCACCCTCCAGTCGCGCGATGTCATCCACTCGTTCTGGATCATCGACTTCCTCTACAAGAAGGACATGTACATCGGCAAGGACAACTCCTGGTCGTTCACGCCGACCCGTGAGGGCACCTACCAGGGCAAGTGCGCCGAGCTCTGCGGCGAGTACCACTCGATGATGCTCTTCAACGTGAAGGTCGTCAGCGACGCGGAGTACCAGTCGTACCTGACCAAGCTCAAGGACGAGGGCAACACCGGCGACATCACCGACGCCTACGACCGCCTCACCAACTTCCCCGGCACCGGGAAGCCCGCGACTGACTCGGAAGCGAAGTAAGCAGAATGACGAGCACTCTTCCCGACACGTCAGAGACCGGCGCGCGTCCGACGACGATCCCGCCGCGTCAGGCGGCTCTGCTCAGCTCGACCCGCGTCGAGCAGAAGGGCAACATCGTCGTCAAGTGGATCACCTCCACGGACCACAAGACGATCGGATACATGTATCTGATCGCTTCGGTGCTGTTCTTCCTCCTCGGTGGCGTGATGGCCCTCATCATCCGCGCTGAGCTGTTCTCGCCGGGCATGCAGATCGTGCCGACGAAGGAGCAGTACAACCAGCTGTTCACGATGCACGGCACGATCATGCTGCTGATGTTCGCGACCCCGCTGTTCGCGGGCTTCGCGAACGCGATCCTCCCGCTGCAGATCGGCGCCCCCGACGTCGCGTTCCCGCGTCTGAACGCCTTCGCGTTCTGGCTCTTCCTGTTCGGCTCGACCATCGCGGTCGCGGGCTTCCTCACGCCGCAGGGCGCTGCCTCGTTCGGCTGGTTCGCCTATCAGCCGCTCGCGAGCGCGTCGTTCACCCCTGGTGCCGGCGGCAACCTGTGGATGCTGGGACTCGGCATGTCCGGTTTCGGCACGATCCTCGGCGCCGTGAACTTCATCACCACGATCATCACCATGCGCGCGCCGGGCATGACCATGTGGCGCATGCCGATCTTCTCGTGGAACACGCTGATCACCAGCCTCCTGGTCCTGATGGCGTTCCCGGTGCTGGCCGCCGCCATGCTGGCCGCCGCGGCCGACCGCGTGCTCGGCGCGCACATCTACGACCCCGCCAATGGTGGCGTCCTCCTCTGGCAGCACCTGTTCTGGTTCTTCGGCCACCCCGAGGTCTACATCATCGCGCTGCCGTTCTTCGGCATCGTCTCGGAGATCTTCCCGGTGTTCAGCCGCAAGCCGATCTTCGGATACAAGACCCTCGTCTACGCGACGATCGCGATCGCCGCGCTGTCCGTGGCGGTGTGGGCGCACCACATGTACGTCACCGGCGGTGTGCTGCTGCCGTTCTTCGCACTGATGACCATGCTCATCGCGGTCCCCACGGGCGTGAAGATCTTCAACTGGATCGGCACGCTCTGGCGAGGATCCGTCACCTTTGAGACGCCGATGGTGTTCGCCCTCGGCTTCCTGGTGTCGTTCGTCTTCGGTGGTCTGACCGGCGTGATCCTGGCGTCCCCGCCGCTGGACTTCTTCCTCTCCGACTCGTACTTCGTCGTCGCGCACTTCCACTACGTGGTGTTCGGCACGGTCGTGTTCGCCATGTTCGCCGGCTTCTACTTCTGGTGGCCGAAGTGGACCGGCCGCATGCTCAACGAGCGCCTCGGCTACGTGCACTTCTGGATGCTGTTCATCGGCTTCCACATGACGTTCCTCATCCAGCACTGGCTGGGCGTCGACGGCATGCCGCGTCGTTACGCCGACTACTCGGCGTACGACAACTGGACGTGGGAGAACCAGGTCTCGACGATCGGCGCCATCATCCTGGGCGCCTCGATGCTGCCGTTCTTCCTGAACGTGTGGCTGACCGCGCGCAAGGCTCCGAAGGTGACCGTGAACGACCCGTGGGGATACGGCGCCTCGCTCGAGTGGGCGACGTCCTGCCCGCCGCCTCGGCACAACTTCACCTCGATCCCGCGTATCCGCAGCGAGCGTCCGGCGTTCGACCTGAACCACCCGGAGGCCGCCGAGCACCCGGTTGCTGCGGCCGCTGATGGAAAGGCCCACTGACCCATGCGCGACAACATCGTCCTGTGGTGGATCCTCACCGCGTTCTTCGCCTTCGTGGGCGTGACCTACACGGTCTGGAACCTGGTCGCGCACGCCGGTGAGCCGCCCGTGAAGGCGATCGAGTGGGTCGGCACCGTCGCCCTGTTCTTCGCCGCGTTCATGGGCGCCATGATCGCGTTCTACCTCGACCGCACGCACAAGGCCCAGGGCGGCACGCTGCCCGAGGACATCCTCACGAGCGACATCGATGACGGCGACCCGGAGCTCGGAGAGTTCAGCCCGTGGTCCTGGTGGCCGATCGTGCTCGCCGGTGCGGCCGCGGTCGGAATGATCGCGCTGGCTGTGGGCGTGTTCCTCTTCCCGGTCGCGCTGGCCATCTTCGTGGTCGCGATCGTCGGGTGGGTCTACGAGTACTACCGCGGGCACTTCGCCCGCTGAGCGGACTGCCGTGTGAGAAGGCCCTGGAGCACCGCTCCAGGGCCTTCTTCGTGTGTCAGCATCTTTCCGGGGGTCCATGCAGCCGCTACGGATGCGGTGGCGTGAAGCCGTGGGAGCGCCGCCCGGGTGTGCTTCGGTGGAGAGTCAGGGCGTTGGCGTGATGTACGTCCCCTGGTGGAAGCGCAGACGCCACTCCAGACCATCGTGCTCCCACAGGGACGAATGGCGGCTCGCGCCGGACGCTCCGGAGATCGTGTAGGTCAGCAGGGCATGCCGCCGTCCGAGACGCTCGATCGTCCAGTCTCGGGTCTCCTCGGGTGCCGCGCCGCGCTCTTCCGCGACGAGTGCGCCGATGATGGCCGATCGGGTCCAGAGCCTGCCGCTGCGACCGATCTCCCGGAAGTCCTGATGCAGGATCCGGTCCAGGGCGGCTGCATCGCCTCGGACCGCAGGGGAGTGCAGTGCGCTCTCCCGGGCACGGAGAGACTCCCGCAGCTCATCGTCGGGCTCGTGCGCCGCTGCGGCGTCTTCGGACTCGTCCGCCGCTGCGGTCCGGGCGTCGTGGATGTCAGGCACGTGAGCGCACGCGGGCCACCCCGGTGAGGGGATCCACAGGGCGCCGGTGCACGCCATCGGCGTCCGCGACGGGGTAGCCTTCGCGCACCCAGTACTCGAAGCCGCCGATCATGAGCTTCACGTCGTAGCCGAGCTTGGCGAACTCGAGGGCTCCCTTGTCTGCGGCGTTGCACCCGGGGCTCCAGCAGTAGACCACCACGGAGGTGCCCGGGGGGATCTCCTGCGGCGCCCTCTCGGCGATCTCGCTGTAGTGCATGTGGATCGCATCGACGACGCGTCCCTGCGCCCAGGCCTCGTCGCTGCGGACGTCGACGACGGCGAGCTGTTCGCCGGCCTTGCGGGCGGCGTGCACGTCGCTCGCATCGGTCTCGTGAGCGAGCTTTGCGGCGAAGTGGTCCATTGCAGAAGTCATGCGGCCAGGCTACTCCGGGGAGAGGTCCGGGAACGACGAAGGCCCCGTCGTGTGACGGGGCCTTCGATCGAGGTGGGGGAGCGGCCTACTCGCCGCCCTCCTTCGTCGGTAGCGACTCCGGGGCGAGCGCGGAGCTCGGCGTGTTCGGCGTCTCGCTGACGTGCGTGGTGTCGACCGGTGCGATCTGGTCCTCGCTCACACCGGCACGGGTGTGGGACGCCACGATCTCGTCGTGAGCGGCCTCGTCCGTGTCGTGCAGCGCGTGACGCTGGTGCGCGTCAGCTGCAGCGACCTCGGTCTGAGTGAGCGGCGAGAGACGGTCCTCGAAGAACCAGCGCGACATCGAGGAACGCAGGTTCTGCGTCCACGGGATGCGGCCCTTGGCGTTCGGGCGGACCACGAGAGGCTCGTACACCTCGGTGTCGATGAGCTTCCAGCGATCGTACACGTCGACCGGCTTGTGGACCTCGATGAACTCGCCTCCGGGGAGGCGCACGATCCGACCGGACTCGTAGCCGTGCAGGACGATCTCGCGGTCCTTCTTCTGCAGGGCGATGCAGATGCGCTTCGTGACGAAGTAGCCGAGCACCGGGCCGATGAACAGCAGGGCCTGGAGCGTGTGGATCACGCCCTCCATCGTCAGCGAGAAGTGCGTCGCGATCAGGTCGGACGAGGCCGCAGCCCACAGCGTCGCGTAGAAGATCACACCGGCCACGCCGATCGCAGTACGCGTGGCGGAGGTGCGAGGACGCTGCGCGATGTGGTGCTCGCGCTTGTCGCCCGTGATCCACGCCTCGATGAAGGGGTAGACCGCGACCAGCACGATGAACAGGCCCAGAACCAGCACCGGGAGGATGATCCCGAACGACCATGTGTGGTCGAGGAAAACGACATCGAGGTTCGACGGCGCCAGACGCAGTGCGCCGTCCGCGAAGCCGATGTACCAGTCCGGCTGGGTACCCGCCGACACGGGGGAGGGATCGTAGGGGCCGTAGTTCCAGATGGGGTTGATCTGGAACAGCGAGGCGATCAGCACGATCACGCCGAACGTGATGAACAGGAAGCCGCCCATCTTCGACATGTAGATCGGCATCATCGGGTAGCCCACGACGTTCTCGTCCGTGCGGCCGGGGCCGGCGAACTGCGTGTGCTTGTTGATCACCATGAGCATGAGGTGCAGTACGACCAGGCCGATCACCAGGAGCGGCAGGATCAGGATGTGCAGCGTGTAGAGGCGTCCCACGATCTGGTCGCCCGGGAACTCGCCGCCGAACAGCATGAACGAGGTCCAGGTGCCGATGAGGGGCAGGCCCTTGATCATGCCGTCGATGATGCGGAGGCCGTTACCCGAGAGCAGGTCGTCGGGGAGCGAGTATCCGGTGAAGCCCTCGGCCATGGCGAGGACGAACAGCACGAAGCCGATCACCCAGTTCAGCTCACGCGGCTTGCGGAACGCGCCCGTGAAGAACACGCGCAGCATGTGGACGCCGATGCCGGCCACGAACGTCAGCGCCGCCCAGTGGTGGATCTGACGGACCAGCAGGCCGCCGCGCAGATCGAACGAGATGCGCAGTGTCGAGTCGAGTGCGGCGGACATCTCCACGCCCCGCATGGGCGCGTAGGCCCCGGCGTAGTGCGTGGGCACCATCGACGCCTGGAAGAAGAACGTCAGGAAGGTGCCGGACAGCAGCACCACGACGAAGCTCCACAGAGCGATCTCGCCGAGCATGAACGACCAGTGATCGGGGAAGATCTTCCGGCCGAGCTCCTTGACGAAACCGGAGAGGCTCGTCCGCTCATCGATGTAGTTGGAGAGACCGCCGACGAATCGGCCGCCCAGGGGCGCCTCCGAAGGCTTCTCCGAGGACTTCTGCTCGGTAACAGTTGCGGTGCTCAATGACGCTCCCAGAAGCTCGGACCGACGGGTTCGTGGAAATCGCTCTGCGCGACGAGGTAGCCCTCGTCATCGACCGTGATCGGCAGCTGCGGCAGCGGGCGCGCCGCCGGACCGAAGATGACCTTGGCCTCTTCGGTGATGTCGAACTGCGACTGGTGGCAGGGGCAGAGCAGGTGGTGCGTCTGCTGCTCGTACAGCGCGACGGGGCAGCCGACGTGGGTGCAGACCTTGGAGTACGCGACGATGCCGTTGTACGCCCAGTCCTTGCGCGCCTCGGAGGGATGGAGCTGCTCGGGAAGCAGACGGACGAGCAGCACGATCGCCTTGGCCTTCTCCTCGAGGTAGCCGTCCTCGTGGCCGACCTTGCTGAGCGGCTCGGGGATCACGTGCACGGCGGAGCCGAGCACGATGTCTGCGGCGCGGATCGGCGTGCCGTCGGGGTCGTGCGCGAGACGCATGCCCTTCTCCCACATGGTGTGCTTGAGCAGCTGCACCGGGTCGCCCGCGATCGGGTTCTCGGGGGTGCTGTGCGGCGCCAGGCCGCGGAAGAGCGCGAGACCGGGGACGACCGAGGCGACCACCGCGGCGATGAGCGAGTTGCGGATCATCACGCGGCGTCCGAAACCGGACTCCTCGTTCGCGTCGGCGAAGGCCTTGATCGCAGCCTCGCGGGTGGAGTCGCGGCCACGAGTGGGGTGGCGGTACTCGATGTGCTCGTGGTCCGCCATGATCGCCTTCGACCAGTGGATCGCGCCGATACCCAGCGCGAGCAGGGCGAGCGCGATTCCGAGGCCGATGAACAGGTTGTTGTAGCGCACATCGATGAGCGAGCCGCTCTCGATCGGGAACAGCATGTAGGCGGCGACCGCCCAGATGCTGCCCGCGAGGGAGAGGTAGAAGAGCGTGTAGACCGTGCGGACCGCGGCGTTCATCGCCTTCGGATCCTGGTCGGTGATGCGCTCGCGGTGCGCGGGCAGCCCCGGGTTGTGCGCGGGGTCGCTGACGTCGACGCTCAGCCCGGCCGGTGCCTGATAGGTCCGGTCAAGAGCGTGCGGGTCGTCGTGTGCCATGGTTCTCCTCGTACGTTCTGCGATATGCCGGCGTCAGTTGGACTTCGCCGTGATCCACACGGTGATGGCGACCAATGCGCCGATGCCGAAGATCCAGATGAACAGACCTTCCGAGACGGGTCCGAGGGATCCGAGGTCCATGCCGCCGACCTGCGGCGCGTTCTGCTGGAAGAGCAGCGCCGAGATGATGTCGCGCTTGTCTTCGGCCGAAAGGTTCATGTTGCCGAAGACCGGCATGTTCTGAGGTCCGGTGACCATGGCCGCGTACATGTGCAGCGCGCTGGTCTTCATCAGGCCCGGTGCGTACTTGCCCTCGGTCAGGGCGCCGCCGGCGCCGGCGACGTTGTGGCACATCGCGCAGTTGATGCGGAACAGCTCGGCGCCGTGCGCCACGTCGCCCTTGCCATCGAGGATCTTCTCCTCGGGGTAGGTCGGGCCGGGAGCCACGGACTGCACCCACGCGGCGACGTTCTTGATCTGCTCCTCGGAGAACTGCGGGTGCTTCTGCGGAGCCTGCGGGCCCTGCATCTGCAGCGGCATGCGCCCGGTGGACATCTGGAACTCGACCGCGAGCTCGCCGACGCCGTACAGGCTGGGCCCGGTGGCGGTGCCCTGCAGGTTCATGCCGTGACAGGTGGCGCAGTTCGCCTGGAACAGCTTCTGCCCGTCCTCGGTCGAGACCGCGGCGGTGACGGACGCCGGCTCGGTCGCGGCGAACGCCGCACTCGCACCGGCGTAGACGCCGCCGGTGATCATCAGGCCTGCGCCGATCAGTGCCGCGGCAGCCAGGGGGCTGCGACGGCCGGTACGGCGCTTCTTCTCACGTGCCATGTCGGGAATCCGCTCCGCTTCTTACTTGAGGAAATAGATGACGAAGAACAGCACGATCCAGACGACGTCGACGAAGTGCCAGTAATAGGACACCACGATCGCGGTCGTCGCCTCCTTGTGCGTGAAGTTCTTGACGGCGAAGGCGCGGCCGAGGGTCAGCAGGAACGCGACCAGACCGCCGGTGACGTGCAGGGCGTGGAAGCCGGTGGTGATGTAGAACGCCGAGGCGTAGGAGTCGGCCGAGATCGGCATCCCCTCGGCCACCAGCGTCGAGTACTCCCAGACCTGACCAGACACGAAGAAGGCGCCCATGGCGAAGGTCAGCCAGAACCACGGCACCATGCCCCAGCGCTTGCGACCCTTGTCGTTCACCGACGTGTAGGGCTGCATGCGCTCGGCGGCGAACACACCCATCTGGCAGGTGAACGAGGACGCCACCAGCACCAGGGTGTTGATCGCGGCGAACGGCACGTTCAGCTGCTCGGTTCGCGCGGCCCACAGCTCCGGAGAGGTGCTGCGCAGGGTGAAGTAGATCGCGAAGAGTCCCGCGAAGAACATCACCTCACTGCCGAGCCAGACAATGGTTCCCACAGCCACCGGGTTGGGGCGCTTGATCGTTCTCGCCACCGGGGCATACGTCGCTGAGGTCGTCACCTGTCCATTATGGCCGATCCGAGACGCCGATTGTCGCACCGGCGACGGCGGTTCAGCTCGTCCGGGCTTCGGTGTGACCTCGGAAGCAGCCGCGAATCCCCTGAGAGACGCGGGCTTGCGGGCGGGTCGCGGAGTGCCGGAGCGGGGATCACGACTGCATCACATCGCTAGGATCGCTGGCATGGCGGATGCTCTGACCTGGCCCGATGTCCTCTCCACGCTCCTCGCCGGACGCGATCTGAGCGTCTACGAGTCGACCTGGGCGATGCGTCAGGTGATGCGCGGGCAGGCGACCCAGGCGCAGCTGGCCGGTTTCCTCGTCGGGCTGCGTGCGAAGGGGGAGACCATCGATGAGGTGGTCGGCTTCCGCGACGCCATCCTGGAGGCGGCCGTGCCGCTCCCGGTGTCCTCGGACGTGCTGGACATCGTGGGCACCGGGGGAGACCGGATCGGGACCGTGAACGTGTCCACGACGGCCGCCATCATCATCGGGGCGACCGGCATCCCCGTCGTCAAGCACGGGAACCGCGCGGCGAGCTCGGCATCCGGGTCCTCCGACGTCCTCGGCGCGCTGGGACTCCAGCTCACGCTCGACCCCCAGGCGGTCGCCGAGATCCTCGACCGCACCGGCATCACCTTCGCCTGGGCGGGGGCCTTCCATCCCGGGTTCAAGAACGCGGGCGGCGTGCGAGCGGAGCTCGGCGTGCCGACCGTGTTCAACATGCTGGGCCCGCTCTGCAATCCGGCGCGTGCGGAGGCGAACGCGGTGGGCGTCGCACAGCTCGATCGGGTGCCGCTGATCACGGGCGTGTTCCGTACCCGCGGTGCCACGGCGCTCGTGTTCCGCGGCGATGACGGGCTGGATGAGCTCACGACCACCGGGCACAGCCGCATCTGGGAGGTCACCCGCGGTGACATCCACGAGCACGACCTCGATCCGCGCGACCTGGGGATCCCGCTCGCGGAGCTGACCGACCTGATCGGCGGATCCCCGGAGCACAATGCCGGCGTGCTGCGCCGCACGCTGGAGGGCGAGCGCGGTGCGGTGCGCGACATCGTGCTGCTGAACGCGGCGGCGGGCATCGTCGCCTACGAGCTGTCCCACGACCCCGCACAGGCGCAGGTCGCGATCGTGGACCGTCTGCGTGCGGCACTCGTGCGAGCGGAGGCCGCCGTCGACGACGGGCGCGCGATCGCGAAGCTGGACGCATGGGTCGCGGCGTCCCAGGAGCTCGCCGCGAGCTGACGGGCCGGGGAGGGCCGACATGGATCCGCAGGAGGCGCTGCTCGAGATCGCCAGGCTGCTCGAGCGCGAGCGGGCCTCGCGCTACCGGGCCAAGGCGTTCCGCGCCGCCGCGGCCACGTATGCCGAACTCCCCGAGGATGCCAGGTCGGATCTGAACCGGATCCAGCAGGCGAAGGGAATCGGATCCTCGACGTTCGAGGTCATCCGACAGGCGCTCGACGGGCGGACGCCGTCCTATCTCGTCGAGCTGCGCGGCGAGGTCGAGCCGGAGATCGTGTCGGAGCTGCGGTCCCGGCTGCGCGGCGATCTGCATGCGCACACGGAGTGGTCGGACGGCACGACGCCGATCGCCGCGATGGCCGATGCCGCGCGCGCCCTGGGACACGAGTACCTCGCGATCACCGACCACTCACCGCGGTTGCGCGTCGCGCGCGGGCTCAGCTCCGAGCGGCTGCGCACGCAGCTGCCCCAGGTGCGCGCGCTCAGCGGCGACGGGCTCACGATGCTCACCGGGATTGAGGTCGACATCCTCGATGACGGGGGTCTGGATCAGGAGGACGGACTGCTCGGGGAACTCGACATCGTGGTCGCGTCCGTGCATTCCAAGCTGGCCATGGATCCGGGGCCGATGACGCGGCGCATGGTCGCCGCGGTCTCGAACCCGCGCGTGAGCGTGCTCGGACATGTCACGGGGCAGCTCGTGCAGGGGGAGCGAGGCACCCGGCCGCCGTCGAGGTTCGACGCCCGTGCCGTGTTCGAGGCGTGCGCCGAGAACGGCGTCGCGGTCGAGATCAACTCCCGACCGGAGCGCCATGATCCGCCGGACGATCTGCTCGCGCTCGCTCTGGACATCGGCTGCCTGTTCTCGATCGACTCCGACGCGCACGCGCCGGGACAGCTTTCGCTGCTGGACCACGGGGCCGAGCGGGCCGAGCGCGCCGGGATTCCGACGGAGCGGATCGTGACGACCTGGGGGCTCGAGCGGCTGCTGCGCTGGGCGGGCTGAACGCGGGCTGCCGGCGGGCGCCCTCACGCGGTGCGGCTGAGCGCCTCCAGCGCGCGGGCCATCGAGGTGCCGAGGTTCCACCGCTCGGCCACCCCGACGGCGGCGGCGGTCTCGGCGGCGTCGAGCGGCCGCAGCGGCTCGGCGGGGACGGCGATCGGCAACGCGGTCGCGACGCGCACCACGGTGGGGGCGACATCGAGGTAGTCCGAGGCGGCGAGGATCTTCTTCGCCACGCCTGCCGACATGCCCTCCGCGCCCTCTGCGGCGGCGCGGATCGCGGCGAGGTCGCCGTGCACGGCGAGGAGGTTCGCCGCGGTCTTCTCGCCGACCCCGGCCACGCCGGGGAGCCCATCGGAGGCGTCGCCGCGCATCGTCGCGAAGTCGGCGTACTGGCTCGGGAGCACCCCGTACTTGCGCACCACCGCCTCCTCGGTGAGGTCCTCGAGGTTGCTCATGCCGCGACCGGTGTAGATCACCCGGACGCCTCGGGCGTCGTCCACGAGCTGGAACAGGTCCCGGTCCCCGGTGATGATGTCGACGGGCATCTCCGCGACGGTCGCCAGCGTGCCGATCACGTCGTCGGCCTCATGTGCGGCGACCCCGATGATAGGGATCCGGAGTGCGCCGAGCGCTTCCCGGATGATCGGGATCTGCGCCTCGAGGGGATCCGGCACCTCCTCGACGTCGGCTCCGCCCGAGACCACCTCGACGACGCGGTGCGCCTTGTAGCTGGGAATGAGGTCGACCCGCCACTGCGGACGCCAGTCGTCGTCCCAGCAGGCGACGAGGTGAGTGGGTCGGTAGGCCGTGACGAGCCTCGCGATCATGTCCAGCAGCCCGCGGGCTGCGTTCACCGAGGTGCCGTCCGGCGCCTTGACCGCGTCGGGCACGCCGTAGAAGGCGCGGAAGTAGAGGCTGGCGGTGTCGAGGAGGAGCAGCTTCGGAGCGGCATCGGTCATCCCCACAGTCTGCCAGGGCGGTCATCGCATCCGTCCATGAGTGCGGTAAGCCGGCCCGGGGAACATCACGCGGAAGCGCGGCGTTGGTCACTGCTGTGCCGGACGGTCGAGGGGCGCGGGCCGCGAGAATGCGGTCACCGGAACGCTCAGCGACCTGATAGCATGAGGTGTCACCGGTGGGGGGTTCCTCCTGCGTGCGTGACGACCAAGACACATTCAATTCGCCGCGGCGCGATCCTGTGCTCTGCTGAGCGCGTGCCGCGGCCCGAGTATCCATCAACAAGGACAACCCACTACATGACTACCGCAACGGCCGCCCCGGCCACCAAGCAGGTCGCGATCAACGACATCGGATCTGCCGAGGACTTCCTGGCTGCGGTCGAGAAGACCCTGAAGTTCTTCAACGACGGCGACATCATCGAGGGCACGATCGTCAAGATCGACCGCGACGAGGTCCTCCTCGACGTCGGCTACAAGACCGAGGGCGTCATCCCCTCGCGTGAGCTGAGCATCAAGCACGACGTCGACCCCAACGAGGTCGTCTCCGTCGGCGACCAGGTCGAGGCCCTCGTCCTCCAGAAGGAGGACAAGGAAGGCCGTCTGATCCTGTCCAAGAAGCGCGCCCAGTACGAGCGCGCCTGGGGCGACGTGGAGAAGATCAAGGAGAACGACGGCGTCGTCACCGGTCAGGTCATCGAGGTCGTCAAGGGTGGACTCATCGTCGACATCGGCCTCCGCGGCTTCCTGCCGGCATCGCTCATCGAGCTGCGCCGCGTCCGCGACCTGACGCCGTACCTCGGTCAGGAGCTCGAGGCCAAGATCCTCGAGCTCGACAAGAACCGCAACAACGTGGTCCTCTCGCGCCGCGCCCTGCTCGAGCAGACGCAGTCCGAGTCGCGCACCACGTTCCTCAACAACCTGCACAAGGGTCAGGTCCGCAAGGGCGTCGTGTCGTCGATCGTGAACTTCGGTGCGTTCGTCGACCTCGGCGGCGTGGACGGCCTCGTGCACGTCTCCGAGCTGTCCTGGAAGCACATCGAGCACGCCTCCGAGGTCGTCGAGGTGGGCCAGGAGGTCACCGTCGAGATCCTCGAGGTCGACCTCGACCGCGAGCGCGTCTCCCTGTCGCTGAAGGCGACGCAGGAGGACCCGTGGCAGGTCTTCGCCCGCACCCACGCCATCGGCCAGGTCACCCCGGGCAAGGTCACCAAGCTCGTTCCGTTCGGTGCGTTCGTGCGCGTCGCGGACGGCATCGAGGGCCTCGTGCACATCTCCGAGCTGTCCAGCAAGCACGTCGAGCTGGCCGAGCAGGTCGTCTCGGTGGGCGAAGAGGTCTTCGTCAAGGTCATCGACATCGACCTCGAGCGTCGCCGCATCTCGCTGTCGCTGAAGCAGGCCAACGAGTCGGTCGACCCGTACGGCACCGAGTTCGACCCGGCCCTGTACGGCATGCTCGCAGAGTACGACGAGAACGGCGAGTACAAGTACCCGGAGGGCTTCGACGCCGAGACCGGTGCGTGGAAGGACGGCTTCGACGCCCAGCGCGAGGCATGGGAGCAGGAGTACGCGGCTGCCCAGGCTCGCTGGGAGGCGCACAAGGCGCAGGTCATCAAGGCCGCCGAGGCCGAGGCCGCTGCGGGCGACGACTTCAGCGCGAGCGCGCAGTCGTTCTCGAGCGACTCCGCCGGCGCCGGCACGCTGGCCGACGACGAGGCTCTCGCGGCTCTGCGCGAGAAGCTCTCGGGCGGCAACGCGTAAGCGTCACCCTTCGACGAACGGGCCGTCACCTCGCCTCCGGGCAGGTGGCGGCCCGTTCCATATGTGCTGGAAACGCGGCCCCAGCGCCTTCGCCGGCTCGCCGCGGACGGCGCCCCGCGGACGTGTGAGGATGGAGAACATGGATCCGATCGCGCTGTGTCCCCGAGCTGCGCGACGTCGGATCCGCGTTCGGTGACGTTCGTCGGTCACGCCCCGGGATCCCCTGCGTACCGGCGGCTCATCCTCGGCCTGTTCTTCGCGGGCATCGCGACGTTCGCGCAGTTGTATGCGCCGCAGGCGGTGCTGCCGCAGCTTGCCCGCGACCTCGCCGTGGATCCGGCGACCGCCGCGTTGAGCGTCTCCGCCGCCACGCTGGGGTTGGCGGCGTCGGTGATCGGCTGGTCCGTCGTCGCGGACCGGATCGGCAGAGTGCCCGCGATGGCGGTCGGAGTGATCACGGCGACCGTGCTGGGGATGCTCGCGCCTTTCGGCGGCGACATCGTCGTCCTGCTCGCCCTGCGCTGCGCCGAGGGGGTGGCGCTGGGGGCCGTGCCCGCCGTCGCGCTCGCCTACCTCGCCGAGGAGGTGGGTCCCCGCCACGCGGCCGCGGCCGCGGGCAGCTATATCGCGGGCACGACGGTCGGCGGGCTCGCAGGGCGGATCGTGTCGGGTCTCGTCGCCGAGGCCACGGGGTGGCAGGCGGGAGTGTGGGCCGCGACGGGACTCTGCGCGGTGGCCGCCGGCCTGTTCCTGTGGCTCGCGCCGCGGTCGCAGGGCTTCGTGCCGCTGCGGCTGGGCGCGGACCGCGGATCCGGGGTCGCGACACGACTGCTCGCCCTGCTGCGCTCTCCCCGCCAGCTGGCGCTGTACGCCCAGGCGTTCCTGCTGATGGGTGCGTTCGTGGCGGTGTACAACTACCTCGGCTTCCGTCTCTCCGCTGCGCCGTTCGCGCTGCCCGCATGGTTCGTGACGCTGCTCTTCCTCGCCTATCTCGCGGGGACGGCATCGTCGCCGTGGGCCGGCGTCCTGGCCTCGCGGGCGGGGCGGTACCCCGTGCTGCTGGGATCGATCGCGGTGATGGCCGGCGGCGCCGCGCTCATGCTGGTGCCGCTGACCGCCGTCGTGCTGCTGGGCCTGGTGCTCTTCACGGCGGGATTCTTCGGCGCCCACGCGGTGGCATCCGGGTGGACTCCGGTCGCCGCCTCCGCGGAGAGCCGCGCGCAGGCGTCGTCGCTCTACTACTTCGCCTACTACACGGGCTCGAGCCTGTTCGGGTGGGCGCTCGGCATCGCGTTCGCGGCATGGGGTTGGGCGTGGTTCGGGGGGATCGTGATCGGGATGTGCGCGTCCGCCGCCCTGGCCGCGGTCATCGCACTGCGCGCGGCGGATCCATCGGCCGGAGTGCGGAACGGGTGGCCCTGACGGCGGGTGCGGATCCCGTGCGAGACTGGCAGCATGCCCCTCATCGCGCTCACCGGCGGCATCGCGTCGGGCAAGTCCACGATCGCGGCGCAGCTCGCCGCGCACGGCGCCGTCGTCATCGACGCCGATCGGATCGTCCGCGACGTGCAAGCACCGGGCTCGCCCGTGCTCGCGCGCATCGCGGCCGAGTTCGGCACCGAGATGATCCAGGCCGACGGGGCTCTGGACCGGGCGAGACTCGGAGCGCGGGTCTTCGGCGACGCGGATGCGCTCGGCCGTCTGAACGCCATCGTGCATCCCGCCGTGAAGGCGGAGTCGCAGCGGCGGTTCGCCGAGGCGCTGACCGCGGATCCTTCCGCCGTCGTGGTGTACGACGTCCCGCTGCTGGTGGAGGCGCGCGTGGACGACCCCTGGGACCTGATCGTGGTCGCCGACGCCCCGGCCTCCGAGCGCGAGGACCGGCTCGTGCGAGAACGTGGTCTCGACCGCGACGAGGCGCGGAAGCGGATCGCGTCGCAGGTGCCGGACGAGCGTCGTCGCGAGATCGCGGACGTTCTCGTCGACACGGCGGGGTCGCTGGCGGATACTCTCCGGCAGGCGGACGAGCTGTGGCAGCGGCTGCAGACCGAGTCTCGGGCGTGACCCCATTGCTGGCTGAGTACGACCGGCAGCTGCGCGGCGAGGCGGAGCTGGCGGGCGCCGAGAGCATCCGGAGGATCGGTCCGGCCTGGGTCGGCGTGTTCCCGGGCGGCGCCGGTTTCGCGAGCTATGCCGATCTCGCGGGGCTGGGGGAGCGCCGCATCCGATCGCTGGTTCAGGAGGTGCGCGCGCATTTCGAGGCGCTCCCCGGAGTGGGCTCGGCGGAGTGGAAGACCCGCGGACACGACGTCGCACCCGGCCTCGAGACCGCGCTGCGTGATGCCGGTTTCTTCCCGGAGGAGGTCGAGTCGGTGATGCTCGGGGAGGCGGCCGCCCTCGCGGTCGACGTGCCGGTGCCCGAGGGCGTGGTGCTGCGCGAGGTGCGCGACGACGAGGGCATCGTCGCGATGGAGCGGATGCAGGCGGCCGTGTTCGGGCACGGCGACGGCGAGCAGCGGGCGCAGCACATGATCGCCCGTGTCGCGGCCGGCGACGATGTCGTGCTCTGGGTCGCGGAGGCCGAGGGGCGCGTGATCAGTGCCGGGCGCCTCGAACCTGTCGGCGGAACCGAGTTCGCAGGGGTCTGGGGTGGTGCGACCGTGCCGGAGTGGCGGGGCCGAGGCGTGTACCGGGCTCTGACGGCGAAGCGCGCCCAGGCTGCTCTGCAGCGCGGGCTGCGCTATCTGCACTCCGATTCGACCGAGTTCTCCCGACCGATCCTCGAGCGGTCCGGCATGCGCAAGGTCACGACCACCACGCCGTACGTCTGGACGCGCGGGGGCTGACGGCTACTCGGCGACCGCACGGGCGTCGCGCCGTCGGGATCGTCGGCGCACCACGACGGCGATCCCGACGATCAGGGCGACCAGCAGGATCGCGGCGACCACCGGCACGATGATCGCCGTCGCGCTCAGGAGGAACGCCGCGATGTCCTCCGTCGTGCTGAGCACGGGGGCGGCGACGCCCGCCGTGGCCGCGTTCGCGGCGACTCGCCCGGTCGCTTTGACCGCGTGCACGGCGAGGGCGATGACGATTCCGGCGACGATGGGGATCCAGGTGTGCTCGGAGAAGAACGTGCCGGGGTCGTCGACGGCGACGGTCCGCGCGCTCGCGCCGGCACCGAACGCGATGCCGCCGGCGGCGGGCCGGACGATGCTGTGCACGATGTCGTTCAGCGAGTCCAGCGCGGGGATCTTGTCCGCCACGATCTCCAGGACGAGCAGGGCGCCGATGATCCAGAGTGCGATGTCGCTGCCCAGCCAGGACCAGCCCGCGGGGAGGGCCACGGCGGGCAGGAGCTTCGCCGCCAGGCCGAGCAGGAACAGCGGGATCCAGGCGTTCAGGTCGGCGGCCGCGGCAAGGCTGGATCCGATCACGAACTCGATCACGGCACCACTGTAGGGGACCACCGGTGATATGCCACATATTGCGCGCTGATCAGGATGTACTGACGTCGACGATCGGAGGAGCCAACCGATCGGACAGTTTGTTCATATGGTTTGCAATATTCGAGAGGATCATATATCTTCGCTCGTGGGGCAGTGCGGGGAAGCGCTGTGGGGACAATGGGGAAAAGCTCTGGGGAAGTCTGGGGGCTGGACGCATTGCGTCTCCGTCGTGCGCGTCGAACCCGCGCCGTGCGCGATCTCGGTTTCTGAGCCACCGCTCAACCGATATCTGGAGTGCAATCATGACCGACGTCAAGAGCGGCCTCTCGCGCCGCACCGTGATCAAGGGCGCAGCGTGGTCGGTGCCCGTCATCGCCATCGCCGCTGCGGCACCGATGGCAGCGGCCAGCGGCCAGCCGACGAGCGTGGGCTCGCTCGTGGAGTCCTCACCCAACATCAAGGACACGACGCTGTCCGCATCGAGTTCTCGAGTCGAGAGCTGCTTCGCCACCGACAACTTCCAGAACGTCACGTTCAACCTCACGGCGACCGTGGCATGGGACGGCACGGCGGACGGCGTCCCCGGCTTCACGCTGGCGGGCAGCGGTGTCCGGTCCGCCGGCAACGCCTGGCGGATCGTATCGGCCACGGCCACGCTCGTCACGCTCGCGTCCACTCAGGCGGTGTCGTGCTTCAGCGGGATCACCGGCTTCGAGCTGGACTACAACAACGTGCTGGGCTCGCAGCCGGGGCTGAAGTCGATGACGCTCAACATCTCGGGCGTGAGCGCCGACGGCACGCGGAAGATCGACGGTCTCGTCTCGGCGCTGGACGGGTACACGCCGGTCGTCGGTCCGAAGGTGCACGACGTCTGATCCGCCCGATCCGATGAGGAGCCTCCGACGCCGATGTCGGAGGCTCCTCGTAGTGTTAAGGGATGCAACCCACGCGTTCGGTCCGACCGTTCGAAGTCGTCTCGGAATATGTGCCCGCCGGTGATCAGCCGCAGGCCATCGCCGAGCTCGCTGCGCGCATCAACGCCGGGGAGACCGACGTGGTGCTGCTCGGTGCGACCGGAACCGGCAAGTCCGCGACGACGGCATGGCTCATCGAGCAGGTGCAGCGGCCCACCCTCGTGCTCGCGCACAACAAGACGCTCGCCGCACAGCTCGCGAACGAGTTCCGCGACCTGATGCCGAACAACGCGGTCGAGTACTTCGTCTCGTACTACGACTACTACCAGCCCGAGGCATACGTCCCGCAGACGGACACGTTCATCGAGAAGGACTCGTCGGTCAACGCCGAGGTGGAGCGACTGCGCCACTCCACGACGAACTCGCTGCTCAGTCGCCGTGACGTGGTGGTCGTCTCGACGGTCTCCTGCATCTACGGCCTCGGCGCGCCTGAGGAGTATCTGCGCGCCATGGTCGCGCTGCAGGTGGGGGAGAGGTACGACCGCGACGCGCTGATCCGCCAGTTCATCGCCATGCAGTACAACCGCAACGACGTCGACTTCTCGCGCGGCAACTTCCGCGTGCGCGGGGACACGATCGAGATCATCCCCGTCTACGAGGAGCACGCGATCCGGATCGAGCTGTTCGGCGATGAGATCGAAGCCCTGTACTCGCTGCATCCGCTCACCGGAGAGGTGATCGCCAAGCTCGACTCCGTGCCGATCTTCCCGGCGTCGCACTACGTCGCGGGCACCGACGTCGTGCAGCGCGCGATCGGTCAGATCGAGGACGAGCTCACGGAGCGGCTCGCCGAGCTCGAGCGTCAGGGCAAGCTGCTCGAGGCGCAGCGCCTGCGCATGCGGACGTCGTTCGATCTGGAGATGCTGCAGCAGCTCGGATTCTGCTCCGGCATCGAGAACTACTCGCGGCACATGGACGGCCGCGAGGCGGGCGAGCCGCCGCACACGCTGCTGGACTTCTTCCCCGACGACTTCCTCCTCGTCATCGACGAGTCGCACGCGACAGTTCCCCAGATCGGCGCGATGTACGAGGGCGATGCGTCTCGCAAGCGCACCCTCGTCGATCACGGCTTCCGTCTGCCCAGCGCGCTGGACAACCGGCCGCTGCGGTGGGACGAGTTCAAGAATCGGATCGGGCAGACGGTCTACCTCTCCGCCACGCCCGGCAAGTACGAGATGGGCATCGCCGACGGCGTCGTCGAGCAGATCATCCGCCCGACCGGCCTCGTGGATCCGCAGATCGTCGTGAAGCCCTCGAAGGGTCAGATCGACGACCTGCTGGAGGAGATCCGCCTGCGTGTCGAACGCGACGAACGCGTGCTGGTCACCACGCTCACGAAGAAGATGGCCGAGGAGCTCACCGACTTCCTCGGAGAGCACGGGGTCCGGGTCCGCTACCTGCACTCCGATGTCGACACCCTCCGACGCGTCGAACTGCTCACCGAGCTGCGCGCAGGCGTCTATGACGTGCTCGTCGGCATCAACCTGCTCCGCGAGGGCCTCGACCTGCCGGAGGTGTCGCTGGTCGCGATCCTCGACGCCGACAAGGAGGGGTTCCTCCGCAGCGGCACTTCGCTCATCCAGACCATCGGCCGAGCGGCGCGCAACGTGTCCGGCCAGGTGCACATGTACGCCGACAACATGACGGATTCGATGCGGAACGCGATCGAGGAGACCGAGCGGCGCCGCGAGAAGCAGATCGCGTACAACACCGCGAACGGCATCGATCCGCAGCCGCTGAGGAAGCGCATTGCAGACATTACCGATGTGCTCGCGCGCGAAGGCGCCGACACGGCGGAGATGCTCGCCAAACGCACCAAATCGGGGCGAGGCAAGTCGCCGACTCCGAACCTGCGGCGCGTGGGCATCGCGGCGGAGGGCGCGGAGCAGCTCGAGGACACGATCGCGGATCTGTCCGCTCAGATGCTGGCGGCGGCGGGAGAGCTCAAGTTCGAGCTCGCCGCGCGCCTGCGGGATGAAGTGCAGGACCTGAAGAAGGAGCTGCGCGCCATGGAGCGGGCCGGGCATGCCTGACCCGCGTCGTGCGGGGTGACGGAGGAGGCGACTTGGTGGACGCGGCGGTGGTCGAACTGGCGGATCGGATCCGCGCGCTGCTCGGCGGTGCGGGTGAGATCGAGGAGCGCGGGATGTTCGGCAGTCGCGCCTTCCTGAGCGAAGGGCGGATCCTGGTCGGAGCGCGCAAGGGCGGGACGCTGCTGGTGCGCGTCGGCGCGGAGCGCGCCGCCGTGCTGCTGACCGAGCCGGGAGTCGCTCGCGCCGTCATGGGTGCGCGCACGATGAGTGAGAACTGGCTCGACGTGGCACCCGAGGTCGTCTCGGACGACAGGGGGCTCATGGAGTGGATCGATCTCGCTCGGGAGGATGCCGGCGCGGCCTGATGTGCGGAGCGCCGCGCTCGGCCGACGAGCCGGTCGCGTCATCGGCGGCCGGGCTCAGGGGCAGTGCATGAGCGGTTTCGGCCCGCTGCGGTCGATCTCGTGCGCCGTCATCGGCGCGCCGCACAGCGGGCAGCCGCGTTGCGCGCGCTCCGCGGCCGACGGGGGCGGCGTCGCCTCATAGGGACCGACCGAGGCGGGGCCGGCGAAGCGGATGAGGTTCGTGTTGATCCATGCGTAGAGGCCACCCGCCTCGCGGATGCGCTGGCGGAGCGGCGGGTGCTCCACGGGACTGTTCGTCATGATGATTAGTGTACTAATGATTAGGGTGATTGGTAACATCGTTAGGTGACCGATCCCAGCCCCGACGATCTGCTCCGCCTGGACAACCAGTTGTGCTTCGCCCTCGTGACGGCGGCGCGCAACGTGGTCGGCGTCTACCGTCCGATCCTCGAGCCGCTCGGCCTCACGCATCCCCAGTATCTGGCGATGCTGGCACTGTGGGAGCGGTCGCCGCGATCGCTCGGCGAGCTGGCGACGGCTTTGGCCATGGATCCGGCGACGGCCTCGCCGCTCGTGAAGCGACTCGAGTCCGACGGGCTGATCGAGCGGCAGCGCAGCGCCGCCGACGAACGCCGCCTCGACATCGCCCTCACGCCGAAGGGAGCGGCACTCAGGGCACGGGCCCTGGACGTGCCTCGGCAGGTGATGGCGCGGCTCGGCATGACGGTGTCCGAGGTGGAGGTCGTGCGCGACGCCTTGAACCGATTCGCCGGCGCCGTCGACCTCTGATGTGCTCGGCGTGAGGACTCCCGCGGCGATCGGCGGCTCACGATGATCGCCGCGGCCGGTGGCAGCGCATAGGGTGAGGGAATGGTCCGCGACGACCCGCTCGTTCGCACCCCGCCGCTTTCCGGAATGTTCGTGGGTGTGGTGCTTCTCGCCGCGCTGCTCATGGCCATCGCGTCCTTGCAGGGCGTTCCCCGGTTCGGTGACATCGCGTTCGAGCATCGGATCCCGGCGCCCACGCCCACGGCCGGCACGCAGACGCCCGGCGCCGGAGAGACAGGGCTTCTCGACAGCCCGATCCTGGGTGTCATCGTGGTCGTGATCGAGCTCGTCATCGCTCTCGGCTTCCTGCTGCTGCTCGGGTGGCTGTTCTGGCGTATGGCTCGCGCGCTCTGGATCGCCCGTCCGATGAGCCGCGAGGCAGGCAGCGCGGTCGAGGTCGGCGAGGCCTCGGCCACCGGGGAGGAAGCGGTGGACGCCGGGACGATCCGCACCGCGGCGGCGAGCGCACAGGAGGAGATCGACGCGCACCGCGACCCCGGCGACGCGATCGTCGCCGCATGGGTGCAGCTGGAGGAGGCGTCGGCGCGCGCCGGGCGCGCCCGCGTGCCCTCCGAGACCCCGGGGGAGTTCGCTCTGCGGATCCTGCGCCGGAGGCCGGGGCTGGACGGCGAGCTGGAGACGCTGCTCGGACTGTACGAATCCGTGCGCTTCGGCGGCGAGCGGGCCGACGAGGCCGCACGCGCGACCGCGCGCCGGTGCCTCGCGACCATCGAGGAGGCCTGGCGGTGAAGCGCTGGATCGTGCTGGTCGTGCTGTGGATCGTCGTCGGCGTTCCGGTCGTGCTGCTTCTCGGATTCCTCGGTGTCCCGCTCCCGTTCGGAATCGCCTGGATCCTCGCCTTCGCCGCAGCGCTGCTGATCGCTCAGCAGAGCTTCCTGGACGAGTCCGGTCCGTGGCCGCCGCCTCCTCCTGAGCAGTTCCAGCGCGGATCCGATGTCTCCCGTCTCGCGTGGGCCGTGGACGCGCGCACCGGGGTCGTGGGGATGGCCCTGCGCCGTCGGGTGAGCGCGCTCGCCGATCGGCGTCTCGGGGAGTACGGGCTGTCGGCGCACGCCGCGGACGCCGACGAGGTCGACGCGATCCTCGGACCCGGCGCGCACGCCGCGCTCGTGGCCGCCGAGATGCGCCGTCCCGATCTGGAGCGGCTCCTGCGCGCCCTGGAGGAACCGCCGGTCCGTCCGAACCGATCCCCGTCCGCCACCACGACCCCGGAGCGAGCATGAGCATCGATCACACGAGAGACGGCGACATCGCCGCCATCACCGACACGGCGGCGCGGGTCCTCGCGGGCGTGCGCACCGCCGTCGTCGGCATGGACGAGCCGCTGACACTCGCCCTGGCCACGATCCTCGCCGGTGGCCACGTGCTGTTCGAGGACGTCCCGGGCCTGGGCAAGACGCTCGCCGCGCGCAGCCTCGCGGCGGCGCTCGGGTTGGAGTTCCGCCGGTTGCAGTGCACGCCCGACATGCTCCCGGGCGATGTCACCGGATCCTTCGTCTATGCGCCCGACTCGGGGGAGTTCCGGTTCCGCCCCGGTCCGATCTTCACCGGCTTGCTGCTCGCGGACGAGATCAACCGAACCACCCCGAAGACCCAGTCCGCGATGCTGGAGGCGATGGCGGAGCGCCAGGTGACGGTCGAGGGACGGCGGTACGCCCTGCCCGAGCCGTTCCACGTGATCGCGACGTCCAACCCCATCGAGTACGAGGGCACATACGCGCTGCCCGAAGCGCAACTGGACCGGTTCATGGTCCGGCTCGCCGTCGGGTATCCGGAGCCCGAGAACGAGGCCGGCATCGTCGAGCAGCGCATCCGGCGGCAGCGGGAGCACACCGAAGTGGACCCCGTGATCGACACCGCGGAACTGCTCGCGCTTCAGGCGGCGGTCGAGCGGATCCATGTCGAGGACGACCTGATCCGCTACGCCGTCCATCTCGCGCGGGGGACCCGCACCGCGCAGAACGTCGCGGTGGGGGCCTCGCCGCGCGGATCCCAGGCGCTGATCCTGCTCGCACGAGCCGTCGCGGCCATCGAGGGTCGCGGCTACGTGCGCCCCGACGACGTCAAGCGCATCGCGATCCCGGTGCTCGCGCACCGGCTGACCCTGACCCCTCAGGCCTGGGCGCAGGGCGTGGATCCGACCGGCGTCGTCGCCGGGGTCGTGAACGCGACGCCCGCACCTCCGACGGTGGCGGAGACCGGTGCGATCCGCACATGACCGAGACCCGCTCGACGCTGCGCGCGTGGTTGGACTGGCAGCGCACGCCTATCCTGGCGGCGGCGTTCGCCGGATCCGTGCTTCTCGCGGGCGCGGGCCTGGTGTTCGGCCGTCCCGATGTGATCGCGGCGGGTCTTCCGCTCGCGCTCGCCGCCGTCTGGGCGCTGTGGCGGCCCCCGGGCGCGTCTTCGGTGGAGATCGTGCTGCGCGTGGACGCTGCCGCAGACCGGGAGGCGGTCCAGGGTGGGATCGAGGTCGTCACGACGGCGGAATGGATCCAGCTCGCCGTCGATCAGGGCGGCGAGCGCACGGGCGAGGTCGAGACGCCTCCGGGGGAGGCGGCGCGCACGCGCACCCGCACCCTGCATTCCGGTCCGTCCGAAGCGCTGGCCGTCTCGGCTCGCGCCCTGCACCATGACGGCGCCTGGGCCAGCGCGCCGACGCCGCGGTTCTCCGCGGTCTGGGCCGCGTCGCCGCGGACGAGACGCATCGCCGAGCTGCCGCTCTCGTCTCGGCTGATCGGTCTGCACGGAGCCCATGACGGGCGCCGCGGAGGCACAGGCGGGGACTTCCGCGACATCCATCCGTACGCGCCGGGCGATGAGCTGCGCCGTATCGACTGGCGGGCGACGGCGCGGGTGGCGCGGCGTCCCGGCGAGCTGCTGGTGCGACGCACGAACGCGCTGAGCGACAGCGCTGTCGTCATCGCACTGGACACCGCGGATGACCTGGGGGCCGTGGTCGCCACCTGGGGCAGCGGCGCGACCGCGCACAGCGGACCCACGTCGATGGACCTCGGCCGGGAGGCCGCGCTGTCGGTCGCGGCAGCGGCGATCGGGGCGGGTGACCGCGTCGCGTTCCATGCCCTGTCACCCGGCGGCCGCTCCCTGCGCAGCGGTTCCGGAGCCCGGCACCTGGAGCGGCTGCGCGGCGTGATCGCGGGCACCGGCGCGGACGGCGACGGCACGCGGTACCGGCGCACGCCGCCGGTGCCGCCGGGGTCGATCGTGTTCGTGCTGTCGACGTTCTTCGACGGGGCAGCGGCGGATCTGGCGCTGCGCTGGAGCGCGGGGGGACAGGCCGTCGTGGCGATCGACGTGCTGCCGGCACCGCGGACGCAGCGGCTGACCCCGGCGCAGAACCTCGCCATGCGCACGCTGCTGCTCGAGCGCGCCGGCGTGCTCGACGACCTCCGCGGTGCCGGGGTCGAGGTGGTCTCCTGGGACGCGGACGATCCGATGGCGGCGCTGCGGATCGCGGCTCGCACCGGGCGGCGCGATCGCGGCCGAGGAGCGCGACGATGAGGGGGCCGCACGAGCTGATCGCACCGGGTTCCCTCCCTGCCCCGGTGCTGCGGATCGGCGCCGCGGTGATCATCGTCGGGGGCGTCCTGCTGCTGAACCCGTATCCGCTGTGGTGGTGGGTCGCCGGAGGTGCGTCGCTCGTGTCCGTGCTGGCCCCGCGATCGATGGGGTCGTGGATCGGCATCGCCTGCATGGCGGTGGGCATGGTCCTGACCGAGCCGTCGGCGGCGCGCACGGCGCTGGCGATCCTGCTGATCCACGCGGCGCACGTCCTCGCCGCCTGGGCATGGGCCGTGCCGTGGCGCTCCCGCATCCGGCCTGCCGTGCTGCTGCCCGGCGTGCGCCGTCTGCTTCTGATCCAGGCGATCGCGCAGTCGGTCGCGGCGCTCATGCTGCTCGCCGTGCCACCGCTGCACGGACCGGGATTCGCGTGGCTGGCGCCGCTCGGGGCCGCTGTCCTCACCGGAGTGAGCGCCGCCGTCCTGCGGGTGTCATGGGGACCGGGGCCCGCGTCGAGGAGGCCGTCCGGCTCTCCGCCGGGAGGCGCTGAGGGGCCCGCCGGATCCAATGTCGGTGGCCGCTCCTAGACTTGACGGGTGCCGATCGTACCCGTAACCAGCCCTGGAAGACTCAGCGTCCGAGGCGCTCGTGTCCATAACCTCCGCAACGTCGACCTCGAGATCCCGCGCGACTCGCTGGTGGTCTTCACCGGGCTTTCCGGGTCCGGCAAGTCGAGCCTCGCGTTCGACACGATCTTCGCGGAGGGACAACGCCGCTACGTCGAGTCCCTGAGCGCTTACGCCCGCCAGTTCCTCGGCCAGGTCGACCGGCCCGACGTCGACTTCATCGAGGGGCTGAGCCCTGCGGTGTCGATCGACCAGAAGTCGACGAACCGCAACCCGCGCTCCACGGTCGGCACGATCACCGAGATCTACGACTACATGCGCCTGCTGTGGGCGCGCATCGGCGTGCCGCACTGCCCGCAGTGCGGCGAGCGGATCCAGCGCCAGACGGTGCAGCAGATCGCGGACCAGCTCATGGAGCTGCCCGAGCGCACGCGGTACCAGATCGTCGCACCCGTGGTGAGCCAGAAGAAGGGCGAGTTCGTCGACCTGTTCCGCGAGCTCGGAGCCAAGGGCTATGCGCGCGCGATCGTCGACGGCGAGCTCGTGCAGCTGGCCGAGCCCCCTGTGCTGAAGAAGAGCTACAAGCACGACATCGGCGTGGTCGTGGACCGCCTCGTGGCCGCACCCGACATCCTGGGCAGGGTCACCGACTCGGTGGAGACCGCACTGGGTCTTGCGGGGGGCGTCGTCCAGGTGAACCTCGTGGACGAGGACGGCGACGACGCCTGGCAGTCGTTCTCCGAGAAGCTCGCGTGTCCCAACGGGCACGCGATCACGCTCACCGAGATCGAGCCGCGCACGTTCTCCTTCAATGCGCCGTTCGGCGCCTGCCCCGCCTGCTCCGGTCTCGGCACCCGGATGTCGGTGGACCCGGAGCTCATGCTCGGCGACGAGAGCCTGTCGATCCGCGAGGGCGCGATCATCCCCTGGACGACGCAGGGCAAGGGCCTGTTCCAGTACTACGAGCGCCTGCTCGAGGGACTCGCCGTGGATCTCGACTTCTCGCTCGACACGCCCTGGCACAAGCTGCACTCCGATGTGAAGGAGGCGGTGCTGCACGGTGAGAACTACAAGGTCACCGTGAAGTGGAAGAACCGGTACGGCCGCGAGATGCGCTACTCCTCCGGTTTCGAGGGCGTGGTGCCCTACATCGAGCGGCAGTACCAGCAGGCCGAGAGCGACACCCAGCGCAGCCGCTGGGGCGAGTACCTGCGCGAGGTGCCCTGCCCGGTGTGCGATGGCGATCGGCTCAAGCCCGAGGTGCTCGCGGTGCAGGTGCACGGGCACTCGATCGCCGAGGTCTCGCACAAGAGCCTCGCCGAGGCGCAGGAGTTCATGCAGCGTCTCGAGCTGACACCTCGCGAGGCCAAGATCGCGGCGCAGGTGCTGCGCGAGATCCGTCTGAGGCTGGACTTCCTGCTCCAGGTCGGCCTGTCCTACCTGAACCTGAGCCGTTCGGCCGGTTCGCTCTCCGGCGGCGAGGCGCAGCGCATCCGCCTCGCGACGCAGATCGGCTCCGGGCTCACGGGCGTGCTCTACGTGCTCGACGAGCCGTCGATCGGCCTGCACCAGCGTGACAACCGGCGGCTGATCGAGACGTTGCTGACGCTCCGAGACCTCGGCAACACCCTCATCGTCGTGGAGCACGACGAGGAGACGATCGAGGCCGCGGACTGGGTGGTGGACATCGGCCCCGGCGCCGGCGTGAACGGCGGTCTGGTCGTGCACTCCGGCCCGTACGAGGCGCTGCTGCGCGAGAGGGCCTCGATGACGAGTGACTATCTGGCGGGTCGTCGTGAGATCGTCACGCCGAAGAAGCGCCGCCGGATCGACCGCAAGCGCATGCTCAGCGTGGTCGGGGCGAAGGAGAATAACCTCCGCAACGTCACCGCGGACTTCCCGCTCGGGGTGCTCACCGCCGTGACCGGTGTGAGCGGATCCGGCAAGTCCTCCCTCGTGAACGACATCCTGTACCGGGTGCTCGCGTCGCGGCTGAACGGGGCGCGCAAAGTCCCGGGCAAGCACACGAGGGTCACCGGCCTCGACAACCTGGACAAGGTCGTGCACGTCGACCAGGCGCCGATCGGACGCACCCCGCGGTCGAACCCGGCCACCTACACGGGCGTCTTCGACAGGATCCGCACGCTGTTCAGCGAGACGCCCGAGGCCAAGGTGCGCGGCTATCAGCCGGGCCGGTTCAGCTTCAACGTCAAGGGCGGGCGCTGCGAGGCGTGCTCGGGCGACGGCACGATCAAGATCGAGATGAACTTCCTGCCCGACGTGTACGTCGACTGCGAGGTCTGCCACGGCAAGCGCTACAACCGCGACACCCTGGCGGTGCACTACAAGGGCAAGAACATCGCCGAGGTGCTGGAGATGCCGATCGAAGAGGCCGCGGAGTTCTTCGAGCCGATCCAGGCGATCCACCGCTACATGAAGACGTTGGTCGACGTCGGACTCGGCTATGTGCGCCTGGGCCAGTCGGCGACGACGCTCTCGGGCGGTGAGGCGCAACGCGTCAAGCTCGCCACCGAGCTCCAGCGCCGCAGCAACGGCCGTTCGATCTACGTGCTCGACGAGCCCACCACGGGCCTGCACTTCGAGGACGTGCGCAAGCTCCTCGAGGTGCTGAACGGGCTCGTGGACAAGGGCAACACCGTCATCGTCATCGAGCACAACCTCGACGTCATCAAGTCGGCGGACTGGGTGATCGACCTCGGCCCCGAGGGCGGATCCGGCGGCGGGCAGGTCATCGCGACCGGCACACCGGAGCAGGTGGCGCGCAATGCCGACAGTCACACCGGCGTGTTCCTCGCGGAGATCCTCGGCACGGCGCCCGCGGGGGCGCGTCCCGGCGCGCAGCGGGTGCTCGAGCGCAAGGCGGGTTGATGGCCGAGGAACTCCCGTACAAGCCGCGGCAGGGGGAGATCCCCACCGACCCCGGGGTGTACCGGTTCCGCGATGCGCAGGGCCGGGTGCTCTACGTCGGGAAGGCGAAGAACCTGCGTCAGCGGCTGTCGAACTACTTCGCGCCGCTGCGCACCCTGCATGAGCGCACCCGGCGCATGGTCACCACGGCCGCGTCGGTGGAGTGGACGGTGGTGCCGACCGACGTCGACTCGCTGCAGCTCGAGTACATGTGGATCAAGGAGTTCGATCCGCCGTTCAACGTGCGCTACAAGGACGACAAGTCCTACCCGTTCATGGCGATCACCCTCGCAGACGAGGCCCCGAGGGTCATCGTGACGCGCAACCGGCGGATCCCCGGGGCGAAGTACTTCGGCCCGTATCCGAAGGTCTGGACCGTCCACGACACCATCGACCAGATGATCAAGGTCTTCCCGATCCGAACCTGCAGCGATGCGAGCTACCGCAAGGCGATGGCGACCGGCCGGCCGTGCTTTCCGGGCCAGATCGGCAAGTGCGGCGGCCCCTGTTCGATGACGGTCACGATCGCCGAGCACCGCGCGATGGTCGATGACTTCATCGCCTTCATGGAGGGCGGAGACGAGCGGTTCACCCGCGACCTGACCCGGCGCATGCATGAGGCGTCGGCGGCGATGGACTACGAGAACGCCGCGAAGCACCGTGACCGGCTCGCCTCGATCGACGCGGTGCTGGGCCGCAGCGCCCTGGTGCTGCCGCAGGACGAGGACGCCGATCTGTTCGGCATCGCGGAGGACGAGCTGTCGGCGGCCATCCAGCACTTCGTGATCCGCGGCGGCCGCGTGCGCGGTGTGCGTGCATCGACGCTCGACAAGGAGATCGACATCTCCGGCGCCGAGCTCGTGGATCAGATCCTGCAGCGGGTGTACGGCGAGGCGAGCGGTGAGCAGGTTCCGCGACGCGTGCTGGTGCCGTCGCTGCCGGACGACACCGCCGAGCTCGAGGAGTGGCTGCGGGATCGCCGCGGCAGGAAGGTGGAGATCGCGGTGGTGCAGCGCGGTCAGCGGGCGGAGCTCATGCGCAACGCCACCCTCAATGCGCAGCAGGCTCTCATCCGTCACAAGACCCGGCGCTCCAGCGACTACACGACGCGCACACAGGCCCTCACCGACCTGCAGGACGCACTCGGCCTCGATGAGGCGCCGCTGCGGATCGAGTGCTACGACATCTCCCACCTGGGCGGCACGAACGTGGTGGCCTCGATGGTGGTCTTCGAGGACGGGCTTCCCCGCAAGGATCAGTACCGCTCGTTCAACATCGCCGAGACCACCGACGACACCGATTCGATGTACCAGGTGCTCACCCGCCGCCTCGCGCACATCGACGCACCCGAGGAGCCCGCGGACGCGCCGACGCTCGACGCGGACGGCGATGAACTCGTCGTCACGGAGCGCCGCAGGCCCCGCTTCGCCTACCCGCCGCAACTGCTCATCGTCGACGGTGGCAAGCCGCAGGTCGAGGCGGCCGCGCGTGCGCTCCGCGACGCCGGCCGCAGCGACATCGGCCTGTGCGGCATCGCCAAGCGGCTCGAGGAGCTGTGGCTCCCGGGGGAGGACTACCCGGTGATCCTGCCCCGCACCAGCGAGGCTCTCTACCTGGTGCAGCGTCTGCGCGACGAGGCTCACCGCTTCGCGATCACCCATCAGCGCAAACGGCGCCGGCGTGACATCACGTCGATCCTGGGCGAGGTCCCCGGGCTGGGAGCCGCGCGGATCAAGTCGCTGCTACGGCACTTCGGATCCGTCGCCGCGCTTCGGCGTGCGGCAGCCGAGGAGATCCAGGAGGTGCAGGGCATCGGCCCGGCCCTCGCCGAGGCGATCCGGGTGCACCTGGCGGGAACCTCGACCACATCCGGATCCGAGAACAGGCGGGAATCCGTGGTCGCCGGCGGCGGATCCGATTCCGATGCCTCGGAGACTCCGCCTTCTGGCTAGGCTGGATCCGAGCGAGGAGGAGAGCACATGAGCGCCGACCAGGGTGAGTTCCTGATCGTCACCGGAATGTCGGGCGCCGGGCGCTCGACAGTCGCGAATGCGCTCGAGGACCTCGGCTGGTACGTGGTCGACAACCTCCCGCCCCAGATGCTCCGTCCGCTGCTGGATCTCGCCAACCTCGGCGGAGCGGCTCTGCCCAAGGTGGCCGCGGTCGTGGATGTGCGCGGGCGTGATCTCTTCGACGGCTTCCCCGGAGTGGCCCGCGCGCTGCGCGAGCACGGATCCGTGCAGGTGGTGTTCCTGGATGCGGCCGACGACGTGCTGGTGCGCCGTTTCGAGTCGGTCCGACGTCCGCACCCGCTGCAGGCCGACGGGACGCTCCTCGACGGCATCCGCACGGAGCGGACCAGGGTCGCGCCTCTGCGCGAAGCCGCCGACATCATCATCGACACCTCGAGCCTGAACGTCCATCAGCTGGCCACCAAGGTCAACGAGGTGTTCGCGGAGGAGGGTGCCGCGCGCCACAAGCTGACCGTCATGAGCTTCGGGTTCAAGTACGGTCTGCCCTCGGACGCGGACCTGGTCGCCGACATGCGGTTCCTGCCCAACCCGTTCTGGATCGATGAGCTGCGCGGCTCGACGGGCCTGGACTCCGAGGTGCGCGACTACGTGCTCACCCGCGACGGCGCGCAGGAGTTCCTGGACGCTTACACGGCCGCACTGCGCCCCGTGCTGGAGGGATACCAGCGCGAGAACAAGAGCCACTCGATGGTCGCCATCGGCTGCACGGGCGGCAAGCACCGTTCGGTCGCGATGGTCGAGGAGCTCGCCGCACGCCTGGGGCAGATCCCGGGAGTCGCGGTGACCGTTCGTCACCGCGACCTCGGGCGAGAGTGAGGCCGGCCCGGCCGGTGGTGAGCGCCGCGGCCGGGTAAGCTGATCCCTTGTGCCGAGATCCGGCGCCGCCCGTGAGAAGGAGACCCGTGGCACTCACCACCGACGTCAAGGCCGAGCTCGTCAGCATCCGGAACGCACCCCCCTCGGTGCGCGTCGCGGAGGTGACGGCCGTGCTGAGGTTCGCCGGCGGGCTGCACCAGATCGCCAACCGCATCGCGGTCGAGGCGGAGGTGGACGCGGAGCTGCTCGCACGGCGCGTCGCGCGTGACCTCGCCGAGCTGTTCGGCGTCCGTCCCGAGATCGCCCCGATCCAGGGCGCTTCCAGCCACGACGGCGCCAAGTACGCCGTGCGGGTGATCGCCGCGGGCGAGACCCTCGCCCGTCAGACGGGTCTGCTCGACCAGCGCCGCCGTCCCGTGCGCGGCCTCCCTAACCGTCTCACCACCGGATCGCGCGAAGAGCTCGCCGGCCTTTGGCGCGGAGCCTTCCTCGCCGCCGGATCGCTCAGCGAGCCCGGCCGTTCCGCGGTGCTCGAGGTGGCGTGCCCCTCGTCCGAGGCCGCCATGGCGCTCGTGGGCGCCGCACACCGGATCGGTATCGCCGCCAAGGCGCGCGAGGTGCGCGGGATGCCGCGCGTGGTGATCCGCGAGCCCGAGGGCATCCGTGCCGTGCTCGCCCTGATGGGTGCATCCAAGACCGCCGCCGCGTGGGAGGAGATGCGACAGCGTCGCGAGGTGCGCGCCGGCGTCAACCGCCTGGTGAACTTCGACGACGCGAACCTGCGCCGTTCCGCGCAGGCCGCGGTCGCCGCCTGCGCCCGCGTCGAGCGCGCACTCGAGATCCTCGGCGAGGACGTCCCGGAGCACCTCCGCACGGCCGGCGCGCTGCGCCTCGCCCACCGCGACGCCAGCCTCGACGAGCTCGGCCATCACGCCGATCCGCCCCTGACCAAGGACGCCGTCGCCGGCCGGATCCGTCGCCTTCTCGCGATGGCCGACAAGCGCGCGCAGACCGACGGGATCCCCGGCACCGAGGCCGCCGTGCCCGCCGGTCTCGACGTCTGAGGCGCGCCAGCGGGGGCCCGCGTTCCGGTCTGCGGAAACACGCCCGGAACGGCCCTCGCGATGGCGTCACATCCGGAAGGATCCGGACATTCCGCGCGTTGCCGTCATTAGGATGAAAGACGTCCGCCCCGTGCGCACCACCGCGCTTCGGGGGACCGGCAAGCGCCGCGAGCGCGGCGCGGATTGGATGACATCGACATGGCGATCTACACGCTGCCCGACCTTCCCTACGACTTCGCGGCTCTCGAGCCGCACATCAGCGGCAAGATCATGGAGCTGCACCATGACAAGCACCACGCCGCCTACGTCGCGGGAGCGAACGCGGCGCTCGAGTCCCTCGCTGAGGCCCGCGAGAGCGGAAACCTCGCGAACGTGAACAAGCTCGAGAAGGACCTCGCGTTCAACCTCGGCGGACACGTCAACCACTCGATCTTCTGGACCAACCTGTCGCCCAACGGAGGCGGTCAGCCCGAGGGCGAGCTGAAGGCGGCCATCGACGAGTTCTTCGGCTCTTTCGAGAAGTTCCAGGCGCACTTCACCGCGGCCGCGATGGGCATCCAGGGATCCGGCTGGTCGGTCCTGAGCTGGGACCCGATCGGCGCCCGCCTCATCATCCAGCAGCTCTTCGACCAGCAGGGCAACACGGCGCAGGGCACGGTGCCGCTGTTCCAGCTGGACATGTGGGAGCACGCGTTCTACCTGGACTACCTGAACGTCAAGGCCGACTACGTCAAGGCCGCCTGGAACATCGCGAACTGGGAGAACGTCGCCCAGCGCCTCGCTGCTGCGCGCGAGAAGACCAACGGACTGCTGGTACTGTCGTAAAAGATGGGCGTCCTGATGGGCGATATTCCCATCAGGACGCCGTTGTCCGCGCAATCTGCAAGAATCACGCTTTTCCTTGAGTAAGAACCAGGAGACTTTCGTGTCTGTCAAGATCGGTATCAACGGCTTCGGCCGAATCGGACGCAACTACTTCCGCGCAGCCCTCGAGCAGGGCGCCGACCTCGAGATCGTCGCGGTCAACGACCTCACCGACAACAAGACCCTCGCCCACCTGCTGAAGTACGACTCCGTGGGTGGCGTGCTCAAGGCTGACGTGAGCTACGACGACGAGAGCATCACCGTCGACGGGCACCACATCAAGGCATTCGCCGAGCGCGACCCCGCGAACCTGCCGTGGGGCGAGCTGGGCGTCGACATCGTCATCGAGTCGACTGGATTCTTCACCAAGGCCGAGCTCGCGAAGAAGCACATCGAGGCCGGCGCCAAGAAGGTGCTGATCTCCGCTCCCGCGACCGGCGACGACGCGACCATCGTGATGGGCGTGAACGAAGAGACGTACAACCCGGAGACCGACCACATCATCTCCAATGCGTCTTGCACCACGAACTGCCTCGCGCCGCTGGCCAAGGTGTTCAACGACGAGTTCGGCATCGTCCGCGGCTTCATGATGACGGCGCACGCGTACACCGCCGACCAGAACCTGCAGGACGGCCCGCACAGTGACCTGCGTCGCGCCCGCGCTGCCGCGATCAACATCGTCCCGGCCTCGACCGGAGCCGCCAAGGCCATCGGCCTGGTGCTGCCGGAGCTGAACGGGAAGCTCAGCGGTTCCTCCTACCGCGTGCCCGTTCCCACCGGCTCGATCGTCGACCTGACGCTCATCACCGAGCGCGAGGACCTGACGGCCGACGAGGTCAACGCCGCCTACGCGAAGGCCGCGGCCGACGGGCGCCTCAACGGCTACCTGCAGTACAACGAGGACCAGATCGTCTCCAGCGACATCCAGGGCAACCCGTTCTCGTCGATCTTCGACTCGACCCTCACCAACGTCTCCGGCAACCTGGTGAAGGTCTCCAGCTGGTACGACAACGAGTGGGGCTACTCGAACCGTCTGGTCGACCTCACCGAGTACGTGGCCGAGCGCCTCTAAGCTCATATCCATGACTCTGCGCACCCTCGAATCCCTGAAGGAATCGGTCGGTTCGCTCGACGGAACGCGCGTCATCGTCCGTTGTGACCTCAACGTCCCCCTGCGGGACGGGGTCATCACGGACGATGGCCGTGTTCGTGCGTCGGTGCCGACTCTCAAGGCCCTCATCGACCAGGGGGCTCGCGTGATCGTGTGCTCCCACCTCGGTCGTCCTGAGGGCGCCCCGGATCCGCAGTACAGCCTGGCCCCCGTCGCGGTGCGCCTCGGCGAACTGCTCGGGCAGCCGGTCGCGTTCGCGGCCGACACTGTCGGCGCCGCGGCGCAGGACGCCGTCGCGGCCCTGCCGTCCGGCGGTGTCGTCGTGCTGGAGAACCTCCGTTTCAACCCGGGGGAGACCTCCAAGGACGACGCGGAGCGCCGTGCCTTCGCCGAGCAGCTCGCCGCACTCGGCGACGCGCTCGTCTCGGACGGCTTCGGTGTCGTGCACCGCAAGCAGGCCAGCGTCTACGACCTCGCGCAGATCCTGCCGTCCGCGGCCGGCCTGCTCATCGAGGCCGAGCTCACCGTGCTCGACCGCCTCACCGAGAACCCCGAGCGCCCCTACACGGTCGTGCTCGGCGGCTCGAAGGTCTCGGACAAGCTCGGTGTGATCTCGCACCTGCTTCCGCGTGTCGACCGTCTGCTCGTCGGCGGCGGGATGCTGTTCACCTTCCTCGCGGCCCAGGGCCACGCGGTCGCCTCCAGCCTGCTGGAGAAGGACCAGCTCGACACCGTGCGCGGGTACATCGCCGAAGCGGCCGAGCGCGGTGTGGAGCTCGTGCTCCCGACCGACGTGGTGGTCGCGGCCTCGTTCTCCGCGGATGCGGCGCACGAGATCGCCGCGGCCGACGCGATCGAGGCGACGTCGTTCGGCGCCTCCGGCATCGGGCTCGACATCGGCCCCGACACTGCGGCGCGCTTCGCGGACGCGATCCGCGGATCCAAGACCGTGTTCTGGAACGGCCCGATGGGCGTGTTCGAGTTCCCGGCGTTCGCCGCCGGCACCAAGGCGGTCGCGCAGGCGCTCACCGAGACCGACGGCCTGAGTGTCGTCGGCGGCGGCGACTCCGCCGCGGCCGTGCGCCAGCTCGGTTTCGCGGACGACCAGTTCGGTCACATCTCGACGGGCGGAGGCGCGAGCCTCGAGTTCCTCGAGGGCAAGAAGCTTCCCGGACTGGAGGTCCTCGGATGGGCGTAACGACCCGCACCCCGCTGATTGCGGGCAACTGGAAGATGAACCTCGACCACCTGCAGGCGGTCGCGTTCGTGCAGAAGCTGCACTGGACGCTCAAGGACGCGAAGCACGAGGACGGAACGGTCGAGGTGGCGGTGTTCCCGCCGTTCACCGACCTGCGCAGCGTCCAGACGCTGATCGACGCGGACAAGATCCCGTTCGCGTTCGGCGCGCAGGATCTGTCCGAGCACGACGCCGGAGCGTACACCGGCGAGATCTCCGGCGCGTTTCTGGCCAAGCTCGACGCGAGCTACGTCATCATCGGTCACTCAGAGCGGCGCGAGTACCACGCGGAGAGCGATGAGGTGGTGGCGGCCAAGACCAGGGCCGCGCTCAAGCACGGTCTGGTGCCGGTGATCTGCGTCGGTGAGACCGCGGAGGACCTGGAGAAGTTCGGCGCGAGCGCCGTTCCCGCCGGTCAGCTCGAGGCGGCGCTGCAGGGTCTGGATGCGAAGGCGGACATCGTCGTCGCGTACGAGCCGGTCTGGGCGATCGGCTCGGGACAGGCGGCGACCCCGCAGCAGGCGCAGGACGTCTGCGCCGTGCTGCGCGGCGTGATCGCGACCGTTCTCGGCGACGAGGCCGCCGCGCGCACCCGGATCCTGTACGGCGGCTCGGTGAAGTCCGCGAACATCGCCGGCTTCATGCGCGAGCCCGACGTCGACGGTGCGCTGGTGGGCGGAGCGAGCCTGGTCGTCGACGAGTTCGCCGCGATCGTGCGCTATCAGAAGCACGTCGGCGTGTGACACGCGTCCCCGCCCCGAGGGGCGGGGACGTCTCGACGTATAATTGACCGTTACCCGGGATCCCGCACGCCCGTGCGGGCCCGAGCGAAAGGCCGATCCGTGGATATTCTCCAGTTCATCCTGCAGGTGCTGCTGGGCATCACCAGCGTCCTGCTGACCCTTCTGATCCTGCTCCACAAGGGGCGCGGCGGAGGCCTCTCCGACATGTTCGGCGGCGGCATGTCCTCCGCTGTCGGGTCCAGCGGTCTCGCCGAGCGGAACCTCAACCGGTTCACGGTCGTGCTCGCCCTGGCCTGGTTCGTCGCGGTCGTCGGACTCGGCCTCATCACGAAGTTCGAGGCCATCTGATGGCGACCGGTGGCAACGCGATCCGTGGAACGAGGGTCGGATCCGGCCCCATGGGCGAGCAGGACCACGGCTATCACGCCGACCGCATCGCGATCTCGTACTGGGACGGACTCGGCAACGAGACCGTGCGCTACTTCGCGGCGGGCCTGCCCGAGGAAGAGATCCCCGACATCATCGACCACCCGCACTCCGGCCTTCCCGCCGGGCGGGACAAGGAGAACCCGCCGGAGATCGCGAAGGCGGAGCCCTACAAGACCCACCTCGCGTACGTGAAGGAGCGCCGTACCGACGAGGAGGCCGAGCAGCTTCTCGGCGACGCCCTCGCTCAGCTGCGCGAGCGGCGCGGTCAGTCCTGATCCTGCACGCACCGGATACGACGAGAGCCCCTGCTTCGGCAGGGGCTCTCGTCGTATCCGCGCGCTATCCGGAGCGCTGGAGCGAGACTGTGCGGGTTCAGCGGCAGGCGGACGCGGTCTGGATCAGCGAATCGGGGGGAGAGCCGTACGCGGAGGTGCCGTTGGCATCGGATGTGAAGCCCATGCTGATCGCCCATGCGGTGGCCCAAGCCTCCGCCGTCTGATCGTTCGTGGTGTCGTACATCGTGCGACAGCGGATCGTGATGGCGTGCCCGACCTCGTGGGCGACGATCGCATGCGCGGCGTCGCTCGGCCAGTCCTGGGCGATCGAGTTCGACAGCCGGATGGTGGCGTACCCGCCCCGGTCGTACCACCACGCGGTCTCTCCGGAGAGGTAGCCGTTGGATTCGCCCAGGCCGTTGATGAGATCGGCCCATTCGAAGTCCATGAGGATGCCCGGTGCGAGAGACCGGGCGAATGCCTCCAGGTCGAGGCGCGACTGCTCCAGGGGGCCCGATTCGGCTGCGAGGGTGGCGGTGTGCGAATCCTGCAGCTTCTGAACGGCTGCGACGAGTGTCGTGTACTCCGCAGCGGCGTAGGGCCGGAAGACGGACGCGTGCTGCTTCACCTGCGTCGCAGCGGCTCGGAGGTCGAGCACGGCGTCGTTGTCGGCGGGCACATTCGCGGCTTCCGCGCCGGCGGCGCGGTCGGCCGCTGTGGTCAGCGTGGCCGACGCGATGGTGCGCACCGTTTCCGTGGCGGATCGCAGCGGTCCCTCGGCGGCGTCGAGCTTCTTCGCCCGCTCGTGCGCGTTCGCGCCGAGCTTCTCGAGTCTCGCGGTGTCGGCATTCACCTCCCAGAACCAGAATCTCCGGGGGCTCGTATGAGGTCGGCTGCCGGGGAGCAGGGCGGAGGCAGCCTTGGAGCGCTCGGCGGCCTGATGGGCAGCGTCGGCGAGGGCCGTGCGCTCCTCGCCGGTGAGCAGGCCGCCGTCCTGAACGGCGAGCACGGCGGTCGCCGCGTCACTCACACTGCGCGACCCGGCCAGCGCTCCCTGCACCTGGCGTGCGGCCTCGTCCTGATCGTCGAGGGCTTTGCTCAGCGCAGCGCTCTCGTGCTCGAAGCTCTGCCACGCGGTGAGCTCGAGTATCGCGAGCGCACCCAGGACCAGTACGGCGGCCACCGGAGGGAGCACCCAGGCGAGGACGCGGCGCCGGCGGCGCGTTCGCGCCGCGGAGTCGGACGGAGAAGCCGGTGGTGCATCGGCGTCCTGCGCACCCGGTACGAGGTGCGAGGTGCTCGGGCCCGGTGGCCGGGCATCGTCGGCGTCCGGCATGGTGACGCCGGCCTCCGTCGTGCCGAGGTCTTCATCCGGTGCGGCATCGTCGCGGTGCGGCGGGTGGGGCTCTTCCATCACGGTCCTGTCGCTCGGGGCCGAGGGGCCGGGTGATGCGGGTGCGACGGCTCGACGTCGTCGCACGTGCGGACATCCTCTCATGCGGACCGGGCGGGCCCTGGGCGTATGCGGAGCCGTGCCGTCGCGGCGATCTCAGAGGAACGGGACGAAGCTCGCCGGCACCGAGACGTTGGCGGGCAGGCCGACGAATGCGGGCGCGACCTGATCCGGTGCGTAGCCGGCGATCCCGCACCCGACCGGGGTCAGCAGAAACCGCAGAGCGGGATGCGCGGTCGCGTAGGCCACGAACGTCTGCGCCTCGGCGGCGAGGACGTCGAGGCCGCTCATCGTGTCGATGGCATACGTCTGACCATGATGACCGTGCCCCTCACCCCAGACCGCTCCGAAGGTCTCGTACGCGATCCGGGCGGCACCGCCGCCATGACGGCCGTCCGCATTCGAGCCGAAGACGAACACCTGGTCCGCATCGAGCGCGGTGATGCGCGTCGGAGTGATCTCCATGTCCGCTCCCATCGACGGAGCGAACTCTACGCCGACCGCCCGGGAACGAAGGCGTCGCGACGCGACCGCATCACGGCGTCGAGCCGCAGGATCGGACCTCGCGTTCCTCTGCAGAACGGGGGAGAAAGTGTGGAGGGGGTGACGGGAATCGAACCCGCGCAATCAGTTTGGAAGACTGAGACTCTACCATTGAGCTACACCCCCGGGCCCCTCGGCGAGCGAGGGGACCGGCCCGCGATACGACGCCGCGGGACTTCCACGAGCATACCTGACTGCCGGGGGTGCTCTGTTCCGTTAGACTCGTGGAGGCCGTTCCCGCGCGCGCGGGTCCTATCCGGGGCGTAGCTCAGCTTGGTAGAGCGCCCGCTTTGGGAGCGGGAGGTCGCAGGTTCAAATCCTGTCGCCCCGACGTTCAGATACGTCGCACTCGCGTGGATCTCCGCGCGGGACATTCACAAGGAGACACACCAGCATGGCGAACAGCACCGTCGAGAAGCTTGCCCCGACCCGGGTCAAGCTGCACATCACGGTCACCCCCGAGGACCTCAAGCCCAGCATCGCTCACGCGTACGAGCACATCGCGCAGGACGTGCAGATCCCGGGCTTCCGCAAGGGCAAGGTGCCCGCGCCGATCATCGACCAGCGCGTCGGTCGCGGCGCGGTCATCGAGCACGCCGTCAACGAGGGCCTGGACACCTTCTTCCGTGAGGCATCGCTCGAGCACAACCTCCGCATCGTCGGCCGCCCCTCGGCCGAGGTCATCGAGTGGCCCAATGAGAAGGACTTCTCCGGCGACCTCAAGGTCGAGGTCGAGGTCGACGTCCGTCCCGAGATCGAGGTCCCCTCGCTCGAGGGCATCACCGTGACCGTCGACGCCGTCGAGGCCGATGACGCCGCGCTGGACGCAGAGCTCGACCGCCTGCGCGCCCGCTTCGGAACCCTGGTCCCCGTCGACCGTCCCGCGAAGGCCGGCGACTTCGTCGAACTGGACCTCGTCGCCGCGATCGACGACGCCGAGATCGACCGCGCTGAGGGCGTCTCCTACGAGATCGGCTCCGGCGAGCTGCTCGAGGGCATCGACGACGCGATCGACTCGCTCACCGCCGGCGAGGACACCACCTTCCGTTCGAAGCTCGTGGGCGGCGACCACGCCGGCGAGGAGGCCGAGGTCTCCGTGACCGTCAAGGCCGTCAAGGAGCGCGAGCTGCCCGAGGCGGACGACGACTTCGCGCAGATCGCGAGCGAGTTCGACACGATCGCCGAGCTGCGCGACAGCCTGCGCGAGTCGGTCGAGCAGCAGGGCGTGTTCACGCAGGCGTCCGCCGCGCGCGACAAGCTCGTCGAGACGCTGCTCGAGCAGATCGACATCCCCGTCCCGCCGCAGCTCATCGAGGACGAGGTGCACAACCACCTCGAGGGCGAGGGCCGCCTGGAGGACGACGAGCACCGCGCCGAGGTCACGGAGGCGAGCACCAAGCAGTTCCGCACCCAGGTGCTGCTCGACTCCATCGCCGAGGACGCGAACGTCCAGGTCTCGCAGGACGAGCTCAGCCAGTACCTGATCCAGTCCGCCGCGCAGTACGGCATGGCTCCCCAGGAGTTCGTCGAGGCGCTCCAGTCCGCGAACCAGCTGCCCGTGCTGGTCGGCGAGGTCGCCCGCAACAAGGCGCTGGCAGTCGCGCTGGGCAAGGTCACCGTGGTCGACTCCAACGGCAAGGCCGTGGACCTGACCGGCTTCGTCGCCACCGACGACGAGGCCGAGGACTCCGCGGAGGCCCCGGCCGAGGAGAAGCCCGCGAAGAAGGCTCCGGCCAAGAAGGCTCCCGCCAAGAAGGCTCCGGCCAAGAAGGTCGCCGAGGCCGACGAGGCTCCTGCCGCCGAGGCCGCCGTCGAGGAGAAGCCCGCCGCCAAGAAGCCGGCCGCGCGCAAGGCTCCGGCGAAGAAGGCCGCCGACAAGGCTGCTGCCGAGTAAGCACCGGATCCACGATCCGGAAGAGGGCGGGTGCGACATGCACCCGCCCTCTTCGCATCCACCGACGATGAGACCGAGGACAGACATGAACGACTGGCAGGAGCGGATCGACGCCGTGTGGGAGGCCGCCTCGGGCGGTCTTGTCGACGACGAGGTGATCACGCGGATCGACGCGATCGCGGCGGAGCGCGGCCCCGATGATGCCGAAGCCGCCTTCGAACGTGCCGGCGCCCGCGACTCGGCGGGACGGCCCGACGAGGCCGTGCCGCTCTACCAGCGTGCGCTCGAGCTCGGGCTCGACGACGACCGGCGCGCCCAGGCGACGATCCAGCTGGCCAGTTCGCTGCGCAATCTCGGCGACGTGCCGGGCGCGCTCGAACTCATCGAGGCCGAGCATGCCGCGCACCCTGATTCCGTCTACCGCGATGCGATCGCCGCCATGCACGCGCTCGCGCTGGCCAGCAGCGGACAGCCCGAGCGCGGGCTCGCCGTGGCCGTTCTGGCCCTCGTGCCGCACATGCCCCGCTACCACCGGTCGATGACGGCCTACGCGCACGAGATCGCGGGCCGCGACGCCTGATATGCCGACGGCGAACACGGCCGGGCACGCGCGTTGTCGCCGGTAGATTCGAATCACCGAACACGGAAACAGGAGCGGAAATGGCTGAACCCCTGGTCGCGACGAGCGTCTTCGACAGGCTGCTCAAGGATCGCATCATCTGGCTGGGATCCGAGGTGCGGGACGAGAACGCCAACGAGATCTGCGCCAAGATCCTCCTTCTCGCCGCTGAGGACCCCGAGAAGGACATCTACCTCTACATCAACTCGCCCGGCGGATCCATCACCGCCGGCATGGCGATCTACGACACGATGCAGTTCGTGCCGAACGACATCGTCACGGTGGGCATCGGCATGGCGGCCTCGATGGGGCAGCTGCTGCTGACCAGCGGAACCAAGGGCAAGCGCTACATCACGCCCAACGCGCGCGTGCTGCTGCACCAGCCGCACGGCGGCTTCGGCGGCACGTCCAGCGACATCCAGACGCAGGCGCAGCTCATCCTGTCGATGAAGCAGCGCCTCGCCGAGATCACGGCCTCGCAGACCGGCAAGTCGGTCGAGCAGATCAACGAGGACGGCGACCGCGACCGCTGGTTCACCGCCACCGAGGCCCTCGAGTACGGCTTCGTCGACCACATGCGCGAGCACGCCAGCGACGTGCACGGCGGCGGCGGCACGGGCGCGGACAAGTAAGGCTGGAGAGGACACTCATGTACACACCCACGTTCCGGTCCGCCGGCACCCTGCCCTCGAGCCGCTACGTCCTTCCTCAGTTCGAGGAGCGCACCGCCTACGGCTTCAAGCGTCAGGACCCGTACAACAAGCTGTTCGAGGATCGCGTGATCTTCCTCGGCGTGCAGGTCGACGACGCGTCGGCCGATGACGTGATGGCCCAGCTGCTGGTCCTGGAGAGCCAGGACTCCGAGCGCGACATCACGATGTACATCAACTCGCCCGGCGGATCCTTCACGGCCATGACGGCGATCTACGACACCATGCAGTACGTGGCACCGCAGATCCAGACCGTCGTGCTCGGACAGGCCGCCTCCGCCGCCTCGGTGCTGCTCGCGGCCGGTGCCCCGGGCAAGCGCCTCGCGCTGCCGAACGCCCGCGTGCTGATGCACCAGCCGGCGATGGGCGAGGCCGGTCAGGGCCAGGCGTCCGACATCGAGATCCAGGCGGCGGAGATCCTCCGGATGCGCACCTGGCTCGAGGAGACGATGGCGCACCACACCGGTCAGCCGGTCGAGAAGGTCAACCGTGACATCGATCGCGACAACATCCTCTCGGCGGAGCAGGCCAAGGCCTACGGCATCGTCGACCAGGTGCTGACGAGCCGCAAGCGCCAGTCGCTGAGCTGACCTGCTGACGTCCCGCGAGAGGGCGGTCCGGATCTGATTCCGGCCCGCCCTTTCCCGTCCCCGCTCCCGTTGCGCGAGTGAGTGGTGCGGCCTGCTCATATGAGCATTGCCGTGCGCGTGCGCGTGGCGAGGGGTACTCTCGGAGCATGCCCCGATCCGCCATCGACGACGACGAGCTGCTCGCCGTCCGCGTTGCGGAGCTCTACTACGACGAGGACAAGACCCAGGACGAGATCGGCGGTCTGCTCGGCGTCTCGCGCTGGAAGGTCGGGCGGCTCCTGCAGCAGGCGCGAACCTCCGGGATCGTGCGGATCGAGATCGTGCACCCGCGCGCTCGCAAGCTCGGCATCGAGCGGGAGCTGCGCGAGCGTTTCGGGCTCGCGGACGCGGTCGTCGTCCCGAACGGGCCGAGCGATGCCGAGACGCTCGGACGAGTCGCGCAGGGCGCTGCCGACCACCTCGCCGCTCTCCGGCCGGTGCCGAAGACCCTCGCCGTGAGCTGGGGGCGCACGCTCACCGCGATCGCCGACCGCATGGCGGAGGGGTGGGCCCGCGGCGTCACCGTGGTGCAGATGAACGGCGGCGTGAGCGTGAATCGCCGCCCCGGAGGTGCCGCCTCGCTCGCTGCGACGATCGCGCAGCGCGCCTCGGGGCACGTCGCGCTGCTGCCCAGCCCCGCGATCCTGGAGCGGCTCGAGACCAAGCAGGCCATCGAGCGCGACCGCACCGTCGCGGGAGTGCTCGAGCAGGCGGCGCAGGCCGACGCCTACCTCTTCACCGCGGGTGTCTGCGACGCGGGATCCGCCCACGTCGAGAACGGCTACCTGAGCGTCCGGGACATCGACGAACTGGGCCGTCGCGGTGCGGTCGGCGACGTCCTGGGCCGCTACATCGATGCCGACGGCAACATCGTCGATCCCGAACTCGACGCCCGCACCGTCGGACTCAGCCTGGAGCGACTGCGCGAGGCGCGCACCTCCGTCTTCGTCACGGCCGGAGAGGCGAAGCACGACATCGCCCGCACGGTCGTGACCGCGAACCTGTGCACGATGGTGGTCACCGACGAGGCGACCGCCCGGACCCTCTTGGAGGACCAGTGACGACGACCGAACTCGCACGGCGCACGGCGCTGGAGGTGCTCGGCGGGGACCCCGACGACCTCACGCTGCGCCGATTCCTGCACGGCCTGCCCGGCGTGGACGCGGTGGGCCTGGAGCAGCGCTCCGCCGCGCTCGGCACGCGCTCGATCAAGACGACGTCGAAGGCCTGGGCTCTCGACACGATCGTGCGGCTCATCGACCTCACGACGCTGGAGGGCGCGGACACCCCGGGAAAGGTGCGCTCGCTGGTCTCCAAGGCCAAGCAGCCCGACGCCTCGGATCCGACCTGTCCGTCCGTGGCCGCGGTCTGCGTGTACGGCGACATGGTGTCCTATGCCGTCGAGGCGCTGGGCGCCCGGCACGGTGATCCGGATGACGGTGCGATCTCCGTCGCGGCGGTCGCCACCGCGTTCCCGAGCGGCCGCGCGTCCCTTGCGGTGAAGCTGGCCGACACCCGTGACGCCGTGGAGGCCGGCGCCGACGAGATCGACATGGTGATCGACAGAGGTGCGTTCCTCGCCGGGCGCTACGGCCAGGTGTTCGACCAGATCGTGGCCGTCAAGGACGCCTGCCGTCGAGAGGACGGCACCTCCGCCTCGCTCAAGATCATCCTCGAGACCGGAGAGCTGAACACCTACGACAACATCAAGCGCGCGTCGTGGCTGGGCATGCTGGCCGGCGGCGACTTCATCAAGACGTCCACCGGCAAGGTCGCCCCGGCGGCCACGCTGCCGGTCACGCTCCTCATGCTCGAAGCCGTGCGCGATTGGCACCGGCTCACAGGCGAGAAGATCGGCGTGAAGCCCGCGGGCGGGATCCGCTCCTCGAAGGACGCGGTGAAGTACCTCGTGCACGTCGCCGAGACCGTGGGGGAGGAGTGGCTGCAGCCGCACCTGTTCCGCTTCGGCGCTTCGAGCCTGCTGAACGACGTGCTGCTGCAGCGGCAGAAGCTGACCACCGGCCACTACTCCGGCCCCGACTACGTCACGATCGACTGACGAAGGACTGTTCATGGGATTCCTGGAATACGCGCCCGCGCCCGAGTCGCGGAGCATCCTCAACCTGAAGGACGAGTACGGGCTCTTCATCGACGGCGAGTTCGTCGAGGGCCGCGGCGCCTCGTTCGGCACGATCTCCCCGGCGGACGAGTCGCGCATCGCGACGATCGCGCACGCGTCCGATGAGGACGTCGACCTCGCCGTCGCCGCCGCGCGTCGCGCCTACACCAAGGTGTGGTCGAAGATGAGCGGCCGCGACCGCGGCAAGTACCTGTTCCGCATCGCGCGCCTCGTGCAGGAGCGCGCCCGCGAGCTCGCGGTGGCGGAGAGCCTCGACAACGGCAAGCCGATCAAGGAGTCCCGCGACGTCGACGTGCCGCTCGTCGCCTCCTGGTTCTTCTATTACGCAGGCTGGGCGGACAAGCTCGACTACGCCGGAGCGGGACCGGATCCGGCCGCGCACGGCGTCGCGGGTCAGGTCATCCCGTGGAACTTCCCGCTGCTCATGCTCGCGTGGAAGGTCGCCCCGGCCCTCGCCGCAGGCAACACGGTGGTGCTGAAGCCCGCGGAGACGACGTCGCTCACCGCGCTGATCTTCGCCGAGATCCTGCAGCAGGCCGACCTGCCTGCAGGCGTGGTGAACATCGTCACGGGCGCCGGTGCGACCGGCGCCGCGCTGGTGCGCCACCCCGACGTCGACAAGGTGGCCTTCACCGGTTCCACCGCGGTGGGTCGCGAGATCGCCCGCGCCGTGGCCGGCACCGGAAAGGCACTCACCCTCGAGCTCGGCGGCAAGGCCGCGAACATCGTGTTCGACGACGCCCCGATCGATCAGGCGATCGAGGGGATCGTCAACGGGATCTTCTTCAACCAGGGCCATGTGTGCTGCGCCGGCAGCCGGCTGCTGGTGCAGGAGTCCATCCACGACGAGGTGATCGACCGGCTGAAGGAGCGCCTGTCGACGCTGCGCCTGGGCGATCCGCTCGACAAGAACACCGACATCGGCGCCATCAACTCCGCGGAGCAGCTCGCCCGCATCAGGGAGCTCAGCCAGATCGGTGAGGACGAGGGCGCCGAACGCTGGACCGCCGACTGCGCGATTCCGGAGAAGGGGTTCTGGTTCGCCCCGACGATCTTCACCGGTGTCGAGGCATCGCATCGCATCGCCCGCGAGGAGGTGTTCGGCCCCGTGCTGTCGGTGCTCACCTTCCGCACTCCGGCCGAGGCGATCGCGAAGGCGAACAACACCCCCTACGGTCTGTCTGCGGGGATCTGGAGCGACAAGGGATCCCGGATCCTCGCCGTCGCCGATCGCCTGCGCGCCGGCGTGGTGTGGGCGAACACGTTCAACCGGTTCGATCCGTCCAGCCCGTTCGGCGGCTACAAGGAGTCCGGCTACGGCCGCGAGGGCGGCAAGCAGGGCTTGACCGCGTACCTGCGTCCGTCCGGGGTCGCCCGCCAGATCGAGGCCAAGGCACCGAAGAAGGGATCCGCCGCATGAGCGCGCGACTCACCGTTCCCAAGACCTACAAGCTCGCGATCGGCGGCGCGTTCCCGCGCAGCGAATCGGGACGCACCTACGAGGTCACCACGCCCAAGGGCGCGTTCCTGGCGAACGCCGCCCAGGCCTCGCGCAAGGATGCGCGCGACGCGGTCAAGGCCGCGCGCACCGCGCAGGCCGGCTGGGCCAAGGCCACCGCGTACAACCGGGGACAGGTGCTGTACCGCGTCGCCGAGGTGCTGGAGGGCCGCAAGGCGCAGTTCGTCGACGAGATCGTCGCGCAGCAGGGCGTGTCGGCCGCCGCGGCGGGAGCGCAGGTCGACGAGGCGATCGATCTGTGGGTCTGGTACGCGGGCTGGTGCGACAAGTACGCCCAGATCGCCGGAAACCTGAACCCGGTCGCGGGGGCCTACTTCAACATCTCCGCGCCCGAGCCGACCGGCGTCGTCGCGATCGTCGCGCCGCAGGAGGACGCGCTGCTGGGCCTCGTCTCGGTCGTCGCGCCGGCGCTCGTCGCCGGGAACACGGTGGTCGTCGTGGCGAGCGAGCAGTACCCGCTGTCGGCGATCAGCCTGGCCGAGGTGCTCGCGACGAGCGATGTTCCCGGCGGCGTGGTGAACGTGCTCACCGGAGCCCCGGCGGAGCTCGCGCCGTGGCTCGCCTCGCACGCCGACGTCAACGCGCTGGATCTGGCGGGCGCAGGCGGCATCGACTGGATCGACCTGCAGATCGCCGCCGCCGACACGCTCAAGCGCGTGCTGGCCCCGGGCGAGGTCGTCGCCTCTCCGCAGCGGATCGCCGCCTTCACCGAGGTGAAGACCGTGTGGCACCCGAAGAGCATGGTCTGATTGATTGTTTCGAATGGCCCGTCCCGCGTCACACGGGGCGGGCCATTCGTCATGCAAGGGTGGATGGGAGCCTGTTCGCCGTGCGCGGAGCGACGCGTCGTGGGGGATCCGTGGCGATGCGGGCGGATGTCGGATGCAGCGGTTAGGCTCGAACAGCGGCATCGCCGCACGGTGTTCCCACGCCGCGATCGCCCGTCGTGACAGCACGGAGGCGACCGCGGACCACGTCTCGAAGGAGGACGCACATGGCACGCATCGGTGAGAGCGCCGACCTGTTCAAGTGCTCGTTCTGCGGCAAGAGTCAGAAGCAGGTGCAGCAGCTCATCGCCGGTCCCGGCGTGTACATCTGCGACGAGTGCGTCGAGCTCTGCAACGAGATCATCGAAGAGCGGATGGCGGAGTCCGCGAACGGCGAGGTCGCCGAGTTCGATCTGCCCAAGCCCCGCGAGATCTTCTCCTTCCTCGAGGAGTACGTGGTCGGTCAGGAGCCGGCCAAGAAGGCCCTCGCCGTCGCGGTCTACAACCACTACAAGCGGGTTCGCGCCCGCGGCACCCTGCAGCCGGCCGAGCAGAAGGCCGAGGACATCGAGATCGCCAAGAGCAACATCCTTATGATCGGCCCGACCGGGTGCGGCAAGACCTACCTCGCGCAGACGCTCGCGAAGCGCCTGAACGTCCCGTTCGCGGTCGCCGACGCCACAGCGCTCACCGAGGCCGGCTATGTCGGCGAGGACGTGGAGAACATCCTTCTCAAGCTGATCCAGGCGGCCGACTACGACGTCAAGCGCGCGGAGCAGGGCATCATCTACATCGACGAGATCGACAAGATCGCCCGCAAGGCGGAGAACCCGTCGATCACCCGCGACGTCTCGGGAGAGGGCGTGCAGCAGGCGCTGCTCAAGATCCTCGAGGGCACGGTCGCGTCGGTGCCCCCGCAGGGCGGCCGCAAGCACCCGCACCAGGAGTTCCTGCAGATCGACACCACGAACGTCCTGTTCATCGTCGCCGGCGCCTTCGCCGGCCTCGAGGACATCGTCTCCTCCCGTGTCGGCAAGCACGGCGTCGGATTCGGCGCGCCGCTGCACGACAAGGGCAAGGACCTGGATCTGTTCAGCGAGGTGCTCCCCGAGGACCTGCACAAGTTCGGTCTCATCCCCGAGTTCATCGGCCGGCTGCCGGTCGTGGCCTCGGTCTCGCCGCTCGACCAGGCGGCTCTGATCGACATCCTCACCGGGCCGCGCAACGCGCTGGTCAAGCAGTATCAGCGCATGTTCCAGCTCGACGGCGTGGAGCTGGAGTTCGAGGACGACGCGTTGAAGTCGATCGCCGACCTCGCCGTGCTGCGCAAGACCGGCGCGCGCGGACTCCGGGCGATCCTCGAGGACGTCCTCGGGCCGATCATGTTCGAGATCCCCTCCGCGGAGGATGTGCAGAAGGTCGTCGTCACGCGCGCGGCGGTCGAGGAAGGCGCGGCACCGACGCTCGTGCTCGCGCGCAAGCGCAAGAGCGCCTGACGGTCCCGTCCGGCATCACCGGCACAGCCCCGCCGAGGACCTCGCCCCCACGCAGCCGCGTGTCGGTGCGTCAGACCGTGCGCAGCACCAGATCCGTGCGCGGCTCGGCCGGCGCGGCGCTCCGCGGATCCGTGACGTAGATCTCGATCCAATCGCCCGTTCCCCGGCGCTGGCGCTGCGCAACGTCACCGTACAGGCGTCCCCACGCGGGGCCGAGCCCGTCGTAGGCGCCGATGTGACTGGCGGCGAGAGCAGGCCCCGCGGGCAGCGCGGAGGGAGCGATCTCGACGCCGTCGACCGAGAGGACCTCGCTGATCGGCGCGGTCACCGGGAATCCGATCTCCAGGTCGAAGACGCCCATGGGGTCGCCGTGATAGACGGCCAGCGCCGGACCCGCCGGAGAGAACGAGGCATCGGCGATCGCCCGGCCGAGCGCGGCGTAGGCGGGATCGAAGACGTCCGAGAGGCTGCTCAGGCGGAGTCCGGAATGCCGCACGACAGCGAGCGGTGCGGCCTCGACGGTGATCTCCTGAACGCCGTCGAACGGCTCGGCGGGGAACGCGGTCATGGGGACTCCTCCTCGATCGGGCACGTCCGATACGCGCACGCCGTGCTCAGCATGCGCGATGCCCGCTCGGGGCGCAAGAGCGCAGCAGACCGCCGGGACCGGTGCCGTCAGCTGTCGAGTCCGCGTCGTTTGAGCAGCGGGCCGATCTCGGCGGCACGGCCGCGGAAGTCTCGATAGGCCTCGAGCGGATCCTTCGACCCGCCGACGCCCAGCAGGCGACGCCGGAAGCGCTCCCCGTTCTCCCGGGTGAGCCCGCCGTTCTCGCGGAACCACTCCACGGTGTCGGCATCGAGCACCTCGCTCCAGATGTACGAGTAATAGCCGGCGCTGTAGCCGCCGGAGAACACGTGCGCGAGATACGCCGAGGAGTATCGGGTGGGCACCGCCGGATCGTTCAGCCCGATGTCGGCGAGGGCCGCTGCCTCGAACGCCGCGACATCGTCGATCGAGCCGCCTGCCGGCAGTGTGTGCAGCGCCTGGTCGAGCCAGGCTGCGGCGAGGTACTCGCTGGTCTCGAACCCCTGGTTGAAGGTCCCGGTCGCCTGCAGACGGTCGATGAGACCGACCGGGAGCGGCTCTCCGGTCTCGTGATGCCGTGCGTACGAGCCGACGATCTCGGGCCAGAGCATCCACATCTCGTTGACCTGACTGGGGAACTCGACGAAGTCGCGGAACACGTTCGTGCCGGAGAAGTGCGGGTAGGCCACATCGGAGAAGAGACCGTGCAGCGCATGACCGAACTCGTGGAACAACGTGTTCACCTCGTCGAGCGTGAGCAGCGTCGGCTGGCCGTCGGCGGGCTTGGCCACGTTGAGATTGTTCGCAACGACCGGCAGAGTGCCACGCAGCGCGGACTGGCTGACGATCGGATTCATCCACGCACCGCCGCGTTTGCTGTCGCGGGTGTACAGATCCAGCACGAAGAGCCCGAGCGCGGACCCGTCCTCCTGGAACACCTCGAAGGTCCGCGCGCCGGGGTGGTAGACGGGCAGGTCGGGGCGCTCCGTGAACGAGAGCCCGTACAGTCGGCCGGCGGCGGCGAACACGCCGTCGCGGAGCACTCGCTCCGCCTCGAACCAGGGGCGCAGCGCCGCGGTGTCGATCTCATACTGCGCCGTGCGCAGCTTCTCGGTGTAGAAGGCCCAGTCGTGCGCCTCCAGGGGGAACGGCTCGGGCTCGGTCTCGTCGATGAGTCCCTGCAGGGCGGCCCGCTCCGCTGTCGCGTTGCGTGCGGCCGGCGCGGCGAGATCTCGGAGCATGCGCTCCACGGCTTCGGGCGTGCCCGCGGTCTCGTCGGCGGTCACGGCAGCGGCATGCGAGGGGTAACCGAGCAGTTCCGCGCGCTCGGCGCGGAGACGGGCGATCTCGACGAGGACAGCGCGGTTGTCGTGGTCGCCCCCTCGGGCGCCGCGAGAGAGCGATGCCGCCATGATCCGACGACGGCTCTCGCGGTTCGTCAGCGCCGCCAGGGCGGGGTGGCCGGTGAAGAGCGGGAGCGTGAGCAGGTGCTTGCCGTCGAGGCCGCGCTCGACGGCGGCGCGCGCGGCAGCGGACAGCTCACCGTCGCTCAGGCCGTCGAGTTCGATCGCGTCGTCGAACACGACGGCCAGCGCGTTCGTGTCGGCGAGCAGGTTCCTCTCGAAGGTCGTGCTCAGCGAGGAGATCCGCTGGTTCAGCTCGGTGAGTCGAGCCTTCGCCTCGTCGTCGAGCGCCGCCCCGGCCAGCGTCATCTCGCGATGCCAGCGCTCGACGAGCCGATGCTGCTCAGGGTCCAGCGACAGTGCGCCGATCTGCTCGTGCAGCTGCGAGATGCGCCAGTACAGGGCGGCGTCGAGCAGGATCGCATCCTGGTGCGCCGCCATCAGCGGGGCGAGTTCCTCATCGATCGCCTGGATCTCAGGGGTCGCATCGGCGGAGCTCACGGTGTAGAACGCGTGCGAGGTCCGGTCCAGAAGCTCTCCGCTGCGCTCCAGCGCGACCATCGTGTTCTCGAACGTCGGCATCGACCGCACCATCGTGATCCGGCGGATCTGGACGAGCTGCTCCTCGAATCCCTGCCGGAATGCGGGGAGATAGTGCTCCGCGCGGATCAATCCGTAGTCGGGTAGCGCGTACGGGAGGGTGGAGGGCGTGAGCAGCGGGTTGGTCTCGACCGTCATGGTCCGAGCCTAGAAGATGGCTCGGACCAGAGGGAGTGCCCGGCCGCGCGGCGCTCAGCCGGTCAGATCCGCCATGACCCGGCGCAGCGCGTCGGACACGAGACGCACGGAACGCCGGCGCAGGTTCTCCGGCCGGGCGAGCACGTCGATCATCCGGTTGGTGCTGACGTACTGCAGCGGGCGGCGCACGACGGCGTCGGTGCCCGGCGAGGTGTAGCGGGGGAGGACCCCGATCACGTCGCCCGTCGCGATCACGGAGGCGGCGACGCCGTAGTCGTTGATGCGATGCACGATCTCGGCAGGCTGGTTCGTGATGGCGGAGATCGTGCGCAGCACGTCGTCGGGGGAGTAGCCGGCTCGGCTCGTCACCCAGCGCTCGCCCACCACATCGGCCGGGCGCAGCGAGGCGCGCTGCGCGAGCGGGTGCTCAGGGGAGAGCGCCACGTCCAGCGGCTCGGCGGCGAGCGTCAGCACGCGGATCCCGGTCTTGGGCCAGGGCGGACTGTGCTCCATGCGGTGCGCGAGCACGAGGTCGTAGCGTGCGGTGAGGGCAGGGAAGTCGCTCTGCGCGACATCCTCGTCGGTGAAGCGGATCGCCGGGACGTCGGGTCCGGATCCGAGCGCCCGGATCAGCGGGCCGAACAGCGCCTGCGCGGCGCTGAGGAAGCCGCTGACCGTGACGACACCGCCCTCGGTCGCCTCGAACTCGTCCACCGCCGATCGCGCCGCGGCCATCGCGTCGAGCGCTGCGGCACCGGCCTCGGCGAGAGCTTCTCCGGCGGGCGTCAGCACGAGCGTGCGGCCCTGCTTTCTCGTCAGCGGCGCCCGGACTCCGCGCTGCAGCGCGGCGAGCTGCTGGGAGACGGCGGACGGCGTGACGCGCAGGGCCTCTGCGACGGCGGTCACGCTGCCGAGCGCGCCGAGCTCGCGGAGGATCTGAAGCTGCTGCAACTGCATATGTCCAGTCAAGCATGTAGCGATGCTTAAAGCTCAGTCCAGACAGTGGGGATTGATCTACAGGGTTGTTCGCGGTGGGATCGAAGCATGAAGGCTCTCTACAAGGACGGCCCGCACGCGGGCCTCGCGCTCGTCGACCAGCCCGACCCCGTGGCCGGACCCGACGAGGTGGTCATCCGCGTGCTGCGCACCGGCATCTGCGGCACCGATCTGCACATCCAGCGCTGGGACGACTGGGCCGCCTCCGCGGTGAAGGCGCCGCTCATTCCCGGGCACGAGTTCTACGGCGAGGTCGTCGAGGTGGGCCCGCTGGTGCACGACATCTCGGTCGGCGACCGCGTCTCCGGCGAGGGGCACATCGTGTGCGGAATGTGCCGCAACTGCCGCGCCGGCCGCCGGCAGATGTGCATCCGCACGATCGGACTCGGCGTGCAGCGCGACGGCGCGTATGCGGAGTACCTCACCCTTCCCGCCACGAACGTCTGGGTGCATCACGCCGATGTGACGCCCGAGCTCGGCGCGATCTTCGACCCTCTCGGCAACGCCGTGCACACCGCGCTCGCCTTCCCGCTCGTCGGAGAGGACGTGCTCGTCACCGGCTGCGGCCCGATCGGCCTCATGGCGATCGCGATCGCCCGGCACGTGGGTGCACGCTTCATCACCGCGACCGATGTGAGCGCGCCACGACTGCAGCTTGCGCGTGAGATGGGCGCCGACGCCGTCGTCGACGTCTCCCGCGAGGACATCGCGGACGCGCAGCGCGCGCTCGGCATGCGCGAGGGCTTCGACATCGGCTTCGAGATGAGCGGAGCGCCGAGCGCGCTGCCCGCGATGATCGACAACATGAACCACGGCGGCCGGATCGCCATGCTCGGCCTGCCGACCGGACCGTTCAGCGTGGACTGGGGCAAGATCGTCACCCACATGCTCACCGTGAAGGGCATCTACGGTCGCGAGATGTTCGAGACCTGGAACGCGATGGGCGCGATGCTGCAGACCAGCCCCGTGCTGCGCGACTCGATCACCCGCATCATCGCCGAGGTCCTTCCGGCCCGCGACTGGGAGAAGGGCTTCGCGGCCGCTGCATCGGCGGGCACGGGCAAGATCATCCTCGACTGGACCGAACTGTAGGAGACGACGATGTACGGAGCATTCCAGCAGCACCTCGCCGGCGAACTCGCCGGTATCGACGAGGCAGGGCTCACCAAGCACGAGCGCGGGATCCGCGGTCCGCAGCGCGCCGAGATCATCGCGGACGGCGCCGAGGTGCTGAACTTCTGCGCCAACAACTACCTGGGGCTCGCCGACGACGAGCGCCTCGTCGCTGCCGCCAAGGGCGCGCTCGACGAGTGGGGCTATGGCCTGGCGAGCGTGCGATTCATCTGCGGCACGCAGGAGCAGCACCTCGAACTCGAGCGGCGTCTGTCGGCGTTCCTCGGCACCGAGGACGCGATCCTGTTCTCATCCTGCTTCGATGCGAACGGCGGCGTCTTCGAGACGCTGTTCTCGGCCGAGGATGCGATCATCTCGGACGAGCTCAATCATGCGTCGATCATCGACGGGATCCGGCTCTCCAAGGCGCGCCGGCTGCGCTACCGGAACCGCGACATGGGCGACCTCGAGGAGCAGCTCCAGGCCGCGGCCGACGCCCGATTCAGGGTGATCGTGACGGACGGCGTGTTCTCCATGGACGGCTACATCGCGCCGCTCGCCGAGATCTGTGACCTCGCGGAGCGCTACGACGCCCTGGTCTTCGTGGACGACTCGCACGCGGTCGGATTCATCGGCGAGCACGGACGCGGCACGCCGGAGCTGTGCGGCGTCGAGGGTCGTGTGGACATCTACACCGGCACCTTCGGCAAGGCGCTCGGTGGCGCGAGCGGCGGCTACGTCGCGGGTCACCGAGACATCGTGGCTCTGCTGCGCCAGCGTGCCCGGCCGTACCTGTTCTCCAACACGCTCGCCCCGTCGATCGTCGCGGGCACCCTGCGCGCGCTCGACCTCGTCGAGGGATCGGGGTCCCTGCGCGCGCAGCTGCAGTCCAACGCCGCGCTGTTCCGGCGTCGCATGACCGAGGAGGGGTTCGACCTGCTCCCGGGGGAGCACGCGATCGTCCCGGTCATGTTCGGCGATGCCGCGCTGACCGCACGGGTCGCCTCGGAGATGCAGAAGCAGGGCGTGTACGTGACCGCGTTCAGTTTCCCGGTGGTGCCGCGCGGTCTCGCTCGCATCCGGGTGCAGCTCTCCGCCGCGCACACCCCGGAGCAGGTCGAGCGCTGCGTCTCGGCGTTCGTCGCCGCACGCGCTGCCGCCTGACCGATCCCCTCGACGCCCCCTCGCCGCGTCGGCGCCCCCTCTGAGCGCCGTTCCTGCGAGGCGGCGTCGGCGCTGTGAGAGATGTCGGCGCGAGAGACTCTCCGTCGATTCCTCGGAGTTCGAGAGGAACGCACGTCAGACTCTGCTCATGACGCACTCTGCAGAGGTGGGCTGGACCCTCGACGGCATCGACATGTTCGGCACGATCATGGCGCCGGACGGAGACGGCCCGTTCCCCGCAGTCGTCCTCGTCGCCGGCAGCGGGCCGACGGACCGGGACTGGAACTCGCCGATGCTGCCCGGGACGAACGGATCCGGCAGGCTGCTCGCCGAGTCGTTCGCCGAGAACGGCTTCATCACGCTGCGCTACGACAAGCGGGCGTCGGGCCCGCACGTCGTCGAGAACCTGCCGCGCCTCGCGGGCACGTTCAGCATGGCGTCGCATCTCGCTGAGCTTGCCGCGGCGGTCGACGTGCTCGTCGCCGATCCTCGGGTGGATCGGAGCCGCATCGTGGGGCTGGGCAACAGCGAGGGGTGCGTGCACGTGCTGCACTATGCGCTCGCGCAGGCAGAGCAGCGGCTTCCGATCCCGTTCTGCGGACTGGTGCTCGCCGCGCCTCCCGGGCGCAGCGTCGGCGCGGTGCTGGGCATGCAGCTGAGCGCGCAGCTCTCCGCGGTACCCGGGGGACAGAAGATCCTCGCTCTCGTACGAGAGGCGACGACCCGTTTCTCGGCGGGCGGTTCGATGGATCCGGACGAAGCCATCCCCGACGCCGTCGCGAACGTGCTGCGCAGCTTCGACAGTCCCGTGAACCTCCCGTTCGCACGTGAACTGTGGAGCGAGAGCGTCGCCGACAGCATCGGGGAGGTCGCGATCCCCGCGCTCGTGCTCATCGGGGAGAAGGACCTGCAGATCGATGCCGCCGCCGACGGGGAGCCACTGCGGATGGCCGCCGCGGGCAATCCGCTGGTGACGTTCTCGTTCCCCGCGAACGCGAACCACGTGCTCAAGCACGAACTCCGCCCGCGCGCCGAGATCGTCCCGGGGACGAACTACAACGAGGAGGGGACGAGGCTCGACCCCGACGCGGTCATGGCGATCCTGTCCTGGACGCGGCACGTGACCGCAGGCTGAGTCGCCGACGGGGAAGTGTGCAAAGAAATACTTGCAAAGAGTCTCTTGCAAAGGTATCTTTGCATGCATGACGGAGAACGAGACACCTCGACGAGAAGCGACGTCCGACGATCGCACGCTCGACGCGAGTGCGCTGAAAGCTCTCGCGCACCCGCTGCGGGTGCGGATCCTCGATCTGCTCGCAGAGCGCGGCCCGCAGACGGCGAGTTCGCTCGCCGGGCTGATCGGGGAGAGCTCCGGCGTCACCAGCTACCACCTGCGGGCGCTCGCCGCGCGTGACCTCATCCACGAGGTCGCCGATCGCGGCACGGCGCGCGAGCGGTGGTGGGAGCGCCCACGCGGCCGGATGTCCTTCTCCGGGCCGAACGATGAGATGACGCCGTCCGGCCGGGCCGCCGCCCAGATCGTGGAGGACGAGTTCTTCCGCAACCGGCACCAGCGCCTCATGGATCATCTGCATCGCCCGCAGTCCGAGGTGCCGCAGGAATGGCGCGACGCCGCACACCACATGACGACGATGCTCGACATGACCGCGCCGCAGCTGCAGGAGCTCGCACGGCAGATCGATGAGGTCGTCGAGGCGGCCGTGCAGCGCTATCGGGACCAGACCGGCCCCGACGTGCGCCGCGTCACGATCCGCGCAGACCTGTTCGACCTTCCCGACGCTCGCCCCCGCGGCGCCGCGGAACACCGCACCACCGAGACCGAGGAGCTGTCATGACCGCCGCGACGCTGCACATCGCCGCCCCCACCTTCGTCGAGCGCACGGGGCTCCGCGTCGCCGACGCGATCACCGCTCACGTCCGCCGGCGCATCGAGCGCCGGGCGGAGCGACGCGCGCTCGCCATCGACATGCTTCGCGAGCAGCAGGCGCGCAGGACCGCGGATCCGTACGTCCTCGAGCAGGCGCTGCAGATGATCGGCTCACGCTCGCGCTGAGAGCCCCGCGCGGGCGGCGTCTCGTCTCGCTCCGACTGCGTCGGTGCTCGCTCGACGACCCCGGGAGGGGACCGATCAGTCTTCGAACGGACGGACCACGACCTCGCCCGAGGCGGTGCGCGAGACCTCCCAGCCCGTGTCGAGCTCGGCGATCGGCCGGCCCTCCAGCCAGGTGAGGGTCCAAGTCCCGCGCAGCAGGTTCAGCGCCCCGGTGTGCAGGCTCAGCGTGCCGCCCGCGACGCTGCGCGCCTCAGCGTCGGCGATGGCCGGGCGCAGGGCCGCGGGAACCGATGCCGGCGGCTCGGATCCGGCGGCCCAGCGTGTCCCGAGCTGCATCATGCCTCCTCGGCCGGTGCCAGCTCGATGGCTGTGACCTCGAGCGCGTCGGCCTCGACGAAGGCGATCTCCGAGATGCGACCCACGGCCCGGAGGTCGTCGGCTGCGGCCTCGAGGGCCGCGATCTCGGCCGGCGGGGCGGCGATCGTCGCGGAGGACACCGGGGTCTTCTGGGAGGCCTTGGCCTCGGTCTTCGCCCGGCGGATGCCGATCAGCGCCTTGCTCGCGGTCGCGAGGACGACGGGGTCGCCTGCTTCGGTCGATCCCGGCACGGGGCCGAGCGGCTCAGGCCAGGCCGCAGTGTGCACCGAGCCGTCCTCGAACCAGCTCCAGGCCTCCTCGGTCGCGAACGAGACGATCGGGGCGAGCAGGCGCAGCAGCGTCGACAGCGCGAGACGCAGCGCGAGGGCCGCGGACGCCTGACCGACGTTCGTGCGGTCGTAGGCGCGCTCCTTGACGAGCTCGAGATAGTCGTCGCAGAAGGTCCAGAAGAACGCCTCGGTGATCTCCAGCGCCCTGGCCTGGTCGTAGTTCTCGAACGCCGTGGTCGCATCGCGCACCACGCCGTCCAGGGTGGCGAGCATCGAGGCGTCCAGGGCGTGCGTGATCTCGGCGCCCTCGGGCACGGGGAAGGACAGCACGAACTTCGCGGCGTTGAGGATCTTGATCGCCAGGCGGCGACCGATCTTCACCTGCGTCGGGTTCTGCGGGTCGAACGCGGCGTCGGCCCCGAGCCGGCTGGAAGCCGACCAGTACCGCACCGCATCGGATCCGTGCGCGTCGAGGATGTCGGCGGGGGTGACCACGTTGCCCTTGGACTTGGACATCTTCTTGCGGTCGGGGTCGACGATGAAGCCGCTGATCGCGGCGTTCCGCCAGGGGGTGCGGCCGTCCTCGAGCGTCGAGCGCAGCATGGTCGAGAACAGCCAGGTGCGGATGATGTCCTGTCCCTGCGGACGCAGGTCCATCGGCGACACGAGATCCCAGAGCTCGCCGTCGCGCTCCCAGCCGCCCGCGAGCTGGGGGGTGAGGGACGAGGTCGCCCAGGTGTCGAGGATGTCCGCTTCAGCGTCGAAACCGCCCGGCACGCCGCGCTGGTCTGCGGTGTAGCCGGCGGGCACGTCGCTCGTGGGATCGATCGGCAGGGTCGCGTGAGCGGGGGTCAGGACGCGGTCGTAGTCGCGCTCGCCGTTCTCGTCGAGCGCGTACCACAGCGGGATCGGCACGCCGAAGAAGCGCTGCCGGGAGACCAGCCAGTCGCCGGTCAGGCCGCCCACCCAGTTCTCGTAGCGCACGCGCATGAACTCCGGGTGCCAGCTCAGTTCGGCGCCATGCGCGAGCAGCTGGTCGCGGAGCCCGGCGTCGCGCGCGCCGTTGCGGATGTACCACTGGCGGGTGGAGACGATCTCGAGCGGGCGGTCGCCCTTCTCGAAGAACTTCACCGCGTGGTTGAACGGCTTGCCGACCGCGGTCATGGCTCCGGTCTCCTGGAGCTTCTCCACGAGCGCCTTGCGGGCCGAGAACACCGTCTTGCCGGCCATGTTCTCCACATACCAGGCGGCCGCGTCCGCGTGGCCCACCGAGGCGGGGGCGTCGGGCAGGAAGCGCCCGTCGAGGCCGATCGTGGTCATGTTCGGCAGGTCGCGGCCGTCGGTCGTGCGCAGCTCGCGCCACCACACGATGTCGGTCACGTCGCCGAAGGTGCAGACCATGGCGGCGCCGGTGCCCTTGTCGGGCTGGGCGAGGTGGTGGCCGTGGATCTCGATGTCGGCGTCGAAGAAGGGTGTGCGCACCTTCGTGCCGATGAGGTGCTTGTGCGGGCCCTCCGGGTGCGTGACGATCGCCACGCACGCGGGCAGCAGCTCGGGACGCGTCGTCTCGATCGTGATGTGGCCCGATCCGTCCGCGAACGGGAAATCGATGGTGTGATACGCGGCCTGCTGGTCGCGGTCCTCGAGCTCGGCCTGCGCGATCGCGGAGCGGAAATCGACGTCCCACAGGGTCGGTGCGAGGGACTGGTAGGCCTCACCGCGCTCGAGGTTGCGCAGGAACGCCAGCTGGCTCTGCCGGATCGACTCGTTCGAGATGGTGCGGTATGTCTGGGTCCAGTCGACGCTCAGTCCGAGCTGACGGAAGAGGGCCTCGAAGTGCTTCTCATCCTCCTCGGTGAGCTTCTCGCACAGCTCGATGAAGTTGCGCCGGCTGATGGGCAGCTGATCCGCTGCCCGGGAGGACTTGTTGTCGCCACCCTCGAACGGGGGAGTGAAGTCGGGGTCGTAGCCCAGCGACGGGTCGCAGCGCACGCCGTAGTAGTTCTGCACGCGGCGCTCGGTGGGCAGGCCGTTGTCGTCCCAGCCCATCGGGTAGAACACGTTCTTGCCGCGCATGCGCTCGAAGCGCGCCTTGATGTCGGTGTGCGTGTAGGAGAACACGTGGCCGATGTGCAGGCTGCCGCTCGCCGTCGGCGGCGGAGTGTCGATCGAGTAGACGCCGTCACGGCCGTCCTGCGCGGCGCGGAGGCGATCGAAGAGGAACGTGCCGTCCGTGGACCAGCGCTCACCCCACTTCGCTTCGAGGCCTTCCAGTGCGGGCTTGTCCGGGATGGCGTTCAACGACGACATGGATCTCCTCGTTCGATGTGTGCGGCACTGTGTGAGCGTGCCTGAGTGTGGGGTGTGGCGACAGTCTACCGGGCAGGCCTGCACGGAACGCCACCGATAGATCCACCCCGTCCACAAACCGGTAGCCTGGAGTGTCCCGCACTCAGCACCCCTCACCGCACCCCGAGGATTCCTCATGCCTTCTCCGCTTCGGCGTCGACTCCTGCCCTTCACCGCGCTCGCCGCGGCCGCCGCGCTCGCTCTCAGCGCCTGCTCCGCCTCGAGCGGATCCGGATCCGGTGACGCGAACGGCGAGCTCGTCTGGGGTGTCGACGGCAGCCTGCTCTCCAGCGGCAAGATGGATCCGCAGACCAGCCAGCTCGACGTGACCGCCATGGTGCAGCGCGCCGTGCTGGACTCGCTGGTGTTCCAGAAGGCGGACGGAACCTTCGTGCCATGGCTCGCGAAGAAGTGGGAGGTCTCCGCGGACGGGACCGTCTACACGTTCCACCTGCGCGACGATGTCACCTTCACCGACGGCGAGAAGTTCGACGCGGCGGCCGTGAAGGCGAACTTCGATCGCATCGCGGATCCCGCGACCAAGTCCGCGCAGGCCGCGAGCATGCTCGGCGGCGACCTCTACAAGGGCACCGAAGTGGTGGACCCGACCACCGTGAAGGTCACGTTCTCGCAGCCCTACGCGCCGTTCCTGCAGGCGGCGAGCACCGCGCAGCTCGGCTTCTACGCGCCGAAGTCGCTCACCGAGCACTCGGCGGATCTCGCCGCCGGCGGCAAGGGCATCACCGTGGGCACCGGCCCGTTCCAGATCTCGTCGTACACGCCCGATCAGGAGATCGTGTACACCCGCAACGCGAAGTACGCCTGGGCGCCGGAGGGGCAGAAGGCGCCCGCGTTCAAGACGCTGCGGGTCCAGATCCTGCCGGAGGCGTCCGTGCGCAGCGGATCCGTGACCTCGGGCGAGATCGACCTCGCCTCGCAGCTGCCGCCGAACCTCGTGTCGCAGATCAAGGGATCCGCGACCGTGAAGTCCGTGCAGGTGCCCGGCCTGCCGTACTCGCTCTTCCTCAACGAGCGCAACGGGGTGTTCGCGGATCAGAAGGTGCGCGAGGCCGTCACCCGGGCGATCGACGTGGACGCCGCTGTCGACAAGATCTTCTTCGGCCAGTTCCCGCGCGCGTGGAGCATCCTCGGACCGACCACGCCCGGCTACGACAAGAGCCTCGAGAAGAGCTGGCCCTTCGACAAGGATCTCGCGAACAAGCTCCTCGACGAGGCCGGCTGGACCCAGCGCGGAGCGGACGGCATCCGCGTCAAGGACGGGAAGCGCCTCACGGCGAACTGGATCGCCTGGACCCCCGTCTCCGATGACCACGCGGCCCTCGCGAACGCGATCCAGTCGGACCTCAAGGCCGTCGGGTTCGAGGTCACGCGCGAGACGCTGGAACCGGGCGCCTACAACGAGAAGTACGGCCCCAAGACCTTCGACATCACCGACTGGGACTTCTCCGGCGTCGACCCCGATCTGCTGCGCAGCCATCTGGCGACCGACGGCTTCCAGAACGCGTCCTCGGTGAGCGACCCGAAGCTCGACCAGCTCCTGAAGGACGGCATCGCCACGACCGATGCGACCAAGCGGGCCGACGTCTACGCGCAGATCCAGCAGTGGAACGCGAAGGACGACGCTATCGTCCCGCTGTACGTCACCTCCGCGATCACGGCCGTGGGCGACAAGGTGACGGGTCTCGGCTTCGACATCTACGGGCGGCCGCTGTTCTTCGGCACCAGCGTGAAGTGAGCGCGGTTCGCGATATCGTCCGCTCGTGAGGGATCGACAGCGACTCCAGAACAGGTCCGCCCGCCGATCCGGTGCCGTGTTGCGCCGGATCGGCGGGACGGCGCTGTCGGTCGTGCTCGTGCTGTGGGGCGCGGCGACCCTCTCGTTCCTCGCGTTCCGGGTGCTGCCCGGCGACCCGGTGAGCGTCATGCTCGGCCCGCAGGCCCAGGTGGGCGAGGCGGTCAAGGAGCGGATCCGGGCGGAACTCGGGCTGGACCGGCCGCTCTGGCAGCAGTATCTGTCGATGCTGTCCGATCTGCTGCACGGTGATCTCGGCACGTCCTATCAGCTGCGGATGCCGGTGAGCGAGGTGATCGGCCGTCAGCTGGGCGCCACGCTGCAGCTCACGGCCCTCGCCCTCGCGATCGCGGTGCTGCTCGCGCTCGCCGGAGTGCTGATCGCCCGCCGGCCGTTCGCCCGAGGGCTCGTCGCGGCAGGGGAGCTGATCGTGCTGTCCTCGCCCGTGTTCTGGATCGGGCTGCTGCTGCTCACGGTGTTCGCCTTCGGGCTGGGATGGTTCCCCGTCGCGGGCTCACGGACCGGGGCGAGCCTCGTGCTGCCGGCGGTCACCCTGGCGCTGCCCGTCGCGGCGCTGCTCGGCCAGGTGCTTCGCGACGGCGTGGAGGCGGCCGAGCGGCAGCCGTGGGCGCTGACGGTGCGCGCACGCGGCGCCGACCATGCCCGGCTCACGCTGCGGCACACCCTGCGGCACGGCTCGATCGGGGCGCTGACCCTGAGCGCATACCTCGTGGGGTCGCTGCTGGGCGGTGCGGTGCTGGTGGAGACGGTGTTCGCCCGGCCGGGACTGGGGCGGGTGACGCTGGCGGCGATCACCGGGCGCGACCTGCCGGTGGTGACCGGGATCATCCTGTTCAGCGCCCTCGTGTACGTGATCGTGAACACCCTCGTCGAGCTCGCGGCGCCGTTCCTGGATCCGCGCCTGCGGGCATCCGCGGGTCGCCCGGCCGAGGCTGCACCCGCGCGCCCGGAGGCCGCGGCATGAGGCCGGTGCGGCGCGCCCTGCTCGCGGTCGCCGTGCTCGTGCTGGCCGCGTTCGTGCTGGCCGCCCTCGTGCCGTCCCTGCTCGCCCCGGCGGATCCGCTGCAGACCCATGTGCGCGACGCGTTGCTGCCGCCGGGACCGGGGCACCCGTTCGGTACGGATCAGAGCGGGCGCGACGTGTACGCCAGGGTCGTGCACGGGGCCGGGCGCTCGCTCGGCATCGGTGTCCTGGCCACTGCTCTGGCACTCGTGGTCGGTCTGATGGTCGGTGCGCTCGCCGGGGTGGCGCCGCGGCCGGTCGACGCCGCCCTGATGCGCACGAACGACGTGCTGATGGCGTTCCCCGAGTTCCTGCTGGCCCTGGTCGTCGTGGCGATCCTCGGCCCCGGAGTCGCCAACGTCGCCATCGGCGTGACGCTCGCCGCGATCCCCGTGTACGTGCGGCTCGCCCGCGCGCAGACCCAGGTGCTGCGGCGCGCCGAGCATGTGGAGGCGGCGCGCATCCTCGGCGTCGGAGCGTTCACGACGTTCCGACGGCACGTCGCGCCCGGTGTGCTCGGCGCGCTCAGCGTGCTCGCAACGATCGGGCTCGGTTCCAGCATCCTCGCCGCCGCGGGCCTCAGCTTCCTCGGGCTCGGCCCCGCGGAGCCGTCGCCCGAGTGGGGGCTGATGCTCGCGGGCGGGCGCAACGTGCTCGGCCAGGCCTGGTGGATCGCCGTGTTCCCCGGGCTGGCGATCACGCTGACCGTGCTCGCGGCGACCTTCGTCGGGCGCACGCTGCGGGCCCGAGCCGAGGGGAGGCGCGCATGAGCGCCGAGGCTCCCGCGGGCGGCGCCCGGTCCGTTCTCCGGGTTGAGGGCCTGCGCATCCGCATCGACCGGCGAGTGCTCGTGGACGACGTCGCGTTCACGGTCGCGCCGGGGGAGTGCGTCGCGCTCGTCGGGGAGTCGGGGGCCGGCAAGTCCCTCACGGTCCGGGCGCTGCTCGGCCTGCTGCCGGAGCACGCCGTGGTCTCCGCGGCAACGCTCGAGGTGGACGGTGTCGATGCCGTGGCGCTGCCCGAGCGCGGCTGGCGGACGCTCCGCGGAGCACGCATCGCCCTGGTCTCGCAGGATGCGCTCGTGTCCCTGGATCCGCTGCGCCGCATCAGCGCCGAGGTCGCCGAGCCGCTGGAGATCCATGGATCCGTTCCGCGTGCGGCACGGGGCGCGCGGGTGCGGGAGCTGCTCGCCGACGTCGCCATTCCGGAACCGGAGCGTCGCGCCCGGCAGCGACCGCACGAGCTCTCCGGCGGGCTGCGTCAACGGGCCCTCATCGCGAGCGCCCTCGCCGCCGCGCCCACGGTGCTGGTCGCCGACGAACCGACCACGGCGCTGGACGCCACCGTGCAGGCGCGGGTGCTGACGCTGCTGCGCCGGATCGCCGACGACGGCACCGCGGTCGTGTTCGTGAGTCACGACATGGCGGCGGTGCGCCGGATCGCCGACCGCGTGGTGGTGCTCAAGGACGGGCGCGTCGTCGAGCACGGGGCGGCGGGCCAGGTGCTCGCCGCCCCGAAGGACGCGTACACGCGAGACCTCGTGCTCGCCTCGACCCCGGCACCGCGCACCGCGCCCCTCGGCGACGCGCCGCTGCTCGCGACCGTGGCCGCCGTCGGCAAGAGCTTCGACCGGCCCGCGCTCCGTGACATCTCCTTCGCGTGGCGTCGCGGACGCACACTCGGCGTGGTCGGGGAATCCGGGTCGGGGAAGACCACGCTGGCCCGTGTCGTCCTCGGGGTCGAGCGCGCCGACACCGGCACGGTCACGTGGGCCGCCGGTGTGCGACCGCGGATCCAGCTCGTGCATCAGAACCCGCTGGGCGCGTTCGACCCGCGCTGGTCGATCGGACGCTCGCTCCGCGAGGCGCTCGCCGCCGGCGGCGTTCCCCGCGGGCAGCGGGTGGCGCGCGCAGCCGACCTGCTGCGCGAGGTCGGCCTGGATCCTGCGCTCGCGGCACGGCGCCCTGCCGCGCTGTCGGGCGGTCAACGGCAGCGGGCCGCGATCGCCCGTGCGCTCGCGGCGGAGCCCGAAGTGCTCGTGCTCGATGAGCCGGTCTCGGCGCTGGACGCGACCGTGCGGGCGCGCATCCTCGCGCTGCTGGACCGCCTGCAGCGCGATCGCGGGCTGACGATGCTCCTCGTCTCGCACGACCTCGGCGTGATCGCCTCCGTGGCCGACGATCTGCTCGTGATGCAGGACGGGGCGATCGTCGAACAGGGCCCGGCCGCCCAGGTGCTGGCCAAGCCGCAGCACTCGTTCACGCGGGAGCTGCTCGCCGCGTCGTCCTCCTCCGACTAGTCCTGGACTTCGATGCCGGCCGCGCGGGCGAAGACCGGGGCGAGCAGCTCGACCTGCCGTGCCGACAGCGTGGTGCCGCGCAGGGCCGTCACGTCCAGGAACGCGAGGGCGTCGAGCCCGCGCAGATCGAGAGCGTCGGCCCTGAGGCCCCGAGTGTCGACCTCGTCTGCGCTGCAGCGCTCGAATCTCACGCGGGTGGCCGTGGCCGACGGGAGATCCACGGTCGCGAGCGTGCAGTCGGCGATGACGGAGTCCTGGATCTTCGCTGCCGCGAGCGACAGATAGTCGATACGGGCGTGCTCGAGCATCAGCTCCGCGACGTGCGCGCCGGACAGGTCGAGCGTGCCGATCCGCCCGCCCGCGATGCGCAGCCGCCGGATCGTCGCATCCTTGAGCGACAGCACAGGCGTGCGCGCGTCCACGATCTCGACATCCAGCAGCGTCGCCCCGGTCAGGTCGACGCGGTCCGCCGCGCCCGACAGCGAGCACTGCTCGAACTGCGCGTGCGCGAGATCCTCGGCGAGCGGGATCCTCTGGCCGACGTGGTCGCCGTGACGACGGCCGACCGCGTCTTCGAGCTCGTCCGGCAGATCGGGCGGCGAGGCGCGGGGCGGCTGGGGGCGTTCGGTGCTGCGGGCCATGCCACGACCCTAGGACCTCTCGCCGACAGCGGCTCATGGTTCGATGCCCTACCCGGCCCTCTTCCGCACGGCGGCGCGGCGGCCCGAGAGGCGGCGTTAGACTGGACAGCACGAGCATCGATCCGGCCATCACCGGGGAGCTCTCGGAAGAACGTTCCGCCCTGCGGTCGCTGAGCCTGTCGAAGCGCCGGAGCCGGAATCAGTAGAACCGAGCGGGGCAGGCCCGTCACAGCCGCAGTGAAAGTGGTCTGAGCTGTCAACCGACAGGTTCATGGTTCGGGCAATGCAGGGTGGTACCGCGGTCCCTTCGCCTGAACCGGCGCAGGATCGTCCCGGCGCGCAGCTCCCGCCCGCCACCGACACTGCGAGACACGATGACCTACCCGCGCACCTCATCCGCCGGATCCTTCGGCCCCGCCGCCGACGCCGTCACCCCGAGCCCGCGCTTCCCCGAGATCGAGCGCGACGTGCTCGCGTTCTGGGAGGCCGACGACACCTTCCGCGCCTCGATCGCCCAGCGCGACGGCGCCGAGGAGTGGGTCTTCTACGACGGCCCGCCGTTCGCCAACGGCCTGCCGCACTACGGCCACCTGCTCACGGGCTACGCGAAGGACCTGTTCCCGCGCTTCCAGACCATGCTCGGCAAGAAGGTCGACCGCGTGTTCGGGTGGGACACGCACGGCCTCCCGGCCGAGCTCGAGGCGATGAAGCAGCTCGGGATCACCGAGAAGGACGAGATCGAGCAGATGGGGATCGACGTCTTCAACGCGAAGGCTCGCGAGTCGGTGCTCGCCTACACGCACGAGTGGCAGGACTACGTCACCCGCCAGGCGCGCTGGGTCGACTTCGAGCGCGGCTACAAGACGCTCGACCTCGGCTACATGGAGAGCGTGCTCTGGGCCTTCAAGACCCTGCACGACAAGGGCCTCGCCTATGAGGGGTACCGGGTGCTCCCGTACTGCTGGCGCGACGAGACGCCGCTCAGCGCGCACGAGCTGCGCATGGACGACGACGTCTACAAGGAGCGCCAGGATCCCTCCGTCACCGTGAGCTTCCCGCTTTCCGGGGAGAAGGCGGCGGCCCTCGATCTCGAGGGAGCCAGGGCACTGGCCTGGACCACGACCCCGTGGACCCTGCCGACCAACCTCGCGCTCGCGGTGGGGCCGGAGATCGTCTACGCCGTGCTGCCCGCGGGGCCGAACGGAACCTCGGAGGGGGCGCAGGGCGACCGCTTCCTGCTCGCGCGGGACCTGCTCGGCGGCTATGCGAAGGACCTCGGCTACGACACCGCGGAGGACGCGCTCGCCGCGGTCGCCACCACCGTGACCGGCGCCGAGCTGGCGGGCGTGACGTACGACCGCCTCTTCGACTACTACGCCGACACCGAGACCTGGGGCACCGAGAACGCCTGGCAGATCCTCGTCGACGACTACGTCACGACGAGCGACGGCACCGGCATCGTGCACCAGGCGCCCGCCTACGGTGAGGACGACCAGCGCGTCGCGGGCGCCGCGGGGATCCCCACGATCCTCTCGCTCGACGAGGGCGGGCGGTTCCTGCCGAACGTCACCGACGTGGCGGGAGAGCTCTGGATGGACGCGAACACGCCGCTCGTACGCCTGCTGCGTGCGAACGGGCGCCTGCTGCGCCTGCAGAGCTACCTGCACTCCTACCCGCACTGCTGGCGGTGCCGGAACCCTCTCATCTACAAGGCGGTGTCCAGCTGGTTCGTGCGCGTCACTGACTTCAAGGACGACATGCTCGCGAACAACGAGCAGATCACCTGGGTGCCGGAGAACGTCAAGCACGGCCAGTTCGGCAAGTGGCTCGAGGGCGCGCGAGACTGGTCGATCAGCCGCAACCGCTACTGGGGATCCCCGATCCCGATCTGGAAGAGCGACGACCCCGAGCACCCGCGCGTCGACGCCTACGGATCCCTCGCGGACATGGAGCGCGACTTCGGTCGCCTGCCGCGCAACGCCGAGGGACAGGTGGATCTGCACCGTCCGTACATCGACGAGCTGACGCGGCCGAACCCCGATGACCCCACCGGGCGGAGCACGATGCGGCGCATCGAGGACGTCTTCGACGTGTGGTTCGACTCGGGGTCCATGCCCTTCGCGCAGGTGCACTACCCGTTCGAGAACCAGGAGTGGTTCGACTCGCACTCGCCCGCCGACTTCATCGTCGAGTACATCGGGCAGACCCGCGGCTGGTTCTACCTCATGCACGTGCTGTCGACCGCGCTGTTCGACCGCCCCGCTTTCACGGGCGTGAGCTGCCACGGCATCGTGCTGGGATCCGACGGCTACAAGATGTCGAAGTCGCTGCGCAACTACCCCGACGTCTCCGAGGTGTTCGACCGGAACGGATCCGACGCGATGCGCTGGTTCCTGATGTCGAGCTCGGTGCTGCGCGGCGGCAACCTGTCCGTGACGGAGGAGGGGATCCGCGCCGGCGTGCGCGAGTTCATCCTGCCGCTGTGGAACTCGTGGTACTTCTTCGCGACCTACGCGAACGCCGCCGCCGGCCCGGAGGGCTCCGGCTACGAGGCGCGCTGGCGTACGGACTCGACCGACGTGCTGGACCGGTACATCCTGGCCCGCACGGGCGATCTCGTCCGCGGCGTGCAGGAGGACCTGGAGGGCCTCGACTCGACCACCGCGGCCTCGCGCCTGCGCGAATTCGCCGAGGTGCTCACGAACTGGTACATCCGCCGCTCGCGCGATCGGTTCTGGGTGGGCGTCGACCCGTCCGACCCCACGACCACCGAGGCCTTCGACACGCTCTACACCGTGCTGGAGACGCTGACCCGCGTGGCGGCGCCGCTCGTGCCGCTCATCGGCGAGCGCGTCTGGCAGGGGCTCACCGGCGGGCGCAGCGTGCACCTGACCGACTGGCCCGATGCCGAGCTGTTCCCGCACGCGGACGACGTGCGCGACGCGATGGACGCGGTGCGCGAGCTGTCCAGCGTCGGCAACGCGCTGCGCAAGAAGGAGAAGCTGCGCGTGCGCCTGCCGCTGGCCCGCTTCACCGTCGTCTCGCCGCAGGCGGCTGCGCTGGCGCCGTTCGAGGACATCCTCCGCGAAGAGCTGAACGTGAAGAGCGTCGAGCTGGTCGCCCAGGGCGAGGGAACGGCGGCGGAGTACGGCATCAGTCACCGCCTCAGCGTCAACGCCCGCGCCGCTGGTCCGCGCCTCGGCAAGGACGTGCAGCGCGTGATCCGCGCCGCGAAGGACGGCTTCTGGACCGAGGAATCCGGCGTGGTGACGGCGGATGGCATCGCCCTCGAACCGCACGAGTACGAGCTCGCGCTGGAGACCACGGGGCGCCCGGAGGGCGAGGCGCTGGCCGTCGTCCCGACCGGCGGCTTCGTGCTGCTCGACACCGCGACCACCCCTGAGCTCGAGGCGGAGGGGCTGGCGCGCGACGTGATCCGCGCCGTGCAGGACACCCGCAAGAACGCCGGCTTCGACGTGAGCGACCGTATTCGCCTGCAGCTGCGCTTCGCTGATGCGGAGGATGCCGCGGCGGTCCGTTCGGCGTTCGATGTCGCCGCGGTGGCCGAGGAGACGCTCGCGATCGAGGCGGACGTGCTGGACGCAGCCGCCGAGTTCGCCACGGCGGAGTTCGTGGCCGACATCGACCAGGGCACCTACGCGAACCGCGGCGGATTCGCCGTCGCCGTGAGCCGGATCGGAGATGCATCGTGACCGATGACCGCGAACGCGCGGACGCCGTCTACTCCGCACTGCTGGAGCGGGCGGGGGAGCGGTGGGTGCAGCCTCGCAAGGAGCGCACGGCCCGCCTGCTCGAGCTCATGGACGACCCGCAGCGGACGTACCGGGTGGTGCACCTGACCGGCACGAACGGCAAGACCTCGACGGCACGCATGATCGAGAGCCTGCTGCGCGCGCACGGTCTGCGTACCGGCCTGTTCACGAGCCCGCACCTGGAGCGGTTCACCGAGCGGATCATGATCGACGGCGAGCCGATCGCCGATGCCGCCGTCGCCGATGCGTGGGAGGAGATCGAGCCCTTCGTCGGGATCGTCGACGCCGAGCTCGAGGCCTCCGGCGACGCGCCGCTGACCTTCTTCGAGCTGCTCACCGTGCTGGCCTTCGTGGCCTGCGCGGACGCCCCCATCGACGTGCTCGTGCTCGAGGTGGGCATGGGCGGATCCTGGGATTCCACGAACACCGCCGACGGCGATGCGGCGGTCTTCACCCCGATCGACCTCGACCACGCCGACCGCCTGGGCGACACGATCGCGAAGATCGCGGAGGTCAAGGCCGGGATCATCAAGGACGGCGCCGCCGTGGTCTCCTCGCGGCAGACGCCCGAGGCCGAGGCCGTGCTGCGCCGGGTCGCGGCGGAGCGGGGCGCGAGCATCGCCTTCGAGGGGCAGGACTTCGCCCTCGTCGAGCAGCGCCTCGCCGTGGGCGGCCAGCAGATCACGGTGCGGGGCCTCGCGGGGCAGTATGCCGAGGAGTATCTGCCCCTGTACGGCGAGCACCAGGGGTTCAACGCGGCCCTCGCGATCGCGGCCGTCGAGTCGCTCATCGGCGGAGCGCAGCACGCGATCGTCGGTGACGTGCTCGCCGAGGGACTGCAGGGCGCCACCTCGCCCGGCCGCCTGCAGCTGCTGGGCATCGCCCCGACCGTGGTCGTGGACGCGGCGCACAACCCGCACGGCGCACGCGCCCTCGCGGCCGCGCTGAAGGACAGCTTCGACTTCGACGAGTGGGGCCTCGTGCTCGGCGTGCTCGGAGACAAGGACGCGGCGGGCATCGTCCAGACGCTGCTGCCGGCCGTCGATCACGTGTTCGCGACCGCCCCCGACTCCGACCGGGCGAGCGAACCCGACGCGATCGCCGATCTGGTGGAGCGCGCCGGCGGCCGGGCCACGGTGCATCCGACCCTGGCCGAGGCCGCAGACGCGGCCCGTGAATGGGCAGCCTCCGCGGATCGCCGCGCGGTTGTGATCGCAGGATCCGTCGTGCTCGCGGGCGAGGCGATCTCGCTCGCCGCCGATGAGGACTGGAAGAGCGGATGGCGCGCGTGACCGACCACTCCGCGACCGACGCGCGCGCCGTGCGTCCCCGCCGCACCCGGAAACCGCGGGGGCTCGCGCAGAAGCTCGGGTCGATCATCCTCGCGTTCGAGGCGATCGTCGTGGGCCTGGCAGGGCTCACCGTCTACGGGCTGAAGGCGCTCGGCCCCGGCATCGAGCCGTGGTGGGGCATCGTGGGCGGCGCCGTGGTCGGCGTCGCGATGCTCGCCGCCGCAGGGATGATGGGCAGCAGGACCGGAATCGTGATGGGATGGATCCTGCAGGTCATCGTCCTGCTGTCCGCCATCCTCGTGCCCGCGATCCTGCTGGTCGCGATCGTGTTCGGCGGCATGTGGGCCTACGCGATGATCGTCGGCGGACGCGCGGACCGCGCCGCCGCCTCCGCCCGCCGCGCGGATCCCACCACCCCCACCGCCGACACCACCTCCTCCACCGACACCGCTGGAAAGACGACAGAGAGTGACTGACATGCCCACCGAAGAGACCCTCGTCCTGGTCAAGCCCGACGGCGTCGCCCGCGGCCTCACCGGCGCGATCCTCGCCCGCATCGAGGCGAAGGGCTACGCCCTCGTCGACATCCGCCTCGTCGACCCCGACCGCGACCTCCTCGCCGCGCACTACGCCGAGCACGAGGGCAAGCCGTTCTACGAGCCGCTCCTCGAGTTCATGCTCTCAGGCCCGTCCGTCGCGATCCGCCTGGCTGGGAACCGCGTCATCGAGGGCTTCCGCTCGCTGGCCGGCACCACCGACCCGACCACGGCCGCGCCCGGCACGATCCGCGGCGACTTCGGTCGCGACTGGGGCCTGAAGGTGCAGCAGAACCTGGTGCACGGCTCCGACTCGCCCGAGTCCGCCGCGCGCGAGCTCGGGATCTGGTTCGGCTGATCCCCACAGCTCCGCAGACGTGAACGCCCCGGTCCTCTCATCGAGGACCGGGGCGTTCTGCTCGCAGGATGCGGCGGTGCGACCGGGCTCAGAACATCCGGACGACCTCGCCGATCAGATCCACTCCGGCGATCTGGGCGAGCAGCACCACGATCGCGAACGCCAGGATCGATGCGAGCGGCACCCAGGAGCCGAGTCGACGCGCCGCCTGCTGGGCGCCCCGGCTGATCGGGAACGTCCCGTTCGCGAAGAGCTGCTGGACGGTCGCCAGGAACGTGGGGATCACCACGAGGTACGTCAGGCCGCACCAGGGGCACAGCGTGTGCAGATCGAAGAAGCTCTGCCAGATCAGCCATGCGATGAAGACGAAGGCGCCGGTGATGCCGAGGCCGAAGAGCCCCCAGAACCAGCGGGGGAAGCGGGCGCCCGCGAGGATCGCCACGCCCACGACGAGCGGGGCCATCCACCCGGTGAGGCCGATGAGCGGGTTCGGGAAGCCGAACACCGAGCCCTGCCAGGAATCCAGGTTCTTCCCGCACTGCACGAACACGCTGACGTTGCAGCTGAGATCGGCGGTCGGATTCTCCAGGGTGGCGAACTTGTCGAGGGTGAGCTGGAAGGCGGCCCACCACCCGACGACGCTCGCGACGATGAGCCAGATGGCGTAGCCGACGGGCCTGGTCCCCGCGAGGTTGCGCTGTGCAGACATGCCGCGATTATCGCAGTCGCCGTTCTGTGCGGGATGCATGCGGATGCATCGGTTCGCGTCAAGGCGGGCATCCGGCCGCGATGGTGCGATAATGGACGGGTCGCGTCGCCGTGATGGCGGCCGACGGATACAGACTTCGGGGGCTCCTGCCCCCAGCGATCAGAGCACATGCCGATCGCAGACCGATTGAGTTCGCGACGCCGAGGGTGTCGCACGAGAGAATTCACGACGGCCCGGCCGTCGTGCAGGGAGTACGCCAGAGATGGCCGACGAGAACAATGACAACGCCCCTACCCTCGACCTCGACGCGCTGCAGGCGCCGGTAGCTCCCGAGCCCGCGGAGCCGACGCCCGCGCCGACGGACGAGGACACCGCTTCCGCCGAGGTCGTGGACGAGGCGGTGACCCCGGCCGCATCCGACGAGGACGCAGCCGTGCCCGCCGATGTCGACAGCGACGCGGAGAGCGCCGCGGAGCCCGCCGCCGAGAGCGCGGCTCCCGTGGAGCCCGAGGTCGAGTCCGTCACCGAGGTCGAGACGGCCGCTGAGCCCGAGCTCGTGGCGGAGCCGCTCGTGGAGTCCGAGCCCGAGACCGCCCCGGCGAACGAGCCCGCGACTGACGGCGCCGCCGGATCCGCCCCGGAGGCGGAGCCCGAGGCCGTCACCGCCGTGAGCCTCGGTCTGCTGCCGGAGATCTTCGTCTCCCGTGTCTCGACGCAGCTGCACTTCCACGCTCCCACGATCGTCCCGCTCCCGGCCCGCTCCTCCCGCGGTGCGCGCGACAGCCGTGACGCACGGGACGACAACGACGCCGACGACTCCTTCGGACGGCGTTCGCGCGGCCGCGGCGGCGATATCGAGCAGCCGCGTCAGCGCCAGCGGGTCGTCGAGTACATCACGGAGCCGAAGGCGATCAAGGGATCCACCCGGCTCGAGGCCAAGAAGCAGCGCCGCCGAGACGGCCGCGATGCCGGCCGTCGTCGCCCCGTCGTCACCGAGGCCGAGTTCCTCGCCCGCCGCGAGGCCGTCGATCGCGAGATGATCGTGCGCTCCAAGAACGGCCGCACCCAGATCGCCGTTCTCGAGGACAACGTGCTCGTCGAGCACTACGTCGCCCGCAACCAGGACGCGTCCCTCATCGGCAACGTGTACCTGGGCCGCGTGCAGAACGTCCTGCCCAGCATGGAGGCCGCGTTCGTCGACATCGGTCGCGGCCGCAACGCGGTGCTGTACTCGGGCGAGGTGGACTGGGACGGCGTGGAGACCGGCAACCAGCCGCGCCGTATCGAGCTCGCCCTCAAGGCTGGCGATCGCGTGCTGGTGCAGGTCACCAAGGACCCGGTGGGCCACAAGGGCGCCCGCCTCACCAGCCAGATCTCGCTGCCCGGCCGCTACCTCGTGTACGTGCCGAACGGATCCATGAACGGCATCTCGCGCAAGCTGCCCGACACCGAGCGCGCGCGCCTCAAGCGCATCCTCAAGGAGGTGCTCCCGGAGTCCAGCGGCGTGATCGTGCGCACGGCGGCCGAGGGCGCGACCGAGGAGCAGCTGACCAACGACGTGCAGCGCCTGACCGCGCAGTGGAGCTACATCCAGAAGCAGGTCGAGACCCAGCAGGCGCCTGCGTTGCTGCATGCCGAGCCCGACCTGCTCGTCAAGATCGTCCGCGACGTTTTCAACGAGGACTTCACGCGGATGCGCATCCAGGGCGCCGACGCCGGCCGCACCATCCGCTCGTACCTGGAGAGCGTCGCGCCCGACCTGCTGGATCGTGTCGAGGCGTACGAGGACACCAGCGACCCGTTCGACGTCTACCGGGTGACCGAGCAGATCGAGAAGGCGCTGGACCGCAAGGTGTGGCTGCCGTCGGGGGGATCCCTCGTGATCGACCGCACCGAGGCCATGACCGTCGTCGACGTCAACACCGGCAAGTTCGTCGGCTCGGGTGGAAATCTCGAGGAGACGGTCACCAAGAACAACCTCGAGGCCGCGGAGGAGATCGTCCGCCAGCTGCGCCTGCGCGACATCGGCGGCATCATCGTCGTCGACTTCATCGACATGGTGCTCGAGTCCAACCGCGACCTCGTGCTGCGCCGTCTGGTGGAGTGCCTGAGCCGCGACCGCACCAAGCACCAGGTCGCCGAGGTGACCTCGCTGGGGCTCGTGCAGATGACGCGCAAGAAGCTGGGCCTCGGTCTGCTGGAGACCTTCAGCGAGCCCTGCGAGGTGTGCGCGGGCCGCGGAGTGATCGTGCACCATGACCCCGTCGTGAAGCACCGCGCGGCGGCCCCCCAGCAGAGCTCCAACCGTCGCCAGCGCGGCGGCAACGCCCCCTCGAACGGCAACGGGAACGGCAACGGCAACGGCACCACGCCGGCCGCGTCCGCCGCGCCCGCGAACGGCGGCACGCACGTCATTCCGGAGGGCGCGAAGTCCGCTCTCGCCCAGATCGCCGCCTCCAGCCGTGCCGCGGGGGAGACGCCCGCGGCCGCCGGCGACGCGCCCGCGGAGCCGGTGGCGGACGCTCCGGCCGAGCGCTCGGCGCAGGAACGATCCAAGAAGCCGCGGAAGAAGCGCGGTTCCGACCGCAGCAAGGCGCCCAGGACGGAGGCCGAGCAGCTGCTCGACTCGGTGCTGGATGCGCTTCCCGAGCCCAAGGCGCCGGGACAGGGCCGCAACCGTCGCCGGGTGACCACCGCCGCGCTTTCCGCGGGCACGGCCGTCGTGCACACCACCGAGGCCGCACCCCAGGCGGAGCAGGGCTGACCCGGCCGCAGGACCACGTCAGGAGGGCTCGGCGCTACGGTGCCGGGTCCTCCTCGTCGTCGGCGGCCCGCTCCGAGACATCGGTCGCGTGCGTGCGCAGGTATCGCTCGACGCGCCGGTCCGGCGCCAGCCAGACCACGGCGACGATGACATAGGGGATCAGGCCCAGCCATGGAACGACGAACGACAGGCTCAGACCGCTCAGATACAGCAGCGGCGAGACGATGCCCTTGACATCGTGCCCGAACGCCTCGCGGATCCTGTCCCCGCCGGGCTGACGCGCGATCGTGCGCTGCAGGATCGTGTACGCGATGGCGGCGCCGAGCAGGTTGAGCCCGTAGACGATGGTGGGAACCTGGGCGACGCGGGTCTCGGTCAGCCACGCGGTCGTGAAGGGGTACAGCGACAGCCAGAGCAGCAGGTGCAGGTTGGCCCAGAGCACGGCGCCGTTCACCGTGGGACGCAACTGGAACAGGTGGTGGTGGTTGCTCCAGTAGATCCCGACGTAGACGAAGCTCAGCAGATAGGTGAGCAGACCCAGCCCGGAGGTGTGCACGAGGTCTGTCCAGGTCGAGCCCTTCGGAACGGCGAGCCCGAGCACCATCACGGTGATGATGATCGCGAGCACCCCGTCGCTGAACGCCTCCAGCCTGCTCGAGGTCATCGCGGGATCCTCGTGTCGTGGTCGTGCCCGCCGGTGCGATCGCGGGCCGGGACGCGCAGGCCGGATGCGATCAGCCGGCGGGTGAGCTCCTTGCCCCCCACGCGCTCCGCGCCGCCTGCGACGAGCCGGTCCAGGGCGTCGGCGGGGACGTCGTAGTGGTCCAGGTCGAACGCCCGAGGCGGGATCTCGTGACGCGCGGCGAACGCGTGCAGTTCGGCGACGCTGGTGTCGCTGACCATGTGCGCCCAGAGGCGGCCGTGCGCCGGCCAGATCGCGTCGTCCACGAGGATCGCCATTCCGCGATCCTAGACGCGACGACGGGTGCCGGGGCTCATGCGCCCGGCGATCGGATCCGGATCCCGACACGGTCGTGCTCGCTTTGCGAGGCGAGGGCGCATCCGGTAAAGTAGCTCCTTGGTGCACCGCGCCGGACGCCCCACTCGGCCGCCGCGGGATCATGCAACTCGCGCCCGCCACTGCGGATCCCTCTGCTGTGGCGCGATGCACGCACAGTCTTCCCGTGAGATTACGGAGCGGTCCCGCTCCCCAACGAAACAGGTATGAAGTGGTTTACGCAGTAGTGCGCGCCGGTGGACGCCAGGAGAAGGTCGAGGTCGGCACGATCGTTCAGCTCGACCGTCTGAAGGCGGCCCAGGGCGACAAGGTCGAGCTGGCCGCGGTGCTCCTCGTCGACGGTGACAAGATCACCACCGACGCCGACAAGCTCGCGAAGGTCAAGGTCACGGCAGAGGTCGTCAGCCACCTCCGCGGCCCGAAGATCGTCATCCAGAAGTTCAAGAACAAGACCGGTTACAAGAAGCGCCAGGGCCACCGTCAGGACCTCACGCGCGTCAAGATCACCGGCATCAAGTAAGCACGAAGAGGAGCTGAGAAATGGCACACAAAAAGGGTGCGAGCTCGACCCGCAACGGTCGTGACTCCAACGCACAGCGACTCGGCGTGAAGCGCTTCGGCGGTCAGACCGTCAGCGCCGGCGAGATCCTCGTCCGTCAGCGCGGCACGCACTTCCACCCCGGCGTGAACGTCGGCCGTGGTGGCGACGACACGCTGTTCGCCCTCGCCGCCGGCGCGGTCGAGTTCGGCGCGAAGGGCGGCCGCAAGGTCGTCAACATCGTCGCAGCTGCCGAGTAATCGCAGCGCAGACTTTCGGCAACGGGGCGGGCTTCGGCTCGCCCCGTTTCCATATCCCGGCACGCTTCGGTCAGTGCCATCCCGCAACCCAGGAGGATCCGCATGGTCACGTTCGTCGACAGGGTGACGCTGCACCTGCGCGCGGGCAAGGGCGGCAATGGCTGCGTGTCGGTGCACCGGGAGAAGTTCAAGCCCCTCGGCGGCCCTGACGGCGGCAAGGGCGGTGACGGCGGCGACATCGTGCTCGTCGCCGACCCGCAGACCGGCACGCTGCTGTCCTACCACCACTCGCCGCACCGCACGTCGCAGAACGGCGGCTTCGGCATGGGCGACCACCGCGCCGGCTACGACGGTGAGGACCTCGAGCTGCTCGTGCCGGTCGGCACGGTCGTCAAGGCGCCCGACGGCACGGTCCTGGCCGACCTGGTCACCCCGGGCGAGCGCTATGTGGCCGCAGCGGGAGGCCACGGCGGCCTCGGCAACGCCGCGCTGGCGACGCCCAAGCGCAAGGCTCCCGGATTCGCACTGCTGGGCACGCCCGGCTTCGAGGGCGACGTCGTTCTCGAGCTCAAGACCGTCGCCGACGTCGCGCTGGTCGGCTACCCGTCGGCCGGCAAGTCGAGCCTCATCGCCGCGATCTCCGCCGCACGGCCGAAGATCGCCGACTACCCGTTCACCACGCTGCACCCCAACCTCGGCGTCGTGCAGGCCGGCGACTCCCGCTACACCGTGGCCGACGTGCCCGGCCTCATCGAGGGCGCGAGCGAGGGGCGTGGGCTCGGTCTGCAGTTCCTCCGGCACGTGGAGCGATGCTCCGCGCTCCTGCATGTGCTCGACTGCGCCACGCTCGAGCCCGGTCGTGACCCGCTCAGCGATCTCGACGTGATCCTCGCCGAGCTCGCCGCCTACGAGGTTCCGGAAGGACAGGTGCCGCTGCTGGAACGGCCGCAGGTGGTGGCGCTCAACAAGATCGATGTGCCGGAGGCGCGCGAGCTCGCCGACTTCGTGCGCCCGGAGCTGGAGCAGCGCGGGTTCCGCGTGTTCGAGATCTCCACGGTCTCGCACGAGGGCCTGCGTCCGCTGACCTTCGCGCTCGGCGAGATCGTCGACGAACACCGAGCGGAACTGGCTGCGTCCGCCGCCGCACCGAAGGAGCGCATCGTCATCCGGCCCCGAGGGTCGAAGCGCGAGTTCGAGATCCGCGTCGAGGGCGGCAGCTACGGCAACGTGTACCGGATCCTCGGCGACAAGCCGGTGCGCTGGGTGCAGCAGACCGACTTCCAGAACGAGGAGGCCGTGGGCTACCTGGCCGACCGTCTCGAGAAGCTCGGCGTCGAGGACGAGCTGTTCCGCCTGGGCGCGGTGCGCGGATCCACGGTCGTGATCGGCCCCGGCGAGAGCATCGTGTTCGACTGGGAGCCGCAGATGTCCTCCGCGGCAGAGCTGATCACGTCGCCGCGCGGTCTGGACTCGCGCTTCGACCCGAACACGCGACGCACCACCAACGAGCGCCGCGAGCGGTACCACGAGCGCATGGACGCGAAGGCGGCGGCGCGCGCCGAGCTCGAGGAGCAGCGCCTCGCCCGGGGTACCGCAGCCGGAGAGGACGCCGGCAGCGAGGACGTCGAATGACGGCGCTGACGCGGGCGGATCTGCCCGCGGCGGCGCGCATCGTCGTGAAGGTCGGATCGTCGTCGATCAGCGGCGAGGCCGCCTGGCGCATCCCCCTGCTGGTGGAGGCACTGGCTGCGGCGCACGCGCGCGGCACCGAGATCGTGCTCGTCTCCTCCGGCGCGATCGCCACAGGGATCCCGTTCCTGCAGCTCGACGCGCGGCCCACCGACCTCGCCACGCAGCAGGCCGCGGCCGCTGTCGGCCAGAACCTGCTCATCTACCGCTACCAGGAGGCCCTGCGCCCGCACGGCATCGTGGCCGGGCAGGTGCTGCTGACCACCGGCGATCTGGAGCATCCGACCTCCCGCAGCAACGCCCGCCGCGCCATGGAGCGTCTGCTCGGGCTGCGGGTGCTGCCGATCGTGAACGAGAACGACACCGTCGCCACGCAGGAGATCCGCTTCGGCGACAACGACCGGCTCGGCGCGCTGGTGGCGCAGCTGACCGGGGCCGACGCGCTCGTGCTCCTCAGCGACGTCGAGTCGCTGTACACCCGACCGCCCTCCGACCCGGCGGCAGAGCCGCTCGACGTCGTGGCCGCGGGCGCCGATCTTTCCGGTCTCGAGTTCGGCGCGACCGTGGTGAACGGCGTCGGCACCGGGGGAGCGGCGACCAAGGTGTCGGCCGCGCGCCTGGCCGCGGCCAGCGGCATCGGCGTGCTGGTGACCAGCGCGGATCTGGTCTCCGAGGCGCTCTCCGGCGCGGAGATCGGCACCTGGTTCGAGCCGGCGGTCTGAATCCGTCATCCGGGCCGCCCGGGTGCGCGGCGTCGGTACACTGACCGCATGTCCACCCTGATCGCCGACTTCGCCGTGCCCGCCGACGCCTCCGCACAGGACGGGCCGGATTCCCCTGAGGCGCGGATGCGCGCGGCGAAGGAGGCGTCGCGCGAGACCGCACGGCTCACGAGCGACGGCAAGGTCGCAGCGTTGCAGGCGATCGCCGCCGCACTCGTGGCCGCCGCGGACGACATCATCGCCGCCAACGCCCGTGACCTCGCCCGCGGTGCGGCAGAGGGCATCGGCGATGCCCTCCTGGACCGCCTGCGCCTGGACGAGAAGCGGATCGAGGCTCTCGCCGCCGCGGTGCGCGAGGTGGCGGCCCTGCCGGATCCGGTCGGCCGTGTCGTCGGCGGGCACCGGATGCCCAATGGCGTCGCCTTGGAGCAGGTGCGGGTGCCGTTCGGCGTGGTCGGCGCGATCTACGAGGCGCGCCCGAACGTCACGGTCGACATCGCCGCGCTCGCCCTGCGCTCCGGCAACGCGGCCGTGCTGCGCGGGGGCAGCGCCGCCAGGGAGAGCAACACGGTGCTGGTGCGAGTGATGCGCGACGCACTGGTGTCGGCCGGGGTCACCGCCGAGGCGATCCAGACCGTGGACGACTTCGGCCGCGCGGGCGCCACCGCGATGATGCACGCCCGAGGACTCATCGACGTGCTCGTGCCGCGCGGCAGTGCGGGGCTCATCGAGACCGTGGTGACGGAGTCGACCGTGCCCGTCATCGAGACTGGCGCCGGTGTGGTGCACATCGTGCTCGACGACACGGCGCCGCTGGACTGGGCGCGCGACATCGTCGTGAATGCGAAGGTGCAGCGTCCGAGCGTGTGCAACGCCGTGGAGACGGTGCTCGTGCTCCGCGGTGCCGCTGACCGGCTCGTCCCCGAGGTCGCGGAGGCGCTGATCGCGCAGGGCGTCACGATCCACGGCGACGAGGACATCCGCCGGCTCGTGCCGGAGGCCGTGGCGACGACGGACGAGGACTGGGCGACCGAGCACATGAGCCTCGATCTGTCGATGCGCGTGGTGGAGGATCTCGACGAGGCGCTCGCGCATATCCGGCGGTACAGCACCGGGCATACCGAGTCGATCATCAGCACGGACGCCCTTGTGATCGAGCGCTTCCTGGCCGAGGTCGACTCCGCGGTCGTGATGGCGAACGCGTCGACGCGGTTCACGGACGGCGGCGAGTTCGGCTTCGGCGCCGAGGTCGGCATCTCCACGCAGAAGCTGCACGCCAGAGGCCCGATGGGACTCGCCGAGCTGACCAGCACCAAGTGGCTGGCGCGCGGGTCGGGGCAGACCCGCGCCTGAGGGCTAGACTGAGGAGCTGAGATCCACCCTGATCACTCTGGAGAATCGATGAACCTCGTCGCACAGTTCGTGCAGGCCGCCGCAGAGACCACGGAGCACCACGGCAACGTGACGCTGCAGACCCTTCCGTTCTTCTTCATCGCTGCCGGCGTGTTCGCACTTCTCGGCCTGGTCGCGCTCTCCTACCGCAACGTCGCCAACCGTCACGCCCGCAAGGCGGAGGCGTGGGCCGCGGAGCACGGACACGAAGGACACGGGGCCGGACACGGTCACTGAGCTGATCCGATGACGACCACTCCGGTGCCGCGGATCGGTGTGATGGGCGGGACGTTCGATCCCATCCATCACGGGCACCTCGTCGCCGCGAGCGAGGTGGCGCACTCGTTCGGACTGGACGAGGTCGTCTTCGTGCCCACCGGGCAGCCCTGGCAGAAGAGCGGTGTGTCGGACAGCGAGCATCGCTACCTTATGACGGTGATCGCGACGGCGTCGAACCCGTCGTTCACGGTCAGCCGCGTGGACATCGACCGTGACGGGCCCACCTACACGATCGACACGCTGCGGGATCTGAAGGCCCAGCGTCCCGGGGCGGAGTTCTTCTTCATCACCGGCGCGGACGCCGTGGCGCAGATTCTCAGCTGGAGGGATCATGATGAACTGTGGGACCTGGCCCATTTCGTCGCCGTATCCCGACCCGGTCACGTGCTGAGCACGGACGGTCTGCCCCCCGGTGACGTCAGCCAATTGGAAGTCCCCGCCCTCGCGATCTCGTCGACGGACTGTCGATCCCGTGTCCGCGAGGGGGATCCGGTCTGGTACCTCGTGCCGGATGGAGTGGTCCAGTACATCGCGAAGCATCATCTTTATCGGAGCACGTCATGAGCACATCGGATCAGCACGGTCAGCTGACCCGCAAGCAGATGCGGGAGGCCCGCCTCACCGGATCGACCCCGATCGTCACTCCGGAGGAGGCCGAGGCTGCGCGCCAGCAGGCCGAAGCCGCACCGTCCGCTCCGGCGGTCCCGGCCGCTCCGGAGCCCGTCGCCGAGACGCCGGCTGCGCCGGCGGCGGACAACGTCGCCGAGAGCACGGCTGGGCCGAGCGCCGTTGAACCCCAGGACTCCGTCGCGGGCGAGGAGCCGCTCACCCGCCGCCAGGTGCGGGAGCAGGAGCGGATCCGCACCGGCGCGGTTCCGGTGTCCGATCCGTCATCCCAGAGCGCCCCGCCGGCACCGGCGCCCGTCACGCCCGCCCCACCTGCCGACACCACGCCCGAGCCGGCGGGGATGATCACGGACGTGCCCCGACCCAGTTATCCGAGCCGTCGCCGCTCCTACGAGACCTCGACGACTCCCGTGCAGACGCGGGTCCCCGACGAGCAGGACGGCGTGGACGACGCCGAACAGGGCGTCGCGCCCGTCTCGGTCTCCTCGGTCATGCGCGCTGAGGAGGAGACCGGACGCACCTGGCACGCCGATCCCGTCTCGGCCGTGCCCGAGACCGCACCCGAAGAGCGTCTCGTCGTTCCCGCCCGTCCGGCAGAGCCCTCTTCCGCGCCGCTGCTGCCCGCGGTTCCCGCCGCCGCACCGGCTGCCGAGCCCGATCCCGCACCCGTCGCGCTGCCGTTCTCGTCCGAGCAGACCGCACTGTGGTCCGCCGCGACCGAACCCGAGCCGGCGGCAGCTGCTGCTCCGGCGTCGGCTGCTCCGGCCGAAGAGGCGCCGCGCCCCCTGCCGCAGGCGGCTCCCGCCGGCGGGGCCGGCTCCACGGTCAACCCGGGCTTCGGCGAGCGGGTGCTCGCGCAGCAGCCTCGCACGCCGCAGGCCGACTCGTTCGACGCGCTCATCGGCGACTCCACGGGGTCGCACCACGCGGCGCCGAACGCCCTGATCTTCCAGCAGGCGCCGGCCGGGCTGTCGCTGTCGGGTCCCGTCGCCTCGACCGGTGAGATCCTCGTCACCGGCAGCTACGAGCTGCCCTCGGGTCTCGGCTCGCGCGGTCACGCCGACGGCGTCGCCGACGGCAAGGAGGTCGACGCGGTCCTCGTCGACGGCGAACTCGCCCCTGCCTCTTCCCCCACGCCGATCGCCGCCAGCGCGGCGATCGGAACGATCAAGCCCGCCGGCGAGGTCATCCGCCCGCCCGAGCCCGAAAAGGGCAACAAGCTCATGCTCGCACTGACCATCACCGCCGGCGCGCTCGCCGTCGCCCTGGTCGGGGCGCTCATCGTCGCCATCACCACAGGAGCCTTCTCTTGATGCAGTCGCCCTCCGCCGCAGACATGCTGCAGATCGCCGCCGACGCGGCCCGTTCCAAGGGCGGAGAGGACCTGCTCGCGCTGAACGTGTCCGAGCCGCTGCCGCTCGTGGACATCTTCCTGCTCGTCACCGGCAACAGCGAGCGCAACGTCGCCGCGATCGCCGATGAGGTCGAGGACAAGATGATCGAGGCGGGCTACAAGCGCGTGCGCCGCGAGGGACGCAGCGAAGCCCGTTGGGTTCTGCTGGACTTCGGTGACCTGATCGTGCACGTCTTCCACGAGGAGGAGCGCACCTACTACGGTCTCGAGCGCCTCTGGAAGGACTGCCCGGTCGTGCCGATCGCGGAGCCCACGCCTCTGGGTGCGTCCTCCGAGCGGGACTGACCGCACCGGAAGACCGGCGCCGTCCGCACCATCGGTGCTTTCGGAGCGCCGCGGATCCATGCCTCGCGCGCGCCTGCGCACGCGGGATCGGGGTCGATGAGCTGTGCCGGAGCACCGTGTCGTCGCACGGATCGACGAACACCCGGTGCTCGAGCCCGCGGACACCGGATCCGCGAGTAGGGTCGAGCCGTGGGACGGATCACGACGCTGCGGCCGGTCACCCGGATCGCCCTGGGAGAGGGCGTGCGTCGTCGCGCCGACACGCTCGCGGTCGAGGAGCCGCTGGAGATCCGGATTGCGGGTGCTCCGCTCGCGGTCACGATGCGCACGCCTGGCCATGACGTCGAGCTCGCCATCGGATTCCTCGTCTCAGAGGGTGTGATCTCGAAGAGCTCCGACTTCCGTGCCGCGATCCACTGCGGTGGTCCGGGCACCGGCGGAGCGGAGAACACGTACAACGTGCTCGACGTGGCACTCGCACCGGGCGTGCGGCTTCCCGGCGCCGACGAGGCGCGCCGTTTCTACACGACCAGCTCGTGCGGCGTGTGCGGCAAGGCCAGCATCGACGCCGTGCGCACGACCTCGCATCACGCCGTGTCGCACGACGACCTCGAGGTCGACGCCGCGTGGATCGCGGAGCTGCCCGACCGGCTCCGCGCCGAGCAGGCCGCCTTCGACAAGACCGGTGGACTGCACGCGGCCGCACTCTTCGACGCCGCCACGGGCGAGCTGCTGGTGATCCGCGAGGACGTCGGCCGGCACAACGCCGTGGACAAGGTGATCGGCTGGGCGCTCCAGGCGGACCGGCTGCCGTTGCGGTCGACCGTGCTGCAGGTATCGGGCCGGGCGAGCTTCGAACTGGTGCAGAAGGCCGTCATGGCGGGTATACCGGTGCTCTCCGCGGTCTCTGCGCCCTCCTCCCTCGCCGTCGAGCTGGCGGACGAGTCGGGGCTGACGCTGATCGGCTTCGTCCGAGGGAACTCCATGAACGTGTACGCGCACGTGCAGCGCGTGCGGATCGATGCGGCGACGCGCGGGGAGATCGCCGCGCGGGAAGGACGGGCGGAACGATGAACGACGACGTGGACGCACGCGGAGGAACGGCCTTCGGCCTCATGCCGCGAGAGCCCCGGCAGGGCGGATACGGGCCGCGCACGACCGCTCCCTGGTCTCGCAAGCCGTATCACCACCCGGCGGCGGGCTGGGGCGCCGCGAAGTCGGTCGGTCAGGTTCTGCTCCGCGAGCGCGAACCGATCGCGGGCTCCGGCGCGATGCTCATCATGAACCATGGCAGGTCGGGATACGACTGCCCCGGCTGCGCCTGGCCCGACGATCTCGGCAACCTGCGGCTGGACATCTGCGAGAACGGGATCAAGCACGTCACCTGGGAGATGACGCACAAGCGCGTGGATCGTCAGTTCTTCGCCTTGCACACGGTCGCGGAGCTCTCCGGGTGGACGGACTTCGACCTCGAGGACCAGGGGCGCCTCACGGAGCCGATGAGCTATGACGCCGCGACCGATCGGTACGTGCCGATCAGCTGGGATGACGCGTTCGCCCTGATCGGAGAGGAGCTGCGCGGTCTGGACAGCCCGGACGAGGCCAGCTTCTACACCTCCGGCCGGCTGAGCAACGAAGCGACGTTCCTGTACCAGCTCATGGTGCGCGAGTACGGCACCAACAACCTCCCGGACTGCTCGAACATGTGCCACGAGGCCTCCGGTCGCGCGCTGAAGGCGTCGCTGGCCACGGGCAAGGGCACGGCGGATCTGCGCGACTGGGAGGAGTGCGACGCGCTCTTCGTCCTCGGCGTGAACGCGGCGTCGAACGCCCCGCGCATGCTGACCGCGCTGTCCGACGCGGTCCGCCGCGGCGCGCAGGTGGTGCACGTGAACCCCCTGGTCGAGGCCGGTGCGACGCGCACGATCGTGCCGCACGAGTTCGTCGACATGGCGCTGTTCAAGAGCACCGACACCAGCACGATGAACCTTCAGGTGCGCCTCGGCGGTGACCTCGCCCTGATCCGCGGCATGTCCAAGGTCGTGTTCGAGGCGGCCCGGACGGATCCGACCGTCCTGGACACTGCGTTCCTGCGCGAGTACACCAACGGGCTCGAGGACTACAGGGCGCTCGTCGAGGCGACGCCCTGGGCCGAGCTCGTGCGTCAGTCCGGCCTCAGCGAGGAGCGGATCCGCGAGGCGGCCGCCGTCTACCTCGGCTCGGAGCGCACGATCATCAGCTGGTGCCTCGGCGTGAGCCAGCACGAGCACGGCGTGGACACGGTGCGCGAGATCGTGAACCTGCTGCTGCTGCGCGGCAACATCGGGCGCCCGGGAACCGGGCCGTCCCCCGTGCGCGGGCACAGCAACGTGCAGGGCAACCGCACCTGCGGCATCGACCACCGGCCGCCCGCCTGGACGGATCGGCTGGCGGAGGTCTGCCGCATCGACCCGCCCCGCCACCAGGGCCTGGACACGGTCAAGACGATCCGCGGCATGCACGACGGCACGGTCAAGGTCTTCGTCGGCATGGGTGGCAACTTCGTGCTCGCTGCCCCCGACACGCCGTACACCGCGGAGGGGCTCAGTCGCTGCGCGCTGACGGTGCAGGTGAGCACCAAGCTCAACCGCAGCCACCTCGTGCACGGGGAGAAGGCGCTGATCCTGCCGTGCCTCGGACGCACCGAGCGCGACCAGCAGGAAGCCGGGCCGCAGGGCGTCACCGTCGAGGATGCGATGAGCATGGTGCACCTCTCCGTGGGGCGCAAGCGGCCCGCGTCCGCGTATCTGCGCTCCGAGCCCGCGATCATCGCAGGGATCGCGAAGGCGACGCTCCCCGAGACGCAGACTCCGTGGGACGCCTACATCGCGGACTATGACCGTATTCGCGATGTGATGGCTCAGGTCCTTCCGGGCTTCGAGGAATTCAACCAGCGCGTGCAGAGCCGACACGGCTTCCGGATTCCGCAGCCCGCCCGCGAGCGCGTGTTCGAGACGGATTCCGGGCAGGCCGAGTTCTCGCATGCCCCGCTGCCCGATGTGATCCCCGCCTCCGCCGAGACCCTGGTGCTGCAGACCATGCGGTCCCACGACCAGTGGAACACGACGATCTACTCCAACAACGATCGTTACCGCGGCGTGAAGAACCTGCGCGAGCTGGTCTTCCTGCACCTCGACGACATGCGCGAGCGCGGCATCGCCGAGGGGGATCTCGTCGACATCCGCTCGACGTCGAAGGACGGATCCACCCGGATCGTGCACGGCTTCCGCGCGGTCCCGTACGACCTGCCCCAGGGGTGCGCCGCCGGCTACATGCCCGAGATGAACGTGCTCATCGGGCACGCCGACTTCAGCGTGCAGAGCGACCAGCCGCTCATGAAGAGCATCCAGGTCACGGTCACTCCGTCGGCGGCCTGAGTCCTGCCCGGGTCGTCACGCGGTCAGGCCGAGGCGAGGGAGGCGAAACGCGGCACCTCGCGAGAGCACCGCGTTTCGTCTCCCTCGACCTTCGGCCGTGCTCGCTCAACGACCCCGAAGTGGAGTCTCCATGTGCTCCCTCAGAGATCCCGGTCGAAGAGGTCGTCCCAGGTCTCCCGGCGGATGACCGCGCGCGCCTGGCCGTCGCGCACGAAGACGACCGGAGGCCGTCGATAGCCGTTGTAGTTGTTCGCCATGGTGTGCGTGTAGGCGCCCGTCGCGGGCACCGCGAGGAGGTCGCCCACGCGGACCTCGGGAAGGCGCAGCGGGTCGATGAGGACGTCGCCCGACTCGCAGTGCCGGCCGACCACCACGACGTCCTCCGCCGCCTCCTCGTCGAGGCGGGTGGCGAGCGCGCCTTCGTAGCGCTGCGAGAACAGCGCCACCTCGAGGTTGTCGCCCATCCCGCCGTCGACGGCCACGAACGTGCGCGCGTCGCGCTTCACCGTCGTGACGGAGTACAGCGTCATGGCGGAGCCGTTCACCATGCTGCGGCCGGGCTCGATGATGAGCTCGGCGTCGGCGGGAAGGTGCTCCCGCGCGGCGGCGAGCAGGGCCTCGACGTACTCGGCGACGCTCGCGGGGTGCTCGTCGTAGGTGTAGCGCGCGCCGAGCCCGCCGCCCAGGTCGTACACCGGGAAGGTGCCGAGCTCGGCGAGCGGGGCGACAGCAGCGGCGAGCTCCGACGGGTCCATGATCTGCGAGCCGACGTGCGCATGCACGCCGCGCATCGCGAGCTTCGGACTGGCTTCGATCCGGGTGATGAGCTCCTTCGCGGCGGGAACCGTGAGCCCGAACTTGGATCCGATCTGCCCGGTCTGCACATGTGGGTGGGTGGAGGACTCGACCTCGGGGATGATTCGCACGAGCACGTCCTGCCGGCGGCCCTCGGGCACCAGCTGCTCGAGCCGGTCGACATCGTCCGCGTTGTCGACCACGACCAGGCCGAGGCCGGCCTCCACCGCGATCTGCAGCTCCTCGGTCGACTTGGCGTTGCCGTGCAGGACGAGGAGGGCCGGATCCACACCCGCGCGGAGCGCACTGAGGATCTCGCCGCCGCCGGCGACGTCGAGCCCGAGCCCCTCCTCGACCATGACACGCTGCACGGCGGTCGCCGGGAAGGACTTCGAGGCGAACACGACGCGCGCCTTCGGCCAGCGCGAGGTCAGCTCGGTGCGGTACTCCCTGGCGCGGGCGCGCAGGGCGGTCTCGTCGACCACGATCGCGGGGGTGCCGAACTCGCGCGCCAGGTCGTCGACCCGGCACCCCCCGAAGCGCAGGGTGCCGTCGGGGTCCACGGTGGTCCCGGCGGGGAACAGGTCGAGGATCGGGTGCGGCATGGTCTGCGTCCTTCTCGTCGGTGTGGCCAGGTCAGGCGGGCGGTGTCAGGCGGGATCCAGGGCCCGGCGCGGGACGACCACGACCGGTACGGGGGAGTGCCGCACGACCTTGGTCGCGTTGGATCCGAGGAAGACCCGGGCGATCGGCCCGAGACTGCTCGATCCTACGACCAGCACCTCGTCCGCGTCCCACTCCACGTCGTCCACGGCGGACTCCCACGTGTCGCCGAGGCCGATCACGGTGCCGGCGAGTTCGGGCGCGCCCGGCAGCGCGGACACCTCCGAGAGCAGCTGCGCGGCGTGGGCCTGGATGTCGTCGGCCCACTGCTCGGCGATGCTCCGCTCGGCGTCGAACCCCGCCCCGGCCGTGCCGGAGACGTTCGGCACGATGGCGAACGACGCGATGCGCAAGGCTGCCCCGACCGAGCCCGCCACGGTCGCCGCGCCGAACACGAGGTCCGCCGAGGAGTCCGTGCCACGGTAGGCCGCGGTGACGCGACCGACCCGGACATCGCCCTTGGTGCGGAAGCCGCGCGGTGCGATCGCGACCGGAACCGCCGCCGCGTGCAGCAGCGCATCGCTCTCGGATCCGAGGGCGATCCGCCCGAGCGGGGCCGCGGAGGAGGAGCCGATCACGATCATGCCGACGTCGCGCCTCTCGGCGAGCTCGAGCAGCCCGCGCCGGGCGGACGATGCCTCGTGCAGGACGAACTGCGCGGGTACCGATCCGCCGAGCACGGCGGCGGCGTGGTCGAGCACGGTGTTGGCGGCGTCGTGGGTGTAGGCCTGCCATTCGGCGTCGTCGCGGGCGGTCGCCGCGCGCGGCCAGGTCTCCGGGATCACCGTCGTGACGATCAGGTCGGTGTTCGCAGACCGCGCCAGCATCGCCGCGAGGTGCAGCACCGACGCTGAGCGGCTCGCAGGATTCAGGCCGACGAGGAGGCTCATCGCTCGCCGTCCGTCCGGCGTTCGGCTGCAGCCTGGCGCACCTCGCCCGTGCTGGGCTGGGCGACGGCGGTGGTGTACGGGACGTCCGGGGCGGCGACGACGGGGTGGCCGACCGCCAGCGCCGAGCGCTTGCGCCCGTAGAACCAGTAGAAGACGAGGAACACGGCCGCCCACGCGAGGAACACCAGGATCGTGATGAGGCGCAGCTGCGTGATGATCGCGATGCAGCCGATGATCGACAGGATCGGGATCGTCCAGCCGAGCGGCAGGCGGAAGCCGCGCTCCAGCTCGGGCTCGCGCACGCGCAGGATGATCACGCCGATCGACACCACGAGGAACGCGACCAGGGTGCCGATACTGGTCATCTCGGCGAGGAAGTTGATCGGGACGACCGCGGCGAGGACGCTCGTCGCGATCACCACGATGATCGTGTTGTTCACGGGGGAGAGGGTGCGCGGGTCGACCTTCGCGAACACCGGGGGGATCATGCCGTCGCGCGACATCGCGAACAGGATCCGCGTCTGGCCGTAGAGGCAGACCAGGGTGACCGAGAAGATCGAGATGATCGCGCCGACAGCCACGACGGTGCCCGGCCAGGTGGATCCGATGATGTTCTGCAGGATCGCGGACAGGCCGGCGTCCTGGTTCTCGAACTTCGCCGGCGCCTGCGCGCCGAGCGCCGCGAGGCAGGTGAGCACGTACAGCGTGATGATGATGCCGAGGGCGAAGATGATGGCGAGGGGCAGATTGCGCTTCGGGTTCTTCGCCTCGTCACCGGCGGTCGAGACGGCGTCGAGACCGACGAACGAGAAGAAGATGATGCCGGCGCCGCCGACGATGCCGGCGAAGCCCGCAGGGGCGAAGTTCTGGAAGTGGTCCGAGTTCCAGCCGGTGAAGGCGACCGCGCAGAAGAACAGCACGACCGAGATCTTGATGACCACCATCACACTGTTGACCAGGGTCGACTCGCGGGCGCCGCGCATCAGCAGCAGTCCGCACAGCACGATCACGATGACGGCGGGGACGTTGATGATGCCGCCCTGCTCGGGAGCCTGCGACAGCTGCACCGGGATCTGCCAGCCGAACAGGTTCTGCAGCAGCTGATTGACGTACTGGGACCAGCCGACCGCGACCGCCGCCGTCGAGACGCCGTATTCGAGCAGCAGGCACGCGCCGACCGCCATGGCCGTTCCCTCGCCGAGCGTCGCGTAGGCGTAGGAGTAGGTCGATCCGGACACCGGCACGGCGCCCGCCATCTCGGCGTAGCAGAGGGCGGTGAGGCCCGCCACGACGCCGCCGATGACGAACGACCAGATCACGGCCGGGCCGGCCACGGGCACGGCCTGAGACAGGATGAAGAAGATTCCTGTACCGAGCGTGCCGCCGACGCCGATCATGGTCAGCGAGAACAGCCCGATGCTTCGTTTCAGGTGGACCTCGCCGGTGCCGACCGGCGTGGTCGGCTTCCGGCGCAGCAACTGCTGGGCGATGGTGGTCATTCCAGTCTCCTTTGATTGGATGTGTGATCCTGCACGATCCGGGTTCGGCAGGATCGGGAGTCAGTCTTCTTTCGTCACCCGGAATCGCGCGACATCGGGATCGACCGCGCCGCGGACGTATCCGCTCGGTGACGCGGCCACGGCCTGAAGGAAGGCCACGGTCTGCGCCGTGATCTCCTCTCCCGGGATGACGTTCGGGATCCCCGGGGGGTAGGCAGCGAGGGTGTCGGCCGAGACGCGGCCGATCGCCTGCGCGGCGGGGACGAGTTCTGTCGCCGCGAAGTACGCATCGCGGGGGAGCATGCGCAGGACGCCGGAGGGCGGCAGCGGGGGGAAGGCGGCGGTGTCGGCCTGGGCGCGCTCGGCGTGCGCCTCGTCGGAGTCGACCGCCGCCGACAGCACGCGGTGCACGTGCTCCAGGTCGGGCGTCTTGCCGGCGCCGATGAGGGCGACGAGGGCGGTGGCGGTCGAGATCTCGAAGTAGATGCCCTCGACCTCGAGCAGATGCTGGCGCAGCCAGTGCCCGCTCACCCCGGTGGCCGACACGTCGATCGGCACGCGGAGCGGGTCGGTCGCGACGATGTCGTCGAAGGCGCCGAAGCCGTCGCTGACGACCGCGAACCGCGGATCCTCGCGCAACGCGGCGCGGAAGGCGTTCGCCCCGGCGATCGACCGGCCGATCGTGTCCGTCTCGGTCATGAGCGCGTGCCGGGCGATGTCGAGGGATGCCGTGAGCAGCGCCGAGGAGGATGTCGAGGACGTGGTGGAGACGGCGCGCTCGATGAGCGGTTCGAGGCGTTCCGCGAAGGGGCCGTCACCGAGGTGCAGCATGGCCGACTGGGTGAGGGATCCGGCGAGCTTGTGGGTGCTCGACACGACCAGATCTGCGCCGAGACGGGTGGGTGATTCCGGCAGGTCGGGATGGAAGCCGAAATGCGGTCCCCAGGCCCCGTCCACGATCAGCGGGGCGCCGTGCGCGTGCGCGACCTCGGCGAGGCCCGCGACGTCGGCCACCGATCCGAAGTAGCTCGGCGACACGATGTACACGGCGTTCGCCGGCTGGCCGCGGTCGGCCGCACTGGTCAAGGCGTCGTCGAGGGCGGCGGGAGAGACACCGTGCGCGATCCCGTACCGGGCATCCACCGAGGGGAGCACGAAGGAGGGCGTGAGCCCCGCGGTGAGCACGCCGTCGCTGAAGCTCGAGTGCGCGCTGCGCTGGGAGAGGATGTTCGCGCCGAGGCCGCGGACCGCGAGCGCCGCGATCCGATTGGCCTGCGAAGCGCCGCCGGCGAGGAACCAAGTGCGCCGCGCGCCCCAGGCGTCGGCCGCGAGCTCGAGCGCCTGGGAGAGGGGTGAGTTCTCGCCGAGGTCGATGTCGTCGAGGAGCATCGGCACGTCGAGCTGCAGCACGCGCTCGCCGAAGTACTCCGCCAGGCGTGCGCTGATGCCGCGGCCGTTGCCGCTGTGACCCGGGACCATCAGCTGGATCGGCGACCGGCTCGCGTGGCGCTCGAGCGCGTCGGCGTACGGGGTCTCGCGGTGGCGGGCATCCGCGATCGGCGTTGCGGACGGGTCGAGGGCGAGTGAGGCGGGGGACGGCATTGGTCCATGGTGCGGCCTGCCCGGCGAGGACGGAATCCCCGTAAATTCTCCTGGCTCACATACTCTGTATGTGACGAAGGGCCGTATCACACGTTCGCTGACATAGGAGGTTGGTGCCCATGCTCGATCTGCGACAGCTGGAAGCGCTCCGTGCGGTGCACGCCGAGGGCTCGGTGACCGCGGCGGCGCGACGCCTCGGCTGGGGGCAGCCGACCGTCGATTACCACCTCAAGAACCTCGAACGCCTCGTCGGCTCGCCCGTGCTGATCCGCTCGTCGCGCGGCAGCAGGCTGACCCCCGTCGGCACACTGCTGCTCGAACGCGCGCAGGAGATCCTGACCCTGGGCGAGCGCGCGATCCGGGATGCCAGAGAACTGACGTCGATGGGGCGGGTGCGCCTGCGATTCGGGACCTTCCCGACCGCCGCGGCGAAGATCCTCCCGGCAGTCGTGGGCCGTGTCGACGACCTGGGGATCGAGGTCGACGCGATGCTCGAGGAGGTGCCGACGCTCGTGGACAGGATCAACCGCGGAGGACTGGATGCCGCGCTCGTGTATACGGTCCCCGGATACGAGCTGCCGTTCCGGACGCAGGTCGCGACGAGGGAGGTGCATCGCGATCCGCTCCTGCTGGCCCTCCCGGCCGGGCATCCGCTCGCGACGCCGAGACCGATCGACGTGCCGACGCTGCTGACGCTGTGGCAGGAGCGCTGGCTCTTCGCCGCGGCGGGGAACGATCCGATGGACACGATCGTGATCGATGCCTTCGCCGCACGCGGGCACACGCTCGACGTCGCGATCCGCACGGACGACTTCCAGGTCATGCTCGGGATGATCGCGGCCCGCCTCGCCGTCGGTCTCCTGCCCAGCCTTGCCGTCGGCGGATCCCATCCCGGGATCGTCCTGCGCCCGATCGAGGATCCGTCCTTCGTGCGCTCCGTGCTCGTCGCGACCTCGGCGGAGGGCTCGACGCGCGGCCCGTCCACCGCGGTCCGTCAACTGGTGCTGGCGATCCGCGACGCCTTCAGCGCGCTGCCCTCCGCATGACCGCCGCATCCGCGTGACACGCCCGGCGGCCCGCACGTGCCGCCTCGATTGGCGCGGTGAGACAGCCATGTTGTAGGCTGAATGAGTTGTCGCGGGAAGCCGCGAACAGCATCTGGGCCTGTGGCGCAGCTGGTAGCGCACCTGCATGGCATGCAGGGGGTCAGGGGTTCGAGTCCCCTCAGGTCCACCAATGAAAGCCCTCGGTTCGCCGGGGGCTTTCGTCGTCCGGCGACGAGGTCGTGCACGTTCTCGTCGTCGCGACCGGTGCACCGGACGGATGGGCAGCCCGGAGCGTATGGGCGTCAGCCGTGAGGGAGCGATCGTGACCGGAAGCAGGGCAGAGGGCGCCTATCTGCGCGCCCTTGCGGCGTTCAAGACGCCGACGCTCGATCTGCTGCACGGCCGGTACGCGCCCTTCGTCGTCGCGGCGCTCAGTCAGATGTTCTCCGCCGACCGGCCGACCGTCGCGGTCGCCGACGCGCATGTCGAGGTCGGTGAGATGCTGGACCAGCTGCGCGCAGCGGGCTACGAGCGCGAAGACCGGAGACTGCCCGCCACGTCCGGCCGCGAGGTCTGCCGGTACTGGGTCAAGGTCGGCTGGCTCGGGCAGCAGATCGAGGGTGAGAGCGAGGTCTACCGGCTGACGGCGCACGCCGTGCGCGCGCTCGAGATCGCCGACCTCACCGGCGGCGGCTCGCGCGTCTCCAACTCCCGGGTGCGCACCCTGCTCGAGGCGGTGGAGCGCCTCGCGGGGAACGCGGATGACGATCCGGCGCGGCGCCTGAGGCGACTTCGTGCGGAGCGGGCGGCGCTCGACGCCCAGATCGCTGCGCTCGAGGACGGTCCGGCGGATCCCGTCCCGGACGACGAGCTGCTCGAAGAGGCCGAGAACGTGCTGCTCCTCTCCCGAGGGCTGCCCGCGGACTTCACGCGGGTCGCGGAGTCGATCAAGGCCATGCAGCGCGACGTGATCCGCGATCTGCGTCGCGACGAGCGTCCGACCGGCGAGGTGCTGCGGGAATACCTGCTGCGCGGCCAGCAGGTCATGCAGTCCACCCGCGAAGGGCAGGCGTTCGCCGGCGCGCTGCGGCTCATCGGCGACCCGGAGCGGATCGACGAGCTCACCGATCAGCTGCACGGGCTCCTCTCGCGCCCGTTCGCGCGGCTGCTCGACGGCACGCAGCGCACGGAACTCGACATGATCGGCCGTCGCATGGAACTCGGTGTGCAGGAGGTGCTGACGGCCCAGCGCCGCGCCTCGCACGTCATCGCGGGCCAGGTGCGCACGCACGACCCTGCGCGCGACCGCCAGGTGGACGAACTGCTGCGCGACGTCATCGCGGGGATGCAGGCCTGGACGCAGACGCGAACACCCGAGACTCCCGTGGATCCGCTCCGTCGCCTCCCGGTGGCGAGCATCGGCCACCTGCGCCAGTCGCTCGGCGACATCCGTCCTCCCGGGGTGCCGGCGGCGTTGACCACCCAGGGCCAGGACGTCGAGTTCGTCGATGCGGACACGCGCGCCTGGGGCGGCCCGCACTACGCCGAGCTCGAGGCGCATGTCTCCGGACTCGGCGAGACGTTCGATCTCGGCGAGGCGTTCCAGGCGATCGCCGAGCAGGGCACCCGTCGCCCGGTGGATCTGCTCGGCCTGCTCGAGATCGCCCACCGCAACGGACTCGCCGACGGCGATGGGATCTCGATCGTGGAAGCGGTTCGTCCCGACGGCACGGCGCGGCGGTTCGCCTTCGGATCCGTGACCGCGCATGCGAGGAAGGAAGAGGAACGATGACCTCCGATGCCACAGAGACCTCCGGGTTCATCGAGCCCGTCGCGATGGAGGACGACCTCGCCGAGCTGTTCCCAGGCGACCGCGGCGTGCTCGACCCTGAGGTGCGGCGCACGCTCGCGCTGATCCTGCACCGGCGTTTCCTGCTCGCCGATCGCAACCGCACCGAGTGGCGCACCCTGCTCGACCACCAGACCGTGATCGAGTCGCGGCTCAACGACCTCTACATCCGCCTGGTCGTGGACCACGGGCACGGCCTCGCCTACAAGCAGCAGGTCCGCGTCGACGAACTCGACATCCCGATCCTGCTGCGGGATACGCCGTACACGCGCTCCGAGACCCTCGTGCTCGTGCACCTGCGCACCGTCTACGAACGCGAGAACGCGTCAGGCGAGGCGGCGCCCCGCATCGACATCGAGGACGTCGAGGCGACGGTGCTCAGCTACTTCACGGATGCGGACGGCGACATCTCGCGACGCCAGAAGGCCGTGCGCGATGCGATGCGCAAGCTCTCGAACGACGGGATCATCAGCGAGGAGACCACCGGCCGATACCGGATCGGCCCGCTCGTCGAGGTCGTGCTGAGCGCCGAGAAGCTCACCGAGCTGCGCGACTGGCTGCGCGAGACCGCGGCCGAACGACGTGCCGGCACGGGCGCCGTCGGGCTCGACGCCGCTGAGGAAGACCTGGAGGACGTCCTGTCATGACCATGATCGACACGCTCTTCGGGCTCATCCCCGAAGCCTCCCGCGGCCAGCAATGGGTCGCCGAGGACCTCCAGCTCGTGAACTGGGGCGGCTACGACGGCGGGCCGCACCGCGTGCGATTCTCGCCCGCTGCCACCCTCCTCTGCGGCGGATCCGGATCCGGCAAGTCGACGTTGATGGACGCGTACATCGCGCTGATGATGCCGCACACGACGCCGTTCAACGGCGCCTCGAACGGCGGCGTCACGGGGCGTCCGCGTGGCGACGAGCAGCGCAACGTGCTCTCCTACGGTCGCGGCAAGCTCGACGAGACGCGCACCGAGGAGGGCACGAAGGTGCAGGTGCTCCGCGGTGACGGCGAGGACACCTGGACCGCGATCGCGATGACGTGGCGCGACCACGACGGTTCGCGCTTCACCGCCGTGCGCGCCTGGTACATCCCGGCCGGCGCGCGCGTGCTCGAGGACACGGTGCGCGTGCGCGCCACGACGAACGCCGCGTTCGACCTGGCGTCGCTCGAGCGAGCCGCCACGCAGCGCCTGACCGACGCCTCCGTGCGCGCCGCGGGACTGGAGCCCGTGGGCACGGACCGCGAGTTCTCGGCGCGGCTGCACTCGGTGCTGGGCATCGGGGCCGCGGGAGCCGGCGCGAATGCCATGAGCCTGCTCGCCCGCATCCAGGCGGGGCAGCAGATCACCACGGTCGACGACCTGTACAAGCGACTCGTGCTCGAGGAGCCCGAGACCATGCGCACCGCGGATGCGGTGGTCGTGCACTTCGACGAGCTCGAGAGCACGAAGCAGCGCATGCTCGTCGCGCGCCAGCAGGTCGCGGCACTCGAACCGATCCGTGATCTGCGTCACCGCATCGATGCGGCGGCGGCGCGGATGTCCCTCATCGACGCGGTGGGCGTGTTCGAGGATCCCGGCTCGATCGCCTCCCTCTGGCGTGCCGAGCGGCGCATGGATCTGCTCCGCGATGTCGAGGCCGAACTGCGCGACCGCACGCACACCCTGGACGTGCTCGTGCGGGAGAAGCGTGTGCAGGCTGAGGCGGCGGAGGTCGAGCACGACGGCCTGCGCGACCTGCTGCGCGAACGCGGCGGCGACCGGCTGGAGACCGCCCAGCGCGAGCTGCGCGGTGTGGAGCGGCGCCTCGAGGACGCACGGGCGCTGCGCGCGAGGTTCGACGACGATGTGCGCGGGCTCGGCGTCGAGGTGCACAGCCGGGCGCAGTTCGAGAAGCTCGTGGCGCGCGCCCGCGTCGCCCTCTCCGACGCGAATGCGAAGGGCAGCGCCCGCGACGCGTGGGCGGAGGCGCGGCGCACGAGGGACGCGCTCAGAGCCGAGTTCGCGCAGCGGGAGCGGGCGCTCGACGAGGCTTCCGCGTTCGCCGGCAACATCCCGGGCGATCTGTACCGCTCGCGCGAGCTGCTCGCCGCGGCAGCGGGGCTCGAGCCGCATCAGCTCCCGTTCGTGGGCGAGCTCATCGAGGTCCGCACGGAGTACGAGCCGTGGCGGGAGGCCTTCAACCTCGCACTCGGCGGCTTCGCGACGACCGTGCTCCTCGACCTGGCCGACGTCGATCGGTTCCGCACCGCGATCGACGGCGTGCGCACGCCGCGCAGGCTCACCTACCACGGCGTGCACACCGGACTCCGGGCGAGCGGCGGGGGAGCGGATGACCGGCTTCCGGGCCGGCTCGACTACGCCGACACCCCGTTCACGGGCTGGCTGCAGGTGCGGCTCGCCGAACGGTTCGGCTTCGTGTGCGTGACCACCGCCGCCGATCTCGCCGCGCATGAGCAGGCGCTCACGATCACCGGCCAGGTCTCGCGCGGTGATCAGGGCGCGCACGGCGGTCACGGCCGCACCAACGTGCTCGGATTCTCCAACCGCACCCGGCTGCGCGAGCTGGAAGAAGCGGTGGACGAGCTGCGGCCCGGCCTGGAGCGCGCCGAGGAGGCGGTCGCCGCGGCCGAGTCCGCACTCGACCGGTTCGACGTCGAACGAGCGGCCTTCGCCCGCATCGCGGACGTCGTCTGGGACCGGGTCGACGTCGAGGCGCTCGTCGCCGAACAGGAGCGCTGGCGCAGCGTGGAGGCCGAGGTCGCCGAGAAGAACCCCGACATCGCCGGGATCGGTGCGCAGATCGAGAAGGCCAAGCGGCTCGCCGGACGGCTGCGGGAGGAGATCGGCGCGGCCGTCGCGGAACGACACCAGGTCGAGGAACGCTGGGGCGAGGTCACCGACGACGTGGACGCCGGGCAGACCCTCATCGCGGCGGCGGCCGGATCCGATCGCGCGGTGGATGCCGAGCAGGCGCAGTATCTCGACGCCCGCTTCGCCACACCCGTGTCGGCCAAGGCGGCGCCCTCCGTGCTGCTGGAGCGCTTCGACGGCGCACTGCAGACCGCCGGCGCCCGGCTCACCGAGGACCGCACGGCGGCGTTCGACGCCCACCACGAGCAGCGCGAGGCCATGTGCCGGCTGATGAGCGGTTTCCTGGAGCGCTGGGAGAACCCGAACCTGCTCCCGGATCCGGACCTGTACGTCGACGACTTCGAGAGCATCCTCACCGCCCTCGAGACGAGCGGGCTGCACCGTCTGGAGAGCGAGTGGCGGGACAGCCTGGTGCACCTCTCGGGCAACGATCTGACCAATCTCGACTCCACACTCGGCCGGGCGCTGCGGGAGATCCGCGAGCGGATCGAGCCGATCAACCGGATCATGCAGGACCTGCCGTTCTACGACGACCACCACCGCCTGCAGATCACGACCCGCGAGAGCCAATCCGAGGCGCGCAAGCGCTTCCGTCGTGATCTGCGCGAGGTGCGCGGCCTCATCGAGGCCGCCTCCACCGATCAGGAGCGCGAGCAGGCCTATCGCCGGATGTCCCGTCTGATCGGCCACCTGCGGCGCTCCGCGCCCGACTTCGCCGATCTCATCGACGTGCGCAACCACGTGCGGGTGAGCGCCGAGCGGGTCACCGCCGATGCGAAGGTCCACGTCGCGCTGTACGACCACATCGGCGAGAAGTCCGGGGGCGAGTCGCAGGAGCTCATCGCCTTCATCGTCGGCGCGGCGCTCCGGTATCAGCTCGGCGACGCCGGGGCCGAGCGTCCGCGCTACGCCCCGGTGTTCATGGACGAGGCCCTCATCAAGGCCGACGCGCACTTCACCAAGCGCGCGATCGGCGCGTGGCGTGGGCTCGGGTTCCAGCTCGTCATCGGTGCGCCCAACGACAAGTACAGTGCGATCGAACCGCACGTCGACGTGGAGTACGACATCCTGAAGGACACCCAGGGGCGGTCCTGGGCGAAGCTCAAGGTCGCGATGCCCGAGGCGCGCTGAGCGACCGGCGCGTCGGCTCGATGGCGGTGCCCGCGAGCGGCAGCGCCGTCACCACTCGCTGCGGTCCTGCGCGGCCCGCAGGTCGCGCAGCGCGCGCTCGTCCTCGCGGGTGAAGGTCGCTCCGCGACGCAGGACCGCCCGAGGCAGCCACGCCGGCAGAGTGCGGCGCGAACGGCGCGGCGCGGCCTCCGTCGCGGGTCGCGGGGAGGCGTCCGCGCGGGTCAGGGGGATGCGGAAAGGGGCGGGGTTCGTGGCGGTCTCGGTCATGGCTTCAAAGCTACGAGCGACAGGATCCTGCCACCAGATGGCGGAAAGACTTTTGGCATAAAGATCCAGCCAGTACAATCGCCCCATGCTGCAGAGCGTCACTCTTCCCGTGATCGACGGGCTCGCCGTGTTCGAGTTCGGCCTCCTCAGCGAGGTGTTCGGGCTCGACCGCAGCGTCTACTCGGACGTGCCGGCCTTCGACTTCCGCGTGTGCGGCATCGAGGCGGGCAAGCCGGTGAGCACGGAAGTGGGTGCGCAGGTCATCCCCGCTCACGGGCTCGAGGCGATGGAGAACGCCGACGTGATCGCGGTGCCGGCCGCGCGTGTGCGCCCCGCCGACGAGTATCCAGCGGAGCTGCTGCAGGCGCTGCGCCGAGCCGCCGACCGCGGTGCGATCCTGCTGAGCGCGTGCTCCGGTGCGTTCGTGCTGGGTGCCGCCGGGCTGCTCGACGGCAGGCCGTGCACCACGCACTGGCGGTACGCCGAGGAGCTGCAGCGTCGCTACCCGACCGCCCGCATCGATCCCGATGTGCTCTTCGTGGACGACGGGGATCTGATCACGAGCGCCGGGACCGCGGCGGGCATCGACGCCAGCCTGCACCTCGTGCGCCGCGAGCTGGGAAGCGCGATCGCGAACGTGATCGCCCGGAACATGGTCGTGCCGCCGCAGCGCGACGGGGGGCAGCGCCAGTACATCGAGCGCCCGGTCCCGCAGGCGGACTCCGACGCCCTGGGCGACGTCCTGGCATACATGAGCGACCGACTCGGCGCCCCGCACTCGGTCGCGACGCTCGCGCAGCGCGCCCACATGTCCACCCGCACCTTCGCGCGGAGGTTCGTCGCGGAGACCGGTGTGACGCCGATGCAGTGGCTCATCGCCCAGCGTGTGCTGCACGCCCGGCTGGCACTCGAGACGAGCGATGCGTCGATCGAGGAGATCGCCGCGACCTGCGGGTTCGGAAGTGCGACGCTTTTCCGGCATCACTTCACGCGTGAGGTCGGGATCGCCCCGAGCGCCTATCGTCGGTCGTACGCGTGCGACGCATCTGCCGTGGATCCGGATCCGGTCTCGGTCGCGACGCCGCGCGACCTGCTGATGACGCACTAGACGAGGAGAGCGACATGTCCCGGGGAGGGAGCATGCCCGAAGACCGCAGCGATGCGGACCTGCTGGATGCGATGAGATCGGGAGACCCGCACGCCTACGAAGAGCTCTGGCACCGGCACTTCGATTCCGGTCTGAGATATGCGCGCCGCCTCTTCCCGTCGCGCGCGGAGGATCTGGTCTCCGAGTCCTTCCTGTCGATCTATCAGCAGGTCGGCGTGGCGGGCACGGGCCCCGAGTCGGTGTTCCGGCCCTATCTGAAGGCCGTGATCCGCAACACGGCGGCCCACTGGCGCCGAGACGCGGCCCGGCTGGTCGACACGGAAGATCTGGAGCCGGTGGACCACAGGGACGGGCTCAGCCGGGTGGAGCGGCAGGCGGAGTCCGCGGAGATCCTGGCGACGTTCGGCGAGCTCCCGGACCGGTGGCAGCGCGTGCTCTGGCTCTCCGAGGTCGAGGAGGCCGGGCGCTCCGCCATCGCACGGGAGCTCGGAATCAGACCGAACGCGGTGTCGGCGCTGCAGCGCCGCGCACGAACCGGCATGAAGCTCCGCTGGCTCGACCGGCAGGTGCCGAGCGCGCTGCGCCAAGATCCCGCTCATGTGGCCCGGCTGCTTCCGCGGCACCTGTCCGATCCCGCGGATGCGGCGCTCGCGACCGCGGTCGCCGTGCACGTCGTCGGCTGCCTCGACTGCGACGATCTGCTCAGAGGGATGCGCGGATCCGTGACCCGGGTGCAGGGCGGGGCGCTCTCGGTCGTTCTGCTCGGGGCGCTCGGCGCCGGCCTGCCCGTCGCCGCGTCCTTGTCGACGACGACCGCGGCGGCGGCCGTGGTCACCACCGCAGGGTCTGGCCTCGCTGCCTGGGCGATCGGCGCGGGGGTGGCCACGGCCACAGTGGGCGGGCTCGTGCTGACATCGCTGTTCACCGTCTCCGCGCCGCCCGAGCAGCCGACGGCGCTGGTGACCCCGGTGCCGGTACCCGCGCCGGACGACGTGCCGGTCCCGGACGATCCTGCGGCACTTCCCGTGCCGGTCGGCGCGCCCGCGCCTCCGCTCGCGCAGTCAGGAGGCCCGGATGCGGTGCCCGTCCCGGCGGTGCTTCCTGACGGTCCCGAGCTCGCGCCCGCCGTGCCGGGCGCACTCCCCGCGACGGTGACCTCGAACCTCCGCGCCATCGGGTCCGTTGCCGGAGTTCAGGCGGCTTTCGCCGCCGAAGCCGGCCGGGTACCGGCGGTTGCGGACGCGGACGGATCCCTCCCTCCCGCCGGCGCCTTCGCCGCCACGTTCTCGGCCGCGATGGAGGCGTCGGCGCCGTCGAGTACCGGATCGATGGAGGCGGAGTCGGACGGATCCCTGCCGGCCGGACTCCCGCTGGTCGGATCGCCGCTGATCGGATCCGTGCCCGACGGATCCGTGCTCGGCGGGGATCTGTGGGGCGTGGCCACGTTCGCGACTCCCTCCGGGGGATGTCCGGGCGTCACCGTCGAGCTCCAGATCGGTCTTCCCTAGCGGCGCGACCCGCGGGTTTCCGATCGCTCCGTCCAGGGGCCGGCGAGCCGCCCCGCTGCGGGTGGACCGCGGCTCCGGCGTCGTCCGCCATGGCGATCTCGTCCGCGGCGATCACGGCGGCGATCACGGACAGGTTCCAGGCCGCGCTCGGCCGGAGCCGACGCACGTTCGCGGACGCTTCGATTTCGGGGGCGGCCGGGCCCGACGTCGAGCGTCCTGCGTCGGCCGTCTCGTGTTCGCTCATGTTCACTCCTGTCCCGCCCGTCCGTGCCGGGCGTCGCACCCTCGCGGAGGCTGCCGACTCTGGAGAGTCCAAAAGGACTCGGAAGTGACGCGTGGGAGCCTGGGAATCTCCTGGGTGTGGCGGTGCAGTCGGGGAATCTCCTGGGTGTGGCGGTGCAGTCGGGGAACAGCGGAGGGCTCCGGGACGTTGCACAGGCCGTGGACATCCTCGACAGCATCGTGATCGGAGCCGGCCAGGCCGGCCTGTCGAGTTCGCACCATCTGCGCCGGCTCGGTATCGAGCACGTGGTCCTGGACGCGGACGAGGCGCCGGGCGGGGCGTGGCAGCACCGCTGGGACGCCCTCACCATGCAGGACGTGCACGGCGTCGCAGAGCTTCCCGGAGAAGTCCCGCCGCCGCGTACGACGGAGCAGGCGAACCGCGCGGTGCCGTCGTACTTCGCCGCCTACGAGCGCGCCCAGGAGCTGCCGGTGATCCGGCCGGTGCGCGTCGATCGCGTGACGGATGAGGACGGCATCCTCGTGGTGCACGCAGGGGAGCGGACCTGGCGTTCGCGCACCCTGGTCAACGCCACCGGCACCTGGACGCAGCCGTTCCTGCCGCACTACCCCGGCATGGAGACCTTCCTCGGCGAGCAGTTCCACACGGTCGACTACCCCGGGCCGGAGCACTTCCGCGGCAAGCGGGTGCTCGTGGTCGGAGGGGGCGCCTCGGCCGTGCAGTTCCTCGGCGCGCTCGCCCCGCTCACCGATGTGCTGTGGGCCACGCGTCGTCCGCCGGTGTGGCGCACCGACGACTTCACCCCCGAGGCGGGCGCTGCGGCAGTGGCGCTCGTCGAGCAGCGCGTCGCACAGGGGCTCGCTCCGCAGAGCGTCGTCAGCGTGACCGGCCTCATGCTGCGGCCGCAGGAGCAGGCGGCGTCCCGACTCGGCGTCTACGCCGCGCGCCGGCCCATGTTCGAGCGCGTCGAGCCCGACGGTGTGCGCTGGGCGGACGGTTCGTTCGAGCCGGTGGACGCGATCCTGTGGGCCACCGGGTTCCGACCCGCGATCGGACACCTCGCTCCGCTGCACCTGCGCAGCGACCGCGGCGGGATCCGACTCGATCACGACGGGCGCGGCACCACGGCCGTCAAGGACCCTCGGATCCAACTCGTCGGCTACGGCCCGTCCGCGAGCACGATCGGGGCGAACCGTGCGGGACGAGTCGCGGCGCGCGGCGTGCAGCGGTACCTCGCGCGGACATCGGCGACGGTCGGGGCCGGCTGATCCGGCGACGGGCTCAGCGGATGATGCGGATCGACCCCGTCATGGTGGTCGGGGAAACGGGGCGGGTGATCCGCAGCGCATCGGCGAGAAGCGCTCCGACCTTCGTCCCGATGCACAGGCTGATGAAGATCATCGGGGCGGCCGCAAGTGCCGCCGCATCGAACGACGCGAGCGCCACGAGCCCGACCGTACCGGGGACGAGCAGCAGGAACGCGGGCTGGAACGAGACCGTCGCGGGCACCGCCAGCGTCATCCGCTCCAGCACGCGCGCGGCGAGGAACAGCAGCCCCGCCGTGATGCCGGTGGCGATGGTACTCCCTGTGAACGGGCTCAGCAGCATGAGCGCCCCGTAGGTGCAGATCATCACGATCACCGTCGCGATCGTGAGCCGGAACCCGGATCCGAAGCTCAGCCCGATCCCGATCGCGAGCACCACCACGCCGACCCAGCTCCAGGCGAGCGGCGGCACCGCCTCCCAGCCGTTGTGGCCGGTGACCAGCGAGGTCTCCCCGACCAGGGCGGCGGAGTGCGGATCCACGCGCAGGCCGGTCGCCGCAGCGCCGGTGAAGATCCCCGCGGCCATGAACGTGAGCATGATCAGGCCGTACACGAGACGCGACGCCCCGGTGACGATGTCTGCGGCGGTGAGCTCCAGCAGTGCGTTCGTGATCAGCGCGCCCGGGACCAGGAGCGCCACCGGCGCGCACACGGCGAACAGCGGCACGGCGCCGAAGTCGAGCCGATCGGCGACCACCCCGACGACGAGGGTGGAGATGAGCGAGGCGACGAACGGGATGACTGCGGCCGCGGCCCGGATCCGCTCCGTCGCCATCACGATGGCGGCGACGAGACCGCCGACCACGAGGGCGAGCACCACGGCCCACCACGGGCAGCGGAACAGCACGGCGAGCCCGGCGGCCAGCAGCCCGCCGCCGAGGGCCGTCTGCAAGACCGGGTGGCGCCGCTGCAGACCCCGGATGTGCGCGATGTGCGCCGGCACCTGATCCAGGGTGACGCGGCCGGCCTCCAGCCGCCGGGCGAGACGCGAGGCGTGCGCGGTCTGGCGGAAGGTCAGCCCTGGTCCGCCGCCGGCCGAGATCGTGGTCGCGCCTGGCACGCCGGGACGGCTCACGAACACGTGCTCGGGGAGGACGGCGAATGCGAGCTCGGCGCCGGGAGCGGTGGCGTCGCGGGCGCGCTCGAGCGTGCCGCGCACGTCGGTCACGGACACACCGGCGTCCAGCAGCAGCGCGCCGAGATCGCCGAGCGCGACGTCGGGGGAGATCGGGTCGGACATCACTTGAAATCGTAAAACCTGTGGCCGGCCCCCGCGATGAAGGCGCGCATCGACGGCGGCCTTAGGCTGGAGGGATGCGGCTGCTCCCGGTACGTCCCGTTGCGCCGCACCCGGCGCGGCGCGCGGGCACGGCGCTCCTGCTGCTCACGACGCTGCTCGCCGTCACGGCGTGCGGGTCGGGCGTTGCCTCGGACGGTCCCCGCACGACGACGCCCTCCGCGCAGACGCAGAGCCCCGCGCCGTCGCCCGGCGCCGACGGAGGATCCCGCGTGCGGGAGATCGTGAACCGGATGGATCTCGCCCAGCAGGCGTCCAGCGTGGTGATGGGCAACGTGCCGGGAACGGATCCGGCATCGATGCGCGTGATGATGAGCGGCGGCTTCGGGGGGTTCATCCTGATGGGCTCCAACATGCCCGGCACCCCCGAGGAGCTGCATGCGATGACCGCGGCGCTCATGATCGACCCCTCGCTGCCGCCGCTGATCGCGACGGACGAGGAAGGCGGCGACGTGGTCCGCCTGCCCTGGGACGACCAGCCCGGCGCGGACGTGCTCAAAGCGCAACCGGCGGACGCCACCCGAGCCGCGTTCGCCCAGCGCGGGCAGCTGCTCGCGCAATCCGGCGTGACCGTCAACTTCGGCGTGGTCGCGGACGTCGCCGGATCGCCGGAGTCGTTCATCTACGACCGGTCGTTCGGGACGGATCCTGCCGCAGCGGCCGAACGGGTCGACGCCGCTGTGCGCGGGCAGGCGCCCTGGGTCTCCGCCACCCTCAAGCACTTCCCGGGGCACGGCGCCGCCGAGGGCGACTCGCACCACATGATCCCGAGCACCGGGATGGACCTCGCCACCTGGCGCGCTCAGGTGGCACCGCCGTTCCTCGCCGGGATCCGTGCGGGCGCGCCGATCGTGATGATGGGGCATCTCGCGTACACCGCCGTCGACGCGCAGCCGGCGTCCCTGTCACCGCGCTGGCATCAGATCCTGCGCGACGAGCTCGGCTTCCAGGGCGTCATCGTCACCGATGACCTCGACATGCTCGTCGACTCCGGTGACGCGGCCTATGCCGACGAGGTGGCCGACGCCGTGCGGTCGGTCGTGGCCGGAAGCGACCTCGTGCTGGCCCTGGACGGCGCGGGGCCGGACACGGCGCAGAAGATCGCCGACGGACTGGTCGCGGCCGTGCACAGCGGAGCGCTCCCCGCAGCGCGCCTCAGCGACGCCGCCTCCCGGGTGGTCGCGCTCCGCCTGGACATCGCCGATCGCAGCCGCTGAGGGGTCCGGCGCCGCGGGCGGTGTTCGTCAGTCCGCTGCACCCAGCCAGGCCTCGAGGATCCGGAGGCGCAGCGCGGTGCCCCGCTCGGCGAAGTCGCGCTGCCGGCGCACGTACTCGGCCTTGCCGTCCGCGGTCTCGATCCGCACGGGGACCACGCCCCACGCGCTCAGATCGTAGGGGGCGGCCTCCATGTCCAGGATCCGGATGTCCCGGGCCAGCTCGAAGGCGTCCAGCAGGATCTCGCCCGGCACGAGCGGGCCGAGCTTCATCGCCCACTTGTACACGTCCATGCCCGCATGCAGGCATCCGGGCTGCTCCGTCAGCGGCTGCGTCTCACGGGTCGGGACGAGCCGGTTGCGCGGCGCCGCCTCCGGGGTGAAGAACCGGTACGCGTCGATGTGCGTGCAGCGCAGCTCGCCCTGTTCCACGACGGCGTCGGTGCCCGCCTGGCCGAGTCGCAGCGGCACCTCGTGCCGGTGCTCCGGGGTGCGATAGACCATCGCCCATTCGTGCAGACCGAAGCAGCCGAACTGGCCGGGACGGGCGGCCGTGCGGGCGAGCATCGCGTGCACGAGGCGCGCGAGCTCGGGTTTCTCCGCGGCGAAAGCGGTGGCATCGGGCATCACGGATACGGTGCCGGGCTCCGTCGCGGGCGCAGGGGAGTACCAGCGCCACTCCGCGCGCTCGGGGGCGTCGTCCAGCACCACGCCGGCACCGGGGTGCCAGCGCCGCAGCTGCCCCGGCTTGTAGCCGTAGTACGTGAACAGGAAATCGTGGACCGGGTGCTTCTCGCGCCGCGCCTGACGGTCGCGATGCTCCGCGGTCAGCGCATCGGCGCGCTCCGCGCGGGCCTCGGCGCGTGCCGACCACGTGGCGCGGTCGAGGCGCGGGGGTGCGACCGTGGCGGCGACCGTGATCTCCGATGGCAGGGGAGCGAGGGCCGGTTCGCCGTCGGCGGGGCTCATGGCTCCGAGCGCACGACGCCGGCGTCGATGAGCTCGTCGAGGATCCCGGCGCCGTCCTCCGCGCTCACCCAGGGCGCGAGATCCTCGTCCCGTGCCTCCGTGTCGGCGGCGTCGCCGTCGGCCCGGGCCGCCGCACGACGTCCGGCGAGCACGCCTTCCGCGGGGAGCAGACGACGGATCGCGACCGCCGCGACGTTCTCGGGGTGATCGACGAGGAACTGTCCGTAGATGGCCTCGTCGTGCTGCCCGTCGTCGCCGATCAGCAGCCACCGCATGTGCGGGAACTCCTCGGCGAGCCGTCCGAGGTTCTGCAGCTTGTGCTCGCGCCCGCTGCGGAACCAGCGCTCGTGCGTCGGGCCCCAGTCGGTGAGCAGCATGGATCCGGCCGGGAACAGATGCCGGGAGAGGAAGCGGTTCAACGTCGGCGCCACGTTCCAGGCGCCCGTGGAGAGGTAGATCATCGGCGAGCCCGGATTGTCCCGCATGAGACGTTCGAGCAGCACCGCCATTCCGGGGACCGGAGTGCGGGCGTGCTCGTCGACGACGAAGGAGTTCCAGGCCGCGATCAGCGGGCGCGGCAGGGCGGTCACCATCACGGTGTCGTCGACATCGGATACGACGCCGAAGCGCACGTCGTCGGCGACGACGAACACCCGTGCGGGGATCGGATCCTGTCCCTCGACCGCCATCGTGACCTGCTGCCACCCGCTGGACAGGTCGGCCTCGATGCGGCAGTCGATCACTCCGCCGCGATCGGCGGCGACCTCGTGCGTGCGTCCCGCGACGGTGATCGTGACGGTGGCGAAGCTCACCGGGATACCCACGAAGCTGCGCCAGCCGCGCACGCTCGCGTCCTTGCCTCGCCCGCGCGTCTTCGGCAGGATCAGCACGCGGCCGACCACCCGGATCCAGCCGGGTCCGCCGTAACCGGGGAAGGGCACGACACTCGCGGTGCGGCCCCGTCTGCGGGCGCGCCGTTCACGCCACGCGTGGAAGCGGTGCTCCAGGCGGGCGAACCAGTGGATCCGCTCCGGTCGGGATGAGGACGAGGGCATAGCGGCTCTAGTCTTTCACGTTCCGCCGCAGACGCCTCCTCCGGGACGGAACGCGCCCCCTCGCGGGCTGGGATAATCTGGAGGTTGCCCTGTTCGGGGCATTCTTTTCCCCTGCCGCAGAGAATGGTCGTCGCGTTGTCTGAGAACCCGTCCCACGCCGCATCCCCGTCGAATGACGACGAGTCGCAGTCGGCGCACGAGCTTCAGGCGCACCAGGTGCAGCGGCTTCAGGCCAAATGGCAGAAGTACTGGGCCGAGAACGAGACCTTCAAGGCGGGCGGCGTCGAGGACGTGCGTCCGCGCAAGTACGTGCTGGCGATGTTCCCGTACCCGTCCGGCGACCTGCACATGGGGCACGCCGAGAACTACCTCTACAGCGACATCGTGGCGCGCTTCTGGCGGCACCGCGGGCACAACGTCCTCAACCCCATCGGCTGGGACTCGTTCGGCCTGCCCGCGGAGAACGCCGCCATCCGCCGTGGAGCGGATCCGCGCGAATGGACGTACCAGAACATCGCGCAGCAGAAGGCGAGCTTCCAGACCTACGGCGTCTCGTTCGACTGGTCGCGCGAGCTGCACACCTCCGACGAGGAGTACTACCGCTGGAACCAGTGGCTGTTCCTGAAGCTGTACGAGCGGGGGCTGGCGTACCGCAAGAAGAGCCCGGTGAACTGGTGCCCGAACGACCAGACGGTGCTCGCCAACGAGCAGGTCGTCGACGGGCGCTGCGAGCGCTGCGGCGCCGAGGTCGTGAAGAAGAACCTCACCCAGTGGTACTTCAAGATCACCGACTACGCCGACCGTCTGCTCGACGACCTGAACCAGCTCGAGGGCTTCTGGCCGCACAAGGTGCTGCAGATGCAGCGCAACTGGATCGGCCGTTCGGTGGGCGCCGACGTCGACTTCGCGATCGAGGGTCGCGAAGGCGTCGTCACCGTGTTCTCCACTCGTCCGGACACCCTGCACGGCGCGACCTTCATGGTCGTCGCCCCCGATTCGGATCTGGCCGCGGAGCTGGCCGCCGGCTCGTCGCCCGAGGTGCGGACGCGCTTCGCGGAGTACCTCGCGCAGGTGCAGAAGACGAGCGAGATCGACCGGCAGGCGACCGACCGGCCGAAGACCGGCGTGTTCCTGGACCGCTTCGCGATCAATCCCGTCAACGGCGAACGGCTGCCGATCTGGGCTGCCGACTACGTGCTGGCCGACTACGGACACGGCGCGGTCATGGCCGTGCCCGCGCATGACCAGCGCGACCTCGACTTCGCCCGCGCCTTCGACCTGCCCGTGAAGGTCGTGGTCGACACGACCGCCCCGATCACCGGCGCCCTGCCGGTGATCGAGGTCGACGAGGACGGCGTGCCGATCGAGCCGCTGGAATCGCTCGACGACCAGCATCCGGCGAAGACCGGGATCGCCCTGACCGGCGACGGGCGGATGATCAACTCCGATGAACTGAACGGCCTGTCCAAGCGCAACGCGATCGCCCGCGCGATCGAGCAGCTGGAGGCGGCCGGCACCGGACGTGCCGCGAAGAACTACCGTCTGCGCGACTGGCTGATCTCCCGCCAGCGCTTCTGGGGCACCCCGATCCCGATGCTGCACACGCAGGACGGCGAGATCGTCCCGGTTCCCGAGGAGCACCTGCCGGTGCGCCTGCCCAGCATCGAGGGTCTGGACCTGTCGCCGAAGGGTTCCTCGCCGCTGGGCGCCGCCACCAGCTGGGTGCAGACGACCGTGCCCGGCACGGGCGAGCCGGCGCTGCGCGATCCGGACACCATGGACACCTTCGTGGACAGCTCCTGGTACTACCTGCGCTTCCTCTCGCCGAACAGCGACACCGTCGCCTTCGACCCGGACGAGGCGCGCCGGTGGGCGCCCATCGACTCCTACATCGGCGGAGTCGAGCACGCGATCCTGCACCTGCTGTACGCCCGGTTCATCACCAAGGTCCTCTTCGACATGGGCCTGATCGACTTCACCGAGCCGTTCTCCAGCCTCATCAACCAGGGCATGGTGATCCTCGACGGGGCGAAGATGTCGAAGAGCAAGGGGAACCTGGTGCTCTTCCAGGAGGAGCTCGACGCCTACGGCGCCGACGCCCTGCGCGTGGCGCTGGCCTTCGCCGGCCCCGTGGAGGACGACAAGGACTGGAAGGACGTCTCGACCACCGGTGCGCAGAAGTTCCTGGCACGTGCGCTGCGTGCGGCGCACGACGTCGCGAGCCCCGTGGACGTCGTCTTCGACGGCGGGGATGCGGCGCTGCGCCGGGTCACCCACCATCTGCTGGCCGACGCGCCCGCGCTCGTGGAGCAGACCAAGTTCAACGTGCTCGTCGCGCGCCTGATGGAGCTCGTGAACGCGATCCGCAAGACGATCGATGCCGGATCGGGCCCCGCCGACCCCGCTGTACGCGAGGCCGCCGAGACGGTCGCCGTCATGCTGGACCTCGTCGCGCCGCACACGGCCGAGGAGATCTGGGAGATCCTCGGGCACGAGCCGTCCGTGGGACTCGTGACGTGGCGCCAGGCCGACCCGCTGCTGCTCGTCGAGGACACCGCCACCTGTGCGGTGCAGGTCAACGGCAAGGTGCGCGCGACGCTCGAGGTGCCGGCCAAGATCGGCGACGCGGACCTCGAGGCGCTGGCCCGCGCGGACGAGAAGGTGCAGCGCGCGCTGGACGGCAAGGAGATCGTGCGCGTCATCGTGCGCGCCCCGAAGATCGTGAACTTCGCCGTCAAGGGCTGAGTTCCGTTGCGCTCCGGGGGGAAGGGAGCGCGCGCCCTCCGGGTGATGCGGCGCGTGCTCGGCACGATGGTCCTGGTCGCCGTGCTCGCCGGCGCCGGCCTGCTGCTGGCGTGGCAGCTGCCGCGTCCGGTCAGCACCACCAGCGCGATCGGCGTGCTCTGGCACCATCACGATGACGAGCTCGGCGCCGCATGGAACCACGAGACGTGCAGGGCGGGAGTGTGCCGGCAGGACTTCCGCGCGGGCACGATCTACGCGGCTGTGAACGGCTTCGCGCACATCGTGCGGGCCGGCGCGGTCGGCGCGGCGTTCGACGAGCTCGGCGGGGTGGCGAGGCTGGGCATGCCGATCGCGGAGCAGAGCGGATCCGCCGACCGGCCGTGGCAGGCGTTCCAGCACGCCGGCATCTTCGCGAACGGCGACGACGCCCCGATCCTGGTGCGCGGCGCGCTCTGGCGGTCGTGGCTGCGCTACTCCCAGGAGCGCGGCGGGCTCGGGTTCCCGAAGGGGGCTGAGCACGCGGACCGGCGTGGCACGGTCGTCCAGGAGTTCGTGAACGGCATGATCTACATGCGCGACGGCAGGGCCGTGCCCACCATCTCGGACATCGCAGACGCTCATCGTCGCGCGGCGGGCGCGTCCGGACCGCTGGGCTACCCGAAGAGCACGCAGCGGGCGGTCGGCGATCGTCTTGTGCAGGAGTTCGACGGCGGCGAGGTGTGGTGGTCCGCCGGCACGGGCGCGGCCTCGGTGCAGGCGCCGTTCCTGGCCGCGTACCACGATCGCGGCGGGGCGGGCGGTGCGCTCGGCCTGCCGACGGCCGACGCGTCACGGCTCCAGGGCGGCTCGATGCAGACGTTCCAGGGCGGCGCGCTGTACCGCTCCGACAAGGACGAGGCGGTCGTCGCGACCGCGGCGGGCGACATCCAGAACCGGTACGAGGAGCTGGGCGGTCCTGAGGGCGAGCTCGGCCTGCCGGCGGGGGAGAAGATCGACGTCGCGGGCGGCCGCTATCAGGCCTTCGCGGGTGGTGTGCTGGTATGGCACGAGGGTGCCGGGGTGTTCCGCCTCGATGCGGAGAACTTCGCGATCTGGGCGGCGGATCCGGCTCGTTTCGGCTGGCCGACGAAGGACACCCGGGTCGATGACCGCGGCGCGCACCAGGACTGGGAGAAGGCGCAGACGGTGCTGCGCGCGGGGCGCCTGCTCACCGTCCCCGCGACGGCGGTCGACGGATCCACCGCCGTGCTCATCTGCGACTCCCAGTGCTCGGGCGACTCCTGGATCGATCAGGGCGCGCGCAGCGCGGGGTTCCCGAACATCGCGAAGTTCGGATATCCGGGATCCGGCTACCTGGCTCCGATCGCGGGAAGCACAGCGGGCGTCGTCGAGAGCGTGGCGCGCAACCGCGTGCTGCTGCCCGAAGGAGACCCGGGCGTCGTGATCGTCACCCTCGGCGGCAACGACACGGCGCAGAAGCGCCCCGCGGCCGAGGTCGTCGCCGCAGAGGACCAGCTGATCGGTCTGCTGCGGCAGGCCTACCCGAACGCCCCGATCGTCGTGAACGGCGTCATGAGTCGCAGCGACGCCGCGCACGCCGCACGGCGCACGATGGACGCCGTGGTCACCGAGGAGGCGCGGAACCAGGGCGTCGCCGCGATCTCGGTCGCGGGCTGGGTCAGTGACTACTCCGCGCCCCAGGCGGATGCCGTGCATCTGACGCCGGCCGGTCATGCGCGGATCGCTCCGCATTACGCGGAGGCTCTGCGCGCGGCACTCGGGCGCTGACCACCGGTACGCGGGCCGCCCGTGGCGCCGAACGCGGTCCGGAGAGAACGTGCCGCGGGCATGCGCACCAGCAGCTGCGCCGGTCGCCGCGCGCGGACGGGAGTGGATCCGGTCAGATCCGCTCGAGCGGGTTGTCGGCGAGCTTGCCCAGCAGGCCGCCGTCGACGAGGCGTCGCGCGTGGCTGTGCGGCTTGCGCGCCGACTGCTGCTGGACGCGGTCGCCGAACTCCTCGGCGAGGCCGAGCCGGGGGTACACCGCGAGCACCTCGCGGCGGAAGTCGAGGGGGATCTCCTCATCGCGGCGCCCTGAGATGTCGAGCCCCGTCGACGTCTCGAGCAGGTATCCCTCGAGGTCCTCGTCGGGGTCCACGGACGGCCAGTTGTGCCGCACGATGATCTCGTTGACGCGGCGCTGCCGTCCGGCGGACCATCCTGCGCCGGCCGCCAGCGCCTCGCCGACGAAGCCACCCGCCTCCTCGTAGCCGAGGACGTGGTTGTCGTACGCAGGGGCGAGCCCGATGTCGTGCAGCACGGCTCCGGTGTACAGAAGCTCGTGATCGATACCGCGGCGCCCCTCGACGACGGCGAACGCCTCGGCCCACAGCCAGCTGCGCAGCACGTGGTTGACGAGCGCAGGGGACTGGAACCGCATCACCAGTTCGTGCGCCCCACGGGCGGCAGCAGTGTCGGGCGGGAGGAAGTCGTGCAGGCGCATGGCGGCTCCGGGTCGATCGATCGGTGCGATCAGCGTATCGGTCGACGCGGGTCGAGGAGCCTGTGCGCCGTGCACGCTCGTCCTCCACAGCACGAGAGCCTCCCGGGTTGTGCACGGGTTGCGCAGGGCACGTTCCGCGCACCATCCCGCGCACCTAGCGTCGGCGTGTGAGCGAGCAATCGGAGTCTGAGGGCGCGTCGCCGACGGTGGTCGTGCGTACGCCACGACGGCTCCGCCTGGGGCTCGGCGCGGCGGTGGTGGTGGCGCTCGTGGCCGTCTCTGTCACGGTCGGCATCGGCCTGCTGAGCCGGTCCACGGCGCCGGAGAGCATCGCCGTGACACCGGAGCCCCGCTCGAGCGGTTCCGGGATCTCCGCGGGCTCGGTCTACGTGCACGTCCTGGGCGAGGTGGCGAAGCCCGGCCTGTACGTGCTCGATGACGGGGCGCGCGTGGCCGAGGGGCTGGCCGCGGCGGGCGGCACGCTGCCGACCGCGGATCTGGCGGCGGTGAACCTCGCGCGCCCCGTGGCCGACGGCGAGCAGATCCAGGTACCGGCCGTCGGCGCGGCCGGCGCGTTGCCGGGTCCGGGCGCCGGCGGATCCGGTCCGCCGGGCGGGGACGCTTCCCGCCCCGGCGCAGACGGACTCATCGACCTCAACACGGCCGACGCCGCTGCGCTCGAGCAGCTGCCGCGTATCGGTCCCGCGCTCGCCCAGCGCATCATCGAATGGCGCACGAGCAATGGGCGGTTCACGAGCGTGGACGACCTCCTGGGGGTCTCCGGCATCGGCGAGAAGATGCTGGCAGGGATCCGCGACCTGGTGCGGGTGTGAGCGCCTCCCGCCCGGTCGCACGGGCAGCGGCCCGGGGCGGCGTCGTGCCGTCGGAAGTACTCTCCGATGAACCGGCCCGCCCGCTCGGGCATCGGCTCAGGGACGTGCGGATGGTGCCGGTCGCCGTCACGGCCTGGGCTGTCGCACTGCTGGTCTCGTTCCTTCCCGGTGCCGCGGGAGTCGTGATCGCGACGGCGGCGCCGGGCGCCGTGGCCGCGCTCGCCATCCGCCGCTGCCGGACCCGCGCGGGCGGAGGGGAGCGGTGGCCACCGCGTCTCGCGAAGAGGACGGATCCGTCTCCTGAGGTTCGAGGGACGGCATCCGCGGGTTCCCGGCCGGGCTCTCCCCGGCCGGGCTCTCCCTCGCTCGGCGCGAGGACGCTCGACGTCGTCGCCCGGGCGGCGCCGCTCGCGATCGTGTGTCTCGCCATCGCGGCCGCCATCGCCGGCGCTGCCGCGGCGGCGGCACCGGCCCGCGATCAGGCAGCGGGGCTGGCGGGGCATGCGGTGACCGCTGAGGTGAGCGTGCGGTCGCTGCCCTCGTTCGGTGCCGACGGCCGGCTGTGGGCCGATGCGGACACGCTCCGGCTCGGGCCGGGGGAGGATCCCGGGCCGCTGCAGGTGCCGGTGCGGATCGGGATCCCGCCCGACGCGCACGCCGCCACGCTGGGTCCTGGAACCGTGCTGCGGCTCACGGCGGAGGCGAAGGGCACGGATCCGGGCGAGCGCGCGGCGCTGGTGCTGTTCGCGAGCGGCGATGTCGAGCAGCTGTCGCGCGGAGGCCCGGTCGAGCGACTCGCAGGGGACGTGCGCGCGGCTTTCATCGAGCGCAGCCAGCGCCTGCCGGAACCGGGTTCCGAGCTGCTCCCGGGTCTCGCCGTGGGCGACGTGCGCGCGGTGAGCGACGACCTCGACACGGCCATGAAGGCCAGCGGGCTCTCGCACCTGACCGCCGTGAGCGGCAGCAACCTCGCGCTCGTGGCCGCCGCGGGTTTCGGGATCGTCGCGCTGTGCGGTGGCGGCCGGACGACGCGCATCGTGGTGGCGGCTCTCGCCCTCGCCGGATTCGTGGTGCTGGTGACGCCGCAGCCGAGCGTCATCCGGGCCGCGGCCATGGCCGGGGTCGCCATGGCCGCACTGCTGCTCGGGCGTCCGCGTGCCGGCCTCTCGGTGCTGCTGCTCGCGGTCACCGTGCTGCTGCTCGCGGATCCGCGCCTGGCTGCGGCTCCCGGGTTCGCGTTGTCGGCCGCCGCCACCGCGGGGCTCATCGTGCTCGCCCCGCCGCTGGCCGCCGGGCTCGGGCGCCGGCTTCCTGGGCCGGTCGCGCTGGCGATCGCGGTTCCGCTGTCGGCGCAGCTCGCCTGCGGGCCCATCATCGCCCTGTTCGCGACACAGCAGTCCCTGGTCTCCGTGGTGGCGAATCTCCTGGCCGAGCCCGCCTCGCCGATCGCGACGATACTGGGTCTGCTCGCGTGCCTGGCCATGCCTGTCCCCGCGCTCGCCGACCTGTTCGCCGCCGCGGCCTGGCTGCCCTCCGCGTGGATCGCGCAGACCGCCGTGACCACGGCCGCGCTGCCGCTCGCGACGATCGAGGCCCCCGCCGGCATCGGCACGGCCATCGCCGTAGCGGCGCTCAGCGCGGGCGTCTTCTGGGTGATCGTGCGGCGGAGACCGCTCCGCGGTCCGTGGCGGGTCTTCGTCGGCGGTCTCCTGGCCGTGGCGATCGGCGCGGCCGCCGGCTGGGGCATCGTGACTGGCCCGGTCGCCCTGCTGCAGCGCCCCGCGGACTGGGCGATCGCGGTGTGCGACATCGGGCAGGGCGACGCCGTGCTGGTGCGCTCCTCCGGACGCACCATGCTCATCGACACCGGTCCGGATCCGGAACCGTTGCGGCGCTGTCTCGACGACCTCGGGGTCACGCGACTCGATCTGCTGGTGCTGACCCACTTCGATCACGATCACGCCGGCGCGTCGGACGTGGTCGTGGGCCGGGCCGACATCGTGCTGCACGGACCGGTCGACACGGCCGCGCACCAGCACCAGCTCGACCGACTCGAGCGCGGAGGGGCGGAGATCCTCGAAGCCGCGGCGGGAACGACCGGACGCCTGGGCGGGGCGGACTGGCGCGTGCTCTGGCCCCGCCGCGCCGAGAAGGTCTTCCCGCCGGGCAACGACGCGGGCGTGATCCTGCAGGTCACCGGCGGCGGCGTGCCGCGGAGCCTGTTCCTGGCCGATCTGTCGGCCGAGTCGCAGGGCATGCTGCGTCGTCTCGCGCACCCGCACGACGAGACCGTCGTCAAGGTCGCCCATCACGGCAGTGCCGATCAGGATCCGCTGCTCTACGCGGATCTGGATCCCGCGCTGGCGCTGATCTCGGTGGGAGCGGGCAACGACTACGGGCACCCGCGTGCGAGCACCCTGGACATGCTGCGCGCCCTTCGCACGCCGATCGTGCGGACCGACCAGCGCGGCACGATCCTCGTGTCGGAGGGGGAGGATGGCCTGCACGTCTGGACCCAGCGCCCAGCACCGACGGGCAGCGGTCCGCCGGACGGACCCGCTACGCCGGCGCCGACCGAGAGCCCGACCAGGGGGCCCGCCACGAGTACGGGTCGCGCCGGGCAGCCGGCGCCGGAACCCCTGGCGACCTCGACAGCGCGGGCGCCGTGAACGTCCGCGCCCGCCGGTACGCTGGGGGTATGCCCGCACCGCGCTCGACTTCTGCCGCACGACGCGGAGGGAAGGCGACGAACATCCCGCAGGTGTCGTGGCGCGATCCCCGGCCGGCGCCGATCGTGCTGGTATCCGGTCCCGAGGAGATCTGCGCCGAGCGCGCGATTGCCGGCGTGCGCGCCTACCTGCGCGCCGAGGACCCGGCGCTCGAGGTCAGCGACCTGGTGGCCTCCGACTACGAGTCGGGCAGCCTGCTCGGTCTCGCCTCGCCGTCGCTGTTCGGCGAGCCGCGCCTGCTGCGCATCTCCGGCGTCGAGCGCTGCACGGACGCGTTCCTCGCCGAGGCCATCGCCTACCTCGAGCATCCGCAGGAAGGTGCCACCGTCGTGCTCCGCCACACCGGTGCGACCGTACGCGGCAAGAAGCTGCTCGATGCGATCCGCGCCGGCACCGGCGGCGGGATCGAGATCGCCTGCCCCGCGATCAAGCGCGATGACGAGAAGGCCGATTTCGCCGCGGGCGAGTTCCGCGCCGCAGGCCGACGCATCCAGCCGCAGGCGCTGCGCGCCCTGGTCTCCGCGTTCTCCGACGACATTACCGAACTCGCCGCGGCCTGCCAGCAGCTCATCAACGACGTGCAGGGCGACGTCACGCCCGATCTCGTCGAGCGCTACTACGGCGGACGCGTCGAGGTCTCCGCGTTCGTCGTCGCCGACACCGCGATCGCGGGGCGCCTGGGCGAGGCGCTCATCGCGCTCCGGCACGCACTGTCCTCCGGCGCCGATCCGGTGCCCATGGTCGCGGCGTTCGCGATGAAGCTGCGGTCGATGGCGCGGGTGGCGGGATCCCGGGAGTCGAACGCGGCGCTGGCCGCCCGCCTCGGGATGAAGGACTGGCAGGTGGACCGTGCCCGCCGCGATCTGAGCGGCTGGAACGAGCGCACCCTGGGGCTCGCGATCCAGGCGACCGCGCGGGCCGACGCCGACGTCAAGGGCGCCGCCCGCGACCCGATCTTCGCGCTCGAGCGCATGATCACGGTGATCGCGACCCGCGCACCGTACGGCGGTTGACCGCGGCTGCGCGGGAACCCTCTCCGTTTGGGGCGCATTCTCACGTTTTGGGGCGTGCCAGGCCACGATTCGGTGGCGGTGTGCGCCCCAAACGGGGTAGCGCGCCCCAAAACCTGCTCAATTCGGACCAGGGGCCCGGACGCGGCATCCGGTAACGGGGAGGGACCCGGCAACGACGAAGGCCCGCCCCGGATCGGGGCGGGCCTTCGGAAGTTCCGGCTCAGAGAGCGGAGACCTGCTTCGCGATCGACGACTTGCGGTTCGCGGCCTGGTTCGAGTGGATGACGCCCTTGCTGACGGCCTTGTCGAGCTTCTTCGACGCCGTCTTCAGCGCGGCCTCGGCGGCGGCCTTGTCGCCACCGGCGATGGCCTTGCGGGTGTTGCGGACGGCGGTCTTCAGCTCGCTCTTGACGGCCTTGTTGCGCTCGTGCGCCTTCTCGTTGGTCTTGTTGCGCTTGATCTGCGACTTGATGTTCGCCACGGATGGAACCTTCGTTCGAGTGATGGATGGTCATGCCGGCCTGGCGGTAGAGGGGCGCCTCCGGCAGCGTGCAGGGGTGGGACCTGACACGCAAGCCAATCACCGATCTTATCAGGGATCCGGTCCGATGCCGAACCGGCCCGTGCGTCCGGGATGCGCGCAGTCAAGACGCCCGCCACGTGTCCGATGCCGAGCCGGCGACACACCTCGGACCCGGCGAATCCCGGGCGCGTCGCGTGCAGGGCGGCAGCAGTGGATGGTGCATGCTGGCGAAGGACCCGAAGGAGTCGTCCATGCCCGAACTCGTCACCGCTGACGTGCCCGCGCTCGATCGTGCCCTGCTGCGCCGGCTGCGCTTCTCCGCCGCGACGGCGGCGTTCCAGATCGAGGGGGCGAGAACCGAGGACGGTCGGGGCAGATCCATCTGGGACGACTTCGTCGACGCCCCGGGCCGGGTGCGCGACGCCGGCACGGCGGATCCAGGGCCCGACAGCTACCACCGCGCTGCCGAGGACGTCGCGCTGCTGACCCGACTCGGCGTCGACGAGTACCGGTTCTCGATCTCCTGGGTGCGCGTGCTGCCCGACGGACGGCCGAGTCCGCAGGGGCTCGCCTACTACGACCGGCTCGTGGATCGACTTCTCGACGCCGGGATCGTGCCCACGCCGACGCTGTACCACTGGGATCTGCCGTCCCGCCTCGAGGAGGCCGGCGGCTGGCTGAACCGCTCCACCGCCGAACGGTTCGCGCAATACACCGAGGTGGTCGCCGATGCGCTCGGCGACCGGGTGCGGCAGTGGTACACGATCAACGAGCCCGTCTCCACGACTCTGCAGGGCTACGCGATCGGTGAACTCGCGCCGGGGCGCACGCTGCTCTTCGACGCGCTTCCGACGGTGCATCATCAGCTTCTCGCACACGGTTACGCGGCGCGGATCCTGCACGCGCGCGGTGCGAACAGCGTCGGGATCGTCAACAACCACACGCAGGTGCTGCCGGCATCGGACTCCGAGGCCGACCAGCAGGCGGCGTACCTCTATGACCTCATCCACAACAGGATGTACGCGGATCCGGTGCTGCTCGGCCGCTACCCGGACCTGGAGCCGCTCGGGGTGACGCTCCCGGTGGAGGACGGCGACCTCGCATTGATCAGCGCGCCCTGCGAGGTCTACGGCGTGAACTACTACAACCCGACGACGGTGGCGGCGTCGGCGGGACCGATTCCCTTCGACGTGGTGCCGACGCCCGGTGCCCCGGTCACCGGATTCGGCCCGCTGTGGCCGATCGTGCCCGAGGCGCTGACCGCGTTCCTGGTCGATGCGAGAGAGCGCTACGGCGCGTCGCTGCCCCCGGTGGTCATCGCCGAGAACGGCGCCTCGTTCCCCGAGCCCGACCACATCGACCAGCCGATCGACGACGCCGCGCGCGTCGCCTATCTGCGCGGACACCTCGCGGCGGTGCTCTCGGCGATGCGCGCGGGCGTGCGCATCGACGCGTACACCGTGTGGTCGCTACTGGACAACTTCGAATGGGCCGACGGGTACACGCAGCGGTTCGGGCTCGTGCACGTCGACATGGACACGGGGCAGCGCACCCCGAAGGCCTCGTACGCCTGGTACCGCGCGCTCATCGAGGAGGCACGCTCATGATCGAACACCCCGGCACCCCTGCTCCGAGTGCGGGGAAGCGGGTCGGCCCGATCTGGATGACCCTGTTCACGCTCGCGTGGCTGGCGATCTGGACGGTCCAGCTCACCCCGATCCAGCTCCTGCTGCCGCTGCAGCTCGACACCGGCGCCCCTGGTGAGAACTGGATCGCCGGCGTGGTCTGGGCCGGCGTCGTGCTGTCGGTGGGCGGACTCGTCGGCATCATCGCGGCGCCCGTCTCCGGTCGATGGTCGGATCGCACCCGTTCACGGTGGGGACGCCGGCGGCCGTGGGCGATCGGCGGATCCCTGCTCGCCGCGATCGGGCTGGTGCTGACCGGCATGGTGGCGGGGCCGGCCGCCGTCGGCGGCGCCTGGATCGTCGTCTCGGTCGGGGTCTCAGTCGCCTCGGCGGCCCTCACCGCGATGATCGCGGACCAGCTCACCACCCAGCGCGGTGCTGCCTCGGCGGCGGCGAGCTCGGCCCAGGCGGTCGGCATCGTCGTCGGCGTGGGCGCGGTCGTCCTGATCGGCCTGAACGTGCAGCAGTCCTACTTCCTGATGGCGGCCATCATCGCCGTGATCGGGACCGGAACGGCGCTGCTGCTGCCGGACGCGCCGGCGCATGAGCTCGCGCTGCCCGCCCCGCGCACGGCCGCGCGCCGCGCGTCGTGGCGCGACCGCGACTTCCTGTGGCTGCTCGTGAGCCGTCTCGTCGTGAACATCGGCAACGCGTTCGGCACCTCGCTGCTGCTGTTCTTCCTGCTCTACGGCGTCCGCGTCCCGTCGGCCGCGGCCCAGGACGACCTGCTCATCCTGATCGTGATCTACACGGTGTTCGTCGTGATCGCGTCGATCATCGCGGGCATGCTCTCCGACCGCCCGTCGGCGAGTCCGCTGCGCCGTCGTCGCACCATCACCGCGGTCTCGGCGGTCGTGCAGGCGGTCTCCGGCGTGGTGATCCTGATCAGCCCCTCGTTCGAGATGACCGCGGTCGCCGCCGGGATCATGGGCGCGGGGTACGGCGCGTACATGGCGGTGAGCCTGGCATTCGCGACGGATCTGCTGCAGGATCCGGACGACCATGCGCGAGACCTCGGGCTCGTGAACGTGTCGGCGCAGCTGGGGCAGCTGCTGGGGCCGCTGCTCGGCGCCGGCCTCGTCGCCCTGGTCGGCGGATTCGGGCTGCTGTTCGGCGCCGCGGCCGTGCTGTCGGTCGTGGGCGCCGCGATGACCTATGCGGTCAGGGCGCCGTCTCCAGCGTCGCCAGTGCCAGCTGCAGCACCGCATTGAACACCCGGGGCCGCATCGCGGTCACCAGGTGCGTCGTGCGCGGCACGATGATGAACTCCGCATCGGGCGCGAGCCGGCGGTACAGCGTCTCGTGGGTGCGGAGCTGGTCGAACTGCCCGTTCACGAACCAGGTGGGCACCCGGATGCGGGGTACGGCGGCGATCAGATCCAGCTCGACGAGCGAGCGCAGCGCGTCGTCCTGCGTGGCCATGGCGTATCCGCCCGCGCCGAAGTCCTCGCGCGTCGAGGCGGGCAGCGTCGCGTCCAGCACCTGCCGACTCAGCCACATGCCGCGATCCGGCATCGCGTTCAAGGCGCCCGCCAGCACCCGATAGGCGGCGAGCCCTGCGCCGCGGGGGAGCGCCGTGCAGGAGGCCCCGACGAAGCCGGCGATCGGCGGGGCCGGATCCGCCCCGGCGTACGCGGTCGAGAGCAGGCCGCCCATCGAGTGCCCCACCAGCAGTACGGGACCGGCGGCGTCGCGCACGGCGGCATCGATCGTGCCCATCGCCTCGTCGAGGGTGAACGGCTCGTCCATGCGGGTGCCGTGACCGGGCAGATCGACGGCGACCACCGGATTGCCGCGTTCGGCGAGGAACTCCTCCTGCGCGCGCCACATCGTTGCGGAGGTGCGGATCCCGTGCACGAGGACCACGGACACCGGGGAGCGGCTCATGGCCGCCAGTCTAAGAGGTGCGAACCGACAGGATCCCCGTTCGCATGCCGTGGAATCGCGCCCCGGACGCCACCACGGAGATCGGGATCGCGGCCTCGCTGCCAACCGGCGAACGACGAAGCGGGGCCGGTGGCGAACCACCGACCCCGCTCCGCAACAACAGCGGGTGCTTACTTCTCCCAGCCCACGTTCTCGACCGGGCCGACCCGGTAGAGGTCGAGACCGACGTAGGTCTCCGGGGTCAGGTTGGCGAGGCCCTTCTTGGCGACCTGGATCGAGGGACCGTTGTAGAGCGGGATGACGCCCCAGGTCTCCTTGATGATCTCCGGCTCGAGCTTCATCGCAGCCTTGGTCCACGACTCGGTGGTGGTCTGCGATTCGACGTCGCTCTTGATCTTCTTGTCGATGTCAGCGGTGCCGGTGCTCGACAGGTTCAGGTTGCTGTCGGAGCAGTACATCTGGCAGAACCAGGCGGGGCCGAACGGGTCGGAGTCGGTGAACCGGAGGCCGAGGGCGTCCCAGTTCTTCGTGGCGACGTCGTTCGAGAAGTTCGACGGCGCGCGCGTGTCGATCTTCAGGTCGATGCCGACGGCCTTCTCCTGCTGCTGCAGCGCCTTGGCGAGCGCGGCCTGGACCGGGCTGTCGCTGAACACCGGGTAGGTGACGGTCAGCTTGACGCCGTCCTTCTCCCGCACGCCGTCCGAACCGGCCTTCCAGCCGGCGTCGTCGAGCAGCTTCTTCGCGGCGGCGGTGTCGAACTTCAGCCCCGCAGCCTTGAACGAGTCGTCGTAGCCCTTCTGGAACGGGTAGAGGATCAGCGAGCCGGCGGCCGGCTCGGTGTAGCCCAGACCGTTCCAGGCGATCTTCTTCTGCTGGTCGATGTCGATCGCCATGAAGAAGGCCTGACGCACCTTCGGGTCCTTCAGCTGCGGCTTGGAGCCGTCGAGCTGGATGACGGTCTTGGCCGTCTGCTGGGCGCGGTAGATGACGGCGTCCTTGACGTCCTTCACCTGCTTGATCGCGTCCGCAGAGGCGGTCTCGACCTGGTCGATCTCGCCGTTCTTGAAGGCGTTCAGCGAGGCCGCACGGTCCATGCCCGAGAAGGTGACCTTGTCGAGCATGGGCTTGTCGCCCCACCACTTGTCGTTCGGCTCGAGGGTGACCTTCTGGCCGTTCACGTCGAAGTTGGTGATCTTGTACGGTCCGGCGCCCCACTCGGGGTGCGCGTTGCCGTTGTACGCGTCGTTGTAGAGCTCCGGCGTGTTCACCTTGGGGTTCAGGATGCCGGTGAGGAACGGCATGGCCGGCCAGGCGAACTCGCGGTCGAACGTCACGATGACGTCCTTGTCGGTGTCGCCCTTGGTGACGGACTCGATGTCCTTGTACCCATCGGTCGCGCTCGCCTTGAAGTCCGGGTTCGACCCGTTGTTGTCCTTCCAGGTGGTCTCGAACGCCGTCCAGTCGATCGGAGAGCCGTCGTTCCAGACAGCCTTCTCGTTGATCTTCATGGTGACGACCGTCTTGCCGTCCTTGACGGAGGTGTCCCACTTGTCGAGGTACGCCGGGTTGGCCTTGACGGTGCCGTCAGGGTCCATCAGGAACACCTGCGGGGTGTACCAGGCCGCCAGGCGCGAGGTGTCGGCCGTGCCGTCACCGTTCATGAAGTTCATCTGGGCCGGAACTTCGCTGATCCAGAAGTGCGCCTCGCCACCCTGCTTGAGGTTCTCGCGCGGCTGCGGGTTGTAGTCCGCGGTCTTGGTCTCAGCCGGCTTGTCGGTGCTGCCGGTCGTTCCTCCGGTCGCCGAGCAACCGCTGATGGCGATTGCCAGCGCCCCGCTGAGGGCGACAACGCCCCACAGCTTGTGCTGCCTTTTCATGGTTCTCCTTCGATGCCTTTCGGCTTTTTGGGGACAGGGGACAGTTAACCTGCGTGAACCGGAACTTCCTGGCACATCGAAGCAACCGTTACCGTTCCGATGTCAACGCAGGGGCTGGGTTCAGCGCCAGTGGCAGGCGTTCGCGTGCGATTCAGAGCCGTGCAGCGCCGGAGCCACGGTCTCGCAGCGGGTGCGCTGTTCTTCGGGGAGCAGCTTGTACAGCGGGCACCGCGAGGTGAACGAGCAGCCGTCGCGGCGATCCGCCGGGCTCGGCAGATCGCCCTGCAGGACGATGCGCTCGCGGGTGCGCTCGATGTCGGGATCCGGGACGGGGATCGCCGACAGCAGCGCCTGCGTGTACGGGTGCTGCGGGTCGTCGAAGATCTCATCGACGTCGCCGTGCTCGACGAACTCGCCGAGGTACATGACCCCGACGCGGTCGGCGATGTGCCGCACCACCGAGAGGTCGTGCGCGACGAAGAGATAGGAGAGCCCGAGCTTGACCTTGAGCTCGTCGAGGAGATTGATCACCCCGGCCTGGATCGACACGTCCAGCGCGGAGACCGGCTCGTCCAGGACCACGATCTTGGGGTTCGTCGCGAGCGCGCGAGCGATGCCGATGCGCTGGCGCTGGCCGCCGGAGAACGCGCCGGGGAACCGGCTCGCGTGTGCCGGGTCGAGACCGACGAGATCCATGAGCTCGTCGACGCGGAGGTCCGCCTCCGCCCGGGAGACACCGATCGCTCGCAGCGGCTCGGCGATGACATCCGCGACCGTCAGTCGCGGGTCGAGTGCGCCCATCGGATCCTGGAAGACGATCTGCAGGTCACGACGGACGGTGCGCTCCGCCTTGCCGCCGTGCAGCTCGGACACCTTGGTGCCGGCGATCGTGATCTCGCCGTCGGTCTGCTTCACCAGATCCATGATCTGCAGCAGCGTCGTGGTCTTGCCGCAGCCGGACTCCCCGACGATGGCCATCGTCTCGCCCTCGCGGATGTCGAAGGTCAATCCCTTGACCGCGTGCACTTCGCCGACTTTGCGCTTGAGGAACGCGCCCCGGGTGAGCGGGAACGTCTTGTGCATGTTGCGGACGTCGAGGGTGATCGGGCGCTCCGTGCGCGGGATGCGATCCAGTGCACTCGTGGGCAGTTCCGGAACGGGGTACACGGGCAGGCCGCCGATGAGACCGTTCTCGATCTCGTCGGCGCGCACGCAGGCGACCTTGTGGTCCCCACCCTCGCTCGTCGCGATCGGTCGCAGCTCGGGCTCCCTGGTCCGGCACGCCTCGGTGGCGATGGGGCAGCGCGCCACGAACGGGCACTCGTCGGGCAGGTTGATCAGCAGCGGCGGGTTGCCCTTGATCGGCACGAGCGGCTGCTTCTCGGCCTTGTCCACGCGCGGGATCGCGCCGAGCAGGCCGATCGAGTACGGCATCCGGGTCTCGTGGAACAGCTCGCGCACGGGGGCCTGCTCCACGGGCTTGCCGGCGTACATCACGAGCACGTCGTCGGCGGTCTTGGCGACCACGCCCATGTCGTGCGTGATCATGATGACTGCGGCGCCGGTCTCGCGCTGCGCCGTGGCGATGAGATCGAGGATCTGAGCCTGGATCGTCACGTCGAGGGCCGTGGTGGGCTCGTCGGCGATGATCAGCTTCGGGTTGTTCGCCATGGCGATCGCGATCACGACACGCTGGCGCATGCCGCCGGAGAACTCATGAGGGAACGACTTCAGGCGGCGTTCCGGGCTGGGGATGCCGACGAGTCGTAGCAGCTCGATCGCGCGCGCGGTGGCGTCCGCGTGCGACATGCTGCGGTGCACCGTGAGCGCCTCGATGAGCTGGTCGCCGACCGTGAACACCGGAGTGAGCGAGGTCAGCGGATCCTGGAAGATCATCGCGATGCCGTTGCCGCGCAGCGCCGAGAGCTCCTTGTCGCTCTTGCCGACGAGCTCGATGCCGTCGAACATGATCGACCCGCTGACCTTCGCGTTCTCGTCGAGCAGCCCCATGATCGCGAGCGACGTGACGGACTTGCCGGAGCCGGACTCGCCCACGATGCTGAGCGTGCGACCCGGCTCGAGATCGAAGGAGACGCCGCGGACGGCGTCGACGCGCCCGGACTCGGAGGCGAAGCTGACGTTGAGATCGCGGACGGAGAGAAGAGGAGCGTTCATGCGCGGCCTCCCGCCGCCGAGGTGGGGTCGAGCGCGTCGCGCAGGCCGTCGGCGACGAGCGCCATCGAGACGGTCAGCAGCGTCAGCGCGAGTGCGGGGAAGTAGAACGTCCAGGGGGCGCTGGCGAGGGAGTTCGCGCCGATGCCGATGAGGGATCCGAGCGAGACGTCGGGGATCTTCACACCGAAGCCGATGAAGGACAGGCCGGTCTCGGTGATAACGGCCCCGACCACGCCGAGGGTGAAGTTGATCACCAGCAGCGAGCCGATGTTCGGCAGCAGGTGCCGCAGCACGATCTTCATCCCGGGGACTCCCATGTAACGTGCGGCATGCACGTACTCGCGCTCGCGGAGCGACAGAGCCATCGTCCAGATCACGCGGGCCGGGAAGAACCAGCTGATGAAGATCATCGCGGCCGAGATCACGCGCCAGTCGCCACCGGCGTTCGAGGACACCAGGGCGAGGATCAGGAACGTCGGCACGACCATGAGGAAGTGGATGATCAGCAGGATGATCCGCTCGGTCGTGCCACCGAAGTAGGCAGCCGCGGTGCCGACGATCGCGGAGATCACCGTGGTGCCGATCGAGACCGTGAGCGCGATCATCAGCGAGCGCTGGAGGCCCACGGCGGTCTGCGCGAACAGGTCGCCGCCGTCGGCGGCGGTGCCGAACCAGTGCGTGCCGTCCGGGGGAGTGCCGAGCGCGAGGAAGTCGAGCTCGCTGAAGCTGAAGTGCGCGATCAGAGGCCCGAACACCGCGAACAGCACGAGGAAGGCGAAGATGAACACACCGGCGACGGCGGGACGGTTGCGCACGAAGCGGCGATAGTAGAGCCGGAACGTGCCGATCCGCTTGCGCGGGATGCGCGCGGCCGTGGTGTCGGGCCCGACGGGGGGCTGAACGGTTGCAGAGGTCATGTCAGCTCACCCTCACTCGCGGATCGAGGACCACGACGGCGACGTCGGCGAGGATGGCGCCGATCGCCGTCAGGACAGCGCTGAAGGCGGCGATCGCCACCACGCCGTGCACGTCGTTCGTGCCGATGGTCTGAACGAAGTACCGGCCCATGCCGTTCCACGCGAAGATCGTCTCGGTCAGCACCGCGCCGGTGAACACCGTCGGAATGCTGAAGGCCAGCTGCGTCGCGACGGGGATCAGCGAGGTGCGCAGCGCGTGCTTGCGGATCGCCTGCGGCTTCGTCAGCCCCTTGGCCCGCGCGGTGCGGACGTAGTCGGCCTTGATGTTGTCCAGCAGCAGGGAACGCTGCAGGAAGTGGTAACTGGAGTAGCCGATGAACACCAGCGCGATGGTCGGAAGGATCAGATGCTGCAGGGTGTCGATCAGCACCGGGAAGAAGCCGGTCACCCCGTCGCTGCGCGCCCCGGTGACGTAGAACAGCCGGAAGCCGAGCGCGTCGTTGATCGCGATCGCGATGATCACGATGCCGAGCGCCGCGACGATGATCGGGATGTTCATCGTGACGATCGAGATGCCCTGCCACACCCGGTCGGCGACCTTGTACTGCCGCGACGCGGTGTACACGCCGATCGCGATGCCGAGCACCGCGGTGATGATGGTGGCGCCGAGCACGAGCTCGCCGGAGACCCACATCCGGTAGGCGATCTGGTCGTTCACGGACTGCCCGACCGGGCTCACGCCCCAGTTCCAATGCAGGACGATGTCGGTGAACCAGTGCCACCAGCGCTGCAGGAGCGGCACGGTGTCGCTGAGGTTGCGGGGTTCGAGGAGGCGGTTGATCTGGTCTTCGCTCAGCGGAGGGCGACGTCCGATGTAGTTGCTGCGCGGATCCAGGAAGGCCCACGCGAGGAAGTACGTGACGTTGGTCGCCACCACGATCATGAGAAGCCAGCCGAGAGTTCGGCGCAGCAGGTACTTGATCAAGATGGATGTTCTCTCTCTTGTCACGGACGCCGCGCGGGATCTCCGACGCAGCGCTGGGTCGATGCCATATCAACACGACCCGAAACCGGTGACGCGGTGCTCCGCCCCGCGCAGCGCGAGACGGAGTGCTGTCGCCGCTGAGACCCGGTTCCGGGACGCGGCAACTTCGCGAGACTATCACCGGCCGGACGCGAGGGGGGAAGTGGCACGCCTCGCCCGGCGCACGTCGACGGCGGCGGAGAGGCGCAGGGGGCGGCCGCTCCGGGCGCTCCCGTAGAATCGTCGGGATACCCGGTTCACTCCCGGGACAGCCCGATCCGCCCGCCGGACCCCGCATCGTTCAGGACCTCATGTCACCTCGCGCCCTCACTCCGCTGCAGCCGGCCGCCACGCCCCCGCAGCAGATCCGCAATTTCTGCATCATCGCCCACATCGACCACGGCAAGTCGACGCTGGCCGACCGGATGCTCCAGATCACCGGCGTGGTCTCCGACCGCGACATGCGCGCCCAGTACCTCGACCGCATGGACATCGAGCGCGAACGCGGCATCACCATCAAGAGCCAGGCGGTGCGCATGCCCTGGCAGATCGACGGCGAGACGTTCGCGCTGAACATGATCGACACGCCCGGGCACGTCGACTTCACGTACGAGGTGTCGCGCTCGCTCGCCGCGTGCGAGGGCGCGATCCTGCTCGTCGACGCCGCGCAGGGCATCGAGGCCCAGACGCTCGCGAACCTGTACCTCGCGCTCGAGAACGACCTCACGATCATCCCGGTGCTGAACAAGATCGACCTGCCGGCGGCCGAGCCGGAGAAGTACGCGAAGGAGCTCGCCGACCTCATCGGCGGCAGCCCCGATGATGTGCTGCGGGTCTCCGGCAAGACCGGGGCCGGCGTCGAGGAGCTGCTCGACCGCCTCGTCCAGGAGATCCCCGCGCCCGTCGGCGATGCCGACGCCCCTGCGCGGGCGATGATCTTCGACTCCGTCTACGACGCGTACCGCGGCGTCGTCACCTACGTGCGCATGGTGGACGGCAAGCTCTCGCCGCGCGAGCGGATCCAGATGATGTCCACCGGGGCCAACCACGAGCTGCTCGAGATCGGCGTCTCGAGCCCGGAGCCGGTGCCCACCAAGGGCCTCGGCGTCGGCGAGGTGGGCTACCTCATCACGGGCGTGAAGGACGTGCGCCAGTCGAAGGTCGGTGACACCGTCACGACTGCACGCAAGCCGGCGACCGACGCCCTGGCCGGATACACCGACCCGAAGCCGATGGTGTTCAGCGGCATCTACCCGATCGACGGCAGCGACTACGCGGAGCTGCGCGAGGCGCTCGACAAGCTCAAGCTCTCCGACGCGTCGCTGCAGTACGAGCCGGAGACCTCGGTCGCGCTCGGCTTCGGTTTCCGCTGCGGCTTCCTCGGCCTGCTGCACCTGGAGATCATCACCGAGCGGCTGTCCCGCGAGTTCGGGCTCGACCTCATCACGACCGCGCCGAGCGTGATCTACGAGGTCCTCACCTCCGATACGGGGGAGACGGTCACCGTCACGAACCCCAGCGAGTACCCGGACGGGCGGATCGGATCCGTCTCGGAGCCGATGGTGAAGGCGGCCATCCTGCTGCCCAAGGACTACGTCGGCACCGTCATGGAACTCTGCCAGTCCCGCCGCGGGTCGCTGCTGGGCATGGAGTACTTCTCCGAAGAGCGGGTCGAGCTGCGCTACAACATCCCGCTCGGCGAGATCGTGTTCGACTTCTTCGACCAGCTGAAGTCGAAGACGCAGGGGTACGCGTCCCTCGACTACGAACCCGCCGGATCCCAGGAGGCGGACCTGGTCAAGGTCGACATCCTGCTGCAGGGTGACAAGGTCGATGCGTTCAGCTCGATCGTGCACCGCGACAAGGCTTACGCCTACGGCACGATGATGGCCGAGCGGCTGCGCAAGCTGATCCCGCGCCAGCAGTTCGAGGTGCCGATCCAGGCCGCGATCGGCGCCAGGATCATCGCCCGCGAGACCATCCGCGCCATCCGCAAGGACGTGCTCGCCAAGTGCTACGGCGGTGACATCACCCGTAAGCGCAAGCTCCTCGAGAAGCAGAAGGAGGGCAAGAAGCGCATGAAGATGGTCGGTCGCGTCGAGGTCCCCCAGGAGGCGTTCATCGCCGCGCTCTCCGGCGACGTCGAGGGCAAGGACAAGAAGTAGGCCCCGCGCGCGAAGCACTCCCCCCTTGGGGGAACCTGGGTGGGGAGCCGGGACCAGCAAGTAGGGTGGTTGACATGCGTCGCGGGACATTCCGAGAAGGAACGGTGGATTATGCCGCCGTGGGCGCGACCCACGCGCCCGACCTGATGCAGTATCCGCCGGAGCGGAGCATCCCCGCCGAGGAGTCCTGGCGGCTCGGCAGCGGCGAGGAGCGGTTCCGCACCGCCGGTGACGCCCTGCTGGCCTGGACGGCACAGCGTGCGGCGGGTCTCCAGCTCACGGATGTGCGCCCTGCCGCGAGCCCCGGGTACGCCGGGGTCAGCTTCGATGCGGAGGGCGCCCCGATCGCTCCGAGTCGCACCGAGGTCGAGCCGCGCTACGACGAGGACGGCACGCCGTGGGTGGGCCCCGGGATGACGCTCAAGCTGCACGGGCGGGTGTCCGGCATGCGCGCGGACGCCGAACTGCGCGTGATCTCGGTGACCGAGCAGACGCACCGGATCGGCTTCGTGCTGGGCACGGTCGCAGGATCCGTCGTGAGCGGCGAGGAGTCCTTCGACATCGAGTGGAACGACGCCGACGAGGTGTGGTTCACTGTGCGCGCCTTCGACCGCCCGAACAGCTTCCTGTACCGCAGCTTCCCGTATCTGGTGAAGCGCCGCCGCCGCGAGCTGTTCGCCCGGTATCTGCGGGCGATCTCCCCGCTGTACGCGACGCCCGTCTGATGGGTGCGTGCTGATGGGGAGGACGGCCTGATGGCCGGCCCCCTCCCGCTCGGGGACCCGGCCCCTTCGGACGGCCGGCTGCCCGCCGATCTGCGGATCGATCCGGATGCGCCGTTCTCCGCGTATCTGCACGTGCCCTTCTGCCGCGTGCGCTGCGGCTACTGCGATTTCAACACCTACACGGCTTCCGAGCTGCGTGGGGCACGTCAGGACGCGTACGCCGACACGCTGATCCAGGAGATCGACCTCGCGCGCGGCGTGCTCGCCGAACGGGGTGCCCTGCGTCCGCTGAGCACCGTGTTCTTCGGAGGCGGCACGCCGACGTTGCTGCCGGCGGGCGACCTCGGCCGCATGCTCGGCGCCGTCATCGGTGCGTTCGGCATCGCCGATGGCGCCGAGGTGACGGTCGAGGCCAACCCCGATACGGTGACGGCCGAGGTCGCCGAGGAGCTCGCGGCAGCCGGGGTGACGCGGATGTCGATCGGCATGCAGTCCGCGGTGCCGCACGTGCTGGCGGCGCTCGACCGCACGCACCGGCCGGAGAACGTGCGCACCGCCGTCGAGGCTGCCCGGGTCGCGGGGCTCGCGGTCAGCGTCGATCTCATCTACGGCGCACCGGGGGAGTCGCTGGAGGACTGGCGCTCCTCGCTGACGACCGCGATCGATCTGGATCCGGATCACATCTCCGCGTATGCGCTGATCATCGAGGACGGTACCAAGCTCGCGCGTCAGATCCGCCGCGGGGAGGTGCCCGCTCCGGACGACGACCTGCAGGCCGACATGTACGAGCTCGCCGACGCCCTGCTGGGCGAGGCCGGGTTCGACTGGTACGAGGTGAGCAACTGGGCTCGTCGACCGTCGGACCTCGGCGGCGCGGACCAGCGCTCGCGGCACAACATGGCGTACTGGCGCGGCACGGACTGGTGGGGCTTCGGGCCCGGTGCGCACAGCCACGTCGCCGGACTGCGGTGGTGGAACGTGAAGCACCCCGCGGCGTATGCGCAGCGGCTGGCTGCGGGGGAGTCTCCGGCCGCAGGCACCGAGCGGCCCGACGCCGAGGCCGCGCAACTGGAGCGGATCCTGCTGCGCTCGCGTATGGCGGAGGGCATGCCGTTGGATGCGATCGCAGCCGACGCCCGCACCAGGGTCGCAGGGCTGATCGCGGACGGCCTCGTCGAGGCCGTTCCCGCATTGCGCGGCACGCTCGTGCTCACGCTGCGCGGACGGCTGCTCGCCGATGCCGTGGTGCGCGCCCTGACCGATTGAGGCCTGCGCCGGCTGCAGGATCCCGCGACGGGTGCACGATCAATCCGGTCGTTGGGTCCTGCCGCCGTCGCGCGGTCCTGCGGACATCGCGTCGCAGCAGTCTCCAGCGGTCGGTGCCAGGAGCGCGTTCAGTCCCGGAGTGAGGGGAGCAGGTCCACCACGGCGGTCCGCCGTTGCGGGCCGATCACGGGCTCGTCGCCCGCACCGTCGAACAGCGCTGCCGTGCGCTGCGCATCGAAGACCGGCCAGCCGGGATCCCCGTCGCGGATGAAGCGCACCCAGGCGTCGTGCATCGCAGTGGCGAGCGGCTGCGGGGGTGCAGCGCCGGCGATCTTGGCGCTCTCCGGGTCGTGCAGCCGGTCGAACACGAACGGGATCTCCAGGGCGTGCGCGGCGCGCAGGTCGCGCACCGGGCTCGGCCACGAGAACTCGTACAGGAACGTCGGCGCGGTGCGGGCGCGGGCGACCCTGGTGGCCGGCGCGCGCAGCAGCAGGTCTGTCGCAAGCTGGCCGAACACCTCTCCGGTGCTCGCGCCGGGGTGGTCGGCGCGCACCGCCCTGGCGGCCGCGGCGGGTATCCGGAGAGCGAGGCGGGCGAGCAGGAGCTTCGACGGCCGGATCGCGGCGAGCGCGTCCGGCGGGAACCAGAGGCGGTACTCGTCGGTGTTGGCGCCGATCAGCACGGGCACGTCCCCGTCGACGAGCGCCTCATGCGGCGACTGCGGCAGCGAATCGGGATCCTGAACGAGCTGGAAGCCCGGGGCACCGCCGAGCGGGGAGGACCCGGCGGACTGGGCGCGCCTCGCCTCGAGCAGGGCGTCCGGAGCGATGGATGCGAAACCCTCGCGCGTCGCCGCGACGCCGAGGCGTTTCGCGAGCTGGCGGGTCACTCTTCCTCCGCGTTGCGGGGTCTGAGCGTCGAGCGGACCCGACTGGACGATCCCGCCGCGCACCAGGGCCCTGGTGTCCGGCCGGGAGAGCAGCGCGGCGACGAGTGCGCCGCCCGCGGACTCGCCCATGAGCGTGATCCGGCTCGGATCGCCGCCGAACGCGGCGATCTCGTCCCGCACCCAGTGCAGGGCGGCGGCGACGTCCTGCAGACCCAGATTGCGCGGCGCATCCTCGAGCACCGAGAAGCCCTCCGATCCCAGGCGGTAGCCGACGCTGACGAACACCACGCCGTCCCGTGCGAAGGCCGTGCCGTCGTACATCGACAGCGCCGCCGTGCCGCGCTCCAGCGCGCCGCCGTGGATCCACAGCACGACGGGGGCCGCGCTCGCGTCGGCCGGGGCCCAGACGTTCGCCGTGAGGATGTCGTCGCCGTCGATGCGGACGCTGCCCAGGATCTCCGCGGTGGCGCCCGCATAGGGCAGCTGCGGCGCCGTCGGGCCGAACTCCCCGGCGTCGCGCGGTGCGGACCACGGCTCCGGCGGCTGCGGGGAGCGGAAACGGTGTCCGCCGAAGGGCGGTGCGGCATAGGGCACGCCGAGATAGCGGTCGATGCCGTCGCTGCGTCGGCCGATCAGCTCGCCGGAGGAGATCCTGGTACGCGCGTCCTGACTCATGGCCACATCCTAGGGAGTGTCGCATCCTCGGCCCGCTCCCGGCCCGGCAGGATAGGATTGGCACTCAGGTCGCACGAGTGCCAACGGTGAGGAGGAGCGATGGTCTCAGAACGCGGACTCCAGGTGCTCCGCGCCATCGTCGAGGACTACGTGGAGACGAACGAGCCGGTCGGCAGCAAGTCGATCGTGGAGCGGCACGCGTTCGGCGTGTCCGCGGCCACGATCCGCAACGACATGGCCCAGCTCGAGGATGAGGACCTCATCGCGGCGCCGCACACGTCATCGGGGCGGGTGCCGACCGACAAGGGCTACCGCGTCTTCGTCGATCACCTCGCTCAGGTGCGACCGCTCTCGGCGGCTCAGCGCAGCGCGATCACGGCCTTCCTCGCGGATCCCGCCGATCTCGACGATCTCATGGTGCGCACGGTGCGCGTGCTGACGCGCCTCACCGGACAGGTCGCGCTCGCGCAGTACCCGTCCTTCGCCCGTGCCCACGTCACGCACGTCGAGCTCGTGGCCCTCGGTCCCAGCCGGCTGCTGATCGTGCTGGTCACCGACGCCGGCGGGGTGTCGCAGCGCATCGTGCCGCTGCCGGTCGAGCTCGACGAGGCCGAGCTCGCCGTGCTCCGCGCAGTCATCACGGAGCTGCTGACCGGACGCTCCGTGCGGCGCGGCGCCGAGCGCGTGGAGGCGGCGGCGGACACGTCGTACGGCCCCCGCATCGATGCGGCCCGGGGCACTCTGCTGCGGGCCGTGGCCGAGGAGCTCGCGGAGTTCCGTCAGGAGCGGCTGGTGATGGCGGGAGCGGCGACCCTGGCCCGCCGCGAGCACGACTTCCGCGGCAGCATCCATCCGCTCCTCGAGGCCATCGAGGAGCAGGTCACGCTGCTGCGCCTGATGAGCGAGATGCACGTCGACGAGCACGGACTCGCGGCGAGCATCGGCACGGAGAACGCCGCGTTCGGCCTCGGCGAGGCCTCGATCGTGGCGAGCGATTACCTGACGCACGGCGGTACCGCACGCGTAGGCGTGATGGGGCCGACCCGCATGGACTATCCGAGCAACCTCGCGGCGGCGCGGGCCGTGGCCCGCTACCTGTCGCAGTTGCTCGAAGAGGATGAGACCGGCCGCTGATCGGCCGCACGAACACGCATGCCGCCGATGGCGGCCCGGAAAGGCGATGGTGACGGATCACTACGAGGTCCTCGGCGTCTCGCGCGATGCGAGCGAGGACGAGATCAAGAAGGCGTACCGGCGGCTCGCACGTCAGCTTCACCCCGACGTGAACCCCAGCGAGGACGCGGCGGAGCGCTTCAAGCTCGTCACGCACGCGTACGACGTGCTGAGCGACGCCGACTCGCGACGCCGCTACGACATGGGCGGCGACCAGAACGGCAACGGCGGCTTCGGAGGGTTCGGCGGATTCGGCGACATCTTCGAGACCTTCTTCGGCGGCGGAGGGGCGCGCGCGGCACGTCCTCGTTCGCGCCGGGAGCGCGGGCAGGACGCCCTGGTCCGTGTCACTCTCGAGCTCGGCGACGTCGTGTTCGGGGTGCACCGCGATATCGAGGTGGACACGGCGGTGCTCTGCGAGACCTGTCAGGGATCCTGCTGCCAGGAAGGCACCTCGCCGGTCACCTGCGACATCTGCGGCGGATCCGGCCACGTGCAGCAGCAGGTGCGCAGCCTCCTCGGCAACGTCATCACCACCGCGCCCTGTGGATCCTGCGAGGGCTTCGGCACGACGATCCCGTTCCCGTGCCAGACCTGCAACGGCCAGGGACGGGTGCGCTCGCGCCGCACGGTCGGGCTCGACATCCCTGCCGGCGTCGAGACGGGCCTGCGCCTGCAGCTGCCCGGATCCGGCGAGGTCGGCCGGGCGGGAGGACCGAACGGCGATCTGTACGTCGAGGTGACCGTCTCCCCGCACGCCCGCTTCAGCCGCGACGGCGATGACCTGCTCGCGACGCTCGAAGTGGCCATGAGCGACGCGATCCTCGGAGCGACGACGACCATCGAGTCGCTCGACGGGCCCGTCGACCTGGAGATCCGTCAGGGCCTGCAGTCGGGCGACGTGCTGACGATCAAGGGTCGCGGCGTGACGCCGTTGCGCGGAACCCAGCGCGGCGACCTGCGTGTGGGCGTCCAGGTGCTCACGCCGACCAAGCTCGACCACAAGGAGCGCCAGCTCATCGAGGACTTCGCCAAGCGCACCAAGGCGCCGGCGCCGAAGCTCGCCGAGTTCCATCAGGGGCTGTTCTCCAAGCTGCGCGACCGCTTCCGGGGCTGATCCGCGATGGCCCTGCACTTCGTGACGCCCGATGCGACGGCGGCCTCGGCGGGTTCCGTCGTCGCCCTCACCGGTGCGGAGGCCAAGCACGCCGCCGTGGTGCGCCGGGTGCGGCTGGGCGAGCCGATCACGCTCGGCGACGGGTCGGGCGTCTGGCTCGAGGGCGAGGTCGCCTCGGCGGCGCCCGCTCTCGTCGAGGTGCGCATCCTCTCGCGCCGGGAGGAACCGAGGCCTGATCCGCGGATCCTGCTCGCACAGGCACTCGCCAAGGGCGATCGCGACGAACTCGCGGTGCAGGCGGCGTGCGAGCTCGGTGTCGACGAGATCGTGCCGTGGCAGGCGACGCGCAGCGTCTCCCGGTGGGACGGCGCCAAGGCCGGGAAGGGCCGGGAGCGCTGGGCGAGCATCGTGCGCGAGGCCGCGAAGCAGGCGCACCGGGCCTGGATCCCGGAGGTCGCGGACGTCGAGACGACCGGAGACCTGGCCCGCCGCGCGGCGACGCAGCGCGTGCTGATCCTCGATCCGACCGCGCCCGCGGCGCTGTCCGCCCTGATCCCGGACGAGCGCGACATCGTGCTGGTCGTGGGCCCGGAGGGTGGGATCGCCCCCGAGGAGATCGAGCGACTCGTCGCTGCCGGGGCGGAGCGCGTGCTGCTGGGCAGCACGGTGCTGCGCACCTCGACCGCGGGTCCCGCCGCGATCGCCGTGCTGAACGTGGCGCGCGGGCGCTGGTAGCAGACGCCCGCCGGCACGGCGCGGATAGACTGACTCCATGAGCGAACCCTCGATCTTCACGCGCATCCTGAACGGGGAGATCCCCGGCGAGATCCTGCTGGAGACCGAGGACGTCTTCGCGATCCGCGACATCAACCCGCAGGCGCCGTTGCACGTGCTCGTGATCCCCAAGTCCGAGCAGTTCCGCGACGTCACCGAGCTCGCCGCGGGCGACCCGGGGCTCATGGCGAAGATGGTGGCCGCGGCGAAGGAGATCGCCGACGAGCACGCGAACGGCGAGTACCGCCTGATCTTCAACAACGGCGCGAGCGTCGCTCAATCCGTCTTCCACGTGCACGCCCATGTGCTCGGCAATCTCGAGGAGAACAAGCTCGTTGGCTTCTGACGACACGGCCGAGGGCATGGCGCCCTCCCAGACCGTGACCTCCGCCCGCATCGAGGTGGACGGGGTCGCGATGGTGCAGCTGCTCGGGCCCCAGGATCGGCTGCTGCGCATGCTCGAGAAGGAGCACCCTGCGGTCGACGTGCTGGTGCGCGGCAACGAGGTCACCCTCACCGGTGAGCCCGCCGCCGTGCGCTCGGCCCAGAAGCTCGTGGACGAGCTCATCGAGCTGACCCGCTCCGGGCACGCCCTCGCCCCCAGCGACGTCGCCCAGTCCGCGCGCATGCTGGAGCGCGAGGGGGTCCGCCCGAGCGAGGTCCTCGGGGAGGCGATCCTGTCCACGCGCGGTCGGGTGATCCGGCCGAAGACACTCGGTCAGAAGGAGTACGTCGACGCGATCGACGAGAACACGATCGTCTTCGGCATCGGCCCCGCCGGAACGGGCAAGACCTACCTCGCGATGGCCAAGGCGGTGCAGGCCCTGCAGCGCAAGGAGGTCGAGCGGATCATCCTCACCCGCCCCGCCGTCGAGGCGGGGGAGCGGCTCGGGTTCCTTCCCGGCACGCTCACCGACAAGATCGATCCGTATCTGCGCCCGCTCTACGACGCGCTGAACGAGATGATGGATCCCGAGATCGTCCCCAAGCTCATGGCGAGCGGCACGATCGAGGTCGCCCCGCTCGCGTACATGCGCGGCCGGACGCTGAACGACTCGTTCGTGGTGCTCGACGAGGCGCAGAACACCACGCCGGAGCAGATGAAGATGTTCCTCACCCGGCTCGGGTTCGGCACGCGCATGGTCGTCACGGGCGACATCACCCAGATCGATCTGCCGCAGGGGGCGTCCGGTCTCCGCGTGGTGACCCGGGTGCTGAAGGACATCGACGACATCCACTTCTCCCGGCTCACGAGCGACGACGTCGTGCGCCACTCGCTGGTCGGGCGCATCGTCGATGCGTACACCGAGTACGACGAGCAGCGCACGGCGGCCCGCACCGAGCGCGAGCAGGCGGCGGAGTTCGCCAACCGCGCGGGGCAGCAGCGCCCCGGACCCCGAGACCGCATGCCGAAACGAGGCCTGAAATGATCGAGATCAACAACGAGTCGGCCATCGCGATCGACGAGACGGTGCTCCTGCGCCTCACCGAGCGCAACCTCGGCCAGCTCAACGTGAGCGCCGATGCCGACGTCGCGATCGTCCTCGTCGACGAGGGCGCCATGGAGGCGCTGCACGTCCAGTGGATGGACGAGCCCGGTCCCACGGACGTGCTGAGCTTCCCGATGGACGAGCTTCGTCCCGGCACGATGGACCGCCCGACGCCGCCCGGGCTGCTCGGCGACATCGTGCTGTGCCCGCAGGTCGCAGAGGCCCAGGCCGCCACGGCCAAGCACACGCTCATGGACGAGTTGATCCTGCTCACGACGCACGGGCTGCTGCACCTCCTGGGCTTCGATCACGCCGAGCCCGAGGACGAGAAGGAGATGTTCGGCCTGCAGCGCGAGCTCATCGCCGGCTTCGCCGCCGACGAGCGCTCCCACGGTCGATGACTCCATTCCTGCTGCTCGCCGGCGCGATCCTGCTCGTCGCCTTCGGCGGGCTCATGGCCGCGATCGATGCGGCCCTGTCCGTGACCTCTCGGGCCGACCTGGAGGAGATGGGATCCGAGGGGCGCAACGCGCCGGCCCTCGCCAGGATCGCCGCGGATCCGGAACCCCACGCGAACGCGGTCGCCTTCATGCGCGTGTTCGTCGAGACGGCGGCGGCAGTGCTCGTCACCGTCGCCCTGGTGCTGCTGTTCGACGACCAGATCTGGTGGGCGATGCTCGCCGCCGCGGTGATCATGACCGGTATCACCTTCGTCCTCGTCGGAGCGAGCCCTCGCTCCTTCGGCCGGCAGCACGCGGACGCGATGCTGCGGGCGTGCGCTCCCACCATCCGGGCGGTCCGTGTCATCCTCGGCCCGATCGCGCAGGGACTCGCCGTCTTCGGCAGCCGGGTCACGCCGGGCGCCGGGCGGAGCACGTTCGCGACCGAGACCCAGCTGCTGAGCATGGTCGACGAGGCGGCCTCGCACGATCTCATCGAGGCGGATGATCGCGAGCTGATCCACTCCGTGTTCGACTTCACCGACCAGTTCGTGCGGGCCGTCATGGTGCCCCGCACCGACATGGTCACCGTCGACGCGACGGCGACGACGTCCGAGGCGATGGACCTCTTCCTGAGTCGGGGCGTCTCGCGGATCCCAGTCGTCGACGACGAGGCGGACGATGTCGTCGGGGTGCTCTATCTCAAGGATCTGGTGCAGTTCGCCTACCGTGACGATCGCAGCTGGCGGGCCGCCTCGGTGCGCAGGCTCGCCCGCCCCGCGGTGTTCGTGCCGGAATCGATGCGTGCGGAGACCCTGCTGCAGCAGATGAAGCGCGAGGCCGTCCACGTCTGCATCGTCATCGACGAGCACGGCGGGATCGCCGGGCTCGTCACGATGGAGGACCTGATCGAGGAGCTCGTCGGCGAGATCTCCGACGAGTACGACCGACCCGGTTCGGAGGTCGTGGAGCTCGAACCGGGGCACTACCGGGTGAGCGGTCGGATGAGCCTCGAGGATGTCGGCGAGCTGTTCGGCGTCGAGCTCGAGGACGACGATGTCGACTCCATCGGCGGGCTCCTGGGCAAGGAGCTCGGCCGCATCCCGACGCCCGGCGCGACGGCCGTCGTACGCGGGCTTCTCCTCACCGGCGGCGCCTCGCGGGGTCGCGGCCGCGGCATCGAACACGTCTTCGTGGAGCGGGCCGAGGAGCCGCTCGCGGGGGATCAGAACGGATCCGAGCGATCCAGCAAGGAGAACCACGATGAGCGATGAGCGCGACACCGAGACCCCGACCCCGCACCGCAGCGGGTTCGTGACGTTCGTGGGTCGGCCGAACGTCGGCAAGTCCACACTCACCAACGCGCTGGTCGGCGAGAAGATCGCGATCACCAGCGAGAAGCCGCAGACGACGCGGCGCGCCATCCGCGGCATCGTGAACCGCCCGGACGGGCAGCTCGTGATCGTGGACACCCCGGGGATCCACCGTCCCCGCACCCTGCTGGGCGAGCGCCTCAACGACCTCGTCGGGCAGGTGCTCGGCGACGTCGACGTGATCGGCTTCTGCGTGCCGGCGACGGAGAAGGTCGGCCCGGGCGACAAGCGCATCGCCGCGTCTCTGGACGGCTACCCGAGGGCGAAGAAGATCGCGATCGTGACCAAGGTCGACATCGCCGAGCGCGACGAGATCACCGAGCGGCTCATGGAGGTCGACTCGCTGCGCGAGGATTGGGCAGCGGTGATCCCGCTCTCCGCACTCACGCGGGTGCAACTGGACGTGCTCGCCGACGAGGTGCTCTCCCTCATGCCGGAGGGGCCGTCGCTGTACGAGGACGACATCGTCACGGACGAGTCCACTGAGGACCGCATCGCCGAGATGATCCGCGAAGCGGCGCTCGAGGGCGTCCGCGACGAGCTGCCGCACTCGATCGCGGTCGTCGTCGACGACATCTCGCCGCGCGAGGACTCCGACCTGACCGACGTGCACGCCTCGATCGTCGTCGAGCGCGACAGCCAGAAGGCGATCATCATCGGACGCAAGGGCGCCCGACTCCGCGAGGTCGGCGCCACCGCTCGCGCAGGAATCGAGGAGCTGCTCGGCACCCGGGTGTTCCTCGGCCTTCACGTCAAGGTGGCCAAGGAATGGCAGCGCGACCCGAAGCAGCTCGGGCGGCTGGGGTTCTGACGTGGGCGTCGCCGCGCAGCAGTGGATCGCTGCGGAGTGGGGCGGCCCGCAGGGCTGGAGGCTCGAAGATACCACCGCACCGGATCCGCGACAGGGCGAGGTGACGATCCGCGTGCGCGCGGCAGGGATGAACCCCGCCGATCGCAAGCACGTGGCCGCGCCGAGGCCGGGTGTCGAGCTTCCGGTGCCGATCGGCTACGAGGTCTCCGGCGAGATCCTCGCGATCGGACCCGGCACCCGGATCGGATCCGGTGAGGCGCTGGTCGGCGACGAGGTCGTGGCCTTCCGAGTGCAGGGCGGCTATGCGACCGCCCTCACGATCCCCGCGGACAAGGCGTTCCACAAGCCCGAACCGCTGTCGCACGCCGAGGCGGCGAACCTGCTTCTCGCCGGCACCACGGCGGCGGAGATGCTCGAGCGCGTGCACGCGCAGGCGGGGGAGACGATCCTGCTGCACGGCGCCTCCGGCGCGGTCGGCGTCATGGTGCTGCAACTGGCCGCACTGCTCGGCATCCGCGTCATCGGCACCACGAGTTCGGCCGGCGCCGAGCGCGTGCGCCGGTTCGGCGGCATCCCCCTGGCCTACGGTGAGGGTCTTCTGGGCCGGGTCCGCGCGACGGGCCCCGCCGTGGACGCGGCGCTGGACGCGGTCGGCACGGACGAGGCCGTCGACGTCTCCCTCGCGCTCGTCGAGGACCGCTCGCGGATCGTCACGATCGCTGCTCCCGGTCGTGCCGCAGAGCACGGCTTCGTGGCCATCGCGGGCTCCCAGCCCTCCAGCGCGGTCTTCCGCGACGGGATCCGCGCGGAACTCGTCCGACTCGCCGACGAGGGACGGCTGACGGTCCCGCTCGCGCGCACCTATCCGCTCGTCGAGGCCCTCGAAGCCACGCGATTCCTCGCGGAGGGGCACCCCGGCGGCAAGCTCGCGCTGATCCCCTAGGCGTCCACGGGGGGCGTCGAGCGGGCGCGGCCTCAGGCCGAGCGAGACGAGACGCGGTGCTCTCGCACGCGGCGTCTCACCACCCGCCGGATGACCCGCCTCCGCCGCCCCCGCCGGAGAATCCGCCGCCGAAGGAGCCGCTGGAACTCGACGACGTGCTCGGCGTGGGCGTGGGGCTGAGTGAGCTGTTCATCCCGCTGAGCGAACCCGCGAAGCTCGCGCCCGTGTACCCGTAGTACCAGCCGGGAGTGACGCCGTCGTGCTCGTACTGCACGGCCAGCACCTGTCCCCATTCGCGTTCCATGCCGAACAGCATCGCGAAGGGGAGGAGGCGCTCGTACAGCACGATGACGTCCGCGGTGCCGTCCGCGCGGCGTTCGGCACCGCGGTAGGACTGCAGCATGCGGATCCGGTCCGCCTCCGCCAGTCGGATGTACTCGCGCACGCCGAGCAGGTATTCGCGCGTCTCGGCTCCCTGCGGCGTGAGCACGGCGCGGCGGGGCAGTGACACGAGGAGTGCGACGACCGCGACCGCCGATGCGACGATCGCGACGACGAAGGTCGCGATGGCAGCAGGGCGTCCTACCGCCATGCCGGGCACGGCCAGCGCGACCGCGCCCAGGCCGGCGGCGAGCCCGACGGCGCTCAGCGCCACCGCCGTCGTCGAGCGCTGCTTGGTGAGCAGGCCGCGCTCGAACGCGGCGACGTGCGCGGATCCGGACAGGGCCTTGAGCCGGGTGACCAGCGGATCGTTCGGCACCTCGAGATGCAGCGTCGTGCCGACGGGGTCGCCGGGGAACAGCGCGTGCAGTGCCTCCGCGTCCAGGGCATCGGGAGCGATCGACGGGTCGAGCAGCTCCAGCACGGGCTTGCTCTCGCCGTCGGAGATGCGGATCGCCTTGTGGACGGCGAGGTGCACCATCTCCGCGGAGCCCGCGACAGGCCTGCGTCCCTCGATCTGGGCGGCGAGGACCGGCGGAAGCGCCTCGGGCACGTCGTACTGGGCGACCACGATGCCGCGGCCGCTGCGGCGCCCGCTCCGGCGCAGCAGCCCGATGCCGAGGATCGGGCCGCCGATCGCCAGAAGCGCGGCGAGGGCGGCAACGGGGTACGGCGCCACATCGGTCATCGGATCCGGCTGCCGGGCGGGGGCCTGTGCGAAGGAGTCCGCCTTCATCGGGAACGCGACCGTGACGCCGGATCCGGCGGGGACGTCGTCCTGGGACACGGTGAACCCGTGGATCGCGGGCGCGGGGGAGAGGGTGCACGGCGTCGTGGAGCCGGCGGGTCCGGCGTAGCAGGAGGGATCGCCGATCCTGGCCGATTCGACCTCCGGGGCGAAGGACAGTTCGGCCGAGAAGTGCGTGATCGGCTGCGTGGAGTTCAACGGGAGCAGGTTCCAGTACCATTCGTCGATCGCCCGGTCCGTAGGGCGGTGCACGACGTCGCGCATCGTGTAGCGGATCACGTACGTGGTGCGTCCGTGCGCGAACGCGTCCGGGTCACCGATCTTCAGCTGACGCTCGCCGTCGTCCGTCTCGCTGTCGTCGTACGGCACAGCCTTGCCGGCGCCGTCGGTGATCGAGACGACATGCAGCCCGAGCGGCGCGCCCTCGTACCAGGTGGGCAGTCCGCGGATGATCCCGTGGTTCTGGTCGAAGTCCGGGAAATCGGCGACCAGCGTCTCGGTTACCGCCAGCATCGCGCGGCCGTCGGCATCACGGCTGAGCAGATACTGCGCGTCCCAGGACGCATAGGAGAAGTCGTTCGTGTCGGCGTGCGCGGCGGGTGCCGCCAGCAGCGGGGCCAGCACGAAGGCGAGGGCGCCGAGCACGGCGAGCAGCCGGGCACGCAGTCGAGCCGTCATGCCAGCCAGACTATCCGTCGCGCCCTTCGCTCCCCGCTCTCCGACGCGTTGTGCCGCGCGGCGTCGAACCCTGGATCGCGGCCGGTCAGTGCAGCGCGCTGGTCTCGATGATCGTGCGCAGCGTGGCTTCGTCGTTCGCGATCTCGGTGACGCGCTGCGGTGCGGCGAGCAGGGCCTTCAGCTCGTCCGACAGCGGCAGCTCGATGCCGAGCGCCTCGGTGATGGTCTCGCCGAACTTCTCCGGCTTGGCCGTCTCGAGCACGAGCATGGGCACGCCGTCCTCGAGGAACGACCCCGCCACCTTCACGCCGTCGGCGGTGTGCGGATCGATGATCGTGCCGCTCGTCTCGTGCACGGCGCGGATCGTGGCGAGCCGGTCGGCGTGCGTGCTGGTGCCGCTCACGATGCCGAAGTCGTCGGCGAAGCGCGGCAGATCCGCGGTGAAGTCGAACGCGCCGGTGCGGGCGAGGTCGTCCCATGCCTGGGCGACGCGCTGCGGGTCGCGGCCCACGAGGTCGTAGATGAAGCGCTCCAGGTTCGACGCCTTGGAGATGTCCATCGACGGGCTGGAGGTGGCGAGCGTCTGTGCGGCGCTGCGCGGACGGTAGACCCCGGTGCGGAAGAACTCGTCCAGCACGTTGTTCTCGTTCGCGGCGAGCACGAGACGGCGGATCGGCAGCCCCATGCCCCGGGCGAAGAAGCCGGAGAGGATGTTGCCGAAGTTCCCCGACGGCACCGCGAACGACACCTCGAAGCCCTCGCGCTCGGCAGAACCGAGGCCGTCGGTCGCGCGCAGCCATGCCCAGAAGTAGTAGACGACCTGCGCCGTGATGCGGGCGAGGTTGATCGAGTTGACCGCGCCGAGGTGCTGGGCGTTCTTGAAGTCGAGGTCGCCGGCGAGGTCCTTGACCAGGTTCTGGCAGTCGTCGAAGACGCCGTCGACCGCGATGTTGTGCACGTTCGCGTCCTGCAGCGAGTACATCTGCGCGCGCTGGAAGGGGCTCATCCGGCCCTGCGGCGAGAGCATGAAGACGCTGATCCGGTCCTTGCCTCGGAGGGCGTGCTCGGCGGCCGACCCGGTGTCGCCCGACGTCGCGCCCACGATGTTCAGGACGCCGCCGGTGCGCTCGAGCGCGTACTCGAGTGCCTGCCCGAGGAACTGCATCGCCATGTCCTTGAACGCGAGCGTCGGCCCCTCGGACAGCCCGACGAGGGTGATCCCGCCGCCGATCGGCCTGAGCGGCACGGGCGCCGCGAAGACCGAGGGCGAGTAGGCGGCCGCGCAGAGCGCTGCGAGGTCATCGCGGGGGATGTCGGTGGCGAACAGGCCGAGGACCTCCGTCGCGAGGGCGGCGTAGTCGAGTCCGCGCCAGGACTCGAGGGTCGCCGCGTCGACCGTCGGCAACTGTTCCGGAACGAGCAGGCCGCCGTCGACGGCGAGCCCCTCCAGCAGTGCTTCGCTGTAGGTCTTCGGCTCCCCGCCACCGCGGGTGGAGATGTACTGCACGAGCTGCTCCTCGGAAGTCGGGCGTCTCGGATCCGTCCGCACAGGCGCGGATCCGCGTCCAACGATTCTCGCAGGTTCCGTCCACCGTCATGAGACGCGTGACGTCGCGTCGGCGGGCGTTCGGCATCGGGACAGGGCACCCGACACGCCGTGCTAGCATGGCGGCATGCGCGCAGGCGGTCTGCTCCTTCTTAGCTGCCGCGACGAGTCCCGTCTCTGAGGGCCCCACTCGTCGCGGTGTTCGTGTTGGCCCGCTCCCACACTTGAAGCGACGAGAAGAGCACCCCTCATGAAGAACAACCAGCGCCCCACTGCGATGCCGGTCCACAAGTACCGGCCGTTCCACGAGCAGATCCCCGTCGATCTGCCCGACCGCACCTGGCCGTCGGCCCGCATCACGAAGGCGCCGCGCTGGTGCGCGGTCGACCTGCGCGACGGCAACCAGGCGCTCATCGACCCGATGTCGCCCGAGCGCAAGCGCGTCATGTTCGAGCTGCTCGTCGGCATGGGCTACAAGGAGATCGAGGTCGGCTTCCCGTCCGCGAGCCAGACCGACTTCGATTTCGTGCGCCAGCTCATCGAAGAGGACCTGATTCCGGACGACGTCACGATCCAGGTTCTGACCCAGTGCCGCGAGCACCTCATCGAGCGCACCTACGAGGCGATCGCCGGCGCCAAGCAGGCGATCGTGCACTTCTACAACTCCACCAGCGTGCTGCAGCGCGAAGTCGTCTTCCGCTCCGATCGCGAGGGCGTCAAGCAGATCGCGCTCGAGGGTGCGCGTCTCTGCCGCGAGTTCGAGAAGCGGATCCCCGACACTGAGGTCTACTACGAGTACTCGCCCGAGAGCTACACCGGCACCGAGCTCGAGTACGCGGTCGAGGTCTGCAACGAGGTGCTGGAGATCCTGGAGCCGAGCCCCGGCCGCAAGGTCATCATCAACCTGCCCGCCACCGTCGAGATGGCCACGCCCAACGTCTACGCCGACTCGATCGAGTGGATGAGCCGTCACCTGAACCACCGCGAGAACGTGATCCTCTCGCTGCATCCGCACAACGACCGCGGCACCGCGATTGCCGCCGCGGAGCTGGGCTACATGGCCGGAGCCGACCGCATCGAGGGATGCCTGTTCGGCAACGGGGAGCGCACCGGCAATGTCGACCTCGTCGCGCTGGGCATCAACCTGTTCACGCAGGGCATCGATCCCGAGATCGACTTCAGCGACATCGACCAGGTCAAGCGCACTGCCGAGTACTGCAACCAGCTGCCCGTGCCCGAGCGCAGCCCCTGGGCCGGCGACCTCGTCTTCACCGCGTTCAGCGGATCGCACCAGGACGCCATCAAGAAGGGCTTCGAGGCGATGGCCGCCAAGGCCGAGGCGCAGGGCGTGACGGTCGACGACATCGAGTGGGGTGTGCCCTATCTGCCGGTCGATCCCAAGGATCTGGGTCGATCCTACGAGGCGGTCATCCGGGTCAACTCGCAGTCCGGCAAGGGCGGCGTCGCCTACCTCCTGAAGACCGATCACGCGCTCGACCTGCCCCGCAAGCTGCAGATCGAGTTCTCCGGTGTCGTCCAGGGAAAGACCGACGCCGAGGGTGGCGAGGTCACCAGCGAGCAGATCTGGGAGATCTTCACCGACGAGTACCTGCCGGCGTCGGCCGACGACGCCAAGTGGGGTCGGTTCGAACTGCTGGGCACGCGGACCAACAGCGACATGTCCGGCGAGGTCACCCTCGATGTCGTGCTGCGCGACGATGAGGAGCGAGTCGAGGCCGAAGGCCGGGGCAACGGCCCTGTCGCGGCGTTCATCGAGGTGCTGCGTGAGCGCGGCTTCGAGATCTCGCTGTACGACTACGTCGAGCACACGCTCTCGACCGGCGGCGACGCCCAGGCGGCGGCCTACGTCGAGCTGCAGGTCGGAGACCAGCGCCTGTGGGGCGTCGGCATCGACGGGGACATCTCCACGGCGTCGCTCAAGGCCATCGTGTCCTGCGTGAACCGCTCCATCCGCGCGCGTCAGGCCGCCGAAGCGGACCTCGTCACCGCCTGAGCAGTCGCCCGAGAATTCTCCGCACCGGCACCCCGCGTGCGGAGGGCCTGTCCGCGGCACAACCGTCCGCGTGACTGAGCCTGCGCCCCGGTGCCCGGCAGAACATGCCGTGCCCCGGGGCGCAGTCATGTCTCACGGACGGATGATCGGGATCATCCCGGTCTCCGCGGCGACGCGTCGGCGGTACAGGGCACGCTGCTCCGGAAGCGAGAGATCGAAGACCACGGCGAGCACGCGGATGACGGCCGTCAGGACGATGCCGATGATCGCCGCGAGCACGATCCCCATCCCGAGGGCATGCGCGACCACGATGAAGGCGCAGCCCGCGCCGGCTGCGACCGCGTAGAGCGAGCCGACGTGCATGATCGACACCGGCAGGCCCATGAGCATGTCGCGGAGCACGCCTCCGCCGGCGGCGGCGCAGACGCCGATGAACACTGCGGGGACCTCGGGCAGCCCGAACGCGATCGCCTTACTCGTGCCGAACGCGCCGAACATGCCGATCACGACGGCGTCGAGGCCGACGACCACGGCGTTCAGCCGCTGGAACACCCCCGCCAGCAGCATGCCGAACAGGGCGGCGCCGCCGGCGGTGAGCAGGTACCAGTTGCTGTGCAGCGATGCGGGAGGCTGACCCAGCAGGATGTCGCGGATGAGCCCACCGCCCATTCCGATCATGATCCCGATGATGGCCACCCCGAGCAGATCCAGACGGCGTTCGCCCCGGAAGCCGCTCGCGAACATGGCGCCCTGCACGCCGCCCAGGCCCACGCCCAGCAGATCGGCCCACAGCGGGATGGTGAAGGTCGGTTCGGTCACAGCTCTATTGTCCCCGGGAGTGGGATGATCGAGGAATGCCCACATACCGAGACGAAGCGGTGATCCTGCGCACCCACAAGCTCGGTGAGGCGGACCGGATCGTCACGATGCTCTCGCGTGCGCACGGCAAGGTCAGGGCCGTGGCGAAGGGAGTGCGCCGCACCTCATCGAAGTTCGGCTCGCGTCTCGAGCCGTTCATGGTCGCGGACGTGCAGCTGTACCAGGGCAGATCGCTCGACATCGTGCAGCAGGCCGAGTCGCTCGGATCCTACGGCGCCGACATCGCCCTGCACTACGACCGCTACACGGCGGCGAACGCCATGGTCGAGACGGCCGATCGGCTGAACGACGCCGAGGCGACGCCCGAGCAGTACCTGCTGCTCGTCGGCGGGCTGCGCGCCCTCGCGCGCGGCGAACATGCCGCCCGCAGCATCTTGGACTCCTATCTGCTGCGCGTCATGGCACTGTCGGGCTGGGCGCCGTCGTTCGACGACTGCGCGCGCTGTGCGAAGCCCGGATCGCACACGGTGTTCGTCGCGCAGATGGGTGGCATCGTCTGCGACGACTGCGCTCCCGTCGGCAGTCCGCGGATCCCGGCCACCGCGCTGGATGTGCTCCGCGCGCTGATCGCGGGGGACTGGGACCGGGTCGATTCCGCCATCGTCCGCGACACCGCCGCGGCATCCGGCCTGATCGCCGCCTATGCGCAGTGGCATCTCGAGCGGGGGATCCGCTCGCTCTCGCTCCTGGAGGGAACACGTTGAGCCCCAAGCCGTACACGCACAAGGATGCGGTGCCGTATCGCCCGCTGGACTGGACCGGGGTGCAGCCGCCGGCGTTCCCCGCCGTTCCGAACCACATCGCGATCGTCATGGACGGCAACGGCCGCTGGGCCAACCGGCGGGGGCTCAACCGCATCGAGGGGCACAAGGCCGGGGAGGAGGTGCTGCTCGACGTGGTCGCCGGCGCGATCCAGGCGGGCGTCAAGCACCTCAGCGTGTACGCGTTCTCGACGGAGAACTGGGCGCGATCTCCGGAGGAGGTGCGCTTCCTCATGGGCTACAACCGCGATGTGCTGCACCGCCGCCGCGATCAGCTCAACGAGTGGGGCGTGCGGATCCGCTGGGCGGGGCGCAGGCCGCGCCTGTGGGGCTCCGTCATCAAGGAGCTGGAGTACGCGTCCGAGCTGACCCGCGGCAACGGCACCCTCACCCTCACCATGTGCATCAACTACGGCGGCCGCGTGGAGCTCGTGGACGCGATGCGCGCGATCGCCGAGGACGTGAAGGCCGGGAGGATGCGTCCGAGCGCGATCACCGAGAAGGCGATCCGCCGGCACTTGTACATCCCGGACATGCCGGACGTGGATCTGTTCCTGCGCAGCTCGGGGGAGCAGCGCACGTCGAACTTCCTGCTGTGGCAGTCGGCCTACGCCGAGATGGTGTTCCTCGACACGCTGTGGCCGGACTTCTCCCGCGAGGAGCTGTGGCGCGCGATCGGGATCTACCTCTCCCGCGACCGTCGGTTCGGCGGCGCCGTGGACACGCCCGATGAGGTCGTCTCCGGTCGGTGAACCGGGGAGGCGAGCGCCGTCGCGAACCGTGCTCAGTCGGGATCCGGTAGAATGGACCCCGCGAAGGGGAGTATTCCGACTTCACGCGATCGTCATCACGAGGCCCGCCGCCGGGCCTCCGGGCGCGTGACCGCTGATCTGCGGGGAAGAGACTTTCGGCCGTTGACCGACCCCCTCGAAAGGCCCCTGTGGACGTTCCCGTCTGGTTCGAAGTCGTCTCGCTCGCCGTCCTGCTGCTGATCCTGATCGGCGACCTGCTGATCGTGCGCTGGCGCCCGCACATCCCCTCGACCAAGGAGTCCACGCTCTGGGTGGTGTTCTACGTCGCCTTGGCGCTCGGATTCGCGGGCCTCCTGCTCGCCGTGGCCGGCGGCCAGCACGCGGGGGAGTTCCTCACCGGCTGGGCGCTGGAGTACAGCCTCTCGATCGACAACCTCTTCGTGTTCGTGCTGATCATGGCGCAGTTCTCGGTGCCGCGGAAGCTGCAGCAGGAGGTGCTGATGGTGGGCATCATCATCGCGCTCGTGCTGCGCGGCATCTTCATCCTGCTCGGCGTCACGATCATCGAGAACTTCGCCCCGGTGTTCTACCTCTTCGGCGCGTTCCTCATCTGGACCGCGATCCGTCAGGCGATGCCGGAGAAGGAGCAGGAGGACGAGACGGCTGCGAAGGAGGGCTTCGCCGTGCGCCTGGTGCGCCGACTCGTGCCCGTCAGCGATGAGTTCGACGGTCCGAAGCTGCGCACCACGGTCGACGGCAAGAAGATCTGGACCCCGATGATCATCGTGTTCGTCACGATCGGCGTGACGGATCTGATGTTCGCGATCGACTCGATCCCGGCGATCTTCAGCATCACGCAGAACAGCTTCCTGGTGTTCACGGCGAACATCTTCGCCTTGATGGGGCTGCGCCAGCTCTACTTCCTGCTCGGGGACCTCCTCGACCGGCTGCGCTACCTGCACTACGGCATCGCCGTGATCCTCGCGTTCATCGGTGTGAAGCTCGTGCTGCACGCAATGCACGAGAACAGCGTCCCGTTCATCAACGGCGGCAAGCCCATCGAATGGGCGCCCGATGTGCCGATCTGGCTGTCGCTTACCGTGATCGTGGCCGCCATGCTCGGCGCCACCGGGGCGAGCCTCATCGCCTCCGGTCGCGAGAAGCGCCGGGAGCGCGCCCTCGCGGAGTGAGCCGAGGGCGGCTCAGTCGAGGGAGGGCTCAGCCGAGCGGCCATTGGGCCGGCCACCGTCGATCACGACGCGGGTCGCAATGGGGCGCGGCCTCACCGATCGGCGGCAGCAGTCGGCTCAGGAGAGCCGAAGCGCACCGTCGCCAGCACGACACCCGCCGCTACGACCACGGCGGACGTCGCGGCGAAGAACATCGGCAGCCCGGCGGTATCGGCGACGAGACCGACGCCCGCGTAGGCGAGCGGGCTGAGCCCGAATGTGAGCAGGGTCAGCACCGCCGTCACCCGACCGAGGAGGGCCGGCGGGGTCGAGCGCTGCACCTGTCCCTGGCACAGCACCATCGTGGTGCCGCTGGTGACGCCCAGTCCGGCGCCGGAGAGGATGGCGGTCCCGACGTCGGCAGCCCCGCCGAAGAAGAGCAGCAGCCCGGCGGTCGCCGCCACGGAGACGAGCACGACGGCACGTCCGCCCGTCCGCCGCATCGTGGACATGGCCAGGCTCGTGACGAGAGCGCCGACGCTGAATCCTGCCAGGATCACTCCGGCGATGCCCGCCGGCCATTCGCGATCATTGACCATCAACACGATCGCCGCGGCCACGGGCCCGGCAAATGGCAGCTCCGAGAGTGCGGTACCGATCACCAGCGGGACGATCCTCAGCCGCTGGATGTCGCGCCAGCCGGCCGCACCGATCTGCGGATCGGAGTTCCGCACTGCGACGCCGGCGGATCGCGGCCGGATGCGGCGCAGCAGCAGCACGGACACGGCGAAGAGCACCGCCAGCGCCCCGAAGGCGATCTCGCCGCCGACCCCGAGCAGCACGCCGCCCGCCACAGGGCCGACGGCGTTGGCGATTCGCAGTCCGGTGATCCGCCAGCCTTGCAGTCGGGCCAGCGCCTCGGGCGGCACGAGCCGCGCCGGCATCGCCCCGACGGCAGGGAGGAAGCACGCGTCGATCATCCCGAAGATCACCGCGACGACGATCAGCCACCAGAGCTGCGAGCCGAGAGAGAACGTCAGCAGAGCAGCAGCGATCAACGTCGCAGCCCGTGCGGTATCGGTCCAGATCGCTATCCGCCGAGGGTCGACCCGATCGGCGAGCATGCCGCCCGCGAGGAGGAGCAGCAATCGGGGGATGGAGCCCGCGGCGAGGATGGCTGCAGACCCGCTCGCCCCTCCGGCTTCCGCCGCCGCCCAGGTGAGGACAAGGTAGTAGGCGACATCGCCGAGCACGGCCAGTGTGTAGGCCAGAACCCAGATGGCGCCGTCGCGAGGGAACGCTGCGCCCATCAGCGCTGCGCGTAGATCTGGAGGTTCACCTGGGTGGCCGGGGCCGTGGCGGGATCGCCGGCATCGCGATACCGGTCCACGACCGTCATGAGCTCGGCCAGGAGCGCGCGGCGTCCCGGGCCGTCGAGCGGGAGACGAAGGTCGACGAAGGCGGCTTCGGACAGCCAGGTCCGATCCGCGTCGGGTACGGCGGCTGCGACTCGGTGCAGCTCCTCTGCGGCCGACAGCACGACGGACTGGACGTACTGCCGGGCCGCGGCGTCATCGTCGTGCACAGAGGGATCGAACTGGGACATGTCGTCGACGGCGCGCCACCACCGCTCTCGGCGGGTGCCGAGTTCCGGATCCTCTCGGATGAGGCGCCCTGCCTCGAGCCGGCGGAGGTGGTAGCTGGCGGCTCCCGAGTCGAGCTCGAACTCACGCCCGAGAGCTCGCGAGGTCGCGGGACCGTGATCCCGCAGCCGGCGCAGGAAGGCCAGTCGCACGGGGTGCGACAGCACGCGAAGTTGGGCAGTGGTGAGTTCCTCGGCGAGCATGCGGCCACAGTAATGATGCGAAGAGTTATTCGCAACATGACGATCCGATCGCGGAGAATGCTGTGCATCATCGTGGCAGCGCGCCTGGTCCGAGCGGCGAAGCGGTCAGGGTGGGTGGGAAACACCCACCCTGACCGGGGGTAAACTCGTGGCCATGCAGGCGGTGCAGCTTCTCCTTAGCAGCCGCGGCGAGACCTCGATCTAGGCCTCTCTCGCCGCGGAGTCGCGCCCTGCTCTTCAGGGGACGGCCGCACCACTACCCAGGAGAAGCAACGCATGAACGACGCATCCCCCCGACCCCGCACGCTGGCCGAGAAGGTCTGGGACGACCACCTCGTGGTGAAGGGCGAGAACGGCGAGCCCGACCTCATCTACATCGACCTCCACCTCGTGCACGAGGTCACCAGCCCGCAGGCCTTCGACGGTCTGCGCAGCGAAGGGCGCCCGCTGCGACGCCTCGATCTGACGATCGCCACCGAGGATCACAACACCCCGACCCTCGCCATCGACAAGCCCATCGCCGATCTCACGAGCCGCACCCAGATCGAGACGCTGCGCCGCAACGCCGCAGAGTTCGGTGTGCGGCTGCACTCGCTGGGCGACGCCGAGCAGGGGATCGTGCACGTCGTCGGCCCGCAGCTCGGCCTGACCATGCCCGGCATCACCGTCGTCTGCGGCGACTCGCACACGTCCACCCACGGCGCGTTCGGCGCCATGGCCTTCGGCATCGGCACGAGCGAGGTCGAGCATGTCATGGCCACGCAGACGCTGCCGCTGAAGCCGTTCAAGACCATGGCGATCACCGTCGAGGGCACGCTGCGCCCCGGTGTCACGGCGAAGGACATCATCCTCGCAGTGATCGCGAAGATCGGCACCGGCGGCGGGCAGGGCTACGTGCTCGAGTACCGCGGCAGTGCCATCCGCGCCCTCTCGATGGAGGGTCGGATGACGATCTGCAACATGTCGATCGAAGCCGGCGCGCGGGCGGGCATGGTCGCGCCGGACGAGACCACCTTCGCGTATGTGCAGGGCAAGCCCCACGCGCCGCAGGGGCAGGACTGGGACGACGCCGTCGCCTACTGGAAGACGCTGCCGACCGACGAGGGCGCGACGTTCGACGCCGAGGTGTTCATCGATGCGGATGAGCTGGAGCCGTTCGTGACGTGGGGCACCAACCCCGGCCAGGGCAGCTCGCTGTCCTCCACGGTCCCGGATCCGGCCCGGATCGCCGACCCGAACGAACGCAGCGCCGCCGAGCGGGCTCTCGAGTACATGGACCTGACTCCCGGCACTCCGTTGAAGGAGGTGAAGGTCGACGCGGTCTTCATGGGCTCCTGCACGAACAGCCGGATCGAGGATCTACGCGCCTTCGCGTCGGTCATCAAGGGCAAGACGAAGGCCGATGGCGTGCGCGTCATGGTCGTCCCCGGATCCGCCCGGGTGCGCCTGGAGGCGGAGGCCGAAGGGCTCGACAAGGTCTTCACCGACTTCGGTGCCGAGTGGCGGTTCGCCGGCTGCTCGATGTGCCTGGGCATGAATCCCGACCAGCTGGCTCCGGGGGAGCGCTGCGCGTCGACCTCGAACCGCAACTTCGAGGGCCGCCAGGGCAAGGGCGGTCGCACGCACCTCGTCTCGCCCCTCGTCGCCGCCGCCACCGCCGTGCGCGGCACCCTGTCCAGCCCGAGCGATCTGGAGGCCTGATCGTGGAGAAGTTCACTACCCATACGGGTGTCGCGGCGCCCCTGAAGCGCTCCAACGTCGACACGGACCAGATCATCCCGGCGGTGTTCCTCAAGCGGGTCACCAAGACCGGCTTCGAGGACGCGCTCTTCCACGCCTGGCGTCAGGACCCCGAGTTCGTGCTCAACCAGGACGCCTTCCGGAACGCGTCCGTGCTCGTGGCGGGTCCCGACTTCGGCACCGGATCCAGTCGCGAGCACGCGGTCTGGGCCTTGCGCGACTACGGCTTCGCCGTCGTGCTGAGCCCCCGCTTCGCCGACATCTTCCGCGGGAACTCTGGCAAGCAGGGCCTGCTCGCCGCGACCGTCGACGAGGCCGACATCGAGCGGATCTGGGCCCTGATCGACGAGGATCCCGGCCGGGAGATCACCGTCGACCTGGAGGCGCGCACCGCCACGATCGGCGACTTCCAGACCTCCATCGGGATCGACGATTACACTAGATGGCGGCTCCTCGAAGGGCTCGATGACATCGGGCTTACGCTGCGCAACGAAGACAAGATCGCGCAGTTCGAGGCCCGTCGCGAGTCGTGGCGGCCACGTACGCTTCCTGTTCTCTGAATCGGACGCGGCCGTGAGCCTAGGGCATCCGCCCGGCGGCTCCGGCCGCGCCCGTTCCACAAGAAGAGGCCCTGAATGACGACACCGCTGCACGAGACCACGCTCGCTTCGAAGCCTTCGGGCGATGTCCTGGCAATCCGCGGCGGACGGCCACTGCACGGCCGGGTGGACGTGAAGGGCGCGAAGAACCTCGCGACCAAGGCGATGGTGGCGACCCTCCTCGGGGAGACCGCGAGCACGCTCCGCGACGTCCCCGACCTCAGCGACGTCGCCGTGGTGCGCTCGCTGCTCGAAGTGCACGGCGTGCGGGTCACCGAGGGCGACGAGCCCGGGGCGCTGATCTTCGACCCGAGCGAGGTCGAGTCCGCGCACTTCGAGGAGATCGACGCCCACGCGGGTGCCTCGCGCATCCCGATCCTGTTCTGCGGCCCTCTGCTGCACCGGCTGGGACAGGCCTTCATCCCGGACCTCGGCGGCTGCCGCATCGGCGACCGCCCGATCGACTTCCACCTCGACGCGCTGCGCAAGTTCGGCGCGACCGTCGAGAAGCTGCCCAGCGGCATCCGGCTGTCCACGGGCGGCAGCCGCCTGCACGGCGCCAACATCCACCTGCCGTACCCGAGCGTCGGTGCGACCGAGCAGGTCCTCCTGACCGCGGTACGGGCCGAAGGCACGACCGAGCTGCGCAACGCGGCCATCGAGCCCGAGATCATGGATCTCATCGCGGTGCTGCAGAAGATGGGCGCGATCATCTCCTACGAGCCCAACCGCGTGATCCTCATCGAGGGAGTGGAGAAGCTGCGCGGTTACGACCACCGTTCGATCTTCGACCGCAACGAGGCCGCGTCCTGGGCCTCGGCGGCGCTCGCGACCGACGGCGAGATCTTCGTCGGCGGCGCCAAGCAGCAGGAGATGCTGACGTTCCTCAACGTGTTCCGCAAGGCGGGCGGCTGGTTCGACGTGCGCGAGGACGGGATCCTGTTCCGCCGCGACGGCGAGCTCAAGCCGGTGATCGTCGAGACCGACGTGCACCCGGGCTTCATGACCGACTGGCAGCAGCCGCTCGTTGTCGCGCTCACGCAGGCGCGCGGCCGTTCGGTGGTGCACGAGACCGTGTACGAGAACCGGATGGGCTTCACCGGCGCGCTGATCAAGATGGGCGCGGACATCGTCGTGCACCCGCACGGCCTGCAGGACGGCCCGCGTCGTGTGGCGCGTCGCGACCTCGAGCAGGCCGCGGTCATCACGGGCCCGACGCCGCTGCACGGCGCGGACATCGTGGTGCCCGACCTGCGCGGCGGCTACAGCCACGTCATCGCCGCGCTCACCGCGACCGGCGAGTCGAGGGTCTCCGGCGTCGACATCCTCAGCCGCGGCTACGAGAAGTTCCTCGACAAGCTCACCGCGCTCGGCGCCGACTTCGACGTGATCGGCTGAGATGCGCGCGACCGCCGAGAAGACCCGCCCGAGCCTGTTCTGGTTCCTGGCGGTCTTCGTGGTGCCGTTCGTCTCGTTCCTGGCGAAGATCCGGATCCGCGGCGCGGAGAAGCTGCCTCGCGCTGGCGCTTTCGTGCTGGCGCCGAACCACTACTCCGAGTTCGACCCGCTGATCGTCGCCGTCGCCGTGTGGCGGCTCGGCCGCGCGCCGCGCTTCATGGCGAAGGAGAGCCTGTTCCGCGTCCCCGTCCTGGGCTGGGCGCTGCGCGGCACGGGGATGATCCCGGTCGCCCGGGCCTCATCCGCCGCTGCGGCGAAGCAGACCCTGGTGCAGTCCGAGGAGCTCGTGGAGCACGGGCGCGGAGTCATCGTCTACCCGGAGGGCACCCTCACCCGGGATCCGGAGCTCTGGCCGATGCGCGGCAAGACGGGTGCCGTCCGCCTCGCCCTCGCCGGACGGATCCCGCTGATCCCGATGGCGCAGTGGGGCACCCAGAACATCATGGGCCGCTATCAGAAGGGGCTCAGCCTCTGGCCGCCGCGCAAGAAGGTCGACGTGCTGATCGGGGATCCGGTCGATCTCTCCGACCTCTACGGTCGAGGAGGGGAGCGCGCCGCGCTGGTGGAGGCGAACGACCGCCTCATGGCCGCTGTCACGGCGCTCCTGGAGGAGCTCCGCGGCGAGAAGGCTCCCGCCGAGCGCTGGAACCCGGCCGAACACGGCCAGAAGGAGACGGGGCGTCTTGACTCCTAGGAACGCGGCCCCGCGCACCGCCTCGGTCCCGCTCGGCCCCCGCGTCACCGTGATCGGTGCCGGGAGCTGGGGCACGACCTTCGGCAAGATCCTGGCCGACGGCGGAGCACAGGTGACGATGTGGGCGCGCCGGCAGGAGCTGGCGCACGAGATCGCCGAGGCCAAGCGCAACTCGCAGTACCTGTCCGGCATCAACCTGCCACGCTCGATGACGGCCACGCATCACCTGGCCGAGGCGATCCAAGGCGCCGAGCAGGTGTACCTGTCGGTGCCCAGCCAGACGCTGCGGGAGAACCTCAAGGCGCTGCGCCCGCTGCTGCAGAACTCGGACATTCCCGTGGTCAGCCTCATGAAGGGCGTCGAGAAGCGCACCGGACTGCGGATGAGCCAGGTCATCGAGCAGGAGCTGCGCTGCGACCCCGACCGGATCGCCGTGGCGAGCGGACCGAACCTGGCGCTCGAGATCGCTCGTGAGCAGCCCACAGCCGCCGTCATCGCCTCCACCAGCCAGGAGACGGCCGACATCGTGGCGCGGACGGCGCGCAACCGCTACTTCCGCAGCTTCGTGAACACCGACGTGATCGGCACGGAGTTCGGCGGCGTGCTGAAGAATCTGATCGCGGTCGCCATCGGCATCGTCGACGGCGTCGGCTACGGCGAGAACACCAAGGCGTCGATCATCACCCGCGGCCTGGTCGAGATGACCGACTTCGCCGTGGCGAACGGCGCACAGCCGGGGACCCTGCAGGGTCTGGCCGGCCTCGGCGACCTGATCGCGACATGCCAGTCGCCGCTCAGCCGCAACAACACGGCCGGGCGTCTGCTCGGTCAGGGATACAGCTTCCAGGACGTGGTCAAGCAGATGCAGCAGACAGCCGAGGGACTCGCGTCCGTCGCGCCGATCCTGCAGCTGGCCCGCGCCGCCGGCGTGGAGATGCCGATCGTCGAGCAGGTGAAGATGGTGCTGGACGGCGCCATGGATCCGCGCGACATCGCCCCCCATCTGACCACCGACGACGACACCCCGCAGGGGGAAGGGACGGGCAATGGACAAGCAGACGGTGGTGGTGCTCTTCGGAGGGCGCTCCAGCGAGCACTCGATCAGCTCCGCCACGGCGGGAGGGGTGCTGCGCGCCCTTGATCGGGAGCGCTACGACGTCATCCCCGTCGGGATCACTCGCGCCGGCGCGTTCGTGCTCGAAGACGACGAGCCGGAGAAGTTCCCGCTCGACGCGGCGCACCTGCCCGAGGTCGTGGACAACGGCACGCGGATCCAGTGGCCGGAGCCGGGCGGGATCCGCACGCTGCGCGTGACGCGCGCGGACGGATCGACCGAGGATCTCGGCCCGATCGACGTGGTGCTGCCGCTGCTGCACGGACCGCACGGCGAGGACGGCACGCTGCAGGGCTACTTCGACACCCTCGAGGTCCCGTATGCCGGAGGCGGAGTGCTGGATTCCGCGCTGTGCATGGACAAGCACTTCATGAAGGTCGCGCTGCAGGCCGCCGGCATCGACGTGGCGCCCTGGATCACCGTGCGCGCGCGGGAATGGGCGCAGGATCCGGACGGCGTGCGCGCTGCCGCGGCCGGGCTCGGATCGCCGCTCTTCGTGAAGCCGGCCCGCGCGGGGTCGAGCGTCGGCGTCTCGAAGGTGACCGACCCGGCCGAGTTCGACGAGGCGATGCGGATCGCTCTCGCCGAGGACGACAAGGTGCTCGTGGAGACCGGGGTCGTCGGCCGCGAGATCGAGGTGGCGATCCTCGAGGGCGTGGAAGGGCCGCGTGCTTCCGTGCCGGGCGAGATCGTGCTGACGTCCCGGGGCTTCTACGATTTCGAGGGCAAGTACCTCGGCGGCGACGGTGTGGACGTGGTCTGCCCGGCCGAGCTGGGGGAGGCCGAGGTCGTCGCGATCCAGGACGCCGGCATCAAGGCGTTCGAGGCGGTCGACGGACGCGGTCTCGCGCGCGTCGACATGTTCCTCACGGCCGACGGCACCCTCGTCGTGAACGAGCTGAACACGATGCCCGGCTTCACGCCGATCTCGATGTTCCCGAAGTGCTGGGTCGCCTCGGGGCTCAGCTACCGCGATCTCATCACCGAGCTGATCGAGGCGGGGCTGCGCCGCTGAGCCGCCTCTTGCGCGCCCCTCGGCGCAGCGGCATCCTGGCGTTCTGCCATGCCCGCGCCGAGGGGAGGATGCGATGGACATCATCGCGCTGACCGCCTTCCTCGCCGTGGTCCGCCATCGGCATTTCGGACACGCCGCGGCCGAGCTCGGGGTGTCGATCTCGGCGGTCACCAAACGGGTTCAGCGGCTGGAGGCCGACCTCGGGATCCCGCTGATCGAGCGGGACTCCGGAGGCGTCATCGGGCTCACCGCCGCGGGGCGCCGGTTCCTCCAGTTCGCGCCCCGGGTGCTGGAAGCCGCTCAGGCCGCTCAGCTGGCGGCGGTCGCGGAGCCCGCGGAGCGGTTGCGCGTGGCGTTCCCCGCCGGAGTGGACGCGGTCGCTCCACTCATGCCGGCCGCGCTCGCAACGCTCGAGCTCGCGCTCTCGCACGCCCATCCGGGGGTCGGGGTCGTTCTCGTGCCGACCGCATTCGATCGGCTCGATCCGGACCTGACCGCCGGCGCGGTGGACGCCGTGCTCACGTTCGGTGTCGCGGAGGCCGCCGGGGTGACCTCCACCCGGCTCGGAGAGCTGCGGCGCGTCGGCCTCATCCCTACCGGGCATCCCTATACGCATCGGCGCCGCGTTCCCGTCGCCGAGTTCGCGCAGCAGCCGCTGCTGTACTCGCCGGAGCTCCCGCCGAGCTACATGGATCCGTTCGTCCTCGCCGACGTCCGACCGCTCGCCGAAGCCTCGCTGGTCCGGCTGCCGGCGTCGCGGACATCGGACGTCGCCGGGCAGCTGCTCGTGGGGCCCGGGATCACGGTGGTTCCGGCGGCCCTGGCAGCGGCGCTTCCGCCCGCGTTGACCTGGGTCGAGCTCGACGGCGTTCCGGCGTGCTGGTACTACATGCACCATCGCTCGGCGGACGTCAGACCCGAGCTGCTGGCGATGATCGCGCTTTTCGCGGACTTCACCGAGGCGATCACCCGCGCGGCGCCGTCCGCGCGGCACTGAGCCGATCGGATCAGTCGCCTCCGTTTCCGCGGAGGAAACGATCCGACGGGAGACCCGCTTCCCTGGTAGAACGTCAGCATGATCCGACCGCGATGCGCGGTGCGGCGTCGTGGGGCGCGAGAAGGAGCGGTCATGGGCGCGACGATGCGAACACGGGTGGTGCTGCCGATCGTGGTCGGCGCCGTCGGCGGGCTCGCGTGGGCGGCATCGATGCGCGGCATGATGGCGCAGCTCGCAGGCTTCGAGTCGGAGTTCCACTGGCTGGGAACGTTCGGCTTCATCCTCGTGCCGGGGACGATCATGGGAGCCCTGTTCGGCTGGGCGTTCGCCCGCCGGATCGCCGGCGAACGCCGCGGGGCCGTGTGGCTGGTGTTCGCGCCGTTCGCGATGCTCGCGGATCCGGCGACGCTCCCGCTGCTCGCCGCCTTCGTCGGCGCGGGCTTCCTGTTCTCACGCCGCAGCCGGCGCGGGTTGCGGCTGCTCGCGGGGCTCCCCTCGCTGACTCTGCTCGTGGGCGTGCCGATCGGCGTCGCCGTCGTCTCCGACGTGACGACGCCGCACGGGGCATGGCTGACCGTCCTGCTCGGCGCCCTCATCTGGGTGCCGGCGCTCGTCGAGATCGTCCTGCAGAGTCCCCGAGGAGCAGAGCGACCTGAAGCGGATCCGGAGCGGTCGAACGCGGCGGCCGTTCGGGCCGCGCGCGGCTCGGGCGTCTGAGCCGGTCGGAGCGAACGTGCGTCAGCCTGCCTTGTTCGGCGTCGGCGTCGGTGTGGCCGTGTCGGCGCCCGGGCGGTCGGTGCAGGCATGCGTGGCGGGGATCGTCGCGATCGCCGCGGCGAGGCTCTTGTTTCCGATCACATCGTTGGCGCTGACGCCCTTGTTCGGCTCATCGGGCTTGCTGTTGATGTAGAGCTGCACGGCGGGCTTCCGCCCGTAGGTGGTGAGCGTCAGATACGGGCTCTTCGAGTCGTCCACGAGCCAGTCGATGCCCTGCAGGGAGATGCACTGCAGGGCACTGGTCGGCTCCGCCTCCGGCAGACCGCAGGTGAGCAGCACCACGGAGGGGTCTCCCCAGGCCGCCGTCGCCTGCGCGTCCGTCCAGCGCCGGTCGTGCCCGTCGATCGACGGGACGTTGCTCAACCGCACCGAGACATCTGCGCAGCGCGGGTCGTTCGCATCGTCGGCGGGATTCAGATGCACCGTCGAACTGCACCCGGCCAGCAGCGCCGTCCCGAGCACGAGGACAGTGGCGACGGAGAGACGGCGGGGCATCCCTCCAGGCTACCGTTGAGAGCATGGTGGACCTTTCAGCTCCCGGATCCGTCCCGACCGCGGGGGCTCCGGCATCCGACGATCCGATGATCGGCGAAGTGAGCGAGGGGCGCGTGCTGCGCACGATCCTGGCGCGGACGCCCGCGGGGCGCGATGCGCTGCTGGGGCCGGGCGACGACGCCGCGGTGATCGCCGCGCCCTCCGGATCGGTCGTCGCGACCACCGACACCCTCGTGGAGGGGCCGGACTTCCGCGCGGCGTGGTCGAGCGGCTACGACCTGGGCTGGAAGTCGGCGGCCGTGAACCTCGCTGACGTCGCAGCGATGGGCGCGCGCCCGACGGCGCTGCTCGTGGCCCTCGCGGTGCCGAAGGACCGACGGCTCTCCTTCGTGGCGGCGCTCGCCGACGGCTTCCGCGATGCCTGCGCCGCACTCGCCCCGGGGTGCGCGGTCGTCGGCGGTGATCTGACCGTGTCGGCGACCTTGATGGTCGCCGTGACGGCGCTCGGCGACCTGGAAGGTCGCCCTGCCGTCACCCGGGCCGGTGCTCGCGTGGGCGACGAGGTCGCGATCGCCGGGGAGATGGGTCTCGCCGGACACGGCCTCTCCGTGCTGTTCCGGCGCTTCCACCGCGACGGGGCGGCGGTGCCCGTGGTCGCCGCGGCGCTGACGGAGGGCGAAGCGGACGCGATCGCCGCTCAGTTGCGCCCCGCGCCGCCGATCGGGCTCGGCCCGATCGCCGCGATCGCCGGAGCCACCGCGATGATGGACGTCTCCGACGGCCTCGCCCTCGATGCGGGCCGCATGGCGGAGGCCTCCCGAGTGACGATCGCCCTGGAACGGTCGGCCCTCGGCGCGCATCCGCATCGGGCGCTCGCGGGCGGCGAGGATCACGCCCTGCTCGCCACGTTCTCCCCGGGGATGCTCCCGCCGGGATTCCGCCCGATCGGGGCCGTGATCTCCGCCGTCCCCGACGCCCCCGTGCTGTGTGACGGCGAGCCCGTGGGCCCTCTCGGCTGGGACCCCTACCGCGACGCGGGAGCCGACGCTCCGCACTGACGGACGTTCACGAAGCGGTGGGCTCCGCCCACCACAGGACGGTGTCGCCGTAGGCCTTCTCCCGGATGAGGGCGAGGCCGGCTGTGCTGAGTTCCGGCGGCGTGGAGCGTTTCGCCCGCTCGATGACGACGACGGCGTCGGGGGAGAGGAGCGGGGTGAGCGCCACCAGGTCGGCCGTCATCTCGGCATCGGACAGGTCGTAGGGCGGGTCGGTGAAGACCAGGTCGAACGGGCCCGTGGCCCGGACGAGATACCCGTGCACGGACGACTCCTGCACGGTCGTGCTCCCCGACGTGTCTGGGCCCAGCGCCCTGGAGACCGCGGACGCGTTGCGGCGGATCACCGCAGCGGCGCCGCGTCCCCTCTCGACGAGCACCGTGCTGCGCGCGCCTCGGCTGAGTGCCTCCAGGCCCAGGGCTCCGGATCCGGCGTACAGATCGAGCACGCGTGCATCGGCGATCGCATCCATCGATTCGAGAGCCCCGAACAGCGACTCGCGCACCCGATCGCTCGTGGGCCTCGTGCCCTGCCCCGGTACTTCCAGCCGGGTGCCGCCGGCGGGTCCGGCGATGATTCTCGTCACCCGTTCACCCTATTCGCCCGAGGATCTTCGACGCACGGCGCGGATCCGCCCGCCGGTCCGTGTCACAGAGGCCGCTCCCGGCCCCTCGGCGGGTGCGACAGGGGCAAGATGGACGAGTGGCCGAACCTCTTGCAGCACTGATCAGCATGCCCCGTCCGCAGATCATCGAGGCGGGTGAGGGCGTGGGCCTCGCGACCTACACCTGGGGCGAACCGGACGCTCCGGTCGTGCTGCTGGTGCACGGCTTCGCCTCCAGCGCACGCGACAACTGGGTGCTGACGGGCTGGGCGCGCACGCTGGAGCGTGCCGGCTATCGTGTGCTGGCGGTCGACCAGCGCGGTCACGGCGCCAGTGAGAAGCCGCATCAGCCCGAGGACTACACGATGCGCACTCTCGCGGGCGACATCGAGCAGGTGCTCGACACCTACCTCGTCGACGAGGCGCTCTACATCGGCTACTCCCTGGGAGCCCGCGTGGGATGGGAGGTGCTGCGCGACCTCGGCGACAGGGTCCCGCGCGCCGTGCTCGGCGGCATCCCCGACGGACGTCCGCTGGAGCGGCTCGACGTCGCCGAGGTGCGCGCGTACATCACCGCGGGCACGCCGGTCACCGATCCCGCCACGCGGGACTACATCGCGCTCACCGAGCGCGTGCCGGGAAACGATCTCGACGTGATGCTCGCGCTCGCACTCGGCATGCGCGGCGAGGCGCGCACGATCGATCCGGATCCGGCGACCGCACCCGGCCAGCCGATCCTCTTCTCGACCGGATCCGAGGATCCCATCATCGACGGTTCGCGCCGCCTCGCCGAAGCGGCGCCGAACGGATCCTTCTTCGAGATCCCGGGCCGGCACCATTTCAACGCCCCGGGCTCGAAGGCCTTCCGTGATGCCGCGCTGGAGTTCCTCGGCAGCTGAGGAGCGCCTCGCCGCGGAGCGGACGTGTGCAAAGCGGGATCCGGCCGTCCGAGGCCCGTTCTAGACTTCTGAGCATGCCGCTCCGCCTCGATTCGCCGCTTGCTGTCGCGGTCGGCGACGGGAACGCGAAGGCGCTGCAGAAGGCCTTCGGCATGAGCACGGTCTGGGATCTGCTCTCGCACTACCCGCGCCGCTACGCCAACCGCGGTGAGCTCACACCGATCCTCGACCTCCCGAAGGGCGAGACGGTCACGATCGTCGCCGAGGTGATGAAGGTCGACGTGCGCGACATGAAGAACCGTCGCGGCGCGATGATGACGGTCGACATCGGCGACGGGGTCGGCCGCATGGTGCTGACGTTCTTCGCCAAGTACCGCGGTCAGCTCGAGTGGCGGGAGAAGGAACTGCGGATCGGTCGCCGCGGGGTGTTCACCGGCAAGGTCGGCGACTACCGCGGTGTCACGCAGTTCGCGCACCCCCAGTACGAGATGTTCGACGACGAGCTGCGCGCGCGCACGCAGGCCGATGTGCTGGTGACCACACCGCTGCCCATCTACCCGGCCACGGCGGCTCTCACCACGTGGCAGATCGAGAAGATGGTCGGCACGGTCCTGGACGAGCTCGGACCGGTGCCGGAGCCCATCCCCGACGCCGTGCGCCTCCAGGAGGGCCTGCTCGATGCCCGTGCGGCGCTGGAGCGCATCCACCGGCCGAGCACCAAGGACGAGATCGCGCCGGCGATCCGCACGCTGCGCATGCACGAGGCGCTCACGCTGCAGAGCGCCCTCATGCAGCAGCGCTACCTCGTGCGCATGCTCGACGCCACGGCTCGGCCGGCGAAACCCGGAGGACTGCTGGAGCGCTTCGACGCCGCGCTGCCGTTCGAGCTCACACCCGATCAGGAGGCGGTCGGCGAGACGATCGCCGCGGACCTCGTCGGCGGGGCGCCGATGAACCGGCTGGTCCAGGGAGAGGTCGGATCCGGCAAGACGCTGGTCGCCCTGCGCGCCATGCTGCAGGTCGCGGAGTCGGGCGGCCAGGCGGCGCTCATCGCGCCGACCGAGGTGCTCGCCGGGCAGCACCTGCGCTCGATCACGAAGATGCTCGGCCCGAAGCTCGCCCCGCTCGTGATGCCCACGCTGCTCACGGGGCAGATGTCCGCGCCCGAACGGCGCAAGGCCGCGCTGCGCGTCGCGGCGGGGCAGGCGCTCATCGTGGTGGGCACGCACGCCCTGCTCGGGGAGAAGACGACCTTCGCCGACCTCGGGCTGGTGGTGGTCGACGAACAGCATCGCTTCGGCGTCGAGCAGCGCGAGGCGCTGCGCGCCAAGGGCACGAGTCCGCACGCACTGGTGCTCACGGCCACCCCGATCCCGCGCACCGTCGCGATGACCGTGTTCGGCGATCTCGACACCTCGGTGATCCGCACGATGCCGAGCGGGCGAGCGGGCATCGAGACGTTCGTCGCTCCGCTCGCCGACCACCCCGGTTGGTTCGCCCGGGTGTGGGAGCGCGCCGCCGAGGAAATCGAGAAAGGCCGTCAGGTGTTCGCCGTGTGCGCGGCGATCGACACCGACGATGGCGCCGAGGAGGCGGATCAGGAGCATTTCGCGGACGAGGAGGAGGAGAGCCGCGGTCCGCGCTGGGGCGTGGTGCAGCTGCTTGCCGCACTCAGCACGCACCCGAAGCTGGGCTCCGTGCGTGTCGCCGGCCTGCACGGGCGCATGGCCGCGGATGAGAAGGACGCGATCATGCAGTCCTTCGCCCGCGGCGAGATCGACCTTCTCGTCGCGACGACCGTGATCGAGGTCGGCGTCGACGTGCCGAACGCCTCGACGATGATCGTGCTCGAGGCCGACCGGTTCGGCGTCTCCCAGCTGCACCAGCTGCGCGGCCGTATCGGGCGCGGTGGCGTGCCGGGCCTGTGCCTGCTGGTCACCGAGGCCGAGCAGGGCACCCCGGCCCGCGATCGGGTCGATGCGGTCGCCGCGACGCTCGATGGCTTCGTGCTCGCCGAGGTCGACCTCGATCTGCGCGGCGAGGGTGACGTGCTCGGAGCGCGTCAGTCCGGGGCGAAGTCGTCGCTGAAGCTGCTGCGCGTCATCAAGGACGCGGATCTGATCGCGCAGGCCCGCGCGATCGCCGAGGAGATCATCGAGGCCGATCCGGCGCTGCAGACGCACGACGGCCTGCGCGAGGCGATGGCGCAGCGACTCAGCATCGACGATCGTGCGGCGCTCGCCAAGAACTGAGCACGCTCTGCGGCGCCCGCTCGGCGGATGCAGAGATCCGCGCCGCTAGGGTTGAGGCATGAGCGCTCGGATCGCCGTCGTCCCCGGTTCCTTCGACCCGCCGACCCTCGGCCACCTGGACGTCATCCGACGCGCCGCCGCGCTCTACGACGAGTTGCACGTGCTGGTGGTGCACAACCCCGACAAGCAGGCCATGCTGCCGGTGGCTCAGCGCCTCGCGCTGCTGGAGGAGTCGATCGCCGAGGCCGGCGTCGTGGGAACCGTCATCGTCGGATCCTGGAGCATGGGCCTGCTGGTCGACTACGCCAGGGACGTGAACGCGAGCGTGCTGGTGAAGGGCATCCGGTCCCAGATCGACGTGGCCTACGAGTCGCCGATGGCGATCGTGAACCGCCATCTCGCCGACATCGAGACCGTGTTCCTGCTGCCTGATCCGGCGCACGCTCTCGTCTCCAGTTCGCTCGTGCGCCAGGTCGCCGCGCTCGGCGGCGACGTGTCCCCGTTCGTACCGCCGGCGGTCGCGCGCTTCCTCGACACCGGAGCCCGCGGCATCTGAACGCCCGCCCGCCGGTCCCTGAGCCCGTCGGAGGGCCCGGCCTCCGCCCAGGTGCGCCCGGTAGACTGAACCGGTGAAGACCCGACGCAAAGGACCATTCTCGCTGTCCGCGCACGACATCGTTCGTCGACCCGGTGAGATGCGGGAGTTCCGGATGACGATTCCTCTGCCCGAGCAGTGGGGCGAGGGTCTCGTCTCGGTCGAGAAGGGCGAGGAACTCGATCTCGACGTCCGGCTGGAGTCCGTGCACGAGGGGATCCTCGTCACCGGCGAGGTCGATTCGACGTACCGCGGAGAGTGCGGTCGATGCCTGAATCCGATCGAAGAGCCTGTCGAAGTCGAGTTTCAAGAGCTTTTCGCGTACCCTGGAGAGGAAGCGAACGACTTCGAGGTTCAAGACGACCACGTGGATCTTGAAACTCTGGTCAGGGACGCGGTGGTTTTGGCGCTCCCGTTTCAGCCGGTGTGTCAGCCGGATTGCCCTGGACTCGATCCCGAGACCGGCGAGCGGCTGACCGGAAGCGCCGGGAAAGAGCAGGACGCTCCTGTCGATCCTCGATGGGCCGCGCTCCAGCAGATCACAGACCACGGAAACGCAGCGAAATAGCTGCGCGCCCAGAACACAGAAGGTAAGCAACCATGGCCGGTAACCCCCCGAAGCGCAAGGTCTCCCGTTCGAACACCCGCTCGCGTCGCGCGCAGTGGAAGGCGGAGGCTCCTGCCCTCGTCAAGACCATCGAGAACGGCAAGGTCGTCTACAGCCGTCCCCACCAGGCGAAGGTCGTCACCGACTCGCAGGGCACCGAGCTGTTCCTCGAGTACAAGGGCCGCAAGGTCGCCGACGTCTGATCGATCCTCGATCATGGCAGAAGTCCCCGTAGGGACGCGCCCTCTTTCTGAGCAGCTCGGAGTCGACATCGACCCCGAGCTGCTTCAGCTTGCGCTCACGCATCGCTCGTACGCGTACGAGAACGGCGCGCTCCCGCACAACGAGCGTCTCGAGTTCCTCGGCGACTCCGTGCTCGGCCAGGCCGTGACTGTGATGCTCTACACGACGCTTCCCGACCTCGACGAGGGTTCGCTGGCGAAGCGACGCGCGAGCGTGGTGTCGACCGTCGCTCTCGCGGAGGTCGCCCGCGGCATCGGGCTCGGCGCGCACATCCTGCTCGGAAACGGCGAGGAGCGCACCGGCGGTCGTGACAAGGACTCGATCCTCGCCGACACCATGGAGGCCGTGTTCGGGGCCACCTACCTGTCCGCGGGGCCCGAGGCGGCGACCGCGCTGGTGCTGCGACTCATCGAGCCGCTCCTCGCCGATCCGGAGAGGTACGGCGCGGCGATGGATCCGAAGACCGCGCTGCAGGAGCTGTCCGCGCATCTCGGGCTCAGCGCCCCCGCGTACGCGGTGGTCTCGACAGGTCCCGATCACGATCGGCGCTTCACCGCGACCGTGACGACGGGCGACCTGGCGAGCTCGGGCTCGGGCACGAGCAAGAAGACAGCCGAGATGGCCGCGGCGCTGGCCGCCTGGCACACGCTCAGCGACCGTGCCTGAGCTTCCCGAGGTGGAGGTCGTCCGCGCGGGCCTCGCGCCGGCGTTGACGGGCGCACGCATCCTCGCGGTGGCGGTGCACGACGAGCGCGCCCTCACGCGGCACGCGGCGGGTGCCGCCGACTTCGTCGCCCGGCTCGAAGGATCCGAGGTCGTCACGGTCGCGCGCCGAGGGAAGTTCCTCTGGATGCCGCTCGCAACCGCCGGGCCCGAAAGCAGCTCGGCGATCGTCGGACACCTGGGCATGTCGGGGCAACTGCTGCTGCGCCGCCCCGACGCGCCCGCCGAACGGCACGAGCGGATCCGGCTCTTCGCCGAGCACCCGCAGCACGGCGAGCTCGCCGTCGTGTTCGCCGATCAGCGCACCTTCGGATCGCTCGCCGTCGATGCGCTGGTGCCGACATCCGACGGCCACGCTGCAGGCTGGGGGAGCGAGGCGCCACTCCTGCCATCGCAGGTCTCGCACATTGCGCGCGATCCCATGGACGAGGCGTTTCAGGACAGCGTGTTCCGCCGCGCACTTCGGACGCGGTCGAGCGCCATCAAGCGCGTCCTTCTGGACCAGAACCTCATCAGCGGCGTCGGGAACATCTACGCCGACGAGTCGCTCTGGGCTGCCCGCATCCATCCCGAGACGCCGGCCTCCGCGCTGTCGACCGTGGCCGCGAACCGGCTGCTGGCCGAGGTGCGGGCCGTGCTGGAGAAAGCTCTGGCCGAAGGCGGCACGAGCTTCGACGCCCAGTACGTCAACGTGAACGGCGAGGCCGGCTATTTCGCGCACTCTCTCGAGGCGTACGGGCGCGAAGGAATCCCGTGTTCTCGCTGCGGAACACCGATCAAGCGCGTGTCGTTCATGAACCGCTCGTCGCACTTCTGCCCGAGGTGCCAGCGCCGACGATGACCGAATTCGCATCGGGCTTCGTCCGGCTTCCTCCCACGACTGCCGATATAGCAGAATAATCCTCGACATTCGTCTTGCTCCGCACCAGCCACCCATGTCGAAAGGCCCAACGCTCATGCGGTCCATCGAGAATTCCGGATCTCGCGCCGGCAGCCGGCTCTCCCGCACCGCTCTTCGCGCAGTTCCTGCCCTCGCCCTGGTTGCGGCGTGCACGCTGGGCATCGCAGCGCCCGCGAACGCCGTTCCGGCATCCGGAAATGCGCAGCCGACGGCATCCGTGCACCCGGCGAAAGGCCCGTCCAAGCCAGGCGGAACCACGACGACCTCGGCGGTGAAGGCATCCCTTTTCGCGACGAACAGCGATGCGAAGGCGGTCCCGAGCTGGGTCGGGACGCAGAGCACGTTCCACTCGGGGATCCACGACCTGGCCGTCGCCGATGGCAAGGTCTTCGCCGGCTACGGCGACTACAACATCAACACCGGGCCGGTGAGCCTGAACTCGTACTCGATCGCGACCGGAGCCGAGAAGCACGAGGTCATGGGCATGCCGGCCGAGGAGATCCACGCGCTGCGGGTGTGGGACGGCAAGGTCTACGCCCCGAACATGGACCCGCGGGTCAGCTGGACCTCGCCGGCGAACTACGGTCTGTACGACTCGGCGACGCATGCCGGCAGCTACGTGGCGAACACGCCGTTCGTGCACGTGTTCGACGCCGCCAAGCTCGGAGGCGAGCTGTTCCTGGCCGGGTCGATACAGAATCCGGACAAGACCGCGTACGGGCCGACCAACACCATCGCCGCGATCAAGAAGTCCGTCGACGGCGGTGCGACCTGGACCATCGAGCGCACGGCGGCGGACGACCCCGCGGTACTGGCGACCTATCCCGGTGACGGCGAGTACGCCCGCTACTACTGGATGTCCGTCGTGAACGGGAAGCTCTACACACGGGCGAGCACGATGTCGGCCACGGGCGCCGCCTCGCTCGCGTTCCAGTACCCCGGCAAGGACGGCGTGCAGCACACGGCGTACAACAGCACGGGACTCGACGTCTACACGCCCGGATCCGGCTGGAGCACGGTGGACCCGGGCCCGGTGATCGCCACGCTGCCGCACCCCTACCATGCGGATGCGGTGGGCTCGAAGATCGTCTTCTCCAAGTCGACGCTCCGCGGCGACGTGATCTCTGTGAACGGCTCGGCCGGTCTCGCGGCCTTCGACACGGCCACGGGGAAGTACACCACCATCTCGGGCCCCGGTCTCAGCGCCGTCCTGGACACCTACCAGGACGGCGGCACCACGTACATGCTGGCGAACTCGCCGACCGTTCCCGCCGTCTACTCGTCCACCGACGGGTCGACCTGGACGAAGCGCGCGGACGTCAGCGGCATCACCGGCAACGCCGAGAGCATCGCCGTCTCGGGGAGCACGGTGTTCATCGGCACCGGCACGGCGACCATCTACAAGGCGACTCTGCCGAACTGAGGGTCCTGTGAGACACTCAGAACCGTGGTCAGAGCAGAAGAGCTCGCCCCGCGCAGCTAGTGCTCGCCCTTGATGACGAAGTAGGACCCGCGGATCTCGCCGGCGAGTTTCGACCGCTGCCGGGCGAACTTGAAGGCGGACAACTCCTCCGGAATCTCCATGCCGAGCGACAGCTTGAAACCGACCGCGCGCTTACCCGCGTCGGCGAGCGTGTACATCACGTTGATCGCGAGACCCGAGGCGTAGAAGACGTAGCCGAAGCGGATCCCGTCCGCCTCGAAGCCGCTCACCTCGAGTGCGGGACTCGCGATCACGATGTCGCGTTCCTCACGCAGGATCTCCGTCACCCAGTGCAGCGTCTCCGGGTCCTCTTCGGGCGTGCTCACGGTGAACGGGGAGCCGTACTTGTTCGTGATGTACCGCGCCTCGTTCGCGCGCAGGCCTGCCAGCGCATCCGGGATGGGAGAGGATTCGAGCCCGGCGGTCGAGACGGTCGCGAAGTCGACGATGCTGCTCATTCGGTGCTCCTCGGGTCGCTGGCGGGACGGGTCCATTCTGCGACACATCCCTCTCACTCGCACTCGCCGCGCGCGTCGGCATCCGTGGAGTGGTGCATGTCGACAACGCCACGACGGTCGCGGCCGTCGAGGAGTTCCTGACGGCCGCGACCCGATCCTGAGATCAGCCCGTTCAGCCGGCGAACGCGCGCATCAGCAGCGGCCGGGTGAGTCGAGTCGCGGTCCACACGAGCGCGATGCCGGCGAGCAGCACCGCGGCGATCGTCGCGATGGACAGCGGCGCGGTGATGAGCGCCATGCCGAGCAGCGGGAAGATGAGCACGGCGGCGCAGAGGGCGGAGCCGAGGGCGGTGATCAGCAATGGCGACATCACGGCGCGCCGTCGTGCGGAGTCCACGGTGTCGGCCGGAACGCCGAGGTAGTGCAGACTGCGGTGCAGGTCGCGCTGGTCGAGGATGTCGGAGGCCTGCGTCACGGCCACGGAGCATCCGACCATGAGGAACGAGGCGACCAGCGTGATGATGAGGCCGGTGCGCATGTCCGCGACGAGCATCAGTTGCTGCGCCGAGGGCTCGCCCGAGCTGATCGCATCCATGAGGGCGACGCCGGTGCCGGCGAACACGGCCATGAAGCTCGCCATCGCCACGCCGCTGACCTGACGCCACGCTGCCTTCGGATCGTCCAGCACGATGCGTGCTGCGAGCAGACGCGAGGGCGTCTTGGCGCCGCGCAGCTGCATCCTGGCGCCGATCTTCAGGACCCAAGGGCCGATCAGGTTCAATACCAGCAGCCCGACGCCGAAGATCGCGACCAGGCCGGTGATCATGGCGATCGCGCCGCCGATCCCGGGGACGACCCGGCCCGCCGCGAACCCCGCGGCGATGGCGACGATCGCGATGACCGCGCGCGCCCAGTGCGGTGTCGGCGGCGTGGTCCTGGTCCGGACGCCGAGCGGTGAGATCACCACGCGGCGAAGCCCGATCACCGCGCTCACGGTCGCGAGCAGCACGGTGCCGGTCGCGATGGCGGCGATGAGCCCCGGCGACAGCAGCACGGCCGTGCCCAGCGGGGCACCGCGGAACGGGATGAGCCCGACGAGCGGCGCGAGGCCGAGCGCCAGCACGACTCCGCCCAGCACGCCGATCACCGCGACCAGGGTCGACTCGACCACGGCGACCACGCCGACGCCGAACCCGGTGACGCCGAGGAGGCGCAGCGTCGACAGCCGCTCATCGCGACGACGGGCGGAGAGCCGCGCCGCGGCGCCGCCGAGCGTGGCGAGCGGTAGCACGAGCAGCACGAGGGCGACCGCCGCCAGGATCTGATAGATCATCGCGTCCTGGTCGGTCCACCGCCAGAACGCCTGCGCGCCGCCGACGACTGTCAGCACGAGCGCGGACACCACGGCGAACGCGATCATCGGGATCACCACGACCCCGGCGGACCCGGGGGCGGGGCGCAGCAGCAGGCGCAGCGTCGAGGCGTTCATGCGTTCACCACCGTGCCCAGCACCCGGCCGTCGCGGACCGCGACGGTCCGGGAGCATCGGGCGGCGACCTGCGGGTCGTGCGTGACGACCACGAGCGTGCGTCCCTGGCCGGTGGTCGACCACAGGAGAGCATCCATGACCTCAGAGGAGGTCGCCGAGTCCAGTGCGCCGGTCGGCTCGTCCGCGAAAACCACGCTCGCACCGGTGACCTGGGCGCGGGCGATGGCGACACGCTGCGCCTGTCCGCCGGAGAGCTCGCCGATGCGGCGGTCCTCCATGCCCTGCAGCCCGAGCGCCGCGAGCCACCCGGCTGCACGCTGGGTGGCCTCCGCGCGGGAGATCCCCGTGATCATCGCGGCGAGCGCGACGTTCTCCACCGCGGTGAGCTCCGGCATCAGCAGGCCCTGCTGGAACACGAAGCCGAACGACTCGCGGCGCAGGCGAGATCGCGCGGATTCGCTCAGCGCACTCACCTCGACGGGTCCGCCGGCGGGCGGCTGGAAGGTCACGCGGCCCCCATCCGGCTTGGTGATCCCTGCGAGCACGTGCAGCAGGGTCGTCTTCCCGGATCCGGATGCCCCCATGATCGCGACCGATTCCCCGGAGGCGATCCGGAGGTCGACGCCGGCCAGGGCGCGGGTGGATCCGAACGACTTGATCAGACCGTGTGCTTCGATGACTGCTGTGCTCATGCCTCCAGCCTGGTCGGCACCGCCCGGCGGATCATCGGTCGCCGGAGTGAGGATCGTGACGGAGCGTCATCCTCCGGGATGATCCTGGCCGATGGATCAATCCAGCACCTTCTTCCACGCTCCGCCATAGGCGATCGGGACGAATCCGAGCTGCTCGTTGATCGACAGCATCGGACGGTTCTCCTCGGCGTTGTAGGTGACGACCCGAGTCGAGCGCGGATAGCGCTCATGCCAGGAGAGCAGGCCTGCGGCCTTCACGATCAGGCCCAGCCGGTGGCCGCGGTGCTCGGCCAGCACCAGGGTGTCGTTCTGCTGGGTGACACTGTCGTCCGCTCCCTTCAGCGAGAGCTCGTTGTACGCACAGAGCTCACCGGTCTCGATGTGCTCGGCTGCCGTCACCTGCACGGTGTGTCCCATGTCGATCCAGCGCGCATCCTGTTCGCGGACGCGATCGGCGTCCCACGTCTCCTCGGGAGAGTCCATCGCCGCGTCCGGCGCATCGGTCGACATGCGGGACTTCATCCACGCATACCCGTCGAGCCGCTCGTCCGGGGTCGGCAGCAGCCATTGCACGACGCGGTATCCGGATGCCGCCTCCTCGGCGGCGGCCCGCAGCGCGGGCAGGTGCTCGTCCTCCCCCCAGCGGTACTCGCTGACGCGGTCGACCTGCTCGAGGGTCCAGCCCTGCGCGAGAAGGAAGCGTGCGGTGTGATCGCGGGGAATGCTGCCGAACCCCGTGGGCGGATCCAGCGTCGGTCCGCTCGATGCGAGGTGCTCCGTCCACATCTGCAGGGTGCGCACACCCTCGCTGCGCGCGAGCGGTTCGAGATAGCCGGCGACGGAGGTCGCGATCCCGCGGCCCTGCTCGTCGCGGAGCACGCTGATCGCCGACATTGCGGTGTCGCCGCCGCCGTCGCGCGAGATGTTCAGGAAGGCCACGCCGATCGTGCGCTCCCCGATGAGGATGCGCCATTGCCGGCGATTCGTGTAGGCGTCCGACGTGAGCAGCGGAAGCAGTTCCTCCGCGGTGAAGCTGTCGTCATCGCGGCCGGACGCCTCCTCGAGGACGCGGTTGCGCACCTCGGCGTAGTCGCGGAACGGGCCGGGCGCCCCCGCATCCGCCCGTGCGGGGAGCACGAGCGGACGCAGGGTCGCGCCGGCGGTGAGGGAGATGATCGGGTCGTCGGTGCGGGCGTCGATCATCAGAGCACCTGCCGCGGGGCGGTGCGGGTCAGGCGGTCGGCCTCGTACTGCTCGAGCAGGCGGAGGCGACGGGCCTCGGCCTGGGCGGCGTGAGCCCGGTCCTGCGTCGAAGGACGCGACCGCACGATGAGCTGCAGGGCGACACGCAGGGCCACTCGCTGGGCTAGTGACAGGTTGCGCAGCTCCTCCTCACGGGGAAGCTGGATGGACAGTTCGCGCTCGGCGGGAGCGCTGTGCGTCGACTCGGTGGGAGGCGAAGCGTGCAATGCGGTATTCACGGTGGTTCGCTTTCGTTGGTCGTGCCGGAAAGGCGGTTTCGCTCCACGTCACGGCCACCCGGTGGGGTGCCGCGACGTGTCACGGGTGTGGAGGCGGTCCGGGAAACGGAGTCAGGACCGTCAGGGATCCGGGGACGCGGAGTCCCGGATCGGGTGGGCGACCAGCCTGCGACGAGATGGTCGCGGATCGGATCGCAGACGCACGAAGCGTCAGGCCGGCCAGAAGCCGGGGCGAGGGAGAATGCGCCTGCTACGCGGCGTGGCGCGCGCGGAGGCCGGCGGAAGTCGCCGAGAGCGCATCGATCCCACGGAATGGGGTGAAATCAGAGCGAATCATCATGTCGGCAACCTCCTTTCTCGGCTCAGGACCTGCAACGCTAGCGAAGTTTCACAGCAGACGTCAAGCGCGCACTCAGAAAAGCCTGGACCTCGGGCGTTTCCCTCGCGTTCCGGGGGAGCCGCCGCGATAGCGTAGACGCCGTGAACTTCGCCGACCGCCGAGCGTGCCCATGCACCTGAAGAGCCTGACCCTCAAGGGGTTCAAGTCCTTCGCGCAGCCGACCACGTTCGCCTTCGAGCCGGGCGTCACCTGCATCGTCGGACCGAACGGATCCGGCAAGTCGAATGTCGTGGACGCGCTCGCCTGGGTCATGGGGGAGCAGGGGGCGAAGACCCTGCGCGGCGGCAAGATGGAGGACGTCATCTTCGCCGGCACCTCCACGCGTGGTCCGCTCGGACGCGCGGAGGTACAGCTGACGATCGACAACAGCGACGGCGCGCTGCCGATCGAGTACGCCGAGGTGACGATCAGTCGAACGCTGTTCCGCAATGGATCGAGCGAGTACGCGATCAACGGCGAGAACTGCCGCCTGCTCGACGTGCAGGAGCTGCTCAGCGACTCCGGGCTCGGCCGGGAGATGCATGTCATCGTCGGGCAGGGCCGGCTGGACACGGTGCTGCAGGCCTCGCCGGAGGATCGGCGCGGCTTCATCGAGGAGGCCGCAGGGATCCTCAAGCATCGGCGCCGCAAGGAGAAGACCCTCCGCAAGCTCGATGCGATGGAGACGAACCTGACGCGGCTCAGCGACCTCGCGGGGGAGATCCGCCGCCAGCTGAAGCCGCTCGGACGTCAGGCCGAGATCGCACGCGAGGCGCAGACCATCGCCGCGGTCGTGCGCGACGCCAAGGCGAGGCTCTTCGCCGACGACGTGGTGACGCTTCGGACAGCGCTCGCCGACCACACCCGCAATGAGCACGAGCGTCACGCCGAGCGCGTGGTGCTCAGCGAGCAGGGCGACCGGGTCCGTGCCGAGATCATCCGGCTCGAGGCACTGCAGAATTCCGCGGCCGTCGACGAGGCGCGGCGGATCTCGTTCGGGCTGGAACAGGTGCAGGAACGCATGCGCGGCCTGTTCACGCTCGCCAACCAGAAGCTCGCGCTGCTCGGATCCGACGACGACGATGCCGCGGTCGCGGCTGTCACCGTCACGCAGGCGACGATCGACGAGGCGAGGCACGAGGCCGAGGAGATCTCGTCAGGGATCGGCCGCGCACAGGATGCCGCGCACGAGGCGACCCGCGAGGTCGCGAACGCGCGGGCGGAGCTGGATGCGCTCGACGTCGACATCGCTGAACAGAGCGCCCTCGTCTCCGCGCACGACATGCGCCTCACGGCCCTGCGCGGGCAGGCGGAGGCGGCCGCGTCGGCGCTGGCCGCCGTCCGCGGCGCGGTGCTGCGTCAGGAGAACGCGCTGGAGGCCGCGCACGGGCGTCGGCGCGAATCCGCGGAGGCGCGCGAGCGGATCGAGGAGGGCGAGGCACCCGAGGGTACGGCCGCGGAGCACGCCGAGGCGTACGAGCGAGCGCAGGCCAGAGCCGTCGCGTCCGAGACGGCACTCGGCGAACTGCGCGAGCGGCTGCACGCTGCCGAGCGCGAATCCGAGGCGCTGACTGCGAAGGCCTCCGCTCTGGGCAGCGCCATCGCTGTCACCGGCGGCGCTGCGGAGATCGTCGCGGCCGGCTTCGCCGGTGTGCGCGGACTCGTCGGCGACGCGGTGCAGGTGAAGCCGGGGTTCGAGGCGGCGATCGCCGCCGTGCTCGGCCCGCTCGCCGAGGGCGTGCTGGTGGACGACGTGGCCGCGGCCTTCCTCCTCGCCGGCGACGACGCGACCGCGGGTGCGTACGACATCGTCATCGCCGAAGGCGCGGCCGTGGCCGTCAGCGATGCCGGCATCGCCGGGGCGACGCCGGCAGTGCAGGTCGTGACCGCACCGGCCGGCATCCTGGGAATCCTCTCGCACGTTGTCGTCGTCGAGGATTTGGCTGCAGCCCGTGGCGCGCATGCCGCCGCCGCCGCGAACTCCTCCGGGACGCCGCTCACGATCGTCACGCGCTCCGGTGAAGTGCTCACGGCGCACACTCTGCACACCGGATCCGGTGGGGAGCGCTCGCGCCTGGAGCTTATCGCGGAGCGCGACGCGGCCGTCGACCGCCTCGACGAGGTGCGGGTCGTCGTCGACTCGCTGCGCGAGGCGCGCGAGGATGCGACCGAGACGCTCGAGATCGCGCGACGCGTGTCCCGCGACGCGCTGCGGACGTTGCGCGAGCACGACGCCGCGCTGGCCGCGCACACCGAGCAGGTCAACAGGGTGGTCGTGCAGCACGAGTCGGCCGTCGCCGAATGCGAGCGCCTCGAGGCCGGTCTCGCTCAGGCGCAGTCGGCCGTCGCCGACGCCGAGGCCCACGCGGACACCGCGAAGAACGCCCTGGCCGGGGCCGAGGCCACGCCGCGCCCCGTGCTCGACGGCTCGGCGAGAGACGGTCTGCTGGAAGCCCTCGAGGCGTCCCGCGAAGCCGAGATCGAGGCGCGCCTCGGTGTCGAGACCCTGCGCGAGCGGGTCCGTGCCGCGGAGGCGAGGGTGGCGTCGCTGGAACGACAGCGCGAGCGGGAACGCGAGGCCGCGGCGGAAGCCGCACGACGCGCGGTCGTCCGCCGTGCCCAGCGGGAGACCGCCTCCGGGGTGGCCGCCGAGCTGCCGCGCATCCTCGACTCGTTGGACCGCTCGGTCGCGGAGGCGCGTCTGGCACTCGCCGCCGCCGAGTCCGCCCGTTCGGCGCAGAACGAGGAGCTGGGCGAGCTGCGGCGGCAGGACTCCTCGATCCGCGAGCGCCTCGCGGGGCTCACCGAGAGCGTGCACGGTCTCGAGCTGCAGATCCACGAGAAGAAGCTGCACCTGTCCAGCCTGCTCGAGCGTGTCCAGTCCGAGCTCGCTCTGGACGAAGATATTCTGATCGCGGAATATGGACCTGAGCAGCTGGTTCCGCGCGATCCCGGTGCGACCCGCGATTCCAAGGACCTGCTCGCGGCCGCCATGGCGGAAGAGGCCGCTGAGGGCGACGACGCGGACGACGCCGGCGACCCGCCCCTTCGCGACGTGAGCGTCCCGATCGCGGACGGCATTCCGTTCGACCGCCGCATCCAGCAGCGCCGGCTGCAGGATGCGGAGCGCAAGCTCGCCCAGCTCGGCCGGGTGAACCCGCTCGCCCTCGAGGAGTTCGCGGCGCTCGAGCAGCGCCACGCGTTCCTCACCGAACAGCTCGCGGATCTCACGAAGACCCGGCAGGACCTGCTGACGATCATCGCCGAGCTCGACGAGCGCATGCAGACGATCTTCGCGTCCGCGTTCGAGGACACGCGGCAGGCCTTCGGCGAGGTTTTCCCGCTGCTGTTCCCTGGTGGCGCCGGCAGCATCTCGCTCACGAATCCCGACGATCTGCTGAACACCGGCATCGAGGTCGCGGTGCGCCCGGTCGGCAAGAAGATCGAGCGCCTCTCGCTGCTCTCCGGTGGGGAGCGATCGCTCGCCGCCGTCGCGCTGCTCGTCGCGATCTTCAAGGCCCGCCCCAGCCCGTTCTACATCCTGGACGAGGTCGAGGCGGCGCTCGATGACGCCAACCTCGGCCGCCTGCTCACGGTGTTCGAGCAGCTCCGCGCCAGCTCCCAGCTGCTCGTCATCACGCACCAGAAACGCACCATGGAGATCGCGGACGCGCTCTACGGCGTCTCGATGCGCCAGGACGGGGTGTCGGCCGTGGTCGGCCAGCGTGTCGGCGATCGCGCCGCCGCGACGGTCTAGGCAGCAGCTCCGGACGGCAGCAGGCGACGGCCGCGCGCCGTCGGCGAACACTCCGGATCCGACGGGCTCCTCCCCGTAGGCTGGAGGCATGGCGGAGAAGTCCTGGTCCCTCGGCCGCGCGCTGCGCGGCATGTTCGTCAAGCCCACGATCGATGAGGAGACCTGGGACGATCTCGAGACCGCGCTGCTCACCGCCGACTTCGGTCCGGACATCACCGAGCGGCTCGTCGAGGAGCTGCGCGCCAAGGTCGAGAAGTACCGCACGACCGATCCGAAGGATCTGCAGCGCATGCTGCGGGAGACGCTCGAGGAGCACTTCGCGAAGTTCGACACCACGCTCAAGCTCACCGAGCGTCCGGCCGTCGTGCTCGTCGTCGGAGTGAACGGCGTGGGCAAGACCACCACCATCGGCAAGTTCACGAAGTTCCTCCGCGGCTACCAGCGCTCGGTCGTGGTGGGCGCCGCCGACACCTTCCGTGCGGCGGCCGTCGAGCAGCTGGCGACCTGGGCGCAGCGCGCGGGCGCCGCGATCGTGCGCCCGCAGCAGCACGGGCAGGATCCCGCCTCTGTCGCTTTTCAGACCGTGGACTACGCCAAACGCGAGGGCACCGAGATCGTCATCATCGACACGGCAGGACGCCTGCACACCAAGGGCGGGCTGATGGACGAGCTGTCCAAGATCCGCCGGGTCGTGGAGAAGCAGGCGCCGATCAGCGAGGTGCTGCTCGTGCTGGACGCGACGACGGGGCAGAACGGCGTCATGCAGGCGGAGGCCTTCCTCGAGCACGCCGGGGTCACCGGCCTCGTGCTCACCAAACTCGACGGCTCCGCGAAGGGCGGATTCGTGCTCGCCGTGCAGGAGCGCACCGGCATCCCGGTCAAGCTCCTCGGCCAGGGCGAGGGCATCGACGACCTGACCGGCTTCACGCCGCACGTGTTCGTGCAGGCGCTCGTCGGGTCCTGATCAGATGATGCGGAAGAACCTGTCGGCGGCACGCGCGCGACGGACTACCGCCCTGCGGACAAGGCTGGTTTTATAGCGGTATGGCGATCGAACACGACTTCTTCGGACTGCTGTCCTCGGGACCGGACGGATCGATCTTCTGGTCCGAGACGGTGGAGTTCGGCGACCATGCCCTCACCGTGGATCTGACGGCGCCCGACCAGGAGGACGTGTCCCGCGAGTCGCTCGACATCGCGGCAGCCTTCGTGTCCGGCCTGGAAGCCATCGACGACAAGGCCCGTCGCGGCATGCTCGCCGAGGTCGACGACCGCACCAGCGAGGTCACCGAGTACATCCTGCAGCAGCAGGAGGAATTCGGCGACGAGCTCACCGACTATCTCGTCGATGTGAGCGGTGACGCCGCCGTCGACATCATCCGCTCGCTCCGCCTGATGAGCATGACCCTGCTCGTCGACGAGCACGGCGGAAGCGAGCCGTTCGCGGTGCTCGAGTACGCCCTCGACGCGGACGGCGACGACGACGTTCTGCTGGTGAACTTCGGATCCGACGGCTCGGTGCTCTCGGTCATGAGCGCCGACTGAGTCTTATCGGGGTCGTTGAGCGAGGACGCCGAAGGCGACCGAGACGAAACGCCGCCGCATGAAAGTGACCGCGTTTCGTCTCGCTCCTCGCTGCGCTCGGGGCTCGCTCAACGACCGCGAGGAGGGCTGTCTCAGACGGCCTGCGCGAAGCCGAGGTCTGCGCTGGCGGCGATGTGCGCCAGGTGCGGCGGGATCTCACGGCCCTTGGACGTCATCGACTGCGCCCACAGTCGCCCCGCGCGGTAGGACGAGCGCACGAGTGGGCCGGCGAGCACGCCGAGGAAGCCGATCCGCTCCGCCTCCTCCTTGAAGGCGACGAACTCGTCGGGCTTCACCCATCGCGACACCGGCAGGTGACGAGGTGTGGGGCGCAGGTACTGCGTGATCGTGATGATGTCGCAGCCGGCGTCGTGCAGGTCCTGCAGTGCCTGCACGACTTCCTCCGGCTCCTCGCCCATGCCGAGGATGAGGTTCGACTTCGTGATGAGACCGGCCTCATGGCCCTGCGTGATCACGTTGAGGGAGCGCTCGTACTTGAACGCCGGGCGGATCCGCTTGAAGATGCGCGGCACGGTCTCGACGTTGTGCGCGAAGACCTCCGGGCGGGCGTCGAAGATCTGGCCGAGGAACGCGGGGTCGGCGTTGTGCTCGTTCGCGAGCAGCTCGACACCGGTGTTCGGGTTGAGCTCGTGGATCTTGCGCACGGTCTCGGCGTTGAGCCATGCGCCGGTGTCGGGCAGGTCGTCGCGCGCGACGCTGGTGACCGTTGCGTAGCGCAGACCCATCTGCTGCACGCTCTCGGCCACGCGGCGGGGCTCATCGGTGTCGTAGGCGTCAGGCTTGCCGGTGTCGATCTGGCAGAAGTCGCAGCGGCGGGTGCACTGGGAGCCGCCGATGAGGAACGTGGCCTCCTTGTCCTCCCAGCACTCGAAGATGTTCGGGCAGCCGGCCTCCTGGCACACGGTGTGCAGACCCTCGTCCTTCACGAGCGAGTGCAGGGCCTTGTACTCCGGCCCCATCCGCGCCTTGGTCTTGATCCACTCCGGCTTGCGCTCGATCGGGGTCTCCGCATTGCGGATCTCCAGACGCAGGAGCTTGCGGCCCTCGGGAGCGGCGCTCATGCGGCCACCTCCGTCGCGTACTCCGCGGCGAACGCCATGGCGACCGCGTCGGCGATGTCGGCGGGGGCGACCTCTCGGCCGACCACCTCGCTCACCGTGGTGACACCGGCATCGGTGATGCCGCACGGGATGATGCCGCGGAATCCCGCGAGCGTGTTGTCGCAGTTGATCGCGAAGCCGTGCATGGTCACGCCCTGCTGCACGCGCACGCCGATCGCCGCCACCTTGTCCTCGCTGAGCGGTCGGCGCACCCACACACCGCTGCGGCCCTCGACCTGGTACCCGTCCACGCCCAGGGGACGCAGCACTTCGATCAGCAGCCGCTCCAGCCGGCGGACGTGAGCGACCACGTCCATGGGCTCCGTGAGGCGGACGATCGGATAGCCCACCAGCTGCCCCGGGCCGTGCCAGGTGATCTTGCCGCCGCGATCGACATCGACCACCGGCGTGCCGTCCTGGGGGCGCTCCTGCGGCTCCGTGCGCTTGCCGGCCGTGTAGACCGCTTCGTGCTCGAGGAGCAGCAGCGTGTCGGGGCGGGTGCCGGCGACGACCTCGGCATGAACACGGCGCTGCAGATCCCAGCCGTCGAGATACGGGACGAACGCGGGGGCGAGGCCCACCGTCTGGATGTCGAGCATGACCGATCCTTCTGATCGAGTTGTTGTATGCGGTTCAATAATAGGGGTGAATCGCCGGATCGGCGCATCGCGATACGGTGTCGTGGTGACCACCCCTGCCCGCGGCGTCGGCCGCCCCCGGGTCTCCTCGCGCGAGACGATCGCCGAGGCGGCCTGCGAGCTGTTCCTGGAGTCCGGGTACGAGGGCACGTCGATCGCCGGCATCGCGCAGCGCGCAGGGGTGAGCCGGTCGAGCTTCTTCAACTACTTCTCCTCCAAGAGCGATGTGCTCTGGTCGGGTTTCGACGAGCGTCTCGACCATGCCGTCGCGGCGCTCGCGGAGCCGGATGCGGGCGCCGACTCGGTCCGGATCGAGGCGGTGCTCGCGGCGATCCTGCAGGGGCTCGAGCCGGATCCGCTGGCGCTCGCGTTCGGCAACGCGCAGGCCATGGGTCTCGGGGAGGAACTGCAGCGCGAATCCGCCCTGCGCCAGGGCCGGCTCGCCGTCGCCCTCTCCGAGGCCGCGCGCGGTGCCGGCGTCGAGCGGATCCGTGCGGACGTGCTCGGTGCCGCCTACGCGGTCGTCGTGCTCTCCTCGCTGCGGGTCTGGGCCGAGGGTGGCGCGGGCCACGGGTCGCCACTCGCGCAGCTGCAGCACGCGCTGCCTCGGATCGCCGATCTGCACTGGGGGTGACGGCGCCGCGAGCGGGGGATCCGCTCGCGTAGAATCGGAGCACCATGGCTACTTTTGGCACCCTCTCCGATCGGCTCACCGAGACCTTCCGCAACCTGCGCACGAAGGGCAAGCTGTCCGCCGCCGATGTCGACGGCACCGTCCGCGAGATCCGGCGCGCCCTGCTCGACGCCGACGTCGCGCTGCCGGTCGTCAAGGACTTCACGGCGAAGGTGCGCGAGCGCGCACTGGGCGACGAGGTCAACAAGGCGCTGAACCCCGCTCAGCAGGTGGTCCAGATCGTCAACGAGGAGCTCGTCGCGATCCTCGGCGGCGAGCAGCGCCGTCTCGAATTCGCGAAGAACCCGCCGACCGTCATCATGCTCGCGGGACTCCAGGGGTCCGGAAAGACGACCTTCGCCGGAAAGCTCGCCAAGCAGCTGCAGGGCGAGGGGCACACGCCGCTGCTCGTCGCCGCCGACCTGCAGCGTCCGAACGCCGTGACCCAGCTCACCGTCGTCGCCGAGCAGGCCGGAGCGACCATCTACGCTCCCGAGCCCGGCAACGGCGTCGGTGACCCCGTGCGCGTCTCGCGCGACGGCGTCGAGCACGCGCGCCGGCAGCAGCACGACATCGTCATCATCGACACCGCAGGACGCCTCGGCGTCGACGCCGAGCTCATGAAGCAGGCCGCCGACATCCGCTCCGCGGTGAACCCCGACGAGGTGCTGTTCGTCATCGACGCGATGATCGGTCAGGACGCGGTCAACACCGCCAAGGCGTTCCAGGACGGCGTGGAATTCACCGGCGTCGTGCTCTCCAAGCTCGACGGCGACGCCCGCGGCGGCGCGGCGCTCTCGGTCGCCTCCGTCACGGGCCGTCCGATCATGTTCGCATCGACGGGCGAGGGCCTCGACGACCTCGAGCCGTTCCACCCCGACCGCATGGCGAGCCGGATCCTCGACCTCGGCGACATCCTCACCCTCATCGAGCAGGCTCAGAGCGCGTTCGATGAAGCTGAAGCGCTCAAGGTCGCAGAGAAGCTCGCGACCGAGACGTTCACCCTCGAGGACTTCCTCGAGCAGATGCAGCAGCTCAAGAAGATGGGCTCGATGAAGAAGATGCTCGGGATGCTCCCGGGCATGGGCCAGATGAAGCAGCAGCTCGAGGACTTCGACGAGCGCGAGATCGATCGCACCGAGGCGATCATCCGCTCGATGACGCCGGGGGAGCGCCGCAACCCCAAGATCCTCAACGGCTCCCGCCGCCTGCGCATCGCGCGCGGTTCGGGTATGACCGTGACCGACGTGAACCAGCTCGTGCAGCGGTTCGATCAGGCGGCGAAGATGATGAAGACCGTCGCCCGCGGTGGTACCCCGAACATCCCCGGCATGGGGCCGGTGCCCGGGATGGGGCGGCCCGGAGCCTCCTCGAAGCGCGGCAAGAAGGGCAAGGGGTCCGGGTCCCGCTCCGGCAACCCGGCCAAGCGCGCCGCCGAGAACGCCGGCGTCGGCAGCGGCGAGGCCGCGACCGGGTCGGGCTTCGGCCTGGGTGGTCGTCCGGCGCCGAGCGAGGCCGACATGGCCGAGATCCAGAAGCTGTTCGGCAAGAACTGACACCGACGCGCGCGGGCGCCGTGGCCGATCCGGCCCGGCGCCCGCGTTGCGTGCGGCGACGGCGCCCGGCGCGGAGATGACGGATCTCCCGGCGACACGCGCCTCGACCCGCCGAGTCCGAACCTCGCCCTCTGACACTAAAGCGTTATAGCCTTGGCGCGGCTTCGCGTCGCGTCACGGGCGCGGATCCGCCACGCAACGGAGCGCAACCTGGAGGGTGCACATGGCTGATCTGAATCGCAGAACATTCCTGACCGTCGGAGGTGTCGGGCTGGCGGCGCTGCTGACCGGTGTGCCCGGTCTCGCCGGCGCCGCAGAACGTCCCGCCGCCGGAACCGGCCCGGCCGCGCCCGTGCCGGCATCCGGAGGAACGCCGCCCGGCCCCTACACGTTCGGCTGGGCCGCCGACGACCTGCTCGCCTTCGACCCCGGTTCGACGCCGTGGGCGCGGCACCTGCGCTGTCTGATCCCACGGGCTGCACGCATCGCGCCCTTCGCCGCCACGCAGGCGCATCCCGATCTCGACCCCGCGGTGCAGCTGTCCACGCTCACGATCGACGATGCGGGGAGCATCTATGAGGGGCAAAACCAGGCGATCGGCCTGGAGGCGCAGGTGTACACGCAGCGGTACTGGTCGTACATCGACATCTGGGGCACCTGGCACGGGCAGGTCAAGGGGTCGGCGCCCATCGAGATGATCGACGGGAAGCGCACACCCGGACGACCGTACGGCGTGATCGACATCCCCAATCCGGGCTGGACCGAGGCGGCCCACAAGAACGGCGCCCGCTCCATCGGCGGCTGGTTCTGGCCTCGACCCGTCGACTTCGACGCGTTCCTCGTTCAGGCGGGTGACGGATCCTTCCCGGTCGCGGACAAGATGATCGAGATCCGCAAGTACTTCGGATTCGATGGGCTGTTCATCAACCAGGAGCGCAGCGTCAGCGCCGCGCAGATCAAGAAGTTCCAGGACTTCCTGCGCTATCTGAAGCGCACGGATCCCGACTTCTACCTGCAGGGCTACGACTCGGCGGACTTCGACAGCGGCGAGGTGAGCTACGAGAACCGGCTCAGCGAGAACAACCTGCGCTGGCTGGGCACCCCGGACGCGCCGATCTACGACTCGCTGTTCATGAACTACTGGTGGCAGGCGACGACCGGGGGCGCGGACCGCGATCTCAGCAAGAGCGCTGCATCGGCCGTCGCCGCCGGCCGCGATCCGCGCGTGGTGGGTTTCGCCGGCGTCGAGCATCAGAAGGGCGGGTTCCGGCCCGAGGAGGACTTCGGCAGCGTCGCCGGCCCAGGCCGGCCCGCGCCGACCTCGGTCGCGCTGTTCGTGGACTCTCAGATCTGGTTGAACGGGTCGTGGGACGGCGCCACGTCGACCGCGGATGGACGCGCGACGTATCGCGACCTGGAGCAGCGGTTCTGGTCCGGCCCCACGGGGAACCCTGGCACATCGGGGCGGGTCGAGCCCCGCATGCCTCCGTATCGGACCGACACGCTGAACTATCGGCAATGGGACGGCATCGCGCACTGGATCACCGAGCGCTCTCCTTACAGCGCGCTGCCGATCGCGACCGACTTCAACGTCGGCGTGGGATCCGCGTTCTTTCTCGAGGGCGCGAACGTGCGCGATCGGGGCTGGGACAACATGGGCAGCGCCGACAGGGCGCTCACCTGGCAGTTCTGGACCGAAGGCGATGTCGTCGTCACGCTCGACGAGTCCACCAGCTACGGCAGCGGGCACAGCCTCGCTCTGCGCGGCGGGGGAGTGACGCACCTGTTCAAGACCGACCTGACGGCGGCGAAGGCGATGGCGGTCGACGTCCGCGCCCAGGGGCTGTCGTCGATCGACCTCGGGATCACGTGGCAGGACGCGCCCGCGGAGATCGACTGGCGGCCGCTGACGACGTCGACGTCGGCGGGCTGGAACAGCTGGACGGGCGGGGTCGACGTACGTGGCCGACGCATCGCGCGGATCTCGCTACGGACCGGCGGGGACGGCCGTCTCGGACGGGTGTCGCTGCGAGAGGCCGGCAAGCCGCTGAAGCCCGCGACGCCGACCGGCTTCCAGGTCGCCGACGCGGGGGATGCCGGAGGCGGGCGACGGCACCTGAGCTTCGCCTGGGATCTGCAGTCCGACGCCGTCGGCTACGACGTGCTGCAGATCGGGGACGCCGGCACCACGTGGCTGGGCCGGGTGCACCGTGATGTGTTCTTCGCCGAGGCGGTCGATCTCGCCGGCGGACGGCAGTTCCAGCTCGTCGCGTTCGGCGGCGACCTCCATCGCAGCGCCCCGGTCAAGGCGGCGCTGACTCTCTGACGGGTCCGGCGCATCCCGCAGTCCGGACGTGAAAGGCGGGCCCGGAGGATCGTTCCTCCGGGCCCGCCTTGTTCATCTCAGGTCACTTCACGTCGTCGTCGACCCAGTCCATCGACTTGGTGACGGCCTTGTGCCACAGCCGCAGCTGGCGGTCGCGCTCGGCGCCGTCCATGCTCGGCTCCCAGCGGCGATCCTCCTGCCAGTTCGCGGACAGGTCGTCCAGGCCCGTCCAGAAGCCGACGGCGAGACCGGCGGCGTAGGCGGCGCCCAGGGCCGTGGTCTCGGCGACCACGGGGCGGACGACAGGCACTCCGAGCACGTCGGCCTGGAACTGCATGAGCGCATCGTTCGCGACCATGCCGCCGTCGACCTTGAGCTCGGTGAGGTCCACTCCGGCGTCGGCGTTGACCGCGTCGAGCACGTCGCGGGTCTGGAACGCCACCGCCTCGAGGGCCGCGCGAGCGATGTGGTTCTTGTTCGCGTAGCGGGTCAGACCCACGATCGCGCCGCGGGCGTCCGGCCGCCAGTACGGCGCGAACAGACCGGAGAACGCCGGGACGATGTACACGCCGCCGTTGTCCTCGACCTGACGGGCCAGCTCCTCCACCTCGGGGGCGGAGTCGATGATGCCGAGCTGGTCGCGCAGCCACTGGATGAGGGATCCGGTGACCGCGATCGAGCCCTCCAGCGCGTAGTGCGTGGGGCCGTCGCCGAGCTTGTAGCCGACGGTCGTCAGCAGCCCGTTCTTCGAGTGGACGATCTCCTCGCCCGTGTTGAAGATGAGGAAGCAGCCCGTGCCGTACGTGTTCTTGCTCTCACCGGAGTTGAACGCGGCCTGGCCGAACGTCGCCGCCTGCTGGTCGCCCAGGATGCCCGCGATCGGGGTCTCCCGCAGCAGCGAGGAGTCCTCGGCCGCGCCGTACACCTCGGAGGAGGAGCGGATCGAGGGCATCATCGACTTCGGCACGCCGAAGGCCTCGAGGATGTCGTCGCGCCACTGCAGGGTCTCGAGGTCCATGAACATGGTCCGCGAGGCGTTGGTGACGTCGGTCGCGTGCACGCCGCCGTGCACTCCGCCCGTGAGGTTCCACAGCACCCAGCAGTCGGTCGTGCCGAAGAGGAGGTCGCCCGCCTCAGCCTTCTCCCGCGCGCCCTCGACGTTCTCGAGGATCCAGGCGATCTTCGTGCCGGAGAAGTAGGTCGCCAGGGGCAGGCCGACGATCTGCTTGAACCGCTCGACGCCGCCGTCGGCCGCCAGGCGGTCGACGATGGGCTGCGTGCGGGTGTCCTGCCAGACGATCGCGTTGTAGACCGGCTTGCCGGTGGTCTTGTCCCAGACGACCGCGGTCTCGCGCTGGTTGGTGATGCCGACCGCGGCGATGTCGTGACGGGTCAGGTGCGCGCGGGTGAGAGCGAGGCCGATGACCTCCTGGACGTTGGCCCAGATCTCGGCGGCGTCGTGCTCGACCCAGCCGGCCTGCGGCAGGATCTGCTCGTGCTCCTTCTGACCGGTGGCGATGATGCTGCCCTTGCGGTCGAAGATGATGGCGCGGCTCGAGGTCGTGCCCTGGTCGATGGCGAGGACGTAGTCAGCCATGTGCAGTTCTCCTTTGAATAGCGGTTCGGGTTACTTTGCGAGGTGCAGCAGCACCGGCGAGAGCAGCGCGGCGATGGTGCCACCGAGGAGCGGGCCCACGACGGGCACCCAGGAGTACGCCCAGTCGCTCGAGCCCTTGCCCTTGATCGGGAGGATCGCGTGCGCGATGCGTGGGCCGAGGTCACGGGCGGGGTTGATCGCGTATCCGGTCGGGCCGCCGAGCGAGGCGCCGATCGCGACCACGAGGAGCGCGACGGGGAGGGCCGACAGTGCGCCGAGGCCACCGGGGGTGCCGATCTTGACATCGCCGTAGTCGGCGAACGCGAAGATCACGAACACCAGGACGAAGGTGCCGATGATCTCGGTGACGAGGTTCCAGCCGTAGGAGCGGATCGCCGGGCCCGTCGAGAAGACGCCGAGCTTGTTCGCCGGGTCGGGCTCCTCGTCGAAGTGCTGCTTGTACGCGAGCCAGCAGAGCACCGCTCCGAGGATCGCCCCGAGCAGCTCCGCGGCCGTGGCGACCGCGTAGTGGGAGAAGTCGATTCCCTTGGCGGGGTCGAGCAGGTGCTGCACGAACAGCCCGATGCCGACCGCGGGGTTCAGGATCGCACCGGAGTAGGCGGAGACGAGAACACCGGCGAAGACCGCCAGACCCCATCCCCAGTTGACCATCAGGAAGCCGCCGTTGAAGCCCTTGTTCTTCACCAGGGCGACGTTCGCCACGACGCCGCAGCCGAGCAGCAGCAGCATCGCGGTGCCGACCAGCTCGGACACGAAGTAGAGGCCCATATTCACATCAGGCATGTCGCCATTGACCTTTCGCAGAGCACCGGCCCCTCTGCCGGTGCGGTGTTCGAGTAGACGCCGAGAAGGGCGGCGCTGGGATCTCGCTACCCGCGAGCGCGGGCGGCGAGGGTAAGTCCGTGCCGGGTGTTCAGCAGTTCGCGGGTCAGTTCGATCTCACGCGCGGTACGCGCGCGGTCCCAGCCCTTGAGCGGCGCCAGGGCTTCGGCGACCTCTTCGAGGATCTCCTCCGTGACGTCACCGGTGAACGCGAGGCTCGTGCGTCGCAGGATCACGTCCTCGAGGCGCACGATCAGTTCGTTCTGCACCATCCATTCGAGTTCGCGCGTGGATAGCTGACCGCCTGCCAGTGCGGCGTCGGGCCCGTGCTCGACGAACTGCCACACCTCGGCGGCGCGGGTGCCGTAGCGCTTCAGCAGCGGTTCTGCCCTGTCTCCGGCGCCGGGCAGGTTCCGCGAGATCCAGGCCGTGCGCGCGGTGGCGTCCTGCGGGTAGTCCTTTCCTCCGCCGATCGCCCGGCCCAGGGTCGACACGACGCGCGTACGGCCCAGCAGCTCGAGGATCCTGTCGGAGAGCGATTCGCCGAGGGCGCGGAAGGTGGTCCACTTGCCGCCGACGAGGCTGAGGTGCGGGACGGCGTGACTGTCGTCGAGTTCGACGCGGTAGTCGCGGGAGACGAATCCCGGGGCCGTGTCCTCATGCCGGGGGAGCGGGCGGATCCCGCTGAACCGGTACACGATCTGGTCGCGGTTCACGTCGATCGTCGGGAAGACGTGGTGCACGAGGTCGAAGAAGTAGTCGATCTCCTCCTCGGTGCACAGCGGCACCTCGCGCGGGTCCGCGTCGATGTCGGTGGTGCCGACCATGACCTTGCCCTTGAGCGGGTAGATCAGCACGATCCGGCCGTCGGAGTGCTCGAAGAAGATCTCGCGACCGCGGGTCGCGGCGAGCAGCTCGGGGTTGTCCAGCACGATGTGCGAACCCTTCGTGCCGCCCATGAACCGGGTCAGCTCGCCCATGGCCTCGTTGGTGAGGTCGGTCCAGGGGCCGGAGGTGTTCACGACGACGTCCGCGGCGATCGGGAACTCGGTGCCGCTCTCACGGTCGCGCACCAGCACCGCGTCGCCGTCGTGTCCGACGGCCTCGACGTAGTTCAGCGCCACGGCACCGGGATGCGCGGCGCGCCCGTCCTGCAACACGTCCAGCGCGAGACGCTCCGGGTCGTGCATCGAGGCGTCGTAGTAGGTCGCGGTGTACTTGATCTTCGGATCCATCGCGGGAAGCTCGGCGAGCGACTTCTTGCGCCCGAGGAACTTGTGGCGCGGGACCATGCCGCCGTCCCGCGAGAACGTGTCATAGATGGTCAGGCCCATCTTGATGAGGAACGCGCCGCGCTCCTGCGGCTTCCCGGACTTGTGCGTGAGGAACCGCAGCGGCGCGGACAGGATCCCCGAGAAGGTGGAGTAGATCGGGATCGTCGTCTCGAGGGGCTTGACGTAGTGCGGGGCGATCCGGAGCAGGCCGTTGCGCTCGGTGACCGACTCCTTGACCAGGCGGAACTCGCCGTTCTCGAGGTAGCGGATGCCGCCGTGGATCATGTGGCTGGAGGCGGACGATGCTCCGGAGGCGAAGTCTCCGCGCTCGACGAGGACCACATCGATCCCCTGCAGGGCGAGGTCGCGGAAGGTGGAGATGCCGTTGATCCCGCCGCCGATCACCAGCACGGTGGTGCGGCCGGCCTCGCGGACGCGGCTCACCTCGGGACGTTCTGCGGCCTGGTGGATGTGGTCGGTCATCATCTTCTCCTTCCGGATTTCTCACAGCATTCCCCCAGCCGCCCGTATGGTCAAGCAAGCTGCACGAATGTGCAAGAATCGGTCGAATCGATACGCGAAGGATCCGAAATGGCTGAACGGAAGCGCCAGTCGAAGGCCGTCGCGGCTCTCACGGCGGCCCGGCTCTACTACCTCCAGGACAAGACGATGGACGTCATCGCCGAGGAGCTCGGGACATCCCGCTCCTCGGTGTCCCGCCTGCTGAGCTATGCACGCGAGGTGGGTCTCGTCGACATCCGGATCAACTCGCCGCTCGAGCATGCGGGGGAGCTGGAGCAGCAGCTGCACGACCGGCTCCAGGTCACCGCCCACGTGGTTCCCATGCCGGAGAGCGTCACCGAAGTGGAGCGCCTCGAGCGCGTGGCGCTGACGGCCGGCCGGCTGCTGACGCAGGTCATCGACTCGAACATGGTGGTCGGACTCGCCTGGGGATCCACGATCAGCGCGGTCAGTCGCGCGCTCGGACAGAAGGAGACCCGCGGCACGACCATCGTGCAGCTGAACGGTGCCGGCAACACGCTGACCAGCGGTGTGGAGTACTCGAGCGAGATCCTGCAGCGCTTCGGATCCGCCTTCGGTGCGCAGGTCCAGCAGTTCCCCGTCCCCGCCTTCTTCGACGACCCGCGCACGCGGGAGGCGATGTGGCGCGAACGCAGCACGCTGCGGGTGCTGGACCTGCAGGCGAAGATGGATCTCGCCGTGTTCAGCGTGGGGTCGCCGAGTGCCGAAGTGCCCAGCCGCGTGTATGTGGGCGGATATCTGGGTCGGGAAGACTATCGGAGCCTGCGCGATGACCGGGCCATCGGGGACGTGGCGACCGTGTTCTTCCGCGCCGACGGCACCTGGAAGGACATCGCCGTGAACGCTCGTGCGACCGGGCCGGGCCTTGACCGGCTGCGCCGCGTCGCGCGGCGATTCTGCGTCGTGGCGGGTGCGCAGAAGCTGCCGTCCCTGCGGGCGGCGATCGGAGCGCGACTGGTCACCGACGTCGTGCTGGACGAAGGACTCGCGCGTCAGCTCGTGGAGGGCTGACCCTGCGATCGCGCTCGGAACGGATCCCCGGGCGCCTCGGGCGTCGCCGTCTCAGAGCGTCTCGGGACCGGAGCGGAACTCGCGGATCAGATGATCGACCACCTCGTGCAGGTCGCCTCCGGTCGCATCGGCCACGGCGACCTGGCGCTCATAGCTGGCACCGTCGCGCAGGATGTCGGCGACCCCGCCGAACTGCGCGGAGCATTGCAAGTCCGCCGCGACCGGTGCGAGCCGCTCCAGCTCTTCGGCCAGATGCTCCCGCACGGAGCGCTGTGCGCCGGCGGCCGACACGATGACCTCGGCGTCGAGTCCGTAGCGGGCCGTGCGCCACTTGTTCTCCCTGTGGAACCACGGCGCGAGAGGCGTCAGCGTGCGCCCCTCGTCGAGGTCGCGGGAGAAGGACTCGACGAGCACCTGGGTGAGGGCGGCGACGGCTGCGAGCTCGCGCAGAGTGGACATGCCGTCGCAGGCACGCACCTCGATCGTGCCCCAGCGCGGGGCGGGACGGATGTCCCAGCGCACCTCGGTCGCGTCGGCCATCACCCCGGTGCGGACCATGTCGTCGAGGTAGCCCTCGTAGGCCGCCCAGTCCGGGAGCGGCCAGGGCAGTCCGGCCGTCGGCAGCTGCTGGAACACGAGAGCACGGTTCGAGGCGTAGCCCGTGCGCTCTCCGGCCCAGAACGGACTCGAGGCGGCGAGTGCCTGCAGATGGGGCAGATACGACGTGAGCGCGCCGATGATCGGCAGCACCTTGTCGCGGTCCTCGACCCCGACGTGCACGTGGATGCCCCAGATCATCATGTTGCGGCCCCACCACTGCGTCTTTTCGATGAGCGAGTGATAGCGGGTCTTGTCCGTGACCTGCTGGTCGTACCACTGCGCGAACGGGTGGCTGCCTGCCGAGAGCAGCTCGATGCCGGCCGGATCCGTCGCGCCGCGCACGGCCGCGATCGCGGCGGCGATGTCGGCCACCGCGGAGGACACGGTGGATCCGATGCCGCTCGTGACCTCGATCGTGTTGGTGAGCAGCTCTCCGGTGACGGTGTGCCGCTCGCCGGCGCTCGCCCCCTCGAGATCGCGCAGGAGTTCGGGCGCGCGCCCGACCAGATCGCCGGTGGCCGGATCGGCGAGCATGAGCTCCCACTCCAGTCCGACCGTGGAACGCGGCGAGGTGGCGAACTCGATCGGCATGGGGCCTCGATTCGGTGCAGGAGGTCGTCGGCCAATGATGGCATGCGCGGCGCTAGCATGTGCCGTATGACGTTTTGCGACGGGTGCCGGACATGAGCGCCGGCTCCATTCTCGTTCCTGCGGAGAGCCTGCGCGAGCAGGTCGAGCGCATGATCGGGGCACGGATCGTGTCGGGGGAGACGCCCCCGGGTGAGGTGCTGACCGTGCCCACCCTGGCCGGCGACTTCGGTGTGAGCGCCACGCCGGTGCGCGAGGCGATGCTCAACCTCGCGCGGCGCGGTTTCCTCCGCCCCATCCGCAACCGCGGCTTCGAGGTCACCGAGGTCTCCGCCGAGGAGCTGAACCAGCTCACGGACGTGCGGCTGCTGCTGGAGGCGCCGCCGATGCGCCGCGTGGCCGGTGCGATCGACGGCGCGCTCGAGAAGGAACTCCGCGAGCTCGCCGACCGCATCGTGGCGGCAGGAAAGGAGCGCCGGTTCGAGGAGTACCTCGAGGCGGACACTGCCTTCCACCTGCGCATCCTCGCGGTCACCGGAAACCAGAAGCTCGTCGACACCGTGCGGGAACTCAGGCAGCAGACGAGGCTGGTGGGGCTCGTGCGGCTGGCGGACTCCGACACCCTGGTGCCGACCGCGCAGGAGCACGCGGAGCTCGTCGACCTGCTTGTGGCCGGAGACGGCGACGGTGCGGAGGCGCTCATGCGCCGACACCTCGGTCACGTCGGCGGCGTGTGGAGCGGGCGCGACGAGGACTGAGCTCGGCGAGGCGTCCGCCGGTCACCTGCGCGAAGCCCGCGGATCACTGTAATATGTCACACGGTACGAACGCGGCGAGTCTTCGCTGCGAGAGCAGGAGGCGTGGATGAGGGTCGTCGTGATCGGCGCCGGGGCGATCGGCGCTGCGTGTGCGCTCATGCTGACCGAAGCCGGCGCCGAGGTGGTCGTGATCGACCGTGCGGGCGTGGCGGGGGAGACCTCGAGCCGATGCGAGGGCAACATCCTCGTCTCGGACAAGGAGCCGGGATCCGAGGCGGTTCTGGCGATCGAGGCGAACCGGGCCTGGCGTGCGCTCGCCGCACGGCTGGACGCCGAACGCGTGCCAGGGCAGCCCGCGACCGAGTTCGAGGCGAAGGGCGGGATCGTCGTCGCGTTCGACCGCGGGGCCGAGGCGCTGCGCTCCTTCGCCGATTCCCAGCGCGGCATCGGCATCCGCTCCGAAGCGCTCGACGAGCGGGCGCTGCGCGCCGCCGAGCCGCACCTGAGTCCCGGAGTCGCGCTCGGCGTGCACTACCCCGATGACGCCCAGGTGCAGCCCAGCCTCGCGACGCAGGCGATGCTCGCTCGCGCCGTGCACCTGGGGACACGGCTCGTGCGGGATGAGGTCGTCGCCGGGGTCGTCCTCGCGGGGCGCGCCGCCGGTGTGCGCACGCGGACCGGCGTGATCGAGGCCGACGCCGTGGTGAACTGCGCGGGGCCGTGGGCGGGGGAGGCGGCGGCGCTGTTCGGCGCCGTGCTCGACATCCGGCCACGTCGCGGCACGATCCTCGTGACCACCGCGATGCCGCAGCGCGTGTTCCACAAGGTCTACGACGCGGACTACGTCAGTGCGGTCGGATCCGGAGACGCGACGCTGCAGACGTCGACCGTGGTCGAGTCCACGCCGTCCGGCACGGTGCTGATCGGATCCAGCCGGGAGCGGGTCGGATTCTCCGACGAGGGGCTGCTCGCTCCGCTGTCCGAGATCGCGGCGAAGGCGGCGAGGGTGTTCCCGTTCCTGCGGGACACGATGCTGTTGCGGACGTATCACGGCTTCCGGCCGTACGCGCCCGACCATCTGCCGGCGATCGGGGCGGACGCGACGATCGCGGGGCTCTTCCACGCGGCCGGTCACGAGGGCGCGGGCATCGGGCTCGCCCCGACCACGGGCGCCCTCATCGCGCACGCCCTGCTGGGTACGCCGGCGCCCCTGGACCCGGCACCGTTCCTGCCCTCGCGGGCGAGCCTGCAGGGGGCGGGCGGACGGGAGATCACGAGCGCGACGCAGGAGAACGGAGCAGCCGCATGAGCGTGACGATCAGCGTCGACGGAACCGACGTGACCGGGCGGGACGGCCAGACGATCGCGGGCGTGCTGCTCGGTGCGGGGCACCGTACGTGGCGCACCGCGGCCGGCCAGGAGCGGGGCATCTTCTGCGGGATGGGCATCTGCCAGGACTGCGTGCTGACCGTCAACGGCGTCGAGGGCGTGCGGGCCTGTCAGCGTGCGGCATGTGAAGGAGACGTGGTGGAGCGGGAGGTGCGGGCGTGAACGGGCGTCGAGTTGTCGTCATCGGTGCGGGGCCGGCGGGTCTCGCCGCCGCCGCGGCGGCGACGTCGGCCGGTGCGGAGGTCGTCCTGCTGGACGAGGGGGAGCGCGTCGGCGGACAGTTCTGGCGGCACCACCCCGAGCTCACGGATCCGCGGTTGCAGCATCAGACCGGTCGATTCCGCGAGTTGCAGGAGCAGCTCGCGGACGCGCGGATCGTATCGTCGGCGTCGGTCTGGCGGATCGAACCCGGAACGCCCTCGCGAGTGCACGCCCTGGTGGGGCCGGCGGATGCCGGACAGCGCCACGGCGAGACCTTCGACGCCGACGCATTCGTGATCGCCACCGGCGCACATGACCGTGTTCTCCCGGTTCCCGGCGGGCATCTGCCCGGCGTCACCTCGGCCGGCGCCGCGCAGGCACTGGCCAAGCGTGATGGGGTGCGGCTCGGTGCGCGCACCGTCGTTGCCGGCGCAGGCCCGTTCCTGCTGCCGGTCGCGCAGAGCATCGGACTCGTCGGGGGCGAGGTCGCCGAGGTCGTGGAAGCGGCGAGCGTCGGGACGATCCTGCGCGGATGGGGCCGTCGCCCCTGGGAGCTGACGGCGGCCGCCGGCAAGGCGGGCGAGCTGGCATCGTATCTGGGGTCTCTCGCCGGCCGGCGCACGCCGTACCGGTTCGGCGCGGCGGTGACCCGGATCCACGGGGGCACCGCGGTGGAGGCGGTGACCGTGCAGCGCATCGACGGCGACTGGCGTCCGATCCACGGCACCGCCCGGACGGTGGAGTGCGACTCGGTCGCACTCGGGCACGGCTTCACGCCACGGCTCGAGGCCGCGATCCAGGCGGGGTGCGACATCGGCTCCGATCGGTTCGTGCGGGTCGGATCCCAGCAGGAGACGAGCGTGCCCGGCGTCTACGCCGCGGGTGAGACCACCGGGATCGGCGGGGCCGACGCGGCGCTCGCCGAGGGCGCGATCGCCGGACTGGCGGCGGCGGGCTTGGCCCCGGCCGACCTGCGCTATCGCGCACCGCTCGCCGCTCGCCGCCGGATGCGCGCCTTCGCCGCGCGACTGGAGACGCATCGGATCGGATCCGGATGGACCGGATGGCTCGACGAGCACACCATCGTCTGCCGGTGCGAATCGGTGCGCAAGGGGACTCTCGACGCGTTCGTCGGGGCTTCCTCCCGGGGAATGCGGCTGGCCACTCGAGCGGGGCTCGGCGCCTGCCAGGGGCGTACCTGCGGTCGCAGTGTGGAGGACATCCTCGGCGAACGGGTCGGCTACGACCGCCGTCCCGTACTGAGCTCGGTGCGCATCGGCGAGCTCGCCGCAGCGCGGACCGATCCCGACGCCTGAGGAGAAGGACATCGCTTGCCGACGTTGAGTAGTGGGTGATATGTTACGTACTACCGGTGACCACGCGACCACCGGCCGCCTTCCGGGGAGCAGCGCTGCCGCTGACTCCGCTCGGATCCCGCACGAGAACCGGCCCTTGTGGCCGCGAACCAGAGAGAATGGACATCGCAATGACTGAGCAGACCATGGACCTCGGCGGCGTCGTCGTCGCGACCACGCTGGCGTTCACCGAGGACGCCTCGGCCCCGGCCGGCCTCGCCGTCGACTACGACAAGTTCGGCGAGCACGTCGACTTCCTGATGTCCAACGGCTGCCGCGGGGTCGGCCCGAACGGCTCGCTGGGGGAGTACTCCTCACTCACGGATGAGGAACGCCGCAAGGTCATCCAGGTCGCCGTCGAAGCCGTGGACGGTCGCGGCATCGTGATCGCCGGCGTGCACGGCGTGGGCAGCCACCAGGCGCGGAAGTGGGCGGAGCTCGCTCGCGAGGACGGCGCGGACGGCGTCCTGCTGCTGCCGCCCACGATCTACCGCGCCAACGAGGGCGAGGTCATCGCGCACTTCGAGGAGGTCGCGAAGGCCGGCCTGCCGATCATGGCGTACAACAACCCGTTCGACACCAAGGTGGACCTGGTCCCCTCGCTTGTCGCCAAGCTCGCGCAGATCCCCGAGGTCGTCGCGATCAAGGAGTTCTCCGGAGACGTGCGCCGCGTCTACGAGATCAAGGAGCTCTGCGACATCGACATCATCGCCGGTGCCGACGACGTGCTGTTCGAGCTGATGGTGAACGGCGCCGTCGGCTGGTTCGCGGGCTACCCGAACGCGTTCCCGCGCGAGGCCGTCGAGCTCTACAACCTCTGCGCCGAAGGGAAGTGGCACGAGGCCAAGGCGCTGTACGAGCAGCTCGTGGCCGTGTTCCGCTGGGACTCGCGCACCGAGTTCGTGCAGGCGATCAAGCTCTCCATGGACATCTGCGGCAACTCGTACGGCGGCCCCACGCGCCCGCCGCGCGGTCCGCTCTCGGTCGAGCAGCGCGCGCAGGTCACGGCGGACACCGAACGCGCCCTCGCCGCGCTCGCTACGCGCCGCGCGGCGGTCGCCTGATGCGGGGGCTGCGCGGGGCGAAGCGTCCGTGCGCTCGATTCCCGCGCGCACGGGGAGCGCACTGATGCGAGCTCGTCGGGTGATCCAGGCGGTCGATTCCCATACCGAGGGCATGCCGACCCGCGTCGTCACCGGCGGCGTGGGGAGGATCCCCGGCGCCACCATGAACGACCGTCGCCTCTATGCGATGGAGCATCTCGACGGTCTGCGCGGGTTCCTGATGAACGAGCCGCGCGGGCACGCATCGATGTCGGGTGCGCTGCTGCAGCCCCCCGCGCGGGACGACGCGGACTGGGGGGTCGTGTTCATCGAGGCCTCCGGCTTCCTGCCCATGTGCGGGCACGGCACGATCGGGGTGGCGACGGTGCTCGTCGAGACCGGCATGGTCGAGGTGACCGAGCCGGTCACGGAGATCCGTCTGGACGTCCCGGCAGGACTCGTGATCGCACGGGTCGCCGTCGAGGACGGGCGTGCCGTGAACGTCACGATCGAGAACGTCCCGAGCTTCTTGGACCGTCTCGACGAGAGGATCCAGGTTCCGGGAATCGGTGAGATCACCTACTCCGTCGCGTTCGGGGGCAACTTCTACGCGCTGGTCGATCTGGAGGAGGTCGGACTGCCGTTCGACCGTGCCCGGCAGGACGACATCGTCCGCGCCGGCCTCCAGATCATGGAGGCGATCAACACGCAGGCACCGCCCGTGCACCCCGTGCTCGAGGGCGCGAACCACGTGCACCACGTGGAGTTCATCGCACCGGGATCCGACGCCGTCCGCTCACGGCACGCGATGGCCATCCACCCCGGGTGGTTCGACCGGTCGCCCTGCGGCACCGGAACGAGTGCCCGCATGGCCGAGCTGCACGCCCGCGGCGAGCTCGCGCTGGACACCCCGTTCGTGAACGAGTCGTTCATCGGCACGGAGTTCATCGGTCGCCTCGTCGGCGAGACCCGTGTGGGGGAGCGGCCCGCCGTCGTCCCCACGATCACGGGTCGGGCCTGGGTGACCGGGCTCGGCCAGTACATCCTCGACGGGGACGACCCGTTCCCCGAGGGCTTCGTCTTCTAGGAGGAGATGCATGAACGACTCCATCACCGCCGTGTCCGATGTCGCCGCACGGGCGGCATCCGCCGCTCGTGCCTTCGCGGCCAGCTCTCCGGCGGACCGCGGCGCGGCGCTCGTCGCGGTCGCCGACTCCCTCGACGTCCAGGCGGGTGAGCTCATCGCGATCGCGATGCGGGAGACGGGTCTCACCGAGGCGCGGCTCACCGGCGAGGTGAAGCGCACCTCCTGGCAACTGCGACTGTTCGCCGACACGATCGTCGACGGTGCCTACCTCGACGCCCGGATCGACGCCGCCGATCCCGAGTACGTGATCGGCCCGCGTCCGGACGTGCGCCGCGTGCTGGAGCCGGTCGGACCCGTGCTGAACTTCGCCGCATCGAACTTCCCGTTCGCGTTCTCCGTGGCCGGCGGCGACTCCGCCGCGGCCCTCGCCGCCGGCTGCCCGGTCGTGGTCAAGGCGCACTCGGGGCATCCCGAGCTGTCTCGCCGCACCGCGGCCATCGTGGCGGAAGCGCTCGAAGGCGCCGGAATGCCGGCCGGTGTGTTCCAGCTCATCGAGGGGCAGCAGAACGGCGTCGAGCTGCTGCAGGACGAGCGGATCCGCGCGGGAGCCTTCACGGGTTCCACGCATGTCGGTCGCCTGCTCGCGGACATCGCCGCCGCCCGGCCCCGCCCGATCCCGTTCTACGGCGAGCTGGGCAGCGTCAATCCCGTGTACGCGACTTACGTCGATGCCGAGCTACTGCAGGGGTTCGTCGCCTCCGTGGCCGGATCCGCCGGCCAGCTGTGCACCAAGCCCGGGTTCCTGTTCGTGCCGGCCGATGCCGACCTGTCCTCGGTCGCGCCGGCGGCCGGCGGCGTGCCGGAGCACCGCCTGCTGAACCCTGGGATCGGGCGCGCGTTCGAGGGCCGGCGGACGGCCGTGCTCTCGGCGCAGGGTTCCGACGTGCTGGCCGCGGGGGAGATCCGCGAGGACGAGGACGGGCAGCGCTTCGCCACCCCGGCCGTCGTCGCCGTGGATCTGGACACGCTGCGTGCGCACCGGGAGGAGCTGCTCGAGGAGTCGTTCGGTCCGCTGTCGGTCATCGTCCGCTACACCGACGCCGCGGAACTGCCCGCCGTTCACGAGGAGCTCTTCCCCGGGAACCTCACCTCGACGCTGCACGCGCGCCCCGAGGAGTTCGCCGACGGATCCCTCGACGACCTGGTCGGCGCTCTCGCCGCCACGAGCGGGCGGGTGCTCTTCGGAGGCTGGCCCACCGGGGTGTCCGTGACTCCCGCGATGCAGCACGGCGGTCCGTACCCGGCGACCACGACCGACGCCACGAGCGTCGGGACCGCGGGCATCACCCGGTTCCTGCGCGGCGTCGCCTACCAGAACGCGCCTCAGGAGCTGCTCCCGGCGCCGCTGCGCGACGACAACCCGTGGGGGGTTCCGCAGCGACGCAGCGAGGCCGGTGGCTCGACGCAGTGGGGCGCGTTCGCGCACTGACCGCGCGGGGGCGCTGAGCGAGCACCGGGGAACCGGAGACGGACGAAACGTGGTCATCCTCTCGGATGACCACGTTTCGCGTCGGTCGCCGTGGCCGTCCCCGCACGACGACCCGGATCCGGCTCAGTCGACGGCGATCCCGCCGCGGATCACGACGGTGCGGGCGTCCTGTTCCCAGAGTGCCGAGGGCTCCGTGAGCGGGTCCGCCGAGAGCAGCACGGCATCGCCGTACGCGCCGGCGTCCAGGTGGCCCGCGCGCGGGTCGCGGATGAGAGCGGCGTTGACCGTGGTCATCGAGCGCAGCGTCTCCGCGGCGCCGGCGGCCTCGATCTGCAGGCGCACGCCGCAGAGCTGGTCGTCCTCGAGCTCGCCCATGAGATCCGTGCCGAAGCCGACGCGCACGCCCGCCGCGTGCGCGAGCCGCACCGCCTCCTGCCCGTGGGAGAGCACCTCGGCGTTCTTCGCGAGCGAGACGGCGTTCAGACCGATCCCCGCGCCGCGCCGATCCATCGCGTCGTAGGCGGCGAGCGTGGGCACGAGGTAGGCGCCGGCGGCGGCCATGTTCGCGGCGGTCGCGGCATCGATGAGGTTGCCGTGCTCGATCGAGCGCACGCCGTTGTCGATCGCGTGCTGCACGGCCTCGGAGGAGTACGCGTGCGCGGCGACGTACGATCCGCGCCTCGTCGCCTCGTCGACGACCGCACGAAGCTCGTCGGCGGAGTACTGCGGAACGCGGATCGGGTCCGTGAGGGAGAAGACGCCGCCCGAGGCCATCAGCTTGATCGCGTGCGCGCCCGTGCGCAGGCGATTTCGCACGGCGACACGGAGGGGATCCACGCCGTCGACGATCTCGCTGAGGTGCCCGTGCGCGAAGCAGAGGTCGATATGTGCGGAACGCGGATCCCCGTGCCCGCCGGTCTGGCTCAGGGCGGGGCCGGTGAACAGGTAGCGCGGAGAGGAGAACAGGTCGGCGTCGATCGCACGGGCCAGTCCGATGTCGCCGCCGGCGACATCGCGGACGGTCGTGAAGCCGCGTCGCAGCGCCGCGTGCAGTCGCCGGGTGCCGTTGATGGCGGCAAAACTGAGCGGCCCCCGCTCGTCCTCGAAGCCGTCCTGGCTCGTCGCATAGGCGTGGAAGTGCGCATCGATGAGGCCGGGGATGAGCCATCGTCCGCGCCCGTCGATCGTCGCGGCCCCTGCCTCTCCGCGTTCTGACACAGCGCCGTCCACGATGTGCAGATCGCGGTCGACGAACTGTTCGCCGTTCCAGACGGCTGCTCCGAGGATGCTGACGGATCCGGTGCGCATGGACTGCTCCTTGGTGAGTGGTGTCGGGGGTGGTTCGCGGGGAGAGGGGCGAGGCCGCGGGAAGCTCAGCGCAGGCTGAATCCTTCGGGCAGCGGGTCTGAATCGTCGAGCTCGAAGCTGCAGGATCCGACCCGGTGCGCGAGGCCGCGCACCTCGGGGATCACGCCGTCCGCGGTGCGAACGGCGACGGTGGCGTGGAAGCGCGTGCCGATGATGGAGTCGTGGGTGAGCTCCTCGCCGTCGGCCAGCTCGCCCGTCGCGGCCAGCAGCGCGACGCGGGCGGCCGTGCCGGATCCGCACGGGCTCCGATCCACCTCGCCGTCCGCGAACACCGTGACGTTGCGCTGCCACGGTCCGCGCTCGGTGCGTCCGAGGTCGTCGAACAGGATCGTGCCGTAGACGCCGCTCAGGCGCGGGTCGGCGAGCTGGGCGGCGGGGTGGTCGTTCAGCGCCCACTTGATCTCGCGCCCGATGCGGATGAGGTCCGCGGTGTGCTCCGCGAGCACCGAGAGGCCGATCACGGAGGCCGGCAGCGTCGCGTACACGGCCCCGCCGAAGATCAGGTCGACGTCGACGAATCCGCGCGACGTCGCGAGAGGGATGCCGCGGGCGAGTACCCGTGACTCGACGTTGCGGAACACGACCTCGGTGATCCGGCCGCCCTCCTGGCGGACGCGGGCCTGCACGCGGCCACTCGGCACATCGATCGTGACGATCGTCTCGCCGTCCGGATCCGAGGGCACACGACCAGTGCGCACCGCCCAGGCGCCGAGCGCGATGGTGCCGTGACCGCAGGCGGTCGAGAAGCCGTCCTTGTGCCAGAACAGCACGCCGAGATCGGCGCCGTCGTCGTCCGGTTCGGTGACGAATCCGCCGTACATGTCGTCGTGGCCACGCGGCTCGAGGCAGAGGAAGCGTCGTACCGCGTCCGCCTCGCCGCCGATCGCCTCGACGCGGCGTTCGGCGACGGTTGCGCCGTGCGTGGGCACGCCCGCCACGATGCGGAACGGCTCGCCTGCCGTGTGCCAATCCTCGGTCGTCCACACCTGAGTCATCATCGCTCCTCTCCGCGGCGGACGGCCAGCGCGGCCACCGCGAGATCCTGCCAGCCCATGCCGCACGTCTTGATGACCCGCGGTCGATCGGACGCGGGGGCGATCGCCCCGCGGAACAGCTCGTGCATCGTGACGAGGTCCTCAGAGCGCACCGCACCGGCGGCGACCGCCCGAATGACATCCCCGGCCTCGGTCGCGGCGACGCGACGGCTCTCCACGATGACCTGGGCGCGGCCGAGGAGCTCTGCCGGCAGTTCGGCCTTGGCCGGCTCGTGCGAGCCGATCGCGACGACGGTCGCGTCTACACGGACCGCGTCCGCGGACAGGAGCGGATCCGCTGCCGTCGTCGCACACACGATCAGGTCGGCGCCGGGGAGGTCGTCGAGTCCTCCGGCGGCGATGTCGGCGGTCGGCACCAGGGTGCGCGCCTCGGCGACGGCGGCCGCGGTGCGCTGCGGGTCGCGCCCGATCATGCGCACGGACCGCAGCGTGCGAACCGCGCCGATCGCCTGCACGTGCCGCACCGCCTGCGGGCCGGTCCCGAAGACGACGAGGTCGCCCGCGTGCGCACCCGCGACGACATCGACGACAGCGGCGCTCACGGCCGGTGTGCGCAGCGAGGTGAGGGCCGTGCCGTCCATGACCGCGATCGGAGCGAGCGTCGCTCCGTCCAGCACCACGTAGACGCCCTGGATGCGCTCCAGGCCGCGAGCCGGGTTCTCCGGGGCGACCGAGGCGAGCTTCTGTCCGACCATGCCGTCGATCGCCGCCGGCATGAGCAGGAGCTGGCCGTGCGGAACATCCAGGATCGTGCGGGGGAGGTCCTCTTCGGGATCGAACCCGCCGCGCAGCACGTCGCTGATCGCACGGATCGCCGTGGGCATGTCCACGCGGGCGGAGAGGGAAGGGGCGTCGACGAGGACGAGGTCGGCGATGACATCGGACATGTTGCCATCCTACTAGGTAATATGTCATGCAGTACAGTTCGCCGGAAGGTCAAGGCGACACGGATCCGCGTCGTTTCGCCTCAGCGCCGGGGATCTGGCAGAATGGACAGCTGGATCGCCGCTCGACCCTCTATCCGGCCGTGATCCACCCTTAGAGCTTCCACCGGGTGTGCACCCCACGCTTCTGGTGATCAGTTCGCCACTCTTTCGCTAGCAATAGCTTCCACACCATTCAGGAGAATCGTGGCTGTCAAGATCCGTCTCAAGCGCCTGGGCAAGATCCGTGCGCCCTACTACCGCATCGTCGTCGCCGACTCGCGCACCAAGCGCGATGGTCGCGTGATCGAGGAGATCGGCAAGTACCACCCCACTGAGGAGCCCTCGTTCATCGAGGTCGACTCCGAGCGGGCGCAGTACTGGCTGTCCGTCGGCGCGCAGCCGACCGAGCAGGTCGCCGCCATCCTCAAGATCACGGGCGACTGGGGCATCTTCAAGGGCGACAAGGACGCGAAGTCCACCCTCAAGGTCGCCGGCGAGAAGGTCGCCTTCGAGGCCGACTCCTCCAAGAAGTCGGTCATCAAGCCCAAGGTCGAGAAGAAGGAGACTCCCGCCGAGGAGGCTCCCGTCGAGACCCCCGCCGAGGACGCAGCGGACGCTGCGGCCGACGCGGAGTAATCCGTCGTGCTGGCTGCCGCGCTCGAGCACATCGTCTCGGGGATCGTCGATCACCCGGAGGATGTCACCATCACCGCCACCTCGTCGCCCCGCGGCGACGTCCTCGAGGTGCATGTGCACCCCGACGACAGGGGTCGCGTGATCGGGCGCGGCGGCCGCACCGCCAAGGCCCTGCGGACGCTGATCACCGCACTCGCGGACGGACGTCGCGTTCGCGTCGACGTCGCGGACGACTGAGCGTGGCCACCGCAGACCGCCCGTCAGGCCGCAACCAGCTGCGCGTGGGGCGCCTCGTCAAGGCGCACGGGCTCAAGGGCGCGCTCAAGCTGGAGCTGTACACCGACGATCCGGCCGGACGCTTCGTGCCCGGCGCCGAGTTCACGTTGCAGGTGCCCGAGGCATCTCCGTGGCACGGCAAGTCCATCACCGTCCGTGAGCACCGGGTGATGAACGGCAGCTCCGTCGTGTTCTTCGAGGGCGTGGACGACCGCACCGCGGCCGAGGGCCTGGTCAAGGCGATCCTCTGGATCGATCAGGACGAGACCGAGGAGCCCGAGGACGACGCCTGGTACGACCACCAGCTCACCGGGCTGGACGTCGTCCGCGACGATGTCGTCGTCGGGCGTGTGATCCGCGTGGATCACCTGCCCGCGCAGGATCTGCTCATCGTCCGGCCCGCATCGGGGACCGGCGAGATCATGGTCCCGTTCGTCTCGGCGATCGTGCCGACCGTGGACATCGCTGCGGGTCGGATCATCGTCACGCCTCCGGCCGGCCTCTTCGAGGAGCTCGTCGAGGACGACGCACCTGCGGACGCCTCCGAGCAGGATGCGCCCGGTGCGGATTGACGTCGTCTCGATCTTCCCGTCGTACTTCGACGGGCTGACCCTCTCCCTGCTCGGCAGGGCGCAGGGCGCCGGGATCCTGGATCTGAACGTCCACGATCTGCGCGACTGGACCAGCGACCGGCATCGCACCGTCGATGACACGCCATACGGCGGCGGCGCAGGCATGGTCATGAAACCGGAGCCGTGGGGGCTCGCCCTCGATCAGCTCTCGGCTGCGGACGCTGCCGAAGGGCGCCCCACCATCATCTTCCCCTCTCCGGCCGGCGAGGTGTTCCATCAGTCGACGGCCCGCGAGCTCGCGGACCGCGAGCACCTGATCTTCGGCTGCGGGCGCTACGAGGGCATCGACGAGCGCGTGTTCGAAGAGGCCGCGGGGCTCGGCGAGGTGCGGCTGATCAGTCTGGGCGACTACGTGCTCAACGGGGGAGAGGTCGCCGTCATGGCGATGGTCGAAGCGATCGGTCGGCTCATCCCCGGCGTCGTCGGCAATCCGGAGAGCCTCGTCGAGGAGTCGCACGAGGACGGCCTGCTCGAGTACCCGTCGTACACGAAGCCGTCCGTCTGGCGCGACCGCGAGGTGCCGCCGATCCTCCTGAGCGGCAACCACGGTGCGATCGCGGCCTGGCGGCGCGAGCAGCAGATCGAGCGCACCCGCCGCCGCCGCCCCGACCTGCTCCCCGACGACGAGGGCTGAGCGCCGCCCCGATCGCCGCGTGCGGTCGGCGTGGACGACGCCCGGCCGGGATCAGTCGACGCCGAGGAAGGTGCGGTCGGTGAGGACGATCGGACCGTCCTCGGTGATCGCGACCGTGTGCTCCGAGTGCGAACCGCGGGAGCCGTCGACACTGCGCAGCGTCCAGCCGTCCGGGTCGGTGATGAGCTCGTCCGTGGTCGCGAGGAACCAGGGCTCCAGGGCCATCACGAGGCCCGCGCGCAGCGGGAACCCGCGTCCAGGGCGGCCGTCGTTGGGCACGTGCGGGTCGCCGTGCATGATGCGCCCGACGCCGTGCCCGCCGAAGTCGGTGTTGATCGAGTAGCCCTCGCCATGCGCGACGGCGGCGATCGAGGCTGAGATGTCGCCGATGCGGTTGCCGACCAGGGCCGCCGCGATCGCCGCATCCAGAGCGCGCTCGGTGGTGTCGATGAGACGCAGATCCTCATCGCGCGGGGTGCCCACCACGAACGACACAGCGGAGTCCGCGACCCAGCCGTCGACGGAGACCGCGAAATCGAGGGAGACGAGGTCACCGTCGCGCAGCGTGTAGTCGTGCGGGAGTCCATGCAGCACCGCGTCGTTCACCGACGTGCAGATGACCTTCCCGAACGGGCTCGCGCCGAAGGAGGGGTGGTAGTCGATGTAGCAGGACTCGGCGCCGGCCTTGCGGATCATGTCGTGCGCGCGCCGGTCGATCGAGAGCAGGTTCGTGCCCACCTTGGTCTCGGCGCGCAGCGTCGCCAGCGTCTCCGCCACGAAGCGTCCGGCCGCCCGCATCTCCTCGATCTCGGCGGGGGTGCGCAGTTCGATCATTCCCAGTCCTCTCGTCGTGTCCATTCTCTCCTACTGCTCTACAGGCGACGCTCACAGCGAACGTGCGGATCCCGGCCGGTGCCGCCGACGTAGCATCGCGGTATGTGGATCCGGCGCGCTTTCTACTCCTGGCTGTTCCCGGCCGCCCTGGTGCTGCCGCTATGGCTGTTCATCGGCTGGGGCGTGTTCCAGGCCGGCGGATGGGCCTTCCTCTGGGTGCTGTTCGTCGCGCTGCCCTCCGTGCTGGTCGGGGAGGTCGCGCTGGGGCTGCTCGTGCGCGCACGTCCGACCGTCCGCGAGGAGCGCGCGGTCTCCTGGCGCGACGTCGTGGGGTTCGCTGTCTGGCACGCCCTCACGATCGCCCTCGGCTTCTTCCCGAAGGACGCGTTCGGCTGGCTCCTCACCGGCACGATCGTCGCGTTCCTCGGCCTGTTCTGGTCGACTCTCCGGCAGCTCTGGAAGGACGTGGCGGAGCGCGGCAGGGCGGGCTTCGACGGCGACGCGATGCACGCCACGACGTACGGCGATCAGAGCGACGCCGTCCGGGAACGGGCGCGGCAGCACGCCGAGGTCATCGTCATCAGCGAGACGGGTCGCCCCGGGGACGGTCGTTCCGAGCACTGAGCCCGCCGTTCCGGCATCGGATCCCGTTTTGGTGCGGATCCGGATCCATGGCAGAATGGTTCCTTGTGCCGTGACCCGGTTCTGCCTCAGGGGAGCCCGCGGACGCCCAGCGCTCCGTTCGGCACACACCACACCTTCATCCCTTCCTACATGCATGCGACCTGAGGCGAGTGCAGAGAGAGACGATCATGCAGATCCTCGACGTCGTCGATGCGGCTTCGCTCCGCTCCGACATCCCCGAGTTCTTCCCCGGCGACACCGTCAAGGTGCACGTCAACATCATCGAGGGCAGCCGCTCCCGTATCCAGGTCTTCCAGGGCGTCGTCATCGGCCGCTCGGGCGACGGCGTGCGCGAGACCTTCACGGTCCGCAAGATCAGCTTCCAGGTGGGCGTCGAGCGCACCTTCCCGGTGCACTCCCCGGTGATCGACCACATCGAGGTCGTCACCCGCGGTGACGTGCGCCGCGCCAAGCTGTACTACCTCCGCAACCTGCGCGGCAAGAAGGCGAAGATCAAGGAGAAGCGCGACGCGCGCTGACCCGATCCGCTTTCGAACAAGCGCCCCGAGACACGGTTCTCGGGGCGCTTGTTCGTCTCCGGACATGAGAAGCTGGAAGGCGCCGTCAGCCGACGGCCGAGGTCTGTGAAGGATGGCGCATGACGGAAGAGATCGCGGCGGCCGGAACCGCCGACGCGGTGCGGGAGCAGACGGCACCGCGACGACGCGGCTGGGTGATCTTCCTCCGCGACGTCGTCGTCATCCTGCTCATCGCGGTGCTGGTCTCCTTCCTCGTGAAGACCTTCGTCGTGCGCAGTTTCTACATCCCCTCCGGTTCGATGGAGAACACGCTGCTCGTCAAGGACCGGATCCTCGTCGATGAGATCACCCCGCACTGGAACGGCTATCACCGCGGCGACGTCGTGGTCTTCAAGGATCCGGGTGGCTGGCTGCCGCCGGCGCCGCCGCAGCCGCCGCGATCCCCGCTGCTCGAGGCAGGGGAGTGGTTCCTCACCCTGATCGGGGTCGCCGCCCCCGACTCGGACGACCATCTCGTCAAGCGCCTCATCGGTCTGCCCGGCGACCATGTCGTGTGCTGCAACTCGCTGGGCCAGATCACCGTCAACGGCGCCCCGATCGATGAGTCGTCGTATCTCAAGCCGGGCGTGGGCGACGCGCGTGCCTCCAGCATCCCGTTCGATGTCACGGTGCCCAAGGGCGCCGTCTGGGTGCTCGGTGACAACCGCACCCGTTCCGAGGACTCCCGCTATCACCAGGATCAGCCCGGAGGCGGGTTCGTGCCGATGGGGAACATCGTCGGGCGTGCCTTCCTGACCACCTGGCCGTTCGACCGATTCGGCCTCATCGACGGCCACTACGCCGTGTTCAACGGGGTGTCCACTCCGAAGCAGCAGGGGCGCCGTCGTGGCGGTCGTCGAGCCTAGCCTCGTCCTCGAACGGCGACTGCTGCGAGAGCACCCGCATCTGATCGCCCTGGACGAGGTGGGGCGGGGCGCGCTGGCGGGACCCGTGGCCGTGGGCGCGACGGTCGTCGATGCCGCGGCTGCACGTCGACGCGTGCCGCAGGGGCTGCGGGACTCGAAGCTCGTGCCGGAGAGGCGCCGGCCCGAGGTCGCCGAGCGCGCCGGTGCATGGGCGCCGGCGAACGCCGTGGGCTGGGCCTCGAGCGCGGAGATCGACGAGGTCGGCATCATGCGCGCGCTGGGACTCGCCGCATCCCGTGCGATCATCGCCGCCTGCGGGGACGCGTGGGAGGCGTCATCGGCGCTGGTGATCCTCGACGGCAACCACGACTACGTCTCGGCGGTGCACCCCGGCCGCCTGACCGTGCGCTCGATCATCAAGGCCGACCGCGACTGCGCCTCCGTGGCTGCCGCCTCGGTGCTGGCCAAGGTGGCCCGTGACGCTCTCATGGTCGACCTCGCCCCGGAGTTCCCCGACTACCAGTGGGATCGGAACAAGGGCTACGCCAGCATCGAGCACCGCGAGGCGATCCGCCTGCGCGGTCTGACCCGCCACCACCGCTCATCCTGGGCGATCGCCGACGCGCCCACTCTGTTCTGACCGCGGCGCGAGGATGCGGCCTCGCGGATCCGGCTCTCGTAGGATGGGGGGATCATGGATGACGACGCCTTCGACGACTACGACCGTGAGCTCGAACTCGCCCTGTACCGCGAGTACCGCGACGTCGTCCTGCAGTTCCAGTACGTGGTCGAGACCGAGCGCCGCTTCTATCTCGCCAACGAGGTCAACGTCGTGCGCCGGGACACCGAGCACGACTTCTACTTCGAAGTGTCCATGAACGACGTCTGGGTGTGGGACATCTATCGCGCCGACCGCTTCGTGAAGTCCGTGCGCGTCCTCACGTTCAAGGACGTGAACGTCGAGGAGCTGTCGCGCCGCGAGTTCGAGCTGCCGCAGGAGCTCTCGCTCGACGGCGAGTGATGCGAGCGATGGCGCCGCGCGATCGCGTCTGACGCGCCTGCCGCTCCGGGCGTGATCGTCCTCCCCAGGCGGATGATCCCGCCGATTGCGCACGGGTTGCGCGGACGGCGCTCCACGCCTGCATGGCGGCGGCCAGGCTGTCGGTCATGGCAGCCAAGGACGATCTCGGACGCGCGGGGGAGGACCGCGCCGCCGCGCACCTGACCCGACTCGGATACCGGATCATCGACCGCAACTGGCGGTGCGATCAGGGCGAGCTCGACATCGTCGCGCAGCGCGGCGACGCGTTGGCGTTCGTCGAGGTGAAGACCCGGCGCACCCTCGACTACGGCCACCCGTTCGAGGCGATCGACGAGCGCAAACGACAGCGACTGTGGCGGCTCGTGCACGTGTGGGTGCGGGAGCACCCGATGGCGAGCAGGGGGCGGGCGCTGCGGCTCGAGGCCATCGGGATCGTGGGCGCGGACCCGGCGATCGGATCCCTCGAGCACCTGCAGGACCTGCGATGACCGCGCGCACCTGGGCGGTGGCCCTGACCGGGCTGAACGGGCACATGGTCGACGTCGAGGCCGACCTCTCCCAGCAGACCCCCGGGTTCGATCTCATCGGGCTGGCGGATCGCGCGCTCGGCGAGGCCGTGCGTCGCGTGCACAACGCCTGCCGCAACAGCGGTCTCGACCTGCCGCGGCGCAAGCTCACGGTGAACCTGTCACCTGCGAGCCTGCCCAAACACGGCTCGGCGTTCGACCTCGCTATCGCGATCGCGGCGTTCGGTACGACCGGGGCGCTCGACGAGGTCTCCCTCGCCCGCACCGTGCACCTCGGCGAACTCGGACTGGACGGGCGGCTGCGTCCGATTCCGGGCGTGCTGCCGGCCCTGCACGCGGCACGGGAGGCCGGCTTCGAGCGGGCGGTGGTGCCCGTGGCGAACGAGGCGGAGGCGCGACTGGTGCCGGGCCTCGACGTGCATGCTGCGGTGAGCCTCGCCCACGTGGCGCTGCTGCACGGCGCCGACCTCGCGGACCTCGGCGAGCCGGAACCGGTGCTCGCCGCGGTCACGCCGGCGACGAGCGGCCCCGCGCCGGAGCTGGCGGATGTGATCGGGCAGGACGAGGCGGTCGCCGCCCTCGTGGCCGCGGCGGCGGGAGGGCACCATCTGCTCCTGTCCGGTCCGCCCGGTGCCGGCAAGACCATGCTCGCGCGCAGACTCGCGGGGATCCTGCCCGACCTCGACGAGGAACTGGCACTCGAGGCGGCGTCGATCCGCTCCTTGATGGGGGAGAACCTGACCCGGCTGGACCGGCGCCCGCCGTTCGTGGCGCCTCATCACAGCGCGTCGGTCGCGGCCATGATCGGGGGCGGATCCCGGGCGGCCCGGCCGGGTGCGATCGCCCGCGCACACGGTGGGCTGCTCTTCCTCGACGAGGCGGCCGAGGCACCGGGCGGCGTCCTGGACGCACTCCGGCAGCCGCTGGAGGCGGGCATGATCGAGATCCATCGTGCGGAGTTCACCACGCGCTTCCCCGCGCGGTTCCAGCTCGTGTTGGCCACGAACCCGTGTCCGTGCGGGGTCTTCGGCGTGGTCGGTGAGGAGTGCATCTGCCCGCCCTCCGCGATCCGGCGCTATGCGGGGCGACTCTCCGGTCCGATTCGGGACCGGCTCGACATCGAGGTGCGGGTCGCCCGCGTCTCCGCCGCTCAGGTCAGCACGCAGGAGCGCGGCGCGCTCTCGACACTCGACGCACGAGGACAGGTCGAGGAGGCCCGCCACCGCGCGGCGCGGCGCTGGAAGGGCACGCCCTGGCGGCTCAACGCGCATGTGCCGGGGACATGGTTGCGGCAGGGCGACTTCCGGCTTCCGGTCGAGGCGCGTGCGCCCCTGGACCGCGCGCTGCAGCGCGGGGCGCTCACGCTGCGCGGATACGACAGGGTTCTACGGCTGGCATGGTCGGTGGCCGATCTGGCAGGGGCGGATGCTCCCGGGCTCGACCATGTGGGGCGCGCCCTGTTCCTGAAGAAGGGGATGACGGCATGAGCATGACGGAACGGGGCTCGACGGCGGCGAACGCGGCGGATGGGGCGAGGCGCGCACTCGGTGCCGCGGAGCTCGTGGCCCGGCTGCGCGCCGTGCGTGAGGACGAGCGCTTCCGCGAGGCGGCCGCCCGTGTCCGTCCCGATGCGGAACTGCCCGCGGTGCGGGACAGCATGATCTGGAGCCTCATCACGGAGCCCGGCGATGGCGTCGCGGGCGCACTCGTGGCGGCGCTCGGAGCCGAGGAGGCGCTGGATGTCATGGCGAACGGCTACGGCGACGACGGGGCGGAGGACGAGGCTCGGCCCGCACGGGGAGCGCTGCGGGACGGGCGGCGCCGCTGGGCGCCCCGGCTCGACCCTCTGCTGCATCTCGGCGCGTTGCGCACCGCTGCGCGCATCGGTGCGACCCTGCTGCTGCCGGCTGACGCGGAGTGGCCGTCGTGCGCCGCAGACCTGGGCGCGCATGCTCCGCTCGCGCTGTGGCTGCGCGGAGATGCGGCGGTGCTGGCCAGCCACGGCGTCGCGCTCGTCGGCGCCAGGGCGTCCTCGAGCTACGGCGAGCACGTCGCGGGAGAACTGGCCGGGGAGCTCGCCGCCGAGGGGCGCGTGATCTTCTCCGGAGGGGCGTACGGGATCGACGGCACGGCGCACCGCGCAGCGCTTCGCGCCGGAGGGGAGACCGTGGCGGTGCTCGCGGGAGGAGTGGACCGGCCCTATCCGAGCGGGCATGCGCAGCTGTTCGAGCGGATCGTGTCGAGTGGTGCGCTGGTGACGGAGGTGGCTTGCGGCGTCGCGCCGACCAGATGGCGATTCCTGGCCGAGAAACGCAAGTTATATGTATGAGCGTTTGAGCGTCAACTAGTCGCCGTCAGCCGTGTTGATCGGCCCCGTGTTTCCGCGGGCCAGCTCCTCAAGCTTCCGCGTCAAGCGATCGTTCTCCTCGCGGAGCGCGGAGAGGGTGCCGTTCGTTTGCTTGTCGATCTTCTGAATCTGCTCACCCTGACGGCCCAGGGCATAGAACGTACCGCCCGCTGTGGTCGCTAGACCCAGGATCGTGATGAGCAGCGTAGCGAAGTCCTTGGCGCCCTCTGGCGCGAAGATCGCCATAGCGACCGCACCGAGCAGCCCGACTGCGGCCAGGCAAACGAACGTGATGAATACAGCGGTCTTGTTCATCCGCATACCTTCCATGTAGTGCCGTCCCAGGCCTTGAGCTGGCAGACCTTCCACTGAGTGCCGTCCCACGCTCGTAGGATCGTGGGCTGCCACGTGGTGCCGTTCCAATGCTTGAAGCCGGACAGAGTTGTTGCGTTGGTGATTGCGGAGGACGCGCTGTACCCGCGGGCGTTGTGCGCGTAAACCCTCCAGTAGTACTTGGTTCCCGGTGTCAGGCCGGAGACAACGGCGGTCGTCGCGCCAGCGCTCTGCGGGAAGTCGGTGTAGGTGCCGAAGGCCGGATCGGTTGAGCGGCGGAGCAACATCTGATCGATGCTCGAACCGCCGTTGCCAGGGATCGTCCACGTCAGACGCATGGACGTCGGTCCAAGCTCAGATGCCACGGGCGCACCCGGCGTTGCGGGCACGGTCGAGCGGAACACAAAGTCCGTGAAGCTCGCGGCTCCACCGAGGCCGTAGGTGCCGGTGTTGTACTGCGAAATGGTGACGTTCTGAGAGGTCGTCACGGTCCAGGCACCGAGTAGGCGTGAGCCGAAGCCTGCGCCTAGGGAGACGGTGCCACCGACACCTACACCGTTGACGACACCGCCCCACTGATAACCGCCGTCGTTGGTTGCGGGGTCGGAGCAGCGTACCCACAACTCCACACGGTCCCAACCGTTATCTACGATGCTGAGCGTTCCTGCCGCTCCTACTGCGTGGTCTGCCATGCGCTTACACCGGCTGCGCCCATAGCGTGCCTACGACAAGGTTCGTCGTCGGCGCGGTCGCGCTCACACGGATGCGGCGCTTCTCCTGTGCGATGTAGTCACGGGTCTTGTTCTCTTCCGTGTCAATCGTGTTCAGTAGCGCGCTACCGGGCACTAGGTCCATGCCCTCGGCTAGCGCATCATCTCCAATGGCCATGTTGTTCCTCCTTAGTTCGAGTCGATAGAGCCGATAGCGGCATCGATGGTTCCTGTAGCGAGGTCGATTGCGCCCTCGGGGGTGTCTGCGGTTCGGGATGAGATCCGCATACGGTCGTTGCTCAGGTCGAACTCAACGGAGTCCGTCGTACCGAGCTGGATAGGTGTGCCGTCTAGGCGGACAAGTAGCTCTTGCTCTGCGCGCGCGTCCCAGTCGGAGACGGTCTCCAGCGTCAGAGTGCGCCCCTTCGCCTGTGCGCGCTCCACGGCATAGCGGGCGCGTCCCGGCCCTGGATACTCTCTGCGGACCTCACGGCGAACGATCTTGGTCGGCGTGGGCGTGAGGAAGTACGAGTCGTCCTGTCGCCGCTCAGCGCCGTTAGCGTCTGGCCAGGCGTACGAGTAAACCGCACCGTCGAACCAATCGTCAGACTCGCGCGAGGTCTCCTCGTCGGCGGCAATGATGTTCACGCCGTACGAGAGGTTCAGGGCACCCGGCGCACGGTATCCGTCCTTGCGCAGGGTCCACTTCTGATTCTCGTCACACACAAGGCGGAAGCCTTGGCTCTGGAGAATCGGACTCAGGAAGTCCACGCCGCCCTGACCGGCGCGCCATGTGAACAACTCTCGTGGACGCTCGACCACGGCCTCACGCTCGGAGGGGCTGTTGTCTGCCGTGTCGCGCCACTTGTAGCCGTACGCGGGCGTGCTCGGGCGGCTACCGAAGAAGTACTCTGCGCCGTCCGCCTCGGGCATGGCGGGATCAACCTCTTGCAGGCTGAACTGTGACCATGTGATGTTGCCCGAGGTACCGCCGTGGTAGACGCGGAAGAACACATCGGAAGTGCCCTGCGGGACCGTGAACTTGACCGAGACGCGAGTACCGGCAACGGCTCCAGAGGATGCCGTGTTGGGTACCTGCGGGCTGTGCCAGACCTTGTAAGCCGGTGAGAAGCCGCCGCCTGTCGCGTGCACGACAAGCGCACGCTGGCGCGGGAGTGTGGTGCCGGTGTTCATGTCCGTGTCTACGGGGCCGGAACCGCCGATGACCGTTCGTACTGCGCCGTTCGCGGAGAATACGTAGGTCTTTCCGATCTGGACGCCGAAGTTCATTCCGTTGACCGCGCCGACCGTCACATACCCGTCATTGCTCGTCGGCGTGTGGATGTGCACACCGTTGTGAGCTACGCCGTTGATCGGCCCCGGCTGCGCGGTGTCAACGGCTGTCGTGACATTCGCCTGTGACCACTGGCCCGCCGTGCCGATGTAGCGCGGATCCTTGATGAGGTTGACGGCATCCCAATAGGGCGTGACGTTAGCGTCGTCGGTACCCGGCTCCAGGCTCGCGCCGATCTTGGAGAGCACATAGTTCGTCAGAGCGCGGATAGAGCTGGCGTACTGGCGCGGCGTGGTGTCATCCGCGAGCGGCCCCACATCCTGAAGCACGGCCTCATCGGACGCAAGGGACAGCTCTACGTCACCGGTCGCACGGTTCGGGCGCACCTTGCGGAGTGACAGATTGAACGTGCGGCTCTTGATGAGGGCACCGGTCTTGGACCCAGCCGTGATGATGACGCGGCGCTTCAGCCGCGGATCGAAGTTCACGAGCTGCGCCGTGTCGGTGACGGGCACCGTCAGAGAAGCGTCTACGTGCGGAAAGCGTGCGACATCGAGTGTGATGCGTCCGGCCTTGATTGAGAGCGGCACGTTGGCGTACGGCACCCCGAGCACGAGAGCGGCGGAGTAGGTGTGTAGCGAGACGGTCAAGGCGTCACCTCTTGGAAGGGGACGCTCAGAGTCCAGTGATCGCGGGTCTCAGGGTCGAGCTTCAGGGATAGCGCCTGCGATTCGGGCACCACGAACGACATGCTCACGGTGCGTTCGTCAGAGGACAGCACGAACACGGCGGGATCGCTCAGGGCGTTCCATGCCATGTTTGCATCGGCCTCGACGGCGAAGAGTAGCGAGAGCGTACCCGTCTTCATTCCGGCAGGGCGGAGCGTGATGTCCGGGTTCGTGCGCCCAAGGATGGGATGCACGATAGAGCCGCCCGAGCGGGACGCCTCGAAACCATCGATCAGGATAGGTGTGATGGTTGTAGCACCGGCTGTGATTGTCGTAGCCATTAGTCCCAGGTACCTCCGGAATCGACCTTCACGCGGCCATACATTGTGAAGCTGCGTCCGTCGTTATCGCTCATGAATCGGTTGACGGCCTGCTGTGCATTCCAGACAGCCGCGTTCAGATTGAGAACAACGTCACGGCCATTGACAGAGTTGATGATGCCGTCGGCGTCACCCTTGAACTTGGAGAGATCCGCGGTCGCCTTACCGGTCTGCGCGTCGATGAGAACTTGCTTGCCGTCCGGCAGGGTGAAGACGCTATTACCCACCGCGTCAATCTCGATGGAAGCGTTGTCGGCGTGAGAGACGATGTTTAGAAGCGACTGCGAGTACTCATCCGCGCGAGCCGCACCCGCGGACATCTCGCCGGTCAGCTTGTTGAATGCGTCGTAGCCCTGCGATGTCTCGTCCTTGAGGGTGCGCATCTCGTGGCTGAGCCCGCGGGTGTTGCCGCCCACGGTCTCGATAGCATCGCTGACCGTCTGAGAGTTGGACGCTAGGTTGTCCTCCACGACACCGAGCGCGGTCATGTCTCCGGCCATAGCGTTGATCGCGTCAGAGGTCGAGACGTGCCAATTCTTGGCGTTCTTGACGGCCTCGGCGTAACGGTCCTTGTCGGTGTAGATCGCTTCGACCGTGGCGAAGTCGGCTAGCGCGCCCTCCATCGTGGAGAGCCCACCAATGTAGGCGGCGGTCCAATCCGCGATTCGCTGTTGACGCTCCTCCTCTTGCTTCTGGATCTCTTGGAATCCAGCGATGAGAAGACCGATACCTGCGGCTCCACCCGCGAGCGCGAGGGACGCACCGAGCCCGCCGACCGATCCGGCGAGACCACCGAACACGTCCTGAGCTACCTGCGGCAGGTCTTCAAGGTCGCCGCGGAAGCTGGAGAACGTCTCTCCAAGGTTCTGCTTCAGCTCGCCGGAGACCTCTTCACCCGCGTCCCCGAGCTTGCGGAGCGGGTCAGGCTTGATGTCCCTTACGGAGTCGTCCAGCTTCTCGGCTGCGCGAGACATCTCACGGAAGCTGCGCTCTACCTTGTCCGCGTTCCGGTCGGCATCGCGCGCCATGTCGTCGAGCGAGTCGGCTACCTTGTCGAACTCCTTCGATAGATCCTTGACGTTGCTCTGTGCCTGGCGAGTGTTCGCGAGAATATCAACGGAGAGTGCCATTATTCCTGAACTCCTTCCAGGGCCTTGGCGATGGTCTTAACGGTTGTCTGCACGTACAGTGACGCTGCACGCGGAATGTAATTGCGAACCGCGGGGAAGAATACGTATCCCTTGCTGCGGCGCGGCTTGATCTGCGGCATAGAGCGGGTGACGGAATGGGATCCGCCCTTCTTGCTCTTGCGCTGATAGGTCACGGGCTTCTGCTCACGTCCGAACTCCACGGCTGCGTAATCGGTCTTCGGGTTCAGACCGCCCGACAGAGCGCGACCCTTGGCCGCGCTCTGTAGGCGCATGTTCTGATTCGACACGGACACCACAGCGGTGTTCACGATGACCGCAGATTCGAGCCTTGTATTAGAACGCTCGGCTAGTTCCTTCTTGAACTCGGGAGTAGCGAGAGCCTTCGAATGCACTCGAATCTGTTTCTGTATCGTCTTGTCCAGACCGCGAATCGCGAGGATTGTCGCCATAAGCTCTGGAGACTTGAAAACGTCAATCCTCATGACGGGCCTTACGCGATAGTTACGGACGGCTCACCGACAACGGCAACCTGAATTGTTGCTGTTGCGACAGTGTCGATATCTCCACCGATGGTTCCCGGGGCAACAATGATCGTCGCGGTTACGGTTGCGGCGGTTCCTGTGGCGGGCTTCTTTGGCTTGAACTCGATAGTTACGGGCTTACCCTGATTCGTCTTCAGGTACTGAGACAGGCTGTTTGACGTGGTCCAGTCCTGCGCGAAGGTAAGGGTTCCGTCGTAGACGGGTGTCGACATGAACGCATACTGAGATGCGGGCGACATTCCCTTCCACCGCACAATGTTGGAGGTCGGCTCGAAACGCACCGTTGTGAGGCTCGCCTCATATGTATCGGTTCCGATCTTCACCGACACGTCGTTTAGAAAGATGGGCTGTACTGGAATTGCGGCCATGATTTATTCCTCCGGCTCTGTTGGTGTGTCCGCGGCGAGGAACATCGGGGATACCTCTGCGGGGGTTGTGGTGATGTAAAGGGGGATGTCGATTGCCAGGCGGTCGTTGTAACCGACAATGCTCGGCGCATCGTGCATGAACCGCGGGCCTAGATAGTCCTCGGCTGCGTTCATGTATTCCTCAAGGTCGTCTCCGGCCCGATCCAAATCGGTGCGTGCAGAGATGATCGTGAGAAGAAGCTCCACGCGCTTAGCTCTCAGCGGCGCGGTGGGCTCCCGGCGCAAACCCTTGAGGCGGATAAGTGCGGTGTCCTGTGCGAGCTGGTCTAGCTCGCGCTCGGTGGCGATGACGCGGAGCTGAGAGAGGATCGGATCCTCGGCCCAGTCCTCGCGGAACAGTGCTTCTATGTCCTTACGAAGGCTCATGCGATTGCTCCTAGTCCTTGTTCGGGGCGGAGCATCTGCTTAACTGCCCAGTCGAGCGGGTACGTGTTGACGCCGTATCCGCTGCCGTCGAAGTCGCCACCAGACACGGGCGCAACTCCGGCGTTCGCCATGTTGCGGGCCTGCGTGATGATCGCCAGGAAGTAGTTCTCTGGAATCTCGGGCGGAGCCGGAACGAACACGTTCGGTCGGTAGGTCTCGGCGGATGCTGACGCGTTTACCGCGCCCTCCCATGCGTAGGTGCGGCCTAGGCGCGTGGGTGTGTCTCCGGAGAACCACAGCCCCGCATAGTCACCCGCGAAGATGCCGATCTGGTCAAACCACGTGTTCTGTGTCGCGGACGGGTAGAGCACCGCGGGACCGTTGATGTTCTCCCGGACCTCGCTGATTACGTCCCCGGGGTCTCGGCGCGTGGCGAGCAGCGTATTAGCGCCGGGGATGTTCGCTACCGTGACGGTCGGGTTCGCGCCGGTCGGGATCGTCCGCATCGACATGTTGCCGTCTGTCGCCCAGATACCGGAACGGATCGGCACACAGTTGGATGCGACGACACCAGGCACGAGAACGGCGGTCAGCTCGCTTATGCTCGCGTTCGCCGCACCGACCCACCGAGTAGAGAAGTCGGCGTCCGGCGCGCTCTGTCCGGCACCGTCGAAGTACGGTCCAGGGGTCGCTACGTCTAGCTCTAGTAGCGCCTCGTCCACATAGAACGTGATCGCCTGCGCGGTGCTGCGCGTACGCACGATGATGTACGGGTTGAGTCCGCTGTTCGCGCGGTTGTTCGGCATCGTCACGAGCTGCCAAGCACCCGTGCCGGTGAAGGGAACGCTCGTGCTCGGCCCACCCGTGGAGTTGCCTAGCGCCTCCATGTTCGCGCCGACCGGGGCGAATACCCACACTGACGCCGCATAGGGCCGATTCAGGTACATCCCCGGGACGGTGTACGTGCTGGAGTACACACCCTCACCCGACGTTGCTCCCGCGGTAACTACCTGGAGAGACGCTGTGCCTCGGTGCGCCTGCGTGGTGACGCGCGAGATCGTGGCGGAGTTTGTGACCGTCCACAGAGAAGCGTCGGTCTCGAAGCTCGGATTGCGAATGACGTTCTGGCGCAGGACAACCGTGTTGCCCGCCGTGCCGATGGACGGATCCGGGAAGAGGTTCCGACTCATCACCGTAGGCGGACCGAGAACGATCGTGCCGTTGACGGGGTTGACCGGGAGCGGAGGGGCGTAAGCAAGGCACTGCGATTTGGCCACCGACAGATACATTTCTGCGGTCGCCAAATCACCCGGCATATCGCGCCAGTATGGCGCTGCCGTTGTAGGTGTCGGGAATGTGTACGACATTGCTTACGCCCCAGCCGTTTAGACGACAGTCACAGAGCGGATAGCAGCAGCGTTGTTAACGATTGCAGCCCAGTAGGCGAACACCGCAACGTCAACTCCACCGTTGTGCACAGCCAGACCCTCAACGCGGATCGGAGCTCCGCCACCCAGGGTGTAGAACGTGGCCGCTTCCTTGGCACCGACGATGACCTTTCCGGTACCGACGTTTCCGGGCTGAATGCTGAACGACTCAACGTCTCCAGCCTCAAGACCGAATCCAGCGTTCAGGTATGCCAGCTTGTCCTTGTCGGCCATCATTACGATGTCGCGCCACAGCTCAGGCGAGACAATGGCGAAGCTCGGCGCGTTGTCCGTGTTGATAACACCGAGAGCACCGTCGACGATTGCGGCGAGACCCTTCGGCACACCGGCAGGGACGGTTCCGGGCGCGGTAACCGTAGCGGCACCGGTAATGGTCGAAAGCACCTTGGCATCGAGCTTGCGAGCGACATCCTCAGTCTGGAGACGCATGTAGGACGCAATAACTTCGGTGTTTCCAAAGTCGTAGTACTTGCGGTCAATCTTGTTTCCACCCGCGATGATCGCGGCCTGTGCGGTTACAGGAATGGTGTCAAGCGCGCTGGTGGGAACCTCGGCGAGGTTACCGGCGTAGTCGCCTACGGTCGGCTCCTTGGTGGCGTCCCACTTCCAGCCGGTCACTGTCGGGGAGAGCAGCGTTCCGGAGTTAATGAGCGGCGTGTAGCGGCTGCGGTAGGGGCGGCGCTGCCACAGCTCGCGGACAGCCTGCGGGACGGTAACGTCCGCCTCAATCGTCACGGTCGAAGGACCGGACGCCTGGAGGTTCTGAACGGCGAACGCGGCACCCGCGTTTGCGAACGGGGCGAGAGCTTCAGGGTTGCTCTGTCGGTTGGCAATTGCCGCGAATAGTGCGGCCTCGTTGTCGTTGGCTGCCGGTGATACTGCGCCCGGCGCGTCAGGAACGATAGAAGACACGGTGTCTTCCTCCATTTCGTTAGTTGGGTTCTCCTGCGCCGGGGCGGCGTCAGGGGTCTTGTCCTCGGCCTCTTCGGCCTCGGGGGTTTCGGGGTCTTCCTCGGCGTCGGGCGCGAGGGCGAATAGACCGGCAGAGGCGAATGCGCCTTCGGTCACGAGGGCCGCGCCTGAGATACGGGCGCTCAAGCCGTCAGCGGCGAACCGCACTTCGGCGCTGAGCTTGCGGAGCTTGTCCTTCTGACGGCTCAGCCATGAGTCGGCCTCATCGGTGTCGGCGAGTTGGAAGGTTGCTTCTACGCCGCGCTCGGTCTTCTTCAGCTCGGTTGCGCGGCCTACCGGGTCGTATCGGTCGTGCTCGCGGTTCAGAGTGACGACGGACACATCACGCGGGATGTTGATGGTGTCGGCGGTGAAGACCACGCCCGTCTGTCCCGTGCTGTTAGTACGGCTCGGCTCACCGAACGGCACGAGCAGACCGCGAAGGGTGCGCGCCTCGGGGTCGTAGGTGAAATCGCCGTAGCTCTCTAGATGAGAAGCGGAATCATTCTCAATAAGAGAGTCGGAAGGGGCTAGTTCTTCGGACATGGGGTTACTCCTGAGGGGCGGGAGACGCGGGAGTCTCTACCGGCTGGGTCTCGTCCGACGCTGCGCCGTGGCGGTCGTTCGGGACATTGATGAGGTTGGAACGGTCGAAGCGCACGACGGACCCGAGAGGCGTCACGTCCGGCATGGACAGGCGCGCCTCAATCGGAGCTAGCCAGTACTCCAGCCAGTCGATAAGACTCGTGCGCTGTCCCTCGGTCGTCACGTAGGTCAGGGACGCTGTAGCGGTCGAGCCGTCGAGCAGGGATGCGGGGAGATTGAGCGCGTTCGCAACGTCCAGACGTAGGGCGTTGAATGCCGTGTCGAACATCTCCGGCTTTGTGTCGCCGTGCGTCTGCATGGTGACCTTGGCAGGCAGGAATCCGACCATGCCGTTTTCCTGTGCGCGCTTGTTGCCCCAGGCTTCTACGAACGCCTCAGCCTCGGCCTGTGTGACCGTGTTCGGCGTTGTCTCCTGAAGGACGGTCATCGGGATGGGGTTGCGGGCCTTGGAAACGCGGGTACGGCTCAAGGCTCGCCATGCGCGGATCGTGTCTGCGCTGGTCGTGAGCACGCCCTCATCCGGCCCTTGGAAGAGGATCACGGAGTCGGGATCCTGGACGTGTGCGCCGTTGACGCTCACGCCGGTCGGAGAATTGGCGTCGAACGTCCAGCGCTGAGGGGCAATGCGCACGGCGTCGAGAATCGGTGCGTGTGCTGCCCCCTCAGTCTTGGCTCCACGGCGGACGCCCCAGAGGCTCCAGCCGTTGAAGATCAGGTCATCGAGCGTGAGCGCCATTCGGTGCCACGGCGTCTGAAACGTGCCTGTATTAGAGAACCAATTCGGCTGGCGCTTTGCGGCGGTCCAACCGCTGCCGTCGAGCTTGCCAAGCTCAAGGGGAAGATCGGCGCATGAACCGGTGATGATCGCACGGCCACGCTTTACCGGAGGAACAGTCATTGCCGCATTGCGATCCACTGCGTCCACGGAAGCGAAATGGTCACTGTACACAAGCGTGGTGACATTGGACTCGACGGGCCACAGAGAATAGGGCACCTGCACTCCAGAGGCGGTGGAAGAAACCACACCGCCCCCGGAGCCGAAGAAGAGGTTAGAAAGCCATGTCATGTTACATACAATTATCCGGCATAATGCACAGGGCTATTTGCTGGAAATGTGCAATAGGTTATGCAGCCATGACAGGCCCGAATGAGATCGCTTGCGCAGTCTCGTCGTAATAGTGCAGCCCGAGCGCAAAGGCTTCTAGCGTGCTGAGGTCGAGTCCCGCTTGCTTGCCGCGACCGAACGCCCACGAGTTAGCGCCAGCGGGCCGGCGTACGGCACTCTTCGCTGCGGTGTCAAGCGGGCCTTGCGTCCAGTGCACAGCGTTGCCCGCGTTGATTTCCTTGGTCAGCAGCGCGTGAGCAACGGGTACCTCAGTGAAACCTCGCTCCACCATGTGCGGCGCGGGAACGAACCGAGCCATAATCTCGACCTCGGCGCGGGTGCTCTTGTTGCCGCCGTCGAAGATCACCGGGTGCCCGTGCTCGCGACTCTTCTTCGCCGCCGCGTCAGCGAGCCAGGTAACGCCCTTGCGATGGTCGATGACGTATCCGCACGCCTTGCCGTCGTCATCGCGCCACACGGCCACGAGAGAGCCGAAGTCACCGAAGAAGGACGTACCCATGACCAACGCGAAGTGCTCAGGCACGTCCGGTGTATCGGTGCGTCCAGCGTCGATCCAGGCTTGAACGTTGATCGGCCCCGCACCCTCACCGAGCGTGCCGAAGATGCCGCCGTACTCTCGCGCGAATCGTCCCGGTCTATTGAGGTACGCCACAAAGCGCTTACGCACCTTCTCCACGGTCGTCAGCCCGGATGCGATGCCGGGGTGCATTGCCTCGGTTAGCTCACGGCCACGCGCGAACGGGTGTTCGTCGTCCGGCTCCCATGCGCTCATAGCGTCGGGCTCGGTGTCCTCGGGGATCGCGTAGCGGACTACGCCGTACTCGGGATTCTCCAGACCCTCAAAGAGCATCTGCCCCTTGCGGAAGTCTCCAGCGGTACCCGTGAGGATCATCTGCCCGTCTCGGGTGTCGAAGGTGGAGAGGATCGCGCCCTTCAGGTCGTCGGCCTGCTCGGGGCTCGCCTCTCCAGCCTCATCGATCCAGACCGCATCGTAGGAACTACCGCGGAAGGCTGCGCCCTTCGCGGTCTTCGCTGTGAGGCGTGAGCCGTTCGGGAACTTGACGTACATCGCGCCCTTGCCTCGGTAGTTCCGGAAGGGGCGGGAGTCCACATCCTCGCCGTGCGCAAGCTCCAGCACGTCCTGGATCGTCTGTTCGAAGACCTCGCCCGTCTTGTTCGCGAGCGTGGTCAGCGTCAGCGCTGCGTTGTAGCGCGGTCTCAGGGCGCACCGGCCCACAAGGATGATCGCGAGGGTTGTCGTCTTGCCTGCCTGGCGCGGAATCAGGATCGCCGACTCCTCACGGCCCGCCGTGAGCATGTCTGAGATGATGAGCTGGTGCGCCTTGGGGAACTCCACGCCCAGCAGCTCGCAACCGCGAATGAACTCATCCCGGCTCTGTTGAGTCGTCACAAGCTCTGTGCAATTGAGTGGCTTCAGCGCGGTCTCACGGTACGAAATCCAGCCCTCTTCGCTCCTGAGGGATTCGAGCGTTTCTCGTGAGGATTTCTCGCTGGCAGCGTTAAGCGGGTTGTCACGGTCACTCAAAAGAATCACCGACCAACGCACTCAACGCATCGAGATACATACGGATGCGCGAGAATCTTCGAGCTTGATCGTCAGCGTCCGTACTCTCGCGGATAGCTGCGGCCTCGGTGTTGATAGCAGCGAGCAGCACAGGGAATGTGATGTCGTGTGCGTACTCCACGCTCACCACCCCGACCCGGTAGGAGGTAGACGCTTGTCGTCAGCAGCACGGCGTTGGGCTGCGCGCTTGGCTCCACCCTCCGCCGCCCCCGCCCTGCGGTTGCACGCGCGGTGTGCTGCACCTACCCGGCTCATGTCCAGGGGCTGCGTGGGGTCCACGTTGTGACTGACGATGTGCGCCACGTCGAACGCCTCGCCGGGATACACCACGCCTCGGCACCCTGGCGCACGATAGGCGTTCACACAGGGTGCAGGCAGCGAGGCAGCGAGGATGGGCCGCGCCTTCTTGCTGAATGCAGCCCACTCTTTGCTGCGATGGAAGCGGGTCACTCGGCTACCGCCTCACGCTTACGCGCGCGGTAGACCATGCGGTAGGCAGCGTTAGCCTGTCGGCACGTTAGGCCGGTCTCAGGATCGCCAGGGCAATCCTGACGACAGCGATGGTTGTTGTAGGTGCCGATGGTTCCGTGTCTTGGTTCTCGGGGAATAGCCGCCCCGGATCGGCTGGGTAGTGGAACGTCGTCTGTCACGCTGCATCACCCTCGTAAGCCTCTAGCTCGGCTACGAATGCCTCATATCCCATGACTGCAACGTCGCGTGCCGTTAGCCCCGCGGCGATTGCGCGTCTCGCAAACTCTTCCAGCATGGCCAGGGCCTCAGGGCCGGGGTTGTCGTAGTATGCGCGCAGAGTGTTGTTCTTTTCCATGTGAACTATTTTACCGGCAATTGCACAAGGTGATATTATGGAAGCTCATTATCCATCCGTGGATAGTGTGTACTGCAACACACTCCTTGATACGGGGCCGGTGTTGAATAACCTCGACAAGACAGACCCGCCTGAACCGGAGTAGGGACGCATACGCACATGCTCCCCGGTGTAGGGCGGGTTTGTTGTTTGTCAAGGGCAGCAGGGCAGGGCAGGGCACAGCGCAACCTCTCTCTACTACCCCCTTTTTATATAGTCCCCTTAGACTTTAAGAGAAAGGGTGCCCTACCTGCCCTATGCCTTAGGAGAGTAGGGAAAGGTCCTGCCCCATCGCCTGCCCTACAGGGCACTTTCACTTGCCCCGTGCCTGCCCTGGATCTGAATGCGCGAAGCTGAGAGTTTGCCTATTGTAATCCTGGCAATTAGCGCGTAGTCCAGAGCTCCACCACTACATATTGGGTATACACCATGTCAAGCGCCGTTTGATTATATAAACGGCCAGAATCACATTGTGCAATAGGTGCCATAATGGTTATACGGAGCCGCCCAGGGCTAAACGCCGGAAGTCCGCTCCGAACCTCTTAAACCCGGACTGTAAGACCAACCCACAAGCCGGGGACGCTCTCCTGTTGTTGGTCCGGTAGCAGGGCGTCCCCACTCTCTTTGAAAGGTCCACAATGGACACCCACCCAACCGCGCGGGAGTTGCCCGCGCAGGACAGACACACGGAGTTCAACCTCCCGACTCGCCTCCTCATCGACGACAAGCCGTACACCTACGATCCCTATCTGAACGCCTGGACGAACGGCCTCGGCGTTGAGCTGAGCGGCTGGACGATCATGCACGGCATGAGCCTCAACCTGAGAGTTGAGGTTGCCCGATGAGCGCCGGAACGCCCGCATACCGTGGCGACAACTACTTCGACCCGAAGCACGGATTCATGACGCTCAAGCTCGCGAAGGCTGTTGCGCACGATCTTGGCGTCGGCCCTGACGGTGAGCTGTGGCTGTACGAGTCCGGCGTATGGCGTCCGGCCCCGGAAGAGCTTGTCCGCCGCATCGTCTCTGAGTTGGGGAACCGCTACCGCCGTAGCTATGTCGCCTCGGTCGAAGACACGGTGAAGTCCTCAGGCATCCCGCGTATCCCTGCGGAGCCTCAGGGCGGCGTGAAGTGGGCTCCGCTTATCAACCTGAAGAATGGCGTCTACAACTGGCAGACGGACTACTTCCAGGGCCACAGTCCTGAGCACCTGTCTACGCTGCAACTTCCGATCACATACCGAAAGGGCGCTGACTGCCCCAACTTCCTGAAGTGGCTTGATGAGGTTGTGCCGGGTGACATGCACGCCCTTGTGTGGGAGGTCATCGGCTACATGCTCATGATCGGTAACCCGCTTTCGACGGCGATTCTTCTCCTCGGCCCTGGCGGCACCGGCAAGAGCACGTTTCTGCGGGTGTTGGAGGAGATGCTAGGCCGGGAGAACATCGCGACCGAGAGCCTTAAGAGCCTCAGCGAAAACAGGTTCGCTGCGGCCTCCCTGTACGGCAAGACGGCGAATATCCTCGGCGACCTGGACGACTCATACCTCAAGGACGCGAGCCTGTTCAAGGCGATCACCGGAGGTGACACCCTCACCGCTGAGCGGAAGTACCGCGACTCTTTCCCGTTCCGCCCGTATGCGGTGCCGGTCTTCTCTGCCAATAAGGTCTGGCGGTCGTCTGACGATTCAGACGGCTACTTTCGACGTTGGACCGTCCTGCCGTTTACGACGAAGCTGGATCGCTCTCAGAGGTTCGATGAGGGCAAGCTGTACGCGGAGACACCGGGGATCTTCAATCGTGCGATGGACGCCCTGCGCGACCTCCACGAACGTGGAGAGTTCGACGTACGCGGGACCGCACGAGAGGCACGCGAAGAGTTCGAGCAGGATTCCGACCCGATGCGTCTATGGCTTGCACAGGATGATCTTGTGGACGCCGACAGAGGCAATGAGAGCCTGCGCACGAAGCGCGCGGATCTCTTCGCCCGCTACAAGACGTGGTGCCAGGCGAACGACTACAAGCACTCCAGTAACTCCGGTGAGTTCTACAAGAGCCTCAAGGGCCTGGGATACAACACGGACCACAAGTCGAACGGTAATCGCTACGTGGTCGGGATCCGGGTCTACATTCCAGGAATGGCGGGTGTCCAGTGATCGCCCTCGGGATCGCAATCGGATTCTTCGCGGCGCTCGGTTCCGCGCTCGCCCTGTTGTTTGTTAAGGTGCGCTCATGAGTCTGAAAGCCGCTGTAATCTCCCTCGCCGTCGTCATCGCGGTTGTCGGCGGTATCCTCATCGCCGTCTTGGTCAACATGCACAATGCGAACTTGGAAGCCGACTACCGTTCGTGCGTCACGGCGAACACGGGCGAGTCTCTCGACGCGAAGGCCGCTCGCTGTTACAGCTCGATTTACGGCGAATGAAAAGACCCCCGGGAAACCGGGGGTCTTTCTCGTTACGCGACCTCTACGCGATCCGGGCCACGGCCCTTGTGCACCTTGATTGTCAGATTGCCGATGACCTCGCGCTTATCGGACAGGGGCAGCTCCGCCCACTCCTCGGCCCACCATGCCGCGCCCTCCTCGTCGTTGAGCGTCCCGGCGAGCTTGGCGCGGATTCGGCCCACCACATCGCCCGCCACGGTGCGCACGCGCAGGGCGTCAACCTCAGCCGTAAGCTGCGTGACCTCACGCCCGAGCACAGCAAGCCGCTTGGTCAGGGCGGCGGTGTCTGCGCCCTCCAGCTCAAACATGGCTTGCACCGCACCACGCTTCCGCTGCGCCTCTGCGAGCTTCTGCACGGCCTCCTGTAGCTCCTCCGGCTCCGCGCCGGGATCGAGCCTCAGCAGGTACGAGAAGGCCTCCCACATGAGCACATCGTCCAGGATCTCCCGCTTGATCGCCGGGTGCGACAGGTCGCCCTTGCACAAGTAATACGCCCCCTGCTTCACCATGCGGGCGTCACAGATTCCACAGCGCGCAATGCCGCTCGCAAGGTACTGAATCGTGTTGCCCGGTGAGGTCCGACGCTCGGGGGCCGCAAGGACCGCCTGAACCTTCTCCCAGTCCTCGCGGCTCACGATGCGGGCAACCTCCGGCGCGGCCTCGTAGCGCTCGCCCCCAAACGGGATCCAGCCCGCGTAAGCCGGGTTGGTGAGCATTTCCCGGATCCGGACAGGCGGCTTGCCGAAGGCCTTCGCGATACCGAAGATCGAGCCGCCCGACAGTACCTCTGCGAACGCCCACCGCACGCGGTCGGCCTCCTCGGTGCGCTCCTCGATGTTCCCCGGCTCATACCCGAACCGACGCTTGCCGGGGACCGGCAGACCGCGCCGGGTTACCCGGTCGATGTTCGCGCGCTTCTGGCGCTCGGCCTTACGCCGAACCTCGAAGCGGGCGATGCTGGCGAGCATGGTTGCGCGGAACTCACCGTCAGCCGTCGTGAGGTCGATCTCACCGTCAACGGTCAACACCTTGGCCCCCGTGTCGGTGAGCGCGAGGAGATCCGACACGCTACGCACAAGGCGGTCCATGTCCACGCCAACAATGTGCGTGAAGCGACCCGCCTTGGCGTCCCGGAGAAGATCCGCCCAACGGCTCTTAGCGCGGCTCTTGGACGCGCTCACGGCGTTGTCCGCGTAGGTCTCCACGAGAGTCCAGCCGCGCGACTTCAGCAGCGCCTCACAGCGCTTGATACCGCGGGTGATGCCCTCGGCCTGGTCTACAGACTGGCGAACGTAGATCGCGGCCTTGACAGATTCGGTCATACATATAGCCTACGGTTCCTGCGCGCAATCGTCTGATCAGCGCGCTCTCCGCCGCGACCGTCGTGGTCGAGGCCGGACAGCGCAGCGGGTCGTTGAACACGGCGGGGCACGCGGCCGCGCTCGGCAGACCGCTCGGCGCCGTCCCGGGGCCGATCACGTCGACGGCGTCGGAGGGCTGCCACCGGCTGCTGCGGGACTACGACGCGCGCTGCATCACCTCTGTCGCCGACGTGCGCGAGTTGCTCGGCATCGCCACGGCTGCGCCGCCGATGATCACCACCGAGGATCCGGATATGGTGCGCCTCGCCGATGCCCTGAACGTGCGCACGCCGCGCAGCATCGCCGAATTGGCGCAGCGCAGCGGACTGAGCGCGGATCGAGTCGAGGCGCTCCTCGGCATCCTGGAACTGGACGGCAGCGCGGTCCGCTCCGAGCGGGGGTGGCGCAGCATCGTGCAGTGAGGTCCTGCAGCTCGAGATCATGGGTCCCGCGCGTGCTCCCGCCGGTGCCGGGCTGCGGAGCGCATGCTGGAGCCATGCGCGTATCAGAAGCCGCCACGGCGTTCACGACGCACCTCGCTCAGGTGCGGCGGCTGTCACCGGCGACGGTGCGCGCGTACCGGTCGGATCTCGCCGATCTCGCGGCGGCGACGGCGGACGCTCCCCTCGGCGACGTGGATCTCGAAGCGCTGCGGGACTGGCTGTGGCGCGCCACGCAAAGAGGTGACGCACGATCGACGCTGGCGCGTCGCACGGCCGCGGTGCGCTCGTTCTTCGCCTGGGCCACCGAGGCGGGGCTGGTCCCGCACGACCCCGCATTGCGCCTCGTGACGCCCAAGCGCGGACGCACGCTGCCGGCGGTGGCGTCGGCCGACGCGATGCGCGTCCTGCTCGACGAGGCGCGCGACGCCGCCCTCGACGGGGATCCTGTCCGACTGAGGGACAGCGCGATCCTGGAGCTGCTGTACGGGTCGGGCATGCGCGTCTCCGAGTTGTGCGGGCTCGCCGTCGACGACATCGACCTCGACCGCGGCACTGCTCGCGTGCTCGGGAAGGGCGGCAGGGAGCGGGTCGTCCCCTTCGGCGCCCCGGCTCGTGATGCGGTCGCCTCGTACCTGCGCCGCGCCCGCCCCGTGCTCGTCGCTCGTGCGGAGGAGACCGGTCCTGCGCTGTTCCGCGGCGCGCGCGGGGGAGCGCTGGGATCGCGCGCGGTGTACGAGCTGGTCGCCCGCGTGCTCGCGCCGGTCATCGGTGCGGAGACGGTCGGACCGCATGCGCTCCGCCACTCCGCTGCCACGCACCTGCTCGACGGGGGAGCAGACCTGCGAGCGGTGCAGGAGATCCTCGGTCACGCGAGTCTGGGGACCACCCAGATCTACACGCACGTCTCGGCGGAGCGCCTCGCGGCGAGTTACCGGCTCGCGCATCCACGGGCGTGACGGGGCGGCGATAACGGCTCTCGTCGCGGCGGGACGATCGTCAGCAGCCACGGGAGCCGCAGGGCAGCAGCACCGCCCGCGGCACGTCGCCGAACAGCAGCATCGGATTGACGTAGGCGCCGTTCCAGCGCACGCCGATGTGCAGCGCCCCCGCCGGCGTGTGCCCGCCGGTGGAGACCGTCGCGATCACGTCCCCGCGATGCACCGTCGCGCCGGGAGCGAGCGCCGACTGTGCGGGCTCGAGCGTGGTGACCAAGCCGTTGCCGTGGTCGATCGTCAGCAGCGGGCGATCGACGACCGTGCCCAGGTAAGCGACCACGCCATCGGCCGGAGCCCTGACGTCGTCGATCGCGGCGATGTCCATGCCGCGGTGTCCCGGTCCGTAGTCGTGCGCGGGAGCTCGGAACGGCACGATCACCGAGCGGGCGCCCTCGGCGGGCCAGAGCCAGTCATGGTCCGGCAGGGGAGAGGGGGCGCTGCCCGAGCCGCGCCCCGCCGCAGGGCCCGACCCCGCCGCCGGGGTCAGACCAGGGGACGGCCCGCCTCTCTGGAGCGGGGCTCCGCCGTCCGCCCGGGCAGGATGCCCGCAGGCGGCCGCCGTGGGCGCCGCAGCCGGCAGCGTCACAGGGATGAGTCCGCCGAGCAGCGCGGCCGCGATCGCGAGCAGCCGGATCGGCCGGCGACGGATCGCCGCCGAGCAGCGAGGGGTGCGAAGGGAGCCCATCCCCTGATCCTGCGCCGCGCGGCGATCGCGCGGCGTGCGTTCCGCGCGATCGGTGCAGAGTCGGTGCGGCCGCCGGATTGTGCGGACGGATCGGGTGCGACCCCCCCGTCGCGACCCTGATATGCTTGCAGGGCATCCCGTCTATCGGGGTGACTACGCGTGCCCACAGCGTTCAACGTGGCGAACACTCCAAAGGTCTCTCGGAAGAGAGCGGAGTGCGCGCCGGGCACCAGGATCGCCGATCGCCCGATCGGCAGCACAACCTCAACAAGCAAGGAGCACGACCATGGCCGTCGTCACCATCCGCCAGCTGCTCGACAGCGGCGTTCACTTCGGACACCAGACCCGCCGGTGGAACCCGAAGGTGAAGCGCTTCATCCTCACGGAGCGCAGCGGAATCCACATCATCGACCTGCAGCAGTCGCTCGGCTACATCGACAAGGCCTACGACTTCGTCAAGGAGACGGTCGCGCACGGCGGCACCATCCTCTTCGTGGGCACCAAGAAGCAGGCGCAGGAGATCCTCGCCGAGCAGGCCACCCGCGTGGGCCAGCCCTACGTCAACCAGCGCTGGCTCGGTGGTCTTCTCACGAACTTCACCACCATCGCGAAGCGTCTCGCCCGCATGAAGGAGCTCGAGGAGCTCGACTACGAGAACCCGGCCGCCTCGGGCTTCACGAAGAAGGAGCTGCTGCTCAAGAAGCGCGAGCTCGACAAGCTGCACAAGTCGCTGGGTGGCATCCGCAACCTGACCAAGACCCCGTCGGCCCTGTGGGTCGTCGACGCCAAGCGCGAGCACCTCGCCATCGACGAGGCCAAGAAGCTCGGCATCCCGGTGATCGGCATCCTCGACACCAACGCGGACCCGGATGACTTCCAGTACCCGATCCCCGGCAACGACGACGCGATCCGCTCCGTCTCGCTGCTGACCCGCATCATCGCCGACGCCGCGGCCGAGGGCCTGCAGCTCAAGCACAACCCGGACGCCGGCGACGCCGAGCCGCTCGCCGAGTGGGAGCAGGAGCTCCTCGAGGGCGTCGACGCGCAGACCGCCGCCACCGAGTCCGCTGCGGACGAGGCCGGCGCCGAGGCGCACGACGAGGCGATCGCCGCTGCTGCGGACGAGACGGCGACCGAGGTCGCCGACGCCGAGTCGGCCGACAAGTAATCGCGGTCCGTCGGAGGGTGTAAGCCCTCCGACCCGCAACCACCACGCACACATACGAAGCAAGGAGCCACCACAACATGGCCAACTTCACCATCGCCGACATCAAGGCGCTGCGTGAGCAGCTCGGAACGGGAATGGTCGACACCAAGAAGGCGCTCGAGGAGGCCGACGGAGACGTCGAGAAGGCCGTCGAGATCCTTCGCCTGAAGGGTGCGAAGGGCAACGCCAAGCGCGCTGACCGTTCCACCAGCGAGGGCCTGGTCGTCGCGCGCGAGCAGGACGGCGCCGTGACGCTCGTCGAGCTCGCCTGCGAGACGGACTTCGTCGCGAAGAACGAGCGCTTCATCGCTCTGGCCGACAAGGTCGCCGACGCCGCGGCCGCCATCAAGGCCGACTCCGTCGAGGCCGCCCTCGCGGCGGACGCCGGTGGTCAGACCGTCGAGCAGCTGATCTCGGACGAGGCGGCGATCATCGGCGAGAAGGTCGAGCTGCGTCGCGTCGCGACCATCTCGGGCGAGCGCACCGAGGTCTACCTGCACCGCACGAGCAAGGACCTCCCGCCGCAGATCGGCGTCGTCGTCGCCTACACGGGTGACGACGCGGAGACCGCTCGCAGCATCGCGCAGCACATCTCGTTCGCGAACCCGTCCTACCTCACCCGTGAGGACGTCCCGGCCGCGGACGTGGAGAAGGAGCGCGAGATCGTCACCGAGATCTCCCGCAACGAGGGCAAGCCCGAGGCCGCCCTGCCGAAGATCGTCGAGGGTCGCGTGACCGCGTTCTTCAAGCAGGTCGCCCTGCTCGAGCAGGACTACGCCAAGGACAACAAGCTGTCCGTGGGCCAGGTCGCGAAGGACGCCGGTCTGAACGTGACCGGCTTCGCCCGCTTCAAGGTCGGCGCGTAACAGCATCGAAGGGGTTCGGATCCACCAGGATCCGGACCCCTTCGTCATGCCCCCGCTCTTGTGCGGGGGCTGCAGACGATATCTTTTCCCAGACGAGAGGAAGTACTCCATGACCGAACGACAGGGACGACGGCGCGTCGTCCTCAAGCTCTCCGGTGAGGCCTTCGGCGGCGGCCAGCTCGGGGTCAACCCGGACATCGTCAGCCAGATCGCGCGAGAGATCGCAGCCGCCACCGACCGGGTCGAGATCGCGGTCGTCGTCGGCGGTGGCAACTTCTTCCGCGGAGCGGAGCTGAGCCAGCGCGGCATGGACCGCGCCCGAGCCGACTACATGGGAATGCTCGGCACCGTCATGAACGCGCTCGCCCTGCAGGACTTCCTCGAGCAGGCGGGAGCGTCGCCGCGCGTGCAGTCCGCGATCGCCATGACCCAGGTCGCCGAGCCGTACCTGCCGCTGCGTGCCGAACGGCACATGGAGAAGAGCCGCGTCGTGATCTTCGGCGCCGGCGCCGGCCTGCCGTACTTCTCCACGGACACCGTCGCGGCTCAGCGCGCGCTGGAGATCGGCGCCGACGAGGTCCTGGTCGCCAAGAACGGCGTGGACGCGATCTACACCGCCGACCCCAAGAAGGACGCCTCGGCGGAGCGGATCGAGGAGATCACCTTCCAGGATGCGCTCGTGCGCGGCCTCAAGGTCGTCGATTCCACGGCGTTCAGCCTGTGCATGGACAACGGCATGGACATGCGCGTCTTCGGCATGGAGCCCGCCGGCAACATCACCCGCGCGCTCCTGGGCGAACCGATCGGAACCCGCGTCATCGCCTGATGTCATCGGATCCCCGGGCCGCGCCGCTGGGCGTCGGGCCGGGGATCCGCACATCCTCCCCGATAGACTTGCATCGCAACCCCCTGACGAATAGGAGTCACCGTGATCGCGGATGTCCTCGCCGACACCACCTCCCGCATGCAGCGCGCCGTCGAGGCCGCCAAGGAGGACTTCAGCACGGTGCGCACCGGCCGTGCCAACCCGCAGATGTTCCAGAAGGTCCTGGTGGACTACTACGGCACGCCGACGCCTCTCGCGCAGCTTGCCTCGCTGGCCAACCCCGAGGCTCGCACGCTCAACGTCACGCCCTATGACAAGTCGGCACTCAAGGCCATCGAGCAGGCCATCCGCGACATGCCGAACCTGGGGGCCAACCCCTCCAACGACGGCAACATCGTGCGCGTCACGATGCCTGAGCTCACCGCCGAGCGCCGCAAGGAGTACGTGAAGCTCGTGAAGAGCAAGGGCGAGGACGCAAAGGTGCACGTCCGCGGCATCCGTCGCAAGGCGAAGGATGAGCTGGACGCCCTGAAGAGCGATCTCGGCGAGGACGAGATCGCCCGCGGGGAGAAGGAGCTCGATGCCCTCACGCGCCAGCACGTCGACCTCATCGACGAGGCTGTCAAGCGCAAAGAGGCCGAGCTGCTCGAGGTCTGAGACCGCCTATGAGCACCCCGTCCGACGACGACGACGCGTCGAGGATCCCCCCACGACCGCCTCTTCCGCCGCGCACGCGCGACGCGCAGCGGCGGCGCGGTGACGAGACCCTGTCTTCGCGCGGCGAGGAGAACCCGCCTGCGCGCAGCGGTGAGAATCTGCAGGCGCAGTTCCGGGCGAAGAAGGCCGAGATCGAGACGCACGTCTCGCATGCCCGCGACCAGCTGGACCAGGCGAACGAGCGCATCAAGGAGCGCACCGGGCGCGACCTGGTGGTCGCGATCGGCGTGGGCCTCCTGATCGGCGGGGTGATCCTCGCCTCGCTGCTATTCGCGAAATGGTCGTTCGTGGTGATCGGCCTCGCCATCATCCTGATCGCCGTCTGGGAGCTCGTGCTCGCGCTGCGCTCCGGCGGTCGCAAGGTCGACCTGTGGCCGCAGCTCGTGCTCGGCGCGGCACTGGCCGCGGGCGGATATTTCGCCGAACCGTGGCTGACCTGGGTGATGCTGTTCGTCGCCGTGTTCGGCGTCGTCGTGTGGCGCCTGGTCGCGCAGATGGTCACGAAGGACGGACGCACCTACGGCGACGTCCTCACCGACGCCCTCGCCGGCGGATTCATCCAGGTGTACGTGCCGTTCCTCGGTGCCCTCATGCTCATGCTGCTGCGTCAGCCGCGCGGCGAATGGTGGGTGCTCTCGCTCATCGTCGTCGTCGTGGTGGCCGATACCTGCGCCTACGCGTCCGGCCTGCTGTTCGGGCGCGGCGGGCGGCATCCGATGGCGCCGCGCGTCAGCCCGAAGAAGACGTGGGAGGGCTTCGCCGGCGCGGTGGTCGGATCCCTGCTCGCCGGCGCCCTGGTCGGCGTCTACCTCCTGGGCGTGCCGTGGTGGGCCGGCCTCATCTTCGGCGCCGTCCTCGTGGCCTCCGCGACCATCGGAGACCTGGGGGAGTCGCTGCTCAAGCGCGATCTCGGCATCAAGGACATGAGCTCCTGGATCCCGGGACATGGCGGTCTGCTGGACCGGCTCGACAGCATGCTTCCCTCGGCCGTGGTCGCCCTCGCCCTGTACCTCCTCCTCACCCCTCTGGCGGCAGCATGACCGATTCCGCACGATCCGACCGCGACGCCTCGGCCGTCGCGCCGAGCTTCCCCGTGCTCCCGCGAAGGGAGAAGGGCTATCAGCGCGCCGCCGTCGACACGTTCCTGGCCCGTGCGCGTCGCGCGTTCGAGGACGATGCCGAGGGGATCGGATCCGCCGACATCCGCGCGGCCTCGTTTCCGATGGTGCGCGGCGGCTATGACGTACCCGCCGTGGATGCGGCGCTGGCCAGGGTCGAGGAGGCGTTCGCACAGCGCGAGCGCGCCCTCGTCGTCTCCACGGACGGCGCCTCGGCGTGGGTCGGGCGTGCGCGCACCGACGCGCAGGTGATCCTGGATCACCTCACCCGGGCCCCCGGGCACAAGTTCGCACGGACCGGGATGCTGACCTTCGGCTACCGCATCGACGAGGTCGATCACGTGGCCAAGCGGATCGTGCGCTTTCTCCGCGACGGCGACGCGCTGACGGCGGAGCAGGTGCGGCAGACCGCGTTCCGGATGCAGCGTCGCGGGTATCGCGAGGAGCAGGTCGACGCGCTGCTCGACGCCACGATCGACGTCCTGCTGGCGATCCGTTGAGCGATTCTCATGGCGAATTCAGGTTCGGCTGGCTAAACTCGGAGCCATTGTGACTCCCGAGAACGATTCGATTGCGGCGCGCCCCCGAACCGCCGTGCAGAACGCAGCAGCCACAGCACCCCGACCGACCTCGAAGGCGCACTCTCATCGGCGGGGGACTTCCGCGGTGCTGGCAGGGCTGGCCGTCGTGGGATTCTCCGTCGCGATCGTGGCGCCCGCAGGGTTCGCGATGTCGGCCTCCGAGCCGGCGCACGCCGCGGTGACCACTGCGTACTCGCTGGCGGCGCGCGACGCGCAGAACATCACCGTCTCGGTGCACGGTGCGACGCCGACGTCGCAGACGCGCGACGCGTTCGAGGTGTACGTCACCCCGAAGCCGACCCCGACCCCTGAGCCCGTGGTCGCCTCCAGCGACTCCTCCTCCTCGTCCTCCGGCTCATCGGGCGATGCAGGCCCGATGTACTACAGCGGCGGTGGCGCACCTGCGGAGTGGATGGCCGCGGCGGGCATCGCATCCAGCGACTGGGGTTACGTCGACTACATCGTGAGTCGCGAGAGCGGTTGGAACCCGAACGCCACCAACAGCGGATCCGGCGCGTGCGGTCTGGTGCAGGCGCTGCCGTGCAGCAAGGTGCCCGGCAACGGCTACGACCCCGTCGACAACCTGCGCTGGGGCAACGGCTACGCCGTCGGTCGCTACGGCAGCTGGGGCGCCGCGGTGGCGTTCTGGTCGGCCAACAACTGGTGGTGAGCAGCGCTCACCCATGCCACGCCCGCATCGACGACGTCAGGAGCGCCCGCACGAGGACTCCCTCGACCGGCTGATCGCCGGGTGGAAGCGCACCGAGGTGCGCGGGGGCGCGGAATGGTACGTCCAGCCGCTGACGGCGGCGCAGGCGCAGAAGGAGTACATCTGCCCGGGGTGCAGGGGCGCGATCTCCACCGGCACGGCGCATGTCGTGGTCTGGCGCGCGGACGGCGTGCTGGGCGACGCGGCTGATCTGGCCGCTCGACGGCACTGGCACAACGGCTGCTGGAACAGGAGCTGAGGTGGAGATCCGAGGACCGCGCCCTCTGCCCGCACGGCGCGAGGACATCGAGCTGCGCACCGCCGATGGATTGCGACTGGTCGGAGAGCTCGCCCTGCCCGACCAGGCGGCTCCCGTGGCGACGCTCGTCACCCTGCATCCGCTGCCCACGGCCGGCGGCTTCATGGACTCGCACATCCTGCGCAAGGCGGCGGCGAGGCTGCCGGCTCTCGCCGACCTCGCCGTGCTGCGCTTCAACACGCGCGGCACGAGTTCGCCGCGCGGCACGAGCGACGGCGCGTTCGACGGCGGGACGGCGGAGCGCCACGATGTGGCGGCCGCCATGGCATGCGTGCGCGAGCGCGGTCTGCCCCGGCCGTGGCTGGTGGGCTGGTCCTTCGGCACGGAACTGGCGCTCAAGTACGGCCGGGACCACGACGTCGAGGGCGTGATCCTGCTGTCGCCGCCCTTGCATCGCGCCACCGCCGCAGAGGTGGCCGCCTGGGCGCACGACGACCGGCGCGTGGTGGTGCTGGTCCCCGAACTCGACGACTACCTGCGTCCGGCCGAGGCCGTGACGCGGTTCGCGGCGATCCCGCACGTCGAGCTCATCGCCGTGGACGGCGGCAAGCATCTCTGGGTGGGGGAGACCCAGACCCGTCGGGTGCTGGACGAGATCGTCGCGGCCGTGAACCCTGCCGCGCTTCCGCTGGCGCGGGAATGGCCTGCGGCCTGAGAGCGGCTATCTCTCGTTCATCCGCGGGATGAGCACCTGGCGGTAGATGATCAGGACGCTGGCCGCGACCGGGATCGCGATGAGCGCGCCGAGCAGGCCGAGCAGTGCTCCGCCCGACAGTGCCGCGATCACGACCACGGCTCCGGGCACGGCGACCGCACGGTTCATCACGCGGGGCGAGATGACGTAGGCCTCGACCTGCATGTACACGAGGTAATAGGCCGCGGCGATCAGCCAGGCCCACGGAGGAGAGCCGAGCCCCGGGATGAGGCAGAGCAGGACGATGAGCGTCGATCCCGTCAGCGTGCCGACCAGAGGGATCAGGGAGAAGAAGAACGCGATCACGGCGAGCACGATCGGGAAGGGCGCTTGGATGATCGACAGGAAGATGAAGCTCAGCACGCCGTTGATCACGCCCATCGCGACCTGACCCATGACGTAGTGCCCGACCGAGGCCGTGATCTGCTCGGCGAGGTCGATGAAGCGGTCGCGCTTGGAGGCCGGAACCACCTGGTAGACGGCGCCCTTGAGCGAGGGGATCGCCGCCGTGAAGTAGATCGTCAGGATCAGCACGATGAACGTGCCGCTGATCCCCGCGAAGAGGGCACCCCCGACCACGATCACGCCCTGTCCGATCGAGCTGCTGATGTCGCCGAGGTTCTTGTTCAGCCAGTCGTTGATGTAGCCGAACACGGTGTCGACGTCGAGATTCGGCAGCAGGCCCTCCAGCCAGTGCTTGAAATCGGCCAACGCGGTGCCGCTGTTCACGATCTGCGTGATCTGCTGGACGAGCTGAGAGATCTGGCTCACCAGGATCGGGATCACCATCAGCACGATGCCGGCGAACACGCCGAGCACGACCAGGATCGTGATGAGCACCGCGGCCCAGCGAGGCAGACGACGACGGGTCAGCCAGCTCACCATCGGATCCAGGCCGAGACTCAGGAACAAGGCGGTTCCGACATACAGGAGGATCGTCGACAGGGACTGCACGCCCTGGATGAGCATGATGCCCAGGCCCACGCCGAGGGTCGCCACGAGGGCGGTGCGGAACGGGTTGTGCAGCTTCATGGGATCCTTCGGGCTCGGTCCTCCAGCGTAACGGGCGCGTCCCGCCGTGCCCCTGAGCATCGCCGCATGGCCGCGGCTGAGCGCGCCGAGGGGCCTCTCGTGGCATCCATACAGGTCGTTTCGCTAGTCTGAAACGTCGAGCGGAGATCCCGGGCGCCTGCCCGTGGATCGCGGAGGAGACTTTTCGTGCGTTTTGTATGGGCTGTTCTAGCCTTCGTGCTGGCGGCCGTCCTGATCGGGACGGGCATCGCGCAGCGGACCATCTTCCTCGGCCCCAAGGACGTCGCAGCCGAGTTGACTGTCAAGGCACCCCAGACGTACACGGTGATCGACTCCGCCGTCCTCCGCGCGCACCCGGGGGAGCAGACGCTCGTCGCGCACGGCGATGGCACGATCTTCGTCGCCCAGGCCCGCACCGCCGATCTCGAAGCCTGGCTGAGCGACGCGAGCTACAACCGGATCACCCTGGCGAAGGACGGCACCACCACGGCGAAGGTGGTCGAGCCGACCGTCACGGGCGACGGCGCCGAGAACGCACAGCGCAACCCCGCCGGCTCCGATCTGTGGCTGGACAGCTTCACGGACAAGAACTCGCTGATCGATCGGATGCAGGTGCCGGACGGGGTGAGCGTGCTGGTCGCGTCCGACGGCAAGGCCGAAGCGCCGACCGACGTGGTGCTGAAATGGCCGCTCGACACGGCGACGCCGTGGGCCGGCCCCCTCATGGTCGCGGGCGGAATCCTCCTCCTGGTCGGGCTGGTCCTGTACGTGCTCGCGATCCGGCATTCGCGCCGGGGCCGCGGCCCGCGTCGCAAGGCGCCGCCGCCCCTCCCCGTGACCGAGCCGATCGACGTGGCGGACCGCGCCGCCATCGACGCCGGCCCCGAGGCCGCCGCTCCGTCCGACGGCGAGACGCCGTCGGAGACCGATCCCGCGTCGTCGAACCAGGACGGCGCCGTGCGCGAGCGTCGTGCGGCGAGCCCGAAACGTCGGCGGGCGCTTCTGCTGCTCCCCGCCGTCGGCGTGACCGCCGCCCTGCTCAGCGGCTGCACGCCGGACATCTGGCCGCATTCCGCGACGACGCCGACGCCGACGCCCACCGAGACTCAGGCCGTCGAGGCGGGCCAGCAGGCTCCCGCCGTGACCGAGGCGCAGGCCGCACGGATCCTGGAGAGCATCTCCGGCACGCTGGCCGACGCCGACAAGAACATGGACGCGGCCAAGGCGGAGACCCGGTTGGAGGGCGCGGCCCTCGAGGCTCGCAAGACCGCGTACGCCGTCCGCAAGAGCGTCGCGGACTTCGCGCTGCCCGCGAAGATCCCGGCCGACAAGGTCAAGATCCTCGTGCCCCAGGCATACGACTCATGGCCGCGTACGGTGCTGATGCTCGTCGAGCACGGTAGCGACGACAAGGTCGCGCCGCTGATCATGATGATGACCCAGCCGGATCCGTGGTCCGACTACAAGATCTCCTCGGTCGCCGAGATGCAGGCGTCCGCGAAGCTGCCGAACATGGCTCCCGCCTGGCTGGGCGCCAAACTCACCCCGCCGGATTCGCCGTTCCTCGTGGCTGCGCCGGACGAGTTGGCCGCGGAGTTCGCGAACGTGATCGACCAGGGCGACAAGAGCGAGTTCTACGACAAGTTCGACAAGTCCGCGCTCGCCTTCGCGAAGGCCGTCCAGGACAGCCGCGCGACCGTGCTCCAGGCGCTGAAGGACAAGGGCGCCGATACCACCTCGAGTCTCGCCTTCGCCGCGACCGCCGGCGCCGGGGCGCCCGTGTCGATGTCGAGCATCGACAGCGGCGCGATCGTCTCGGTGACCGTCGATGACTCGCAGACCATCAAGCCGACCAGCGCCGACGCCTCGATCAAGAACGTCGACACGAACGGCACCGTCGTGAACGCCCCCGCGAAGGCGCTGACAGGGGTGGACGAGTCGAAGACGGGCTTCGTGTCGGTGTACGGGATGCAGCTGTTCTTCGCGGTGCCCGCCCAGGGATCCGAGGCCAAGATCACGCTGCTGGCGGCCTCTCAGCAGCTTCAGAGTGTGACGGAGATCAAATGACCGAGCTGTCCGCCGCCGCCCTCCGCGGCGCCGTCGACCTGTCCTCACTGCGCAACCGTCCCGCCGCTCCGGCACCGGGCGCGCCGGAGCAGGGGCCGGTCGACGGCACGGCCGTCCCTCTGATCGTCGACGTCACGGACGCCACGTTCGGGCAGGTGCTCGAACTGTCCCAGAGCGTGCCCGTCGTCGTCGATCTGTGGGCCGAGTGGTGCGGTCCCTGCAAGCAGCTCAGCCCGGTGCTGGAGAAGGTCGTCACCGAGCTCGCGGGCCGAGTGGTTCTCGCGAAGGTCGACGTGGACGCCAATCCGCAGCTCGCCCAGGGCTTCCGCGCGCAGTCCATCCCGATGGTGGTCGCGCTCGTGGCGGGTCAGCCCGTGCCGCTGTTCACGGGTGCGGTGCCGGAGGAGCAGGTGCGCGAGGTGTTCGCGCAACTGCTGCAGCTGGCCGCACAGCACGGTGTGACGGGCACGATCCCGGTCGGTGAGCCGGCGGCGGATGACGAGTCGGCGGAGCCGGTCGAGCAGCCGCTCGCGCCGTTGCACCAGGAGGCGTTCGATGCGATCGAGCGCGGCGACTTCGCCGCGGCCATCGAGGCGTACGAGCAGGCTCTGGCGGAGAATCCGCGCGACGAGGATGCGCGTTCCGGTCTCGGACAGGTCCGTCTGCTGTTCCGCACGCAGGATCTCGACCTGAACGAGGCGCGCGCGGCGGCCGCGGCAGCGCCGACGGACATCCCCGCGCAGTTCGCGGTGGCGGACCTCGATGTCGCGGGTGGGCATGTCGCTGACGCGTTCGACCGGCTGCTCGACCTCTTCAGCGCGGTTCCGTCGGATGAGAAGGGCCTCGTCCGCGAGCGCCTCGTCGAGCTGTTCGGGTTGGTCGGCGACGCGGATGCGCGCGTCGTCGCGGCGCGCAGGCGCCTCGCCACGCTGCTGTTCTGACCGTTCCCGAACCCGATCAGGGGCCGGGCGGCAGCGCCCGCATCCAGCGCTCCGCCTCACGGGGGTGCGCGAACCGCAGGATCGGAAGATCCGGATGCGCGGCGGCGATCGCGGGCATGCGGTCGCGCCATTTGTGCAGCGTCGTGGTCTGCCAACGCAGGATGTTCTCCTCGGGCCCGCGGCGGAGCATGTCCCAGAGCGGCCTCTCGCGGTTGCCGTTCCACAGTTCGGTGCGGCGCACGCTGCGGGACATCGTGCGCCGGATCAGGCGTGTGCGCACGATGCGATACGGGTAGTCGAGCCAGATCATCAGGTCCGCGCGCGGGGCGAGGATCGGATCCGTGCCCTTGCTCGAGTACTGCCACTCCGTCACCCAGCGGTCGGTCCGGACGAACTCCCGCACGTCGTCGAGGAACGCGGGCCGGGGCGTCCAGTCGGGCCCGTGGAACAGCGCGTCCATCTCGATGTGGGGCAGCCCCCGGATCGCCCCCACGCGGCGCGCCAGCGTCGTCTTCCCGCTTCCGGTCACGCCCGCGATGAGGATCCGCTGCGGCGCGGCCGGAACGGGAGCGGCGTCGTCGGGCATCGGATGAGGCTAGCATCCGGAATATCCGTGGGAGTATGCGGTTGAATCGATGTGTGAGCGAACCCATCTCGATCGACATCTGGTCCGACATCGCCTGCCCCTGGTGCTACATCGGCAAGCGCAACCTCGAAGCGGGGCTCGCGGCCACCGCGGAGGATGACGACGCACCGCAGGTGTCGATCACGTTCCACTCGTTCGAACTCTCGCCGGACACGCCCGTCGACTTCGAGGGCGACGAGGCCGACTTCCTCGCCGGTCACAAGGGCATGCCGCGCGCGCAGGTGGAGCAGATGCTCGACCGTGTGACCGGGGTCGCCAAGGAGGCCGGGCTCGATTACCGCTTCGACCTGCTGCAGCACACGAACACGGTCAAGGCGCACGAGCTGCTGCACCACGCGAAGGCGCAGGGACGTCAGCACGACATGGAGGAGCGGCTGATGTCCGCGTACTTCATCGAGGGGCGCCACGTCGGTCGCATCGACGATCTTGCCGACCTCGCCGCAGAGATCGGCCTCGACCGGGAGGCGGCGCTCGAGGCGCTGCACACGGAGCGGCACCTCGAAGACGTGCGCGCGGACCAGGCTCAGGCCCAGGCGTACGGCATCCAGGGCGTGCCGTTCTTCGTGATCGACGGCCAGTACGGCGTCAGCGGCGCGCAGCCGCCCGAGGCGTTCGCCGGCGTGCTGCGCGAGCTGTGGGCGAAGCGCGGCGACACCGCAGAGGTGCTCGAGGGCTGACGGCGCTCCCTGGCCGCCGCCGCATCACCGCGCGGCGGCGTTCAGGCCAGGGCGTCCTCGATCGCGGCGAGGATCTCGGGGTCGTCGGGCACCTGGCGCGGGCGGAATCGCTGCACGGATCCGTCCGGCGAGACCAGGAACTTCTCGAAGTTCCACTCCACACGGCCCGCCTTGCCGTGACCGTCCTCGGTCTGCTTGAGGCTCTTGTAGAGGTCGGCCGCGCTGCGCCCGTTGACCTTGACCTTGTCGTTGATCGGGAACGAGATCCCGTACGTCGTGGAGCAGAACTCGAGGATCTGATCCATGGATCCGGGTTCCTGCCCGAAGAACTGGTTGCAGGGGAAGCCGACCACGGTGAGGCCCCGCTCGCCGAAACGGCGCTGCAGCTCCTCGAGCTGCGCGTACTGCGGGGTCAGCCCGCACTTCGAGGCGACGTTGACGACCAGCACGGGGCCGGTGCCGTAGTCGTCGAGGGTGCGGGTGCCGCCATCGGCATCGGTGAAGGGGATCTGGCGCAGCGCGGTGTCGGACATATCCCCAAGCCTAGGAGCGACGGGGATCGATGGCCTCGGATCTGGGACAATGGACAGGATATGACTCTCGCCCCTGCCTCCGTCCGGCCCCTGCAGATCGGCCCGCTGCGCATCGACGTCCCCGTCGTGCTCGCGCCGATGGCGGGCATCACCAACACCGCGTTCCGTCGCCTGTGCCGCGAGTACGGCGCCGGGCTCTACGTGAGCGAGATGATCACCTCGCGGGCGCTCGTGGAGCGCAACGCGATCACCATGCGTCTCATCCAGCATCACGAGAGCGAGACGCCCCGATCGATCCAGCTCTACGGGGTGGATCCGGCCACGATCGCCGAGGCCGTGCGGATCATCGTGGCGGAGGACAGAGCCGACCACATCGACCTGAACTTCGGCTGTCCGGTGCCCAAGGTCACGCGCAAGGGCGGCGGAGCGGCGCTGCCCTGGAAGATCGGGCTGTTCGCCGACATCGTCGATCGTGCCGTGAAGGCGGCGGGCGACGTGCCGCTCACGGTCAAGATGCGCAAGGGCATCAACAAGGACCACCTCACGTTCCTCGATGCGGGACGTGCCGCGGAGGACGCCGGTGCGGCCGCGGTGGCGCTGCATGCGCGCACGGCCGGTGAGTACTACTCCGGCCACGCGGACTGGTCGGCGATCGGCGAGCTCAAGCAGGCGGTGACCACGATCCCGGTACTCGGCAACGGCGACATCTGGAGCGCGGACGACGCCATCCGGATGATGACGGAGACAGGCTGCGACGGTGTCGTGGTCGGACGCGGCTGCCTCGGCCGGCCGTGGCTCTTCGGCGAGCTCGCGGGAGCCTTCGGCGATGAGAACGCGGTCCAGGTCGACGCGACCCTGGGCTTCGTCAAGGACGCGTTCCGTCGGCATGCCGAGCTCCTGGTCGAGTTCTTCGAGGACGAGGACCGCGGCTGCAAGGACATCCGCAAGCACGTCGCCTGGTACTTCAAGGGCTACCCCGTCGGTGGCGAGACCCGATCGGCTCTCGCCCGCGTGTCGACCCTGCAGGAGATCGACGACATCCTGGGCACCCTCGGCGACGCGCCGTATCCGGGAGCCGCGGCCGAGGGGCAGCGTGGTCGCGCGGGCACGCCGAAGCGCACGGCGCTGCCGGACGGGTGGCTGGACTCGCGCGAGGTCGCCACCGATGTCACCGACATGATGCGCGGCGCAGAGGTCGAGAACAGTGGCGGCTGAGACCGCGGTGCGCGTCGACGGCTACGGCGCGCACGATGCTGCGCGCTTCTTCGCCGAGACCCACCGATCGGAACGGGACGACTTCGCCCGCGACCGCGCCCGCGTGCTGCACTCGGCGGGTCTGCGCCGCCTGGCGGCGAAGACCCAGGTGCTGAGCCCGGCGAGCACCGCGGACTTCGCACGCAACCGGCTCACGCACTCGCTCGAGGTGGCGCAGGTGGGCCGCGAACTCGCGGTCGCCCTCGGCGTCTCCGCCGACGTCGTCGACACCGCGTGTCTCAGCCACGATCTCGGGCATCCGCCGTTCGGGCACAACGGGGAACGCGCGCTCAACGACTGGGCCGAGGACATCGGGGGTTTCGAGGGCAACGCGCAGTCCCTGCGGATCCTCACGCGCCTCGAGGCGAAGGTGCTCGACGACCGTGATCGTTCGGTCGGGCTCAACCTCACCAGAGCCAGCCTCGACGCGACCTGCAAGTACCCGTGGACCGCGGACAGTCCGCTGCCCGATCCCGGCGGCCGGCTCAAGTTCGGCGTCTACCCCGAGGACGAGGACGTGTTCCGCTGGATGCGCGAGGGCGCCCCAGGGCGGCTGCGCTGCATCGAGGCCGAGATCATGGATCTCTCCGACGACATCGCCTACTCGGTGCACGACTTCGAGGACGCGATCGTCAACGGCTACCTGGACGTCGCTCAGCTGGCGGATCCGGCTGAGCATCATGCGCTCGTCGGGCGCGTCCAGCAGTGGGTCGGCTACGACTTCACCCGCGAGGATCTCGCGGATGCACTGTACCGGCTCACCCGTCAGCCGATGTGGCTGAGCTCGTTCGACCGGTCCCGGCGCGATCTGGCGCGACTGAAGAACCTGACCAGCGACATGATCGGCCGTTTCGCGCGGGCCGCGGTGTCTGCGACGCGCGAGGCCTATCCCGGCCCGAGCCTCGCCCGGTACAGCGCGCACGTGGTGGTGCCGAAGGTCATCGAGGCCGAGATCGCCGTGCTCAAGGGGATCATGGGCCAGTCGATCGTCACGATCGATGCCCGTCGTGGCGTCTACAAGGAGCAGCGCCGGGTGCTCAAGCGCCTGGCCGACGCGCTGTGGTCGACGGACGCGCTGTGGACCGCAGGAGCCGATGTGCTCGAGCCCGCCTTCGCCGCGGACTTCCACGCGGCCGGATCCGATGCGGAGCGCGCCAGGGTGGTCGTCGACCAGGTCGCCAGCCTGACGGACCAGACCGCGGTGGACTGGCATAACCGACTGGTCGGGGACATCGACCCCGCCGAGGTCGGCATCTGGTCGCCCCGGCACGCGCGGCCGCGTCCGGCGCACTCTCCACGGGCCGCGCTGGTCGACGCAGAACACGGCGCGCGCTGATGCCCCGGATCCTGCAGGCCGACGTCGACGAGGTCAAGTCGCGCACCAACATCGCCGACATCGTGGGGGAGCGGGTCTCGCTGAAGTCCGCGGGCGTGGGTTCGATGAAGGGGCTGTGCCCGTTCCACGACGAGAAGAGCCCCAGCTTCCACGTGCGCCCGCAGGTCGGCTACTACCACTGCTTCGGCTGCGGCGCCTCGGGCGATGTGTACTCGTTCCTGCGCGAGATGGACCACGTCAGCTTCACCGAGGCGGTCGAGCGCCTCGCCGGCCGCGTCGGGTACACCCTGCACTACGAGGATGGCGGCCCCGCGCCCGAGACGAGCGGACGCAGCCGGCTCTACGCCGCGAACACGGCAGCCGCGGAGTTCTTCCGCGGTCAGCTGCTCAGCCCGGAGGCCGAGTCGGCTCGCGCGTTCCTCGGCCAGCGCGGATTCGACGCGGGCGCCGCAGCCCATTTCGGCGTGGGCTATGCGCCGCGCGGCTGGGATGGCATGCTCAAGGCGCTCAGCGCGCAGGGGTTCACCCGCGACGAGCTCACCGCGGCCGGACTCGTTTCCGCAGGTCAGCGCGGGGTCTACGACCGGTTCCGTGGACGCGTGGTGTGGCCGATCCGCGACGTCACGGGCCAGACCATCGGGTTCGGCGCGCGCAAGCTCTACGACGACGATCAGGGTCCGAAGTACCTGAACACCCCGGAGACGCCGATCTACAAGAAGGCCCAGGTGCTCTACGGGCTGGATCTGGCCAAACGCGACATCTCCCGTGGCGATCCCAAGCGGGTCGTGGTGGTCGAGGGGTACACCGACGTGATGGCGTGCCACCTCGCCGGCGTCACCACGGCCATCGCCACCTGTGGCACGGCCTTCGGCGCCGAGCACATCAAGCTCCTGCGCCGGGTGATGGGCGACGACTCCGCGGCCGGCGAGGTCGTGTTCACGTTCGACGGCGACGAGGCAGGACAGAAGGCCGCACTGCGCGCCTTCACGGAGGACGACCGGTTCAACGCCCAGACCTTCGTCGCCGTGGCGCCGGACGGCCTGGATCCGTGCGACCTGCGTCTGCAGCGCGGCGATCAGGCCGTGCGCGGCCTCATGTCGGCCAAGGTGCCGATGTTCGAGTTCGTCATCGATCGGAAGATCGGGTCGTTCGATCTCGGCACCGCGGAGGGGCGCGTGGGTGCGCTGCGTGCGGCGGCGCCGATCGTCGCCGAGATCCGCGACGCTCTGCTGCGTCCCGAGTACGAGCGGATCCTCGCCCGCCGTCTCGGCATGGATCCCACGGACGTGCACGCGGAGGTGCGTCGTCATGAGCGCCGCCGGCAGAGCGACGCGGCGGCTCACGAGCAGCGGTCGGCGACTCCGGCCGTCGGCTCGCGACCTGGCGCCCTCGACGGTCAGGCCGCCCCGGCCGCCGCTCCCGTCGTGACGCTCGCCACGCTTCCCCGTACCGGGGACGCTCCGCTCGAGCGCGACGCCCTCATGGGGGCGCTGCAGTACGGGCATCAGCTCGACGCGGAGCTGCTGCAGCGCGCGATGACCGCGCCGTTCTCCGTGCCGGCCCTGGATGCGGTGCGCGAGGCGGTCGCGCAGGTCCCGGACCGGCAGCGACCGGGCTGGGCGCTGCAGGCGGTGGATGCGGTGAGGGAGCCGTACCGTGCCCTGGGCGGAGAGCTCCTGATGGCGGCTTTTCCCGCGCGTGACGAGCAGGGTGCGAGGGCCTCGGCGACGGATCTGTGCCGCCGGCTCATCGTGAAGGGGCTGGAGCGGGAGAAGCACGAGCTGCTGGGAGCGATCCAGCGGCTGCCCGCCGACTCGGAGGGCGCGCGTTCGATCGCACGCCGCATCGTCGAGATCGACGCCGAGCGACAGCGCTTCATCGAGTACTGAGGCCCGCCGCGGAACGGGGCCCGGCGCCGGCGGCCATCGGGCAGGATGGGTGCATGGCACGTGCGACGGCGGATGCATCCACAGCGATCGTCTGCGAGGACCTCGTGATCGACCGGATCGGGCACTCCGCGCCCACCAGGGCGATCGACGGCGTGACGTTCGCGCTGCCCGCGGGGGAGCTGATGTGCATCGCCGGTGCCACCGGGGCCGGGAAGTCGACGCTGGTCGGTGCCCTCGCCGGCGCCGCCGACCCCTCGATCCGGGTCGTCGGAGGCTCCGCGACCGTGTGCGGCGTCTCCGTACGCCACCCCGGACGCCGGCTGCGAGAGCTCACCTATCGTGCCGGCTACCTTCCGCAGAACGCCGGGGCGCTGCTCACGCCGCAGCTGACCGTGCAGGAGATCATCGCGGAGCCGATCCTGCAGCGTGAGCGCCGCGTGAACGTGAAGGCGCTGGCGATCCGGGTGGCGACGCTGCTCGACGAGCTGCACCTGCCGCTGGGCCTCGCCGCTTCGTTCCCCTACGAGCTCAGCGCGGGCATGCGCCAGCGCGTCGCCATCGCCCGGGCTCTGGTGCTCGATCCGACCGTGCTGATCGCCGACGAGCCCCTCGCGAACCTCGATCTGGAGGTGCGGCCGGTGGTGTTCGCGGCGATCACGCGGCGCCGCACCGAACGGGGGATGGCGGCGCTGCTGGTCAGCAACGACGCCGCGTTCGCGCGAGAGCTGGGCGCGGAGACGCTCATGATCCGCGAGGGCCACGTGGTCGCTCGCGGCGCGGGGGCGGATCTGCTCTGGACCCCTGGTGCCGAGCACGCGCGCTGATCGTCGACAGAGCCTCGCGCGGTCACTCGACGACGCCGCGTCGGACATCGGCTTCGGCACCATGCATCGGGCGGGTTGCGGACCATGATGCGATCGGCGCCTTCGACCGCCCCGGTGACATTCCGCGTCATCGGCGGTGCGGCCGGCGCTGGGCCGGCCGCACCTGCCACCCCCCTTGGCGTTCGCACGGCCCTGGGTGGCACTGATCGGCGTCTGGGAACCTCGCAGCGCGGACTCCGTGCACTGGAGAGACGGGGCCGATGCGCCTGCATTACGCGAACTGCCCATCCTCTGCGGAGAATGACGCGCGACAGGTGAATCGGTGTCGCTGTTCATCTGTTCCGTACGCTTTCCGACGTCACGAAGAGATGCCAGTTCTCTGCGCGTATCGCAACAGCCGCACCACAGCCTGGAGCCGCCGCGAAGCGCGATCAGGGCACGGTATGCGTCCGATGCGGCGAAGATGGCGTGGTGGCCCCGGGAGACCCCGGGAACGACGAAGGCCCCGTCATGAGACGGGGCCTTCGGGGGATTGCTCCCCGGCTTGGACTCGAACCAAGAACCTGCCGGTTAACAGCCGGCTGCTCTGCCAATTGAGCTACCGAGGAATGCTTCCCGCTGCGCGGGCAACTCGTCAACTATAGCAAAGGTTGGGTCATGACTCCGCCACGGCGCGACGCCCGGGCGCGTCGGCGCCCGCGGCGGAGACGACGGAGGGGCCCGCCGTGGCGAGCCCCTCCGGAAGACGCGGGATCCGGCCTGCTCAGCGCGCGGAGCCCTTGAGGGAGCCGGTGGTCTGCCCGGCCGGGTCGCTCACGATGCACTGCACGAGACGGTCGTTCATCTCGTCCCAGGTGTCCTTCGTGGGCGTCATGTAGGCGACGTCGAGGGTGGAGTCGTCGAAGGCGATGCCGATGAACGTCGTGAAGGCGTCACCGGCGCACTTCTCGACCTCCTTGTCGATCGCGGCGGAGTCGTACTCGGCGCCTTCGAGCTTGAACTCGTAGAAGACCTCTTCGTCGTGCGGCTTGTCGCAGGGGACGACGTCGGTGTCGCTGACGGTGGTCCCCGAGTCGCTCATCTTGCAGTCGCCGAGCTTGAGATTGAAGATGCCGATGCTCGAGCTCTCGGTCACCTCGGCCTTGTCGTTACGCGGCGCATCGCCGCCCCCGTTGCCGAGGACGCTGTTGAGCACGCTGCAGCCGCTGAGCCCGGCGGCCAGCGCCAGCGCGGCGCCGACGACGGCGGCGCGACGGAGAAGAGCGCGGTCGTTCATGGGAATTCCCCCTCTAGAAGCTATGAATCCACGCAGAACGCGGGACCGCTACGAACGTACCGGTGTCGAAGAGGAAATCTCAAACCTGCGTGAAAACCCCGCTGTACCGGGGAATTTCTGTGCAGGGTGGAACTTCTCGGGGGTCAGCCCTCGAGATCGTCCACGCCGGGCAGCCAGCTGGCGCCGGGGCGGCCCCAGCCGCGCTTGCGGGCGATCTTCTGCACGGTCTTCCAGTCGCCGTCGTCGAGGCGGTCGACATAGAGAATGCCGTCGAGATGATCGAACTCGTGCTGCATGATGCGGGCGCGCCACCCGTCGACCTCGATGCGCACGGCGTCGCCGTTCAGATCCACGCCCGTCACCAGCACGCGCTCCGAGCGGCGCAGGGGGAACCGCTCGCCGGGGAAGGAGAGGCAGCCTTCGGACTCGAGGTCGGGGTCGGGGGAGCCGGGCTCCAGGGGCGCCATCCACAGCACGGGGTTGATGATCTCGCCACGCCACGGGTTCTCGTCGTCGTCGACGTACGAGTAGACGTAGATCCGCAGGCCGACACCGACCTGCGGCGCGGCGAGCCCGACGCCGGGGGCCACGTCCATCGTCTCGTGCATGTCCGCCACCAGGGTGCGGATCTCATCGGTGATCTCGCCGACGGGGTCGGCGGGGGAATGCAGGACGGGATCGCCCATGATGCGAATCGGAAGCACAGCCACGCGTCAACCCTAGTCGGCGCATCACGGCAGGTAGGCTCGAAGGGTGCTTGAGGACCTGACGAGGGAAATGGGGGCCGCGGACGTCGGCGAACACCTCGCCGGCGTGTTCGCGAACCCTGGCCTGCTGATGGGCATCCCGCTGGCCCTCGCCGGGGCCGTGTTCATGTCGCTCGGTGCGCAGTATCAGCACCGCGGCGTCGAGAAGGTGGAGCGCCTGAGCGGATCGGACGCGGCGACCGGGCTCAGCTGGGTGCAGGTCAAAGGCCTGCTGACGCGCCCGTCCTGGATCGTCGGCACGCTCATGCTGGCCCTGGCGATCGTCTGCCAGCTCGCAGCGCTCACCAAGGCGCCCCTGATCGTGGTCCAGCCGCTCGGTGCCATCGCGCTCGTGATCACCACGCTGCTCAACGCGCGGGTGAGCGGCGTCGCGCCGACGAAGCGCTCCGTGGTGTCGATCTTCGCGTGCGTGGGCGGCATCTTCATCTTCGTGCTGTTCGCCGCACTGTTCGCCGTCGAGCGGAAGATCAGCGAGACCCAGCTGTTCACGATCCTCACGATCCTGCTGCTCGTGATCATCCTGCTCGGCACGTGCTGGCTGATCCTCCGGCATCGCATGCGCGCGCTCTTCTACGTCACCGGTGCGGGCATCCTGTACGGTTTCGTGGCGACGCTCGCGAAGGCGGTGATCAGCCGCATCCAGTCCGGTCAGTTCGACTGGCTGACCGCCGTGTGCGTGATCGCGCTGATCGCGGCCGGCGCCGCGGGCGCCTATTTCGTGCAGACCGCGTACGGATCCGGTCCGCCGGACCTGGTGATCGCCGGGCTCACCGTGATCGATCCGATGGTGGCCGTGCTGATCGGCCTGCTCGTGCTGGAGGAGGGCGCCGCCGCACCCGTCTGGGTGTTCGTCGCCTTCGGGGTCTCCGGCCTGATCGCAGGGTGGGGCGTCGTCACGCTCGCCCGCTACCATCCGCAGGTCGTCAGCGAGAGCCAGGAGCTGCCGATCGAGCGGGGGAGCTCCGGTGGGGTCAGCGCATCCGGGGCCGCTGGGATCGATGCCCCGGCGCCGCGCGTCTCCTCCGACGACACAGTGCCCCCCACGCCCCCCGCGAGTCCGCTCGAGGAGTCCGGGTGGCCGTCGAACGTCGCGCCGATACGCCGCGAGGACCCGCCCCGCACCGGCGGCGACGCCGACGAGCGCGGAAACGGATCCTCGCGGATCTGACGGGCGCCGGACCGGGTCCGGCGATGGTCCATCAGTAGTCGACGTCGATGAGCTCGGGCGCGACCTCGGAGGCCGCTGCCTCATCGACGAAGAACACGGTGCGCTTGCGTCCCTTGGCGCCCGCGGCCGGTACGTTCTCGTAGTTCGCGCCCGCCAGGGCGAGCCCGAGAGCCGATGCCTTCTCGGCGCCGGTGAGCACGAGCCACACCCGCTTCGAGGAGTTGATCACCGGGCGGGTCAGCGTGATCCGCTCCGGCGGCGGCTTCGGCGAGTTCCGCACGGGCAGCACCGCGGCATCGGTCACCCTGATCTCCGCGTGGTCCGGGAAGAGCGAGGCGATGTGTCCGTCCGGCCCGACTCCGAGGAAGCACACGGCGAACGACGGCCAGGCGCGCTCCGCATCACCGAAGCGTGCGAGCTCTGCGGCGTAGGCCGCGGCGCCCTCATCCAGGCTCAGCCCTGCGTCGCTCGCGGCCATCTCGTGCACGTTCTCCGCAGGCACAGGGATCCTGTCCAGCAGCGCCGTCCTGGCCTGTCCTGCGTTGCGGTCGGGGTCCTGCGCCGGCACGAAACGTTCATCGCCCCACCAGAAGTGCACGAGCGACCAGTCCACCTGGGGCGTGCGCGCGTCCTCCGCGACGGCCCTCAGCACGGCGGATCCCATGCTGCCGCCGGTGAGAGCGACGTGGGCGAGTCGTCCGTCCCTGATCCGCGCCTGCACGCGGACGAGGAACCGGTCGGCGACGAGCCGGGCGAGTGACGCCGGGTCCTCGCTGATGACGACCCGCTTGGCGGGCGAATCCGCAGCCATCGTCAGGCCACCGGCTCCGGAGCCTCGAGCCGCTCCCAGCCCTCGGTGATCACGCGCCCGTAGAGCACGTCGGGGTCGAGGCGACGCAGCTCCTCCGCCAAGCACTCGCGGAGGGTGCGCCGCGGCAGGTGCAGCTCATGGTCGGGCTGCCCGGGCTGCGTGAGCACGGCCGAACCCGGCACGGGCCGCTCCAGCAGGATGTCACCGTTCGCACGGGTCAGACGCACCGACTTGATGCCCTCCTGCCACACCTGCGGGCTCTCGTAGGCCCAGCGCACCGGCACGTCCAGCGCGAGACGCAGCCAGCCGGCCAGCAGCGCCGTGGACGGAGAAGCCGCGGATCCGCGCACCTCGACGGCGGTGACCTCTTCGTACGGCGGCTGATCCAGCACCGCCGCGAGCTGCTCCCGCCAGTGCGTGAGCCGGGTCCACGCGAGGTCGGTGTCGCCGGGCACGTGCGTGCGGCCGAGCACCTCGAGCTGGGCGCGCACGTCCTGCGCGGTCGCGGCATCGGTGATGCGGCGCTGCGCGATGCGGCCCAGGGGAGAGGCAGCCGGGGCCTCCGGAGCTTCGCGGGGCCACCACACCACTACGGGGGCGTCGGGCAGCAGCAGACCGGTGACGAGGCTCTCCTCGTTGCTCGCGGCGTCGCCGTAGGCGTGCAGCACCACGACTTCGCTCGCGCCCGCGTCGCCGCCGACGCGGATCTGCGCGTCGAGGCGCGAGTCCCCCTCGCTGGTGGTCAGCACGATCACGCGCATCGGGTGCTCGCGCGACGCGTCGTTGGCGGCGTCGATCGCGGATTCGGCGACGTCGTCCGTCGCGGCGATGATGAGCGTCAGCACGCGGCCGAGGGCGACGACGCCGCCCTCCTCGCGCGCCTTCACCAGGTTCTTCGCGACCTGGCTGGTGGTGGTGTCGGGCAGATCGATGATCACGGGCGCCTCCAGACACGTCCGTCGCGGGCGAGCAGGGCGTCGGCGGAGGCCGGACCCCAGGATCCGGGAGCGTACTGCTCCACAGGGCCGCCCTCGGCAGCCCAGTACTGCTCCACCGGGTCGAGGATCTTCCAGCTGAGCTCGACCTCCTCGTGGCGCGGGAACAGCGGCGGGTCGCCGAGCAGCACGTCCAGGATGAGCCGCTCGTACGCCTCGGGGCTGGCCTCGGTGAACGCGTGGCCGTAGCCGAAGTCCATCGTCACGTCACGGACGTTGCTGCCGCTGCCCGGAACCTTCGAACCGAATCGGAGGGTGACGCCCTCGTCCGGCTGCACGCGGATGACCAGCGCGTTCTGGCCGAGTTCGGAGGTCTGGCCGCTGCCGAACAGATGCTCCGGCGCGCGCTTGAAGACGACGGCGATCTCGGTGACACGACGACCGAGGCGCTTGCCGGTGCGCAGGTAGAAGGGCACTTCCGCCCAGCGCCGGGTGTTGATCTCGAGCTTCACCGCGGCGTAGGTCTCCGTGGCGGATTCCGGATCCATGCCGTCCTCGTCGAGGAACCCGGTGACCTGCTCGCCGCCCTGCCAGCCACCCGCATACTGTCCACGAGCCGTCGCGAGGGAGAGATCGTCGGGCAGTGACACCGCCGCCAGCACCTTCTCCTTCTCGGCACGCAGGTGTTCGGCGGAAAGGCTGATCGGCTCCTCCATCGCGGTGAGCGCGAGCAGCTGCAGCAGATGGTTCTGGATGACGTCCCGGGCCGCGCCGATGCCGTCGTAGTATCCGGCACGGCCGCCGACGCCGATGTCCTCGGCCATCGTGATCTGCACGTGGTCGACGTAGTTGCGGTTCCAGATCGGCTCGTACAGCTCGTTCGCGAAGCGCAGTGCCAGGATGTTCTGCACCGTCTCCTTGCCGAGGTAGTGATCGATGCGGAAGATCGAGTCGGCGGGGAAGGTTCCCTCGAGCGCGTCGTTCAGCGCCCGGGCCGAAGCGAGGTCGTGCCCGAACGGCTTCTCGATCACCACGCGTCGCCAGTGATCCGCGTCCTCATGGCCCTCGACGAGTCCGGAGTCGCGCAGCTGCTGCGCCACGAGCGGGAACTGGTTCGGCGGGATCGACAGGTAGTACGCGTGATTGCCCATGGTGCCGCGTTCGACGTCGAGCTTCTCGACGGTCTCGCGCAGGCGCCGGAACGCGTCGGGATCGCCGAACTCGCCGGAGACGAAGCGGATGCCCTGCAGCAGCTGGGCCCACGTCTCCTCACGGAACGGGGTGCGCGCGTGCTCCTTGACGGCGTCGTAGACGACCTGGGCGAAGTCCTGGTCCTCCCAGTCGCGGCGGGCGAACCCGACCAGGGCGAACCCGGGGGGCAGGAGGCCGCGATTGGCGAGGTCGTAGACGGCGGGCATCAGCTTCTTGCGCGACAGGTCGCCGGTGACGCCGAAGATCACCAGAGCGCTGGGCCCTGCGATCCGGCTCAGCCGGCGGTCGTCGGGATCGCGCAGCGGGTTGCGGCCGCGGGAGACGGGAACAGTCATCGGTGGGGGATTCTCCTGAGTGCTCTCTGGGTGATGCCTACTGCGCGGCCTCGAAGAGGTCGAGCACATCGTCCTGTGGTTCGGTGATCGTCAGCGTGACGACGGGGCGGCCGTGCGCGGCGAGCACGCCGGCATCGCCGGCGGCCTGTGCCTCGATGAGCTGGCCGAACGTGAACGGACGGCCGGGGATCTCCAGGTCCACGTCCGTGCGCTCCAGGATCTGCAGGAACACGCCCTGGGCGGGGCCGCCCTTGTGATACTGGCCCGTCGAATGCAGGAACCGCGGACCCCAGCCGAACGTGGTGGGTCGACCGGAGTCGGCGGCCACGAGCTCGCGGAGGCCCTGCAGCTGCGGCATCTCGAGGCGGTTCACGTAGGCCTGGATGGACACGTAGCCGTCTGCCGGCAGCGTCCGCCACAGAGCATCGAGCACCCCGGCGATCGTGCCCGGCGCGAGCAGAGCGGCGTCGGAGGCGCGCACCTCGACCCCGTCCTGCACGAAGGCCGCCGGCGACGGCTCCGGCCGCGCGTCCAGCAGGCCTCGGGTGGCGACCTTCGCCGACTCGACGTCGGGCTGGTCGAACGGGTTGATCCCGAGCAGGTAGCCCGCGATCGCGGTGGCGTGCTCCCAGACCACGAACTGCGCGCCGAGCGTGCCGCTGACGAGGATCTCGCCGGGGTGGCGTTCGCGGAGGTGGAACTCGTCGGCCTCGTCGACCAGGCGCACCAGCTGCAGGTCTGCGGGCTGCGCCTCCACCTCGGGGGAGACGGGGAGCAGCACGACGGGAAGGATCCCGGTGCCCTCCTTGCCGGTCGACTCGGCGACGAGCTGCTCGATCCAGTCGGGCAGACCCACGATGTGGGTGCCGTCGGTGATCAGCCCCAGCTTGTCCCGTCGCGGACCGTCCGGAGTCTGCGCGCTGGCGGCGATCGCCGCACCCAGCAGAAGAGCCGGGTTCTCGGCAGAGTCGATCGCGACCTGCAGCAGCGTGGCCTCGGCCTCGTCGAGCAGCTCCGCGATGTCCACGCCGGCGAGACCAGACGGAACCAGTCCGAAGGCGGTGAGCGCAGAGTATCGGCCGCCGACGTTCGGGTCGGCGTTGAAGACCCGGTAGCCGGCGGCGCGCGCCGACTCGTCGAGCGGCGATCCGGGGTCGGTGACCACGACGATGCGCTCGACGGGGTCGATCCCGACATCGCGGAACGCAGTCTCGAAGGTGCGGCGCTGCGAGTCCGTCTCGACCGTGGATCCGGACTTGGACGACACCACCAGAACCACGTCGGAGAGCCCTGCGTCGATCGCGGCCAGCACCTGCCCCGGCGACGTCGAATCGAGGATCGTGAGGTCGATGCCCGCGGTCTGCGAGATGACCTCGGGGGCGAGCGAGGATCCTCCCATCCCGGCCAGCACGACCCGCGTGATGCCCTTGCCCGCCAGCTCGTCGCGCAGCGCGTGGATCTCCGGCAGCAGTGGACGCGACACCGAGACGGCGTCGACCCAGCCGAGGCGGACGCTCGCCTCGGCCTCGGCGGCCTCGCCCCAGACGGTGGGGTCGCCGCCGGTGATCCGGGACGCGATCAGTTCGCCCACCAGCCGGGGCACGACCTCATCGATCGCGGCCTTCGGCGCTCCGGACGTGTGGATCTGGAAACTCACCGCTGGGCGTCCAGACCCTCACGAACCTGGGTGAGCAGGCCGTGCCAGGAGTCGATGAACTTCTCGACTCCCTCGTCCTCGAGCACCTGGGTCACGTCGGCGAAGTCCACGCCGACGGCGGCGAGTCCCGCGAACACCTCGCGGGACTCCTCGTACGCGCCCGTGACGGTGTCGCCGGTGATCACACCGTGGTCGTAGGTCGCTTCGAGGGTCTTCTCCGGCATCGTGTTGACGACGTTCGGGGCGACCAGCTCGGTGACGTAGAGGGTGTCCGGCAGTGCCGGGTCCTTCACGCCGGTGGAGGCCCAGAGCGGCCGCTGGCGGTTGGCGCCGGCGGCCAGCAGCGCGGCGGCGCGGTCGCCGGCGAAGGTCTGCTCGTAGAGCTCGTAGGCGAGGCGGGCGTTCGCGAGACCGGCCTTGCTCTTGAGGGCCGTGGCCTCATCGGTGCCGATCGCAGTGAGGCGCTTGTCCGTCTCGGTGTCGACGCGCGACACGAAGAACGAGGCGACCGAGTGGATCGTGGACAGGTCGTGGCCGGCCGCCGCGGCCTGCTCGAGGCCGGTGAGGTAGGCGTCGATGACCTCGGCGTAGCGCTCCAGGCTGAAGATCAGCGTGACGTTGATGCTGATCCCCTCCGCGATCGCCGCCGTGATCGCCGGAAGACCGGCCTTGGTGGCCGGGATCTTCACGAGCAGGTTCGGCCGGTCGACCTTCGTCCACAGCTCCTTGGCCTGCGCGGTGGTGCCCTCGGTGTCGTGCGCGAGGTCGGGGGAGACCTCGATCGACACGCGGCCATCGACGTGCCCGGTCTGCTCCCACACGGGACGGAAGACGTCGAGCGCGTCGCGGACGTCCTGCGTGGTCGCCTCCAGGATGGCCTCCTCGGCGGTGGCGCCACGGGCGGCGAGCTCCGCGACCTGCGCGTCGTACGACGTGTCGGAGGGGTTCGTGATCGAGTTCGCGAAGATCGTCGGGTTCGTGGTCACGCCCACGACGTTGCGGGTGCCGATGAGTTCGGCGAGGTTGCCGGACTGGATCCGGGTGCGGGACAGGTCGTCCAGCCAGATCGAGACTCCGGCGTCGGCGAGTGCGGCGGTGGGGGTGGTCATGCGTTCTCCTCGGATCCGTGCTTATGCGGCCGCATTGGCGGCGATGGTCTCGTGGGCCGCGGCGACGACGGCCTCGGCGGTGATGCCGAACTTCTGGAACAGCGTCTTGTAGTCGGCCGAGGCTCCGAAGTGGTCGATGCCGACCGAGCGACCGGTCGAGCCCACGATGCCGTGCCAGGTCAGCGTGGAACCGGCCTCGACGGAGACGCGGGCCCTGACTCCGGACGGCAGCACCGACTCGCGGTAAGCCTCGTCCTGCTCGGCGAACCACTCCAGCGACGGCGCGGACACCACGCGGGCGTTGACGCCTTCCGCTGCCAGCGTCTCGCGGGCGGCGACGGCGAGCTGGACCTCGGAGCCGGTGGCGATGAGGATGACATCCGGGGTGCCGCTCGGCGCCTCGGCCAGGACGTATGCGCCCTTGACCGTGTTCGACGCGGCGGCGAACGTGTCGCCGGTGGCGTCTCCGGTCCCGCGCGCGAAGTTAGGGACGTTCTGGCGGGTCAGCGCGATGCCCGTGGGGCCGCCGTGGCGGCGCAGGATCTCCAGCCAGGCCGCCGCGGTCTCGTTGCCGTCGGCCGGGCGCACCACGGTGAGGTTGGGGATCGCGCGCAGCGAGGCGAGCTGCTCGATCGGCTGGTGCGTGGGGCCGTCCTCGCCGAGGGCGACCGAGTCGTGCGTCCACACGAACACGCTCGGCACGTTCATGAGCGCGGCCAGGCGCACGGCGGGACGCATGTAGTCGCTGAAGATCAGGAACGTGCCGCCGAACGGCCGGGTGGGGCCGTGCAGCACGATGCCGTTCAGGATCGAGCCCATCGCGTGCTCGCGGATGCCGAAGTGCAGCACGCGGCCGTAGGGGCTGCCGTTCCAGTCGTGCGTGGACCAGGTCTCGGGGATGAAGGACTTGGCACCCGCGATCGTGGTGTTGTTGGATCCGGCGAGGTCCGCGGATCCGCCCCACAGCTCGGGGAGCTCGGGCGCCAGCGCATTGATGACCTTGCCGGAGGCCGCGCGGGTCGCGAGCTCGGTCCCGGCCTCGAACACGGGGAGTGCGTCCTCGATGCCCTCGGGGAGCTCGTGCGCCTCGAGGCGGTCCAGCAGCGCCTTGCGCTCGGGGTTGGCCGCGGCCCAGGCATCGAAGTCCTGCTGCCAGGCGGCACGGCCATCGGCCGCGCGTGCGCCGAGTTCGCGGGTGTGCTCGATCACGGCGTCCTCGACGACGAAGGACTTCTCGGGATCGAAGCCCAGGACGACCTTGGTCTCGGCGACCTCGTCCGCGCCCAGCGCGTTCCCGTGCACCGACTCGGTGCCCTTCTTGTTGGGCGCCGGCCAGCCGATGATCGTGTTCAGGATGATCAGGGACGGCTTGGAGGTCTCCGCCTTGGCCTGCTCGATCGCGTCGAAGAGCTCCTTCACGTCCTCGACGTAGGTGCCGGTGCGCACCCAGTCCACGTGCTGCACCTGCCAGCCGTAGGACTCGTAGCGCTCGCGGACGCCCTCGGTGAAGGCGACGTTCGTGTCGCCCTCGATCGAGATGCGGTTGGAGTCGTAGATGGCGATGAGGTTGCCGAGCTGCTGGTGGCCCGCGAGCGAGGACGCCTCGCTGGTCACGCCCTCCTGCAGGTCGCCGTCGCCGGCGATCACGTACACGTGGTGGTCGAACGGGCTCGTGCCCGCTGCGGCGTCCGGGTCGAACAGGCCGCGCTCGTAGCGGGCGGCGTACGCGAAGCCCACGGCCGAGGCGAGTCCCTGGCCGAGCGGGCCGGTCGTGATCTCCACGCCCTTCGTGTGGCCGTACTCCGGGTGGCCCGGGGTCAGCGAGCCCCAGGTGCGCAGCGCCTCGAGGTCGGTCAGCTCGAGGCCGAATCCGCCCAGGTAGAGCTGGATGTACTGGGTGAGCGAGGAGTGCCCGACGGAGAGGACGAACCGGTCACGGCCGATCCAGTGGGTGTCGGCCGGGTCGTGACGCAGCACGCGCTGGTAGAGCAGATACGCCACGGGTGCCAGGCTCATGGCCGTGCCCGGATGGCCGTTGCCGACCTTCTGCACGGCGTCCGCCGCCAGAACCCGGGCGGTGTCTACCGCGCGCCGATCGATCTCTTCCCACAGCAGTTCCGACACTCCGGAGTCCTTTCCAAGACATGAGAGCGCCCGATCGTCTGCGCGCAGACCGCGACTTCACGGAAGGGCGAGGCACGTTGACGGGCGCGCGAGCGATTTCAGCATAGTGCGGACCCGCGCCGCACGGGTCTGGTCGCGACCAACTGTGTCGATGCCATCGAAGGGCAGTCCACTCATGCTTCGCGGGACGGTGGTCGCCTCTGCGCGCCCCTCTCTCAGGCGGCGGAGTGTTACGCCCGGTGCCGTAGGATGAGACTGTTCCCTTGTGCGCATGAAGGAGGCGGTCAGCATCGCGACCACCATCGAGCCCGTCGCCGCTGAGCGCTCTCTGAAGCGGACCATCAAGGCCTACGTCGAACTGACCAAGCCCCGCGTTCTCGAGCTCCTGCTCGTCTCAACCGTGCCGGTGATGTTCCTCGCCCAGCACGGTCTGCCGAACCTGTGGCTGGTTGCCGCGACGGTGATCGGCGGGTCCATGAGCGCCGGATCCGCCGCGGCGTTCAACATGTACATCGACCGTGACATCGATGCGCACATGCACCGCACCGAGAAGCGCCCGCTGGTCACCGGGGAGGTCTCTCCGCGCGGCGCCCTGGTGTTCTCCTGGGTGCTCGCCGTCGCCTCCACCGGGTGGCTCTGGCTGACCACCAACTGGGTCGCCGCCGTGCTCTCGGCCGCCGCGATCTTCTTCTACGTCGTCATCTACACGATGATCCTCAAGCGTCGCACCGAGCAGAACATCATCTGGGGCGGCATCGCCGGGTGCTTCCCGGTCCTCATCGGCTGGGCGGCGGTGACCGGCTCGCTGGACTGGCCGGCCTTCGTGCTCTTCGTGCTGGTGTTCCTGTGGACCCCGGCGCACTACTGGCCGCTGTCGATGAAGTACAAGGACGACTACGACGACGTCGACGTGCCCATGCTCGGCGTCACCCGCTCCGCCTCGCAGGTGGGCCTGCAGGTCATCCTGTACGCGTGGGCGACGCTGGCGTGCTCACTGCTGCTGATCCCCGTGGCCGGCATGGGCCTGGTCTACACGGTGTCGGCGCTGGTCTTCGGCGGCTGGTTCGTGTACGAGTCGCACCGGCTGTACGCGCAGGCGGTGAAGGGCGCATCGGCCAAGCCGATGCGCGTCTTCCACGCCTCCATCACCTACTTGACGCTGATCTTCGTGGCCGTCGCGGTCGACCCGCTGCTGCCCTTCTGAGCCTCGTCGGCCGACGCGTCATCGACCTCGGCCGGGTTCTGCCGCTGCTGCTTCTCGATCTCGTGCGGAGCGGCAGGAGCGTCGAGCGCTCCTGCGGGGTCGGCGGCCTCGGATCCGGTCTCGTCGTCGATGTCATCGACGTCCTCGAACGCGAGCGGCGCGATGTCGACCGGCCGTGCCGTGGCGGCGCCGAGCAGCGTCGAGACGACCGCGAGCGCGAGCGCGAGCAGAACGCCCAGCGCTCCCGCTCCGATCAGGGCTGAACCGAGCACGATCCAGGACTGACCTCCGTACACCTCGAGTCCGGTCGCGCTGCCGTCCTTGAGGGTGGCGGTCATGGTGGCGAGGTGATCCAGGACGGTGAGAAGCCCTGCGGCGACGAGGCCGATCGAGGCGACCACGAGGATCCAGAACGGGAGGCTGCGATTCAATGCGCGTGTCATGGATCCAGCCTCACCGGCGAACTCGTGCGTCCGATCTGCGTCGCCTATGAGGGCGGTATGTGTCCGTCGCGTCGGCGAGGCCCGCCCGGTGCGTCGACTGCCGCCCCGGGGGAGACGAGGTGAGGTCCCGGCGTCCCTGCGCCGGGACCCGCGTCCCCAGCATGCAGGTGCGGATCCGTCCCTGATCCCGTGCCTCCTGCTAGCGTCCAGGACATATTCCACCTGACCTGATCAGGACGGCGCAAGGACCGATACGTGCACTGTCCGCAAGAGGACATGAGATGACCGACGACGAACTGCTGGATCTACTGCTGCGGGAGCGGCTCTTCGACGTGGATGCGGTCGTCGCGCGTTCAGGACTCGATCACGGTCCGGTGCGGACGAGCCTGGAGCGGCTCGCGGACGTGGGAGCCCTGGCCCTGCAGGACGGGGTGATCCTGCTCAATCCTCCGGTTCACGCCGCGGCGATCGCGATCGAGCGGGTGCTTCAGTCGGAACGCGCCCAGGCGCAGGCCCGCAGCGATCAGCTCGCGGCGATCCTGGACGCCGTCGCGCGCCGCACCTCGTCCTGGAACTTCGGTGAGGCGGTCGCCCAGGACCGGCTCTCACTGCAGAGCGCGCACGGTCCGCACGCCGCTGAGGACCTGTGGTTCGCCGTCCAGGCATCCCGGGTGGGGTCCGGTGGCCGGGTGCGGGCGGTGCTGACCGACCTCGATCGATATCGTGCGAGCAGCCCCGAGCGCAGCAGGGCGTTCGCCACGGCGATGTCGACCTACTCCTCGGTGCAGGCGATCATCCCGGCGATGCCGCTCGACGAGCACCTGACCGGCATGGTGCGCGCCTTCCGCGACTCCGGCGTGGAGTTCCGCATGCTGCCGGACCCTCCGGGCTGGTTCTGGGTGGACGACCTGGATGTCACGGGGGTGCCGCTGGTGTGGGGCGAGGCGGCGCCGCAGAGCGTGCTGGCGGTCGCGAGCCCGGTGATCGCCGGGCTCGCGAAGGCCTATTTCGCGGAGCTCTGGCAGCAGGCCAGTCCCGTCGAGAGGGATCCCGGCGGGTACGGTCAGCTGCTGCACCGGATGCGGCGGGGGATGACCCTCGATGCGGCGTCCCGCTCGCTCGGCATCACGCCGCGCACCGGCAGGCGCAGGATCGCGGCGGCGATGGAGCGCTACGGTGTCGCCACGCTGTTCGCCCTCGGGGTCGCCTGGGCGCAGGACGGCAGCCCGGGCGCCGATCGGAGCGCCGGCTGACGGACGAGCAGCTCAGCCGAGAGAGCTCGAGGACTCGGTGTCCGCGGCAGCGGCGCCCTGCACGCTCGCCGCTGCGGGCCAGGTCGCGGCGGGGCGCTTCAGCCGCAGCACGAGGGCCGTGCAGGCCGCGACGAGGATCGCGGCGAGCACCATGTGCACGCCCACGGCGAGCGGGGGCAGGGCGTTGCGCGCCTGGTAGAGGCCGACGGCGATCTGGACCAGCTCGATCGCGAGCAGCGTGATCACCGCGTTGCGGATCGCGGCGAGCGAGTTCGTCAGCGCGATCACGAGCAGCGTCAGAGTCAGCGCGAACAGCGCGTAGGCGGGCCACGAGTGCACGTGCTCGAGGATCGTCGCGTCGAAGCCGTTCCGCAGCGTCACCGCAGGGTCGCCGGAGTGCGGTCCCGCGCCGGTCGTGAGCACGCCGAAGATCACCGTCAGCGCCAGGACGAAGGAGGTGACGTGCACCAGGATGGCGACGCCCTTGGGCACGGCGCGCTCCCGCGCGCCCCGAAGCTGTCCCATCCTCACCACGAATGCCGCCGACACCGCGACGAGCGCCAGCGAGACCAGGTAGTGGAAGGCGACCATGTTCGGGTGCAGCTGGAAGATCACCAGGATCCCGCCGACGACGGCCTGAACGAGCACGCCCGCGAAGACGATCCAGGACATGATCCAGAGATCACGGCGCTCGGATCGGAGGCGCGAGACGAGCACGATCACCGCGATCGCGGCGAGGCCCACGAAGAAGCTGAGCCCGCGGTTCCCGAACTCGATGAGCGAGTGGTAGCTCTGTGCGGCAGTGGGGAAGAGCGAGTCCGGCGTGCACAGCGGCCACTCGCAGCCGAGGCCCGAATCGGTGAGGCGCACGGCGCCTCCGGTGCCGACGATCGCGACCTCGAGGATGAGCGAGACCCAGGCCGCGATCCGCACGCGGAGGTCGACGCGATCGGGGAGCCAATCATGGACTCGGCCCAGGAATCCGGAGCGGGTGCGGGGGGCGGGCTGTGGTGCGATCTCGGGCATGGCTCCTCCGGAACCCTTCCGGCGGGCGCACTGCGGCCCGGATGTCGGAGGGAACCTGTAGAATCTCAGGTGTTGGCGATGGTCGCAGGAGCGCGGAACGCGCATGGCTCTGCCATCGACAACACAGTTTAGGCGCGAATGCTTTGCGTCCATGATGAGGGCCCATGAGCGGCACCCGTTCCCCGCAGACTCGACGGGAGCGACGGTGTGCCGGGGCGGATGAACCGTTACGGCCCAAGAGGAGAGTGTGATGTCGGATGTGCTGATCGACCGCCCGGAGCTTGATGGTCTGGGGGTGTACGAGTTCGGCTGGCACGACACGGATGCCGCCGGCGCGACCGCGCGACGCGGTCTGTCCGAGGATGTGGTGCGGGGCATCTCGGCGCTCAAGAGCGAACCGGAGTGGATGCTGAAGACCCGTCTGAAGGGTCTGCAGCTCTTCGGCCGCAAGCCGATGCCGACCTGGGGCGCCGACCTCAGTGAGATCGACTTCGACAACATCAAGTACTTCGTGCGCTCCACGGAGAAGCAGGCGCAGAGCTGGGAGGACCTCCCGGAGGACATCCGCGAGACCTACGAGCGCCTCGGCATCCCCGAGGCCGAGCGTCAGCGCCTCGTCGCCGGCGTCGCCGCGCAGTACGAGTCCGAGGTCGTCTACCACCAGATCCGCGAGGATCTGGAGGCGCAGGGCGTCATCTTCATGGACACCGATACCGCGCTGCGCGAGCACCCCGAGTTCTTCGAGGAGTACTTCGGCACGGTGATCCCGGCCGGCGACAACAAGTTCGCCGCGCTGAACACCGCGGTCTGGTCCGGCGGCTCGTTCGTCTACGTCCCCAAGGGCGTGCACGTGGAGATCCCGCTGCAGGCCTACTTCCGGATCAACACCGAGAACATGGGCCAGTTCGAGCGCACGCTGATCATCGCCGATGAGGACAGCTATGTGCACTACATCGAGGGCTGCACCGCTCCGATCTACAAGAGCGACTCGCTGCACTCCGCCGTCGTCGAGATCATCGTGAAGAAGAACGCCCGCGTGCGCTACACGACGATCCAGAACTGGTCGAACAACGTCTACAACCTGGTCACCAAGCGCGCGGTCGCGCACGAGGGCGCGACCATGGAGTGGGTGGACGGCAACATCGGCTCCAAGGTGACGATGAAGTACCCGTCGATCTACCTGATGGGCGAGCACGCCAAGGGCGAGACCCTCTCGGTGGCCTTCGCCGGTCCCGGTCAGCACCAGGACGCCGGCGCGAAGATGATCCACATGGCGCCCTACACGCAGTCCTCGATCGTGTCGAAGTCGATCGCCCGCGGCGGCGGGCGCGCCGGCTACCGCGGCGAGGTCAGGGTGGACGCGAACGCGCACCACTCGGCCAACACGGTGCGCTGCGACGCGCTGCTCGTGGACACGAAGTCCCGCAGCGACACCTACCCGGCGATCGACATCCGCGTCGACGACGTGCAGCTCGGCCACGAGGCCACCGTGTCGAAGGTCAGCGAGGAGCAGCTCTTCTACCTGCAGTCCCGCGGCATGCCCGAGGATGAGGCGATGGCGATGATCGTGCGCGGCTTCATCGAGCCGATCGCGCGCGAGCTGCCCATGGAGTACGCGATGGAACTGAACAAGCTCATCGAGATGGGCATGGAAGGATCGGTCGGCTGAGATGACGGCCCCCACTGCCGCGCCCGCGGAGGCGCAGGACACGCACGCCCACATCGACCCCGCGGCCCAGCTCGTGGCTGCGGACAAGACCGTCCCGGTGCAGACCCGCTCGGAGCGCCCGCACTCGTACGACCCGGCCGACTTCGGCGCTCCCACGGGGCGCGAGGTCAACTGGAAGCACACGCCGGTGGCCCAGCTCGCCGGGCTGCTGGCGGACGAGCCCGGCGACGATGACGCCGTGGCGATCGACCTGGACGGGGTCGAGGCCTTCCTCGTCCCCGACGAGGCCGACGCCTACGGCGAGTTCTTCCGTCCGGAGGATCTGCCCAGCGCCCTGGCCTGGAAGCACGCCCGCCGCGGCCTGCACCTGCGTATCCCGCAGAACGACGAGATCGACGCGCCGATCGTGCTCCACATCGACGGCACGGACGCGGGCAAGCGCGCGTTCGGCCAGATCCTCATCGAGGCGATGCCGAACTCCCGCGCAACGGTCGTGCTCGATCACCACGGCGCCGCGCAGTACGCGCAGAACGTGGAGATCATCGCCCGCGACGGCTCCCGGCTCACCGTGGTCAGCGTGCAGCGCTGGGCCGATGACGCCATCCACGCCGCCTCGCACCAGGCCCGGGTCGACCGCGACGCCACGCTCACGCACTTCGTCGTCAGCTTCGGCGGCGGCGTCGTCCGGGTCAACCCGAACGTCGAGCTCGCGGGGGCCGGATCCGAGACGCGTCTGTACGGCCTGTCCTACGCGGATGCCGGACAGCACCTGGAGAGCCAGGTCTACCTGCACCACAAGGGCGCTCACACGGTCGGCGACGTCCTGTACAAGGGCGCGCTGCAGGGCGAAGGCGCGCACAGCGTGTGGATCGGCGACGTGCTGATCGGCCCCGACGCGACGGGCACCGACTCGTACGAGGCCAACCGCAACCTGGTGCTCACCGAGGGTGCACGCGCCGACTCGATCCCGAACCTCGAGATCGAGACCGGGGACATCCTCGGTGCGGGCCACGCGAGCGCGACCGGACGCTTCGACGACGAGCAGCTGTTCTACCTGCAGGCGCGGGGGATCACCGAGGAGGAGGCTCGTCGCCTCGTCGTCCTCGGCTTCCTCAGCGACATCGTGCAGCGTCTCGGCGTGCCCTCCCTGGAGGAGGAGCTGCTCGCCGCGATCGAGCTGGAGCTGCAGGCGGTGAACGCGTGACCCCCCAGCGGGCCTGCGCCGTGAGCGACCTGCAGGAGGACACTCCGCTGCGCGTCGAGCTGGACGGCGTCCCGATCGCGGTCGTGCTCGATTCCGAGGGCGAGATCCACGCGATCGGCGACACCTGCACGCACGGCGACATCTCGCTGTCCGAGGGGTTCGTCGAGGGCACCACGCTGGAGTGCTGGGCGCACGGCTCGGCGTTCTCGCTGTGCTCGGGCAAGCCGCTGAACCTTCCGGCCTACGAGCCGGTCCCGGTGTACGTCACGGAGATCGTCGGAGACGACCTCATGATCGACCCCACCGTCACGAAGGACGTCAGTGGCCTCTGAGCCCGGCGCCCGTACACGAAGCTTCACGAATACGAAGGAACCATCCATGACTGTCCTGGAGATCACCGATCTGCACGTCACCGTCGAGACCGAGGCGGGCACCACGCCGATCCTCAACGGCATCACCCTCACCATGCGCACGGGGGAGACCCACGCGATCATGGGCCCGAACGGGTCCGGCAAGTCGACGCTCGCGTACACGATCGCCGGCCACCCCAAGTACACCGTCACCAGCGGTTCGATCACGCTCGACGGCGAGGACGTCCTCGCGATGAGCGTCGACGAGCGCGCCCGCGCCGGCCTGTTCCTCGCCATGCAGTACCCGGTCGAGATCCCCGGCGTCACGGTCACCAACTTCCTGCGCACGGCGAAGACCGCGCTGGATGGCGAGGCACCCTCCATCCGCCAGTGGACCAAGGACGTCAAGGCGTCGATGGCGAACCTGCGCATGGACCCGAAGTTCGCACAGCGCAACGTCAACGAGGGCTTCTCGGGTGGAGAGAAGAAGCGTCACGAGATCCTCCAGCTCGAGGTGCTCAAGCCGAAGATCGCCGTGCTCGACGAGACCGATTCCGGCCTCGATGTCGACGCTCTGAAGATCGTCTCCGAGGGCGTCAACCGCGCGAAGGAGCACACGAACCTCGGCGTGCTGCTGATCACGCACTACACGCGCATCCTGCGCTACATCCGCCCCGACTACGTGCACGTGGTCGTCGCCGGCAAGATCGTGGAAGAGGGCGGTGCGGAGCTCGCCGACCGTCTCGAGGACGAGGGCTACGACCGCTTCCTCGACCCCGCCGCTCCCATCGAAGCGTAGGCTGAAGGCATGACGGCAACGCTGACCGGAGAGAAGTACGACGAGGTCACCGAGGCGCTCAAGGACGTCGTGGACCCGGAGCTCGGGATCAACGTCGTCGACCTCGGCCTCATCTACGATCTCTCCTGGGACGAGGAGAACGACGCCCTCGTCATCCACATGACGCTCACGAGCGCCGGGTGCCCCCTGACCGATGTGCTCGAGGAGCAGACCGGTCAGGCGCTGGACGATGTCGTCGACCGATTCCGCATCAACTGGGTCTGGATGCCGCCGTGGGGTCCGGAGCGGATCACCGATGACGGCCGCGACCAGATGCGCGCGCTCGGCTTCGCGATCTGACACGCACGATCGAAGGGTCTGACGCCGTATGACGGGGTCGGGCCCTTCGGCGCTCCCGCGTCGATAGGCTCGAAGGGTGACCTTCGCCGCCGCACGCACCGCAGCCCTCCGGGCGCTGCCGCTCGATCAGCTCCGCCGCCGCTCCAGCACCAAATGGCGCACGTATCCTGACGACGTGCTGCCGCTGTTCGTGGCGGAGACGGACTTCCCCCTCGCCGACGCGATCACCCGGCGCCTGCACGAAGCGGTCGAGCAGGGCGACACCGGGTACACCCCTCCAGACCCCGGTCTCCGGGATGCGTTCGTCGCGTATGCGCAGCGTCGCTTCGGCTGGAGTGTGCAGCCCGCCCACATCAGGTCCACGTGCGACGTGATGATGGGCGTCGTCGAGATCCTGCGTGCGGTGCTGACCCCGGGAGACCGGGTGGTCGTGGCGCCGCCGGTGTACCCGCCGTTCTTCGACTGCATCGAGGAGGCCGGCGGCGTCGTCGAGCGCGTCCCGCTCGTCGACGCGGACGGATCCTGGACGCTCGACCTCGACGGCATCGAACGGGCTCTCGCCGACGGCGCGCGCGCCGTGCTGCTGTGCAACCCGCACAACCCCACCGGCACGGTGCACAGCCACGCCGTGCTGGCGCGCCTGGCGGAGATCGCCGCCGCGCACGGTGCGGTTGTGGTGAGCGACGAGATCCACGCGCCCTTGGTGCAGCCGGGGATCGACTACACCCCGTTCCTCGCCGCGTCGCCGCTCGCGGCGGAGGTCGGCTACACGGTCACCAGCGCGAGCAAGGCGTACAATCTCGCCGGCCTGAAGTGCGCGGTGATGGTCACCGCGAGCGAGCAGACCGCCGCCATGGTGCACGGGCTCCCGCCCGAGGTGGAGTGGCGCACAGGACTCTTCGGCGCGATGGCGGCCGTGGCTGCCTGGGACCCTGCGAGCGACGCCTGGCTGGACGGGCTCCTCGTCGCCCTCGACGACAACAGGCGCCTGCTCGGTCGTCTGCTCGCCGAGCACATCCCGGGCGCGCGCTACCGGCTGCCGGACGCGGGCTACCTCGCCTGGGTCGACCTCCGTGACCTCGGCTGGGGGGACGACCCCGCCGGCCGGATCCTGCGCGAGGCGAAGGTCGCGCTCAACCGCGGCCCGACCTTCGGCGCGGAAGGTCGTGGCCACGTCCGCATCAACCTGGGCTGCTCGCCGGAAGTGCTGACCGAAGCGGTGCTCCGGATCGCGGCGCTGGTGCAGCGGTGACGGCACCGGTCGCCGCAGCGACCATCTGGGACCGGCATCGACTCGGCATCACGGTCGGGTCCGTCGTGCTCATCTTCCTCGGTGCGATCGAGGCGCTGGCCGTGACCACGGTCATGCCCCTGGTTGCGGCGGATCTGCACGGCGACGCGCTGTACGCGGTGGCCTTCGCCGGGACCCTCGCGACCGGGGTCATCGGCATGGTGGCGAGCGGGGCGTGGAGTGACAGAGCCGGACCGCGGGCGCCGTTGTACACCGCGGTCGCGCTGTTCATCGTGGGTCTGGTGATCGCGGGCGCCGCCACGGACATGTACACGCTGGTCCTGGGCCGGCTCATCCAGGGGCTCGGCGGCGGTGGCCAGACGGTCGCGTTGTATGTCGTGGTGGCCCGCGTCTACCCGCCGTCGCTGCACGGGCGCATCTTCGCCGCCTTCGCGGCCGCCTGGGTCGTCCCTTCGATGATCGGCCCGTTCCTCGCCGGCGCCGTCGCGCAGTTCCTGCACTGGCGCTGGACCTTCCTCGGCGTCGCCGTGCTGAACGTGATCGCCTTCCTGCTGGTCATCGTCCGGCTCCGCGCGGTCGACCTGCGCACGCATCGGGATCTCAGCGGCGAGGATCCTGCGCCGCCGTCCGCCGGGCGGATCGGGGTGCGGATCCTGCTCGCCGTCGTCGTCGCGGTCGCCGCTGTCGCCGTGGGGTTCGCCTCCGACGCCGCCCCGGAGATCGGCTGGCCGGTCGCACTCGCGGCCATCGTCGCGATCGCTCTCGCGATCCGGCCGCTGCTGCCGGCCGGCACGCTGCGCGCGGCACCGGGGCTTCCCAGCGTCGTGCTGATGCGCGGGCTCGTCGCCGGCGCCTTCTTCGCGGCCGAGGCCTACGTTCCGAGGATGCTCATGGAGCGGTTCGAGTTCAGCCCCACGATCGCGGGACTCGCCCTGACCATGTCTGCTCTCGCCTGGTCGGGTGCGTCCGCGGTGCAGGGCCGGTACGGCGAGAGACTGGGCAGCCGGCGGATGGTCGTCATCGGCCTGGCGCTGCTGTCGGTCTCGCTCCTCGGGCTCATCGGCCTGGCCGTGTCGAGATCGATGCCGTGGGCCGTCGTGGCACTCTGGGGGATCGCGGGCGGCGGCATCGGGCTGCTCTACCCCCGTCTGAACGTGCTCACCCTGGCCTACTCGTCGCCGGTCGATGAGGGGTTCAACTCGTCGGCGCTCTCGATCTCGGATTCGACGGGCTCCGCGGTGACGATCGCCCTCGCCGGACTGCTGTTCGTGAGCCTGCCGATCGCCGGCTCCGGATTCCCCGTGGTCTTCGCCGTCTCGGCTGCGGCGATCCTGATCGCGGTGCTCCCCGGACTGCGCATCGGGGACGGGCCCGGGGCAGCCCGTGCAGATGCCGTCAGCGCGGTGCCGGCGTCCGATCCGCTCCGCGGCTGAGCAGGGCGATGCCCGCTTCGAACACCGCCGCGTCGCGGCCGTGCCCGTCCAGGGTGTCCGTGGAGCTCGCAGCGCCGTAGCTCTCGCCGTGCATGCGCTGCTGCACGAGTGTGGTGTGGCCCAGGACGAACTGCAGCACGGCCGTCGCCGCGAGGTCTGCATCGGGAACGGTCGGCGACAGCACGGCGCGGAGCGCGTCCTCCGCGCGAGAGTTCCCCGGGCGCAGCGCCGCGGAGCTCATCACGATCTCGGCGCCGTCGCGGTACGACAGCAGCGCATCCCGCACCGCGTGCGCCGCGCCGAGAAGGTCGTCGCCGGGTGCCGGATCGGGGATGCCTGCGAGGATCCGGTCCGACACCGCCGCGAGCAGGTCCTGCTTGCTGTCGAAGTGCCAGTAGAGGGCGCTGGGCTGCACGTCGAGCTCCGTGGCCAGACGGCGCATCGTGAGATCGGGCAAGCCGTAGCGGTCGAGCAGGTCGAGCGCGACGCCGATGATGTGATCGCGGTCGTGGCGTCCGGTGCGCGGGGGAGTCATGCGGATGAGTATACTGAACGGCGTTCAGGTGAACACTGTTCAGGTAGCGCGCCGGCCGGCCCGGATCCGTCGCGCATGCACATCCGAAGGGGAACCCATGACCTCGACCTCCCGGCCCTGGGGCGCGGACGCCGCCCGCATCGCCGTCTTCGCCGCACTGATCATCGCGTTGGGGCTGGTGATCGTGCCGCTGCCCGGGGGCGTGCCGATCACGGCGCAGACTCTCGGCGTGATGCTCGCAGGACTCATCCTCGGTCCGCGTCTGGCCCCGCTGTCGGTGCTCGCCGTGCTCGCTCTCGCCGCGGTCGGCCTCCCGGTGCTGGCGGGCGGACGAGGCGGCCTCGCGGTCTTCGCCGGGCCGAGCGCCGGCTACCTCCTCGGCTGGCTCGCGGGTGTCGTCGTGATCGGACTGATCATGGGCGCGCGACGTGTCACGTGGTGGCGAGCCGGTCTCGCCGCGGTGCTTGGCGGCATCGGCGTCGTGTATCTGTTCGGGATCCCCGTGCAGGCGTTCGCCACAGGGGTGCCACTCGGGGTGACGGCGCTGTCGAGTCTCGCGTTCCTCCCGGGCGATCTCCTCAAGGCGGTCGTCGCCACCGTGCTGTGCGTCGCGCTGCAGCGCGCGTACCCGCGGGCATTCCTGCGGACGACCGCGCGTGTCGCCTGACGTCGAGCTGAGCGCGGTCTCGCTGCACCTCGACGGGCGGAGGATCCTCGAGGACGTCTCGCTGCGGCTGACCGCGCGACGGACCGCGGTGATCGGCGCGAACGGATCCGGCAAATCCAGTCTGGTCCGGCTGCTGAACGGGCTTCATGTGGCGACCACCGGGTCGGTGCGCGTGGCCGGGCTCGATCCGGTGCGGAACACCCGGGACGTGCGACGCAGAGTGGGATTCGTGTTCGCGGATCCGGACGCGCAGATCCTGATGCCGACGCCCGCCGAGGACCTGGCGCTGTCGTTGCGCGATGTCCCCGCACCGGAGCGCACCGCGCGCGTGGAGGAGGCGCTGGAATGGTGCGGCCTGGGGGCGCTGCGCGACGCGCCGGCGACGGAGCTGTCCGGCGGTCAGAAGCAGCTGCTGGCGCTGGCGTCCGTGCTGATCGGCCGTCCGGATCTCGTGGTCGCCGACGAGCCCACCACGCGCTTGGACCTCCGCAACAGCCGTCGCATCGGCGATGCCCTGCTGGGGCTGGAGATGCCCCTCGTCCTGGTCACCCACGACCTCGACCTGGCCCGACGCTGCGATGAGGTCGTGCTGATCGAGCAGGGGCGGGTGCTCGCACAGGGCGCGCCCGACGATGTGATCTCGGCGTACCTGCAGGTCTGCGCCTGAGGCATCGCGATGATCTCGCTCTACCGTCCCGGATCCGGCTTCCTGCACCGGACACCCGCCGGAGTGAAGCTCGCGCTGCTGGCACTGAGCGCGCTCGTCCTCTCGTTCCTCCCGGCGACGCAGGGGGCCGCTGTCGTCGCATGCGGCGCGGCGGTGGCGGTCAGTGCGCTGTTCCTGCTCGCGCGACTCGGCCTGCGCGCCCTGGGACAGGCATGGTGGCGCCTGCGCTGGCTCGTGCTCATCCTCGGCGCGGCACTCGTGGTCTTCGTCGGGGTGCCGGCGGCGATCGTGAACACGGGAAGACTCGTGGCGCTCCTGCTGCTCGCGGAGCTGCTCACCCGTACTACCTCGACAAGCGCCCTGATGGCGGTCATCGCGCGGCTCCTCAGACCACTGCGGCCGCTCGGCGTCGATGCGGAATCGGTCGCGCTGGTGCTCTCGCTCACCCTCACCATGGTTCCGGTCGTCGGCGGTTTCGTGCGCGCCGTCCGCGAGGCCCAGGACGCCCGAGGCGTGCGACTGGGACCGAGGGTGGCGGTTCCGCTGCTCGTGCGCACCCTTCGGCACGCCGACGCGGTGGGGGAGGCGCTCGCGGCGCGCGGACTCGGATGAGCGTCCCTCCCGCCGCGGACACGCAGATCCGGTCCCGTCGCGCGTCCTATACTGGGAGGCTGGCCATCCGGCCGCTCACCCCCCTCTGAAGAACGGACGTCCGCTGTGCTCGCCGTGCACGACCTCGAGATCCGCGTGGGAGCGCGTCTCCTCATGGAGAACGTCTCCTTCCGCGTCGCCGATGGCGACAAGATCGGTCTCGTCGGCCGCAACGGCGCCGGCAAGACGACACTGACGAAGGTGCTGGCGGGGGACCTGATCTCCGCCGACGGCAAGGTCGAGCGCAGTGGCGAGCTGGGCTATCTGCCGCAGGACCCGCGTTCCGGAGACCCGGAGATGCTCGCGCGCACCCGGATCCTCGACGCGCGCGGCCTCGGCTCCCTGCAGCTGGGCATGCGCGAGGCGTCCGAGCAGATGGGCTCCGCCGACCCGGCCGTCGCCGAGAAGGCGATGAAGCGCTTCGGCAACCTCACCGAGCGGTTCGAGGCGCTGGGCGGGTACGCGGCCGAGGCCGAAGCCGCGTCGATCGCGAACAATCTCTCGCTGCCGGACCGGATCCTCGACCAGCCGCTGAAGACGCTCTCCGGTGGTCAGCGCCGGCGCATCGAGCTCGCCCGGATCCTGTTCTCGGACGCCGAGACGATGATCCTGGACGAGCCCACCAACCACCTCGACGCGGACAGTGTGGTCTGGCTGCGCGAGTTCCTCAAGGGCTACAAGGGCGGGCTGATCGTGATCAGCCACGACGTCGAGCTGGTCGGCGAGACCGTGAACCGGGTGTTCTACCTGGACGCGAACCGCCAGATGATCGACATCTACAACATGAACTGGAAGAACTACCTGCGCCAGCGGGTGGCAGACGAGGAGCGGCGCAAGAAGGAGCGCGCCAACGCCGAGAAGAAGGCGACGACCCTGCAGCAGCAGGCCGCGCGCTTCGGCGCGAAGGCGAGCAAGGCGGCCGCCGCGCATCAGATGGTCGCCCGCGCCGAGAAGCTGCTCGCCGGTCTCGAGGAGGTGCGTCAGGTTGACCGCGTCGCCAAGCTGCGGTTCCCCAAGCCCGCCCCGTGCGGGAAGACCCCCCTCATGGCCTCAGGACTGTCGAAGTCGTACGGCTCGCTCGAGATCTTCACCGACGTCGACCTGGCGATCGACCGCGGCTCCAAGGTGGTCGTGCTGGGCCTCAACGGCGCCGGGAAGACGACGCTGCTGCGGATCCTCGCCGGCGTCGACGAGCCCGACACCGGCCAGCTCGAACCGGGGCACGGCCTGAAGGTCGGCTACTACGCGCAGGAGCACGAGAACCTCGATGTGTCGCGCTCGGTGCTGGAGAACATGATGTCGGCCGCGCCCGACATCAACGAGACCGAGGCGCGCAAGGTGCTCGGATCCTTCCTATTCACCGGTGATGACGTGCTCAAGCCCGCCGGCGTCCTCTCCGGAGGGGAGAAGACCCGCCTCTCCCTCGCGACGCTGGTCGTCTCCTCGGCCAACATGCTGCTCCTCGACGAGCCCACGAACAACCTCGACCCGGCGTCCCGCGAGGAGATCCTGGGTGCGCTCGCGCACTACGAGGGCGCCGTGGTGCTCGTCTCGCACGACCCGGGCGCCGTCGCCTCGCTGAACCCGGAGCGCGTCCTGATCCTGCCCGACGGCGTCGAGGACATCTGGTCGAAGGACTACCAGGACCTCATCGAGCTCGCCTGAATCTCGCTCGCTGCCGACCCCCGGGGCGACCCGGGTGTCGCGGTGAGAGGCTCAGCGCGGCTCCACGGCGTCCAGCAGCGCGTCCTCGTCGTCCATGTCGCGGTCGCGGCGGCGTCGGGGGCCCCGTGGGGGCCGTCCGGCCGCCTCGTCGCGGTGCTTGTGGACCTCGGTGCGGATCACGTAGCCGATGAAGATGAAGCCCATGATCGCGAACAGGATCCACTGGATGGCGTAGGACAGGAACGGGCCCGGGTCGTCGGACGGCGCCTCGAAGGCGTGCGGGCGCGTGGCGGGCGCGGGGGATTCGCTGACGAGTTCCCCGTAGGCCCCGGTGTCGACTGCGCTGCCGCCACCGATCTTGTCCGCCACGAGGGCGAGGTTGATGCTGGGCACCTGCCCTTCGGGCGCACCTCGGCCGGACGGCGGGAGAGGCTCGGCCGGACGCAGCCGGGCGATGACCGTGGTCTCTCCCGAGGGCGGCGCGGGTATCGACGTCGGCACGTCGGATCCGTCTCCGGCGATGGCCCACCCGCGGTTCACGATGAAGACGCGCCCGTCATCCGTGCGGAACGGCACGAGCACCTCGAAGGCGCTGGTGCCGCCGTGCGGGCGGTTGCGCACCAGGAGCTGCCCCGACGGCTCGTACTGCCCGTGCAGTTGCACGGGGTGCCACTGCGACTTCTCCGGGAGGGTCTCCCCGGGGGCAAGCAGCTGATCGAGGGGGACGGGCTTGGCGTCGTAGTTCTGCTGCACCAGTTCGAGCTGGGTCTGTCGGCCGTCGTTGCGCGAGAACTGCCAGTTCGACAGAAAGGCGCACACGACCGCGAAGACGATCGCGACGGCGAGGTAGGCGCTCCAGCGGAGCAGGCGCTGTCGCATCATTCGGGTTCGCCCTCACCCACGGCCGTGTCGATGCGCGCCGGGAAGTCGCGGGCGCGCAGGTAGTCGTACAGGAATCTCAGGTGCTCGCCGCACGCGAGCCAGACCTTCTCGCGCTCGGGTCCGTGTATTCGCGGGTTGCGCCACACGATGCGATGGGTCGCCGCCGCCCGGCAGCCGGCGCGCGAGCATTTCAGGGCAGGATCCGGGGCGTTCACGAGCGCGGCTCGGCCGGATGCGCGACGGTCTCGGCGATCGTGATCACCGGGGGTTCCTGCGACGCGGAGGGCGCCGCTTCGGCGGGAGCCTCGATCTCGATCCGCGGGGACTCGACCCCGGTGGGCACGGAGTCGTCACCGGCGTTGGCGAAGACGACCGCGATATACGGCAGCACCGCGGCGGCGATCCCGAAAGCCCAGGTCCACCACCCCATCGGCTGCACCACGAACATCAGCACGAAGCAGATCATGCGGATCGACATCGTGATGACGTAGTGGCGCACGCGGTCTCTCGCCTCGTCGCGCGGTGCGCGCGGCAGGGAGGTCACGGCGGCGTCAGGAGTCCTTCTCACGATGACTCCAGCCTACGCCGCCGCGACCGGGCCGGACGCCGCGGGGCGTCGGATCAGTAGCTGCTGCCCTGCGAGATGCCGTAGGCGATGAGCAGCAGGAAGCCGACCCCGATGAGCAGGTTGAGGACCGCGCCGACGTAGCCGAGCACCAGGCCGGTGATGGCCAGCCCCTTGCCGCCGAGCGCGGCGTCGCGCTTGATCTTCCCGAGCGCCATGTGGCCCGTGATGATCGCGGTGACCGACGCGAGGAAGGGGATGACGATGTAGGCGAGCCAGCACAGGAGCACACCCGCGATACCGCAGATGAGAGCCGTGATCGCGAGACCGTTCGACTTCAACGGCGCGGGGTAGGGCTGCCCGTACGGCTGCGCGTACGACGGCGCCGGGTACCCGGGAGACGCCGGAGCGGCACCCGGATAGGACGGCGCGGCCGGCTGCTGCGGGGCGGCACCGGGGTAGGCGGGGGCGGCCGGCTGCTGGGGAGCCGAAGCCGGGTAGGCCGGAGCCGGCGGGACCGGTGACTGCGGGGCGGGCGCGGCGGCAGGGTAGGCCGGCTGCTGCGGGGGCACCGGCGCACCGGGATAGGCGGGGGGCTGCTGGCCTTGGGGCGGGATCCCGCCGTTGTCGTTGCTCATGCTGTTCCTCGCGGTCGATCACACGGATGGTCACCTCACAGATTTCCGTGCCACCGGTGCTCTGTCAATTCCTGCCGCCACTTCTGCTCGATAGGCTTGCGTGCCGTACACCTCGAATCTTGGGAGCCCCGCATGAGCACTGATCGCGTCGTCCTCGTCACCGGCGGAAACCGCGGCATCGGTCGCGCGATCGCCGAGCGCTTCGTGCGTGACGGCTACCGCGTCGCCGTCACCGCCCGCAGCGGGGAAGGGCCCGAGGGCACGCTGACCGTGCGCGCCGACGTCACCGACGCCGCGGCCGTGGACGCGGCGTTCACGGAGGTCGAGCAGAAGCTCGGACCCGTGGAGGTCGTCGTCGCCAACGCCGGCATCACGAAGGACACGCTCCTGCTGAGGATGAGCGAGGACGACTTCGACAGCGTCGTCTCGACGAACCTGGGCGGATCCTTCCGCGTCGTGAAGCGCGCGTCGAAGGGGATGCTCAAGGCGCGGTTCGGCCGGGTCATCCTCATCTCCAGCGTGGTCGGGCTCTACGGTTCCGCGGGTCAGATCAACTACGCCGCGTCGAAGAGCGCGCTGGTCGGCTTCGCCCGCTCCCTCACCCGCGAGCTCGGCGCCCGCGGCATCACCGCGAACGTGGTCGCGCCGGGATTCATCGAGACGGACATGACCTCCGAGCTGCCCGAGGACACGCAGAAGCAGTACAAGGCCAGCATCCCCGCGGGGCGCTTCGCCTCGGCCGACGAGGTGGCCGGGGTGGTCACCTGGCTCGCCTCCGACGACGCCGCATACATCTCCGGTGCGGTGATCCCCGTCGACGGCGGCCTCGGCATGGGGCACTGAACCCACGGTCCGCAGGAAGCCCGGCGGTTCAGCGCGCGGACGCGACCAGCAGCTCCGCGAGCCGATCGGGGACCGAGTACTGCGGCCAGTGGCCGGATCCGATGCGCACGACCTCGGCGTCGCGGATGCTGCGGTACTCGTCGCCGTAGGAGCCCCACTGTTCGAGGTATCCCTCGAGCGCCTCCTGCGTGAGCGTGCCCATGAGCAGCGTCGCCGGGACGTCGTACCGACGCGGGTCGGAGAGCGCGATCGGATCCGTCGGCACACGCGCGGGCACGCTCCGCACCGTGCGCGCGGCGGCGGAGCGAGTGCTCGCGTCGAGATCGGCGACGTCCTCGGCGTCGAAGAAGTCCCAGCCGGGGAACGGGATCACGCCATCGCTCACGGGAAACTCGCTGATGCCGATTCCGTTCGGCGGAGGCACGGTGTCGACGAACACGGCGCGGCGGACACGATCGGGGCGGGCATCGACGGCGCCCCAGATGACGTTGCCGCCTCCGGAGTGGCCGACGAGCACCACCTCGCCGACGGACTCGTCGATCGCGGCGACCACCGCATCGACCCAATCGCTCATGCGGATCTCGGACGAGTCCGCCGCAGGGGCTCCGACCCCGGGCATGGTCAGCGGCCGTGGTGCGTGTCCCGCGGCGCGGAGCGGTGCGAGCACCGGCTCCCACGAATCGGCGTCGAGCCACAGACCGGGAACGAGGATGATGTCCATGCGTCCACGCTAGGCAGGTCCGCCGACAAAGCGCCAGAGTCGATGCCGCCAGGCCGGGGGGCGCGGGCCTGCTCAGGGGAGCAGCGGGATGACCTCGGACAGATCCACGCGCCCGACCACGAGCGAAGCCTTCGCGCGGACGGCGGGTTTGGCGTTGAAGGCGAGCCCGAGCCCGGCGGCTGCCATCATCTGCAGATCGTTCGCGCCGTCGCCGATCGCGATCGTGGCGCGGGGCGCGACGCCGAGCTCTGCGGCCCATTCCCGCAGCGAGGCCGCCTTGGCCGCGGCGTCCACGATGGCGCCGTCGACCCGCCCGGTCAGGGCGTCGCCTCGGACTTCGAGACGGTTCGCGCGCCACCGGTCCACACCGAGGGCGGGTGCGACGGCGTCGAGGATCTCGTGGAAGCCCCCGGAGACCACGCCGACCACACCGCCGCGCGCGTGCACCGCCGCGGTGAGCTCCTGCACGCCGGGGGTGGGTTCGATACGGCTGCGCACACGCTCGAACGCCGCCGTGGGGACGCCCGCCAGTGCTTCGACGCGCGTGCGCAGGCTCGTCGCGAAGTCGACCTCGCCGCGCATGGCGGCCTCGGTCGCGGCCTGCACTTCCGCGCGGCGCCCCGCCTCCTCGGCGAGGAGCTCGATCACCTCGTTGCGGATCAGCGTGGAATCTGCATCGAGGACGACGAGGAAGCGCGCGGTGGTCACCCGACGAGCGTAGCGGCCGCGTCGGCAGGCCCGAGCCGCTGTGACGCTGCGGCAGGGGAGCGGTCACCGCTCGATGCGCTGGCCCTTCCCCACCACCGTGAGCCCGGTCTCCGTGATCGTGAAGCCGCGCTCGAGATCGCGTTCGCGATCGACGCCGACCGTCGCGCCGTCGAGCAGCACCACGTTCTTGTCGAGGATCGCCCGGTGCACTCGCGCGCCCTGACCCACTCGCACGCCATCGAAGAGCACCGAGTCGGTGATGGTCGATCCGCCGGCGGCGAGAGTCCAAGGGCCGACCACGCTGCGCTCCAGGTGCGTGCCGGAGAGCACGGATCCCAGCGAGACGATGGAATCGATCGCATTGCCGATCCGCCCCACAGAGTCCCGCACGAACTTGGCCGGCGGCGAGTTCACCGCCTGGGAGTGGATGGGCCACTCCATGTTGTAGAGGTTGAAGATCGGCAGGGTCGAGATGAGATCCATGTGCGCGTCGAAGAAGGACTCGATCGTGCCCACGTCCCGCCAGTAGGAGCGGTCGCGCGGGGAGGATCCCGGTACCTCGTTCTGCTTCATGTCGTAGAACCCCGCCTCGCCGCGGTTCACGAAGTACGGGATGATGTCGCCGCCCATGTCATGGTCGGACCCGGCGAGCTCGCCGTCGGCCTCGACGGCCTCGATGAGAGCGTCGGCGTCGAAGACGTAGTTGCCCATCGACGCGAGCACCTCGTGCGGCGAGTCCGGCAGCCCCGTCGGATCGGAGGGCTTCTCCAGGAACTCGTTGATGCGGCCGGAGTCGCCTTCCGCGACGTCGATGACGCCGAACTGCGAGGCGAGCGCGAGCGGCTGACGGATGCCGGCGACCGTGGCCCGTGCGCCGGAGGCGATGTGCGCCTCGATCATCTGGGTGAAGTCCATCCGGTAGACGTGATCGGCGCCGATCACGACGACGATGTCCGGCTTCTCGTCCAGGATCAGATTCAGGCTCTGCAGGATCGCGTCGGCGGATCCGGAGAACCAGCGCTTGCCGAGACGCTGCTGAGCGGGCACCGAGGTCACGTAGGAGTCGAGCAGAGCGGACATCCGCCACGTCTGCGAGATGTGCCGATCGAGGCTGTGCGACTTGTACTGGGTGAGCACCACGATCTGCCGCAGGCCCGAATTGATCAGGTTGGAGATCGCGAAATCGATCAGTCGGTACTGCCCGCCGAACGGGACCGCGGGCTTGGCCCGATCCGCCGTCAGAGGCATGAGTCGCTTGCCCTCGCCGCCGGCGAGGATGATCCCGAAAACCTTCTTTGGTGCCGACATGCGTCCACCATAGAGCCCCGTCGCCGCGATGTACTACCTTCAGGACATGCGCGTCGACATCATCACCAAGGAGTACCCGCCTGAGATCTACGGAGGGGCCGGGGTGCACGCCGCGGAACTGGTGAAAGCGTTGCGCGGAAGCGTGGATGTGCGGGTCAGGGCGTTCGGCGCGGACCGGGATGAACAGGGGGTTACGGCTTATCGGACACCCGTCGAACTCGCCGGTGCGAACGCCGCGCTGCAGACGCTCGGCACGGATCTCGACATGGTGCCGGACATCGCAGGAGCCGACGTCGTGCACAGTCACACCTGGTACGCGAACTTCGCCGGGCACATCGCCGCGCAGCTGCACGGCATCCCGCACGTCCTCACCGCGCACAGCCTGGAACCGCTGCGTCCTTGGAAGGCCGAGCAGCTCGGTGGGGGCTACGCCGTCTCGAGCGGCATCGAGCGGCTCGCCTACGAGAACGCGGCCGCGATCATCGCCGTGAGCGGGGGCATGCGCAACGACATCCTGCGGGCCTATCCGCAGGTCGACCCCGCGAAGGTGCACGTGATCTACAACGGGATCGACGTCGATGCGTGGCGTCCCGTCGAGGATCCGGGCGTGCTCGCGAAGCACGGCATCGATCCGTCGCGCCCTTCGGTCGTCTTCGTCGGTCGCATCACGAGGCAGAAGGGCCTGCCCTACTTCCTGCGCGCCGCCGAGAAGCTGCCGTCCGAGGTGCAGCTCGTGCTCTGCGCAGGGGCGCCGGACACTCCGGAGATCATGGACGAGGTGCGCGGTCTGGTGGCCGAACTCACCGCGACGCGCACCGGAGTGGTCTGGATCGAGGAGTTCCTGCCGCGCCACGAGCTGTCCGCCATCCTCACGGCTGCGACGACGTTCGTCTGCCCGTCGGTGTACGAGCCGCTGGGCATCGTGAACCTGGAGGCGATGGCCTGCGGTGCCGCGGTCGTGGGCACCGCGACGGGCGGGATCCCCGAGGTCGTCGTCGACGGCGTGACGGGCCGGCTAGTGCCGATCGATCAGGTGCAGGACGGCACGGGGACGCCGGTGGATCCGGAGCGGTTCGTGGCGGATCTCGCGGCGGTGCTGACCGAGGTGGTGTCGGACCGGGAGCAGGCGCGCGCCTATGGCGAGGCCGGTCGGCGTCGCGCCGCGGAGGAGTTCAGCTGGGCTGCGATCGCCGACACGACGAGGGCGCTCTACGAGCAGCTCACGGCCTGACCGATAGGCTGGGCGCATGTCTGCCGTCCTCGAATTCTCGGACGTCGTGGTGCGCCGCGACGGCCGCAACATCGTCGATCATCTCTCCTGGACCGTCGAGGACGACCAGCGCTGGGTGGTGCTGGGACCCAACGGCGCAGGCAAGACGACGCTCCTGCAGCTCGCTGACACGCTGATGCACCCGACGCAGGGGAAGGTGGACATCCTGGGGGAGACGCTCGGCCGCACCGACGTGTTCGAGATCCGCCCCCGGATCGGCTTCGCCTCCTCGGCGATGGCGCGCCGGATCCCGGCGGACGAGACCGTGTTGAACACCGTCATGACCGCCGCATACTCGGTCATGGGTCGTTGGAACGAGTCGTACGAGTCGATCGACGAGCGCCGTGCGATGCGGGTGCTCGAGCAGTGGCACCTGGAGCACCTCGCCGAGCGCCATTTCGGCACGCTCAGCGATGGCGAGCAGAAGCGTGTGCAGATCGCCCGCGCCGTGATGACCGACCCCGAACTGCTGCTGCTGGACGAGCCCAGCGCGAGCCTCGATCTCGGCGCGCGCGAAGAGCTGCTGGGCCTGCTCGGTGGATTCGCCCAGTCGCCGACGACGCCGGCCATGGTCATGGTGACGCATCACGTCGAGGAGATCCCCGTCGGCTTCACGCATGTGCTGCTGCTGCGCGACGGTGCGATCGTCGCGGCGGGTCCGATCGAGCAGACGCTCACTGCGGAGACTCTGAGCGAGGCGTTCGGCATGCCGATCTCTCTGGACCGGGCCGACGGGCGCTACGCGGCCCGCGCCGCCTGATCTGTTAGAATCGATCCTTGGTGCTCTCGGCACCGCAGACTTCCCTCGCCCCTGGCACAATCCAGGGCACCACGTAAGGAACCCCATGAAGACTGACATCCACCCCACGTACCAGGCCGTCGTGTTCCGCGACCTCGGCTCGGGCGACACCTTCCTGACCCGTTCGACGGTCACGAGCGACAAGACGATCGAGCTGGACGGCGTGGAGTACCCCGTCATCGACGTCGAGATCTCCTCGGCCTCGCACCCGTTCTACACGGGCAAGCAGCGCATCATGGACTCGGCCGGCCGCGTCGAGAAGTTCAACCAGCGCTTCAAGAACTTCGGCGGTTCCTCCAAGTAATCGCCGCTGCGAAGACCCCCGTCCTCGGTCGAGGCGGGGGTCTTCTGCTGTCTACGCCGAGCCCGGGCCGTCGATGGCGGGCGCCGTCGACCGGATCGTCTCGAGGGCGAACCGGATGCCGTCGATCTTGCCCTCGGCATGGCGGATCACGCGGCGGAAACGGTTCTTGCGCTTCGGCTCCTGGGCGAACGTCACCTGCAGGAAGTCGATGACGGTCTGCATCCTCTCGATCTCCTGTTCCAGGATCTCGATGCGTGCGGTGTCGGTCGTCATGGCGGTCGCGCCTCCCTCGGTCGGGTAACCGCCCAGTTTACCGCGCGAGGATCTGCCGGTGCGGAACGTGCCGGTCAGAGGTCGATCCGGATCCTGTCGCCGTCGATGCCCCAGGGAGTGTCGCCGGGCGCCGGCGCGGGGGCGGTCCGCCTCGTCTGCCGGTCGCGTTCGGCCTCGGCCTCCATCGATGAAGGTGCGAACACGCTGTCGAAGGCGCCGCCGATCCCTCCTCCGCCTCCCACGTAGCGCTTCTCGAGCGGCCTGCGACGAACGAGCACCCAGGCGGCATAGCCGAGGACGTAGAGCCCTAGCGCGACCGGGAGGGCTGCCGTGCTCCAGCCCAGCACCGCGTTCAGGGTCGCATTCACCCCTGCAGGCTACGCCGCAGGATCCGGATCTGTCAGAAGGACCTGGTGGGCGCGCTCTGACGGGCGGCGTCGCCGTCGCGCACCGGCCAGCGGCCGTCGACGCGTTCGGTGGGCTCGATCCGGCCGATCCGCACGAAATAATCGGTCAGGCTCGCGGCCTGTGCGCGGGCCCAGCCGATCTGGCGGGTGTGCAGCTCACCCGCGCTCGCCGGCAGGGGGAAACGCTGGGCCAGCGCCTGGGCGACCCGGCCTGCGGCGACAGCGTCGGCCGAGGCATCGTGCGCACCGGTCAGGTCGACGCCGTAGTGCGCGGCCACGATCTCCAGCGTCCGTTTGCCGGGGCGATACCGGTCGTAGGTCTTGTCGATGATCAGAGGATCGATCACCGGGGCGGGGTTCTCCAGAGGGGCGATCCGGTGCCGGCGCGCCTCGTGCGCGAGCAGCGAGAAGTCGAAGGCGGCGTTGTACGCCACCACCGGCACACCCTGATCGAGCAGCGAACGCAGCGCGGTCACGACGCCGGCGATGACCTGTGCGGCGGGTGCGCCGTCGCGGAAGGCGCGTTCGGAGGTGATGCCGTGGATCGCTGTGGCGCCGGCGGGGATGGGGATTCCAGGGTCGGCCAGCCAGGTGCGGGCGGCGATCTCGGCGCCGTGGTGGTCGAGCACACCGACGTGCGCGGTGACGATGCGGTCCCGGGTGACGTCGATTCCCGTGGTCTCCAGGTCGAACACCCCGACGCGGGTCAACCAGGGCGGAAGCGGCGTCGAAGCGGTCATGACGCCACCGTAGGGTGCGGCCCGGACATCGCCGTCCCGGCACGCGGCAGTGCGCTCAGGCAGTGCCGATCCCGCCCGTAGACTCGAACCATGCCCGCGCCCTCGCCCTATGCCGCACGCCTGGATCGCATCTCCGTGCGTCGGCAGGAGGCCGAGGTTCTCGGCGGACGCACGGCGTACTGGAGCTACGGCCCTGACGATGCCGAGCTCACCGTTCTCGCGGTGCACGGTTTCCGCGGCGAGCACCACGGATTGGAGCCGGTGGTCGCGCACCTGCCCGGCATTCGCGTGATCATGCCCGATCTCCCGGGATTCGGCGAGACCGCACCCCTGCCGGGCCGCGTGCACGACATCGACGCCTACGCGCAGTGGCTCATCGACTTCGCCGCGGTGGCGGCCCCGGGCGCGGTCGTCCTCGGGCACTCGTTCGGCTCGATCGTGGCATCGGCTGCCGTCTCGCGCGGGCTGGAGACGCCGCGGCTGATCCTGGTCAATCCGATCGGCGCGCCGGCGTTGGAGGGCCCGAAGGCGGTGCTCACACGTCTCGCGATCCTCTACTACGCCCTCGGGGCGCGGCTTCCGGAGGGCATCGGCACCGAGCTCCTGCGCAACAGGATCATCGTGCGGGGCATGAGCATCGCGATGGCGAAGACCAGCGATCCGGAACTGCGCCGGTTCGTGCACGATCAGCACGACACCTACTTCTCACGGTTCGCGGACCGCGAGGTCCTGAGTCAGGCGTTCCGCACGAGCGTCTCCCATGACGTCCGAGAGTTCGCGCCGCGGATCACCGTGCCGACGCTGCTCGTCGCGGCGCAGCGCGACGACATCACGCCGATCGAGGCCGAGCGCCACCTGGCCACCCTCTTCCCCGACGCCGAGCTGGTCGAGATCGCCCATGTCGGGCACCTGATCCACTACGAGACCCCTGCCGAGGCGGCGGGCGCGATCAGGCGGTTCCTCCGGCCTCTCGCCGTGCCAGCCCCATGAGGCCGCCGACGCGGAACGGGATGACCTCGCCCATCGCGAGCGATGTCTCGGTCCGCTCGACGCCGTCGATGGAGAGGATCCGTGCGTCGGTGTCGAAGAGATGGCGGGCGTCGCGGCACGCGACCAGGGCGAGCAGATCGATCGAGCCGCTCAGCCCGTGCGCCTGCACGACCTCCGGCACGCGCGCCAGCTCGGCGATGATCCGCGGTAGCTCGGTCTGACGGACCCCGATGCTCACGAACGCCTGCAGCGGATAGCCGAGCACGGCGGGGGAGAAGGCCCGCTCGTACGGGAGGAACACCCCGGTCCCCTCGAGGCGGGCCATCCGGGCCTGGATCGTGTTGCGCGAGAGCCGCAGTTTCTCGGCCATCGCGACCACCGTGGTGCGGGGGTCGGCCGAGAGCATCTCGAGGATGTCGAGATCGGTGCGATCGAGAGTTGCCATGTTGCCAAAGGCTAGCACCCTGCCGTAGGCGCCCATTTGTCAACATGCTCAAGGCGATTGAGAATGCTTGAGCGACGTGTCAAGCGGACGTACTCTCAAGGCGTAGCGAAGACGCACCGGATCCTCCTCACGAGGGCGGATCCACTGAGGAGGACGAAGATGTCAACCCACCTTGATCCGATCACGGTCACCGGTATCGGGCTCGACGAGCCCGCCGGCCTCATCGACGCCCACGGCCGGCGCCGCAACGACACGCGCTTGTCCCCGTACGCGGCCGACGTCAGCTCCGCGCAGCTGCTGTCACTGCTGCGCGACATGATCGTGCTGCGTCGCCTGGACACCGAGGGCGTGGCGCTGCAGCGGCAGGGGCAGCTGGGCCTGTGGGCACCGTGCCAGGGGCAGGAGGCCGCGCAGATCGGCTCCGCGCGCGCCCTGAAGAACGACGACGTGGTGTTCCCCAGCTACCGTGAGACCGGTGTGATGCTGGCGCGTGGCGCGCAGCCCGGCGACTACGTGCGGATGTGGCGCGGGGAGGAGGGGGCGTCCTACGACCCCGCCGTGATGCACATGGCACCGCTGCAGATCATCATCGGCGCGCAGACCCTGCACGCGGTCGGCTACGCGCTCGGCATCCTCCACGACGGCTCCGACCAGGTCGCGGTCACCTACTTCGGCGACGGGGCCACCAGCCAGGGCGACGTCAACGAGGCCATGGTCTTCGCGTCCTCCTACCGCGCCCCGGTCGTCTTCATCTGCCAGAACAACCACTGGGCGATCTCCGAGCCGGTCGCCGTGCAGTCGCAGCACCCGATCGCCGGGCGGGCCCCGGGCTTCGGCATTCCCAGCATGCGCGTGGACGGCAACGACGTGCTCGCCGTGTTCGCCGCGACCCGCTGGGCACTGGAGCAGGCCCGCGGCGGCTCACCGGCGTTCCTCGAGCTCGTCACCTATCGGATGGGCCCGCACACCACCGCCGACGACCCGACCCGCTACCGGGATCCTGCCGAGCTCGACTACTGGCGCGGCAAGGACCCGCTGGCTCGGGTCGAGGCCCTGCTGCGCGCCGAGGGCGCGCTCACCGACGAGATCGCCGCCGGTATCGCGGCGGAGGCGGACGAAGCCGCCATGCAGATGCGGGCGGCATGCCTCGGCCTCGAGACTCGCGGCCCGCTCGCCGTGTTCGACGGGGTGTACGCCGAGCCGCACACCGGCATCGCCGAGGAGCGCGCCGACTACGAGCGCTACCTCGCAACCCTCGCGGAGGCGTGACATGACGCAGATGACGATGGGCAAGGCGCTCGGCGCCGCCCTCTCGCAGGCACTGGCCGACGACCCGAAGGTCGTGCTGCTCGGCGAGGACATCGGCAAGCTCGGCGGCGTCTTCCGCATCACGGACGGGCTGCTGGACGAGTTCGGCGCGGAGCGGGTGATCGACACGCCGCTGGCCGAGTCCGGCATCGTCGGCACGGCGGTGGGCCTCGCGATGCGCGGCTACCGGCCCGTGGTCGAGATCCAGTTCGACGGATTCGTCTACCCCGCGTTCGACCAGATCGTGTCCCAGGTGGCCAAGCTGCACTACCGCACCCAGGGCACGGTTCCCATGCCGATCACCATCCGGATCCCCTGGGGCGGCGGGATCGGCGCCGCCGAGCACCACTCCGAGTCGCCCGAGGCCTACTTCGTGCACACGGCGGGCCTGCGCGTGGTCGCCGTGTCGAACCCGCAGGACGCGTACACGTGCCTGCGCCAGGCCATCGCGAGCGAGGACCCCGTGATCTTCTTCGAGCCGAAGCGCCTGTATCACGCCAAGGGCGAGGTGGATCTGGAGACCCCGCTCGCGGACGCGCCGCCCATGGGGCTCGCCCGGGTGGTGCGCGAGGGCACCGACGTCACGGTCGTGACCTACGGGGCCATGGTACGCACCGCGCTCGATGCCGCGGAGGCCGCGGAGGCGGAGGGGCGTTCGCTCGAGGTCATCGACCTGCGCTCGCTGTCGCCGGTCGACTACGGCACGGTGTGCGCCTCGGTGCGCCGTACGGGCCGCGTCGTGGTCGTGCACGAGGCCGCGCGCGAGGCGGGTGTCGCCGCCGAGGTCATCGCCAGCATCACGGAGAAGTGCTTCACCTGGCTCGAGGCGGCGCCGCTTCGCGTCACCGGCCACGACATCCCCTACCCGCCGGCCAAGCTGGAGAAGTTCCATCTGCCGGACCTCGACAGGATCCTCGACGCGGTCGACCGCGTCTGCGACGACGAGCAGCTGCTGGAGGGAGTGGACCGATGAAGCAGGAGTTCCTTCTCCCCGACCTCGGCGAGGGTCTCACCGAGGCCGAGATCGTGCAGTGGCTCGTCGCCGAGGGCGACACCGTCACCCTGAACCAGACTCTCGCGGAGGTCGAGACCGCCAAGGCGATCGTCGAGCTGCCTTCGCCGCACGCCGGTGTGATCACCTCGCTGCACGCCGCGGCCGGCGACGTCGTGCTGGTGGGAGCACCGCTGGTCGGCTTCGAGATCGAGGGTCAGGCCGTGACGACGCCCGGGACTCCGGCGACCGCCGAGGTCGAGGAGGGCTCGGGGCCGAACCTCGTAGGCTACGGCGCCGCGCCCTCGACCGGTCGGCCGCAGCGCCGAGCACGCCGGGCCGTCTCCGCGGCGACCGCGGTCGCCTCCGACGTCGACGTGCGGGTCGCCGCACCGCACGACGACATCGCCGTGATGCCGGCCCCGCCCGTGCGCGGCGAGCGTCCGCGATCCACCCCGCCGGTACGCGCCTACGCGAAGGGCCTGGGCGTGGACCTCGTGCTCGTCTCCGCCGAACTCGGCGACCGGGTGATCACCCGTGCCGACGTGGACGCCTACCGTGAGCGCATCGGTCAGCGCGGCGCTGGCGGCCCTCTCGAAACGGTCGAGGTCTCGACTCCGTCCGCAGCGCCCGCCCAGGCCGTGCGGGGGGAGCGCGCCACCACCCGCATCCCCATCAGAGGCGTGCGCAAGCACACGGCCGAGGCGATGGTGCAGAGCGCGTTCACGGCTCCGCACGTGACCACGTTCCACACCGTCGACGTCACCGCGACGACCGACCTCATCGCCTCGCTGCGGGCGAGCGCCAAACCGGACGCGCCGCGGATCGGGGTGCTCACCGTGGTCGCGAAGGCCGTGTGCCTGGCGCTCTCGGCCTTCCCGGGGCTGAACTCGCGATGGGACGGCGAGGCGGGCGAGATCGTGCAGCAGCACTTCGTGGATCTGGGCATCGCCGCGGCCACGGAGCGCGGGCTGATCGTGCCGATCATCCGCGATGCCGAGCGCATGCCCCTGGGGGAGCTCGCGGCGGCGGTCGCCGAGCTCACCCGTACGGCGCGCAGCGGCAAGACTCCGCCGGCCGACCTCGTCGGGGGCACGTTCTCGCTCACCAACATCGGCGTGTTCGGGATCGATGCCGGCACCCCGATCCTGCCGCCAGGGCAGACCGGCATCCTCGCGCTCGGCGCGGTGCGGCGCCTGCCGTGGGAGCACAAGGGCGAGGTCGCGCTGCGCGATGTGATGACGCTCAGCCTGTCGTTCGATCACCGGATCGTGGACGGGGCCGAGGGCGCGCAGTTCCTCAAGGCCGTCGCCGATGTGCTGCAGGAGCCCGGCCGGGCGATGCTGCTCGGTTGAACGTCGCTGGCCGCGCGGTCGCTGATCGCGCGGTCAGTCGTTCCGGGGATGGCGGTCCAGACCCAGGACCCGCCGGGTCAGGCGCCGCTCCCGCACGATGAAGACCGTGCCGAGCACCCAGAGCGGGATCTGGGTGAGGAACGCCCACCGGAACGCGTCGAGCGAGTAAGTGGCCGGCGTGCCCGCGCCCTGCAGATCGAGCGCGAGACCGATCAGGAAGATCGCGATGAGGGCGGCCAGGAAGCCGCCGCCGTTGACCACGCCGGTGGCGGTGCTCAGCCGATGCTGCGGATTGTGCGTGCGCGCGTGGTCGAACGCGACCATCGACGCGGGTCCGCCGGTGGCGAGTGCGATCGCCAGCAGGATCAGCAGCCACAGCGGCGCCGTGCCGGGCCACAGGATCACGGCGAGCCAGACGAGCACCTGGAGCGCGATCGTCGGCAGCACGAGCATGAGGGACCGGCTCGTCGGATGACGGGCGGACAGTGCACCGAGGACGGGACCGAACAGGATCCCGAAGATGACGTAGACCGTGGTCACCAGCGAGGCCGCGCCGATCGAGAGTCCCTCGCCGTTCGTGAGGAACGGGATGCCCCACAGCATCATGAAGGCCGTGCCGGCGAACGGGGTCGTGAAGTGCGTCCAGAAGCCCAGCCGGGTGCCGGGGTGGGCCAGCGCCTCGCGCAGCGACACGCGCAGGTCCGCCTGGGAGGTGACGACGCGGATCGCACCGGTGTCGGTGTTCACCGAGACGTCCTGGGTGAGCTCGGGAGGGCGGTTGCGGATCAGCGCGAACACGAGCACGGTGAACAGCACGCCGAGCCCGGCGAGAGAACCGAACGTGACGGACCACGAGGTCGAGTGCAGCAGTACGGGCAGGGGGAGGAGCGCGACGAGCTGCCCGAGCTGGCCGACGATGCCGGTCAGCTGCGCCATCAGCGGGCCCCGTTGCGCCGGGAACCAGATCGCGACGAGGCGCAGCACGCCGGGGAAGATCGCGGCGTCGCCGGCGCCGAGGATCATGCGCGCGACGATCGCGACGCCGACATTCGGCGCGAACGCCATCACGAGCTGGCCCACCGCCATCAGCAGCATTCCGGCGACCATGATCGGCCGGGAACCGAAGCGGTCCAGCAGCAGGCCGACCGGGATCTGCATGAGTCCGTACACCGCGAGCTGGAGCACGGCGAAGAGCGACAGGGTCGACGCATCCGCTTGGAACAGGTGCGCGGCGTCCACCCCGACCGCGGACAGCGACGTGCGATTCGTGATCGACACGACGTAGGCCGACACACCCACGATCCAGATCAGCCACATCCGCCAGGTCGGTGCAGGGGCGGGATTCACGGCTCTCCTCGGGTCGGCGGCGTCTTCGATCCTACGCCCGGCGCCGTTCCCGATCGGGGCGCCGCCCCGCGGGAGCCACGTTCAGACGACGGCGGCGTCGAGCAGTCTCAGGCCGCCGCCGTCCATCGCGAAGCGGTGCACGGATCCGTTGCCGAGCCGCTCGCCGGGTGCCGGCAGCGTGCCGCCCGAGGCGTGCTCGAGCAGGGCGCGGATGACGCCGCCGTGGGTGCACACGAGCACGGACTCCACTCGCGGGGCGGAGCGTCGGCGGGCCGCGAGGTCGATACGGGCGAGCGAGGCGAGCGCGCGGTCCGTCAGCTGTGCGGTGGTCTCGGCTCCGGGCACGTCATCGTGACGTGCTCCGAACCGCTCCCGGTACTGATCCCAGAGCAGCCCTTCCGCCTCGCCGAACTCGTGCTCGCGCATCCCCACGGTGATCAGCGGCACCGCGAGCCCGAGCTCGCGGGCGATGATCTCCGCGGTCTCGAGGGCGCGGACGAGCGGGCTCGCATAGACGTGATCGAAGGGCCGGCCGGCGAGGCGCACGGCGGCGGCGCGCGCCTGGGCGCGACCGGTGTCGTTCAGCGGGATGTCGGTGGACCCCTGGATCCGTCCCTCCAGATTCCAGTCGGTCTGGCCGTGGCGGATGAGAGTGATGAGGGTCACGTGAGCAGCTCCTGGAGGGCGGGGAGGACGACGCTCGTGGATGCCGCGATGGTCGCGGAGGCCCAGGCATCGGCCCTGGTGGGCTCGAGGTTGACGATGACGATGGGGAGGCTGCGGCGGCGTGCGCGCTCGATGATGCGGATGCCGGAGTTCACCACCAGCGAGGAACCGGCGACGACCAATGCGTCGCCCGAGCGCAGCAGTGCCTCCGCAGTCGCGAACCGCTGGGCCGGGATGAACTCGCCGAAGAAGACGACGTCGGGCTTGAGCGGCCCTGCGCAGACCGTGCAGACCGGCAGGACGAAGCCCGCGGTCGTCTCGGGCCTGACATCGCCGTCCGGGCCGAGCAGCACGTCGTCCGGAACGTCGAGCCAGGCGTTGCGACTCTCGATCTGCGCGGCCACGGCGTCGCGGGAGAAGCTCTGGCCGCACTGCAGGCACAGCACGGTGCGCATGGTGCCGTGCAGCTCGACCACGCGTGCGGAACCGGCGGCCAGATGCAGGCCGTCCACGTTCTGCGTGATGACGCCGACCGCATGCCCGTCTCTCTCGAGTCCGGCGATGGCGTGGTGGCCGGGGTTCGCCGCAGCGGTGCCGAACGAGCGCCAGCCGAGATGGCTGCCCAGCCAATACCGACGCTGCGCCTCCTGCGAGCCCAGGAACGTCTGCACGGTCATGGGCGTGCGCCGTCGCATCGATCCGGCGCCGCGATACGCCGGGATGCCCGAGTCGGTGGAGAGGCCGGCGCCGGTGAGGAACGCGATGCGGCGGTCGGCGAGGAGTTCCGCGACGGGCTCGAGCTGCGCGTGCAGCGACGGCGTGCTGGTGTTCATCCGACCTCCTCGCCCGAGTCTACGGGCGCGTTGACGGACAGCGGCCGAGTCGCCGATGCGTGCCGATGGCGTGCAGAACTCGTCGGACCCGAGCGACCTGGAAGAGTGGATCCGTGCATGAGACCCGCATCGACGACCCCGCAGATCCTCGACTCGACGACTACCGCGGGCTCACCGACACGGCGTTGCGCACTCGCGGCGACGTCGACGGCGGGCTGTACATCGCCGAATCGCTCAAGGTCATCGAGCGCGCTGTGCGCGCGGGGCATCGCCCGCGCTCCGTCCTGACCCAGGAGCGCTGGCTGGACGGTCTGCGCGCGCTCTTCGGGTATGCCGACGTCGAAGCGTACGTCTGCCCCGACGCGGTGGTCGAGGCCGTGGCCGGGTTCCCCGTGCACCGCGGCGCGCTGGCGGCCATGCACCGGCCCTCGCTGCCGCCGCTCGCAGAGGTGGTGCGCGGGTCGCGCACGATGCTGGTGCTGGAGGATCTCATCGAGCACCAGAACGTCGGATCGGCCTTCCGCGCCGCGGCGGCCCTCGGCGCCGATGCGGTGCTGGTCTCCGCCCGCTGCGCGGACCCGCTGTACCGCCGCAGCGTGAAGGTCAGCACCGGCACGGTGTTCCAGGTGCCGTGGACGCGGTTCGACAGCTGGGACGAGCTGGTGCCGATCCTGCGGAGCGAGGGGATCCGGCTCGCCGCACTGGCGCTGCGGGACGACGCCGAGACGCTCGACGCCTATGCCGCACGGCGTCCCGAACGTGTCGCACTCGCGTTCGGATCCGAGGGGCCCGGCCTGACCGCCCAGGCGCTGGCGGCCGCGGACGCCGTGGTGACCATCCCCATGGCCGGTGGCGTGGACTCGCTCAACGTCGCCTCGACCGCGGCTGTCGCGCTCTGGGCGCTGCAGCATCCGCCGCGCGGCTGAACGGCCGTTCGCCGTCCCGCCCACGCGGTCTCCGGGTCACTCGTCGTGCGGCAGCACCACGGGCAGCGGCTCGGGACGCTTGGCCTCGATGCTGTCTCCGGACGACTGGTGGCGCAGGCGTCGCAGCACCCACGGCACCAGGTGCGTGCGCGCCCAGATCAGGTCCTCGCTGCGGGCCTCCCGCCAGGTGCGGGCGGGGAACGGGTCGGCGACCATCTCCCGCAGGTCGCTGGGCACATTCAGGGCGCGCAGCACCATACGGGCGACCTCGTGATGGCCGAGCGGGTTCATGTGCAGCCGGTCGTCGGCGAAGAAACGCGGATCCTGGATGATCTTCAGGCCCCACTGATCGGCGACGATGCAGTCGTGCCGCTCGGCGATCGCGCGCACGTTCTCGTTGTAGATCGCGACCTTTCCGCGGAACGGGCGGAACACGGGGGTGAAGTTCGTGTCGATGCCGGTGAACAGCACGATCGCGGCGCCCGTGCGATCGAGGCGCGTGACCATGTCGTCGAGCAGCACGGCGATCTCGTCGGGATCGGTCCCCGGGCGGATGACGTCGTTCCCCCCGGCGCAGAGCGTGATCAGATCGGGGTTCAGCGCGATCGCCGGGGCGATCTGCTCATCGCTGATCTGTCCGATGAGCTTGCCGCGCACGGCGAGGTTGGCGTACGCGAAGTCCTCGCTCTGCGCGCCGAGCACCTCCGCGACGCGATCGGCCCAGCCGCGGTGGCCCCCCGGGGCCGTCGGATCGGGGTCGCCGATGCCTTCGGTGAACGAGTCGCCGATCGCCACATAGCGATGCCACGGGTGCGGCGTCTCATTGGGGACGTACGGGGTGCGCGGTTCGTGACCGGACATGATCCTCTCCTCCTCGCGGGCGCCTGCTCGGCGCGGCACAGCATCCGAGACTACCCGCGCACGTGGGGATCAGCCGCTGGTGTCGCCGTTCGTGCAGGTCTGCTGGGCCGCCGTACTGCCGCGCACGTTGTCGGAGAGCGGGACCGCAGAAGCGGCCGGCGTCGGCGTCGAGGTCGGAGCCGCCGAGCCGGCGGGACCGGGCGTCGGCGCGTCCGTGGGCGTCGTCGGTTCGACCGTGACTCCGTCGTTCACCGTGTTCTGGTGCGTGATCAGGACCGGTTGGTTCGCCGCGACGGCGGACCAGAGCGTCTGCGCGGAGGGGGCATCCGGGATGACGCGGTTGGGGTTGTCGGGGTCGGTGACGTTCGGATACTGGATGAACGTGATGTCTGAGGGCTGCACGTCCTTGACGGCGAGGGCGAGCTGAAGGATCGTGGCCGGGTTCTTGAGAGTCGTGCTGGCCTCGAGGTTCGTCAGCGCGATCGTGGCGATCTTGAGCACTTCGGGCACGTTCGACAGCACCTTCCCACTCGTGAGCTGGCGGGCGAGGCTGGCCAGATACTGCTGCTGGTTGCCGATGCGCGCGAGGTCGCTGCCGCTCACGAGGCCATGCCTGGTGCGCAGGAACTGCAGCGCCTGGAGGCCCTGGATCGTGTGCTCGCCGGTGCTCAGGTTGAGGCCCGTGTAGGCGTCGTCGATCGGGGTGGCGAGGCAGACCTGGACTCCGCCGATCGCGTTCGTTATGTCGATCACGGTGCCGAAGTTCACTGCGGCGGCGAAGTCGACCTGCTGCCCGGACAGCGCCGACACCGTCTTGGCGACGCAGGACAGCCCGCCCTCGTCATAGGTCGTGTTGATCTGGGCGGCGCTCTGCGCGGACACGTTCGTGCCGTCCTTCGTCGTGCACGACGGCACGGGCACGATCATGTCGCGCGGGAAGCTCACGACCGTGATGCGGCGCGGTGAGTTCGAGACGTGCATGAGCACGGTCACGTCGTTGTTCACGCTCGACGCGTCGGGGCCATCGCAACGGCCGGGGAACAGGTCCGCGTACTTCGGTTCGCAGGCGTCGATGCCGACGACGAGCAGGTTGAAGCCGTTCTTGTACGCGCCGATGTCGGGCGCGGTCGTGGGACCGCCTTCGAGCTGCACGCTGTTGTGCGCCACCGCTGCGGTGAGATCGCTGACCACATATCCGACCACGGCCGCGGTGCTCACCAGGACCACGGCGAGGGCGATGCCGAGCGCGCGGAGTGCTCGCGCCCAAGCGCGTGGCCGTCGTGCAGAGCTGTGCTGGGCGATCGGGCGCGCCGAACGGTGTCGTGTCACAGAGATTCCTTCGGGCAGGGCGCTCCGAATGGAATGCCGGCTCGCACTCTAGGGTCGCCCGTCGTGGATCCGCTGAGCCGATCCCTTGGGAATGCTGAGACCGGCGTCAGGGGATCCGACGCGCCCGGGAATGTCAGCCGCCTCGTCTATCGTGGAATCCCATGCTCTCCCCGTCCTTCCCTCAGCGCGCGCCCTGGGGCACCGCAGACAGGCTGAGGGCATGGCAGCGCGAAGCTCTGGAGGAGTACTTCCGGATCCCCGAGCGCCGGGACTTCCTCGTCGCCGCGACGCCGGGCGCCGGCAAGACCACGTTCGCGCTCACGCTCGCGGTCGAGCTGCTGCGCACGAACGAGGTCGACCGGGTGATCGTGGTCGCGCCGACCGAGCACCTCAAGACGCAGTGGGCCGACGCCGCCGCGCGGGTGCACATCCGCCTGGATCCGCGGTTCCGCAACAGCCATTGGGCGCCCTCCCGCCAGTACCACGGCGTCGTCGTCACGTACGCGCAGGTCGCTGCGAAGTCATCGGTGCACAAACACCTCACGGAGGACGCGCGCACGCTCGTCATCCTCGACGAGGTGCACCACGGCGGTGATGCCCTCAGCTGGGGCGACGCCATCCGCGACGCCTACGGGTCGGCGAAGCGACGTCTGCTGCTGTCGGGAACCCCGTTCCGCAGCGACACTGCGCCGATCCCGTTCGTCGAGTACCTGCCCGACGAATCGGGTGCCCGGATCTCCAGCACGGATTACGCGTACGGCTACGGGCGGGCGCTGCAGGACGGCGTGGTCCGCCCCGTGCTGTTCCACATGTACGCGGGAAAGATGCGCTGGCGCACGAGCGCCGGCGACGAGCTCGAGGCGCACCTCGGCCAGGACAACACCAAGGACGTCACCTCTCAGGCCTGGCGCACGGCGCTGGACCCGGAGGGGGAGTGGATGCCCGCCGTGCTCTCTGCCGCCGATCGGCGGCTCACCGAGATCCGCCATCATGTCCCCGATGCGGGCGGTCTCGTGCTCGCGACCGATCAGACGGTCGCCCGCGCGTATGCCAAGATCCTGCACTCGCTCACGGGGCAGCGCCCCACCGTCGTGCTGAGCGACGATGCGACCGCCTCGGAGCGGATCGAGAAGTTCAGCGCGTCGGGCGACCGTTGGATGGTGGCCGTGCGCATGGTGTCCGAGGGCGTGGACGTGCCCCGCCTCGCGGTCGGCGTGTACGCCACGTCGTCGTCGACGCCGCTCTTCTTCGCGCAGGCCATCGGCCGCTTCGTGCGCGCCCGCCGTCGCGGCGAGGCGGCGAGCGTGTTCCTGCCCAACGTCCCCGTGCTCATGAAGCTCGCCAACGAGCTCGAGCGGCAGCGGGACCACGCCCTGGATCGGCAGTCGAAGGACGAGGACGGGCTCGAGGATTCGCTGCTGGAGAACGCGAACCGCGAGGAGGACGCCTCTGATGCACTCACCCAGGAGTTCAGCTATCAGGCGATCTCCTCGCTCGCGCATTTCGACCGCGTCGTCTTCGACGGCAAGGAGTTCGGCCAGCTCGCCGAGCCGGGCACGCCCGAGGAGGAGGAGTTCATCGGGATCCCGGGCCTGCTCGAACCCGAGCACGTGCACGAGCTGCTCATGCAGCGGCAGTCGCGGCAGTCGCGGCTGCGGGAAGCGCGCGAGGCCGTCACCCCGGCGCCGACCACGACGCTGCCGGAGCCGCTGCACCGCACCCTGCGCGAGCAGCGGCAGCTGCTGAACAGTCTCGTCGGCGTCTATGCGCGCCAGACCGGCGACCCGCACGGCGCCGTGCACGCCGAACTGCGTCGGCTGTGCGGCGGCCCCGCGGTCGCGCAGGCCACCGTGACGCAGCTGCAGTCGCGCATCGATCTGCTGCGCCGACGCGTGCGCTCCTGAGCCGATTCCGTCTCGGAGCGATCGGCCGCTGAGCAGGTCGTACGGACGCGCCCGGAATCTCCCGGTTCGGATCCCCGAAATGCTGTCAATCCCCGTCCTGGCGCGGATCCTCGGGGCCTGGATCGATAGCGTGGAACGGTTGCCCCGATCCGTGAAGGACGTCATGAACACCCCTGCTCCTGTCCCCGCCGAGCCCACAGCGGCCGACCGCCGTCGCTGGGCGCGCTACCTCGTCGAGGAGCGCGCGGAGGCGCATGTCTATCAACAGCTCGCCCAGCGCCGCGAAGGCGAGGAACGCGAGATCCTGCTCGAGCTCGCCGCCGCCGAGGGGCGTCACGAGGCGCACTGGCTCGAGCTGCTCGGCGGAGAGCCGCACCGTCTTCCGCGTCCCGGCCTGCGCACCCGGATCCTCGGCTGGATGGCGGGGCGCTTCGGATCCATCTTCGTGCTCGCACTCGCGCAGAGCGCCGAAGCGCGATCCCCGTACGACTCCGAGGCATACGCCACACCGGCCATGCGTGCGGATGAGAAGGTGCACTTCGAAGTGGTCCGCGGGCTCGCCGCGCGTGGTCGGCGCCAGCTCTCAGGGTCCTTCCGGGCCGCGGTGTTCGGCGCGAACGATGGTCTGGTGAGCAACCTGGCGCTCGTGCTCGGCATCGGCGCCACCGGTGTGAGCAGCGGGTTCGTGCTGTTCAGCGGCTTCGCGGGCCTGCTCGCCGGGGCGCTCTCGATGGGGGCGGGCGAGTTCGTGTCCGTGCGCTCGCAGCGCGAGCTGCTGGAGGCCACCGAGGAGAACGGGCACGGCGACGCCACCGCGAGCGACCTCGACCTCGATGAGAACGAGCTCGCGCTCGTGTACCGGGCGAGGGGCATGGACGCCGACGAGTCGCTGCAGCGCGCCCGCCGCGTCGTGAGCGCGGCCAAGGCCGGAATGGCGCAGCGGGCCACCGGCCCGCTGCGCGTGCCGATCGCCGATGGCGACGAGCACGAGATCATCGGCAACGCCTGGCCGGCCGCGATCTCGAGCTTCCTGCTCTTCGCGTCCGGCGCGATCGTGCCGGTGCTGCCGTGGATCTTCGGGATGCAGGGCACGCCGGCGGTGCTCCTGGCCCTCACGCTCGTCGGGATCGCCCTGCTCGGCACCGGTGCGACCGTCGGGGTGCTCTCCGGCGGGCCGCCGCTGCGGCGCGGTCTGCGCCAGTTGGCGATCGGATTCGGCGCCGCCGCCGTCACCTACGTGCTGGGTCTGCTGTTCAACGTCAGCGTCGGCTGACCCACGGCGGATACGAGGAGAGCCGGGATCGCTGATCCCGGCTCTCCTCGTATCCGCCCATCGACTGACCGGGCACGAAGAAGGCCCCGGATCCTTTCGGACCCGGGGCCTTCTTACCAGCGTGCGCGAGGGGGGACTTGAACCCCCACGCCCTATTCGGGCACTAGCACCTCAAGCTAGCGCGTCTACCTATTCCGCCACCCGCGCTGGTGTTTTCGGCTGTTCCCAACCGAAGATCGAGATTAGCACGATCCTGGGGCCTGCTCGAACCAGGGTGCACGTCGGGCGCGTCGCAGGGGTTCGATAGCCTGGTGCCATGCCCCAGACGGATGCCGGACTTCCCGAGGTCGCGCGGATCGCCGCCGAGCTCATCCGTTTCGACACGTCCAACTTCGGCGGCGGCGACGCGAAGGGCGAGCGGGAGGCCGCGGAGTACGTCGGGGCCTACCTGGAGTCGCTCGGCCTGCAGCCGGAGTACTACGAGCCGATCCCGCGGCGGACGAACGTCATGGCGCGGGTGGAGGGTCGGAACAAGGACAAGCCGGCGCTCGTCGTGCACGGGCATCTCGACGTCGTGCCCGCGATGGCGCGGGATTGGAGCGTGGACCCGTTCGCCGGCATCGTGCAGGACGGCATGCTCTGGGGCCGCGGCGCGGTCGACATGAAGAACATGGACGCGATGATCCTCACGTCCGTGGCGGAGATCCTGCGGGCGGGCGAGCAGCCCGAGCGCGACCTGATCCTGGTGTTCTTCGCCGATGAGGAGAACGGCGGCGTCGAGGGCTCCGCTCTTGTCGTGCAGAACCGGCCCGAGTGGTTCGCGGGGGCGTCCGAGGCGATCAGTGAGGTCGGCGGATATTCGATCCCCGTCGGAGACCAGCGCGCCTACCTGCTGCAGGTGGGGGAGAAGGCGCTGATGTGGATCCGCCTCATCGCGAAGGGGCGTGCCGGGCACGGCAGCCGCTTCCATCCCGACAACGCGGTGACGAAACTCGCCGACGCCGTCGCCGCGATCGGCCGCACCTCGTGGCCGATCCAGCTCACCGACACCACTCGCGACTTCCTCGACCGGATGAGCGCGCTGACAGGCCTTCCCGTGGACGACCCCGATGCCCTGGCCGCGACGGCGGGCCCCGCCGAGGCGTTCCTGCGCTCCACGCTGCGCACGACGACGAACCCCACCGTGCTGCAGGCCGGTTACAAGCACAACGTCATTCCCGAGCGCGCCGAGGCGCTCATCGACGTGCGTGTGATCCCGGGCCAGGAAGAGGACGTGCTCAGGCAGCTGCGCGCACTCGTCGGCGACGACATCGAGCTCGAGATGGTGGTGCAGGACATCGGCATGGAGACGCCGTTCGCCGGTCCTCTCGTCGACGCCATGGTCGCGGCGCTCGAGCGGCACGATCCGGGCGTCCCCGTCATCCCGTACCTGCTCGGCGCGGGCACGGACAACAAGGCGCTCGCGTTCCTCGGCATCACGGGCTACGGCTTCGCGCCGCTGAGACTGCCCGCCGATCTCGACTTCACCGGCATGTTCCACGGCGTGGACGAGCGCGTGCCGATCGATTCGCTGGTGTTCGGGCAGCGCGTGCTGACCGACCTGCTGCGCACCTACTGACCGCCGCTCCGGTTCACGACCACAGACCGACCTCCCCGCGCGAGCCTGCGCACGACGCGAAAGCGATCCATGCACCTTCTCGAAGCCATCTTCCTGGGGATCGTCCAGGGCCTCACCGAGTTCCTGCCGATCTCCTCCAGCGCGCACCTCCGCATCGTCGGCGCCTTCCTGCCGAGCGCACAGGATCCCGGCGCCGCGTTCACCGCGATCACCCAGATCGGCACCGAGGCGGCCGTCGTGGTGTTCTTCTGGCGCGACATCGTCCGGATCATCGGGAACTGGTGGGCCGCCCTGATCGGCCGGATCCCGCGCAACGACCCCGATGCCAGGATGGGATGGCTGATCATCATCGGCAGCATCCCGATCGTCGTGCTCGGTCTGGTCTTCAAGGACCAGATCGAGACCGTGTTCCGTTCGCTGTGGCTGGTCGCGATCATGCTCATCGTGTTCGGCGTGCTGCTCGGCGTCGCGGATGCGATCGGGGCGCGTCGGCGCACCCTCAAGGACCTCACCCTCGGTCACGGCATCGTGTACGGCCTCGCGCAGTCGCTCGCGCTGATCCCCGGCGTGTCCCGGTCGGGCGGCACGATCACGGCGGGCCTGCTGCTCGGCTATGAGCGCGAGGCGGCCGCGCGCTACGCGTTCCTGCTCGCGATCCCGGCCGTCTTCGGATCCGGCGTCTATCAGGCGGTCAAGAGCATCGGCGAGCCGAGCGTGTTCTCCGCGGGCGAGACCCTCGCCGCCACGGGCATCGCCTTCGTCGTGGGCCTGGGCGTCATCGCGTTCTTCATGCGCTGGATCTCGCAGCGCAGCTTCCTGCCGTTCGTGGTCTACCGGATCCTGCTCGGCATCGTGCTCATCGTCCTGCTCGCGCTCGGCGTGATCAAGCCCTGACCGCGCGTCCGCCCGCGCGGGCGGATCGGAATCCGTGCGGGCGCGACGGCTCAGCGCTTGTGCTCGCCCGGACCCTCGCCGTTGCGACGGAAGAACCGCTCGAAGGCCTGTGCGATCGCCTCGCCCGAGGCGTCGGGGGATTCCCAGGTGTCGCGCTTCGTCTCGAGCTGCGCGATGTAGGCGGCCATCTCCTCGTCCTCCGCGGCGGCGGCGTCGATCGTCGCCTCCCACATGGCGGCTTCGGTCGACAGCGATCCTCGCGGCACGTCGACCCCGGTCACCTCGTGCAGCCGGTCCAACAGGGCCAGCGTCGCCTTGGGGGACGAGCCGCCGGTCTGCACGTAATGGGGCACGTTGGCCCAGAGCGACAGCGCGGGGATCCCGGCCTCCTCCGCAGCGTGCTCGAGAGCGGAGAGTATTCCGATCGGGCCCTCGTACGTCGAGCGCTCGATGCCGAGCGCCTCGCGGACCTCGGCGTTCTCGCTCGACGCGAAGATCGAGATGGGGCGGGTGTGCGGCACGTCCGAGAGCATCGCGCCGAGTGTCACGAAGCCCGTGACGTCCTCGCTGAGTGCCGCGTCGATGAACTCGGCGCTGAACGCCTGCCATGCCCGCGCGGGCTCGGTGCCGGTCAGCAGCCACAGCCTCGGCTCGGTGCTCTCCGGGGCTCCGGCGGGCCGCAGCATCCGTGCCGAGGGCCAGCGGAGGCTGCGATTGCCCGCCTGGTCGCGTTCGAGCGTCGGGCGGGCCCACTGGTAGTCGAAGTACAGCTCGGGATCGGCCGCGTGCACGAGGGAGTAGCCGCCGTCGTCGATCTGCTCGGCAGCGGCTGATGCGGCCTCTCCGGCGTCGTTCCAGCCGTCGAAGGCGGCGACGACGATCCGGGTTCCGAGTACCTGCACAGTGTTCCTTCCTGCGGCGACCTGCGCCGTGTGTTCCGTCCAGGCTAGTCCCCGCCACCGTCGGCGGCGCGGGCCGCCGGTACGATGGGGGAGTGAATCAGCACCCTCGCGCGGTCCTCTGGGACATGGACGGAACCCTTGTCGACACCGAACCGTACTGGATGGACGCCGAGACCGATCTCATCGAGTCCTTCGGCGGCACCTGGACCCATGAGCAGGCTCTGCAGCTGGTCGGCAACGGCCTGATCGACAGCGCGATCATCCTCCAGGGCGCCGGTGTCGAGATGGGTGCCCAGGAGATCGTGGACGAGCTCACCGAGCGCGTGCGCGTGCGTCTGCAGCAGGACGGCGTGCCGTTCCGGCCGGGCGCGCGGGAGCTGCTGCGCGAGCTGCGCGAGGCGGGCATCCGCACGGCCCTGGTCACCATGTCGCTGCGTCGCATGGCCGAGGACATCGTGTCGCTCATCGGTTTCGACGCGTTCGACGTGATCGTCGGCGGCGATGACGTCGAACGTCCCAAGCCCTTCCCGGACCCCTATCTGCAGGCGGCCGACGCGCTCGGCGTCGACATCGCCGACACCGTGGCGCTCGAGGATTCGCGCACCGGATTGCAGGCCGCCGTATCCGCCCGTACGGTCGCGATCGGCGTGCCGCACATCGTCGCCCTCGACGGTCTCGATGCGGATGCCATCTGGGACTCGCTGGACGGGCGCGGAGTCGATGACCTCGCCGTCGAGTTCACCCGTGTCCGCGCCGCCCGCGCGGAGGCGGCCCTGTGAGCGCGCAGAGGCCCAGCGGCCCGTTCCGTGAGGGCGATCGCGTGCAGCTGACGGGCCCCAAGGGCCGGATGCACACCGTCACGCTGCGCGCGGAGGGCGAGCTGCACACGCACCACGGCGTTCTGCGTCACCGCGATCTCATCGGCCTGCCGGACGGCTCCGTCGTCGCCAACAGCTCGGGCAACGAATACCTCGCGCTGCGTCCGCTGCTGCGCGACTTCGTCATGTCCATGCCGCGCGGCGCGGCCATCGTGTATCCCAAGGATGCGGCGCAGATCCTGACCCAGGCCGACATCTTCCCCGGTGCGACCGTCGTCGAAGCCGGTGTCGGGTCCGGGGCCCTCTCGTTGTCCCTGCTGCGAGCGATCGGACCGAGCGGACGCCTGGTGTCCTTCGAGCGTCGCGACGACTTCGCCGACGTCGCGCGCGCCAACGTGGAGACCTTCCTGGGTGAGCTCCCCGAGACCTGGAGCGTCGTCGTGGGCGATCTTCAGGAGCAGCTGTCCACCGAGTTCTCGGCCGGCACCGTCGATCGGGTCGTGCTGGACATGCTCGCGCCGTGGGAGTGCATCGACGCGGTCGCGGAGGCGCTCGCCCCCGGCGGCGTGGTGCTCTGTTACATCGCCACCGCCACGCAGCTCTCCCGGGTCGCCGAGTACGTCCGCGGTACGGGCCTGTTCACCGAGCCGGAGTCCTCGGAGACCATGGTCCGCGGCTGGCACGTCGAAGGCCTGGCGGTGCGGCCGGATCACCGGATGGTCGCGCACACGGGCTTCCTCATCACCGCGCGCCGACTCGCCCCCGGCGCCATTCCGCCTGATGTGAAGCGCCGTGCGGCGAAGAAGCCCAGCTACGGCGACGAGGACGTGGAGCTGTGGACTCCCGGCGCGGTCGGCGATCGCGAGATCACCGACAAGAACCTGCGCAAGCGCGTCCGCGAGGCCCAGCGGGCAGCAGGCGGTGCGCGACTGGCGGCGTCCGGCGACGCGGAGGCGGAAGGAACCGAAGGGGCGGATCCGTCCGCATAGACTGGAGCGCGTGCGTAAGACTGCCGCTGCTCTGATCACCCTCGGCCTGGCCGCCCTCGCGTTGGCCGGCTGCTCCGCAGGTCCGTCCTTCGCCGGACAGGCCTGCCCGACGCAGCCGAAATCGTCCGGCCTCACCGACTCCGTGACGGTGAAGGGCGACTTCGGCGCCGAGCCGACCGTCACCATCGCGTCACCCACCAAGGTGCAGAAGGCGAGCGTCGACGACCTCATCGTCGGGACGGGCGCTCCCATCACCGCGAAGAACCAGCCGATCGTCGTGGACATCGCGCTGTACGACGCGCGGACCGGGCAGAAGATCGGCGCGACCGGTTTCGACAAGACGACGGCGGCCTCGGACGTGAACAGCCTGGCGTCCCAGGCGAAGCCGCTCGGCGACGCGCTCCAGTGCGCGACCGCGGGGTCGCGTCTGCTCGTCGGCTTCCCCGCGGGCACCGCCGCGGAGGACGCGGCTGTCGCGGTGCTCGACGTGCGCACGGTGTTCCTGCCGCATGCAGAGGGCTCGCTGGAGTACAACGACGCCCTGGGCCTGCCCACCGTCGTCCGCGCGCCCGACGGACGCCCTGGCATCATCATCCCTGACGCCAAGAAGCCCACCAAGCAGGTCGTCCAGACCCTCATCCACGGCGACGGGCCCAAGGTGAAGAAGACCGACGGAGTCCGCGTGCAGTTCACCAGTGTGGACTGGGACACCCGCAAGGTCGTCAACAGCACGTGGGACTCCCAGTCCGCGGTGATCTCCGGTGCCGCCGGCATCGAGGGGCAGACCGTCGGATCCCAGGTGCTCCTGATCATTCCGCCGGCCGACGCGAGCACGGGCACGGGCAGCGACGGCAACGGCACCCAGGCGATCGTCGTCGACATCCTCGGCATCGACAACTCCTCCACGACGGGCCAGTAGATGGCGGAACGGATCCCCGCGGAGGAGCGTCTGACGAATCTCGTCGTGGCGCTCATGGCCACGGAGATCGGGCTGACCAAGCAGCAGATCCTCGCGTCCGTCTCGGGTTACCGCCAGCGTGCGGAGGGCAAGGCGGACGCACTGGACAAGATGTTCGAGCGCGACAAGGAGGAGCTGCGCGCGCTGGGCATCCCGATCGAGACGCTGGGCGACCACGCCGATCCGAATGATCTGCGTGAGGCGCGCTACCGCATTCCGAAAGCGGAATACGACCTGCCCGTCGACATCGAGTTCACCCCGGCCGAGCTCGCCGTGCTCCGCCTGGCCGGAAGCGTCTGGAGCGAGGAGTCGCTGTCCGCCGATGCCCAGGCCGGAGTGCGCAAGATCCGAGCTCTGGGGATCGATGTGGATGAGCCGATCATCGGCTTCGCACCGCGCATCACCGCGCGCGATGCGGCCTTCGCCCCGCTGCAGGGCGCGATCGAGCGCAGCGTCGGCGTCGCCTTCGAGTACCTGAAGCCGGGGGAGCAGGCGCCTCGTCGGCGCCGTGTGCAGCCGCTCGCCCTGGTGGAGTACGAGGCGCGCTGGCATGTGTTCGGCCGCGACGTGGACGCCGAGGGCGACCGCATGTTCCTCCTCACCCGCATCGTGGGAGACGTGACGGTCACGAACGATGCCTTCCCCGCCGAGCTGCGGGAGGGCGCCGGGGAGCGGGCGCTCGCGAGCCTGGAAGCCGTCGCCGCCGCGCACTCCGCCCTGCTGGAGGTCACCCCCGGCACGGAGGCGGCGCTGCGTCTCGGCCGGCGCGCTGAGCCGGCCGTGCAGGGCATCCGCGTGCGCTACGTGGATCTGCACATCTTCGCGGATGAACTGGCCTCGTACGGGCCGGAGGTGCGCGTCGTGGAGCCCGCCGTGCTCCGCGATGCCGTGATCGTGCGTCTGCGTGCGGCGGTCGCGGCGCATGCAGACCTGAAGGAGCGTTCATGATGGCGCAGCGCAGACCTCTGCTGAGCTCGGACCGCGTCCGCGCCTACCTCACGCTCGTTCCGTATCTGCTCGAGCGCGGCGAGGTGTCGCTGGCCGAGGCCGCGGCGGAGTTCGACATGACCGAGGCGCAGATGCGGGCCATGGTCGAGAAACTCACGGTGATCGGGCTGCCCGGGGACGAGGGCTACTGGCAGGCGCCGCAGGAGCTGTTCGACATCAACTGGGACCTGCTGGACGAGCAGGGCATCATCGAGATCACCAACGACGTGGGCCTGCGACGCGTGCCGAAGTTCACCGCTCGCGAGGCCGCCGCGCTGGTCGCCGGCCTGCAGCTCGCCTCGGCGGTGCCGGGTGTCGCGGACTCCACCGTGGTGCAGACTCTCATCACGAAGCTCTCGCGGGGTGCCGCAGGGCTGCCCGCGGACGTCATCGTCGCGCCGGGGCCGGTCGACGAGGTCCGCACGGTCGTCGCGACCGCTCTGAACGAGCACGTCGCGGTGTCGTTCACCTACCGTGCGCCGGACGCGGCACCGACGACGCGCACGGTCGACCCGGTCACGGTGCTCATCACGAACGGGCAGTGGTACCTGCAGGGCTGGTGCCACCTGCGCCGCGCGATGCGCACATTCCACCTGGACCGTGTCAGCGAGCCGCGACTCACCGACATCGCGATCACGCACGGCGACGAGCCCGTGCCCGAGCTGTTCGCCGGCGACGGGGAGAGCGACGAGGCGGTGATCCGCTTCCCGGAGCGCCTCGCACCGCTCCTGCGCGACTATCTGCGCCGCGCCGATGCCGGCGTCCAGGGCGCCTCCATGACCGCTACGCTTCATGTAGGGGATCCGCTCAGCCTCAAACGGCTGGCCGCTCGTTTCGGCGGCGCGGTGGAGATCCTCGAACCCGCATCGGCGCGTTGCGCCGCTCGGGAATGGGCTGCCGCAGCACTTGCGCTGTACTCCGAACAAACCACCTCGCAGTCACGGTAGACTGTGCGCAACACCCGATCCATCAAGGGAGATCATCATGTTCGCCGGACTCAACGGATGGCATCTGGTCATCATCCTCGCCGTCATCCTGCTGTTGTTCGGCGCGGCCAAGCTTCCCGCGCTCGCGAAGAGCATGGGGCAGTCGGCCCGCGTCTTCAAGGGTGAGATGAAGGCCATGAAGGACGAGGATGCCGCGGCCTCCGCGACCGACGCCGCCGCATCCACGCAGGCGCCCGCCACGACGGCTCTGCCGACTCCCGTGCAGAACACGGCCGACACCACCGCCGTCAACCCGCCGCACGACGCCGGTACCCAGCGCTGACGGGCGTGACCGACGCGTCACCGGCGACGAAGGGGCGGAAGCCGCGTCGCGACAAAACCATGCCCCTCGCGGGGCACCTCGTCGAGCTGAGGAAGCGGCTGGTCATCGCAGCCGCCGCTCTCCTCGTCGGGATGATCGTCGCGTTCCTCGTGACGGACCCGATCATCAGCTTCGTCACCGAACCGATCCGTCAGGTTGCGAAGGAACGTGGTGACAACTTCGCTGCGCTGAACTTCGGAACGGTGACTGCCGCATTCGACATGCGGATGAGGATCGCGTTCTCGATCGGCATCTTCCTGTCGGCGCCGGTCTGGCTGTGGCAGATCTGGGCGTTCATCATGCCCGGCCTGACGAAGAAGGAGATCCGCTACACGGTCGGTTTCGTCGCCTCCGCCGTGCCGCTGTTCTTCGCCGGCTGCTATGTGGGCGTGCTCGTCATGCCGCACATCGTCGAACTCATGTGGGGCTTCACGCCGAAGGGCGCGGCCAACCTCTACAACGCGCAGGACTACTACGACTTCGTCTTCAAGCTGATGCTCGTGATCGGGATCTCGTTCATCATCCCGGTATTTCTCGTCGCGTTGAATTTCGCCGGCATCATGTCAGGGCGGGCGATCCTCAAGGCCTGGCGGATCGCGATCCTGATCGCGTGCCTGTTCGCGGCCCTGGCGACCCCCGCCGCCGACGTTGTCAGCATGCTGATGCTCGCCGGCATCCTGATCGTGCTGTACTTCGCGGCGGCGTCCCTGTCGTTGCTCTTCGACAGGCGCAAGCACAAGCGTCAGCAGGAGTTCCTCGAGGAGTCCACGGCATGACGTCGCCGGCGGATCGCTACGCCGCCGCCCGCGCCGCTCAGGACCACCCCGCCACGACCGCCTTCGCGGCGATGCAGCGCTTCCAGCTGGACCCGTTCCAGATCGAAGGCTGCCACGCCCTGGAGCGCGGCAGCAGTGTGCTCGTGGCGGCGCCGACCGGCGCCGGCAAGACGATCGTCGGCGAGTTCGCGATCCACCAGGCGATGTCGACCCCGTCGGACAAGGCGTTCTACACGACGCCGATGAAGGCGCTGTCGAACCAGAAGTTCCGTGAACTGGTCGACGTGTACGGGGCGGACCAGGTCGGGCTGCTCACCGGAGACGTCAACATCAACGGCTCCGCGCGCATCGTGGTGATGACCACCGAGGTGCTGCGAAACATGATCTACGCGGACTCCCGTGCCCTCGACGATCTCCGCTACGTGATCATGGACGAGGTGCACTACCTCGCCGATCGCTTCCGCGGCGCGGTTTGGGAAGAGGTCATCATCCACTTGCCGCGGAGCGTGCGGATCGTGGCGCTCAGCGCGACGGTGTCGAACGCCGAGGAGTTCGGCGACTGGCTGGACACGGTCCGCGGCGGCACCGAGGTCATCGTGTCCGAGACCCGTCCGGTCCCGCTCGAGCAGCACGTGCTCGTGCGGGACGACCTGCTCCCGCTCTTCGACGACCGCGCCGGCATCGCCACGGCGCAGGTCAACCAGGAGCTGCTGCGGATCCGTTCGTTCGGCGGTGCGAACTACGAGCGCAACCGCGATGCGCAGCAGTTCCGCAGCGCACGCCATGCGGGAGCGCAGGGACGGCGCCCGCAACGCGGCGGAAAGCGCCCGGTCCGCTCCGCGAATGTGCGTCGCATCGAGCGGCTGGACCGCCCTCAGGTCGTGGATCTGCTCGACCGTGCGAACCTGCTGCCCGCGATCTTCTTCATCTTCAGCCGCGTCGGCTGCGACTCCGCGGTGCAGCAGGTCCGCCGCTCCGGGCTGCGGCTGACCACGGCCGAGGAGCGCAAGGAGATCCGCGCGATCGTCGAGGACCGGGTGCGCACGCTGCGCGATGAAGACCTCGCCGTGCTCGGCTACTGGGACTGGCTGGACAATCTCGAACGCGGTGTCGCCGCCCACCATGCGGGATTGCTCCCCGCGTTCAAGGAGATCGTCGAGGAGCTCTTCCAGCAGCGTCTGCTCAAGGTCGTCTTCGCGACCGAGACGCTCGCCTTGGGGATCAACATGCCGGCGCGCACCGTCGTGCTCGAGCGCATGGAGAAGTTCAACGGCGAGGCGCGCGTCGCGATCACGTCGGGGGAGTACACCCAGTTGACCGGTCGTGCGGGCCGCCGCGGCATCGATGTCGAGGGACACGCCGTCGTGCAGTGGACCGAGGGCATGGATCCGCAGGCCGTCGCCGCGCTCGCCTCCCGACGCACTTACCCGCTGAACTCCAGCTTCCGGCCGACGTACAACATGGCGGTGAACCTGCTGGACCGGTTCGGGCGCAACCGCTCCCGGGAGGTCCTCGAGTCGTCGTTCGCCCAGTTCCAGGCGGATCGCGCCGTCGTGGGGCTCGCGCGCACCGTTCGCGAGGCCGAGGCGTCGCTCGAAGGCTATCTCGGATCGATGACCTGCGACCGGGGCGACTTCACCGAGTACTCGGGGATCCGGCGGGAGCTCAGCGATCTGGAGAAGAAGAACCGTGCCGATCAGCAGGCCCCGCGCGCGGTGCGCGAGAAGCGGCTGCGTCAGATCGAGTCGCTCCGCCGCGCGATGCAGCGTCATGCCTGCCACCGCTGCCCGGATCGCGAACAGCATGCGCGGTGGGCCGAGCGGTACTGGAAGCTCAAGCGGGAGACAGACCGCACCCGTCGGCAGATCGAGACCCGCACGGGCACCGTCGCCCGTGTCTTCGACCGGGTTCTCGATGTGCTCACCGAGGTCGGCTACGTGCAGGGGAGCGGGGATCAGCTGACCCTCACCGACGCGGGGCGCACCATGCAGCGCATCTACGGGGAGCGCGACCTGCTCGTCGCGGAGTCGCTTCGGCGCGGATTGTGGGACGGGCTGGACGCGCCGTCTCTCGCGGCGATGGCCTGCGCCCTCGTCTACGAGCCGCGGCGCGACGACGGATCGATCGACCCCCGGGATCTGCCGCGGGGTCGCTTCCGCATCGCCTGGGAGCGCACGCAGGAACTCTGGGCGGAACTCGACGACCTCGAGCACGACAACCGGCTGCCCGGATCCGATCGCCCCTCCGCCGGACTCGCCGGGGCGATGCACGCCTGGGCGCGCGGGATGTCCCTCGACGCCGTCCTGGAAGACGCGGACATGGCGGCGGGCGACTTCGTGCGCTGGGCGAAGCAGACCATCGACTTGCTGGACCAGCTCTCCATCGTCGCGCCGAACGCCGACACGGCGCGCACCGCCCGTACCGCACTCGACGGTGTCCGCCGTGGCATCGTCGCCTACTCGTCGATGTGACCGTGACCACCCGCACCATCACGCCACCCGAGGCACGCGCCGCAGCCCCCGCACCCCGCCCTGTGCTCCCGCTCTGGGCGGCGCTGCTCGCCGCGGCGGCGGCCGGCGGACTCCTCAACCTGGCGTTTCCCGCACTCTCGATCTGGATCGCGGCCTTCCCCGCCGTGGCGCTCCTGCTGGTCGCACTGATCGGCCGCCGCACCTGGTCCGCCCTGCTGGTCGGCTTCGTGTACGGGGCGGTGTTCTACCTGGTCCTCGTCTCGTGGACGGCGCGCTATCTCGGTCCCGTTCCGTGGCTCGCGCTCGGTCTCCTCGAGGCGGCTCTGACAGCGGTCGCTCTGGTTCCGGTGACGCTCGCATATCGATGGATCCCCGTCCTCGTCCGTCCGGGTCTGCTCCGCGCCGGCGCGGTGTCCGCGGTGGTGGCTGCGCTGTGGATCGGCCGCGAACTGTTCCTCGGGAACTGGCCGTACGGCGGATTCCCGTGGGCGCGCATCGCCTACACGATGTCCGACACGGCGGCGGCGCGGGTGACGAGCTGGATCGGGATCAGCGGGCTCGGCTTCCTCATGGTGCTCCTCGTCGCGCTCCTGGTCGAGGTCGCACGCAGGGGACGGCGCCCGCGCGCGGCGGCGCTCGTGATGCCCGCAGCGCTCGTCGCGCTGCTCGCCTTCCTGCCGGCCTTCCCGACGTCGGCGAACGGCACGATGCGCATCGGCGCGGTGCAGGGCAACGGTCCGACCGGGTACTTCGACGAACGGGAACCGCTCGCCGTGCTGAATGCGCAGACGGCGGCGACGGAGCCCCTGTTCGGCAAGCGCATGGATCTCCTGGTCTGGCCGGAAGGCGGCCTCGATGGGGACCCGTTCCAGTACCCTGTGCTCGCCGATGCGCTCGATGAGATCTCTGCGCGCGTGCACGCACCGATCCTCGCGAACGCGGCCACGCAGAAGGGCGATCTGTTCTACAACACCTCGTTCCTGTGGCCGGCCGACAACCACCGTTCACTGGCGAGGGACGATGTGCAGACCCACGCCAAGCGCCACCCGGTGCCGTTCGGGGAGTATGTGCCCGATCGGGCGTTCTTCAACGCGATCGTGCCGGATCTCATCGGCCTGATCGGACGCGAATACACGCCGGGTACGGATGCGCCGGTCGTCCGCGTCGGAGACACCCCCGTGGGGCTTGCGATCTGCTTCGACGTGATCTATGACGAACTGATCGCGCAGGGGATCGACTCCGGCGCGCAGGTCCTCGTCTTCCAGACCAACAACGCCGACTTCCGCGGCACGGTGGAGAATCTGCAGCAGCTCGGGATCGCGCGCATGCGTGCCGTCGAGACCGGGCGGGCGGTCGTGAACATCTCCACGGTCGGAACCAGTCAGGTGATCCGCGCAGACGGCTCGACGCAGGCCTCGCTGAACGAGGATCGCCCCGGTGCGCTGCTCGAGGATGTCGAGCTGCACACCGGGGCGACCGCGGGTGTTGTCATCGGGCCCTGGCTGGAGCAGATCCTGCTGTGGGGCGGGTTGCTCCTGGTCGTCGTGGCGGGCGTGCTCGCCCGCATACGACGGGGCCGGTGGGTGGCTTAGGCGCCGATCCTCTCGCGGGTCGGGTCCTCGCCGGCACCGCGACGCGCGCGGATGAACGCGAGGCGCTCCTCCAGGAGCTCCTCCAGCTCCGCACGGGTGCGGCGCTCCAGAAGCATGTCCCAGTGCGTGCGTCCGCTCTTGTCGCCGTCCTCCGCGATCTCGACGGACTTGCCGTCGATCTGAAGTCGGGCATCGGCGCCGCACGTGCGGCACTCCCAGGTTGCCGGCGGCTCTGCGTCGGCCGCGAACATCAGGGTGGTCACGTGGCCGCAGGAGTCGCAGGAGTATGCGGTCTGCTGGCGTTCCATGAAGACGACGCCCTCTTCGCTCTGAAGGCTCTGGGCGCCGAGTCGGATTCCTCGAAGGCTGCGATCTGCCATTGTGTGGTCCTCTCGTCGCCCTCAGGTATATCGGCCCGGGCTGTGCAGAAGGTGCGAAGGGGGCAAACCATGAACGCTTTCACAGTCGATACCCAGCCCAGGAGCGCACGGCGCGAGAGATGGGACCGGATCCGCAGAACCGTGGGACTGGATCTCAGCGCGGGGAGAGGGTCCTGATCGCCACGTCCGCGCGGTCCGTGACGATGCCGTCGGCGCCGGCGGACACCAGCGTCCGCATGCGCTCGGGGTCGTTCACGGTCCACACGTGCACCTCGACCCCGGCGTCGTGCGCGGCGCGGACGAGTGCCGGGGTGAACACGCGCAGCGCGCCGAACCGCTCGGGGATCTGCACGGCGTCCAGTCCCCGCAGGACCCGACGGGCCACCCCGCGCAGACGCAGCGCGGATGCGAGGAGGAGCAGCGCGATCGCGGTCCGCCCTCCCGAGGACGCCGGCAGCACATCGGCACCGGCCTCCGCGGCGGCTTCCAGCGCGGCCCGGCGATTGCGGTCGTCGAAGCTGGTGAGGAGGACCCGGTGCCCGTGGGCGGCGACTGCGCGCCCCACGTCCCCTGCAGCTGCACGCGACTTCACATCGACGTTGAACCGCAGCAGAGGGAAGGACTCGAGGGCGTCGGCGAGCGTGAGCAGGCCGCCGTGGGCGGCGAACAGCTTGACGAGCTCGGCCGTCGGGACCTCGGCCACGGGACGGGGATCTCCGAGCAGACGTTGCAGCGTCTCGTCGTGGAACAGCACGGCGTCACCGTCGGCGGTGGCCCGGCAGTCGGTCTCCACGTACTCCGCACCGGCGGCGTCGGCGGCGGCGAGGGCGAGGGCGGAGTTGTCGAACACGGACGAGTCCTCGCCCACCAGACCGCGGTGAGCGAGGACTCGCGGCGCCGAGGCGCCCTGGAAGTACGGGTGGGTCACGCGGCGCCGTCTGAGGCGGGTGCGGGAGCCACGGCAGGGGAAGCCGCCGCGCGCGTGGTCGGGACGGCCGGCGCCACGGGGGCGTTCGGGGTGAAGGGCGTGGATCCGCCGGAACCCGGCGTGAACGCGCCGCCGAAGTTCTTCAGCGCTTCCGTGAACTCGCTCGGGATGATCCACAGCTTGCTGGATGCGCTCTCGCTGATCTTCGGCAGCATCTGCAGGTACTGGTACGCGAGCAGCTTGTCGTCGGGCTGGCCCTGGTGGATGGCGTTGAAGACGTTCTGGATCGCCTCCGCCTCGCCCTCGGCGCGCAGCACGGCGGCCTGCTTCTCGCCCTCGGCGCGGAGGATGTCCGCCTGCCGCTGACCTTCGGCCTCCAGGATCTGCGACTGCTTGGTGCCCTCCGCGGTGAGGATCGCCGCGCGACGGTCGCGCTCGGCGCGCATCTGCTTCTCCATCGAGTCCTGGATGGAGACGGGCGGGTCGATGGCCTTCAGCTCGACGCGCCCGACCCGGATGCCCCACTTGCCGGTCGCCTCGTCGAGAACGATGCGCAGCTGGCCGTTGATGTTGTCGCGGCTGGTCAGCGCTTCCTCGAGGTTCAGACCGCCGACCACGTTGCGCAGTGTGGTGGTCGTCAGCTGCTCGACTGCGCCGAGGTAGTTGGCGATCTCGTAGGTCGCGGCGCGGGCGTCGGTCACCTGGAAGTACACGACCGTGTCGATCGACACCACCAGGTTGTCCTCGGTGATCACGGGCTGCGGCGGGAACGAGACGACCTGCTCGCGCATGTCGATGAGGGGGCGCAGACGGTCGATGAACGGCACGAGCAGGTTCAGGCCCGGCATCAGGGTCTTGTGGTACCTGCCGAGCCGCTCGACGACCCCGGCGGTGGCCTGGGGGATGATCCTGACCGATCGGGCGATGGTCACCAGCACGAAGATGATGACGGCGATCGCCAGGATCCATCCGATGGCGGTGGGGATGAAGGACGCACTGTCCATGAAGGGCTGCTCCTGTTTCTCCTAGACGTGGGCGGAACGGACGTATGCGGTGGCGCCTTCGATCCGCTCCACCGTCACCGGGGCGCCGGGGGAGAGGGGCGCGATGACGGGAGCCTCCGAGGCGAGACGGGCGGTCCAGGTTTCGCCGTTGCTCAGCTTGACCTGCCCGGTGAGCGACGTGACCTCGAGCAGCACGGTACCGTGCAGTCCGATCAGTGCGTCGACGTTCGAGCGGGTCTGGTCCTCGCCGCGATGAAGACGGCGCAGCAGCGGCGGTCGCAGGACGAAGATGAGCAGCACGGACGCGAGGGCGGCGATGATCACCTGCACCCAGACCGGCCATCCCGTGAGCGTCGAGAGCAGGCCCACCGCGGAGCCGAGCCCGAGCATGAGGAAGGTCATGTCGAGCGTGAAGATCTCGATGACGAAGAACAAGACCATGAGGACCAGCCAGCCGATCCACGCCGAGTCCTGGAACATCTGCAGGATCGTGTCCATACCGCCCCTTCTTTTTGCCAACCTATCACGCGGTCAGCGTGCCCTCACCGCGTCACTCGCCGCGGAATCACGCGGATTGGTAGGGTGTTCTGGTCCCACCCGCGCGCCGCGTGCGCACCCTCTCGAGGAGTCCTCGTGTCTCAGACCCTTCCCGCCGATTCGCTGACCGGCAAGGTCGCCCTCGTCACCGGATCCTCCCGTGGCATCGGCGCCGACACGATCCGGTACTTCGCTGAGGCCGGGGCGGACGTCGTCATCAACTTCCGCAACAAGGCACCCCGCGCGGAGAAGCTCGCGGGCGAGGTGCGAGCGCTCGGCCGCCGCGCTCTGGTGGTCGGTGCCGATCTGACCGACCCGGCGTCGGTCGCCGAGATGTTCGACGCGGTCAAGGCGGAGTTCGGCGGACTGGACGTGCTGGTCCTGAACGCCTCCGGCGGCATGGAGGCGAACATGGGCGAGGACTACGCGCTGCGCCTCAACCGCGATGCGCAGGTCAACGTGCTGGAGACCGCACTGCCGCTGCTGCGCGAGGGCGGGCGCATCGTCTTCGTGACGAGCCACCAGGCGCACTTCATCCGCACCACGCCGACCATGCCCGAGTACGAGCCGGTGGCGCTCTCCAAGCGCGCGGGCGAGGACGCGCTGCGCGAGCTGATCCCGGCGGTCGAGGCGCAGGGCGTCGAGTTCGTCGTCGTCTCGGGCGACATGATCGAGGGGACCATCACCGCCACACTGCTGGAACGGGCCAATCCCGGCGCGATCTCCCAGCGGCGCGAGTCGGCGGGACGTCTGTACAACGTTGCGGAGTTCGCCGCCGAGGTCGCGCAGGCCGCCGTCGAGCCGGTCCCGGCCGACCACACGCGGCTGATCGGCGACGTCAGCGGGTTCGTCGCCGAATAGGCGTCGAAGACGCCGAAAGCGGCCCGGAGCCTCAGAGGCTCCGGGCCGCTTTCGCGTGGATCCGAGGGATCAGACTCCCGCGGCCGCGGCTACGGCCTTCGCGTCCTTGCCGATGGTGATCGCGCGCACGATCTGCGCGATGCCGAGCACCACGAGCGAGATCGCCAGGAACAGCCAGAAGAACGGCACGGCGGCCAGTCCGAGGCTGATCACCGCGATGCCGGCGATGATGCTGAGCAGGGCGTAGAGCAGGGTCCAGGTCTTCGACCCGTCCGTGCCCATGAGCGTCAGAGAGATGACGCCGTCGAAGATCCAGCTCACGCCGATGAAGATCACCGTGACGAGGGCGAAGGCGATCGCGGCGGTCTGGATGTTCGTGAACGCGATGACGCCCGCGACGATGTACAGGAGACCGAGCACGATGTGACCGATCCGGGCCCAGCCGGACTTGCCGGCGCTGAAGATGCCGAGCCCGATGTAGACGACACCGGCGACGATCAGATAGGCGGCGATGATGCCGGTGAGGACGAACGCGGTCTTGACCGGCCACACCAGCATGACGATGCCTGCGATGAGGGCGATGACGCCCGAGACGGCGAGGAAGACTCGGAGCGACTTCACGAGGCTCTTCGCTTCGGAAACTGCTTCGGACATGAGGATGACCCTTTCTGAGTAATCCCTGGGAATTGGGGATGCCCTCACTGTACAGCGGCACCTGTGAGAGTGCCCGGATCTGGGGATTCCGTGTCCCTTGGCCCCCTCGTGCGAGGATCGTGAGATGAATCCGGCCGCTGACGACGATCGCCTGCGCGATCTCGCGGCCCTGCGGAAGGTGCGCGACCGCATCGACCGGGAGTACGCGCAACCGCTCGACGTCGAGGCCCTCGCGGCAGGGGTGCACATGTCGGCGGGGCACCTGAGCAGGCAGTTCAAGCTGGTCTACGGCGAGCCGCCGTACTCGTATCTGATGACGCGCAGGATCGAGCGGGCCATGGCCCTGCTGCGCCGCGGCGACGTGTCGGTGACGGAGGCGTGCTTCGCCGTCGGGTTCCAGTCGCTGGGCACGTTCAGCACCCGATTCTCCGAGCTCGTCGGCGTCTCGCCGAGTCGCTACCGCGCGGATCCCGGTCTGGGACCGGGGATCCCGTCATGGATAGAGAAGCAGGCGACCAGACCGATCAGGAATCGAGAAGCCCCGCAGGATCCTCCGGCGTAGCGTGAGCGGCATGGACATCATGATCAACGCCAGCTTCCTCCCGCACACCGACGCCGAGGAGTCGCTGCGCTTCTACCGCGACGTGCTCGGCTGGGAACTGCGCAAGGACGTCGGCTATCAGCAGATGCGCTGGCTCACCGTAGGACCGGCGAATCAGCCCGACACCTCGATCGTGCTCACGCCTCCCGCCGTGGACCCCGGCATCAACGACGACGAGCGACGCACGATCCTGGAGCTCATGGCGAAGGGCAGCTTCGGCGGCGTGGTGCTCGCCACGGAGAACGTGGATGCGGCGTTCGCTGAGATCGAGGCGCGCGGCGCGGACGTCGTGCAGGAGCCGATCGACCAGCCCTACGGGATCCGCGACTGCGCGTTCCGCGACCCGGCGGGCAACATGATCCGTCTGCAGCAGGTCGCCTGAACCCTGCGCGGTGCCTGCGACGACGTCGGGGCGCACCGCTATCCTTTGACGCGCCCCTTGCCGTCCCGTCCGATACGGAGAGACACGCCGATGACCGAGCAGCACGTCGCCGACACCCACGATGCGATCCGGGTGCAGGGCGCCCGTGAGAACAACCTCAAGGACGTCTCGATCGAGCTGCCGAAACGCCGACTGACGGTGTTCACGGGGGTGTCCGGCTCCGGCAAGAGCTCTCTCGTCTTCGATACGATCGCCGCCGAGTCCCGGCGCATGATCGACGAGACCTACAGCGCCTTCGTCCAGGGGTTCATGCCGTCGGTGCCCCGCCCGGACGTCGACGTGCTCGAGGGTCTGACCACCGCGATCCTCGTCGATCAGGAGCGCCTCGGTGCGAACCCGCGCTCGACCGTCGGCACCGTCACCGACGCGAACGCGATGCTGCGGATCCTGTTCTCGAAGCTCGGAACCCCCTACATCGGCGGGCCGACGGCGTTCTCCTTCAACATCCCGACGCAGAAGGCCAGCGGCGTGATGACCGGCCCCGGCGGCGAGAAGAAGATCGTCAAGGATGCGATCTACCTCGGCGGCATGTGCCCGCGATGCGAAGGCAGGGGAGCGGTGTCCGATCTGGATCTCACGCAGATCGTCGACGAGACCAAGTCGCTGAACGATGGTGCGATCATGGTGCCGGGTTATACGGCGGACGGCTGGATGGTGCGCCAGTTCGCCGAGTCGGGCTTCTACCCGGCGGCGAAGCCGGTCTCGACGTTCACGGAGAAGCAGCGCCAGCTGTTCCTGTACGGCGAGATCACCAAGGTCAAGATCAACGGGATCAACATCACGTACGAGGGGCTCATCCCGAAGATCACGAAGTCCATGCTGTCGAAGGACATCGACGCCCTGCAGCCGCACATCCGCGCCTTCGTCGAGCGGGTCGCGACGTTCGCCGTCTGCCCGGAGTGCGACGGCACGCGCCTCACCGAGGGGGCGCGGTCCTCGAAGATCGACGGCGTGAGCATCGCGGACGCCTGCCGCATGCAGGTGACGGATCTCGCGGCGTGGGTGCGATCGCTCGACCTGCCGGGCGCGGGACCACTGCTCGACGCGCTGCGGGCGAACCTCGATGCCTTCGTCACCCTGGGTCTCGGCTACCTCTCGCTGGAGCGGCCCAGCGGCACGCTGAGCGGGGGAGAGGCGCAGCGGATCAAGATGCTCCGCCACCTGGGATCCTCGCTCACCGATGTCACCTACGTGTTCGACGAGCCCACGATCGGGCTGCATCCGCACGACATCCAACGAATGAACGGCCTCCTCGAACGCCTGCGGGACAAGGGCAACACGGTTCTCGTGGTCGAGCACAAGCCCGAGACCATCGCGATCGCCGACCATGTGGTCGACCTCGGGCCCGGCGCGGGAAGCGCCGGCGGCGAGATCTGCTTCGAGGGCACGGTCGAGGGGCTGCGGGCCAGCGGCACGCTCACCGGACGGCATCTCGATGACCGAGCGGCTCTCAAACCGGAGGTGCGCGAGCGCACCGGGGCGATCGAGGTGCGCGGCGCCACGACGAACAACCTGCGGGATGTCGACATCGACGTGCCACTCGGGGTCCTGACGGTCGTGACAGGTGTCGCGGGCTCGGGCAAGAGCTCGCTGATCCACGGTTCCGTGGCCAAGGGCGAGGGCGTCATCTCGATCGATCAGACCTCGATCAAGGGCTCGCGACGCAGCAACCCCGCCACGTACACGGGGCTGCTGGAGCCGATCCGAAAGGCGTTCGCGAAGGCGAACGGCGTGAAGCCGGCGCTGTTCAGCGCGAATTCCGAGGGCGCTTGCCCGACGTGCAAGGGGGCAGGCGTGATCGTCACCGAGCTGGGCTTCATGGACACTGTGGAGAGCCCCTGCGAGGATTGCGGCGGTAAGCGCTTTCAGGCGGCTGTTCTCCAGTACAAGCTCGCCGGCAAGGACATCACCGAGGTGCTGGACATGCCGGTCGCGCAAGCGCACGAGTTCTTCCGCGGGGGAGAGGCCAAGATCCCCGCCGCGGTGACGATCCTGAGCCGCCTCGAGGACGTCGGGCTCGGCTACCTCTCGCTGGGTCAGCCGCTGTCGACGCTGTCCGGTGGAGAGCGTCAGCGCATCAAGCTCGCGACGCAGATGGCCGACGGCGCCGCGACGTACGTGCTGGATGAGCCGACGACCGGCCTGCACCTGGCGGATGTGCAGAACCTGCTGGGGCTGCTGGACCGTCTGGTCGACTCCGGCAAGTCGGTGATCGTGATCGAGCACCACCAGGCCGTGATGGCGCATGCCGACTGGATCATCGACGTCGGTCCGGGTGCCGGCCACGACGGCGGGCGCATCGTCTACGAAGGCACCCCGGCCGACCTGGTGGCGGCGAAGTCGACCGTGACGGGCGAGCACCTCGCCGCCTACGTCGGCGCCTGAGAGGAGATCCACCATGGCGGACCTTCGGATCACGACGCGCAACTCGCGGTTCCAGCTGCTCGAGGCGCTGACGCGCAACCGCAACCACCGTTCACGCGAGCATCGGTTCGTCGTGCAGGGTGTGCGTCCGATCTCCCAGGCGGTCGAGCATGGCTGGACGATCCTCACTGTGATCCACGACGCGCAGCGCACGCTGTCGCCGTGGGCGCGGGAGATGGTGCAGCGGGCGCCGGAGACGATCGCGATGAGCTCGGCGCTGCTGGCTGAGCTGGCCGACAAGGACGAGGGCGCCACGGAGATCATCGCCGTCGTGAGGATGCCCTCGGATGAGCTGTCGCGGATCCCGGTGCCGCGGGACTTCCTGGGGATGGTGTTCGACCGCCCCACGCAACCCGGCAACATCGGATCCATCCTGCGCTCGATGGACGCGCTCGGCGGGCACGGCCTGATCGTCTCGGGGCATGCGGCGGATCCGTACGATCCGAAGTCGGTCCGCGCGTCGACCGGGTCGCTGTTCGCGACGCCCGTGGTACGGGCGGCCTCGGGTGGTCCGGTGTTCGACTGGGTGCGAGAGGTTCGGGCACACGGCACGCCGCTCACGCTGGTCGCGACCGACGAGCACGGCGACGTGGATGTGTGGGACTACGACTTCACCCAGCCTTCGCTGGTGCTGATCGGCAACGAGACGACCGGATTGGCGCGCGGGTGGCGAGACGCCGCGGACGTGATCGTGCGCGTGCCGATGAGCGGATCCGCGAGCTCGCTGAACGCCTCGAGCGCCGCCACGCTGATGCTCTATGAGGCGGTACGGCAGCGGGCGGCGACCAGGTGATCGGCAGAACGCGATAACGACGCCGCGCTGTTATGTCAGCTTCGGGTTCCTTTCCCAGGCGGAGTGCTGCGGGGAAGAGCTCCGCCCGGGCGATGATGCGATTCAGGCTCAGGCTCAGGCTCGTCGGCGTGGATCTGGAGGGTCGAACAGTTGGATCTTGTGGGGCGCCTCGTGGGCGTCGCCGCTGACAGCGCGCTGGACCAGCGTGGCGTGATGGCTGTGCCGCAGCCACGCAGGCGTACGCGTGCAGAGCGGAATGAGTCCCTGGGATCGCCCACAGCAGGCCGTACAGTGCAATCGCACGATTCAGATGAGTTCCGCGATTTCGTTCGGGATATCGCCGATAATGCACATTATGTCAGTACGCGGAGCACGTGTCCTCGACGATCCGCAAATGGATCTGGTGGCCTTGCTCCCCTGCTGCCGACTCATCGCCATCCGCGCAGGTGGCAGGCTGGCAGCATGACGGCCGCTCGAATCATCATCCTGTTCCTCGTCGCGGCTGCTGCTGAGATCGGCGGAGCATGGTTGATCTGGCAGGCGGTGCGCGAGAATCGCGGTTGGTGGTTGGCGCTCCTCGGCATCGTGGCCCTCGGCGCCTACGGGTTCGTCGCGGCGTTCCAGCCTGATGCCAACTTCGGGCGCGTGCTGGCCGCGTATGGCGGGATCTTCGTCGCAGGATCCTTGGCCTGGGGAATCATCGTCGACGGGTTCAAGCCCACGCAGTGGGACTACGTCGGCTCGGCGATCTGCCTTCTGGGTGCCGGCATCATCATCTTTGCGCCGATGCTCAGCTCCTCGACGGTCGAGTGACCTGTCCCCCAGGTGTCTCCAGGGTGTCTCTGGTGATCGCTGTGCTCGGCGTCGGGCAGGGCGCAGGCGGCACGGGCCACGGCTTTCGGGCGGGGGGCTTCCCTCGAAGATACACAATCTCGTTAATTCACGCCTGTGTGTACTATTGACCCATGCCCACTCCCCTCGCCGCAGCGACGCACACGGCTGCCCTGGCGCGTCTCGGACACGCGCTGTCCGATCCCACGCGGGCCGGTGTGCTGCTGGCGCTCCGTGAATCGCCCCGGTACCCCTCCGACCTTGCGGAGGCTCTGGGTGTTTCACGTCAGGTGATGTCGAACCAGCTTGCCTGCTTGAGAGGCTGCGGACTCGTCGAGGCGATTCCCGACGGCCGGCGCACCTGGTACCGGCTCGCGGATTCGCATCTCGCGCCGGCACTCGATGAGTTGATGCGCGTGGTGCTCTTCGTCGAGCCGGGGTGCTGTGCCGGAGAGAGCTGCAACTGCGCATGAGTGGCACAGCTGCTCGCCTCACGGTCGACCGCCGTCACCGGCTCCAGCGACGCATCCGCTGGATCGTGGCCGCGACCATCGGTTACAACGTCGTGGAGGCCGCCGTGGCGATCTCCGCCGGCACGGTTGCGTCCTCCACGGCGCTCATCGGATTCGGTCTGGACTCCACGATCGAAGTGCTCTCGGCGGCGGCGGTCGCATGGCAGTTCACCCGCCGTGATCCGGAGAGGTGGGAGAAGGGGACGCTGCGCGTCATCGCCGTCGCCTTCTTCGCCTTGGCCGCGTACGTCACCACCACGTCGGTACTGGCGCTGCTCGGCCGTGTCGATGTCCAACACTCGACTCTCGGCATCGTCATCACCGCGCTGAGCGTGCTCGTCATGCCGTTCCTGTCTCTCGCGGAACGGCGTGCGGGCCGTGAACTCGGCTCAGCGACCGCCATCGCGGACTCCAAGCAGACGCTCATCTGCACTTACCTTTCCGGGGCCGTCCTGGTCGGGCTCGTGCTGAACAGCCTGTTCGGGTGGTGGTGGGCGGATCCGATCGCAGGGCTCGTCATCGCCGGATTGGCCGTCCGAGAGGGCGTCGAAGCGTGGCGGGGGGACGCCTGCGCGACGTCAGTCGGGATGATCCTCGAAGACGACCACGACGACCACGACGACCACGACGACGCGCCGCCCGCGCCGCCCGCGCGGTAGGCGCGGTCGCTCGTTCAGATCTGTCCCGCCGGGCGGAGCAGGATCTCGTTGATCGCGAGGTGCCTCGGTCGGCTGATCGCGAAGGCGATGACTTCGGCGATGTCGTCCGCCGTGACCTCGGCGTGGCTGTACAGCTCGTTGACGGCGGCGTTCGTGTCCGCATGGGTGATGTGGGTCGGCAATTCGGTCGCGACCACGCCGGGCTCGATCAGCGTGACCCGCACGTCCGGAAGGAGTTCCTGGCGAAGGGATTCGGACCAGCCGTTGATCCCCCATTTGGTCGCGGCGTAGACGCCGTTGCCGGCACGCGCAGTACGCCCCGCGACCGAGGAGATGTTGACGATGTCGGCCGCGCCGCTGGTCTTGAGCTGATCCAGGAACACCTCGGTGGCCGAGATCGCGCCGAGGAGGTTGACTTCGATCATCGCGCGGTAGTCGTCGCGCTGCGCGGTCGCGAAGGGGCCGAGCAGCATGATCCCGGCGTTGTTCACGAGGACGTCCGCTCCCCCGAGAGCGGCGACGTGGTCAGCTGCCGCACGGAGCGCATCGTGGTCGGTGACGTCGGCGGATATGGCGGTGGCTCGGTCGCCGAGCTCGTCGGAGAGGGCGGTGATCCGGTCAGTGCGTCGAGCGAGGAGGACGACGTGATGGCCCGTGGCGTGGAGGGCCCGGGCCGTGGCGGCGCCGATGCCGGAGGATGCGCCGGTGATGACAGCGATCGGAGCGGTCGTGGAGGCCATGCGGGTTGGTCCTTCGGTCAGTCGGTGAAGACGGTTTTGGCGATCTGGATCGCTGACATGGCTTTGGGCCAGCCGGCGTAGAACGCGAGGTGGATGATCGCTTCCTTCACCTCGTCTTCGGTGAGCCCGTTGTCGCGGGCGAGGCGGAGGTGATTGGGCAGCTGCTCGAATGCGCCGCTCGCGACGAGCGCGGCGACGGTGACGAGGCTGCGGTCGCGTCGGTTCAACTCGGGTCGGGCCCAGACGTCGCCGAACAAGACGGTGTCGGTGAGTTCGACCAGCTTGGGGGCGAAGTCGCCGATCGCCCGCTGCGCAGGGGTGGGATCAGTCATGGGGTCAGTCCTTCTCGGCTGCCCGTGCAGCCTCGCGGTATTCCTGGTCGGTGACGTGCTCGGCCCAGGTGACGGCCGGTCCATCACCGTGGGGCAGATCGCCACTGGGGATCGGGGGGACCTGCACCTCCCCCGTGAACCTCGCCGCCGGGCCCTTGCTGCTCGACGGATCCCCCTGCAGGCGCATCACGACACTGCTCGGGAGGTCGAGGCGAGGCTGCCGAGCAATTGCAGTCGTTCGGCGCTGGGCGACGCAGGGTCGACGGTGCAGGCGTACATGACGAGCCCGTCGCTGCCGGGAAGGTCGAAGGCTTCGTAGTGGAACTGGAGGTCGCCGACGACCGGATGGTTGATGCGCTTGGTGCCGGAGCGGTGGAAGCGGACGTCGTGCGCGGCCCACATGGTGCGGAACGTGTTGCTGCGGGTGACGAGTTCGCCGATGAGATCGGTGAGTGCTCTGTCGTGGGGGTTCTGGCCCGCGGCGATGCGCAGCGTCGCGACGATGCTGCGGGCGCCCGCCTCCCAGTCCGGGTAGTAGGTCCGGGCGAAGGGGTTGAGGAAGACGAACCGGGCGTTGTTGCGGCCGTTCGCGGGATCATCGATGATCGGTGCGAACACGGCGGCGCCGAGCACGTTCGTCGCGAGGAAGTCCTTGCACGGGTTCGTCACGTACACCGGGGTGTCGATGATGGTGTCGAGGAAACGCTGCAGGGTCGGTCGCACCGACGCTTCCACCCTCGGTTTCCTCCTTCGCACTACCCCGACCGGTGCAGCTGCAGCGGCCAGGTCCTGCAGGTGGGAGATCTCCGCATCGTCGAGCCGCAAGGCGCGGGCGAGGGCGTTGAGGACCTCCGGGGAGACGCCGGAGAGGTTTCCGCGCTCCATCTTGGCGTAGTAGTCCACGCTCATTCCGGCGAGCATCGCGACCTCCTCCCGCCGCAGACCTGCGACGCGGCGGCGGCCGCCGCCGATGATCCCCGCCTGCTCCGGGGTGAGACGTGCACGACGGGTCATCAGGAACTCGCGCACCTCGCTCTGATTGTTCATGTGTTCATGTTCCGTCTCTGGAGCCGGGGAGAGAGGACACAGCCTCTCCCCCGCGTTTCAAGCTTCGGGGATGTCCCGACCGAACGCCTCGAGCGTGATCATCTCCGGTTCCGGGCCACCACGCACGCCCCGGTCGAGCGCATCGATACGGCGCAGCTCATCACCCGTGAGCTCGAAGTCGAACACGTCGAAGTTCTCCGCGATGCGGCCGGCCTTGACGGACTTGGGGATCGCGGAGCGCCCCTCCTGCAGATGCCACCGCAGCATCACCTGTGCCGCACTCTTCCCGTACCTGCCCGCGATCTCGAGGATCGACGGGTCGGTGAACGTGCTCATGCCGCCCTCGCCGCGGTAGGACGTGATTCCACCGATCGGAGACCAGGCCTGGGTGAGGATCCCGTGCTCGGCGTTGGCTGACTGCACGACCGGCTGGGTGAAGAACGGGTGCACCTCGACCTGGTTCACCGCCGATACCACGTCGGTCTCCGCAAGCAGGGCATTCAGGTGGATGGGCATGAAGTTGCTGATCCCGATCGCGCGAACCCGGCCGTCCTTGTACAGCCGCTCGAGGGCCCGGTACGCGTCGAGAGTTCTGTCGAACTCGCCCGGAAGCGCCTGGTGCAGCAGGAGTAGGTCGATCCGGTCGACGCCGAGCTTGCGGGCGCTCTTGTCGAACGCGTGCAGGGTGCGGTCGTAGCCGTAGTCGCTGATCCAGATCTTCGTCTCGATGAAGACATCGTCACGGGCGACGCCGGACTCGCGGATCGCATCGCCGACTCCGCGTTCGTTCGCATATGCGGCCGCGGTGTCGATCAGCCGGTACCCGGTCGCAAGGGCCGTGGCGACGGCGTCCCTGGTCTCGTCGGGCGGCGTCTGGAAGACGCCGAAGCCGAGGGCCGGCATGATGACGCCGTTGTTCAGGGTGAGAGTGCGGGTGCTCATGAACTCGACCGTAGGCCTGCCGAAAACGGATGAACAGGGACTGTCAGTACATGGATAACCTCGCGCCCAGAAGAAAGCGGGCGTCCCGGCATGTGACTGCCGGGACGCCCGCTCGCTGCCGTGAGGCTCAGATCACCTGGATGTTGGCGGCCTGCATGCCCTTGGGGCCACGCTCGGAATCGAACGAGACCTTCTGGTTCTCCTCGAGGTTGCGGTAACCGTCGCCCGTGATCGCGCTGAAGTGCGCGAAGACGTCAGCGGTGCCGTCGTCGGGGGCGATGAATCCGAAGCCCTTTTCGGTGTTGAACCATTTGACGGTGCCAGTGGCCATGTCGTCGTTCCTTCTTGTCTGGGACCCGTTGAACGGTCCGCGAATCCGCGACGATGCCGTCGGGAAATCTGGGGTGGCGCCGTTCGGCGCTCGGTGTCGGCCACGATCAGACGTGTCGGCCGGGCTCCACATGGGTCTCGGCGCCGGCGTGGGCGACGAGACGGAAGTGGGAACAGCAGGAGAGATCAGAGAACCAACCGGTGGGGAGCGCATCACGATGGCTGACGCAACCAGAGTCACTGAACTGAATACCCGCTCGGCCGATGTCCGAGCCCAGAAGCTGGTCCGGAGCAGAACCCCGGCAGAAACCACAACTTCAACAACCTGGGCACAACCCTATCCCCTCCAGGCTGAACATCGGCCCGAAGTCCCGGGGCTCTGGTGCCACAGGATCCGGGAACGCGCGCACCGCGCCGACGCGCGGATCATGCCGGGCCGTCGGGAAAGGCCAGATCGTAGGCGCGTGCGAGCTTCTTCGGCACGACCATGCGCCAGGCGTCGACCACGAACTCGCGGGCCTCGCCCGGCTCGAGCGCCGCGAGGTCGGATCGCACCCAGTGGAACCGCATGTCCGATGGCGACGGCAGCTGGAACTTCTCGGGCTGGCCCCCGACAAGCCCCTCGCGCAGCTCCTTCGGGAAGCCGAACTCCATGATGCGCTCGTCGGCCGAGAAGGCGACGTACACGAGCTGTCCCACCCGGAACTTCAGCCGCCCGCGGACGTAGACCTCGTAGGAGCGCTCCAGTGCGGATCCGAGTGCCCGCACGTCCTCGATCGTCGCCATGCGCAACCTCCTCCGGCTCGACGATAGGCCGATCAGCGCGAGATCTCGCGCATCGTCATGAGCGAGCGGCCGTGCGCATTCTCGGCGATCACCGTCCCGGTCTCGACGAATCCGAGCTTCTCAAGAGCGCGGCGCGACGCGATGTTCCAATCCCACACGCTCGCCCACAGCCGGGCTATGCCCGCGTCGCCGGCCCAGCCGATGACGGCGCCGCCGGCTTCCGTTGCATACCCGCGGTTGTGCGTGGAGCGCAGCAGTTCGAACGCGAGCTCCGGCCGATCGCCCTCCGCATCCCAGACCACGCCGCAGTATCCGATCGGTTCGCCGCTCTCCTTCTGCACGACGGTCAGCAGTCCCAGGCGCGCAGGGCCGCGCCGCCGCTGACGGATGTCATCGACGATCTCGGCCTCTGTCGGATGCCCGTCCGCGTCGAGTCTGCGGTGCGCGGGAACCCGCTCGTCACGCTCGGTCCACAACCGATGGAACACGGCGGCGTCCTGCACCCGCTGCGGCCGCAGGACCAAGCGGTCGGTCGTCAGCGTCGTCGCACGCGGGTCTACGGGCATGGCCTCATCATCGCACCGCTCGCGCACGCCCCGTGCTCCCGAGTGCCGTCGTGTGAGGATCGACGCATGACGGATCGTGCACGGACTCAGGACGGCAGCGCGGGTGACGCGGACTACGGGCTCATCGGCGGGACTTACAGCGACTTCCGGCGGCCGGATCCTCGGATCGCGGCGATCGTGCGTGACGCTCTCGGCGACGCGCAGTCGGTGCTCAACGTCGGTGCGGGTGCGGGCGGCTATGAGCCGGTCGGCCTGGACGTCACGGCGGTCGAACCGTCCGCGAGCATGCGCGCGCAACGACCGGCCCACCTCGCCCCTGCGCTCGACGCCGTCGCAGAGTCGCTGCCCTTCACCGATGCTTTCTTCGACGCGGCGATGACGACCTTCTCCGTGCACCAGTGGGCGGATCTGCCGGCGGGGCTGGCGGAGATACGACGGGTCACCCGCGGTCCGGTCGCGATCCTCACCTGCGATCCGGATCTGCTGGACCGGTTCTGGCTCGTCGAATACGCGCCCGAGGTCATCGAGACCGAACGACGACGCTATCCCTCCTTGGCGGCGCTGGCCGACGGACTCGGCGGCAGCGTCACCGTCGAGCCGGTGCCCATCCCGCTGGACTGCACCGACGGGTTCAACGAGGCCTACTACGGGCGCCCCGAGGCGCTGCTCGATGCCGGTGCACGGGCGGCCTGCTCGGCCTGGAGCTTCGTGAGCCCGACGAGCGCGGAGGACTGCGCCGATCGCCTCCGCCGAGCGCTCGACTCGGGTGAGTGGGATCGCCGACACGGCGAGTGGCGCCACAGGGCGAGGTTCGAGGGGTCGCTCGTCCTCGTCCGCGCCCTCCCCTGACTTCCCGAGCGCCCCGAGGAGGAATAGCCTGCCGCCAGGATCATCCGTCTCCGGGAGGCACGTGATGCGGTGCAGGGGCGTGACGTCGGTCGCCGCGGTGCTGATGTTCGTGCTGTTGTGCGGCTGTGCCCCGATGCCTCCCGGCGCGCCCGCCTCGTCCCCGTCCTCCGCCCCCGATCGCGGAGGAATGGTGCGCATCTCGACGTCGCGAGAGGTGTTCCTGACCTGTCGCGGATCCGGCTCCCCGACTGTCGTCCTGATCTCCGGCACGGGCGGTGCGGCCGACGAGTGGACGACGCTGCCGCGCCCGCAGACGCCGCTCACGACAGCCACCCCCGCAGCAGACCCCACCGCCGTGCTGCCCTCGCTCTCCGCGGACGTGCGCGTCTGCGCCTATGATCGCCCCGGCACGATCCGCGAGGACGGAGCGACGTCCCCGTCGACGCCCGTGACGCAGCCGACGACGGCGGAGGACGGTGTCCGCGATCTCCGAGATCTGCTCCGCGCCGCCGGCGAGGACGGTCCGCTCGTCCTGGTCGGTGCGTCCTGGGGCGGCTTGATCGCGCAACTCTTCACGCGCGAGGACCCGCAGCGCGTCGTCGGTCTGGTCCTCGTCGATTCGGCGTCCACCTGGCTCGCCCAGACGTTCAGCCCTGCGCAATGGCGGGCCTGGATGGCCGTCATCGCCGCGGCCCGTACGGATGGCACCGCGGAGAGCCCCGCTTACGACCCGACGATGCAGGAGTTCGCCGCAGCCGCACCGGTGCCCGACGTGCCGACCACCGTGCTCTCCTCGGATCAGCCGTGGGACCTCGGGGTGACGCCCGGCGCGTCGACCTGGCCCGGATGGCTGGCCGCGCAGGACGATCTCGCACGCTCATGGCACGCGACGCATGTCAGCACGACGAACAGCGGCCACGGGATCCAGGTGGAGCGGCCCGCCCTGGTCGTGTCGGCGATCCGTGACGTGCTCGAGAGCGTACGCGGACAGTGACGTGCCGACGGATTCCGCTGGAGGCATGTGGTCCGTGTCACGATGACGACATGCACAGGTCGAGGACGACCCGGATCATCGGGGCGCTGATGGTGGGGGCGTGCGCAGCGCTCATCTCCGGTTGTGCGGCGTGGTCGCCCCAGGCGGATGCGGAGCGCAGCGCGCGACAGGGGCTCGCGGCCATGGTCGAGAAGTCCCAGGATCAGATCTGGCAGTTCCGGGCACTTCTGTCGCGTGATCCTGAATCCGCGCTGCCGGACATCGACGGTCTGGTAGACCTCCGCCTGCACAGCGCGGAAGGATCTTGGCTGCTCACCGACCTCCGCCGAGACGACTCCGGGACAGCGATGACGCTGACGACCTCAGCAGGGGGCGAGTCCGGCGGCGGGCTGTTCTACGCGCAGGTCTCCCTGCGCACATGCTGGACGCTCATCGTCGCGCCCGACGGCACGCGGATCGACACTGAGGCTGCGGACTGCGATGAGGGTGCTGCCGCGGGCCGGGCTCCCGAGCCGCTGAGGGAGGCCACGATCGTGCCGCTCACAGATCTTGAGGTGCGGTCTCACGTCGACGAGACCGACTATCCGGCGCTCCCGTGCCAGTGTTCGAGCGGTGAGGTCTGCGACTGCCCAGGAGGGTGAGCGTCGCTGCGAAGAGGTTGTCAGCGCCGCGGGGTCCACCCCGTCGGCAGCGGGCCCGAGAACAGCGCGCGTTCCTCGTCGGCGGCGAGCGACCAGCCCTGAGCGGCGTCGTGACCGTCGAAGCCGCCGCGCGCGACGCGGAAGCCGAGGTCGTCCTGTGCGGTCCGCGGATCCCCGCCCCTGCGCACCGAGGCACGCACGTTCCACGCGTCGTCGGCGAATCCGCCGCCGCGGAACACCCGGTACTCGCCGTAGCGGGCCGGATCCAGCAGATCCCAGCACCACTCCCACACGTTGCCGAGCGTGTCGAACAGTCCGTTCAGGTTCGGCATCCGCTCCCCCACACGCTGCGGATGCCGTACGCCGTCGGCGGCTGTCCAGGCGATGTCCGGAAGCGGTCCGTAGTGCGGGGTCGTGGACCCGGCGCGGCAGGCGTACTCCCACTCCGCCTCCGTGGGGAGGCGGAATCCATCCGCCGAGACGTCCCAGCGCACCTCCGGTCCGTCGAACCGATATACCGGATCCAGCCCCTCCCACTCCGAGGCGGCGTTGCAGAACCGGACGGCGCGCTGCCAGGAGACGTCCACGGCGGGCTGGTCCGGCCGCTCCGCCGCGATACCGAGGAGCTCGGAGACCTGCTCCTCGGTGACGGCGTAGACACCGATCTCGAACGGCTGCAGGGCCACCTGCCAGCGACGCTTCGTGCGCGCATCATGCAAGCCGACGGTGCCGCCGGGCAGCGCCCGCATCTCGATATCGCTCATCTCAGGGCAGTCTAAGAGACGGTCTTCGTAGCATCGAGCACATGGCCGCGTCCGGACAGCACCGCACCCTCGATCGGGTCTTCGCCGTGAGCATCGTGCTCAAGGGTCTCGACGGCGTCGTAGAGCTCATCGGCGGACTCGCCCTGCTCTTCATCTCGCCGGCCCGGCTGCGCGATTGGCTCGGGGACGTGGTCTCGTTCGTCCTCGTCGGGCACGAGCGCTCCCCCGTGTTCCACTGGGCCATCCATCTGGGCGATTCCTGGGGCACCAGGACGACGCTCTTCGCGGCGGCCTACCTGCTGCTGCACGGGATCATCAAGGTCGTGCTGGTCTGGGCATTGCTGAAGCAGCAGCTCTGGGCGTATCCGTGGATGCTCGCGGCGCTCGGCGTCTTCATCGTCATTCAGGGCTACGAGCTCGTCGTCCACTTCAGCTGGTGGATGCTCGCCCTCACCCTCTTCGACGTCTTCATCGTGGCACTCACCGCTCGCGAGTGGCAGCTGCATCGGAAGCGTCGCGCAGCGGAGGCCGATGTCGGCGGCCACACGTAGGGTCTCCCCCATGACACGCGCGATCTTCTACACCGCCTCGACTGTGAACGGGTTCCTCGCCGACCCGGACGATGCGCTGGACTGGCTTCTGGCGATCCCGCAGGACGAGGCCACGGCCGACATCGCCGCGTTCACGGAACGTGTCGGAGTACTGGTGGAGGGGGCATCGACGTACGAGTGGGTGCGGGGTCACGAGGATCTGATGGAGCACCCCGAGCGCTGGCAGCAGTTCTACGGCGATCGTCCGACGTTCGTCTTCACCCGACGCGAGCGGGAGCGGGTGCCCGGCGCCGACATCCGGTTCGTGCAGGGGTCCGTGATCGAGCACTGGCCGGACATCGTCTCAGCTGCCGCGGGCAAGGATGTCTGGATCGTCGGCGGTGGAGATCTCGTAGGCCAGTTCGTCGACGCGGACCTGCTCGATGAGATCGTCATCACCTTCGCGCCGGTGACGCTCGCCGCGGGGAAGCCACTGCTCCCCCGCGACCTCGATCACACGCGGCTCGAGCTGGTCGGCGTTCGCCGGGCGGGTCCCTTCGCGGAGCTCACCTATCGGCTGCCACGAGCCGCGCGCGACGCGTAGCGCACGTCGTCGCACGGCGCGGGCGGAGCAGGCGGAACGTCTACGCTGAAGCACGTGCCCGACGCCCTTCTGACCGCCGAACGACTCGTGCGGCGGTTCGCCCGTTCGACCAACCTGCTGGTGGCAGGCCGCACTTTCGACGTGGTCGGCGAGGACGAGGTCGCCGACGAGCTGCGCGAGCTTCTGTCCCGGCTGGGTGCACGACTCGGCCAGGGATCGGTGGTCTTCGCGCCGGGGTCGACGACGGAGATCCTGCTGAACGGAGACGCGCTGCCGTGGCGGGCCACCGCAGACGAGCGCATCGACTTCGCGGGCGTGCACATGCCCGTGTCCCGCGGCATCGCCGATGCGCTGCGCGAAGCCGGCACGGTGCGCGGCATCCGGATCGGCATCGCGATGGTGCTCGAGCCGAAGACGGCGCAGCTCGCGCTGCTGCTGCGCGCGGCCGGTGCCGACGTCGCGGTGTACGCGCACCCGGACGAGATCGATCCCGAAGTGGCCGCCGCGCTGCGCGCGCGCGGGATCCCGGTCGACGGGAACCCCGCGCTGTCCGGAGCAGCAGAACGCGACGCTGCCGTCGCATTCCTCCGGCGCGGTCTCGACCTGCTGCTGGACGATGGCTCGCATCTGATCCGGCTGGCTCACGAGCAGGACGCGCTGGGCGACCTGAGGGGCGCTGCGGAGGAGACGACGAGCGGCCTGACCCCGCTGCGCCGGATGGTCGCAGAGGGGGCGCTGCGGATTCCCGTGATCGCCGTCAACGACGCTCCCATGAAGACGGCCTTCGACAACCGTTACGGCACGGGACAGTCGTGTGTGTTCGCCGTCGCTGACGTGCTCGACACCGCCGGGATCTCCGTCCGCGACCAGCCTGCGGTGGTCATCGGCTACGGCCCCGTCGGCGAAGGGGTCGCCGCTCATCTGCGCGCGCTCGGAGCGACGGTGGGCGTCACCGAGACGGATCCGGTCCGCGCGCTCCGCGCGGCGCACGATGGCTACGTCACGGGGCATCTCCGCGACCTCGCGCCGGGCGCGCTGGTCATCTCCGCCACCGGCGCGCCGCACACGATCGACGCCGAGACCCTGCGCGTCGCGGAGATCGTGGCCGTCGCCGGCGGCGTGCCGGGCGAGGTCGATGTCGACGTGGCGGCGCTGCGCCCGGTCGAACGTGCCGGTGCGGTACTCCCGCATCTCGCAAGCGCGGGCGACGGCGGGCTCCTCGTCGCGCGAGGCGGGTGCGTCAATCTCGCCGCGGCGGAGGGCAATCCGATCGAGATCATGGATCTCTCCTTCGCCGTGCAGCTGTCCGCCGTGGCTCAGCTGCTCGCCTCACCGCTCCCGGCCGGCGTGCATCCGTTCCCCGCGGAGGCGGATCAGGCGGTCGCTCGCGCGGCCCTGGCGGTACGGCACGAGGACGTCGATGTCCGCAGCGATGCACAGCGGCTCGCCCAAGACGACTGGCGTTCGCCGCGGTACCGGGAGGCGACGGCATGAGCGGCGTGACTCTGTACTCGGCTGGGCAGGTCTTCCCGATCACCGCCCCGCCGATCGCCGACGGTGCGGTGGCCGTCCAGAACGGCAGGATCCTGCACGTGGGCGAGCGCGCCTGGGTGCAGCGCTCGCTGACCGACCGGGGCATCGCGCCCACCGAAGTGCACTGGCCCGGTGTGCTGATCCCCGGGCTCGTCAACGCGCACACCCATCTCCAGTACACCGGCATGGCCGAGGTCGGGCAAGGCCGCTACCACGGCTTCGAGGACTGGGTCACGGCGTTCGATCCGGTGTACGAGAGCGGAAGGGACTGGGCCGCGGATGCGGCGGAAGGCGCCGCGAAACTGATCCGTACCGGCACGACCGCCGCCGCGGACGTCGTCACCGACAGGTCTGCGGCGTCCGCGCTGCACGATGCCCGTCTGCACGGCATCACCTACTGGGAGGTGATGAGCTGGACCAACGCGGAGTGGGCGCGCACCGGGCGTCGTCAGGTCGAGGACTCGCTGGACGCGCTGCCCACGCCACCGGGCACCGGACTGTCGCCGCACGCCCCGTACTCCCTCGACATCGAACCCCTGCTGGAGATCCCCGACATCGTCCGGGAGCGCGGGAGCCGCATCCACATCCACCTCGGCGAGGCGGCGTTCGAGAGCGAGTTCGCACACGACCAGGCGCACGCCTGGCACACGGCGGGTCTCGCGAGCTTCCAGGAGCTGCGCGACGCCGGCTTCGGCACCAGCGCGACCGAGTTCGTGGACCAGCTCGGTGTGCTCGGCCCCGACTGCCACATCGCGCACGGCGTCTACATGAGCGCCCGTGACCGGGCGATCCTGCGGGAGCGCCACACGAGCGTCGCGCTGTGCCCGCGCTCGAACGCGGTGATCGGTCTGGAGGAGCCGCCGATCGCCGCCTATCTGCGGGAAGGCAATCCCATCGCCGTGGGCACCGACTCGTTGTCCTCGAGCCCTTCCCTCGACCTGCTCGCGGACGTCGCGGAGCTCGCCCGCATCGCCAGATCACAGGGGTACACCGACCGCGATCTGCACGCGCGCCTCCTGAACGCCGCGACCCTGGGCGGAGCGCACGCGATGGGGATCGATGTCGGCCCGGACCGCACCGGCTATCTCGCCGTGGGCGCGCTCGCGGATCTCGCCTTCTTCGACGTCGCGCCGGGTGCCGATGCCGTGGTCGAGCTCGTGGAGTCGGGCGCGGGGCGGTCGGCCGCCACGGTCATCGCTGGCGAGGTGCGTCATGCGACCGCTGCTTTCGAAACCCCTGACCGGCACGCCACGGAGACGCCCCATGTCTGAGTCCATCCCCTCGACCGCGATCCGCCTCGCACTCGAGCCGCACCCCGAGGGCGGCTGGTTCCGCCGGACCTGGACCAGTCCGATCCCCATCGAGACCGCCGGCGGCGCACGTCCCGCGGCGACGTGCATCCACTACCTGCTCATGCCCGACGAGTCCAGCGCCTGGCACGTCGTCTCCAGCGACGAGCTCTGGCTCTGGCACGGTCCGGGTCGCCTCGAGCTCCGTCTCGGGGGCTCCGATGCGGCACCGGGCGACGCCGAGATCATCGTGCTCGGTCCCGACGATGCTGCACAGGCGCTCGTGCCCGCCGGAGTGTGGCAGGCGGCCCGTCCGCTCGATGACAGCGAGGTGCTGGTCTCCTGTTTCGTTTCGCCGGGTTTCGACTTCGCCGACTGGCGTCTCGCCGATTCCTCTACGGTATGAACGGGGCACCTGCGCCCGCAGTCCTACCCGTCCGCCCCCGCACCCGCATCTCAGGAGTCCCCGTGTCCCTCGCACCCGCTCTTCGCCGCGTCGCGCTCGTCTCGACGCTCGCAGCCGCCGCGCTCTCCCTTGCCGCCTGCAGCGGCTCTGCCGCGTCCGCGCCGTCGGCCGACGCCGACGCCACCGGGGCTGCCCTGCAGACCGTCACCGCAGGCAAGCTGACGATCGCCACCGGTGACCCCGACTACGAGCCGTGGTTCGTCGACAACGACCCTGCGAACGGCAAGGGCTTCGAGGGCGCCGTCGCCCACGCCGTGGCCGCCGAGCTGGGCTTCTCCGACAAGCAGATCGTCTGGACGCGCACCGGCTTCGACGCCGCGATCGCCCCCGGCCCCAAGGACTGGGATCTCAACATCCAGCAGTTCTCGATCTCCGACGACCGCAAGAAGGCTGTCGACTTCTCCTCGTCCTACTACACGACCACGCAGGCCGTGGTCGCTGCGAAGGGCACGCCCGCCGCCACGGCCACCAGCATCGCCGACCTCAAGAAGGCCAAGGTCGGCGTCGCCACGGGCACGACGAGCTACACCGTCGCAAAGTCGCAGCTCGGCACCGGCGATCTCAGCGTCTTCAACTCGGTCGACGACGTCGTCCAGGCGCTCAAGGGGGGCCAGATCGACGCGATGATCACCGATCTGCCCGGCGCGTTCTACGTGACCGGCGCGCAGCTCGAGAACGCCAGCGTGATCGGTCAGTTCGCCGACGACAAGGGCGGCGACCAGTTCGCCTTCGTGCTTCCGAAGAACTCCGCGCTCACCCCGGCCGTCACGAAGGCCGTCGACGCGCTGCAGAAGAAGGGCACGATCGCCGAGCTGCAGAAGAAGTGGCTCAGCGAGGCCGTGAACGTCCCCGTTCTGAAGTGACCGCTCCCCTCGTCGACGCGGCGTGGCAGCCGAGCCCCCTCGAGCTGTCCCGCCGCGCACAGCGCCGCCGGGCGACCACGCGCTCCGTCCTGATCGCGCTGCTGAGCAGCCTCGTGCTGGCGGCTGTGCTCATCGTGCTCATCGCGAACACTCCGGGCTGGAAGGTCGTCCGCGAGACCTTCTTCGATCCGAAGGTGGCGCTCGCGAGCGTCGGGCCGATCTTCCAGGGGCTGCTGCTCAACATCCTCGTGCTCGTGATCGCCGCCGTCTGCGTGGCGCTGCTCGGCACGCTTCTCGCCGTGCTGCGGTCGCTGCGGGGCCCGGTGTTCTTCCCGCTGCGGCTGCTTGCGGCGGCCTACACCGACTTCTTCCGCGGCGTGCCCCTGCTGATCGTGCTCTACCTGGTGGGCTTCGGGATCCCCGCGCTCATGATCTTCCCGCGGATGCCAGCGATGTTCTGGGGAACGATCGCCCTCGTGATCAGCTACTCGGCATACGTGGCCGAAGTGCTCCGCGCGGGGATGGAGGCCGTGCACCCGTCTCAGCGGGTGGCGGCCCGGTCGCTGGGTCTCACGCACGGGCAGACCCTGCGCATCGTCGTGATTCCGCAGGGCGTGCGCAAGGTCGTGCCCGCACTCATGAACGACTTCGTGTCGATGCAGAAGGATGTCGGCCTCATCTCGGTCCTCGGCGCCATCGACGCGGTCCGTGCCGCGCAGTTGCAGGTCGCCGAGACCTTCAACTTCACGCCGTACATCGTCGCCGGGCTCTTCTTCGTGATCCTGAGCTGGCCGATGATCCGGCTCACGGACGTCGTCACGGCGCGTCTCAACAAGCGCGAGCAGGCCGGAGGCATCGTATGACCGCTCCTGTGATCGAAGCGCTCGGAGTGCGCAAGCGCTTCGGCGACCACGACGTGCTGCGCGGCATCGACCTCGCGGTCGACCCGCACGAGGTCGTCGTCCTCATCGGCGCGTCCGGATCCGGAAAGTCCACGCTCCTCCGCACGATGAACCTCATCGAGCGCGTCGATGACGGGCAGATCCTGCTCTCGGGAACCGACATCACGGATCCGCGGATCGATGCGGACGCGATTCGGGCACGGATCGGGGTCGTGTTCCAGCACTTCAACCTGTTCCCGCACCTCACCGTGCTCGACAACGTCACTCTCGCAGCCCGGCGCGTGCACCGCATGCCGAAGGCGGAGGCGAGCCGGCGCGGCAGGGAACTGCTGACGGCGCTCGGCCTCGGAGACAAGGCCGACGCCTACCCCGATCGGCTCTCCGGTGGACAGCAGCAGCGCGTCGCGATCGTGCGGGCGATCCTCACGGATCCCGAGCTGCTGCTCCTCGACGAGATCACGAGTGCCCTCGACCCGCAGCTCGTCGGCGAGGTGCTCGATCTCGTCCGGGAGCTCAAGGGGCGCGGCACCACGATCCTCATGGCCACGCACGAGATGTCCTTCGCGCGCGACGTCGCCGATCGGGTCGTCTTCCTCAAGGACGGCGTGCTCGTGGAGCAGGGACCGCCCCAGCAGATCTTCGACGCGCCGCAGCACGCGGCGACGGCGGAGTTCCTCGCCCGCGTCTCGCGCTGACGACGCCGCGCGGGTTCGAGCGCGCCGACCCGGGGGCGGTGCGCTCAGCGCTCCGAAGAGGGGCGGATCTCGGTCCAGTCGGCGAACTTGGGCAGACGTCCGTCGCCGGAGGACCGGCGCGTCACCCGGCGACGGATCCATGGCCCCACGTGCCGTCGGTAGTACGCGGCGGTGCTCAACGGCTCCTCCTCCGGAACGTCCTGCGCATGCCACCACTCCCCCGGAGCGTCGACGCCGACGGCATCCAGGACCCGGGCGGCGACGCGATGATGTCCGTTCGCGTTCATGTGGAGCCGGTCCTCCGCCCAGTACTCCGGCCCGCTCAGCTCGCGGTCTGGCCAGTTCAGCGCCTGGAGCACATCCGGTCGATCCTGGATCCTGCGCAGCACCGCGGCGGACAGCTCGTCGCCGCGCCGCTGGATGAGCGAGGTCAGCGGCAGCTGCGCCGACGGGTTGGCGCCGGACAGCACGATGAGGGTGGCTCCGGCCTCGTCGCAACGCCGGAGCACGCGTGTGAACGCGTCGGCGATGTGCTCGATGTCGGCTCTCGGGCGCAGCATGTCATTGCCGCCCGCGTTGAACGAGAGGTGCGTCGGCTTCAAGGCGAGGGCCGGTTCGAGCTGCTCCTCGACGACCGGCCAGGCGAGGCGCCCACGGATCGCGAGGTTGGCGTACGCGATCGGCTCTCCGATCGCGTCGGCCCACCCGAGCGCCGCGAGATCGGCCCATCCCCGGACGGTGCCGTCGGGAAGCTCATCACCGACGCCCTCGCTGAAGGAGTCTCCGATGGCGACGAATCGAACAGCGCTCATCCATCCAGCCTACGACGACGGGGTCGGTCGGACGCGCGTCCGACCGACCCCGTCACCGTGCGACGTCAGTCGTCCGCGAGCAGTTTCCGCACGCGTGGGATCACCTCGGTGCCGTAGAGCTCGATGCTGCGCATGAGGGCCTGGTGCGGGGTGGTGCCGGTGGCGTACTTGAGGTCGAATCGGCCGAGACCGAGGGTGCGCACGGTGTCGGCGATCTTGGCGGCGACCCGCTCCGGGGAGCCGGCGTAGACGGCGCCCTCCGGGCCCACCTCGTTCTGGAACTGGGCACGGCTGTAGCCCGTACCCCAGCCCCGTTCGGCGCCGATCGTGTTGCGCATGGTCTCGAACCCCGGGTAGGCGGTGGACCAGGCCTCGTCGTCGGTGTCGGCGATGTGTCCCGGCGAGTGCACGGCCACAGGCAGCGCCGGGTTGCCGAACGCATCGACCGAGCGGTGGTACAGGTCGACGAAGGGACGGAAACGAGCCGCCGGTCCTCCGATGATCGCGAGCATGAGCCCGAGGCCGTGGCGTGCGACCCGCACAACCGACTCGGGAGATCCCCCGACGCCCACCCAGGTGCGCATGCCCTTGGCCGTCTTCGGGAAGACGTCCGCGTTCTCGAGCGGCGGGCGGACCGTGCCCTGCCAGTTCACAGGCTGCTCCTTGAGCAGCTCGACGAACAGCTCGAGCTTCTCCTCGAAGAGCCTGTCGTAGTCGCGCAGATCGAAGCCGAACAGCGGGAACGACTCGGTGAAGGATCCTCGGCCCAGCACCACTTCGGCGCGGCCGTCGGAGAGCGCGTCGAGCGTCGCGAAGCGCTCGTAGACGCGCACGGGGTCGTCCGAGCTCAGCACCGTGACGGCGGTGCCCAGACGGAGCCGCTCCGTGCGCGAGCCGATCGCCGCCAGCACCATCTCCGGGCTCGACACCGCGAAGTCCCGACGGTGATGCTCCCCCACGCCGAAGAAGTCGACGCCGACCTGATCGGCCAGAGCCGCCTGCTCCACGATGTTGCGGATGGTCTGCGCGCCGCTGAGGGTGTTCCCCTCCTCGTCGACCGTGATGTCGCCGAACGTGTCCAGTCCGAATTCGATCTCCATGCCGAGCTCCTTTCTATTCACTTGAATAAAGGAGGAAGGGGCCGCGGGCATTCCCGCGACCCCTTCCTCACGCTGCAGACCGTTCAGCCGACCTGGAACACGCTGCGCAGCGTGTCGAGCCCGACCCCGCCCATGTCGAGGGCCCGCTTGTGGAACGCCTTGATGTCGAAGGCGTCGCCCTCGCGCTCCTTGACCGCGTCGCGCACCTGCTCCCAGATGCGCTGGCCGACCTTGTAGGACGGCGCCTGCCCCGGCCAGCCGAGGTAGCGGTTCACCTCGAACTGGCGGAACTCGTCGGACATGTTCACGTTGCGGCGCATCATGTCGAGCGCGTAGTCGTGGTCCCAGACGCCCTCGCCATCCAGGCGCGGCTTGCCGAGGTGCACGCCGATGTCGAGCACCACGCGCAGCGCGCGCATGCGCTGCCCGTCCAGCATGCCGAGCCGGTCGGCGGGGTCGTCGAGATAGCCGAGCTGCTCCATGAGGCGCTCGGCGTAGAGCGCCCAGCCCTCCGCGTGACCGGAGGTGCCGGCGAGCACGCGACGCCAGGTGTTCAGCTCTGCCCGGTTGTACGTGGCCTGGGCGATCTGCAGGTGGTGCCCGGGAACGCCCTCGTGGTACACGGTCGTCAGCTCGCGCCAGGTGTCGAACTCCGTCACGCCCTCCGGCACCGACCACCACATGCGCCCGGGGCGGGAGAAGTCATCGGTCGGGCCGGTGTAGTAGATCCCGCCCTCCTGCGTCGGTGCGATCATGCACTCGAGTTCGCGGATCTGCTCCGGGATGTCGAAGTGCGAGGCGCCGAGCTCGGCGATCGCCCGGTCGCTGGTCTCCTGCATCCAGCGCTGCAAGGCGTCGGTGCCGACGAGCTTGCGCGCGGAGTCGGCCTCCAGGTGGGCGACGGCCTCCTCGACGGTGGATCCGGGGAGGATCTCATTCGCGATCGCGGTCTGCTCGGCCACCATGCGGGCGAGCTCTTCGCGACCCCACTCGTAGGTCTCGTCGATGTCGATCGTCGCGCCGAGGAAGCGGCGAGAGGCCAGGGCGTACAGCTCGCGCCCCACTGCGTCCTGCTCCCCGGCGACGGGTGCGAGCTCGGCGCTGAGGAACGTGCGCAGGCCGTCATAGGCGACGCGGGCGGCCGCGGACCGATCGGCGAGGTCGCGGGCGAGGCTTGCGGGCAGCTGCCCTTCGTCGGTCGAGGCGTCGGCGACGAACGCGGCGAAGAAGCCGTCGTCCGCGGTGTACCGCGCGATCTGCGTGGCGACTTCGACGACCTGACGCCGGGCGGGCACGACGCCGTTCGCGATGCCTTCACGAAGCGTCTCGACATACCCGTCCAGCGCGGCCGGGATCGCGCCGAGGCGCTCGGCGATGACGCTCCAGTCATCGGCGGTCGCGGTGGGCATGAGGTCGAAGGCCTGGCGGACGTCCTGAGCGGCGGAGGCGATGACGTTCAGGTCGCGCAAGTGCCACTGGGCGTCGTGCTGCTCGATCGAGAGACGAAGCTCGGCGGAGAGATCCGTCTTGGTGACCCGGTCGATCTCGTCGACGGGCTCCTGCGCGTCGAGCTCGGCCAGAACCCGGCGCGTCTCGGCGATCGCATGCTCGTGCCCTGCCGGGCTGAAGTCGTCGAGGCGTCCGTTGACCTCGTTGCGGCCGATGTAGGTGCCGAGGATGGGCGAGAGCTCGGTCAGGGTGTCGACCCAGCCCTCCGCGATCTGATCGATGGTGGACGGCCTGCGCGTCGTGGGCTGCTCTGCGGTCATCCCTTGAGCCTATCCACGGAACGGGCTCCGCTCCACGGAACGACGCGGCCTGAGGGCCCGCGTCGTGGAGAGGCTCCCGTTCCGCGGCGTTGCGTCAGTGCGCGGCTTCGTTCCAGTCGCCGCCGCGACCGACCTGCACGTCCAGAGGCACGGAGAGGTCCGCCGCGCCGCCCATGCGCTCGCGCACGATGCGCTCGGTGGCGTCCCATTCGCCGGGCGCCACCTCGACGACGAGTTCGTCGTGGATCTGCAGCAGCACCCGCGAGGCGAGGCCGGCCTCGAGCAGGTCGGCGTGGATGCGGAACAGCGCGACCTTCATGATGTCTGCCGCACTGCCCTGGATCGGAGCGTTGAGCGCGGCGCGTTCGGCGTTCTCACGGAGCACACGGTTCGGGCTGACGAGATCGGGGAACGGTCGCCGTCGCCCGAAGATCGTCTCGGTGTAACCGACCTCCTTCGCGGCCAGCACCGAGGCGCGCAGGTAGTCGCGGACGGCGCCGAAGCGGGCGAAGTACTCCATCATGAGCTGCTTCGCCTCGGACTGCTCGATGCGCAGCTGCTTGGACAGGCCGAAGGCGCTGAGGCCGTACACCAGACCGTAGGACATGGCCTTGACCTTCGTGCGCATGGCCGGCGTGACCTCTGCGGGATCCACGCCGAACACGCGCGCACCCACGAAACGGTGCAGGTCCTCGCCCGAGTTGAAGGCCTCGATGAGGCCCTCGTCGCCGGACAGGTGCGCCATGATGCGCATCTCGATCTGGGAGTAGTCCGCGGTCAGGAGCGTCTCGTAGCCCTCGCCGACCTGGAACGCGCTGCGGATCCGCCGTGACTCCTCGGTGCGCACCGGGATGTTCTGCAGGTTGGGGTCGGTGCTGCTGAGGCGCCCGGTCTGGCTGCCGGTCTGCACGTAGGTCGTGTGGATGCGGTGATCATCGCGGACCGCCCCGCCCTTGCCGATCGCGCTGTCGAGCGACTCGATGATCTGCCGGAGCTTCGTGGCCTCGCGGTGCTGCAGCAGCAGGTCGAGGAACGGATGCGGGTTGCTCTCCTGCAGATCGGCGAGCACGGCGGCGTCGGTCGAGTATCCGGTCTTGGTCTTGCGCGTCTTCGGCAGCTCCAGCTGCTCGAACAGCACCTCCTGCAGCTGCTTGGGCGAACCGAGATTCACCTCGCGGTCGATGATCGCGAAGGACTCCTCGGCGATGCGGGCCGCGCGATCCCCCAGCTCCTGCGAGAAGCCGGAGAGGATCTCGTGCGAGACCGCGACGCCCGCGAGCTCCATGTCGGCGAGCGTGATGAGGGTCGGCAGCTCGATCTCGCGGAGCACTCGGTCGACGCTTTCCGGCACGTCCGCGCGGAGGGCGGTGGCGACGCGCGCGGTGAACCAGGCGAGCTGTGCGGGTGAGGCCCCCTCGGTCTCCGGCACCAGCTGGCTCGGATCCGCCTCGGGCAGCTTCTCGCCCAGGTAGCGGTCGACGAGGTCGGCGAGCGTCTTGTCGGGGTAGCTGGGGCGCAGCAGCCAGCCAGCGAGGTTCGTGTCGTAGGACAGTCCGCCTACGCGCACGCCTGCGGTGTGCAGCGCCTTCACCTGCGGCTTCGCGTCGTGGAAGATCTTCGCCGCATCGGAGGAGAGCCAATCGGCAAGGGCGTCCTGCACCGGCGACGACCAGGAGAGCTCCACGAGATCATCGCCGTGCGCGAGCCCGACCCGCTGCGGCAGGCCGGCGGACGTGGTCACCGTGACCGCGACCTCGCCGGTGGCCGTGGCGAGCCACGCGGCGACGCCTTCGGCGGAGAGCTCGGCGGCACCCGGCACGGCGACGCCGGCAGCGGCCTCCTCCGCGGGCGCATCCTCGCCGACCGCCTCGAAGACGCGGGGCAGCAGGGTGCGGAACTCCAGACGCGCGAAGATGTCGCGCACCGCTTGCGCGTCGATCGGACGCGTCTCGAGATCGGCGGGCCCGACGGGGAGCTCGACGTCCTGAAGCAGACGGTTCAACCGGCGGTTGCGGCGCACGTCCTCGATGTGCTCGCGCAGGTTGCCGCCCACCACGCCCTTGATCTCGCCCGCGCGCTCGAGCAGCTCATCGAGCGACCCGAACTGCGTGAGCCACTTGACGGCGGTCTTCTCGCCGACCTTGGGCACGCCGGGCAGGTTGTCGCTCGTCTCACCCACGAGCGCGGCGATGTCCGGGTACTGCTCCGGGCGCACGCCGTAGCGCTCCTGCACGGCGATCGGGTCGTAGCGCTTGAGCTGCGACACGCCCTGCACGTTGGGATAGAGCAGCGTGACCTCGTCGTTCACGAGCTGAATGGTGTCGCGATCGCCCGAGACGACGAGGACGTCGAAGCCCTGGGCCGATCCCTGCGCGGCGAGCGTCGCGAGGATGTCGTCGGCCTCGATGCCCTCCTTCGTGAGCACCGGGATCGACATCGCCGCGAGGCAGTCCTGGAGCAGCGGGATCTGCCCGCGGAACTCCGACGGTGTCTCCGAGCGGGTCGCCTTGTACTCCGGGTACTCGTCGGTGCGGAACGAGTGCCTCGACGTGTCGAAGGCGATCGCCATGTGCGTGGGACGCTCCGCCTTGATGAGGTTCACCAGCATCGACAGGAAGCCGTAGATGGCGTTCGTGTGCTGGTTGTCCTTGGTGGTGAAGTTCTCCACCGGAAGGGCGAAGAACGCCCGGTATGCGAGCGAATGGCCGTCGACGACCATGAGGGTAGGCTTTGCGGAGTCCGTCACGACTTCAGCCTAACGACCCCTGCGGACATCGAAATCGAGGAGGATCCGCGTGAGCGATCAGGCCGAGGCGAGCACCACTCGGATGAGCACCGGACTGGACTGGGCCACGGAGCGGGGCATGGGCGCGCTGGCCGAGAAGATGGGCCTGAGCTGGGTCGAGTTCTCGGTGGACCGGTGCGTCGCCACGATGCCCGTCGAGGGCAACACGCAGCCCGTCGGGCTCATGCACGGCGGCGCCTACGTGGTGCTCGGCGAATCCCTGGGATCGATGGCCGCGAACCTGCACGCCGGCCCCGGGCGACTCGCCGTGGGCGTCGACATCAACGCCACGCACACCCGTTCGGCCACCACCGGCATGGTCACGGGCGTCTGCACGCCGGTGCACCTGGGCCGCAGCATCACCGTGCACGAGATCGTCGTGAGCGACGATCAGGGCCGGCGCTGCTCCACGATCCGGATCACGAACATGATCAAGGACCTTCCCGGCGCCTGATCGCTCAGGGTCTGCGATCCGGAGCGTCTTCCAGGATCCGCTGGAACAGCAGGTGGTCCTGCCACTCGCCTGCGATGCGCAGGTAGCGGGGTGCACGGCCGATCTCGGTGAACCCGGTCGCCCGCAGCACTCGCTGCGAGGCCTCGTTGTGCACGAGCGTGGCCGCCTGCACCCGGTGCAGTCCGAGGTCGTCGCGGGCGAGCGCGCAGACCGCGGAGACCGCGCCGCGCATGACGCCGCGGCCCGTCAGATCCTTGTCGACCCAATAGCCCAAGTGCGCGCTCCAGAACGCGCCGCGCACGATGTCGCTGAGGTTCACCCGTCCCACGATGCGACGGCGACCGTCTTCGAGCACATAGGCGGCGCTGCGCCCGTCGGCCACGCCGCGCAGGGATTCTCGGACGAACTCGTCCTGGCGCGCCGCGCTGAAGAACTCTTCCGAACGGAGCGGCTCCCACCGGGCGAGATGCTCGCGGTTGCGGGTGTACGCCGCGGCGAGTTGCGCGCCGTCGCCGTCGAGAAGCGGGCGGAGCAGGATCCCGTGCCCGAGATCCACGCTCTATTTCTTGGGGGCGAGCTGCTCGATGATGGCCTTCGCCACGTCCTGCATGGTCAGGCGACGGTCCATCGACGCCTTCTGGATCCAGCGGAACGCCTCGGGCTCGCTGAGGCCCATCTTCTCGTTCAGCAGGCCCTTTGCCCGGTCGACGAGCTTGCGGGTCTCGAAGCGCTCGACCATGTCGGCGACCTCGGCCTCGAGCGTGATGATCTGCTCGTGGCGGGCCAGGGCGATCTCGATCGCCGGGAGGAGGTCGTTCGGCGTGAACGGCTTGACGACGTAGGCCAGGGCGCCGGCCTCGCTCGCTCGCTCGACGAGCTCCTTCTGGCTGAACGCGGTGAGCAGCACGACTGGGGCGATGTTGCCCTTGTGCAGCTTCTCCGCGGCGCTGATGCCGTCAAGCTGCGGCATCTTCACATCCATGATGACCAGGTCGGGGCGCAGCTCCGTGGCCAGCTGGACCGCGGTCTCTCCGTCTCCGGCCTCGCCGACGACGTCGAAGCCGTTGTCGCGGAGGATCTCGACGATGTCGAGGCGGATCAGCGACTCGTCCTCGGCGACGACCACGCGTCGCGGAGCGGACGAGGCGGGCTGCTCAGGCTGCTGCTCTTCAGTCACGGATCCATCCTACTGGACGGGAGTTTCGGTTCTTGTGAACCCCTGGTGCCGGCGGTGGGACTCGAGTCCCACCGGGCCTTCTCCGTACGTCGCATACGCGACGCACGGAGCCTCCGGCCGGTGGGGCCCTGGGGCTCGAGGTGCCCCACACCGAACCAGATGGGCGTCGCGGAACGGCCTCGCGGCCGCCCCGCGACGCCCATGGTGCCGGCGGTGGGACTCGAACCCACACACCCTTTCGGATAGAGCATTTTGAGTGCTCCGCGTCTGCCATTCCGCCACGCCGGCCCGGATCGACTGTAGCGCACCCGCGGATGCGCCGAGGGCCGGTCCCCGTGGGAACCGGCCCTCGTGCGATGCGGCTACTTGACCTGGTAGGCCGGCGCCGCGCCGTGAACGGTGTCTCCGACGCGATGGATGCGCAGGTCGTTCGTCGAACCGACGATCCCGGGAGGGGATCCGGAGATGACCACGACCTTGTCGCCCACTTCGGCCAGGCCGGATCCGAGCAGGTGCTCGTCCACCTGGTGGAACATCATGTCGGTGTGCGGCACGAAGTTCACGAGGCTCGTGCGCACGCCCCACGTGACGGCCAGGCGACGTCGGATCGCCGGGTCCGGCGTGTACGCGAGCATCGGGATGCGCGAGCGGAGCCGGGACAGGCGGCGGGCCGAGTCGCCCGACTGCGTGAAGACGCACAGGAACTTGGCCTCGACGAACTCGGCGACCTCGAGGGCGGCGAGCGTGATGGCCCCGCCCTGCGTGCGCGGCTTCGTCGTCAGCGGATGGATCCGCTCGAGGCCGTGGTCCTCGGTGGACTCGATGATGCGCGCCATGGTCTCCACGACGATGATGGGGAACTCCCCCACGCTCGTCTCACCGGAGAGCATGACCGCGTCGGCGCCGTCGAGGACGGCGTTGGCGACGTCGGAGGTCTCGGCGCGCGTCGGAACCGGGCTGGAGATCATCGACTCGAGCATCTGCGTCGCGACGATGACCGGCTTCGCCATGCGACGAGCGAGCTCGACGGCCTGCTTCTGCACGATCGGCACGGCCTCCAGGGGCAGCTCGACCCCGAGGTCGCCGCGGGCGACCATGATGCCGTCGAACGCGTCGACGATGCTCTCGAGGTTGTCGACGGCCTGCGGCTTCTCGATCTTCGCGATGACGGGGATCTTCACGCCCTCTTCGGCCATGATCTCGTGCACGCGAGTGACGTCGGTCGCATCGCGGACGAACGACAGCGCGATGAGGTCGGCGCCGATGCGCAGACCCCAGCGCAGGTCGTCCTCGTCCTTCTCGCTCAGCGCGGGGACGCTGACGGCCACGCCCGGCAGGTTGATGCCCTTGTTGTTGGACACGGCGCCGGCGACCACGACGCGCGTGGTGACGACGGTCCCGTCGGTCTCCACGACCTCGACGCGGACCTTGCCATCGTCGATGAGGAGGAAGTCGCCGGGCTTGACGTCCTGCGGGAGGCCCTTGAAGGTGGTGCCGCAGATCTCCTTGTTGCCGAGGATGTCCTCGGTCGTGATCTTGAAGATGTCGCCGACCGCGAGCTCGTAGGGGCCGGCCTCGAACTTGCCGAGACGGATCTTCGGACCCTGCAGGTCGACGAGGACGGCGACCGCCCGCCCGGAGTCCTCCGCAGCGCGGCGCACGTTGGCGTAGTTGTTCTCGTGCACGGAGTAGTCCCCGTGGCTGAGGTTCAGTCGGGCGACGTCGACGCCCGCATCGATGAGGGCCCGCACCGTCTCATACGTCGAGGTTGCGGGGCCGAGTGTGGCCACGATCTTGGCACGTCTCAATGCGTTCTCCGATAAGTGTCAGGGGGATGGAATAGGGGCCACGCTGCCGGGCCCAGCCTACGCGGGCTGGACCCCGATCGCGACATCCGACGGGCGGACGGGAGCGGGCAGCACCGTCTGACCCATCAGGTGCCGGTCCACGGCGGCGGCCGCGGCGCGGCCTTCCGCGATGGCCCACACGATCAGCGACTGACCGCGCCCGGCATCGCCGGCCACGAACACGCCCGGGATGGTCGATGCGTAGTCCTCGTCGCGGCGGAACGCGCCACGATCGGTGCGCTGCGGCCCGTCGTCGCCGTACGCCTCGTACTCCGGGCCGGTGAAGCCCATCGCGATGAGCACCAGGTCAGCGGGGATCTCCCGCTCGCTGCCGCTCTTCGGCACCCGCCGCCCGTCCACGAACTCGGTCTCGGCGACGCGCAGCGCCCGCACCTCACCCGCCTCGTTGCCGAGGAACTCGACCGTGGAGGCCAGGTACTGCCGCTCTCCGCCCTCCTCGTGCGCCGAGGAGACCTCGAACACGGTGGGCATCATCGGCCAGGGCTGGTGCTCCGGGCGTCCGGACGACGGCTGCCGGCCGATCGCGAGGTTGGTCACGCTGAGCGCACCCTGCCGGTGCGCGGTGCCGATGCAGTCGGCGCCGGTGTCGCCGCCGCCGATGACGATGACGTGCTTGCCCTCGGCGCTGATCTGGTTCGCCACCGGATCTCCGGCGACGGCCTTGTTCGACTCGACGAGGTACTCCATCGCGAAGTGCACGCCGTCCAGATCCCGGCCGGGGATCGCGAGCTCGCGCGGGAGCGTGGCTCCGGTCGCGATCACCACGGCGTCGTACCGGGCACGCAGATCGGCCCAGCTGATGTCGGTGCCGATGTTGACGCCGGCGCGGAAGCGGGTGCCCTCCTCCGACATCTGCCGCAGGCGCGCGTCGAGGTGCGACTTCTCCATCTTGAAGTCCGGGATGCCATAGCGCAGCAGCCCGCCGATGCGGTCGTCGCGCTCGAACACGGCCACGGTGTGCCCTGCGCGCGTGAGCTGCTGGGCGGCGGCGAGCCCGGCGGGGCCGGATCCGACGACCGCGACGGTCTTGCCGGTGAGGCGTGCCGGTGGCTGCGCCTCGACCCAGCCCGACGCGAACGCCTCGTCGATGATCGAGACCTCGATCTGCTTGATCGTGACCGCCGGCTGGTTGATGCCGAGCACGCATGCGCTCTCGCACGGCGCGGGGCACAGCCGCCCGGTGAACTCCGGGAAGTTGTTCGTCGCGTGCAGGCGATCGATCGCCGCACGGCCCTCGCCGCGCCAGGTGAGGTCGTTCCACTCCGGGATGAGGTTGCCCAGCGGGCATCCCTGGTGGCAGAACGGCACTCCGCAGTCCATGCAGCGCCCGGCCTGGCGGCGGAGCACGGCCGAATCACCCGGCTCGTACACCTCCTTCCAGTCCATGATGCGGACGGGGACGGGCCGGCGTGCGGGGAGCTCGCGCTCCGTGACGGTCAGGAAGCCCTTGGGATCAGCCACCGGTCACCTCCAGGATGCGGGTCCAGACGATGGAGCCGTCGGGGTCGATCCCCTCGGCCTCGGCCTCTGCCCTGGTGCGCAGCACGGCTGCGTAATCCCGGGGCAGGATCTTCGTGAAGGATGCGGCGAAGTCGTCGTCCGCAAGGATCTCCGCGGCCAGCGGGGATCCGGTGCGCTCCACATGCTGCGCCAGCAGCTCGCGGAGCTCCTGCGCGTCCACCTCGTCGAGCGGGAGGAGCTCCAGCTCGCCCGAACCCAGCGACAGCGGGTTCACGCGCTCGGTGTGCAGCTCGCGCACGTACGCGATGCCGCCGGACATGCCGGCCCCGAGATTGCGCCCGGTGCTGCCGAGGATCACGGCGACGCCGCCCGTCATGTACTCGAGCGCGTGGTCGCCCACGCCCTCGGCGACGGCGGTCGCCCCGGAGTTGCGGACCAGGAAGCGTTCGCCGACCACGCCGGAGATGTGGATCGTGCCGCTCGTCGCGCCGTAGCCGATCACATTGCCGGCGATCACGTTGCGATGCGGCGCGAACGTCGCGTCCCGATGCGGCCGGATGGCGATCTCGCCGCCGGAGAGACCCTTGCCGACGTAGTCGTTGGCGTCGCCCTCCAGCGCGATCGAGATGCCGCGCGGCAGGAACGCTCCGAGCGACTGCCCCGCGGTGCCGTGCAGCGAGATGCCGATGGTGCCGGCGGGCAGGCCCTCTCCCCCGTGCCGCACGGTGACCTCGTGGCCGAGCATGGTGCCCACGGCGCGCTCGGTGTTGCGGATCGGCAAGTCGAACGAGACCGGCGTGCCCTCGGCGATCGCCTCGCGTGCCGCCTCGAGCAGCGGCGCGTCGAAGTGCTTCTCCAACTCGTGGTCCTGCGTGCGGGCGCTGCGACGGGGCTCCCCTGCGGGGAACGCCGGGCCCTCGAGCACCGGCGCGAGGTCGAGACCGTCGGCCTTCCAGTGCTTGATCGCCGCGTCCATGCGCAGCAGGTCCGCCCGTCCCACGATCTCCTCGAGGCTGCGGAAGCCGAGCGCGGCGAGGTGCTCGCGCACCTCCTCCGCGATGAACTCCATGAAGTTCACGACGAACTCGGGCTTGCCGGTGAACCGCTCGCGCAGCACCGGGTTCTGCGTGGCGACGCCGACCGGGCAGGTGTCCAGGTGGCAGACGCGCATCATGATGCAGCCGCTCACCACGAGAGGCGCCGTGGCGAAGCCGAACTCCTCCGCACCCAGCAGCGCGCCGATGATCACGTCGCGACCGGTCTTCAGCTGGCCGTCGACCTGCACCACGACGCGGTCGCGCATGCCGTTGAGCATGAGCGTCTGCTGCGTCTCGGCGAGCCCGAGCTCCCACGGGGTACCCGCGTGCTTGAGCGAGTTCAGCGGGCTCGCGCCCGTGCCGCCGTCGTGTCCGGAGACCAGGATGACATCGCTCAGCGCCTTGGCGACGCCGGCCGCGACCGCGCCGATGCCCGACTGGCTGACCAGCTTGGTGTGGATGCGGGCGTCGGGGTTGGCGCGCTTCAGATCGAAGATGAGCTGCTTGAGATCCTCGATCGAGTAGATGTCGTGATGCGGCGGCGGAGAGATGAGTCCCACACCGGGGGTCGCGTGCCGGGTGCGCGCGATCCAGGGGTAGACCTTCTGCGGCGGCAGCTGACCGCCCTCACCGGGCTTGGCGCCCTGGGCGAGCTTGATCTGGATGTCATCGGCCTCGGTGAGGTACTGGCTGGTCACGCCGAACCGGCCGGACGCGACCTGCTTGATCGCGCTGCGCCGCTCCGGGTCGACCAGGCGATCCGGATCCTCGCCGCCCTCGCCGGTGTTCGACTTCGCGCCGAGCCGGTTCATAGCGATCGCGAGCGTCTCGTGCGCCTCCTGGGAGATGGACCCGTAGCTCATCGCGCCCGTGGAGAACCGCTTGACGATCGAGGACACCGACTCGACCTCGTCGATCGGCACCGGCGGACGCTCGCCCGTGCGCAGCTCGAACAGCCCGCGCAGCGTCTTGAGCTCCTTGGCCTGATCGTCCACCAGCTGCGTGTACTCGCGGAAGACGTCGTACCGGCGGGTGCGGGTCGAGTGCTGCAGACGGAACACGGTCTGCGGGTTGAACAGGTGCGGGGACCCGTCCCGGCGCCACTGGTACTCGCCACCGGTCCAGAGCCGCTCGTGCGCACGCGCGGCGGCGTCCTCGGGGTAGGCGAAGTCGTGGCGCGCCTGGTTCTCGGCGAAGACGTCCTCGATGCCGATACCGCCGAGCTTGGTCTCGGTGCCGGTGAAGTAGGCGTCCACGAGCTCCTGGCTGAGGCCGACCGCCTCGAACACCTGCGCGCCGGCATAGGAGCCGACCGTGGAGATGCCCATCTTGGACATGATCTTCAGCACGCCCTTGCCGAGCGCGTAGATGAGGTTGCGGACGGCCTTCTCCGGCGTGATGCCGGTGATGTATCCGGTGCGCACGAGGTGCTCCACCGTCTCCATCGCGAGGTACGGGTTCACCGCGGACGCGCCGTAGCCGATCAGCGTCGCGACGTGGTGCACCTCACGCACGTCTCCGGCCTCGACGATCAGGCCGACCTTCATCCGGTCCTCGCGGCGGATGAGGTGGTGGTGCACGGCCGACAGCATCAGCAGGGACGGGATCGGGACGAGGTCCTTGTTCGAGTCGCGATCACTGAGGATGATCAGCTCGGCGCCGTCCTCGATCGCGGTGTCGACCTCGGCGCACATCTCCTCGAGACGCTGCGCGAGCGCATGCGGGCCCAGATCGAAGTGATAGAGCCCCTTGATCGTCGCGCTGGAGCGCTCGGGACGGGCGCGGTCGATGTGGCGGAGCTTGGCGAGCTCGTCGTTGTCGATGACGGGGAAGTCCAGCACGATCGTGCGCGCGTGGTCGGGTCCCCACTCCAGCAGGTTGCGCTCCGGACCGAGACCGAGCGAGAGGTTGGTGACGACCTCCTCGCGGATCGCGTCGAGCGGCGGGTTGGTGACCTGCGCGAACTGCTGCACGAAGTAGTCGAAGAGCAGCCGCGGCCGCTCCGAGAGCACCGCGATCGGCGCGTCGCTCCCCATGGCGCCGAGCGGCTCGGCGCCGGTCTGCCCCATCGGGGTGAGCAGGATCCGCACCTCCTCCTCGGTGTAGCCGAAGGTGCGCTGACGCCGGGTGATCGACGCCACCGGGTGCACGATGTGCTCGCGCTCGGGGAGGTCGGCGAGGCGCACGCGCCCCTCGTCGAGCCACTCCTGCCACGGGTGCAGGGCAGCGAGGTCGCGCTTGACCTCCTCGTCCTCCACGATGCGGCGCTGCGCGGTGTCGACGACGAACATCGTGCCGGGCTGCAGTCGGCCGCGGCGCTTGATGCGTTCGGGCTCGAACTCGAGGACGCCGGTCTCGCTGCCGATCACGACGAGCCCGTCGGTCGTCTCGGTCCAGCGCCCGGGGCGCAGTCCGTTGCGGTCGAGCGTGGCGCCCACGACGGTGCCGTCGGTGAAGATGAGGGCGGCGGGGCCGTCCCACGGCTCCATCTGGTTCGCGTGGTACTCGTAGAACGCGCGCAGATCCGGGTCCAGGTCCGTCTGGCGCTCCCAGGCGGCCGGCACCATCATCATCACGGAATGCGGCAGGCTGCGGCCGGTGAGCGTGAGCAGCTCGAGCACCTCGTCGAAGGAGGCGGAGTCGCTCGCACCTTCGGTGCAGATCGGCAGCAGCGGACGGATGTCGCCGAGCAGCTCGGACTCGAGCTGCGACTGACGTGCCCGCATCCAGTTGCGGTTGCCGCCGACGGTGTTGATCTCACCGTTGTGCGCGAGCATGCGCAGCGGCTGCGCCAGCGGCCACGACGGGAACGTGTTGGTCGAGTAGCGGGAGTGCACCACCGCCAGCTCGGAGGCGAAGCGCTCGTCCTGCAGGTCGGGGTAGAACGGCTCCAGCTGCAGGGTCGTGACCATGCCCTTGTAGCCGAGGGTGCGCGCCGACAGCGAGACGAAGTAGGCGCCGAGCTCGTGGCCGGCTCGCTTGCGCAGCCGGTAGGCGACCCGATCCAGCGCGATGCCCGAGAGGGCCTCGGCGCCGCTGGACGCGGGGCGCGAGACGAAGAGCTGCTCGAACGCGGGGCGGGCCTCATCGGCCAGCTTGCCGAGGTGCTGGTTCGCGGTGGGCACCTCGCGCCAGCCGAGCACGGTGAGCCCCTCGGCACGGGCGATCTTCTCGATCCCGGCCTTCTGCTCCCGGCGGGACCGCGAATCGAGCGGGAGGAAGGCGAGCCCGGCGGCGTACTCGCCCACCGGGGGAAGCTCGAAGGAGGTGACCGCGCGCAGGAACGCGTCCGGCATCTGCGTCAGGATCCCGGCTCCGTCGCCGGTTCCCGCGTCGGATCCGATGGCCCCGCGGTGCTCCAGGTTGCGCAGCGCCTCGAGGGCGAGCGCGATGATGTCGTGGCCCGGCTCCCCGCGGAGCGTCGCGACCATGGCCAGGCCGCAGGCGTCCTTCTCGAACGCGGGGTTGTACATCCCCTGCTTCGGGGGGTAGGCGCCGGAAGCGCCGTAGGGAGGCTGGAAGTACACCAGTCACCGTCCTCAGATTTCTGATGAACCCGGGGACATCATCGGCCCGCTCGTTCAGTGCGTGATTCCCGGTGGACGTGCGTCCACCGCAGCGAGGCTCCTGTCGGTGCCGTTCTCAGGGGCGGGAGACGGCGCTCGTGGCGTCCGCCTCCGCGCGATTCTCGTCGGACTGAGGCTCGCTCAGGTCGACGAAATCATCGGGGTTTTGCGATTCTACCCCAGCGGCGCTCGGCTCCCGACCCGGCTGGTACGGCGAGGGCTCGAAGCCGGGGTGGCGGCGGGTCTGCACGAAGAGGATCACGATGCCCAGCACCACGCCGAAGAGGGCGGCCCAGACGTTCGTGCGCAGGCCGAAGTAGATCTCGCTCGGATCGATGCGGATCGACTCCCAGACCATGCGTCCTGCGCCGTACCAGATCAGGTACACCGCGAACAGCTTGCCCCACTGCAGGCGCAGCTTGTGGCCGAGCCAGAGCAGGAACAGGCAGCCCAGGGTGTTCCAGATGACCTCGTACAGGAACGTGGGATGGAACAGGGTTCCCGGAGCGAGTCCCGCAGGGAAGGCCGCGTTGGTGGACTCGATCTCCAGACCCCACGGGAGGTCGGTGGGCAGGCCGAACAGCTCGTGGTTGAACCAGTTGCCGAAGCGTCCGAACGCCTGCGCGAGGATGAGGCCGGGGGCGAGGGCGTCCGCGAACGCGGAGAAGCGCACGCCGGTCCACTTGCAGCCGAGCCAGGCGCCGATCGCGCCGCCGATGAGGGCGCCGAAGATGGCGATGCCGCCCTCCCAGATCGCCCAGACCGAGCCGGGCTCGAAGGGGTTCCAGGTGTTCTTGCCCGGTCCGAAGTAGAAGCCCGGGTGCGTCAGCACGTGGAAGATCCGCGCGCCGATGATCGCCAGGGGCACGGCGATGATGCAGATGTCCACGACGACCCAGCGCTCCGCACCGCGCTGGGTGAGCCGGTGGTTGGTGAGCAGCGTGGCCGCGATGATGCCGGCGATGATGCACAGCGCGTAGAAGTGGATCTGCAGCGTCCACCCGAAGATGTTCAGCGTGAAGTAGCTGACCGGCGGGCTCGGGATGCTGGCGTGCACGCCGATGAGGGCGTTCTGGAGCGCGAAGGGCATGATCACGAGTCTACGTCGTCAGGGCGCCGTCACCGTGCGAGCGCGGTGCCCGTGGCGAGTTCGCGGGTCACCTCGGCGAGGCGCGCCACTCCCCCGTCCCGCAGAGCCCGCACGAGCGCCGTGCCGACGATCGCGCCGTCGGCGTACTCCAGCACGCCCGCGATCTGCGCGGCGGTCGAGATCCCGATGCCGACGCAGGCGCGGCCGGCGCCGTGCTCGCGGAGTCGGCCGACGAGCGTGCGTGCGGCCTTGTCGAGCTCGGCGCGCTCCCCGGTGATGCCCATGGTCGAGACCGTGTACACGAATCCCGTGGAACTGGAGGAGACCAGGTCCAGCCGCGCGTCCGTGGACGTCGGCGCGGCGAGGAAGACACGGTCCAGACCAGTGCGCTCGCTCGCCGCGATCCACTCGGGTGCGGCCTCCGGCGTGATGTCGGGCGTGATCAGCCCGGCGCCGCCCGCGGCGAGCAGGTCGTCGGCGTAGCGGTCGACGCCGTACTGCAGCACGGGGTTCCAGTAGGTCATCACGACGACCGGAGCGTCCACGGCGTCGGTGATGGCCTTGACCGCGGTGAACAGGTCGCGCATCCGGAAGCCGTTCGCAAGCGCCGCCTGCGTCGCCTCCTGGATGATCGCGCCGTCCATGACGGGATCGCTGTAGGGCGGGCCCAGCTCGATGATGTCCACACCGTTCTGCGCGAGCGCGATCGCGGCGTCGATGCTGGTCTGCAGATCCGGGTAGCCGACCGGCAGGTAGCCGATGAAGGCCCCTCGGCCGTCGTCCTGCGCGCGCTGGATGGCTTCTTCGACGCGGCTCATGCGCCGGCTCCGTTCTCGGCGGCGCCCTCGTCGTACAGTCCGAAGTAGCGGGCGGCGGTGTCCATGTCCTTGTCGCCGCGGCCGGAGAGACAGACCGCCAGGATCGCGTCGGGGCCGAGCTCGGTGCCGATCCGGATGGCTCCGGCGAGGGCATGGGCCGACTCGATCGCGGGGATGATGCCCTCGGTGCGGCTCAGCAGGCGCAGGGCCTGCATGGCCTCGTCGTCGGTCGCGGGGATGTACTCGGCGCGGCCGATGGCGGCGAGCCAGGAGTGCTCCGGGCCGACCCCGGGATAGTCGAGCCCGGCCGAGATCGAGTGCGACTCGATGGTCTGCCCGTCCTCGTCCTGCAGGACGTAAGTGCGGGCGCCGTGCAGCACGCCGGGACGCCCGCGTTCGATAGACGCCGCGTGCTTGGGGGTGTCGACGCCGTCGCCGGCCGCCTCCACGCCGTAGAGCCGAACCGTCTCGTCGTCCAGGAACGCGTCGAACATGCCGATCGCGTTGGATCCGCCGCCCACGCATGCCAGCACCGCGTCCGGCAGGCGCCCGGCCTCGTCGAGCAGCTGCTGACGCGCTTCCTCGCTGATGATCTTCTGGAAGTCGCGCACCATCGCAGGGAACGGGTGCGGGCCCGCCGCCGTGCCGAAGATGTAGTTGGTGGTCTCAACGGTGGCGACCCAGTCCCGATAGGCATCGTTGATCGCGTCCTTGAGCGTGCGCGATCCGGTGGTGACCGGCACGACCTCCGCACCGAGCAGACGCATCCGGGCGACGTTGAGCGCCTGACGTTCGGTGTCGACCTCGCCCATGTAGATCGTGCAGTCCAGGCCGAACAGCGCGGCCGCGGTCGCCGTGGCGACGCCGTGCTGGCCGGCGCCCGTCTCGGCGATCACCCGGGTCTTGCCCAGTCGCTTGGTCAGCAGTGCCTGACCCAGCACGTTGTTGATCTTGTGGGATCCGGTGTGGTTCAGGTCCTCGCGCTTGAGGAAGATCCGCGCGCCGCCGGCGTGCTCGGCGAACCGTGGCACCTCGGTGATCGGCGACGGACGCCCGGCGTAGGAGTGCAGCAGCGTCGCGAGCTCGGACTGGAACGCCGGATCAGCGATCGCCTCGTGGTACGCGACGGTGAGCTCATCGATCGCGGCGATGAGCGATTCGGGCATGAAACGTCCGCCGAAGTCGCCGAAGAACGGCCCGGGCTGGTCGCGCAGACTCATGATCCGGCCTCCAGGAAGGAATGCAGGGTGGCGACGGGGTCGCCGGTGACGAGTGCTTCGCCGATGAGCACGGCGTCGGCGCCCGCGCCGCGGTAGTGCGCGACGTCGGCGGGCGTGAGCACGGCGGACTCGGCGATCTTCACGGACGTCGACGGGATCCGCTCGGCCAGCCGGCCGAACAGGTCGCGATCCAGCTCGAGGGTCTTCAGGTCGCGGGCGTTCACTCCGATGAGGTGCGCGCCCAGATCGATCGCGACCTCGAGCTCCTCGGCCGAGTGCGTCTCGACGAGGGGGGTCATGCCCAGCTCGAGGATGAGCGCGTACAGCCGCTCCAGGTTCGCCCTGTCCAGGCCGGCCACGATGAGCAGCGCGAGGGACGCGCCCGCGGCACGCGCCTCGAACACCTGGTACGGCGTGGCGATGAAGTCCTTGCGCAGCACGGGCACCTGCACGGCCGCGGTCACGGCCTCGAGGTCGGCGAGGCTGCCGCCGAAGCGGCGCTCCTCCGTGAGGACGCTGATCGCGGATGCGCCTCCCTGCTGGTACAGGGACGCCTGCAGGGCCGGATCCGGGATCTCGGCGAGGGCTCCGCGCGACGGGCTCGCCCGCTTCACCTCGGCGATGATCTTCACCCGCTCGGCGGGCGCCAGTGCGGCGCGCGCATCGAGGGCGGGGGCACGATCGAGTGCGGCACGCTCCACGATCGCCAGCGGACGCTCCCGCTCGCGACGGGCGGCGTCCTCGACTGCGCCGGCCGTGAGGTCGGCGAGCACCATTAGTGCGCCTTCGGCTGGTACTTCGGGCCCTTCGCGCCGTATCCGGCCTTCGAGAGCGCCCAGCCCGCGATCGCGCCGACGACGATCAACGCGACGCCCACCCACACCACGACCGGGATCTCGAGAAAGAACGCGGTGGTGCCGACCGTGAAGCCGAGCAGCATGATCACCACGGCGGTCCAAGCCGCAGGCGAGTGTCCGTGGCCGGGATCTGCGATGGGGTTGCTCATGTTCTCCTCCGAGCGTCGGGTGGTGTGGTCAAGTCTATCGGGATCGTGCCGTGCGACGAGGACCCCGGGCAGCGTGGGGCGTCGTCACGAGGGTCTAGCGGGTGGGGTCGGTGCCCCGGCTGAGATCGTCCCAGCTCTCCACCGCATCCACCGGGCCGTCGTGCGGCGTCGGGGCGGTGCGGTAGCGACGCCCGCCGCTGCGCCACCGGCCGGCGGTGACCAGGGCGAGCCCGCCGCCGAGCAGCAGCAGGATCCAGCCGACGAGCGCCGCCCAGGGCCAGGCCGTCACGGCGATGCCGTCGACGATGGCCGCCAGCGCCGTGTTCCCGGCGAGTCCCGTGGCCTTGGTGAGAGCGGGGCTGACGGCGTCCAGCGGATGCTGGAACAGGATGCGCGTCGTCAGCACGAGCAGGAGGGCGCCGACGGCGACCGCGATCGCGGCGAACACCCGCCGCAGAACAGGGCCGACGAGTGCGATGGCCGCGCACAGCGCGAGGGCGGTGAGGCTCAGCGGGGCGACGACGGGCAGTGCCGCGTTGCCCGCGACATCGAGCGCCTCTCCCCCGTCTGCGCGGGTGATGGTCAGCCACGTCTGCGTCGAGGAGAGGATGCCGATACCGCCCGCGAGCAGGATCAGCAGCAGGCTCGATGACTTCGCGCGACGGGTGAGCATCACTGCGTGGCCGTCTCGGCGTCGTCGGGTACGGCGACGTCATCCGACACCGCCACGACCGGATCCAGATCCCTGCCGTCGAAGCAGGTGCGGGTGCCGGTGTGGCAGGCCACGCCGATCTGATCGACGAACAGCAGCACGGTGTCGCCGTCGCAGTCCAGGCGGGCGCCGCGCACGTGCTGCACGTGGCCGGAGGTGTCGCCCTTGCGCCAGTACTCCTGGCGGGAGCGCGACCAGTAGGTGGCGCGTCCGGTGGTCAGTGAGCGGCGCAGCGCCTCCTCATCGGCCCAGGCCATCATGAGCACCTCGAGGGTGTCCCACTGCTGCACGATCACGGGGACAAGGCCCTGGTCGTTGTACGTGACGAGGCTCAGGTCGGCCTCCAGGCGGTCTTCGCTCATCGCACCGTCACCCCCGCTTCGCGCAGCGCGGCCTTGACATCGCCGACCGTGAGCTGGCCGGAGTGGAACACGCTGGCGGCGAGGACTGCATCCGCACCCGCGGCGATCGCCGGAGCGAAGTCCTCGGCCTTCCCGGCACCGCCCGAGGCGATCACGGGCACGCTGGAGATCTCCCGCATCAGGGCGGTCAGCTCGAGGTCGAAGCCGTCCTTGGTGCCGTCGGCGTCGATGGAGTTGACCAGCAGCTCCCCGGCCCCGCGTTCGATGGCCTCGCGGGCCCAGTCCAGGGCGTCCAGGGCGGTCTCCGTCCGGCCTCCGTGGGTGGTCACGGCGAAGCCGGATGCCGTGCGCGGATTGCGCTTGATGTCGAGCGAGAGCACGAGCACCTGAGCGCCGAAGCGATCGGCGATCTCGCCGATCAGGGCGGGCCGGGCGATCGCGGCGGAGTTCACGCCGACCTTGTCGGCGCCGACGCCCTGCAGACGGGCGACGTCCTCGACCGAACGCACCCCTCCGCCGACGGTGAGCGGAACGAAGACCTCCTCGGCCGTGCGGCGCACCACGTCGTACGTGGTGGAGCGCTCGTCCACGGTCGCGGTGACGTCGAGGAAGGTGATCTCGTCGGCGCCCTGCGCGGCGTAGTGCCTGGCGAGCTCGACGGGATCGCCCATGTCGCGCAGGTTCTCGAAGTTCACGCCCTTGACGACGCGACCGGCGGCCACGTCGAGGCACGGGATGACCCGCGCGGTGAGCGACATCAGAGCCTCGCCGCGTGGATCGCGGTGACGAGGATGGCCCGCGCGCCGAGCGCGTAGAGCTGGTCCATCACCAGATTCATGCCGCGGCGCGGGATCATGACCCGTACGGCGACCCAGGCCGGATCCCGCAGCGGGGACACGGTCGGCGACTCGCGCCCGGGCGCGATCGCGGCCGCCTGCTCGACGAGATCGGCGGGCAGGTCGTAGTCCAGCAGCACGAAGCGGTGGGCGACCATGACGCCACGCAGACGACGCAGCAGCTTCTCGGTACCCTCGGCGTCGCCAGGGCGGCTGATCAGCACGGCCTCGGACTCGATGATCACCGGGCCGAAGATCTCCAGCCCGGCCTGTCGGAGCGTGGTGCCGGTCTCGACCACGTCGGCGATCGCGTCCGCGACGCCCAGGCGCACGGCCGACTCCACGGCGCCATCGAGCGGAACGAGCTCTGCGGTCACCCCGTGCTCGCGCAGGTAGTCATCGACCAGGCCGGGGTAGGCGGAGGCGACGCGCACGCCGTTCAGGTCCTCCAGGGTCTTGAACCGACCGGGAGGCGCGGCGAAGCGGAACGTCGAGCGGGCGAAGCCGAGCTGCTCGATCTCGCGGGCGTCCGGTCGGCGGACGTCTCGCAGCAGGTCCCGGCCCGTGATGCCGACGTCCAGCGCGCCCGAGGCGACGTAGGTGGCGATGTCACGGGGACGCAGGAAGAAGAACTCGACGTCGTTGTCGGCGTCGATCACGTGCAGGGTCTTGGTGTCGCGACGGCCGGCGTATCCGGCTTCGGCGAGCATCTCGGCGGCGGTCTCGGACAGCGATCCCTTGTTCGGGACGGCGATGCGCAGCATGGGAGGTCTTTCGTTCGAAGCGATCTGTGTGCGAAAGGAGCCCCGTCGGGGGCGCCTCACAGATGTCGGTAGACGTTCTCCAGGGTCAGTCCCTTGGCCAGCATGAGCACCTGCAGGTGGTACAGCAGCTGGGAGATCTCCTCGGCCGCGGCCTCGTCGCTCTCGTACTCGGCGGCCATCCACACCTCGGCCGCCTCCTCCACGATCTTCTTGCCGATCGTGTGCACTCCCGCGTCGAGCTCGCGCACCGTCCCGGATCCCTCCGGGCGCTCGGCCGCCTTGCGGCTCAGCTCGGCGAACAGTTCGTCGAAGGTCTTCACCCTCCCAGGCTACCGGCTCGTGCGAGACCCCGGAGCCGCGTGACGGCTGCTTCGATGTCATGCGAGCCGTACACGGCGGATCCGGCGACGAACGTGTCGGCGCCGGCCGCGGCCGCCTGGGCGATCGTCGCGTCCGAGATGCCTCCATCCACCTGCAGCCACACGTTCGAGCCGCGCCGCTTGGCCTCGTCGGCCAGGGCGCGCAGCTTCGGCATGGTCTCGGGCATGAAGCCCTGGCCGCCGAAGCCGGGCTCGACGGTCATGACGAGGATCTGGTCGAACTCGTCGAGGATGTCGTAGAGCGCCTCGCCCGCGGTGCCCGGCTTGATCGCGACGCCGGCGCGCGCGCCGATCCCGCGCAGCGTGCGCGCGAGACCCACCGGATCCGTCGCGGCTTCCAGGTGGAAGGTGACGCTCGCCGCGCCCAGCTCTGCGTAGCCGGGCGCCCAGCGCTCCGGATCCGTGATCATCAGATGCACGTCGAGCGGGATCGGGCTCGTCGCCTGGATGCGCTCGACCATCTGCGGTCCGAACGTGAGGTTGGGGACGAAGTGGTTGTCCATCACGTCGACATGCGCGAAGTCCGCCGTCGCGATGCGGGCGAGGTCCGTCTGCATGTTCACGAAGTCGGCGGCGAGGATCGAGGGGTTGATCCGAGGGGCTGCGGGCAGTTCGGTGCGGGATGCGGGCATGTGCCCCATTATCCCGGTGCCGGTTGGGCGGCAGCGCGGACGCGCACCGGCGCCGGATGTCAGCGGGCGCCTAGAAGGCGCGGATAGCGTCGTCGCGGATCTGCGCCTGCGACGTGCGGACACCGCCCCGAAGCGAGGCCGAGGAGACCGATGAGCAGCATGACGAATGCCGACCACCGCGCAGCGCCGGTGCGCGTGCCGGATCCGACGTTGGGGTTCTGGATCGCGAAGGCGGCCTCGACGGCGTTCGGGGAAGCCGCCTCCGACTTCTCGATCCGGGTCATGCCGCCGGTTGTCGCGGTCCTGCTCGGCTTCGCCCTGTTCCTCCTCGCGTTGGGCTGGCAGCTCACCCGGCACCGGTACGTGCCCGGCGTCTACTGGTTCACGGTCGCCATGGTCGGCGTGTTCGGGACGATGGCCGCAGATGTGGTGCACGTCGTGCTGGGACTCCCGTACGCCGTCACGACCGTGGTCTACGCGGCCGTCCTGGCCGGCGTGTTCCTGCTGTGGCGGCGCACCGAGCGCACGCTCTCGGTCCACGAGGTGCGCACCACGCGGCGCGAGCTGTTCTACTGGGCCGCTGTCGTCGCGACGTTCGCGCTCGGCACCGCCGCCGGGGACCTCGCCGCTGTCGGACTGCACCTCGGATATGTGCCGTCGATCCTGCTCTTCGCCGTGCTGATCCTCGTGCCCGCGATCGGCTACCGCTTCCTGCACTGGAACGGGGTCCTCGCGTTCTGGATCGCGTACGTGCTGACCCGGCCGCTCGGCGCTTCCGTCGCGGATTGGCTCGGCAAGCCCGTCGCCGAGGGCGGGGTCGGCGTCGGATCCGGGTGGATCGCGCTCGCGTTCGCCCTGGCGATGGTGGTAGTCGTGTTCGTCACGGCGCGTCTGGTGCGCTCCCGGCGAGGCGTGGCGGCGATCGTGGAGTAGAGCCGGCCTCTTACGCCGTCTTCCGCAGGAGCGACAGGAACATCGCGTCGGTGCCGTGCCGATGCGGCCACAGTTGGGCGTGCCCGGATCCGCTCGACGGCTCCGGCAGATCGATCGGATGCTGTGAGACGTCGCGGATCACCTCACGCGCGTCGAGCTCCTGCACGTCGTCCCTGTCGCGCAGGACGGTCTGCACCACCGCCGCGGTCTCGGCGAGGTGCGGAGAGCACGTCACGTAGGCGAGGATGCCGCCCGGCTTGAGGGCGACGAGCGCGGCCGAGAGCAGCTCCTCCTGCAGCGCGGCGAGCTCGGGGACGTCGGCCGCGGTCTTGCGCCATCGCGCCTCCGGACGGCGCCGGAGCGCCCCGAGTCCGGTGCACGGTGCATCGAGCAGTATCCGGTCGTAGACGCCGGGCCGGTCGAGGGCGAGCACGCGGCCGTCCTCCTCGGCGACGTCGACGTGCAGGGGCACCGAGGCGACGGCCTTGCGGACCAGTCCCGCCCTCGCCGGCACGACCTCGTTCGCGTCGAGTGCCGCACCGCCGCGGAGGGCCTCCGCGGCGAGCAGGGCCGTCTTGCCTCCGGGACCCGCGCAGAGGTCGAGCCAGCGCTCCCCCGCCGTGAGCGGCTGCGCGCCGACGAGGGCGAGCGCGACGAGCTGCGACCCCTCGTCCTGAACACGCACCCGGCCCCTGTGGGCGGAGACGACCGCGCCGGGGTCTCCGCCTTCGGATCCGAACGCCGTCGGCGCATACGGTCGCCGAGGTTCCTGCGGCTCCGCGAGACCCGGCAGGGCGACGAGCGTGACCTCGGGTGCGACGTTGTCGGCGGCGAGGAGCGCATCCAGCTCCTCCTCCCGCCCCTCGGCCGCGAGTGCGCGACGCAGGGCTCGGATGATCCACACCGGATGCGCGAAACGGAGCCCCAGCCGCTCGTCGTCCGATCTCGCCGCGGCGGTGACCGCGTCGAGCCACTCCTCCTGCGTACGTGCGGCGACCTTGCGCAGCACCGCGTTCGCGAAACCGGAGGCGCCACGGCCCGCCTCCCGTGCAACGAGGTTCACGGATTCGTTGACGGCCGCGTGCGTCGCCACGCGGGTCGCGAGGATCTGGTGCGTCCCGAGCCGGAGTGCGTCCAGCACGGGCGGATCGATCTCGGCGGTGTCCCGGCCCGCCGCGGCGGCGATGACGGCGTCGTAAGTGCCGAGACGGCGCAGGGTTCCGTAGGCGAGTTCGGTGGCGAGGGCCGCATCCGCACCGGAGAGCCCCGCCTCCCTGATGGCCCCCGGCAGCAGCAGGTTGGCGTAGGCGTCCGATGTGCTGACGGCCCGGATCACGTCGTAGGCGACGCGGCGCGCGGGCTGCACGTCGCGGGAGCGCGCATCTCGTGCGGATGCGCGCGGCGAGGTTCCGCCGGTGCTCTGCCGACGTGGTCCGCCCTGGCCGTCGGCGCGCCGCTGAGGGCCGCGACGGTCGTCATGGTTCTGTCGTCCCTGCGCACTCACCGTGCCGCGCTCCCCTCGGTCTGCGACGTCGCGTCGAACCGCACGGTCGCGCCATCATCGACCCGCAGGCCGCGGAACCAGTCGGCGGCGGCCATGGCGGCCTTCCCGGCCGGCTGCACGCGTACGAGCAGCAACGGTGCGGTGCCGGTGCCGACGAGCACACCGCCTTTGACCCCGTGCAGCGCGCCGGGGGGAAGCGGATCCGCGTCCTGAGCCCGTGCGAGCTCACGCACTTTGAACGGCGCGCCGTCGATCGTCGTGTGCGCGCCCGGCTCGCTGGTGACGCCGCGGTAGCGGGCGAACACCGCATCCGCGGATTCGGCCCAGTCCAACCGGCCGTCATCGAGACCGAGCTTCGCGGCATGCGTGGGGTCCCCGTGCTGCGGCACGGGGCGAGCGGTGCCTTCGGAGATCGCCGCGACGGCCTCCGCCGTGAGCCCGGCGCCGTCGACGGCGAGGGAGGCGAGCGCGTCATCCGCGGTGGCGTCGTCCGCCACGGGGTACGCCCGCATCGCGTGCACGTCCCCCGCGTCGAGCGCGGCCACGAGCTGGAACACGGTGGCGCCCAGCTCCGCATCGCCCGCGATGAGCGCGCGCTGCACAGGAGCGGCTCCGCGCCAGGCGGGCAGCAGCGAGAAGTGCAGGTTGATCCAGCCATGATCGGGCGTGCTCAGCAGTGGTTCGCGCACGAGTCCGCCATAGGCGACGATCACACCGAGCTCGGGTCGCAGTGCGGAGATCCGCCCGGTCGCCTCCTCGTCCAGACGCGCGGCCTTGATGACGGGGATCCCGAGTTCGTCGGCGACCTGGGCGACCGGCGAGGCCGTGAGGATCCGCTTGCGCCCGAGCGGCGCGTCCGGGCGGGTCACGACCGCGACGATCTCATGCTCGGCCGCGAGGCGGCGGAGGGTGGGCACGGCGGCTGCCGGTGTTCCGGCGAAGACGAGGCGCATGGGGGTCCTTCGAAGGTGCTGCGGGATGTTCGAGACGAACGGGCGGTTCCGGGGCTAGAGATCGGGTTCGGTGACGTCCAGCCTCACCGAGAGCGTAGTCCGTGGGGTGCGGCCGCGGGCTCGTCGACGCCCCATCGCCTCCGCGACGACGGCGGCGCGGAGCGTGCCGGCCACGCGCGCGCCCTCGGCGTAGGGGAAGCGCACGAGCGCCCGTTCGCGGCCGTCCTCGTCGCCCTCGATCGGAACCGGGCCGAGCACGGCGTCGGGCGGCAGCTGGAGCGCGGCGATGTCGTCGAGAGCGCGTCGGATGCCCGCCCCGGTGCCCTCGAGCTGAGCGACGCGCACCGACGGCGGCATGCGCAGCGGCGCGCGCTCGGCGAGCTCGGAACGCGCGTACGAGGCCTGTGACCAGGTGGCGAGGGCACGCGCCACTGCGCCGTCGACGCCGACGAGATGGACGGGCGCGCCGGGGGCGGCGAGGGCCGCCGCATTCGACCACCACCGCAGGCAGGACTCCCCGATCCGCAGTTCCGGTGCCTGCAGCATGCGGGAGCCGTCGAGCAGCACGACCGCGCGGTAGCCGCCCTCGGCCAGCGGCTCCGCACCGCGGGTCGCGACGACCAGGGCCGGCCTGGCGTCGACGCGCTCCACCGGATGGTTGCCGTCCGCGACGATGACCCGGATGCCGGGGAACGCCCGTCCCAGCTCCTCTGCCGTCCGTTCACTGCCAGAGGCCGCGAGGCGCACCTTCTCCCCGCCGCAGGAGCTGCAGGCCCAGAGTCGCGCGCCGCGTCCGCACCAGGCGCACACCGGGGTCGCCCCGCGATGGGCGGCGCCGAGCGGTCCCCCGCAGGCGCGACAGCGGGCGGGAGCGCGGCACGACGCGCACACCAGCGTCGGAGAGAACCCCGGCCGGGCGACCTGCAGCAGCACGGGCCCGGTCGCCGCCGCATCCCTTGCGGTCAGGAAGGCGCGGGACGGCAGGCGCTGCCCGCGGCGGTCCAGATCCTCCGTCGAGTCCAGCACCACGCGCGGCAGTTGCCGCTTCGCGGCCGTGATCGGCCGGATCCATCCGGTCTCGACCAGGCGCTCCACATCGGTCGTGCGGGTGTGCCCCGCGAACAGCAGGGCCGACCCCTCCTGTTCCTGGCGCAGCAGCGCCACATCGCGGGGATGCGCACCGGGGGCGAGGGGCTCGGCGAGCAGGCCGTCGCCGTCATCCCAGAGCGCCACCAGGCCCGCGCGCGCCGGCGCATACACCGCGGATCGGTTGCCGACCACGATGCAGGGCGCATCCTCGAGAGTGCGCAGGTACGCGCGGTAGCGGTCGGGGTTCGTCTGCCGGGAGTCCAACCGGGCGACCGGGGCATCGGGCGCGAGCACATCGAGAGCGGCGAGGAGCAGGTCGAGGTCGCGATAGTCGGGTACGACCAGAATCGCCGAGGCGCCCCCGGCGAGCGTGTCGGCGGCCGCGGCGGCCATCAGCCGGGTCCACTCCGGCAGGCCGTCGGAGGCCAGGCGCGGAATCGCCTCCACGGCCGCCCGTGCGGACTCCGCGAGCACGTCGGCGAGGCCCGCGTACTGCGCGATGGTCTCGGATACGGCTTCCGCCGCCGCAGCGCCGGAGGCGGCGACGTCGCTGTCCGCGCCCGCGACAGGATCCGTCCCCGAACCTACGGCCAGCCAGGCCTTCTCCACCCTGACCTGACGCTTGGGCACGATCAGCCGGAGCACGTCCGAGGCGCTGCCCGCGGCGCGATCGGCCACACGGCGGGCGAGCGTGCAGAGCCGCTCCGGCAGCACCTGTGCGCGGGAGACCACGGAGTCGAGCTCCGCCAGTGTCCGCGCGTCATCGTCCTCCGTGTCCACGTCGACCACGTAGGCGTCGATGACCCGTCCCGCGGAGCGCAGCGGTACCCGCACTCGGACTCCGGGCAGCGCGTCGTCGATCAGTTCTGCCGGGATGGCGTAGTCGAACAGCCGGTCCAGCTGCGGGACCGGCGAGTCCAGCAGCACGCGGGCGATCGGCCGTGGCACGAACGGGCCTTGCGGTTCGGCGCCGGGTCAGAGACCGGCGGCGCGACGCAGGTCCTCGGCGCGCGTGGTCTGCTCCCAGGTGAACGTCGGCAGCTCGCGACCGAAGTGGCCGTATGCGGCGGTGGCGGCGTAGATCGGGCGCAGCAGGTCCAGCTCCTCGATGATCGCCTGCGGGCGCAGGTCGAACACCTCGCGGATCGCGCGGGTGATGGTCTCGTCGTCGACCTTGCCGGTGCCGAAGGTCTCGACGTAGAGCCCGACGGGCTGTGCCACGCCGATCGCGTACGCGACCTGCACCTCCAGCCGGTCGGCGAGGCCCGCGGCGACGGCGTTCTTGGCGACCCAGCGCATGGCGTAGGCGCCCGAGCGGTCGACCTTGGACGGGTCCTTGCCGCTGAAGGCGCCGCCGCCGTGCCGGGCCGCGCCGCCATAGGTGTCGATGATGATCTTGCGCCCCGTCAGTCCCGCATCGCCCTTCGGGCCGCCGGTCACGAAGGGTCCCGCCGGGTTGATGTAGTGCGTGACGTCGTCGAGGTCGAGGCCGGTCGTGGCGAGCACCGGGTCGATCACGTGAGTGCGGACCAGCGCCTTGAGCTCGTCCTGCGAGATCTCCGGGTTGTGCTGCGTGGAGAGCACCACCGCATCGACCGTCTTGGGGGTGAAGCCGTCGTAGCCGAGGGTGACCTGCGTCTTGCCGTCGGGGCGGAGGAACGGCAGCGTGCCGTCGCGGCGCACCTCGGTGAGCCGCTCCGCGAGGCGGTGCGCGGTCCATGCTGCCATCGGCATGAGCTGGGGGGTCTCCGTGGCGGCGAAGCCGAACATGATGCCCTGGTCGCCGGCACCCAGAAGGTCGCGGGGGTCGGAGGATCCGCCCTCGCGATGCTCACGGGCCTGGTCGACACCGCTCGCGATGTCGGCCGACTGCTCCCCCACCGAGACGCTGACACCGCACGACGAGCCGTCGAACCCGGTGTCGCTGGAGGTGTACCCGATGCCGTTGACGACGTCGCGCACGATCGTCGGGATGTCGACGTAGCCGGAGGTGCGGATCTCGCCGGCGACGTGCACGAGGCCGGTCGTCACGAGCGTCTCCACGGCGACGCGGGATCCGGTGTCCACCGCGAGCAGGCCGTCCAGGATCGAATCGGAGATCTGGTCGCAGATCTTGTCCGGGTGTCCCTCGGTGACGGACTCGGAGGTGAACAGACGCAGCGCGCTCATCGGTGCTCCCTTGTGTGCCGGGCGGAGTGCGCCCGTGGCGTCGGGCGGACGAGCCCGAGCCCAGTATGGACGGAGCCGCCGACATCCTCGGAGGGGATGACGGCGGCTCCCTTGCCTAATGCCGGCGGTGGATCAGCTCACTCCGCGTGACGGATGCGGAGCTTGTCCTCGTTGATCTCGTGCAGCGCGATGGTCAGCGGCTTGTCCTCGACCGAGGAGTCGACCAGCGGGCCCACGTTGTCGAACAGGTTGCCCTCGTGCAGGTCGGAGTAGTAGTCGTTGATCTGACGGGCCCGCTTGGACGCGTAGATGACCAGCTCGTACTTGGACTCGACGCGGTCGAGCAGGTTGTCGATGGGCGGGTCGATGATGCCGTTGTTGTGTCCGGCCATGGTGGACCTCCTGTTGGTGGGATGTTCTGCGACGCGTGTCGCGAAGAATACGGGCGCGCGCCCTCGAGAGCCTCAGGGACCGGTCAGCGCGCAGACGCCGAGGACAATTCTACGACCTCGCGGGCGGCGGTGGCGACGTCCTCGTTCACGACGCGGTGATCGAACTCGGACTGCGACGCCAATTCGACCTTCGCCGTGCGCAGGCGCCGGGCCCGCTCCTCGGCGTCCTCGGTGCCGCGCCCGACCAGGCGCTGCACGAGCTCGTCCCACGACGGCGGCAGCAGGAACACGAGATTCGCAGACGGATCCGCGGCCCGCACCTGCCGGGCGCCCTGCAGATCGATCTCCAGCAGCACGGTCTTGCCCTCGGCGAGGGCCGCGTCGATGGGCCCCCGCGGAGTGCCGTAGCGGAACCGGTTGTGCACGGTGGCATGCTCGAGAAGCTCGTCCGCGGCGATCATGCGATCGAACTCGGCGTCGTCGACGAAGAAGTAGTGCACGCCGTCCTGCTCGCCCGGGCGCGGCGCGCGCGTGGTCGCGGAGACGGACAGGTGGATCTCGGGGTGGTTCTCGCGGATGTGCGCGGCGACCGTGCCCTTGCCCACCGCGGTGGGGCCGGCGAGGACCAGGAGGCGGCTGCGGCCTGCGCGAGGCGCCGCCTGCGGGAAACGGGCGTCGACCCAGCGATGCAGCGCCTGCTGCTGTCGGGAGCCGAGTCCTCCGAGCCGCTTGACCGGGGAGATCTGCAGGTCGGCGAGGATGCGATCGCGCTTGCCCGCGCCGATCGCGGGCAGGGCGGTCAGGAAGTCCGGCACGCGCAGCGTCCCCGCGGTGGACTGCGGGTCGGCCGCGGCGGCGGCCAGCACGTCCTGCGGTGCGACCACCCGCATGGTCAGATCGCGCTTCAGCGATGCTCGTGCACGGCGGCGCTCCACCGCTCGGCGAGCGGCGGCGACGCGATCGACCTCGGGCACTGCGCGCCCTGCCGGTTCAACCACCCATGACCTCCTGGTAGCGCGCGGCGCGCTCTTCGATCGTCGCTGCGATCCGGTCCGGACCGGCGGACAGGATGCTCCGGCTTTCGGAAGCCAGGACGTTATCTGCCAGCGTACCGAATCTCGTTCGCAGATCCGCGGGTGTCGCGCCCTGCGCGCCGAAACCGGGCGCGAGGATCGGCGCCGGCGGCTGGAAGGCGGCGATCCCCGCCTCGGACCAGTTCACCGTGGCGCCGACGACGAAGCCGTTGCTCCCCCATTCGCCCGCTGGCGTGTCGGCGGCGTTGCGGCGCGACACGGCGTCGATGACCGCGGCGGAGACCGTGCGACCGTCCGCGTCGATGGCGCGCTGCAGCCGCGCCGCATCCGGATTGCTGGTCGCGGCCAGCACCAGCGTGCCCTTGCCGTGGCGGGCCGCCAGGTCGAACGTGCCGTCCAGGACACCCACGCCGAGGTACGGGTTGACCGTGAGGGCATCGCACTCGAGCGGCGATCCCGGCGTGAACCAGGCGGCCGCGTAGGCGTCCATCGTGGTGCCGATGTCGCCGCGCTTGGCGTCGGCGATGACGAGCAGGCCCGCCGCTGCGGCGGCCGCCATCACGTTCTCGAGCGCGGCGATCCCGGCCGAACCGAAGCGTTCGAAGAACGAGACCTGGGGCTTGACGGCGGCCACCCGGCCGGCTGCGGCGTCGACGGTGCGCAGGCCGAACTCGCGCACCCCTGCGGCGTCCTGCGCCAGGCCCCAGTCGTCCAGCAGGGCCGCGTGCGGATCGATGCCGACGCAGAGCGGCCCGTATGCCGCCAGCGCCGCCCTCGTCCGCTCGCCGAACCCGATGCTCATCGGGACGTCGCCCGATCGATCGCGTACTCCTGCAGGCTGCGCACCTCGAAGCCCTTGTCCGCCGCATCCATGCCGCTGACGGCGGCGCCGAGCGTCGCGATCGTGGTGAACAGCGCCTTGTCCGCGGCGACGGCGGCCGCGCGGATCTCATAGCCGTCGGCGCGCGCGGCGCCGCCGGAGGGCGTGTTCACGATGATGTCGATGGCGCCCTGGTCGATCAGGTCGACGATGTTCGTCTCGCCGCTCTCCTGCGTCTCGCTGTACTTCTCCACCACGGTCACCGGGATGCCGTTGCGGGAGAGGATCTCGGCCGTGCCGGCCGTGGCCACGATCGTGAATCCGAGCTGGTGCAACCGGTGCGCGGGCAGGATCACGGCGCGCTTGTCGGCGTCGGCGACCGAGATGAAGACCGTGCCGGACGTCGGGGTCCCGCCGTAGGCCGCGGCCTGGCTCTTCGCGAACGCGGTCGGGAAGTCGCGGTCGATGCCCATGACCTCTCCGGTCGAGCGCATCTCCGGGCCGAGCACGGAGTCGACGATGCGTCCGTCCGCGGTGCGGAACCGCTTGAAGGGCAGCACGGCCTCCTTGACGGAGACGGGCGAGCCGAGCGGAACGCGGGATCCGTCGTTCTCGGGCAGCAGGCCCTCGTCCTTGAGCGCGGCGATGGTGGTGCCGGACAGGATGCGGCTCGCCGCCTTGGCCAGCGGGATGCCCAGCGCCTTCGACACGAAGGGCACGGTCCGGCTCGCGCGCGGGTTCGCCTCGATGACGTAGAGCACGCCGGCGCTGATCGCGAACTGCACGTTCAGCAGGCCCCGCACACCCACGCCCTCGGCGATCGCGAGCGTGGCCTCGCGCACCCGGTCGATGTCGGTGCGTCCGAGCGAGACCGGAGGCAGCGTGCAGCTCGAGTCGCCGGAGTGGATCCCGGCCTCCTCCAGGTGCTCCATGACGCCGCCGATGTAGAGCTCGGTGCCGTCGTACAGCGCGTCCACATCGATCTCGATCGCGTCGTCGAGGAAGCGGTCCACGAGCAGCGGCTTGCCCTCCTCGATGATGACCTCGCCCGCGGTGCGGACGAAGTAGTCGCGCAGCGCCGGAGTGTCGTAGACGATCTCCATGCCGCGCCCGCCCAGCACGAAGCTCGGGCGCACCAGCACCGGGTAACCGATCTCCTCGGCCACCGCGACCGCGCCGTCCACGTCGATCGCCGTGCCGTTGCGCGGGGCGACGAGGCCGGCGTCGTCGAGCAGGCGCGAGAACAGCTCACGCTCCTCGGCGAGGTCGATCGCCTCGGGGCTCGTGCCGAGCACCGTGTAGCCCGCGGCCTCGATGCCCTTGGCGAGGCCCAGCGGAGTCTGCCCGCCGAGCTGGCAGACGACCCCTAGGATCTCGCCGGACTGCGCCTCGGCGTGCAGGACCTCGAGCACGTCCTCGAGCGTGAGGGGCTCGAAGTAGAGCCGGTCCGAGGTGTCGTAGTCGGTGGACACCGTCTCCGGGTTGCAGTTGACCATGACGGTCTCGAAACCGGCGTCGGAGAGCGCGAACGAGGCGTGCACGCAGGAGTAGTCGAACTCGACGCCCTGGCCGATGCGGTTCGGGCCGGATCCGATGATGACGACCTTGGTGCGCTCGGACGGCGTGACCTCGGTCTCGCTGTCGTAGCTGGAGTAGTGGTACGGCGTGAGCGCGGGGAACTCGCCCGCACAGGTGTCGACCGTCTTGTAGACCGGGCGGATCCCCAGTGCGTGCCGGACTCCGCGCACCTCGGCCTCGGTGAGACCGCGGAGCTCGGCGAACTGCGCGTCGGAGAAGCCGTGGTCCTTGCCGAGCCGGATCGTGTCGGCGTCGAGCTCGGGCGCCGTGCGGATCTGCTCCGCGACCTCGTTGATGAGCACCATCTGGTCGATGAACCAGGGGTCGATCGCGGTGGCATCGAAGGCCTGCTCGATCGTGGCGCCCTTGCGCAGCGCCTGCTGCAGCACCACGATCCGGCCGTCGGTCGGGGTCTTCGAGACCTCGAGCAGTTCCTCGACCGAGCGGGGCTCGTGACCCCAGTGGAACGAGGACCCGCGCTTCTCCAGCGACCGGAGCGCCTTCTGCAGTGCCGTCGTGTAGTTGCGGCCGATCGCCATGGCCTCGCCGACCGACTTCATGGTCGTGGTGAGCGTGGCGTCCGCCGCCGGGAACTTCTCGAACGCGAACCGCGGCGCCTTGACCACGACGTAGTCGAGCGTGGGCTCGAAGCTCGCCGGAGTGACACCCGTGATGTCGTTGGGGATCTCGTCGAGCCGGTAGCCGAGCGCGAGCTTGGCCGCGAGCTTGGCGATCGGGAAGCCGGTCGCCTTCGACGCGAGCGCCGAGGAGCGGGACACGCGCGGGTTCATCTCGATGACGATCACGCGGCCGTTCTCCGGGTTCACCGCGAACTGGATGTTGCAGCCGCCCGTGTCGACGCCGACGGCCCGGATGATGTCGATGCCGATGTCGCGCAGGTTCTGGTACTCGCGGTCCGTGAGGGTGAGGGCCGGGGCGACCGTGATCGAGTCGCCGGTGTGCACGCCGACCGGGTCGACGTTCTCGATCGAGCAGACCACGACGGTGTTGTCGGCCGTGTCGCGCATGAGCTCCAGCTCGTACTCCTTCCAGCCGAGGATCGACTCCTCCAGGAGCACCTCGGTGGTCGGCGAGTCGTGCAGGCCGGCGCCGCCGATGCGGCGCAGATCCTGCTCGTCGTATGCGAAGCCGGATCCGAGTCCGCCCATCGTGAACGAGGGGCGCACGACCAGCGGGTAGCCGAGCTTCTCGGCGCCTTCGAGCAGTTCGTCCATCGTGTGGCAGATCACGGACGCGGCGACGTCGGCGCCCGCGTCGAGGACGAGCTGCTTGAAGATCTGGCGATCCTCGCCCTTCTGGATCGCGTCGACCTTCGCGCCGATGAGCTCGACGCCGTACTTCTCCAGGATCCCGCGCTCGTGCAGGGCCATCGCGGCGTTGAGCGCCGTCTGACCGCCCAGGGTGGGCAGGATCGCGTCCGGCTTCTCCTTGGCGATGATGGTCTCGATGACCTCGGGGGTGATCGGCTCGATGTAGGTCGCGTCCGCGAAGTCGGGATCGGTCATGATCGTGGCCGGGTTGGAGTTGACCAGGATGACGCGGACGCCGTCCTCGCGCAGCACGCGGCACGCCTGGGTGCCGGAGTAGTCGAACTCGCAGGCCTGACCGATGACGATCGGACCGGATCCGATGACGAGGACGGAGTGGATGTCGTCGCGCTTGGGCATTACTTGCTGTCCTTCGTGGAGAGGTGGGCGACGACGACGTCGCGGAATCGGTCGAAGAGGTAATTGGCGTCGTGGGGACCGGCCGCGGCCTCGGGGTGGTACTGCACCGAGAAGGCCGGGATGTCCAGGGCGCGGAGCCCCTCGACGACCTGGTCGTTGAGGCCGACGTGGCTGACCTCGACCTTGCCGTAGCCGTGGGGGCTGTCGAAGGAGCCCTCGATGGGCGCCTCGACGGCGAAGCCGTGGTTGTGCGCCGTGATCTCGACGCGGCCCGTGGCCTTGTCAAGCACCGGCTGGTTGATGCCGCGGTGGCCGAACGTGAGCTTGTAGGTGCCGAGCCCCAAGGCCCGGCCGAACAGCTGGTTGCCGAAGCAGATGCCGAAGTACGGCAGACCCGCGTCCAGCACCTCGCGGAGCACCGCGACCTGCGCGTCGGACGCGGACGGGTCGCCGGGGCCGTTCGAGTAGAACACGGCGACCGGCTCGATCGCGGTGATGTCGGCGAACGTGGAGGCCTGCGGCAGCACGTGCACGTCGAACCCGCGGGCGGCGAGGTTGTCGAGCGTGGACTGCTTGACGCCGAGGTCGAGCACGGCGAGGTTGCCGATCCGCTCCGACGTCGCGGGCGTGACCTGTGCGGAGGTGACGGAGACCGCGGCGGAGAGGTTCTGACCGGCCATCTCGGGCGCCTCGGACACACGGCGCAGCTGCTCATCCGCATCCAGCGCGGCGTCCGCACCGGAGAAGATGCCGCCGCGCATGGATCCGGCGGAGCGGATGTGCCGCGTGATCGCACGGGTGTCGATTCCGCTGATGCCGACGATCCCGTCGCGCATGAGGGTGTCATCGAGTGAGGCGTTCGCGCGCCAGTTCGACACGACCCGCGAGGGGTCGCGCACGATGTACCCGGCGACCCAGATACGGCGGGACTCGGGATCCTCGTCGTTCATCCCGGTGTTGCCGATGTGCGGCGCGGTCTGCAGCACGATCTGTCCGGCGTAGGACGGGTCGGTGAGCGTCTCCTGGTAGCCGGACATGCCGGTGGCGAAGACGACCTCGCCGAGAGTCGTGCCGCGGGCGCCGTAGGCGCGTCCGATGTGGCGTGTGCCGTCCTCGAGGACGAGTACGGCGGAGTCGTGCGAAAGGGTCATGCGGATTCTCCTGTCTCGGAGGCAGCGTCCGGGCGCTGCGAGCTGATGAGTCGCTGGAGGTCGGCGAGAGCGGCGCCGGAGGCGTCCGTGTTGCCGATGTCCCCGGTGATGCGGAGGTAGCTGTCGACGACGGTGCCGTCGTCCGTGCGCCAGACGAGGCGGATCAGCCCGCCCGGTTCGACGGCCCGGTCGATCGTGACCGTCGCGAGGTCCGCGCCGATCAGCCGGGTCGAGGCGAGGAACACAGTGGGCGAGCCGTCCAGGCTCAGCGCCGCGCCGCGGTCGGTGATGGTGAGCTCGCCACGGGCCCGGTACACGAGCGGGCGTACGGCGAGGCGTTCGAGCGAGTGGTCGTGCCGGGTGGTCGCGACGTACAGGGTCTCGTAGCGGGCCCGGACCTCGGCGTGCTCGGGGACGCCGAGCGGCGCGGTGAGGCCGGAGTCGCGTCGCAGCCGCGCGCGCCATGCCCACACCCCGGCGAGGATGAGCAGCACGGCGACGCCGAGGACGACCGCGCCGGCGATCTGCTGGTTCACGAGCGCCCCTCGAGGTTCGCGAGCACGCCGTCCTCGAGCGTCACGTAGCCGCGGTGCACCGTCCAGAGCACCTTGCCCGGCAGGTCGTGGCCCAGGTACGGCGAGTTCGTGCTCTGGCCGTGCAGGTCGGCCTCGGCGAACACTCCCTGCGCGGCGGCGTCGTAGAGCGTGAACTCGGCGGGCTGACCCGCGGCGATCGGCGTGCCGTGGCCGGCGAGGGAGCCGATCCGCGCCGGGGCGGAGCTCATGACGCGGGCGACGTCGGTCCAATCCAGCAACCCGGTCTGCACCATGGCCTGGTGCACGACCCGCAACGCGGACTCGAGACCGACCATGCCGTTCGCGGCGGCCTGCCACTCGCACGCCTTCGCCTCACTCGGGTGCGGGGCGTGGTCGGTGGCGACGATGTCGATCGTGCCGTCGGCGAGACCCTCGCGGACCGCGAGCACGTCCTCCTGGGTGCGCAGCGGCGGGTTGACCTTGAACCGCGCGTCGTAGCCGCGGGCGAGCTCATCGGTCAGCAGCAGATGATGCGGGGTGACCTCTGCCGTCACCGCCACACCGCGCTTCTTGGCCCAGCGGATGAGCTCCACCGAGCCGGCGGTGGACAGGTGGCAGACGTGCAGCCGGGATCCGACGTGCTCCGCGAGCAGGATGTCGCGCGCGATGATCGACTCCTCGGCGACCGCGGGCCAGCCGACGAGGCCGAGCTCGGCGGACACGGCGCCCTCGTTGAGCTGAGCCCCTTCGGTGAGCCGCGGGTCCTGCGCATGCTGCGCGATCACGCCGTCGAAGGCCTTCACGTACTCGAGTGCGCGGCGCATGATGAGCGGATCCCACACGCAGAAGCCGTCATCGCTGAAGACACGGACGTTCGCGCGGGACGAGGCCATGGCGCCGAGTTCGGCGAGCCGCTCCCCCTTCTGCCCGACGGTGACGGCGCCGATGGGCTGCACCGTGGCGTAGCCGGCGGCCTCGCCGAGGGCGAGCTCCTGCTCGACCACACCGGCGGAGTCGGCGACCGGCGAGGTGTTCGGCATCGCGAACACGGCGGTGAAGCCGCCGGCGGCGGCCGCGCGGGAGCCGGACAGCACGGTCTCGCTGGCTTCGAAGCCGGGCTCGCGCAGATGCGTGTGCAGGTCGACCAGGCCGGGAAGCGCGACCAGGCCGTCCGCGTCGACGACGCGAGCGCCGGCGGCGGAGAGGCCGGAGCCGACCTCGGCGATCCGGCCGTCCTGGACCAGGATGTCCGCGGAATCAGCGCCGAGGATCCTCGCGCCTCGGAAGAGCAGGCTCTCGGTCATCGGTCTCCTCGATTCATCTCGAACTCATCGGTTCCGGGCGTCGTCCCCGCCCTGGCCGGTTCCGGGCGTTCCCCGGTCAGCAGCAGATACAGCGCCGCCATCCGCACCGACACGCCGTTGGCGACCTGCTCCAGCACGGTGGAGCGAGCGGAATCCGCGGCGTCGGAGGAGATCTCCAATCCGCGGTTCATCGGGCCAGGGTGCATCACGATCGTATCGTCGGGCAGCCGTCGCAGCCGGGCCGCGTCGAGTCCCCAGCGACGGGTGTACTCGCGCTCGCTCGGGAAGAAGGCCGCGTGCATGCGCTCGAGCTGGATGCGCAGCATCATCACGGCGTCCGGCTCCTCGGCCAGCGCCGTGTCGAGGTCGTACAGCACCCGTGCCGGCCAGGCGGTGACGTCCTGCGGGATCAGCGTCGGCGGGGTGACCAGGGTGACCTCCGCTCCGAGCGTGGCGAGCAGCCAGACATTCGAGCGTGCGACCCGGGAGTGCAGCACGTCGCCGACGATGACCACGCGCACGCCGCTGAGGTCGCGACCGCGGCTGTCCGCCCCGAAGCGGCGCTTGCGGATCGTGTACGCGTCGAGCAGAGCCTGCGTCGGATGCTCGTGCGTGCCGTCTCCGGCGTTCACGACGCCCGCAGAGATCCAGCCGCTCGTCGCGAGGGTGCGCGGCGCGCCGGAGGCGGGGTGACGCACGACGACGGCGTCCGCGCCGATCGCCTGCAGCGTCTGAGCGGTGTCCTTGAGGCTCTCGCCCTTGGAGACGCTGGAGCCCTTGGCGGCGAAGTTGATCACGTCGGCGGAGAGGCGCTTCGCGGCGGCCTCGAACGAGATCCGCGTGCGCGTGGAATCCTCGAAGAAGAGGTTCACCACGGTCTTGCCGCGCAGCGTCGGCAGCTTCTTGACCTCGCGGGACTGCGTGTCGGCCATGTCCTCGGCGATGTCCAGGATCCGCAGTGCGTCCTCGCGCGCGAGCGTGCGCGTGTCGAGCAGGTGCCTCATTCGTCCCCTCCCTCGATCGAGACGAACTCCTCGCCGTCGTCCTCGCGCAGGCGCACGTTGACCCGCTCCGTGCGGGACGAGGGGATGTTCTTGCCGACGAAGTCGGGGCGGATCGGCAGTTCGCGGTGCCCGCGGTCGACGAGGATCGCGAGGCGGACCACGGCCGGGCGTCCGATCGACTGCAGCGCGTCGAGAGCCGCGCGGATGCTGCGGCCGGAGAAGAGCACGTCATCGACGAGCACGACGGTCTTGCCGTCGATCCCGCCGGCGGGGATGTCCGTGCGGTGCGGCGACCGAGTCGGATGCTTCGCGAGATCATCGCGGAACAGCGTCACGTCGAGCGATCCGACCGGGACGGCGATCTGCGCGATCTCGGTGATCAGCAGCGCGAGCCGCTCGGCGAGCGGGACCCCGCGGGTCGGGATGCCCAGGAGGACCAGATCCTCCGCTCCTCGGTTGGATTCGAGGATCTCGTGGGCGATGCGCGTCAAGGCGCGCCTGATGTCGGCTTCCTGCAGCACGATACGTGCGCTCATCTGCCGGCTCCCTTCTCCGCCTCACAGGACGGTGTTAAAGGTTGCTTCTGAGGATGCCCCCAGTCTAGCCGAGGCGTCTCGGGGGCGACGACACCACGACGTCGCGCGGAACTCAGGAGGCTTCGCTGAGAGCGGCCTCGGTCACCGGATCGATCTGCTTCGCGCGGATCGGGTGGCCCGCGGTGGAGAGGCACCGGCCGGTCTTCAGATCCCACTTCCAGTCGTGCATGCTGCACGTGAGCACGCCGTCCTCGTCGATGGATCCCGTGCGGGTCAGGTCGGCACGCAGGTGCGGGCACCGGCGCTGCACGACCCAGTCGCCGATCTCGGCGTCCTCGGTCTGATCGGTCTGCTCCTGATACCAGTTCTCGACGTACTCGATCCGGTCGACCGACAGGCACTTCAGGAACGTCGTGAGGAACTCGTTGAACTTGCCGCTGCGACCCACGGAGAACTGCATGGACAGGAAGATCGAGTTGGACCAGTCGATCTCATGGTCTGCGATGTTCGTGGAGACGAGATCCGCGGGGATCGTGTACCAGTAGATGCACTCCTCCCCCGCGTACTCGCGCACCTTGGCCCGGGGGAAGTCCACGACCATGTCCAGTTCCCCGATGCGGAACCGGACGTTGCCGCCGACGCCCAGGCGGATGGTGCGCGACTTCTTCAGGAGCGGCTCCCACCACTCCTTGATCGCAGCGAGCATCTCGTCGGGATTCAGGATCGGCGAGCGACGCGCTTCCTCATCGCGGATCTCCTGCTGCCGGCTCGCGCGCTGCTCGTCGAGGTAGTCCCACTTCTCGTCGAAGATGTGGCGCAGTTCGTCCTCGGAGTACAGGGTCTGCTCGACCGAGGCGACCTGACGCTCCTCGAGTGTCACGACGGTGCCGGGCACGAACAGGTGCCCGTCGAACTGCGGCGCGAGCTCGTTCATGTGGGCGAGGAACTGCTTCTGGTCCGTGAAGATCGACTCGCCGTTGCGGCCGATGCCGTTGAAGTCGAACAGCTCGTCGCGCAGGAACATCGGCGGGCCCGCCATCGGGAACACGTGCGGCGCATCGACCTTCTCGATGTAGTACATCGCACGCTTGTTCTGCGCCTCGCGCTTGAGGCGGGCGAAGTTCTGCTTGGCGTCCAGTGGAAGGTCGTAGACCATCGGCCACCAGATCGCGCCCGAGACCTGCGTGAAGTACGCGTCCGGCCGGCCGAACTTCAGCAGCTTCTCGAGATCGAGCGGGTGCGAGTCGTTCTGGTTCAGCACGGAGCCGGAGCCGTCGTCGACGCTCAGCGAGGAGTCGCCGATCGGACCGTCGCTCGGGGCGCGCAGTGGGGTGACCATGATCTTCAGCGCGCCGCGCTCGATGACCTCACCGGCCGGAGCGTAGGTGATGTTGTCGTAGCCGAGCGCGCGCAGGTCGCGTTCGAGGTCATCGGTCGGATACTCGGGCAGGAGCACCTCGATGTCTTTGCGGATGTACTGCTCGAGCAGCCGGGGGTCGAAGTGGTCGCGGTGCCGGTGCGACACGTAGAGGAAGTCCGCCTCGCGACCGAAGCGCTCCCAGTCGAGCCCGCGGTTGTCGGGGAAGGGGAACCAGGATCCATAGAAGGAGGGTCCGAGGACCGGGTCGCAGATGATGTTCCCGCCGACCGTCTCGATGAACATCCCGGCATGCCCGAGTCCCGTGATCCGCATGTCTCTCCTCCTGTGTGGACCTGTCGATCCTACCCGGGCGGCTCGGCGCGGTCCTGGAGGCGGCCCGTGCAAAACCCGATCAGGTGGCGCTCTCCAGGGTCCCGAAGGTCAACTGAGGAGCTCGCGGATGTCGTCCGCGGTGAGCGACTGCGCGAACAGGTCCTCATCGTCCAGCACGGCGGAGAACAGGCGCGCTTTGCGCTGCTGCAGGGCGAGCACCTTCTCCTCGATCGTGCCCTCGGCGATCATGCGGTAGACGAAGACGCGGTTCTGCTGCCCGATCCGGTGCGCGCGGTCGGCGGCCTGCGCCTCGGCGGCAGGATTCCACCACGGGTCGAGCAGGAAGACGTAGTCGGCCTCGGTGAGCGTGAGCCCGGTGCCGCCCGCCTTGAGGCTGAGCAGGAAGGCGTCCTGATCCCCCGCCCGGAACTCCTGCACGACGCGGTCCCTGTCCCTGGTGGAACCGTCGAGGTACGAGATCCGCAGGCCGGCGCGACGCAGCCGCTCGGCGGCCAGGCCCAGGAACGACGTGAACTGGCTGAACACGAGGGCTCTGTGCCCCTCGGCGCGCAGCTCGAGGAGCCGTTCGACGAGCTCCTCGAGCTTGCGGGAGGCGATGCCGGCGTCGTCGGGCTCGATCAGCCCCGGAGCCAGGCTCAACATGCGCAGCATGGTGAGCGAGCGGAACACGATGAACCGCTGCCGGTCGAGGTCGGGCAGCAGCCCGAGGATCTTCTGCCGCTCGCGCTGCAGCACCGTGTCGTAGCGATGCCGGTGCGCGGGGGCGAGCTCGACGCGCAGCACCTGCTCCTGCCGCTCGGGGAGATCCCGGGCGACGAGCTCCTTCGTGCGGCGGATGAGGAACGGTCGGATCCGCCGCCGCAGCAGCTCGATGCGCGATCGGCGATAGGGAGCGCCCTCGGCGTTCTCGGGCACCTTGCCCTGCTCGATGGGCTGGATGAAGTCCTCGCGGAACCTCCGGGACGAGGCGAACAGCCCCGGTGACGTCAGGCTCAGCAGCGCCCACAGCTCTCCCAGACCGTTCTCCAGCGGGGTGCCCGTCGCGGCGTACACCGCCGTCGCATCGAGCGCAGCGACCGCCTGATGCTGGCGGGTCGCGGGGTTCTTCACGTTCTGCGCCTCGTCGACGACCACGCCCGACCACGGGCGGCGCGCGAACTCCTCCGCGTCCAGGCGCAGCACGGTGTACGAGGTGATGACGAGGTCCGCGCCGCCGATGTGGGAGGCGAGGTCGACGCCGTGCGCGTCGCGGGTCCGCCCGGCGACGACGACGCGGAGCCCCGGCGCGAACCGCTCGGCCTCACGCTCCCAGACCGGAAGCACCGAGGTGGGCGCGACGACCAGCCACGGGGCGGCTCCGTCGGCAGCGCTCGCACGGGCGTGCGCGATGAGCGCGAGCAGCTGCAGGGTCTTGCCGAGCCCCATGTCGTCGGCGAGGATTCCGCCGAGGCGGTGCTGCCACAGCCGTGCCAGCCGCGTGAACCCCTCCTGCTGGTAGGGGCGCAGTGCGGCCGTGATGGCGGCGGGGACGGGAACCGGGGCCTCGCCGGGGGCGGCCTTCAGGTCGTCGACGGCGGCGCGCCACGTTCGTGCGGCCTGGGTCTCGTCCGCGAGATCCTCGAAGTCCTCCCACAGGGCGAGGTGGGTGCGCGCGATCCTCGGCCCCGTCTCCCACTCCGCGAGTTCGGCGGCCTCGTCCAGCAGCTCCTTGAGCCGGTCGAAGGCGGGGTGGCGCAGCGAGAACCAGGTGTTGTCGACGAGCTTGAGCTTGCCCTGGCGGAGGGCGAGCGCCCGGAACAGCGGCTCGAAGGGGATCGTCCTCCCGTCGATCCGCACCAGGATGCCGAGCTCGAACCAGTCCGGATCCGTGCTCTCGACGGTGCTCACGGTGATCGCCGGATCGCCGGTGAGCTCCGCGTAGCTGCGCGGCGTACCGGTCGTCTCGCTGACGAAGCCGCGCGCTTCGAGGGCCGGCACGAGGTGCGAGACGAACTCGGCCGCGTCGGCGTCGCGCAGTGTGCCCGCGAGGAGGAACGGCAGTCCGGTGACCTCGCTCCACGCCGCGAGCACGGAAGGACGCAGCCTCCCTTCCACGGCGTCGTCCCGGATCCCGGCCCCGGCGGCGCGCTCGTCGAGGGGGAAACGCGCGTAGCCCGGGTAGTCCCAGTGCAGTCGGTACGCCACGACGTCGTCGGGGCGGAAGTCGACGACGAGGAGGGGAACGGGCTTCGGCGGCGGGGGCAGTGTGACCCCGCGTCCCGGGCGCACGGCGGCGCCGCGCAGGATCATCGGATAACCGTCCCGGAAGAAGGCCTTCCTGTCGACGGGAGCGACCGTCAACCCCGCCGGCGACTCCAGGAGCGCCCTGGCGCCGTCGGTCACCGGCACCGGTCCGACCACGAGATCGATCCTCTTGCCGACGACGCGGTGCGCGTACACGCCGCCGGACCCCACCGCCCGCGTCGCCGCGGCGGGGAACGACTCGCCTGCCGCGTCCGCCGAGGCGGACAGGAGGAGCCCGCCGCCGTCCGCGGCGATGTCCACCACGATCCGCAGCTCGTCCGACCACCTGAGCTGGGTATTGCGCTCGGTCGCGACCATCCCGATTCCCGCGGCCGCCGCAGCCTGCAGGTGGGGCCAGAGAAGCGGTGACGCCACCGGATCCAGCAGCAGCCAGTCCCCCGCGGTCCCGGACAGCAGCGAATCGCGCGAGATGCTCAGCAGGTCGGCGAACCAACGCGAGTGCCCCGCGTCGTAGCGCGTGCCGGGACGGCGGACCGCATCCCAGTCGGCATCGGCCTGCACCCAGGCGGTTCCGGCGTCGTTGCGCCGCAGCGGACGGACGGCGAGGAACAGCTCGCCCGGATCCTTGACCAGGTCCCGCGCGGTGGCCGTGCGAAGGGGGCGAGACCCCCAGTGCCGGGCGTCGGCGCGGTCTCGCCGGCGAAGCTCGACCCCGAGCGCCAGCGGAGCACCGCTCGCTCGGGTGGAAGGCAACAGCACGCGCCAGTCGTCGGCTTCAGCGGAGGTCATGATGATCCATCCTCAGGCAGGCCACGGACAACCGGCCCGGCTTCGGGGCGCACTTCAACGTTTTGGGGCGCAGGATCCCGGGAAAGACCGGGATCCTGCGCCCCAAACGGACGGATACGCCCCAAACGGAGCTCCTGGAGATCGTGGTGTGGTCGGTCAGGCCGAGCGGGCGACGCGCGCCAGCACGCCGTGCACGAACGCGCCCGACTCGTCGGTGGAGAACTCCTTCGCGAGCTCCACGGCCTCGTCGATCGCGACGGCCGTCGGGACCTCGTCGTTGTGGAGGATCTCCCACACGCCGATGCGCAGCAGCGCCCGGTCCACAGCCGGCATCCGCTCGAGCTTCCAGTCCCGGCTGTGCGTGGTGATCTGCTCGTCGATCTCATCACGGTGATCGATGATCCCGTCGACGATCTCGCGTCCGTAGAGCCACGAGCCCTCGCGTGCGGGTTCGGCGGCGGCGCGCTTGGCCTCGGCGGCGAGGGTCACCGCGAGATCGTCACCGCGCACATCGGCGGAGAACAGGATGTCGAGGGCGCGCTTGCGCGCCTTGGTCCGGGCGCCCACGCGTCAGTCGTTGATGCGGCCGAGGTAGCCGCCGGTACGCGTGTCGACCTTGACCTTGGTGCCGGTCTCCAGGAACAGCGGGACCTGGATCTCGTACCCGGTCTCCAGCGTGGCGGGCTTGGTGCCGGCCGAGGAGCGGTCTCCTTGCAGGCCGGGCTCGGTGTAGGTGACCTCGAGGACGACCGAGGCCGGCAGCTCGATGTAGAGCGGGTTGCCGTTGTTCAGCGCGATCTGCACCTGCTGGTTCTCCAGCATGAAATTCTTTGCGTCACCGACCGTGGCGGCGGCCACGTTGATCTGGTCGTAGTCCTCCTGGTCCATGAAGACGTAGTTGTCGCCGTCCGTGTACAGGTAGGTGAAGTCGCGGCGGTCGACGTTCTCGATGTCGATCTTGGCGCCCGCGTTGTACGTGCGGTCCACGACCTTGCCGCTGACGACGTTCTTCAGCTTCGTGCGGACGAACGCCCCGCCCTTGCCGGGCTTGACGTGCTGGAACTCGATGACGTTCCAGAGCTGTCCGTCGATCGAGAGGACGACGCCGTTCTTGATGTCTGCGGTGGATGCCATGGGTCTGAGAAGTCCGTTCCTGAGGTTCGCGGCCGATCGGCCGACGTTCAATCTTACGGGATCCCCGCTGGACGCCCGTGAGAGCGATCGGAACGGGCAGCGGGTCAGCCGTCCGCCTGTCCGGCGAGCACCAGGATCAGGCGCCGCGTCGCCGTCGCGTATCCCTGCACGCCCTCCCCCACGACGTGCACGGCCGCGACATCGGTGAGGTAGGAATGGTGCCGGAACTCCTCACGCGCGTACACATCGGAGATGTGCACCTCGGCGAACGGCAGCGCGACGCCGGTGAGCGCGTCGCGCAGGGCGACCGAGGTGTGCGTGTAGGCCCCGGCGTTGATCACGATGCCGGCGCAGTCCTCGCGCGCGTCGTGGATCGCATCGAGGAGCACGCCCTCGTGATTGCTCTGCACGGCGCGGACCTCGTAGCCGTACGCCCCGGCAGCCTCCGCCGTGATCCGCTCGACATCGGCGAGCGTCGCAGATCCGTAGATCCCCGGTTCGCGCTGTCCGAGCAGGTTCAGGTTCGGTCCGTTGACGAGGAGCAGGCGGCGCGGCGTGGTCACGGCTTCACGGTATCAGCGTGCGGCGGGAACAACCGGGCGGGTCATCACATACTCGTGCCCGTTGGCGAGCTCGGTGATCTGGCCCGTGCGCGTGAAGCCGCAGCGCTCGTACGCGGCCTGCGCGCGATGGTTGTCCACATGCACCTCGAGGGTGAGCTCGGTGGCGCCGAGCTCCGCGGCCCAGGTCGCGCACTCGTCGAAGAGCGCCTCGATCGTGCCGCTGCCTCGGTGTCCCTCGGCGACGTAGACGCCGACGACGAGCGCCGTGGTCTCGACGTCCGGAACCTGCGACCCGATGACTGTCGCGGATCCGAACCACTCGCCGTCCTCGGCGATCGCCACGAACTGGGCGTTGGGACCGCCCGCCGCGGCATCAGAGGTGCGACGCTGCCAGAACTCGTCGGGCAGCGTGGAGGCGTTCTCGAACGTGTCGAGGAACGCGAGGGCCGCGACCGGATCCTGCAGCGACCGCAGGCGCAGCGTGCGCACCTCGGCCCATTCCGTCGCCAGGACCCGGTGCACGCGGGTGCTCACTCGCCGACCTCCTGGTAAGCGGCGAAGAGCAGCGACTCGTCGGGCGCCTGCAGCACCGTCGGCTTGCCGATGCCGTCCAGCACGATGAAACGCAGCATGCCGCCCCGGCTCTTCTTGTCGCGCTGCATGGTGGACAGCAGGGTCGGCCATGCTCCGGCGCGGTACGAGGTCGGAAGGCCCAGCGACTCCAGGATCGCCCGGTGCCGGTTGGCGTCGTCGTCGGAGAGGCGTCCGGCCAGCCGCGAGAGCTCGGCGGCGAACAGCATGCCGACGGAGATCGCGGCGCCATGCCGCCAGCGGTAGCGCTCGGCGTGCTCGATCGCGTGGCCGAGGGTGTGCCCGTAGTTGAGGATCTCGCGCTGCCCGGCCTCGCGGAAGTCCTCGGAGACGACCGTCGCCTTCATCCCGATCGCCAGTTCGACGGCGCGCCGGAACTCGGGGGTGAGCGGATCGACGGCGCGGGCGGGATCGGCCTCGATGATGTCGAGGATCTCGGGTGCCCAGATGAAGCCGGCCTTGACGACCTCGGCGAAGCCGGCGGTCGCCTCGTTCGGAGTCAGGCTCGAGAGCTCGTCGAGGTCGCCGATCACGGCGCGCGGCGCCCAGAACGCGCCGACGAGGTTCTTGCCCTCGTTCGTGTTGATGCCCGTCTTGCCGCCCACGGCGGCGTCGACCAGGCCCAGGACCGTGGTCGGCACCTGCACGATCTGCACCCCGCGCAGCCACGTCGCCGCGACGAAGCCGGCGAGGTCGGTGACCGCCCCGCCCCCGTAGCCGACGACCGCATCGCTGCGGGTGAAATCGGCCTGGCCCATGATCTGCCACAGGAACTGGGCGACCTCGATGCGCTTGCCCTGTTCGGCGTCCGGGATCTCGGCCAACAGCACCTCACGGGGACCGTTCGCGGTGTCGGCGACGATCCGGTCGCGAAGCTGCGCGGCACGATCGGCGAGCGTCGGCGGGTGCACGACGAGCACCTTGCGGACGCTCGGTGCCAGCGCCGCGGAGACGCGATCGAGGATGTTCCGTCCCACGGTGATGTCGTACGGGGTGCCGCCCGTCACGCCGATCGTGGTGACCCCGTCGTTCTGCTCCGCGCTCATGCTCGTCCTCTCATCCATTCCACGACCTGCTCCGCCACCCGCGACATCGGCACCCGCGAGGTGTCGAAGTGCGCGTCGGCGACCTCTTCGTACAGCGCACGCCGTTCGGCGAAGATCCTCGACCAGCGCTGCACCGGACCCTCCTCGCCGTGCAGCAGCGGACGTGCGTCTCCGGCGATCCGTGCCGCCACCGCCTCCGCCGACACGGTCAGCAGGACCACGGGCGCGGTCTGCAGCAGCGACCTGGTGTCCGCGTCGAGCACTGCGCCTCCGCCCAGGGAGATCACGCCCCCGCCTGCGACGGCCTCGGCGACGACCGCCCGTTCCCAGACGCGGAACTGCGTCTCACCGTGCTCCGCGAAGATCTCCGGGATGGGACCGTGCTCGCGCGCGATGACCTTGTCCGTGTCGACGAAGCGGAGCCCGGTGGCCTTCGCGACCCTGCGCCCGACGCTGGTCTTGCCGGCGCCCATGGGACCGACGAGGACCAGCAGCTCCGGGGCGAGGGCCTCAGCCGAGCTCATCGTGCAGGATCAACGCCGCCTCGGAGGCCGGCGTGGTGCGCAGCTCCTCCGGGATCGCGGCGAGGTACGCCTCGAGGTTGCGCCGGGTCTCGGCGACGTTGTCGCCGCCGAACTTCTCCAGCACGGAGTTCGCGAGCTCGATCGCGACCATCGCCTCTGCGACGACGCCGGCGGCGGGCACGGCGCACACGTCCGAGCGCTGATGGTGCGCGGTGGCCTGCTCTCCCGACGCGACGTCGACCGTGCGCAGCGCGTGCGGGATGGTGGCGATCGGCTTCATGCCGGCGCGCACTCGCAGAACGGTGCCGGTGGACATCCCGCCCTCGGTGCCGCCTGCGCGATCGGAGCCGCGGCTGATCCCGTCCTCGGTCGCGAAGAGCTCGTCGTGCGCGGCGGAACCGCGCCGGCGCGTGGTCTCGAAGCCGTCGCCGACCTCCACGCCCTTGATCGCCTGGATGCCCATGAGCGCGTACGCGAGCCGCGCGTCCAGACGGCGATCCCAGTGCACGTGCGACCCCAGCCCCGGCGGCAGCCCGTAGGCGAGCACCTCGACGATGCCGCCGAGCGTGTCGCCGTCCTTGCGGGCTGCGTCGACCTCTTCGACCATGCGCGCGGACGTGGCGGGATCGAAGCAGCGCAGCGGATCCGCGTCCAGCGCGTCCACGTCGTCGGGGGTCGGGAGATCGGATCCCTCCGGCACCTGGACCGGCCCGATCGACAGGGTGTGGCTGACCAGACGGATCCCCAGTTCGCCGAGGAACGCCCTGGCGACCGCGCCGAGCGCGACACGGGCGGCGGTCTCCCGAGCGCTCGCGCGCTCCAGGATCGGGCGGGCCTCGTCGAAGCCGTACTTCTGCATGCCGACGAGATCGGCGTGACCGGGGCGCGGGCGGGTCAGGGCCGCGCTGCGTCCGCGGGACTTGTCGGTGAGCTCGACGGGGTCGGCGCTCATCACCTCGACCCACTTCGGCCACTCGGTATTGCCGATGCGCATCGCGATCGGGCTGCCGAGGGAGAACCCGTGGCGCACGCCGCCGGAGATCGAGAGCTCGTCCTGCTCGAACTTCATCCTCGAACCGCGCCCGTAGCCGAGCTTGCGGCGCTGCAGGTCGGACTGGATCGCCTCACGGGACAGCGGGACGCCGGCAGGCAGGCCCTCCATGACGGCAATGAGTTCGGGGCCGTGCGATTCGCCGGCCGTCAGCACGCGGAGCATTCCCCCAGTCTCCCATGTGTTCGGGGTCGGGCCGCCCGCATGACCCCGGGGTGCGTGTCAGCCCAGAGCCGCCCGCATGACCTCCAGGACCGCGGGCTCGTCCGTCAGCGCCTCCTCCGGAGTGCCGTGCAGGAAGATCCGGATCTGGGCGACCGCCTGGTGCAGCAGCATCTCCAGTCCGGTCAGCACCGGTGCGTCCGTCCATGCCTGCGCGAGCGGGGTCGGCCAGGGGGCGTATGCGGCGGAGAACAGCGCGCCGCCCTGCTGCGCGAGTGCGGCCATGACGGTCTCCGGCAGCGCCGCGCCCCCGGGCAGGGTCGAGACGGTGAGATCCGCCGGCAGCGGCGCAGCGGCGGAGTCGAGCGGCGTCGTGGTCGCCTGCAGGCCGATGTGCTGGGCGAACCGGGCGAGCTCCTCAGCCTGCTCCGGTCGGCGCGTCCGCAGTTCGACCAGGTCGACGCCCAGGCGCAGCAGCGATACCAGGGCGGAACGGGCCGTCGCTCCCCCGCCGAGCACCCGCGCGGTACGTGCCGATGCCAGTCCCCCCGCCAGGAGCGCCGCGGTGAGCCCGCGGACGTCGGTGTTGAACCCGCGGATCTCCTCGCCCAGCAGCAGCGTGTTCACGGCTCCGGTGAGACGCGCGTCGTCGTCGAGGGCGTCGGCGCGCGCGTGGGCCCGTTCCTTGAGCGGCATCGTCAGGGAGAGCCCGCGCCAGGTCGCATCGAGTCCGTCCAGAGCAGCGTCGAAACCCGCCGCGTCGACGCGGCGGCGGTCGTACTCCCAGTCCAGCCCGAGCAGCCGGTAGGCGGCGCTGTGCAGCTCGGGAGAGCGGCTGTGGTCGATCGGGTCTCCCCAGACGGCCAGCCGCGACGGAGAGGTCATGTCAGCACCCGGAGTCGGGGTTGGCCTTGCACCAGTCCTGCCACTGCTTCACTGCGGCCTCGTGCTCGGCGTACGTCGTCGAGAACACCGTCTCCCCCGAGTCGAGGTTGACCGTGACGAAGTACAGCCAGGGCCCGGCCGCGGGGTGCATGGCGGCATCGATCGCCTTGTCCCCGGGATTCGAGATCGGGGTCTTCGGCAGTCCGTCGATCACGTAGGTGTTCCACGGGTTGTCGTCGGTCTGGGCCGCGTCGGAGGTGCTGGCGGATCCGCTGTGCAGTTCGCCGTAGCCGTACTGCGCGGTCGAGTCCATCTGCAGCTTCATGCCCTGATCGAGGCGGTTCTGGATCACCCGGGACACCTTGTAGAAGTCCGCCTCGGCGCGGGCTTCGCGCTGGATGATCGACGCGATCGTGAGCACGCGCTGCTCATCCGCCGCCGGCACGCCGGCCGCGCTCAGCGAGTCCCTGGCGCGCTGCACGAGCGTCGATACCACGTCCTTCGCGGTCGCCCCGGGCTGGAACTCGTACAGCGCAGGGAACAGCCAGCCCTCGAGCGAGGGGGCGTTCACGCCGTAGTCCGCGGGATTCTTCACGGCGGCCTGGAGATCTGCGAGCGGCACGTCCACGCTCTGGGCGATGCGCGAGATCGTCTCGGTGACGGAGAGTCCCTCGGGGAGCACCGCGGAGTTCTGCATCTTGTTCTTCGGGTCGTCGAGCGCCTTGAGCGCCGCCGCCGCCGTCATCTTCAGCTGCAGCTTGTAGACGCCGGGGTAGAACGTGGTGACGACGTTGTCCTTGACGAGCATGTCGTAGAAGACGCCGGAGGTCTTCGTGACCCCCGCGTCGTACAGGGCCTGGGAGATCTGCTGGCCGCCGTCGCCCTTCTTGATGGTCACGAGCGCGTTGCCTGTCGCCTGTCCCGCCTCGAAGTCCTTGGCCGGGCCCCAGCCCATGACCTCGCTGATCTTGTCGCCGTAGGTGTTCCACACCCACAGTCCGCCGCCGGCGGCGCCGGCGATCAGCACGAACACGACGAGCAGCGCGATCAAGCAACCGCGGCGCTTCTTGCGCTTCGGGGTCGCGGGCGGCTGCTCGGTCTCGTGACGGAACAGGGCCTCCAGCGTCGCGTGCGACGTGTCGTGGTGCTCCGTGGGCGCGGTCTCGCCGTCGCCCGATGCCGCAGACGGTGCGGGCACCGATCCTGCCGACGGCGCGGGAGCCGCGGCGGCCTCGCGGACCGCACGACGGGATCCGGGAACGGCCGGCTGCTCGGCGGGGCGAGGGGCCTGCACCTGCGGATCCGGCAGCGCGCCGAACAGGTCGTGCGAGACGGGGTCGTTCTCCGGCGTGGCGGCCGATGCTGATCGGTCGGACATGTCAGCGGTTCTCCTCGTCGAGGATCAGCGGGGCACCGGCCGGGTCGCCGGTGTTCTTCTCGATGTCGATCGCGTGCTGCAGCAGCACCACGGCCGCGGCCTGATCCACCACGCCGCGGGAGTTGCGCTGAGTGCGCCCGGAGGCGCGCAGCGCCTGGTGCGCGGTGACGGTGCTCAGCCGCTCGTCGATCAGGCGAACGGCGATCCCGCACGCGCGGCCGAGGGCCTCGGCGAACTCACGGGCATCGGCGGTCGACGCGGTGTCCTCGCCGCGGAGGTTGATCGGCAGCCCGACCACGAACTCGAGCGGCTCGTACTCGGCCGCGAGGTCGGCGATCCGTGCCACCGCGGCGTCGCCGCGCGGCACGGTCTCCACGGGCACCGCGAGCAGGCCGTCCGGATCGCACCGGGCCACACCGATCCTGGCGCGGCCCACATCGATGCCGAGCCGGACGCCCCGTCGGAACCCGGTCACGCTCGACGCAGCTCCTGCTCGATCGCGGAGAACGCCGCAGGCAGCGCCGCCGCGTCCGATCCGCCGCCCTGCGCGACGTCGTCGCGGCCACCGCCGCCGCCGCCGAGAACGCCCGCGGCGATCTTGGCGAGGGCACCGGCCTTCGCTCCCGCGCCCCGAGCAGCGTCGTTCGTCGCGATGACCACCATGGGCCGGCCGTTCGCGATCCCCGAGATCGCCGTGACCGCCGCCGCGGAGCCGAACGTGTCCCGCACGCCGGTCGCGATCTCGCGCACCTCGTCCGCACCGGCGACCTCGCCGAGGTCGTGCGCCACGAACTGCAGCGATCCGAGGGACGTCGCGGTCTGCGCGATCGCCGGTACCCGGCCCGCGCGCTCGGCAGCCTCGAACTGGGCGATCCGCTTCTCGGCGGCCTTGAGCTGCGCGGCGAGGTCGGTCACACGTTCGGTGAGCTGGTCGCGCGGCGTCTTGAGCGCAGTGGTGAGCTGGGAGACGAGAGCGCGCTCGGCGGCGAACTCGCGGAATGCGTCCGCGCCGACGAGAGCCTCCACGCGGCGGTTGGACGCGCCGACCGAGGACTCGCCGACGAGGTTGATGAGACCGATCTCCGCGCTCGACGCCACGTGCGTGCCGGCGCACAGCTCGCGCGACCAGGGGCCGCCGATGTCCACCATGCGCACGGTCGACCCGTACTTCTCGCCGAACAGCGCCATGGCGCCCGCGGCCTTGGCGTCGTCGAGGGACATGATCCGCGTGGTGACCTCGAGCCCGTCCTGCACGGCACGGTTCGCGATCTCCTCGATCTCGCTCTTCGTGTCCCCGGACAGCGCCTGCCCCCAGGAGAAGTCGAAGCGCAGGTAACCGGCACGGTTCAGGGATCCGGCCTGGGTCGCGGTCTTGCCGAGCGTGTCGCGCAGGGCGGCGTGCACGAGGTGCGTCGCGGAATGGGCCTGACGGGCGGCACGGCGGTTGGCCGCGTCCACCGTGGTCGTCGCGGGAGCATCGATCGAGACGACGCCGGTGGTCACCTCGACGGTGTGGCTGATCAGGCCGGGAACGGGACGCTGCACGTCCAGCACCTCGAGCGCGTAGCCGGGGCCGGTGATGACGCCCTTGTCGGCGACCTGGCCACCCGACTCGGCGTACAGGGTGGTCTCGGCGAGGACGACCTCGGCCACCTGCCCCTCTGCGGCGCTGCGCACGGGCTGGCCGTCGACGAGGATCCCGAGCACGGTCGAGCCGGTCTCGAGCTCGTCGTAGCCGAGGAACGCGGTCTCTCCCTTCGCGCGCAGGTCGCCGTACACCGACACGTCGGCGATCTGGCGCTTGCGGTTGCGCGCGTCGGCCTTGGCGCGGGAGCGCTGCTCCTGCATGAGCGAGTCGAACGCGGCGCGGTCGACGTCGAGCCCCGCCTCCTCGGCGATCTCGAGCGTGAGATCGATCGGGAAGCCGTACGTGTCGTGCAGGAGGAAGGCCTCGGACCCCTTCAGCGTCTCGGATCCGGCCTTCTTCGTGTCGGCGAGGGCGAGGTCGAGGATGGTGGATCCGGCGTCCAGCGTGCGACGGAAGGTCTCCTCCTCCGCATTCGCGGCGGCGGAGAGCTGGACCCAGTCCTGCTCGAGGATCGGGTAGGCGCTCTTCATCGCGTCCTTGGACACCGCGAACAGCTCGGGGAACACCGGCTCGTCGACGCCGAGCAGACGCATCGAGCGGACCGTGCGGCGCATGAGCCGGCGGAGGATGTAGCCACGACCCTCGTTGGACGGGCGTACGCCGTCGGAGAGCAGCATGAGTGCGGAGCGCACGTGGTCGGCGACGACGCGGAAGCGGACATCGTCGGCGTGCTCGGCGCCGTAGCGCCGTCCGGAGAGTTCGACAGCGCGGTCCAGCACCGGGCGCACCTGGTCGGTCTCGTACATGTTCTCGACGCCCTGCTTGAGGAAGGCGACGCGTTCGAGGCCCATGCCGGTGTCGATGTTCTTCATGGGCAGCTCGCCCACGATGTCGAACTCGGTCTTGCCACGGATGTTCTCGATGAAGTCCTGCATGAACACGAGGTTCCAGATCTCCAGGAACCGGTTGTCGTCGGCCGCCGGTCCCCCGTCCTGGCCGTACGCGGGTCCGCGGTCGAAGAAGATTTCGCTGTCGGGACCGCCGGGGCCCGGCTGACCCGTGTTCCAGTAGTTGTCCGCGCGCCCCAGGCGCTGGATGCGCTCCGGCTTCAGCCCGATCACGTCGCGCCAGATCGCCTCGGCCTCGTCGTCCGTCTCGAACACCGTGACCCAGAGGTCCTTCTCGTCGAAGCCCAGCCCGCCGTCGCTCTCGGAGCCGGTCAGCAGCTCCCAGGCGTAACGGATCGCGCCCTCCTTGAAGTAGTCGCCGAACGACCAGTTGCCGAGCATCTGGAAGAACGTGCCGTGCCGTGCCGTGCGCCCGACCTCTTCGATGTCGTTCGTGCGGATGCACTTCTGCAGGTCGGCGATGCGCGGGTGAGGTGCCGGGACCACGCCCGTGAGATACGGGATCATCGGCACCATGCCGGCCACGGTGAACAACAGCGAGGGGTCGTCGCTGACCAGCGACGCCGAGGGGACGATGAGGTGATCGTTCTTCTCGAAGTAGCTCAGGTAGCGCTGCGCGATCTCCGCGGTCTTCATGCTCGTCGAGGGGTCCTTGCTGTCAGGGCGCGCCGGAGCGCGGGTTCGGGAGAAGGGGGTTCCGCGTCAGTCCGCGGCGCCGTCGTGGGTGAGGCGGGCCTCCTGGGCGTGGAAGGCGTCGGCGAGGATCCCGGTGAACTCATTGATCCGGTCGTCGACGGCCGCCAGCACGTCGTGGCCTCGCGGATCCTTGTTCAGGAAGTGCGCGGCGACGAACCCGCCGATCACGCCGATGAGGAACCACAACAGGGTCTTCATGTCACCACCTCCGGTTCGGGCCCGCTCACAACGGTCTCCATCGTATGCGCAAACGCGAAGGAGGCGCCGGGGATGCCCCCGACGCCTCCTCGGCGTGTTCGCTGAGTTCGCTGTGGATCAGCGAGCCGCGTAGTACTCGACGACCAGCTGCACGTCGCAGGTCACGGGGACCTCGGCGCGCTTCGGACGACGGACCAGACGGGCCTCCAGCTTGTCGAGCTCGACCTCGAGGTAACCCGGAACCGGGGGCAGCACCTCGGCGTGACCGCCGGCGGCCGCCACCTGGAAGGGCTCGAGGCCCTCGCTCTTGGGCTTGACGTGGATGAGCTGACCCGGCTTCACGCGGAAGGACGGGCGGTCGACGAGCTGGCCGTCGACGAGGATGTGACGGTGCACGACGAGCTGACGCGCCTGCGCGGTGGTGCGCGCGAAACCGGCGCGGACCACGAGCGCGTCCAGACGCATCTCGAGCTGCTCGACGAGGTTCTCACCGGTCAGACCGTCCTTGCGACGGGCCTCGTTGAACTGGATGACCAGCTGCTTCTCGCGGATGCCGTACTGCTCGCGAAGACGCTGCTTCTCGCGCAGACGGACGGCGTAGTCGCTGTCCTGCTTGCGCTTGGTGCGACCGTGCTCACCCGGAGCGTAGGGACGCTTCTCGAGGTACTTGGCGGCCTTCGGGGTGAGGGCGATGCCGAGGGCACGGGACAGGCGGACCTTACGGCGGTCCTGGGACTTCGTAACCACGAAGTGTTCCTTTCGATACGCGGCCGTGTCGATCACGGCTCGCGGACGTATCGTCTCGATTCCGCCCCTCACGAGCGCACGCCGGGGCGGACGAGAGGGTGGTGCAGGAGTGGAGAGATGCCCGAAAACACGGTTTCGAGCCGATCCATGCTATCAGATCGGCCCTGAGCGTCCGTCGCCGTGCGCAGGACGGGTCCCGGTGCTTCCCGCCGCGACCTACCCCTCGCCGAGTATTCGCCTGATGCGCTCCAGCCGAGCCTGCACCTCGCGCTCTCCGCCGAGCGCCTTGGGCTGGTAGTAGCGGCGCCCCTGCAGTTCATCAGGGAGGTACTGCTGCGGCACGATCCCGGCGTCGCTGTCATGCGGATAGCGGTAGCCCTTGCCATGCCCCAGGCGCTTGGCGCCGGGATAGTGCGCGTCGCGCAGGTGCACGGGCACCCGCCCGAACCCGCCCGCGCGGATATCCGCGATCGCCGCGTCGATCGCCAGGTACGCCGCGTTCGACTTCGCCGTGGTCGCGAGGTAGACGGTCGCCTCGGCGAGGGGGATCCTCCCCTCCGGCATCCCGATGAAGGCGACGGCATCCGCCGCTGCGACGGCGATCACGAGCGCCTGCGGATCGGCGAGACCGATGTCCTCGGACGCCGAGATGACCAGGCGCCGTGCGATGAAGCGCGGATCCTCCCCGGCCTCGATCATCCGGGCGAGGTAGTGCACAGCGGCGTCGACATCGGATCCGCGGATCGATTTGATGAACGCGCTGATGACGTCGTAGTGCTCGTCGCCCTGGCGGTCGTATCGCAGCAGCGCGCGGTCCACCGCCTGCGCGACGTCGTCATCGGTGACGGCGGGGGTCTCGTCCTCCGTGAGGCGCTCCGGCGAGGCCGCCACGGCCGCCGCGGCCTCGAGCCCGGTGAGCGCTCGCCGGGCGTCGCCCGAGGCGAGCCGGATCAGAGCGGCCCGGGCGGTATCGTCCAGCGTCGCGCGCCCGTTGAGCCCGCGCGGATCCGCCACGGCACGGTCGATCAGGACGCCGATGTCCTCGTCGGTGAGGGGCTTCAGCGTCAGCAGCAGCGACCGGGACAGCAACGGCGAGATGACGGAGAACGAGGGGTTCTCCGTGGTCGCCGCGATGAGGATGACCCAGCCGTTCTCCACCCCGGGCAGCAGCGCGTCCTGCTGCGCCTTCGTGAAGCGATGGATCTCGTCGAGGAACAGGATGGTCGATTGACCGTAGAGATCGCGCTGGTTCAGCGCCTCCTGCATGACTTCGCGCACGTCCTTCACACCGGCGGTGATGGCGGACAGCTCCACGAAACGCCGACCCGACGAGCGGGCGATGGCCTGCGCGAGAGTCGTCTTGCCCGTGCCGGGCGGACCCCAGAGGATCATCGAGACGCTCGACGCGGTCTTCGCCGCCGGATCCGCGAGCGAGACGATCGGCGACCCCGGCCTCAACAGGTGCTGCTGCCCGGCGACCTCGTCGAGCGAGATCGGGCGCATCCGCACGGCGAGCGGCGTCTGGCCGCTCATCAGCGGTGCTGCAGGAGTCATGCGGTCAAGGCTAACGGCGTGCACCGACACCGTGACGCGCGGCACCCGGACGCGGATGCCGGCTGCACGCCGGGCGGGGGCGCGCACGATAGGCTCTGTCCTCGACATCCAGGGAGGATCCATGGCCGCTCGCCGCCCGACGAACGCCCGCGACCAGCGCGCCCGTGTGCAGCAGGAGCGCGCGCGGCTGCACACCGCACGGCAGGATCTGCATGCCGCGAGCGTTCGCCGCAGGGTGCGCGACAACACCGTCGTCGTGGTCGCCGGAGCCGTCATCGTGATCGGCGCGATCGTGAGCCAGGTCGTGCATGCGGACGCCACTGCACCTGTCCCTTCGCCCTCGCCGACGGTCAGCCCGACGCTTGCCCCGACCTCGGCTCCCACGCCCGTGCCGACGGCGACGGAGACCCCGGCCGGCTGAGCCGCGCCCCTCTCGCGGCGCCGCCCGGCGTACTAGGCTGGGCCTGTCCTTTCCGCCTCCCGCGGCATGCCGCGCAAGGAGTTCACCGTGTCCACCGAAGAGCACACCCCCGAAAACCCGACCACCGGCGAGCAGGCCGCGCAGTCCGAGCCCGAGAACACCGCGACGCCGATCGCCGAGGCGCCCGAGACCGTCGCCGACGAGACCGCCGCTGCGGCCGCCGACGCACCCGCCGAGGAGACCGCGCCGGCTGTCGAGCCCGAGGCGCCTGCCGAGCAGGCCGAGGCTCCGACCGAGGCGACCGACGCGCCTGCCGAGCAG